>NZ_JBFBCD010000006.1:0-611693 GCF_040683015.1 Nocardia sp. NPDC051030 | reverse complement strand
GTCCGAAAACCTTGGCAAAATCAAACGCCAGCAAAAGTATTTGCTGACTAAATGTCCGACCTCCCACACGGGGGTGCAGAAGACCGGAACCAATTAAATAATTGGCACTGACATTCATCGACACACTATTGAGTTCTCAAAGAACACACGCACACACCAACAACCCCGGCGTGAACCGGCTGGTCAGTGAGGCTGCTTGTTTGTTCTGGTTGAAGCTTAACCCTACTGTCTCAGCAGAACCAAATCCGCTGATCTTGGAGAGCCACTGTGATCATCAGGCGCTCCTCGTACTACCTCGTTATCCCTGTGCCGCGCTGAACCTTTCGGCTCGGCGTCTCGGCTCCGGGTCGGCGTCCGTGTCGCTCTGACCTGGAATAAGTTACGTGTTGGTTGTTCTCATGTCAAATCGCCTGTTCAGGAGGGGTTTTCGCGAACACGTCCGCGAAACGCTCCCGACACACGCCGTTCAATCAGCGGTGCCGACCCGCTCGATCTCGGCTCCGAGGGACCGCATGTTCTCCACGAAATCCGGGTAGCCCCGGTCGATGTGGAAGACATCGTGCACTTCGGTCACCCCGTCGGCGACCAGGCCCGCGAGCACCAGACCCGCACCGGCCCGAATGTCCGACGACCACACCGGCGCGCTCGACAAACGCGGAATACCGCGCACCACAGCGTGATGCCCATCGGTGCGGGCATCGGATCCGAGCCGGATCATCTCCTCCACGAACCGGAAGCGCGCTTCGAAAATGTTCTCGGTGATCATCGAGGTGCCGTCGGCGATCGCGGCCAGGCCGATGGCCATCGGCTGCAGGTCGGTCGGGAAACCCGGGAACGGCAGCGTCGAGAAGTTCACCGCACGCGGCCGATCGGACTGCACCACCCGGAAACCATCCGGTTCGAACGAGATTCGCGCACCCGCGGAACGCAGCTTGTCCAGGACGAGGGACAGATGCTTGGGATTGATGCCGGTCACCCGCACATCACCCTGCGTCATGGCGGCGGCGATACCCCAGGTGGCGGCGACAATGCGGTCACCGATCACCCGATGTTCGGTGGGCGAGAGCTTCTCCACGCCGTCGATGGTCAGCACGGAGGTACCGGCGCCGACGATCTTCGCGCCCATCTGCACCAGCATGTTGCACAGGTCCACGATCTCCGGCTCGCGCGCCGCATTGTCGATGACCGTCTCCCCCTCGGCCAGCACCGCGGCCATCAGGATGTTCTCGGTCGCGCCCACCGACGGGAAGTCCAGGCGAATGCGCGCACCCTGCAGCTCCTCGGCACGCGCCACCAGGCAGCCGTGCTCGATCTCGCTGGTCGCGCCGAGCAGGCGCAGACCCTGCTGATGCATATCGAGGGGACGCGAACCGATGGCGTCACCGCCGGGCAGCGCCACCACGGCGCGCTTGCAGCGCGCCATCAGCGGACCGAGCACGCATACCGAGGCACGGAACTGCGTCACCGCCGGGAAGTCCGCGTGGTACTTCGGTTCCGCGGGCGTCGTGATCGCCACCGTCCCGCTGTCGATCGTCACGTCGCAGCCGAGACCGCGCAGTACCTCTGCCATCAACGGCACATCCAGGATGTCCGGGCAGTTCGTGATCGTCGTCGTGCCCTCGGCCAGCAGCGCGGCGGCCATCAGCTTGAGGACGCTGTTCTTCGCGCCGCCCACCGCGACCTCACCGACGAGCCTGCTGCCCCCGGTCACCAGAAACCGTTCACTCACGGGGGTCAGCCTAGTGGTCCGCTCCCGCGCTCGTGGCTTCTCCGCCCGGGCGCCAGAGGATGTCGCCGTCGGGGTTGGCCACCCTGCTCAGGATGAACAGCAGGTCGGACAGTCGGTTCAGGTATTTCGCGGGCAACACGTTCGTGTCGTCCGGGTGCGCGTCGACGGCGGCCCACGCGGCACGCTCGGCGCGCCGCGACACCGTGCGCGCGGTGTGCAGCAGTGCGGCAAGCGCGGTGCCGCCGGGCAGAATGAACGAATTCAACGGCGCGAGAGGCTCATTGAACTCATCGCACCACTTTTCCAGGCGGTCGATGTAGGGCTGGGTGATGCGCAGCGGCGGGTACTTCGGGTCCTCGACCACCGGGGTCGACAGGTCCGCACCGGCATCGAAAAGGTCGTTCTGTATCTGCCGCAGTACGCCGAGAATCTTCTCGTCCGGCTGACCCAGAGCTATCGCGACACCGAGTGCGGCATTGGTCTCATCGCAATCCGCGTACGCGATCAAGCGCGGGTCGGTCTTGGCCACTCGCGAGAAGTCGCTGAGTCCCGTCGTCCCGTCATCGCCGGTCCGGGTGTAGATCCGCGTCAGGTGCACACTCACACCGACACCGTAGCTCGCACGCCCGGACTTGCCGGGAAAAAAGCTCAGTAGTTGGGCCGACGGCGGATGCGCTCGGAGGGCCGCGACTCGATCCAGGACAGCAGCGCGGCAAGCGCACCGCGATCGAGTGCCAGCTCATAGCTGCCATTGCCGTCGGACAGCGCGATGATGGCCTCGTCGGTCATGATGTCGTACTCGTCGTCCTGCGGGGAACGCCGACTGTCCACCTCGATCGACAGTCGGCGCAGCGTGGAATCCGGTCCGAGCTTCAGACTGGAGAGCTTGTAGTAGACGAGCGAATCCTCGTCGTAGCGAATCAGGCCGTGCCGCCAGCCC
Source organism: Nocardia sp. NPDC051030 (assembly GCF_040683015.1). Lineage (NCBI taxonomy): Bacteria > Bacillati > Actinomycetota > Actinomycetes > Mycobacteriales > Nocardiaceae > Nocardia > Nocardia sp. NPDC051030. Next base: position 609,024 of record NZ_JBFBCD010000006.1, on the reverse strand, counting down.
CCGCCGTGCCCGCGTGCGGGCAGCGTGCGCAGCAGGGCGGCGGTGCCGCCGCGGCGCAACATGATGAGCCGGTAGGTGGAGGCCAGCGCCAGGATGACGAGCAACAGCACCAGAATGATCAGAAGCACCATCCCGGTCTGCAATGCCGCTCCTTCACATCCGCACTGGTGGAACATTCACCGGCCGTTCCCCCGAAGGGGGGCGAAGGCCCGCGCTTAGTGCTCGATACTACTGACCGCAGAAAGACTGAGCCCCGCCATCCACCGAATGTGACGTACGCGGCTCACCCCATGGTGAACGGTGCGCTCCAAACCATCACATTGCCGATGAAGTTGGTGGTGTCGACCTCGGCCATCACGAACGAGCGGGCCTGCGCGTATCCGCCGCAGCCGTCGACGGAGAAGGTTTCGTCCACCCAGGTGACACTCGCATGCGGCCCCGGAGTCTTGTTGTAGCGCTTATGCGATTCCATGCCGTAGTCGTCCGGCTTCTCGAGGTCGAGCAGCAGGCGGACCGTCGCCTGGCCCGGACCGAGGGTGATGCCTTCACCGAGCGTCTGGCTCAGGGCCGGAAGCGTCTGCGGATTCGCGTCGCCGGTCCCGGTGCCGCCGCCACTCTCGGACAGCGCGCCGATGTCGACCTGGCACCCGACCACATATCCGGGCGAGATCTTGACCGTCGAGGTCGCGGCGCTCGGCCCGGCTAGGTCGACGACGCCGCGACCGGTCGCCCACACATTGCGGTGCACCGGCGTCGAGCCCATCGACGGACTGATCTTCACCGATTCGGTATCGATGGTGACGGTCACGGTGGTGCCGTCGGGCAGCTCCCGGGTGACGGTGCCGCCGGGCAGCGGTATGAACGTGTCGGCCTGCGCCGCTCCCGGTGACGCGAGGCCGAGAACCACCGCCGCGGTCAGGGCGACACCGAAAACCTTGCCGCGCCCCGCATATTTCCCTGTGCCGAACATGCGATCCCTTCGCGTGGAGTGCAGCACGTCAGCCGATGCTGAAGGGCTGGCCGTAGAGGGTGACCTTGGTGTAATCGGCACCGATGATCTCGACGACGGAGAATTGCCGGGCTTGCGCATATCCGCCGCAGGATTGGATCTCCATCGGAATGTCCTGGTACTGAATGTCGTAGCCGCCACTCTTGATCAGCTCGATGTTGTTGATCGCGATCCATTTGATCTGCCCCGCGGACAGCGGGAAGCTGAAACCGGCCGCCAATCCCGGGGCGGTGGGGCTGATCGTGACGCCTGTCGATGCGGTCAGGCCGCCCAGCGAAACCTGGCATCCCACGACATAGCCGACCGTGAGATTCGAGGAGCCGTGCGTCGAGGAATTATTGGTTCCCGGCGCGTTCAAGGGACCGTTATTGGGGCCGACGACGCCATCCGGGGTATCCACGTCGGTGTGTACGTTGCCGCTGACCCAGGTGGTGCGGCCCGCTCCATTGCCCGCCAGTGACGGCGAAACGATCGCTCGCTCACCACGACTCGTGATTTTCACCCCGGGGCCTTCGACATACCCGTCCGGTAGTGGCACCCAAGTGTCGGCAGATGCCGCACCCGGCGAAAAGAATCCAATCTCGACAATTCCGGCAATTGCCAGCACTATTCCGCGAAGTATCCGCTTGCGACCCGATGCCCGAAACCCGCTCATTCACCCCTCGCTCTGCGTCTGCTCATGGACGTAACGCTGGAAGTGCTTGAAATAGCCGTGGTTTAGCCAGATGCGCCGGATCACACTCTCGGACCGGCGACTGATTCTAACCACACAAGGTAATTCGGATCACAATCGGAGTCGGCTTCACTGGTGAGAGTGTCGTGAGAACAGTCCGGAAATACGAAAAGAGCGGCGGCCCCAGGAAATTCCTGGAGCCGCCGCCCGTTTGCTTCAGTGCGTCCGTCAGGCCGTAGCGGCCTTCTCGAGTGCACGAATCTGGCCCTGCGCCTTGGTCAGCGCGTCCGGGCTCGCATTCGGATCGGCGAGCACGGCCTTGGCGGCCGCCTCGTCGATATCGCCTGCGAACACAGCGGATTCGGCGAGCACGCGCACCGAAGTGGCCGTGACCGAGAAGAATCCGCCGTGCACGGCCGCGACGATGCGCTCGTCGGCGTCGGACACGATGGTCACCGTGCCGCCCTCGACCAGCTGACCGAGCAGCGGTTCGTGGCCGGCCAGGATGCCGATCTCACCCTCCGTGGTCTGCGCCGAGACGAAGGACGCCCGGCCCGACCACAGCAGTCGCTCGACAGCGACCAGATCAACTGACATATCAGCCATGGTGGACTACTTCCCGAGGATCTTCTTCGCAGCAGCCTCGACGTCGTCCAGGCCACCGCAGGAGTTGAACGCCTGCTCCGGGAGGTGGTCGAACTCGCCCTTGCAGACGCGATCGAAGTCATCGATCGTCTGCTCCAGCGGAACGACGGAACCTTCCTGGCCGGTGAACTTCTCGGCGACGATGAAGTTCTGGCCGAGGAACTTCTCCAGACGACGGGCACGGCCCACGAGGACCTTGTCGCCTTCGGAGAGCTCGTCCATGCCGAGGATGGCGATGATGTCCTGCAGTTCCTTGTACTTCTGCAGGATCCGCTTGACCTCGTTCGCCACGGCGAAGTGACGGTCGCCGACGATCGAAGCCTCGAGGATACGAGAGGTCGAGGTCAGCGGGTCGACGGCCGGGTAGATGCCCTTCTGCGAGATCGGGCGGGAAAGCTCGGTCGTCGCATCCAGGTGGGCGAAGGTGGTGGCCGGCGCCGGGTCGGTGTAGTCGTCGGCGGGGACGTAGATCGCCTGCATCGAGGTGATCGAACGGCCACGGGTCGAGGTGATCCGCTCCTGGAGCTGACCCATCTCGTCCGCCAGGGTCGGCTGGTAACCAACGGCCGAGGGCATACGACCCAGCAGGGTCGAAACCTCGGAACCGGCCTGGGTGAACCGGAAGATGTTGTCGATGAAGAGCAACACGTCCTGGTTCTGCACATCGCGGAAGTACTCCGCCATGGTCAGGGCCGACAGGGCGACGCGCATACGCGTGCCCGGCGGCTCGTCCATCTGGCCGAAGACGAGGGCGGTGTCCTGAAGGACGCCCATCTCTTCCATTTCCAGGTGGAGGTCGGTGCCCTCACGGGTACGCTCGCCGACGCCCGCGAACACCGAGGTGCCGGAGAACTCGCGAGCGATACGGGTGATCATCTCCTGGATCAGAACGGTCTTGCCGACACCGGCACCACCGAACAGACCGATCTTTCCACCCTTGACGTACGGGGTGAGGAGGTCGATGACCTTGACGCCCGTTTCCAGGATCTCGGTCTTACCCTCGAGCTGGTCGAAGGCGGGCGGCTGGCGGTGGATGCCCCACTGCTCGCCGTCGCGGCCCAGGCCGGGGGTGTCCAGGCAGTCGCCGAGCGCGTTGAAGACGTGGCCCTTGACGACATCGCCGACCGGAACCGAGATCGGCTTGCCGGTGTCGCGCACCTCGACGCCACGCACCAGACCGTCGGTCGGCTGCATGGAGATGGTGCGGACGATGCCGTCGCCGAGGTGCTGTGCGACCTCGAGGGTCAGGGTCTTCGCAACGGACGCGAGCGCGATGTCCACGTTCAGCGCGTTGTAAAGCTCGGGGATGGACCCGCGCGGGAACTCCACGTCCACGACGGGGCCGATGACACGGGAGACGCGGCCGGTGCCAGCGCCCACCCGGGTTTCTTTAGTGACAGCTGCGGTCATTGCTTCTCTTCCGTGTCTAGTCGCGGTCCGAGGACGACGCCAGCGCGTTGGCGCCACCGACGATTTCCGTGATTTCCTGCGTGATTCCGGCCTGGCGCAAGGAGTTCGCGGTACGGGTCAGTGAATTCACCAGATCCGTAGCGTTATCCGTGGCAGCCTTCATCGCGGTGCGGCGCGCAGCCGACTCCGATGCCGCCGCGTCGAGCAGCGACGAGTAAATCCGAGTGTTGATGTACTTCGGCAGCAGCGCGCCCAGCAGGACGTCCGCATCCGGCTCGAACTCGTACTGCGCGTGGACATCCGCCGACTCGGAGTCGGAGAAGCTGTCCTCGCCCAGATCGTAGTTCTCGTCCACATAGCTCACCTGGATGGGAGCCAGGCGGCGGACCTCGGGTACCTGCGACAGCATCGACACGAAACGCGTGTAGACGATGTGCAGTTCATCGACACCGGCCATGGTGCCGTCCCCATTGGGAGCGGCAACTTCGCCGTCGGCTCCCGCCATGAACGCCTCGACCAGGTGGTTGCACGCCGCGGAGGCGTCCACATAGTTGGGCGACTGGGAGAAGCCGGTCCACGATCCGTTCACATCACGCTTACGGAAGGTGTAGAACGTGAGGCCCTTGGCGCCCATCACGTACAGCACCGGCTCTTTGCCTTCGGAACGCAGCGTGGTCAGCAGCTCCTCGGTGCGCTTGAGCACATTCGAGTTGTAGCCACCGCACATACCGCGGTCACTGGTGATCACCAGGACCGCGGCACGCCGCGCGTTGGGGCGCTCGGTGAGCAGCGGATGGTTGAGATTGCCACTGGCGCCTGCCAATTCGGCGAGCACCTTGGTGATCTCCTCCGCGTACGGCTTGGCAGCCGCGACCCGGGCCTGCGCCTTGCTGATTCGCGAGGTCGCGATCAGCTCTTGCGCTTTGGTGATCTTCTTGATCGAGCTCACGGAACGAATTCGGGAGCGCAGTTCGCGCACGCTTGCCATTAGCGGTTCACACTCCCTTCATTCCTCGAGTCAGACAGTCGCATCGCTTCGCCGTTCTTACTTCTCGACGTGCTTGCGAGTGACGGACAGCGACTCGACCTCTTCGTGATCGAGCTTGCCAGCCTCGGCCTCGTTGACCACGCGCGAGCCGTCCGAAGCCAGGAAGCCCTGCTTGAACTTGTCGGTCGCGACCTTGAAGGATTCGGCGGTCTCGCCCTCGAGCTTCTTCGAACCACCCGCGAGGGCGTCGAAGGAGGCCTGCACGGAACCGTGCAGGAACTCGAGCAGCTCGACATTGAAGCGGCGGACGTCGTCCACCGGCACCGAGTCGTAGTAGCCGGCGTCGACCAGGAACAGCGAAACAACCTGGTCCTCAACGGAAACCGGGGCGTACTGGTCCTGCTTGAGCAGCTCGACCCAGCGGGCGCCACGCTCCAGCTGCGCCAGCGAGGCCGCATCCAGGTCGGAGGCGAAGGCGGAGAACGCCTCGAGCTCGCGGTAGGAGGCCAGCTCCAGACGCAGCGAACCGGAGACCTGCTTCATGGCCTTGGTCTGCGCGGCGCCACCGACTCGGGACACCGAGATACCGACGTTGATGGCCGGACGGACACCCTTGTTGAAGAGGTCCGACTCCAGGAACACCTGGCCGTCGGTGATGGAGATGACGTTGGTCGGAATGAACGCCGACACGTCGTTGGCCTTGGTCTCGATGATCGGCAGCGCGGTCATGGAACCGGCACCGAGCTCATCGGACAGCTTCGCGCAACGCTCCAGCAGACGGGAGTGCAGGTAGAAGACGTCACCCGGGTACGCCTCGCGGCCCGGCGGGCGACGCAGCAGCAGCGAGATGGCGCGGTAGGCCTCGGCCTGCTTCGACAGATCGTCGAACACGATCAGCACGTGCTTGCCCTGGTACATCCAGTGCTGGCCGATGGCCGAACCGGTGTACGGCGCAAGCCATTTGAAGCCGGCGGAGTCGGAGGCCGGAGCCGCGACGATGGTGGTGTACTCCATCGCACCGTGGGCCTCCAGCGCGGCCTTGACGCCCGCGATGGTGGAACCCTTCTGGCCGATCGCGACGTAGATGCAGCGCACCTGCTTCGACGGATCGCCCGAGGCCCAGTTGGCCTTCTGGTTGATGATGGCGTCGACGCAGACCGCGGTCTTGCCGGTCTTGCGGTCGCCGATGACGAGCTGACGCTGGCCGCGGCCGATGGCGGTCAGGGCGTCGATCGCGGTGATGCCGGTGGCCAGGGGCTCACCGACCGGCTGGCGCTCCAGCACGGTCGCGGCCTGCAGCTCGAGCACGCGACGCTCGTCGGACTCGATCTCGCCGAGGCCGTCGATCGGGGCACCCAGCGGGTTCACGACGCGGCCCAGGAAGTTGTCGCCCACGGGGACCGAGAGCACGTCGCCGGTGCGGCGGACCTGCTGGCCCTCCTCGATGGTGTCGAACTCACCCAGGACGACGGCACCAATGTTGGTGTCCTCCAGGTTCAGCGCGACGCCGAGCACGCCGCCGGGGAATTCCAGCAGCTCGTTCGCCATCGCGCCGGGGAGGCCGCTGATGTGGGCGATACCGTCGCCGGTATCGGTAACGACGCCCACTTCCTCGATGGAGGTTTCCGGGGTGTAGCTCTGGGTGTAGCTCTCGATCGCGCTACGGATCTCATCGGGGGAGATCGTCAGCTCCGCCATGTTCTTCCTGCTCTCGCTGTGGTCTCGAATGTCGGTGTGTTGGTGCGTTTGTCGGCCGGAGCCCGAGTCCCCTGTCAGGACAGGCTCTGGCGCAAACGCTGCAGTCGGCCGACGGCGCTGCCGTCGATCAAGTCGTCGCCCACGCGCACGACGACACCGGCCAGCAAGGTCGGGTCCTCCTGCACGTGCACCGTGACGGGCTTGTCGTAGATGCGCTGCAGCGAGGCAGCCAGCTGCTCGCGCTGCTGCGGCGTCAGGGCGGTCGCGGCACGCACGTGCGCCACGATCTGCTCCCGGAGCGACGCCGCCAGATCGGACAGCTGGTCGAAGGCCTCGCCCACGTCGCCCTTACTGCGTGCGACGGCCTGCTGAGCCAGCTCCAGGGTGATGTCCTCGACCTTGCCCGCGAGCAGACGCTGCACGAGTTCACGCTTGGCCGCAGCCGGCTTGCCGTGATCGGTCAGCGCCTGCTCCAGCGCGGGGTTGTCCTCGACGATCCGGCCCAGCCGGAACAGCTCGTCCTCGACGGCGGTGAGACGGCCGCGATCCTCCGCGGCGCGCAGCAGCGCTTCTCGGCCGAGCAGAACCAGCGTGTCGACCAGATCGCGGGCGCGGGACCAGTCCTGGGCCACCGCGGTGGTCAGCACCGTCTGGGTGGCTCCGCTGACCTTGCCGCCGAACAGGCGTTCGGCCAGCTCGGCACGAGCCGAGCTCGACACCGACTTATCCGCGAGCGCCACACGCAGCGAGCGCTGGTCGTCGAGGACGGCGACAACGGCGAACAGTTCGGAGCCCGTCGTGGCCGCGACGGTGTCGCTTCCGGTCAGAGCGGCCCGAAGAGCTTCCCGCGCACGGGAGCTCGCCTCGCGGCTCGCTGCGTACATGCTTCCCACTTTCGGTTCGTTACCTTCCGACCCCGATGCCGGCGTTCGCGTCCAGCTCCTGGAGGAACCGGTCGATCGACGCCGCCTGCTTGGCCTCATCGGCCACCGACTGACCGATGATCTTCTCGGCCAAGTCGACCGCGGTACGGCCGAGCTCGGAACGCAGCTCGGTCACGATCTGCTGGCGCTGGGCTTCCAGCTGGGTGTGACCCGCTGCGACGATGCGGTCGGCCTCGGCCTGGGCATCGGTGCGCATCTGAGCCAGAATCGTCTGGCCCTGGGTGCGGGCTTCCTCACGGATGCGCGCTGCCTCGAGGCGAGCCTCGGCCAGCTGCTCCTGGTACTGCTGCAGGGTCGCCTGCGCCTCGGCCTGCACGGCCTCGGCCTTGGCGATTCCGCCTTCGATCTTCTCCGAGCGCTCATCGAGCACCTTGGTCAGACGCGGGATCACGTACTTGTAGAACGCGAAACCGATGACCAGGAGGCAGACCGCCGACCAGAAAATGTCGTACGTCTCCGGGATGAGGGGGTTCCTGTCGGAACCCGTCTCAGCCGCGGCCAAGTAGATGGAGTTCATCTGTTATCCGAAATCAGAAGATGAAGCCGGCGACGAGGCCGATCAGCGCCAGGGCCTCGGTGAATGCGATACCCAGGAACATGGTGGTCCGGAGGGTGCCCTGGAGCTCGGGCTGACGGGCGATGCCCTCGATGGTCTTGCCGACCACGATGCCCACGCCGATGCCGGGGCCGATCGCGGCGAGACCGTAGCCGATGGCGCCGTAGCCCTTGGCCTTGGACTCGGCAACTTCAGCAGCCAGGTAGGAGAGGGTGCTCATGTGTGTTCCATTCCCTTTCTGTCGCCCACCCGCCGGGCGGCGTGTAAGGCAGGTTTAGGTGTTGTACCGGTTGGTCGTCAGTGAGAGTCGGCGTGCTGCGCGAGACCGATGTACACAGCGGTCAGCAGCGCGAACACGTAGGCCTGAAGGAAGACCACCAGCAGTTCGAAGAGGGTGAAGCCGAAGCCCGCGAGCAGCGAGAACGGCGAGAACACCTTCATCCACGAGGCGGCGTCGAACAGGAAGAACTGGGTGGCGCTGAAGAACAGCACCAGCATGATGTGTCCGGCCAGCATGTTGGCCATGAGTCGGACGGTCAGCGTGAACGGGCGCAGAATGAAGGTCGAGAGGAACTCGATCGGAATCAGCAGCACGTGCAGGGCGGGCGGCACATTCGGCACGACAATGCTCGAGCGCATGTATTTCAGGAAGCCGTACTTCTTGATACCCACGTAGTTGAACGTGACGTACGCGAGAACAGCGAGCACGAGCGGCATACCGATTCGCGCGTTCGAGGAGATGTTCAGGCCCGGAATGACGCCGGAGATGTTCAGGAACAGCACGGAGAAGAAGATCGTCGCGATCAGCGGGAAGAACTTCTTACCGGATTCCTTGCCCAGCACCTCGTCGCAGATCTGTTCCTTGACGAACACCAGACCGGATTCGGCGACATTCTGCAGACCGCGCGGAACCAGCTGCGGCCGACGGAATGCAGCGAACATCACCGCCAGCAGAACAGCCGACATCAAGATGCGAACAAGCATCAAACGGTCGAGTTCGAAAGGCGTGTCCGCGAACAGCACAGCCTTGGGGAAGAAGTCATCAAGCGAAGGCGCGTGGAACTCGCCCGCTAAAGTGGTGACGCTCAGCGTTCTCTCCCGTGGTCGGGCCGCAGGCCATAGTTTTAACCTGCGGTTCGATCGGACATTGACGATCTGGTGGTCGACTCAGGTCGGCTCGAAGTTCGTCAGCAGCTGTTCGGGCAAAGCCCGGGCGTCTGAGCGCGCGTCGGCGACATCGTCGACGGTGCAGAACCGTGACCCATGGGGTCCGGTACGGCTGTAAGCATAACGCACTCTCAGGCGGGTCTCAGGTGACCCCCCTGATGATTCGGTTGCCTACAAGTAAAGAGTTTATCAAGTTATCTACGACAGTGTGTAGGGGGTGGCCTAAATGGCCGGTGAACAGTGCCGATCCTAGAGATCGCGCTCCGTTTCGACCGTCGGAACCCGTTGGCGCAGTAGGCCGTACGTCTCCGCGCCCAGCACCAGCAGCAGCGCGCCGACCACGGTCAGGAACAGCGCGACGGGGCTGTAGAAGTCGAACTTCTGCAGGATCGCGATGACGACGAGCGCCACCAGCAGCTTGCCGACCCAGCTCCCCAGCAGCACGATGCCCTGCAGGCCGGACTCGATCTTCGCGCTGAACAACACCGACGCCGCGGTGGTCAGGATGAAACCGCCGCCGATGGCCGCGCCGAGCAGCGCACCCCACAGGCCGGGCAGTCCGGCGAAGATGGACGACAGAATTGCCGAAACCACAACCAGCACAGCCAAACCGGCGATGCCGTAGCGCAGCGCGGCCCGCAGCGGGGCGTCGTGACCGGGGTCGGAAGGCGTGCTCACGGGGGGCAACTCTACCCGGCGGCGTGATCGTGATCGCGAGGTGGTTTGCGGGCGGTCAGCTCCCGCCAGGACGGGACCGCGGTGACGACCAACGCGAAAACCAGCCCGGCGGCGAACAACAGCACCACCAGGCGGCGATCCATGAGCGAGGCGCCCACCGCGCCGAATGCGAACACGCTCACCCAGAGATAGATCACCAGCACCACGCGGCGGTGCGAATGGCCGATCTGGAGCAAACGGTGATGCAGATGCATTTTGTCCGGCGTGGACCAACTCACACCCGCGCGCTTACGCCGGTAGATAGCCATCACGATATCCAGCACCGGAATGAACATCACCGCTCCCACCAGCAACAGTGGTGACAGCAGACCCACGATGTCGCGCGGGCCGTAACCCTGCAACGGAATTCTTCCGGAAGCGCCGGTGGAGATCGCGGCCAGCATCAATCCGATCAGCATGGAACCGGAATCACCCATGAAAATGCGGGCGGGCTGGAAATTGTGCGGCAGAAATCCGAGACAGCCACCGGCCATTGCCGCCGCCAGCAGCGCGGGCGGATACGTGTCGGTGGCGCCGCCCACCTCGTACAGCAGTCCCACGGTGAACACGAAAACCGCGACGGAGGCAATGAAACCCAGTCCGGCGGCCAGACCGTCGAGGCCGTCGACGAAATTCATCGCATTGATCATGACGACGGTAATGCCGACGGTGACCAAACCGCCCTGCAGCGGATCGAGCACCACCGTCTCATTGGTGAAGGGGTTGTAGATGGCGACCCAGCTCAAACCCATTGCGGCCATCACGCCCGCGGCGGTGATCTGGCCGACCAGCTTGGTCAGCCAGTCCAGGCCCCAGCGGTCGTCGATTATGCCGACCAGCACGATCAGGGTGCTCGCGGCCAGCACCGCCGGAATATCGCGCGGATATTCGAAGCCGCGGCGCAGGGCGGGCAGCTGATGCGCGAACAGCACGGCCATGAGCAGGCCCAGGTAGATGCCCACACCGCCCATGCGCGGAATCGGCTTCACGTGCACGTCGCGCTCGCGTGGCACGGCGACCGCGCCGAAGGCGATGGCCAGCACCCGGATTCCGCCGGTCAGCAGGAAGGTCACGACCGAGGCGACGAGCAGCACCAGCAGCAGCTCCCGCAGCGGGACGACCGCGCCCTGGCTGAAAACGCCCTGACTCAACAGCATTTAGTGGGCCGTCACCGCGCATCGTTCGAATTAGACCCAGCCCGCAGTTCCTCGGGCGACATGCCGAGGACCTCCGCGACCTTCTCCGCCGGAATCGCACCCTCGCGCAGAATGCGCGGCGTATCGGAGGTCAGATCCACGATGGTGGAGGCGACCGCGTGATCGGCCGGGCCACCGTCGAGGTAGACCCCGACCAGATCGCCCAGCTGTGCCTGCGCCTCGGCCGCGGTGGTGGCCGGCGGCTGTCCGGAGACATTGGCGCTGGACACCGCGAGCGGGCCCACCTCACGCAGCAATTCGAGCGCGACCGGATGCAGCGGCATGCGCAGCATGACGGTGCCGCGCGCGTCGCCGAGATCCCAGGCCAGCGAAGGCGCTTGCTGCACAACGAGACTCAGCCCGCCGGGCCAGAACGCGCGAATCAGTTCGCGAGCCTGCGGACGCACCGAGAACACCAGTCCGTCGATCGTGTTCCACGACCCGACCAGCACCGGCACCGGCATGTCCCGGCCCCGCCGTTTGGCGGCCAGCAGCGCACTCACGGCCTGACTGTCGAACGCGTCGGCCGCCAACCCATACAAGGTATCGGTCGGAATCACGGCCAATCGCCCGGATTTCAGCGTGCTCCGCGCCGCATTCAGCCCGGCGGCACGCGAATCGGGATCGGCACAGTCATAGACGGTACTCACGGCCAACATCTTGGCACGAATCCCCGAACACCCCCGCGCCGCGCCCGTACTTTGCGGCCCGGCCGTCTGGTCAGGCGGTGCGGCGGGCGGCCACGAAGCGGGGTTTGCCTGCGAGGTCGGGGTGTTCGACCACGGAGGTGAAGCCCCCCTGTGCGGTCAGCAGGGCCGCGACGTCTCCCCCATTGGTGTCGTCGTGCTCGATGGCCACGGAACCCTCGGGGCGGAGCAGGCGGGCGATATTGCCGATCATGGGGCGGATGACGTCCAGGCCGTCCGGGCCGCCGAAGAGGGCGCGGTGGGGATCGTGGTCGGCCACTTCGGGGTCCAGTTGCGCGCCCTCGGGGATGTAGGGCGGATTGGAGACGACGACGTCGACGCGGCCGTTCAGGTGGTCCAGGATGCTGGGGTCGGTGACGTCTCCGGCGTGCAGGTCGATGGGGGTGTCACCCTCGTCGGCCAGTTGGAGGGCATTGCGGCGGGCCCAGGTGAGGGCTTCCGGGTCGAGTTCGACGGCGTGTACCTGGGCGTCGGGGCGGGCGTGTGCGATGGCCAGGGCGAGGGCGCCCGAGCCGGTGCAGAGGTCGACGACGATGGGCTGGTGGTCGTGGCCGATCGCCTCCAGCTGTCCCAGGGCCCAGGCGAACAGCAGCTCGGTTTCCGGGCGCGGGATGAAGACGCCGGGGCCGACCGCGAGATCGATCTCCCCCATTGCCGCGGTGCCCGTAAGGTGTTGCAGCGGAAAGCGTTCCGCGCGGCGCGCGACCAGTTTCCGGAATTCCTCCAGCTGGTCCGGGGTCACCATGGGTACCAGGGCCAGGCGCATGCGGTCCACGCCCAGCACATGGGCGGCGAGGAGTTCGGCGTCGGCGAGCGGGCTGTGTACCCCGGCCGCTTGCAGTGTTTCGGCGGCCGCTCGAATAGCCGGACGCAATGGTTCACGACTCACGATTCGCCGCCTTTCCTGTCCTCGCCAATGCTGGCATGAATCTAGACACCCCGCGCCCACGATCCCTGAAACCGCTAACCCGCCTCTCCGCGCCTTTTGCCGGCCGTCGGGTGCCGTGAGACTTTCGCACCGGACCGGCGGTTCGCGACGAGGCGCGTCTTGGGGGTACCCCGGGAGTTACCCCGATCTTGCGAGATCAGTCGGCACTTTCCCCAAGGCGTTCACATCATTCGGCGGCGAGGCGGGCGGCGCGGTCGGCGTCGCCGAGCGCGTTGAGCAGATCGTCCAGGTTGCCCTGCAGGACCGAGTCCAGGTTGTGTGCCTTGAAGCCGATGCGGTGATCGGCGATGCGGTTTTCCGGGAAGTTGTAGGTGCGGATGCGTTCGGAGCGGTCCACGGTGCGGATCTGGGCGGCGCGGCCGGAGGCGGCCTCGGCGTCGGCCTGCTCTTCGGCCAGAGCCTGCAGGCGAGCCGCGAGGACCTGCATGGCGCGGATCTTGTTCTGTAGCTGGGACCGCTCGTTCTGGCAGGTCACGACCAGTCCGGTGGGCAGGTGGGTGAGGCGCACGGCGGAGTCGGTGGTGTTGACGCCCTGGCCGCCCTTGCCGGAGGAGCGGTAGACGTCGACGCGCAGATCCTTCTCGTCGATCTCGACCTGCTCGACCTCATCGGGCTCCGGGTACACGAGCACGCCGGCGGCGGAGGTGTGGATGCGGCCCTGCGATTCGGTGACGGGGACGCGCTGCACGCGGTGCACGCCGCCCTCGAACTTGAGCCGGGACCAGACGCCGTCGCGGGTGGGTTCCTTGCTCTTGATGGAGAAGCTGGCTTCCTTGTAGCCGTCCAGGTCGGAGTAGGTGACGCCGAGCACCTCGACCTTCCAGCCGTGCTTCTCCGCATAGCGGATGTACATGCGGGCCAGGTCGGCGGCGAACAGCGCCGATTCCTCGCCGCCCTCACCGGACTTCACTTCCAGCACGATGTCGTCGGCATCGTGCGGGTCGCGCGGTGCGAGCAGGTCGGTGAGGACCTTGTGGAATTCGGTGACCTGTTCCTGCAAGCCGGGCACTTCCGCGGCGAAGGACGAGTCATCGGCGGCCAGCTCCACGGCGGCGGCGAGATCGTCCTGCGCGGTGGTCAGCTTGTTGTAGGCCGCCATGATCGGGCCGAGTTCGGCGAAGCGCTTGCCCACCCGCCGTGCCGCACCGGGATCGTTGTGCAGGGCCGGATCGGCCAGCTGCGCTTCCAGACCGGCGTATTCGGCCAGAATGTCGTCGATCGCGGACGGGGCCGCAGTCTTGTCGGCCATGGCAGGTGCTCCTTCGATGGGAATTCTTCACAACAGGTTTCCAGATTCCCCTCACCCCAAGGTTCGCGGCCCGTCTTGGTTCTGGACTGAGTGGAGCGGGGGAGCGAAGCGGAGGAGCGGAGGGAGGGAAGAACCGAGACTTAGGGGGCCGCGAACAGCCCGGAGCGAAGCGGAGGGCAAACAAACACAGCGACGCCCGGCCTGCACTAGGCAGGACGGGCGTCGACAGGGCATCTATTCGGAAGCGGCTTCGGCCGGAGCCTTGTTGGCGCGCTTGCCGTAGCGAGCCTCGAAGCGGGCCACGCGGCCGCCGGTGTCGAGGATCTTCTGCTTGCCCGTGTAGAACGGGTGGCACTGGGAGCAGACCTCGACCGAGATCTGGCCCGACTCCTTGGTGCTCTTGGTCTGGAAGGTGTTGCCGCAGCCGCACACGACCGTCGTATCGACGTACGTGGGGTGAATTCCTGCCTTCATGGTGTCCTTTCGAATGGCTCCGGGTCGCCTGATGGTGATGACGTGAACCGGAACCGACTTAGGCATGGTTGCCGACGTAGCAGTATATACGTCCGGCTACCCCAGAAATATTCCAGCCCTGATCAGCCGACCGAGCCTCAGCAAAGGATTATGTGCTCCGTGGAGCAGGTGGCCGACCCGTTGTTGAGCTGAGTAAGGAGCTGGGCGAACGTACTGGCGGAACCGGATCCTGAACCGGACGAGGCCACCGGCTCCGAGGCGGCCACCGGTTCCGGGGTGGTCAGCGGCACGTCGGCGAGGGCCGTGGCGGCACCGCCGAAGGCGGACAGGGACAGGGCGGTCACGGCGGCGGCCGTGGCGAGCGTGCGACGCATGGGAACTCCAAAAAGGGATCGGAAAATTACGCGCCGAACGTTAGCGTTGCTACCGATATCCGACATGCCCCCAAAGTTCCCACCCCAAGAAACTACGGGCACGCATATTTCCAGGGTCTGGGCCAGGCTGGAAGTCGAGTAGTTGGCTACTCAGGTATGCGAACACTACTGTTCATAGAGTAGTGCCCAGGTGAGAAGAGGCTTACGACGACGGGAAGGTCGACTGTGACCAGGATGGACGCGACAACGGGGTCCCTATTCCCGTTATCCGCGCGAACGGTCGCCGGGTGGGCACACCGGCGACGCGCGGAAGCCGTCGCGGGGGTGGTCCTGGCCGGGTTGAGCCTGATCGTGATCGTGGGCTGGTGCACGGCTCCCGGGGAGTCCGGTACTGCGGCGGGGCCCATGAACCCGACCCCTATCCCGTCGCACGGGGACGGCACGCTCACCTACACAGCGGTCACGGCGTCCGGCTCCGAGCCTCTCCCTCTGGAGAGTGCCGGCGCCGTGACCGCGCTCATCCTGGGTTGCATGATCTACGGCGCGGCGCTGATCGGGTTGTTCTTCTACAGCCCCCGCCCGGTGCAGATACGGCGAAGGCCCCGCCGTAGCGGGGCCTTCGTCGTGTATGACCTTGTGCGCCAGAGCTATTCGTCGATCGCGCCCGGGGCGGTCTTGGAGACCGTCATCAGGAACTCGACATTGCTCTTGGTCTTCTTCAACCGGTCGACCAGCAGGTCGATGGCCTGATGCGAGTCCAGGCCGGACAGCACGCGCCGGAGCTTGTGCAGGACCGCGGCCTCATCGGGCGACATCAGTAGATCGTCGCGGCGGGTGCCGGACGGGTTGACATCGACCGCGGGGAACACGCGGCGCTCGGCGATCTTGCGATCGAGCTTGAGCTCGGCATTACCCGTGCCCTTGAACTCCTCGAAGATGACCGTGTCACCGGTGGAACCGGTCTCCACCATCGCCGTGGCGATGATGGTGAGCGAGCCGCCGTCTTCGATATTGCGGGCCGCGCCGAGGAACCGCTTGGGCGGGTACAGCGCGGTGGAATCCACACCACCGGAAAGGATTCGGCCCGACGCCGGGGACGAGTTGTTGTACGCGCGACCCAATCGAGTGATCGAGTCGAGCAGCACGACGACGTCCTGGCCCATTTCCACCAGGCGCTTGGCCCGCTCGATGGCGAGTTCGGCGACCTGGGTGTGGTCACTCGGCGGCCGGTCGAACGTCGACGCGATGACCTCGCCGCGCACGGAGCGCTGCATATCGGTCACTTCCTCGGGACGCTCGTCCACCAGGACGACCATGAGGTAGCACTCGGGGTTGTTGACCGAGATCGCGTTCGCGATGTCCTGCATGATCGTGGTCTTACCGGCCTTGGGCGGCGACACGATCAGCGCGCGCTGACCCTTACCGATCGGCATGATCAGATCGATGATGCGCGTGGTCAGCTTGTTCGGCTGAGTTTCCAGCCGCAGTCGCTGATTCGGGTACAGCGGGGTCAGCTTGTTGAAATCCGGTCGGCGCTTCGCGGAGTCGGTATCCGCGCCATTGACCGTGTCCAACCGCACCAGCGGATCGAACTTCTGCCGCTGGTTGCTCTGATCGCCGTCGCGCGGAGCGCGGACCGCACCGGTGATGGCGTCACCGCGGCGCAGGCCGTTCTTGCGGACCAGGTTCATCGACACGTACACGTCGTTCGGGCCGGCCAGGTAGCCGGAGGTGCGGACGAACGCGTAGTTGTCGAGGACATCGAGGATGCCGGCGACCGGCTGCAGGACGTCGTCCTCGCGGATCTCCACGTCGCGGGCATCACTACCGCCACCGGTGGTGGTGCCACCGTCTTCGCGGTCACGCCCACGGCGACGCTCACGGAAACGACGTCCCCGGCGACCGCGGCCGCCTTCCTCGTCGTCATCGTTATTGCGCGCCCGGTCCCGATCGCGATCGGGGCCATTGTTTCCACCGCGGGCAGTGCCGTTCTGGTTCTCACGGTTCTGCTGGTTGCCGCGGTTCTCGCGGTTCTGGCCGCCGTTCTGCTGATTGTTATTGCGCTCGCGGCGACGCTCACCGCCTTCCTGGTCAGCCTTCTGCTCACCGGCGGCAGTGTCCGTGGCGGCACCCGACTCGGCATTGCCGGTCGCGGCGGCGGCCCGCTGCTCGCGGCCCCGACGCTGCCGTCCGCGGCCACGCTGGCCACCCTCGCGGCCGTCATCGCCACTCTCGGAGCGGCTACCTTCAGACTCTTCGCGCTTGGATTCCCGCGTGTCAGAGGCATTCACGTGGCTAGCACTGTCGTGGCTAGCGGGCTCGGCGGTCTTGGCCGGAGCCTCCGCCTTCACCTCGGCCTTCGCGGACTCGGTCTTCGCCGGAGCAGTCTCGGCAGGGGCCGATGCGGACTCCCCGCCGCTCGGCGCAGCCTCGGCCTTGGCCTTACCGGCCTTGGCATCGTTCCGCACGGCCTTGGCGGGCGCGGGTTCGGCTGCCGGGGCGGAAGCCTTGGCTCCACCACCCGACTGATTCTCCTTGATGGCGGCGATGAGATCACCCTTACGCATCCCGGAAGTACCTCGGATACCGAGTTCTCCCGCAAGCGCACGCAACTGCGGCAACAACATTCCAGTCAGCCCCGATCGTGCGACGTCAGTTTGTTCGCTCATCTTCGAAATCTGTCCGGAGTCACTTTCGCGATCCGAGGAATGTGAATCACTTTCCACCCCGGGTGTCGCGAGCAGGTCCGTATCTGTCACGGAAATCCTTTCCTTCCCTCGAGTGCCGTGTGCCACTTCGAGGGTTCCTCCTGCAGCCCGGTCGTATGCCGGGCTCGGATGCCGTATCGCCGGTCTCGCCGGGCCGGTTGGGGCACCACTATGTGGGCTTCACCGAGTGCTGGTGTTCATCGAACGGCAGGGTGGGAGAGATCATTCCAGTTGACTGGCTACCCCCAAGTATCGAGCCTCAAGCTTCGAGCCCGAGCAAGGAGCCTCTGGAGCGATTTTGCCCTGATGAAGCACCGGCGACTGACGCGCACGATGTACGGACTCGCTCAGGATAGCTCCCACCCCCATCGTCGGCAAGGCAGGCGCGCTGTCAATCCACCGATACGCCGTCGGCGATGCCCGGTTCGAGCACGCGCAAGCCGTCCGCGAGTGCGAGTTCACGCAGCTCGGCGGGGAATTCGCTGGTCGTGAAGGCCAAGACGGTCGGGCCCGCGCCCGACACGGTGGCCGGGATGCCGGCGGCGCGCAGTCGTTCGATCCACTTCGTGGTGAGCGGCAGTGCGGAGGCCCGGTAACCCTGGTGTAGCCGGTCCGCGGTGGCGGGCATGAGCAGGTCCGGACGTTCCGTCAAGGCGACTACCGCGAGCGCGGCGCGGCTGGCATTGAACGCCGCGTCCACATGCGGCACCATATCCGGCAGCAGACCCCGGGTATGCGCGGTGGAAGAGTGCTCTTCCGGGATCAGAACCACCGGTCGCAGTGCGGAATTCGCCTCCAGGCGCACCGCACGGTACGCGCGGGGGTGATGCTCGGTGGCGCCATTGGATTCGGCCGGACGGTCGGTTTCCGTCCAGGACACCACGATTCCGCCCAGAATGCTGGCCGCCGCATTGTCGGGATGACCCTCGAATTCCGAGGCCAGCTGCACCATGACCGAATCGTCGTAAGCCAGTTCGGGATCGAACTTCCCGGCCAGGCCGCGACCGGCGGCCAGACCGCCGACCACCGCCGACGCCGAAGAACCCAAACCTCGCGAATGCGGAATCACATTGCGGCACACCACGTCCAGGCCGTCCGCCCAGACGCCCGCCGCCTGCAGGCCGCGTTCGATGGCCCGCACCACCAGATGCGAAGGGCCCCAGGGCACCTCGTCGGCGCCCTCCCCCTCGACCCTGATGGTGAGCCCGGAGTCCGTGGTGGACACCACGATCTCGTCGAAAAGCCCCAAAGCGATTCCGAGGGAATCGAAACCCGGCCCCAGATTGGCGCTGGATGCCGGAACCCGCACCGTGACGGTGAGTCCCGGTGGCAGGGTCCTGGTCATCAACTGACCTTCACGCGAATTCAAGGTCAGGCCAGCTCGAGCTCGTGCGCGATGGCGACCGGGTCGACCGCGATCGGCTTGACCTCGGGCATGCCCTTGAGGGCGTTGTCCGGGTCCTTGAGGCCATTGCCGGTCACCGTGCAGACGACGGTCTGGCCGGGCTCCAGCCAGCCGTCCGCGTGCGCGGCCAGCAGACCGGCGACCGAGGCCGCCGAGGCGGGCTCCACGAACACGCCTTCGCGGCTCGCGACCAGGCGGTACGCCTCGAGGATCTCGTCATCGGTGGCGGCCCGGAAGGCGCCGCCGGACTCGTCCTTGGCGTTCATCGCACCGTTCCAGGATGCGGGCGAACCGATCCGGATGGCGGTGGCGATGGTTTCGGGATCCTTGACCGGAGCACCATTGACCAGCGGCGCGGCACCGGCGGCCTGCACGCCCAGCATGCGCGGGCGCGAGGTGGTGACGCCGTCGGCGAAGTACTCGCTGTAGCCCTTCCAGTACGCGGTGATGTTTCCCGCGTTGCCGACCGGGAGGATGTGGACGTCGGGGGCCTTGCCCAGGACGTCCGCGATTTCGAAGGCGGCGGTCTTTTGGCCCTCGATGCGGTACGGGTTGACCGAGTTCACCAGGCCGACCTCGGGGAAGTCGGCGGTGACCTTGCGGGCCAGCTCCAGGCAGTCGTCGAAATTGCCCTCGACCTGAATGATCTTCGCGCCCAGCATGACCGCCTGGGCCAGCTTGCCCATGGCGATCTTGCCCTGCGGGATCAGCACCGCGCAGTGCAGGCCCGCGCGGGTCGCGTAGGCGGCGGCCGAGGCCGAGGTGTTGCCGGTGGAGGCGCACAGGACGGCGGTCTTGCCGCTGGCCTTGGCCTCGGTCATGGCCATGGTCATGCCGCGGTCCTTGAAGGAACCGGTCGGGTTCGCGCCTTCGACCTTGAGGTACACCTCGCAGCCGGTGAGCTGCGACAGGTAGTGAGCCTGAACGAGCGGCGTGCCGCCCTCGAAGAGCGTCACCGGTTCCCAGTCAGCGCCGAGCGGCAGCCGATCCCGGTACGCGGCGATCAACCCCGGCCACGGGGTATGCACGGCAGAGCCCGCAGTCGTACTCATTCCTCGGTGCCTTCCAATCTCAGAACACTGGTCACGGACGTGACGGAGTCCAGTTCAGCCAACGCGGCAACGGTATCGGCCAGCGCCGATTCCTGCGCGTGGTGGGTCACCACAACCAGGCGAGCGCCCGAATCGTGGCCTTCCTGGCGGACCGTCGAGATGCTGACACCATGCTTGGCGAATTCGCCGGCCACCGCTTGCAGCACGCCGGCGCGGTCTGCGACCTGCATGTTCACGTGGTAGCGGGTGGGGGTGTCGCCGATCGGAGCGATCGGCAGTTCAGCGTAAACCGACTCACCCGGCGCGCGACCGCCGTAGAACTTGTTGCGCGCGGCCATCACCAGGTCGCCCATGACGGCCGACGCGGTGGGAGCGCCGCCCGCGCCCTGGCCGTAGAACATCAGGCGACCGGCGTTCTCGGCCTCCACGACCACGGCATTGAACGCGCCGGAGACCGCGGCGAGGGGGTGCTTGCGCGGGATGAGGGCCGGGTAGACGCGGACCGAGATGTGGTCCTTGCCGCCCTCTTCGACGACGCGCTCGGCCATGGCCAGCAGCTTCACGGTGCAGCCGACGGCGGCGGCGGTCTCCAGATCCTCGGAAGTGATCTTGGTGATGCCCTCGCGGTAGACATCGGCCGAGGTGACGCGGGTATGGAAGGCGACCGAGGCGAGAATCGCGGCCTTGGCGGCGGCGTCATAGCCCTCCACGTCGGCGGTCGGGTCGGCCTCCGCGTAGCCCAGGCGGGTGGCCTCGGCGAGCACGTCGCTGTAGTCGGCGCCGGTCTCGGCCATGGCGGAGAGGATGAAGTTGGTGGTGCCGTTCACGATTCCCACCACGCGATTCACCCGGTCGCCGGACAGCGACTGGATGAGCGGGCGGACCACCGGGATGGCTCCGGCGACCGCGGCCTCGAAGTAGAGGTCGGCGCGGTTGCTCTCGGCGGCCGTGGCCAGTTCGCCGGTGTAGTCGGCGAGCAGCGCCTTATTGGCGGTGACCACGGACTTTCCGGCGGTGAGCGCGGCCTTGATCAGGGCGCGGGCCGGGTCGATGCCGCCCATCACCTCGACGACGATGTCCACATCGTCGCGGGCGACCAGGGCCTCGGCATCGGTGGTGAGCAGGGACGGGTCGATGCCGCGGTCCTTGCTCAGATCGCGCACCGAAACACCGCGCAGCACCACGGGAGCACCCACCCGGTTGCACAGGTCCTCGGCGTGGTCGCGAATGACGCGCACCACCTCCGTGCCGACCGTGCCCATGCCGAGGACCGCGACACCGATCGGGTGATCAGATCCCCACACGCCGTTCTTGACAGCAGCGTTGGCTACCTCGGTCATGCCTTCACCTCCAAGCTGAGTAGGTCCTCCACCGTTTCGCGGCGAAGAATCAAGCGCGCCTTGCCGTCTCGCACAGCGACCACCGCGGGCCGCGTGAGCAGGTTGTAACGGCTCGACATCGAGTAGCAGTACGCGCCGGTCGCCGCCACCGCGACCAGATCACCCGGGCCGACATCGGCCGGGAGCCAGGTATCGCGAATGACGATATCCCCACTCTCGCAATGCTTTCCGACCACACGAGCCACGACGGCGGTGGCCTCGCTGGAACGCGAGACCAGGCGGCAGTCGTACTCGGCCTGATACAGCGCGGGCCGGATATTGTCACTCATGCCGCCGTCGACGCTGACATAGCGGCGACGCAGACCGGCATCCAGCACAACATCTTTGATGGTGCCGACCTCGTACAGCGTCACCGTGCCCGGACCGGCGATGGCGCGGCCAGGCTCGACCGCGATGGTCGGCATGGGCAGGCCCGCGCGCTCGGCCTCCTCGGCCACAATGCGGCGCAGGTTGGCGGCGAAATCGTCCAGGGACGGCGGATCGTCGTTCGGCAGGTACGAAATACCCAGGCCGCCACCGAGATCCAGCACATTGATCTGTGCGGCGCGTTCCACGCCGAACTTGTCGACGGCCTCGCGCAGCAGGCCCAGCATGCGGCGGGTAGAGATCTCGAAACCGTCGATCTCGAAGATCTGCGAGCCGATGTGGCTGTGCAGGCCGACCAGGCGCAGATTGTCGGACTCGAAGACGCGGGCGATGGCCTGCATGGCATCGCCGCCGGCAATGGAGAAGCCGAACTTCTGATCCTCGTGCGCGGTCGAAATGTATTCGTGGGTATGGGCTTCCACGCCGACGGTGACACGGACCAGGACTTCCTGGACCTTGCCCGCGGCCTTGGCCACGGCCTCCAGGCGCTCGATCTCGATCAGCGAGTCCAGCACCACGTGGCCGACGCCCGCCTGAACGGCCATCTCCAGCTCGGTCAGGGCTTTATTGTTGCCGTGCAGGGCGATTCGCTCGGCCGGGAACCCGGCATGCAGCGCCACCGCCAGTTCGCCGCCGGAGCAGACGTCCAGGTGCAGGCCCTCGTCGCGGATCCAGCGGGCGATCTCGCCGCACAGGAAAGCCTTGGAGGCGTAGTGGACTCGCGCGCCCTCGCCGAAGGCGCGGACCATATCGCGGCAGCGGGAACGGAAGTCGTCCTCGTCGATGATGAAGAGCGGGGTGCCGAAGTCGGCGGCCAGCTCGTGCACCGGCACGCCGGCCAGGCGGACGACGCCGTCGGCATCGCGAGAGGCATTGCGCGGCCAGACATTCGCGGGCAGATCGATCATCTGACGCGGATCGCTCGGGCGCTCGGCCAGACTGGGGGCGTGCGGGATGTCGGCGTGGCGGGGACCGGCGGGGTGGGCACTCATTACATACGCTCCGGAGCAGAGACGCCTAGCAGGCCGAGGCCATTGGCGAGAACCTGACGGGTGGCCTTGACCAGCTCGAGGCGAGCGGCATTTCGGGGGGTGACGGGATCGTCGCCCTGCGGGATGACCCGCATGTCCTTATCGGACTGGAACGGGTGGTAGACACCGGCCAGTTCCTCGAGGTAGCGGACGACGCGATGCGGCTCACGCAGTTCGGCGGCGGTCGCCACCACCCGCGGGTACTCGCCGAGGGTGCGGATGATCGCGCCTTCCCGATCGGCGGTCATCAGGCTGAAGTCCGGTGTCACCGAATCGAAGTCGAATGCGGCGGCATTGCCGATGATGTTGTTGGTCCGGGCGTGCGCGTACTGCACGTAGTAGACCGGGTTCTCGCTGTCGGCCTTGCTCCACAAATCGAGGTCGATATCGATGCTGGAGTTCACCGAGGAGCGCACCAGTGAGTACCGGGCGGCGTCCACGCCGATCGCCTCGACCAGGTCGTCGAGGGTGACCACGGTGCCCGCCCGCTTCGACATGCGGAATGCCGCACCGTCTTTGAGCAGGTTCACCATCTGGCCGATGAGCACCTCGACGGTGTCCGGGTTGTCGCCGAACGCGGCGGCGGCGGCCTTCAGACGGCCGATGTAGCCGTGGTGGTCCGCGCCCAGCATGTAGATGCACAGGTCGTAGCCGCGCGAGCGCTTGTTCTGGAAGTAGGCGATATCGCCGCCGATGTAGGCGGAGTTGCCGTCGCTCTTGATGACGACACGGTCCTTGTCGTCGCCGTACTCGGTGGAGGCGATCCACCAGGCGCCGTCCTTCTCGTACAGCTTGCCGGAGGACTTGAGCGTCTCGATGGCCTTCTCGACCGCACCGCTGGCGAACAGCGAGCTTTCATTGAAGTACACGTCGAAGTCGACGCCGAACTCGTGCAGGTTCTGCTTGATCTGCTCGAACATGAGCTCGACGCCCTCGCGCCGGAACAGTTCGTGCCGTTCGGTTTCCGGCAACTCGGCGGCACCCGGATTGGCCGCGACGATGGTGTCGGCGATCTCGTTGATGTACGCGCCCGCGTAGCCGTCGTCCGGCGTCGGCTGCCCGGTGGCGGCCGCGACCAGGGAGTGGGCGAAGCGGTCGATCTGCGCGCCGTGATCGTTGAAGTAGTACTCGCGGGTGACGTCCGCGCCCTGGGCGGACAGGATGCGGCCGAGCGCGTCACCGACGGCGGCCCAGCGGGTGCCGCCCAGGTGGATGGGTCCAGTGGGGTTGGCGGACACGAATTCCAGGTTGATCTTCGTGCCGGTCAGCGCGTCGGCGGAGCCGTACTCCGGGCCCGCCGCGAGAATCTTCTCGACGATCGCACCCTGGGCGGCCTTGGCCAGCCGGATGTTCAGGAAGCCCGGTCCCGCGACCTCGGCGACATCGATGCCCTCGGCGTCGGAGAGCGCTCCGGCCAGCAGGTTCGCAAAGTCGCGCGGATTGATTCCCGCTTTCTTCCCTACCTGAAGGGCCACATTCGTGGCATAGTCACCGTGCTCGGGGTTGCGGGGACGCTCCACCTTGACCTCGTCGGGCAGGACCGCAGGGTCGGATCCACGTTCGACAAGTACCTTCGCAGCGGTTGCGCGAAGGAGATCTGCAAGGTCAGCTGGAGTCACGAGTCACTATCCTATGGTCTGAGCAGGTAACCGCTGCGAGCGGGCACCGACCGGGCAGGCGCCCAGCAAACGATGCCGCCGCATCGTTTGATTGTCCGACACGTCGAAGAGAGCACACAAAAGCATGCCGAGCAGTACCAGTGCCAAGTCGGCCAAGGCCATCAAGGCCGCGGGCAAGTCCGCGAGCTCTGTCCGTAAGGGTAAAGGCGGCAAACTTCCCAACCAACGCAATATTCCGTGGCTGACGATCGGCGCCGTCGCCGTGATCATCGCCCTGATCGGCGGAATCGCCTGGGTGCTGGTGCCGAAGATCCAGGACAAGCGCGAAAACGAGAAGTACACGCCGAGCGCGCAGAAGAAGGATCCGTCGGATCAGATTCCGGGCGTCGTGAAGAAGGAATACCCGGCGGGCCTGCACGTGGCCTCCACGCAGCGGGTGGCCTATGACCAGGCTCCGCCCTTCGGTGGCCCGCACGACGGTTCCTGGGCGGCGTGCACCGGCGTCGTGTACCCGAAGGCCATTCGCACCGAGAATGCCGTGCATTCGCTGGAGCATGGCGCGGTCTGGATCGCCTACAACCCGGACAAGGTGGATCAGTCCGGCATCGATCTGCTGAAGTCGAAGGTGCAGGGCAAGCCGTACAGCCTGATGTCGCCGTACCCGGGCCTGGATTCGCCGATCTCCCTGCAGTCGTGGGGCCATCAGCTGAAGCTGGAGAAGGCCGATGACAAGCGCGTGACCGAGTTCATCACCGCGCTGCGCCTGAACCAGTACGCCTACCCCGAGGTGGGTGCGGACTGCGCCAACCCGACCTTCAGCACCGACAACCCGCCGGCCTTCGACGCCAGCGCGCCGGGTGCGGACGCGGTGCCGATGGACGGTAAGGGCCTGACCCAGGATCCGACCGAGCTGGGTGGCGGCGGCGCGCCGACCATGCCGGGCGGTCTGCCGAGCCTGCCGGGCGGCCTGACCCTGCCCAGCGGTATCCCGTCGATTCCGGCGCCGACCGATGGTCCGGCTCCGGAGTCCGAGCAGCCGGTCCCGACGCAGTAATGCCACCGTTCGTTTCCGATGTGCCCGATCGCAGTTCCGACCCCGAGGAGCCGACCGTCGAACCGGATGAGCGGCCTCGCCGCAGTCAGAAGCCCGCATTGCTGGTGCTCGGCGTCATCGGTGTGCTGCTGCTCGGTTTCGCGGCAGGCATCCTGATCGGCAACCCCCTCGACGAGGCGCAGGCAGCGCCCGGCACGGTGGATGTCGGCTTCTCCCAGGACATGTCGGTCCATCACACCCAGGCGGTGCAGATGTCCGGCATCGCGCTGGCCGGTTCCACCGACCAGGACGTGAAGCGCCTGGCCTACGACATTCTCACCACCCAGGCCAATCAGGCGGGCCGCATGCAGGGCTGGCTCCAGCAATGGGACAAGCCCCTCATCGGCGCCGACGGCTATATGGGCTGGATGACGGACACGTCGTCGCATCACCACGGTGGCGCGTCCAGCACCGCCATGTCGGGCCCGATGCAAACCATGCCCGGCATGGCCAGCGAACAGGAACTCTCCGCCCTCCGCCAGGCCACCGGCCCGGCCCTGGACACCCTGTTCCTGCAACTCATGCTCCGCCACCACCAGGGCGGTATGCCGATGATCGAATACGCCGCCCAGCGTGCCGACACCGACGCCGTCCGCTCCCTCGCGGAATCCATGGCCAAAACCCAGGCGAGCGAGGCCGACCTCATGACCAAAATGCTCGCCGCCCGCAATACCACCCCCCTCCCCCTCAACTGACCGCGAGCGGACCGGGTACTCAAAACGCCCGGTCCGCTCAGGTTTTTGGTGCAGCGCACCCAATGCGATACGCTTTCCCCGCCCGACCGGGAGACCGGCTCGGACAATCCCCGCCCTCGTAGCTCAGGGGATAGAGCGTCTGCCTCCGGAGCAGAAGGCCGCAGGTTCGAATCCTGCCGAGGGCACCACAAGATAAGGCCTTGACCAGCATTCAAGCGGTCAGGGCCTTTCTCGTTCGAGGACTCATTCCGCCTCATTGTCACGAGTTGTCACAACCTCCCCCGATGTGAGCCCCGCAGCGCGCAGCGCATCGTCCTGGGAATGGGCGTAGGTCCGCTGGGTGAACGACGCTTCGGTCTTCGGGGCAGCTGCTGCCAGCTATGGTTTTCCAACCCCGAAATGTATTCGTCCACAGCGGTTTCCGTCACGAATCGCCGACGACCGCTCTCGCACTTGCTGTTCGGCCAGGAGCTGAGATATTCCCCACCCCTCCTATGCCAACGTTGGATCAGTTGCCGAATGGTCTTGCCCGTCAGGCGATCCCACGTCCGCGAGTGCGCTTTGATACGCGATGCGCCACGCGGTGCACTGTGCGATCCTGGCCAAGATCAGGTGTTCACGCGGCGGGACGGCCGGATCCCCGGGCGCGCAACCAAGTTGAGTAGATGGAGCTGAGCGTGGACCGACTTATATCCGTGATAACTCCGGTCTACAACCCGGACCCGGATCACCTGAAAGCGGCATGCGACTCTGTCATCTCGCAGGAGTTGCCCGAAGGCTGGTCCCTCGAGTGGGTAATTCAAGAAGATGGCAGCACGGGCGTCGCCGAGGAGATTCTGCGAGGAATCGACGAGCGAATCTCATTCCATACTGGCCGACGAGGTGGAGTCGCGCTGACCAGGAATCTTGCGTTGGCCAATTCCAGGGGTGAGTTGGTCAAGAATCTCGATGCCGACGACCTTCTCGTGTCAGGCGTCCTGGCACGCGATATCGAGACCCTCACAGCGAGCAACGGCGAGATCGCTTGGACTACATCGCGGCTGCTTGATCTGCTGCCTGATGGGAGCACTGTCGGCTTCGACAATGATCCGCCCCATGGCAGGCTACTTCCAGGCGTGGTCCTCGATCATTGGCGGTCGCATAATTTTCGACTTCCCGTTCACCCGACGACAATCTGCATCCGCCGCTCATTGGTGACCGCCCTAGGAGGATGGATGGGCGTGCCCGGTTCTGACGACACGGGGATGCTCCTTGCCGCCAGCATCCTCACAACGGGGTTCTTCGACAGCGAAGTCGGTCTGCTCTACCGAAAGCATCCCGGTCAGGAAACCGCAAGCAAGGCGCACAACCACCCCGAAGAGTGGCGGGCCCGAATGCGGCTGATCGATGAGCGAGCTCATGCCCTGATGGCGATAAGCTCGAACCGCCTGCCCGCCTGATCCCTGGTTCACAACTCGCCCCCCGATCAGCGTCTGCGGATCCGATCAGCCCATCGCGATGGTGAATAGCCCCCATGCCTGCGTCACCTGCCGAAGAGGAGGCGGCCGACGTAGGCGGTGTCGAAGTACTCGCGGGCTTCGGCTATGCGGCCGTTCGTGATTCGGAAGACGATGGCGACCCGGTTGGTGAACGGCGCGCCGTCGATGGTGGTGGCGTGGGTGGTCCATTCGGCCCCGGCGTGGTCGCCGTCGGCCAGGACGGTGTGCAGGTCCTGGGTTATCGGCTGGGTGAGGTCGAAGCGAGCGAGCATCTGGGTGAGGAAGCCGTTGAAGATTTCGTCCCGACCCTTCCAGGTGCGGGAGACGGGGAGGTCACCGAGGACGGTCCAGGTGGCGTCCTCGGTGAAGAATTCGGCTCGGCGGGCGGCTGCCTCGCCATTGCGGAGGGCCGCGATGTAGTCGGTGATGAGGGTGCGGGTCTGTTCGGTGGTCATGGCGGGGCTCCTGTCAGGCGAGGGTGAGGGCGGCATTGCCGCGGATTCGGCGGTTCACCAGATCCTCGAGGACCGTGGTGGTTTCGAGCCAGTCGGCGGTGCGGCCCAGTTCGGGATGGATCACCCCGGTGGCGGCCAAGCGGACCAATTCGGTGAGGTCTTCGGCGTCCGTGGTGTCGGAGACCCAGTGCGGGAAGTGGTGCAGGGTGAAGGGTGTCGCGCCGAAGAGGTCGAAGAAGTCCAGGCGGATGGGTTGACGGCTGGCCTGGCCGAACCAGATGACGGTGCCGCCGGGGACCAGGTGGGCCAGGGCCGCGGTGAAGGTGTCGCCACCGACCGATTCCATGATCACATCGAATTGTGCCGTGGTGGAATCGATTTCGGTGATCACGTGAGCGCCGTAACCGGCCAGGCGCTGTCCGCGTTCGAGGGTGGCGGTCACCGCGGTCACGGTGGCTCCGGCGGCGATGGCGAGTTCGACCACCAGGTGGCCGACTCCGCCGGATGCGCCGGTGACGAGGAGCCGCTTGCCGGTGAGGTCGCCCGCTCGGCGGAGGAGTCGCAGGGCCGTGAGGCCCGCCAACGGGAGAGTGGCTGCGGCTGTTGCCGAAAGATGCTCCGGGAGTTGAGCTATCGCGGTCGTGGGGACGGCTGCCCGCTGCGCCCAGCCGCCGCCCGAGGCGTGGGCGACCACGCGGGTTCCGACGGCGGGGCCGGTGCCGTCGGCCGCCGCGGCGATGATGCGGCCCGCGATGTCCTGGCCCGGAATGTGCCCGGGGATCGGGTCGGTGCCGTATACGCCGGTGAGAGCGAAGTAATCACCGCGATTGATCGAGAATGCCTCGACCTCGATGACCGCCTCGTGGGCGGCGGGCACGGGGCCGGGGACCTCGGCGAGGGTGAGTAGTCGTTCGTCGGCGGTGGCCGTGAGTGCCTTCATGGTTTCCTCCTGTGTCACTGGGACAGACGTTAGGGAGGTTGGTTTCGCCCGGGAAGAAGGCAGTAATTGGTGGTATAGGTACCTGGTGGAAACCATCGAGGTAGAGGGCACGCCCGAATGGGATGTCTTCAATATCAACTGCCCGACCCGGCAGGTGTTCGATCGGGTCGGGGAACGCTGGACCGGGTTGGTGCTGCTGGCTCTCGAACCGGGGACGCAGCGATTCTCGGAGCTGCGCAAGCGGATCCAGGGCATCACCCAGAAGATGCTCACGCAGACACTGCGCGCGTTGGAGCGTGACGGCATTGTGTCCCGCGAGGTGTTCGCGACCGTTCCGGTGACGGTCGAGTACACGCTGACCCCGCTGGGTCGCAGCCTGGCCACGGCGATCGCGGGTCTGCGCGCGTGGTCTTACGAGCACATCGAGGAAATCGTCTCCGCCCGTTCGGCGTACGACGACCGCGAGCCGTCCACGAGGTAGGACGACAGACCGGTATGTTCTGGACATGCCGGACCCTGAGAACAGCGCGCCAGCGCACGCCCGTGTCCGGCTGGCCGGACGGATCGGCACCGCATTGGCGGTGGCCCTCACCGGCGCGAGCGTGGTCACGGGGACGGGCGCGGCCACACCGGTCACGGAGGAACCCTCGGGGCTGTCGTTCTACACACCGGCCGAGGATCGAGTCCCCGGCGCACCCGGTTCGGTCATTCAGTTCCGTCCGATCGCCGGTGATCCGGGACTGCCCGGTGCCCGGAACTACCTGGTGCTGTACCGATCCGTGGATATGCATGGCAATCCGGTCGCGGTCTCCGGCACCGTCGCGGTTCCCGAGGGCGATCCGCCGGAGGGCGGGTGGCCGCTCATCTCCTGGGCGCACGGCACCACCGGGGTCGCGGATGTGTGTGCTCCGTCGCTGGACACCTCCCCGGAATTTCCCGCGCACGACTACACCTCGCTGGTGCGCGGCGTGCAGGCCAAGTGGGTGGCGGCCGGGTACGCGGTCGCCCAGACCGACTATCAGGGGCTTGGCACACCCGGGCCGCACGGGTATCTGATCGGCACGGCCGAACAGCGGGCCGTCACCGATATGGCAAGGGCCGCAAAGGAAATCGATGCGGAGATCGGTAGCCGATGGGTGGCGATCGGGCATTCGCAGGGTGGTCAGGCTGCCGTATTCACCGACGCTCAGGCCCGGCAATGGGCCCCCGAACTGAACCTGCTCGGCGCGGTCGCTCTGGCCCCGGCCTCGCATCAGGGCCTGGGTTTGCAGGCGGCACAGACTGCGACCTCGGTGGGGGCGGTCAATGCGGTCTCGTCGCTCACCGGCGGTTCGACCTCGTTCCTGCCCTTGATCGTTCGCGGCGCGCAGACCGTCGCCCCGGTCGATCCGGGCCGATTCCTCACCGCGCGAAGCGATTCCATGGTGCCACTGGCCGATACCGGCTGCATCGGGCAGCTCCGGCAACCGGATTCCTGGGGTGGCCTGCCTGTGAGTCAGGTCTTCTCCCCGATCGGCGACATCTCCGCCCTCACCCGGGTGCTCGATGAAAACGATCCCAGCACACTGGCTTTCACTCAACCGCTGCTGGTGCTCCAGGGTCGTATGGACACCACGGTCCCCGCCCTGGCCACCGACGCCATGGTTGCTCAGCAGCGGGTGTCGGGTCGCCCGGTCCAGTACCGCGGCTATCCGGGTGCGGATCATCGAGCCGTCCTGGACGCCTCGTTCGAGGATGCCCTGGCCTGGGTGAACGCCCGCTTCGGCAGGTGAGCGTCGGGCCGGATCAGGCCCGCGGCAAGGGTTTCCGGGTGATCGCGAGCGGCGCGACAACGCCACGCGGCCTCCGAATGTGACGCAGCGCGAGTATCGCGAGCCCGCAGCCCACCGTGATGGCGAGCGCCGTCCACCCGGGCGCGGCCGAGACCGCCCCCTGCGGATCCCGATACCATCGCGGCGAATAGGCGACCCGGCCGAAACTGTTGCCGCGCAAGGCCATGGTCAGCGGCGGCACTATCAGCGCCGCCAGGGCCACCACGACGGTCGGCGCGGCCTTCGGCGTCACCGCGCCGAAGCAGTAGCCGAGCAGGATGCTGGCCACCGTGATGCCGATGACCGGAATCAGCGCGTCCCGTTGCGCGATTCCCGCGGTCAGGGCCGCGAATACCGCCAGCCCGGCGAGCCCGACGACCGCGGCCCACGGTGCGGCCCACCGGAATCCGGCATAGAGGCCGAGTACGACCGCGAGCACCGGAATGGGCGCGGTCCAGTTCGGGCGCGGCACCGCGATGATCGCACTGCCCACATTGGTCATGGCGACGGCCAGCAGCACCAGGGTCCCGTCCCGCCCGGGCAGTAGCAGCGCGGCGAGCGACGCCGCCACGATGGTGATGGCCGCCGCCCCCGCCATCTGCAGGTGGGTCCCGGCGTGCCGCACGAACCACTCGGTCGAGACCGATGTCGCCGTCACCAGTAGCAGCGCGGACAGAATCGGGCCGATGGGCAGATCGGAGGAGGCGGCATCGGGCGCGGCCTCCGGACGCTGCACCACAATGCCCAGGCCCAGTGCCAAGGCCGCCAGGAAGAGCATCCAGAGTGGCGGGCTGGTGCCTGCCGCCCATTCGATGAGCGAGTACTTCTCGCTGTGCATGCTCGGTAGTGCGGTGAGGTCGCCGAGCGCGATGCCGGTCAGCGCCCCGACGAGGAAGGCCGGATAGGCCGAGCGCCTGCCGAAGATCGCCACGGCGAGTGCGCCGAGCAGGATGCCGCTGAAGATCGAGTCGATGTAGTTGACCGTGGTCAGCGTCCCGGTCGCGGCGATATCCAGATTCCATACCCGGTCGAAGAACAGAACGGCGGCGCTGCCGAAGGCGACGACCCAGGCGGTGCGCCGGCCGAGCGCGATGGATAGTCCGGCCGACACCACCGCGAAGACGGCTCCGGCCGCGGCGGCGCGCGGCATGTTCAGCACCACGAGGTCGATTTGAAGGGGTCCGTCGGCGGTCGAGCCGAGATCGAGTGGAGCCATCAGCAAAAGACCGGCGACTATCGCGCCCAGCAGGGCCGATGTCACCTCGATCACCCCGGTGTACCGGCGGATATCCGGTAGCGAGGAGATGCCGATCTGATGTTCCAACGCGAACCTCGCGCCCATCTCGTCACCTTCCGTCGGTGATGCGACGCCTATCGCGTTACTGCTATACGAACCAGCTATCTCTCATCGAGGTTACAGTGACAATTCGGGCGGGCTCCTGGAAGTGACTCCATCCACACCGGCCGTAATCGGTTCGACGCAAACCGGCGGCTACGGATCAGCGACGTCAGGCGCAGCGGAAGCGGAAGGTCGCGGTCGGGGTCACGCCCACCATCGTGGTCACCTGCTGCGCGGCGTCACCGTCGAGCGTGCAGCCGGACGGCGTGGTGATCTGCACCTTGTAGCAGCCCGCCGGAACGGCCGGGGTCACCGTGCCGTCATTGCCGGTGGTCACCGTCGGCAGGGCCGCACCGCCCGCGCAGGGCGCGAGGTCGGCGGCGACGCCCGCGATGGGGAACTGCTCCACCCCGAAGACGGCCTGTACCTTGACCGCGGAGTCCCCGGCGGGCGGCTCGGCGGTGGCGAGCGGAGCCACGGCGAATGCGGTGGCGGCCAGGACGGACGTGACGAACAACGTGCGGCGCAACGGTTCTCCTTAGATCAAGCCTTCGCGCCAATATAAGTGCTCGCACGGCGCGCCGGTCACATTCACGCCGGGCGGCAGGTCATAGCATCGTGACCACACTTCTCCGCGCCGACTCGGGCGTCCGGGCCCGCACCATCGTCTACTGGGTGACCACCGCCATCATCGCCTTCGAATCCGCCATGGGCGGAATCTGGGACATCATGCGCATCGACTACGTGAAGGATGTCGTCGAAACGCAGCTGCACTATCCAACCTATGTCGCGGTCATCCTGGGAATAGCCAAGATTCCCGGCGCGGCCGTCCTGCTGGTCCCACGCTTCCCGCGTCTGAAGGAGTGGGTCTACGCGGGCGTCCTCTTCATCTACACCGGCGCATCCATCTCCCTCGCAGTGGACGGCGATTACGCGGCCGCCGCCGGTCCGCTCGGCTTCGCCGCCATCACCTGCGTGTCGTGGGTGCTGCGCCCGGAATCACGCCGCAAGGTCACCTTCACGTGGGCTTCGTCGTTCGAGGGAAATCGCCTCGCGCGGTACGGATTCTGGACCGCCACGGGCATTGTGTTCTTCGTCCTGCTCACCGGCGGCGTGGCCGATCTGATCCAGCGCGGCGGAACCACCGGCGGCATGGTCGAACTCGGCTATCCCACCTACTTCCTGCCGCTCCTGGGAACCTGGAAGGTCTTGGGCGCATTGACGATCGTCGTGCCCGGCTACCCGCGTCTGAAGGAGTGGGCCTATGCGGGCGCGTTCTATGACTTCGGTGGCGCCTTCGCCTCGCACATCGCATTCGGCTCGATCCTCAGCCACAAGCTGTGGACATCGGGTTTCGCTCTGTGCGTACTGATTTCGTGGGCATTGCGCTCCAAGAACCGCACGCTCGGCCCGGACGACGACGCGACGGCCGCGTTCTCGTTGCCGCTCCGCATTCCCGCCCTGTCGATGCCGAATCGACCGTAGCGCCCGGCTGGGATCAGACAGCCGACAGTGTTCCCGGCGCGGTGGCCATTCCGGCCGCCGCGCCATTGGCGATCGTTGCGGCGGCCGCGCACTGCTCGGAGGTGAATGCCACTGCGGCACCGAGGACTTCGAGATCCACTCGGTCACCCACGCTGGGCGAGCCGATGCTCACGCGACGCACCTGGATCGGTTCGGCGCGCCCGTCGAGGTCGAGGGTGAGCATGACGTCCGCGCCCCGGAATTCGAGCGCCCGCACGGTGGCGCAGCCCGGATCGCCATTGCCGACCACGTGGGCGAGGAGTTGTTCGGGGCGCATCATGACCGCGCCCGCACCTACCGGGGCACCGGATTGGACGGGGATGCGGCCGAGGACGGTTTCGGCGGTTTCCGCGCCGACGGAGGCGTCGAGAAGGACTGTGTCACCGAGGAATCCGGCGGTGAACAGGTCGGCGGGGGCGGCGTAGACCTGTTCGGGCGTGCCGACCTGGGTGAAACGGCCGGTGCACATGACCGCGACCTGGTCGGCGAAGGAGAGGGCCTCCTCCTGGTCGTGGGTGACCAGGATGCTGGTCATACCGGCCGCGCGCAGGGTGTCGGCGACGGCTTGGCGGGTGGCGGCGCGCAGTCCGGTGTCGAGGGCGCTGAAGGGCTCGTCCAGGAGCATGAGCACGGGTTTGCGGGCCATGGCGCGGGCGAGGGCGACGCGTTGTTGCTGTCCGCCGGACAGCTGGTGCGGGCGGCGATCGGCATAGGACGGGTCGAGGGACACCATCTCGAGGAGTTCGGCCACCTGCTTGCGATGGCGACGGCTGCCGCCCAGGCCCCCGTTCAATCCGTAGGCGATGTTCTGGCCGACGGTGAGATGCGGGAAGAGTGCGCCGTCCTGCGCCACATAGCCGATGTTCCGGCGGTGCGGCGGGAGCGTGACTCCTTGGCCGGTAAGGGTTTTCGACCCGACCGACACCGATCCGCGGTCGGGATGCTCGAATCCGGCGATCACCCGCAGCAGGGTGGTCTTACCGCAGCCGGAGGAGCCGACCACGGCGGTGGCACTCCCGTCGGGCACGTCGAGGTCGATGCCGTCGAGCACCGTGGTGTGCCCGAAGGTCTTCGAAACATTCTCTACGACAAGACGACTCATAATCCTGCCGCCTTCCTGGATTGGGTGAAGAGCAGATAGGTGACCGGCACCGCCGCGATGATCATGATCAGCGCGTACGGGGCCGCGGCCGCATAGTCCAATTCGCCGGACAGCGACCAGAACCGCATGGCGAGGGTGCGAGTCCCATTGGGGGCCAGCAGCAGTGTGGCGGTGAGTTCGGTGGCGACGGCCACGAACACCATGGCCGCCGCCGAGGCCGCGGCGGGTGCGGTGAGCCGCAGCGTGATTCGGAAGAAGGTGACGACGCCGGACTTGCCGAGCGCCTGCGACACCTCTTCGAGCCCGACCGGCACCTGCGCGAGTCCGGATCGGACACTGACCAGCGCGCGCGGCAGGAACATGAGCGTGTAGGCGGCCAGCACGGTCGCGGCGGTCTGATAGAGCGCGGGCAGCCAGCGAATGCTCACGGTCACCAGCGCCAGCGCGATCACAATGCCCGGCAGCGAGCTGGTGATGTAGTTGCAGCCCTCGATGATTCGCGCGAACCGCGAGGTCGACCGCACCGCGATCCACGCGACCGGGAACGCGCACAAGGTAGTGATCACCGCCGCGGTGGCGGCCAATCCGACGGTCTGGCCCAGCGCCTCACCGAGATCGGTCATATTCCACACCGCGGACCCGCCGAGCCGCAGCCAGCGCACGATGGTCCACAGCGGCACGCCGAGCGATACCGCCAGCGCCCCGGCCAGCAGCAGGAATACCGGAATCTTATTGACCCCCAGTCGAACCCGGGTCGCGGCGCGCGGCGCACCGCCGCCGATGCGGGCGTAGCGGGCACTACCGCGCAGGGTCGCCTCGCCCGCCAGCAGCACCAGGCAGCACACCACCAGGACACCGGCCAGGGTGCTGCCCGCCGCTCCGGCGAAGCTGGACTGGTACTGCTCGAAGATGGCGGTGGTGAAGGTGGAGAACCGGATCATGGCGAACGCGCCGTATTCGGCGAGCAGATGCAGGGAGATCAGCAGTCCGCCACCCAGAATGGCCAATCGCAACTGCGGCAGCACAATTCGCACGAAGACTTCCACCGGCCCGGACCCGAGCGCCCGCGCGGATTCCTCCACCGCCGGATCCAGCCTGCGCAGTGTGGCGGCGGCGGGCAGGTACACCAGCGGGAAATACGACATGGTGGCGATGAGCACGCCCGCCCACAACCCGTGCAGCGACGGGAAGGCGCTGACCCAGCCGTAACTGTTGACGAAGGCCGGAACCGCCAGCGGCGCCGCGAAAATCGGCCCCCACCAGGCGGCTCCGGGAACATCGGTGCGTTCCACAATCCAGGCCAGGCCGATGCCCAGCGTGAGGCAGATCGGAACGGTGAGCACCACCAGACTCACGGTATTGCGCAGCAGTTCGCCGACGCGGGGCCGGAAGACCAGCTCCGCGGTCTCATGGAATCCGGTGCTGAACAGGGTGGACACGATGTAGCCCAGCGGCACGAAGGTGGCCGCCACCAAGAGGAGTGCGGCGATCGTGACGAGGAGCCCGGGCCGACCGGCCCGGGTCGCTACAGCGGTCCGGACAGCCATGGTTAGAGCAGACCGGCCTCGGTCATGAGCTGGGTGACCTTCTTGGCGTCCAGCTTGCTCGGGTCGATCTTGGGCGCGCCCAGCGAATCCAGCGGCGGCAGCGCCGGATTGGCGGAGACGTTCGCGGCGACCGGGTACTCCATGGAATCACCGTCGCGCAGCACCTCCTGGCCCTGCTGGGAGGTGATGAAGTTGATGAACTTCTGCGCGTTCTCCTGCTTCTTGCTCGACTTCAGCACGCCGCCACCGGAAATCGACACGAAGGCGCCCGGATCCTGGTTCTTGAAGTAGTACAGCGCGGTATTGCCGCTGTTCTCCTTGGTCTTGGCCTGGTCGCGGTACCAGTAGTAGTGGTAGATCACGCCGCCGTCGAACTGGCCGGAGTTCACGCCCTTCATGGTGGTCACATTGTTCTGCGAGGCGATGGCGTTGTCCTTCATGCCTTTCAGCCACGCCTTGGTGACGTCCTCGCCCTTCTGCTCGAGCAGGGCGGCCACGATGGCCTGGAAGTCGGCGCCGGAGACGCCCGCGCTCCAGCGGCCCTTCCACTGCGGCTGCTGCAGATCGAGCAGCGAGTGCGGCAGCTGGTCGGCCGGGACCTTGCCGGTGTTGTAGACGAAAACGGTGGAGCGCGCGGCGATTCCGGTCCACTTGCCGGTGGAGGGGCGGAACTGCTCGGGCACGTTCTTCAGGGTGTCCGGGCCGAGATCGGCGAACAGGCCCGCGTTTTCGACCAGGGCCATGGCCGGGGAGTTCTCGGTGAGGAAGACGTCGGCGGGCGAGTTCTTGCCCTCGGCGACGAGCTGGTTACCGAGGTCGGTATCGCCGCCCTGGCGCAGGGTCACCTTGATGCCGGTCGACTTGGTGAAGGCGTCGGCCCATTCCTTGGTGAGGGATTCGTGCTGGGCGTTGTAGACGAGGATCTCGTTGTCGTCCTTGGACGAATTCGAGCAGGCGGTCACCCCCAGGAGCGTGATAGCCGCGATCGCACCGGAGAGAAATTTCCAACGGGCCGCCGTCATGACCGTCCTTTCGACACACCAATCCTCATCTATGAGGTTTGGCTAACCAACCTACCGTCCGAACAAACGGGCGGATCCGTCACCCCACCGAATCGCAACCTATTTGCCGTAATCTGCGGACATTCAGTGCTGGCTCGACTCGACAGGAACTCGATGACCTTCCCGCCCGGCGGACAACCGTACAGCGAAGCTCAACCCGTTCAGCAAGTCTCCAGCAATCATCGAGGCCCGCGGCGCACCGGCTTGATCGTCGGACTGAGTGTGCTGGCAGTCGCCGTACTGGGCGGCGGTACCGCCACGGCGGTGTACTTGAACGGCAAGGAATCCGCGACGACCGACAATCAGCGCATCGAGTCCGCAATCCGCGATTTCTACGGAACCCTGTCCAAGCAGGGACCATCCGTGGCCGTGCAGCAGGCTTGCGCCGCCGACCGCGCCGAGTTCAACGCCCTACCCGCTTCTCAGAAGAGCGCAGCCGATCAGGGCAAGTTCACCATTCAGATCGTCTCGGTCGACAAGATCGCCATCACCGGCGACCGCGCCACCGCCGCCATGACGGGCTCCTTGGCGCTCGCCGGAACCGACAACAAGACCACCACCGCGACCGAACACCTGCGCAAGGAAGACGGCTCATGGAAAGTCTGTTCGGCGGACGGCAAGTAATTCGCTGATTCGACCGAGTTCGGCTCATGCCCAACCGAATTCGGTGAGCGACCGGCGATTCGGACGCAAGTGTGCCCCTATGGATTCCATAGGGGCACACTTGGTTTCAGAGCGAGCGGCGGGATTCGAACCCACGTGAACGGCTTTGCAGACCGTCTCCTGGCCACTCGGACACACCCGCATTGCAATCAATAATGGCGTGCTCGGCGGCTTCCGGCGAGGGTTGGAATCACCGTGATTTCTTTCGGCGCTCGGGGTGACGGCCGTGCACATGCGATGATCGAGTGCATGTCCCGGCCACGTCCCTTGCCACTCGATCCGATCGAGGAGGCGCATCGTCAGTGGACGGAGCATGGGTGGGGTGAGGTCGCCGACGGGATGGCGGCGGTGACCTCGCTGGTGCGGGCGCAGCAGATCGTGATGGCTCGGGTGGATGAGGCGTTGAAGCCCTCGGGGCTGACGTTTTCCCGGTACGAGCTACTCATGCTGCTGGGGTTCAGCAAAACGGGTGCGTTGCCGATGGCGGTGGCCAGTGCCCGGTTGCAGGTGCATCCGACGAGTGTCACGAACACCGTGGACCGGCTGGAGGCGGCGAAGCTGGTGAAGCGGGTGCCACATCCGAGTGACCGGCGGGCGACGCTGATCGAAATAACGGATGCCGGAAGGGAATTGGTGGCCAAGGCCACCACTGAGCTGAACCGGAAGGTGTTCGCGGAAACCAGTCTGCCGCCGGAACGTTTGCAATTGTTGCTGGAACTGCTGGCGGAGTTCCGGCAAGCTGCCGGCGACTTCGATACCGGTGGCTCGCCGACCAGATGGGCCGGACAGTAACCGTCCAGCATACGAACAGCCAATTTCCTGCGTCATAGTCTTGGCTTCCGTTCGCAAAAGGTTCACCATTGAGGCCATGGTGCTGGTCCTCGGGGTCTCGGCGGGCGCGGCGGGAGCGCGCGCCATGCTCACCCACTCCGACCAGCCACATCTCCCCCCGATCGACCGGTGCAAGGTGGGTCGTCGCACGGCCGGGGGTATTGAGGAATCGGTGTTCGAATCCATCCGCCTCATGCGGAAATCGGCCGCCAAGCGGGACGAATTCATTACCGGCATCGCCGTGACCACCCGCTGCTCCTCCCAAGCGGAGGCCATCAGAACCACGGCCGGGCGCAATCGCCTCACCGTCATCGACGAGCCCGTCGCCCAGATGAGATATCTCAGATTCACCGGCCGACTACCGTCCGAAGGGTCGATATTGCTCTACGACCTGGGCGCGTCCGGTTTGACCCTGACCCAGCTCGACTGCCGTACCGACGCCATTCTCGCCACCAAGCGCAGCACCGTGCTCGGCGGCGACGGCCACGACGCCCTGCTGCGCTGGTTATTGGTCCGCGGCGGCGTCACCCTGGACATGCAGGGCACACGCCACCAGAAGGAAGCCCTGGCCACCGAAAAGGTGCTCGCGGTGTGCGACCCCATCTCCGGTCGCCGCGCGGTCATCACCCGCAGCGACTTCGCGAATCTCATCGAGGCCGGCATCCACCATTCGGCCTCCTTCGTCCGCCACATGATCGGCGAGACCGGCGTGCATCCGACCGCCATAGCCCTGCTCGGCGGCTGTGTCCGCAATAAAAGCATCCGCGACGAGCTGAAACAGCAGCTGGATCTGCCCTTGATCTATGACCCTGAACCCGAATTCGTCTCCACCCGAGGCGCGGTCCTGCTGGCCGCCGAGCGCCCGTCCGCC
Source organism: Nocardia sp. NPDC051030 (assembly GCF_040683015.1). Classification (NCBI taxonomy): domain Bacteria; kingdom Bacillati; phylum Actinomycetota; class Actinomycetes; order Mycobacteriales; family Nocardiaceae; genus Nocardia; species Nocardia sp. NPDC051030. Next base: position 569,277 of record NZ_JBFBCD010000006.1, on the reverse strand, counting down.
CGCCGCGTACGCAGCGTGCACCTGACGCCGGTGAATTCGCCGCAAGGAAGCCTGTCGGAGCCGGTGTCCCGCCGCAAACTGGTAGCTGCGGTAGCTGTGACCGCCACCCTCGGCGGAACCATCGTCGGAGCGCTCGCCATGGACCGCAATACCGGGGATCAAACGGACGGCAAGCCGCCCACGGTGGAAGTCGTCGGGCCGCCCAAACATGGGTGAGTGAAGATTTCTCGGGGGCAAGCCCCCGAACCCCTGATAGAGAAAGATCCGGGGGCTAAGCCCCCGGACCCCCTTACTACTTGTTGCTGAAGTCGGCCGGGCGCTTCTCGACGAAGGCGTTCATGCCTTCCTTCTGGTCGTCGGTGGCGAACAGGGAGTGGAAGACGCGGCGTTCGAAGCGGAGGCCCTCGGTGAGGGTGGTTTCGAAGGAGCGGTTCACGGCTTCCTTGGCGATCATGACCGACGGCAGCGACATGGAGCCGATGGTTTCGGCGACCTCGAGGGCGGTCGAGACCAGGTCGGCCGCGGGGACGATGCGCGAGACCAGGCCCGCGCGCTCGGCCTCTTCGGCATCCATATTGCGGCCGGTGAGAATGAGATCCATGGCCTTGGCCTTGCCGACGGCGCGGGTGAGGCGCTGCGAGCCGCCCATGCCGGGGATGACGCCGAGCTTGATCTCGGGCTGGCCGAACTTGGCGGTGTCGGCGGCGATCAGGATGTCGCACATCATGGCGAGTTCGCAGCCGCCGCCGAGGGCGTACCCGGCGACCGCGGCGATGATCGGCTTGCGGAAGGCGACGAGACGGTCCCAGCCCGCGAAGTGATCGGTGAGGAACATGTCCATGTAGGACTTGCTCTGCATCTCCTTGATGTCCGCGCCCGCCGCGAAGGCCCGCTCGGAACCGGTCAGCACGACCGCGGAGATCTCATTGTCGTTCTCGAGCTCATCGAGGGCGGTCGAAATGTCGGTCAGGACCTGCGAGTTCAGCGCGTTGAGGGCCTTCGGCCGGTTCAGCGTAATGAGGGCGACCCGCCCCTTGCGCTCCAGCAGAATGGTCTCGAAGTCAGTCACGCCTGATCCTCTCCAGATCGCTTACGAATATCGGTGACGATAGCGGAGAAGTCCTTGCCCGCTTCGTCCTGGTTGTAGCGGCTGTAGATCTCCGCCGCCAGGATTCCGATCTGCCCGTCGACCCCATTGCCACGCAGCGCGTTCGCGGCCAGGCCCAGGTCCTTGGTCATGAGCGCGGTCGCGAAGCCCGGCTTGTAGTCATTGTTCGCCGGGCTGGTCGGCACCGGCCCCGGAACCGGGCAGTAGGACGTGAGTGCCCAGGACTGGCCGGAGGCGGTCGACACGACATCGAAGAACTTGTCGTGGGTCAGGCCCAGCTTCTCGCCCAGCACGATGGCCTCGGACAAGCCGATCATGGAGATGCCCAGAATCATGTTGTTGCAGATCTTCGCGGCCTGGCCGACACCGGCAGCCCCACAATGAACGACCTTGCCGCCCATGACTTCCAGCAGCGGCAGCGCATCGGCGAAGTCGGCGTCCGCGCCGCCCACCATGAAGGTGAGGGTGCCCGCGGTAGCGCCCGCCACGCCGCCGGAGACCGGGGCGTCGACGGCCCGATGTCCCGCTGCCGCAGCGAGTTCCGCGGCGGCCTGGGCATCGGCGACATCGATGGTGGAGCAGTCGATGAACAGGGTGCCGGGCTTGGCGGCGGCGAGGATATCGCCGTAGACGTCGAGCACGATGCGGCCATTGGGCAGCATGGTGAGGACGATGTCCGCCTCGGCCGCGGCCCAGACCGCGGTGTCCACCACGGTCGCGCCGTCCGCGCGGGCCTGATCCTGTGCCGCGGGCACGGGATCGAAGGCGAGCACCTCGTATCCGGCCTTGACCAGGTTGGCCGCCATCGGCCCGCCCATATGCCCGAGGCCGAGGAAAGCGACCTTCTTGCTTGCGTTCTCAGTGCTCACTGTGCGTCCTTCGGTGCGGCCAAACCCAATTCGCGATCGCCGAGTTCGCCGAAGTAGGCGTCGACGTCGGCGGCGGTGACGTCCGCGAGGGTCACGGGCGACCACTGCGGATTGCGGTCCTTGTCGATGACCTGGGCGCGAATGCCCTCCACCAGGTCGTGGGTGGTGAGGGAGGCGACCGAGACCCGGTACTCCTGGTTCAGCACGTCCTCCAGGTTCGCGGCGGTGCGGGCGCCCCGCAGCGAACGCAGCGTGACCTTCAGCGCCACAGGCGATTTCGACAGCACATCCTCGGCGGCCTTGGCCGCTTCCGGCGAGCCGTAGCCCTGCAGCCGCGCCACGATCTGTTCGACCGAATCGGCGTTGTAGCAGGAGTCGATCCACCCCTGCTGCGCGACGAAGTCGGAAACCGGTGCGGGCTGCGAGAACTTGGCGATGGCGACCTCCGGCTCCGCGGTGGCCAGGGCCTCGATCAGCGCGGGGAGGTGTTCGGAAGGCACGAAGTAGTCGGCGAATCCGGCCGCGATGGCGTCCCCGGCGTTCATGCGCGCGGTGGTCAGCGCGACATGGGTGCCGATCTCGCCGGGTGCGTTGGCGAGCAGGTAGGTGCCGCCGACGTCCGGAATGAAGCCGATGCCGGTCTCCGGCATGCCGACCTTGGACCGCTCGGTCACGATGCGATGGCTGGCGTGTCCGGACAGGCCCACGCCGCCGCCCATGACAATGCCGTCCATCACGGCCACATACGGTTTCGGGTACCGGTGGATGAGCGCATTGAGGATGTACTCGTCCCGCCAGAACTTGCCGCTGGGCGAATCGGCCTCGGTCTGCGCCGAATCCCCGTTGGCCACAGCGTTCTTGGCGTCCTCATGGATGGCGACGATGTCACCGCCCGCGCACAGCCCGCGCTCCCCCGCGCCGGTGAGGACCACGGTGCGGACCTCGTCGTCGGTGGCCCACTCGCGTAGCGCGGCGAGGATGGTCAGCGCCATGGGGTGATTCAGCGCATTGATGGCCTTGGGCCGATTGAGCGTGATCAGGCCGAGTCCATCGCGCTTCTCGATCAAGACTTCAGGTTCACTCATGCTGCTCCCACCACCGAGCGGGCCACGACAACCCGCATGATCTCGTTCGTGCCTTCGAGGATCTGATGCACCCGCAGGTCGCGGACGATCTTCTCGATCCCGTATTCAGCCAGATAGCCGTAGCCGCCGTGCAGCTGGAGTGCCTTATTGGCGACGTCGAAGCCTGCGTCCGTGGCGAAACGCTTGGCCATGGCGCACAGCTCCACCTTGTCGTCGGCGTCCGCGTCGAGTGCGGCGGCGGCACGCCACAGCAAGGTGCGGGCGGCCTCGAGCGAGGTGCGCATATCGGCGAGATCGAACTGCAAGGCGGTGTTGTCGAGCAGTCGCGATCCGAAGGCCTTGCGCTGGCCCATGTACGCGACGGTCCGGTCCATGGCCTCCTGCGCGCCGCCGAGCGAGCAGGCGGCGATATTGAGCCGCCCGCCATTGAGCCCGTTCATGGCGATCCGGAAGCCATTGCCCTCGTCGCCGAGCCGGTTGGTCGCGGGGATTCGGCAATTGTCGAGAATGACCTGCCGGGTGGGCTGCGCGTTCCAGCCCATCTTCTTCTCGTTCGCGCCGAAGGAGATTCCCGGGGTGTCGGCGGGCACGATGAACGCGGAGATGCCGCGCGCACCATTGTCGCCGGTGCGGGCCATCACCACGTACACGTCGGTGCTGCCCGCGCCCGAGATGAATTGTTTTACGCCGGTGAGCAAGTAGTCGTCGCCGTCGCGAACGGCCTTGGTGCTCAAGGCCGCCGCGTCGGAGCCGACGCCGGGTTCGGTCAGCGCGTAACTGCCCAGCAGATCCATGGAGGTGAGTCCCGGCAGCCACCGATTGCGTTGTGCCTCATCGCCGTAGCTGTCGATCATCCACGCGACCATATTGTGAATGGAGATGTAGGCGGCAATGGCCGGGCAGCCGGTGGACAGCTGCTCGAAGATCCGCACCGCGTCCAAGCGCCGCAGGCCCGAGCCGCCCACATCCTCGCGAATGTAGATGCCGCCCATGCCGAGCGATCCGGCCTTGCGTACTACATCGACCGGAAAGTGTTTGTGCTCATCCCATTCCAGCGCATTGGGGGCGAGCAGCTCGTCGGCAAAGGAGCGGGCGGTCTCGGTGATCGCCTTCTCGTCTTCGTCGAGAACGAACATGACTCATCAATCCATCGTCGGGATGACGAAGGCGTTGGATTCCTTCTGGCCCGCGGGCCAACGCTGCGTCACCGTCTTGGTCTTGGTGTAGAAGCGGATCGAGTCGGGGCCGTGCTGGTTGAGATCGCCGAAGCCGGAACGCTTCCAGCCGCCGAAGGTGTGGTAGGCGATCGGCACCGGGATGGGCACATTGATGCCGACCATGCCGACCTGCACGCGGGCGGCGAAGTCGCGGGCGGTATCGCCGTCGCGGGTGAAGATGGCGACGCCATTGCCGTACTCGTGCTCATTGGGCAGGCGCAGCGCCTCTTCGTAATCCTTGGCGCGCACGATGGCGAGCACCGGGCCGAAGATCTCTTCGGTGTAGATCCGCATTTCGGGGGTGACGTGGTCGAACAGCGTTGCGCCCGCGAAGAATCCGTCCTCGCCGCCCTCGACCACCAGGCCGCGGCCGTCGATCACGATTTCCGCGCCCTCGTCGACACCGATCTGGACGTAGTTATTGACGCGGTCGACGCCGTCGCGGCCGACGAGCGGGCCGAAGTCCGCGCCCGGGTCGTCGGAGAGGCCGACATTGAGCTTGGCAATGCGCTCGACCAGCTTGGCGCGCAGTCGATCCGCGGTTTCCTCACCGACCGGGACGGCCACCGAGATGGCCATGCAGCGCTCGCCTGCGGAGCCATAGCCCGCGCCGATCAGCTGGTCGGCGACATCGTCGAGGTCGGCGTCCGGCATGACGACGGCGTGGTTCTTCGCGCCGCCGAAGCACTGGGCGCGCTTGCCATTGGCGGTGGCGGTCTCGTAGATGTACTGCGCGATCGGAGTGGAGCCGACAAAGCCGACGGCCTTGATGCGATCATCGTTGAGCAGCGTGTCGACGGCTTCCTTGTCACCATTGACCACGTTGAACACGCCCGCGGGCAGTCCGGCCTCGAGGAACAGTTCGGCCAGGCGCAGCGGCACCGAGGGGTCGCGCTCGGACGGCTTGAGCACGAAGGCATTGCCGCAGGCCAGGGCCGGACCGGCCTTCCACAGCGGGATCATGGCCGGAAAGTTGAACGGGGTGATGCCCGCGACCACGCCGAGCGGCTGGCGCATGGAGTACACGTCGATGCCGGTGCCCGCGGATTCGGAGTACTCGCCCTTGAGCAGATGCGGGATGCCGACGGCGAATTCGATGACCTCGAGGCCGCGCTGGATGTCGCCCTTGGCGTCGGGGATGGTCTTGCCGTGTTCGCTGGACAGTAGCGCGGCGAGGGAGTCCATCTCGTCCTGGACCAGGCTCAGGAACTTCATGAGCACGCGGGCGCGCTTCTGCGGATTGGTCGCGGCCCACACCTTCTGCGCCTCGGCGGCATTGGCGATGACGGCCTCGACCTCGGCCTTGGTGGCCAGCGGCACGCGGGCCTGGACCTGGCCGGTGCTGGGGTTGAAGACGTCGCCGAAGCGGCCGGAGGTCCCGGCAACATGCTCGCCGCCGATGAAGTGGGTGAGTTCGCGAACCATGCCAGTCCTTGTCTGTGTGCCGTCAGCGCCTTGCGGCGCTGTTGCTCGCGCATCCGCGAGGTTCTCGGTCACCATATAGTTGGATGTCCCACTATTTCTAGATGGCAACACTGTGGCACATCTCACCCGCGCAATGATTTGACGTCCTACTATTGGGGTATCAACAAGCACGGCCCCATTGCGGAGGAACCCATGGCCGATCTGCATGTTCCCGTGAACCCGGTGCGGTTCGTGACCGCCGCCGCCCTGTTCGACGGGCACGACGCCGCCATCAACATCATGCGGCGGATCCTGCAATCGCAGGGGGCCGAAGTCATTCATCTAGGGCATAACCGGTCGGTGCGGGAAGTGGTGGACGCGGCCGTCACCGAGGACGTCCAGGGGGTCGCGGTCAGCTCGTATCAGGGCGGGCACATCGAGTACTTCGAGTACTTGGCCGCCGCCTTGAAAGAGGCCGGGGCCGGGCATGTTCGGATCTTCGGAGGCGGGGGCGGGGTGATCATTCCCGAGGAGATCGCGCGGCTGGCGGCGGCCGGAGTGACCATCTTCTCGCCCGAGGACGGGCAGCGGCTGGGACTGCCGGGGATGATCAATCAGCTGATTTCCGGTTGCGACGTGGATCTTTCGGTGACGCCGCCGGAGGTGGACGCGGTGCTAAGCGGGGATCGAGCGGCGCTGGCACGCGCGCTCACCTGCTTGCAGCAGGGGACGCTGCCGGAGGCGGATCTGGCCACGCTCACCGCGGCGGCCGGTGCACGGCAGATTCCCGTACTCGGCATCACCGGTACCGGAGGATCCGGAAAGTCTTCTCTCACCGATGAACTCGTGCGACGGCTACGCACCGATCAACAGGACAAGCTGCGGGTCGCGGTGCTCGCGGTCGATCCGACGCGGCGGCGCGGCGGTGGGGCGCTGCTGGGTGACCGCATTCGGATGAATGCCCTCGACGGCGATCGGGTGTACTTCCGATCCCTCGCTACGCGGGGCGCGCGCGAGCTGCCGAACGGCATCGACGACATGGTGATCGCTTGCAAGGCAGCGGGATACGACCTTGTCATTCTGGAGACGCCCGGCATCGGGCAGGGGGATGCGGCGATCGCCGAGCACGTCGATGTGTCGCTGTATGTGATGACACCGGAGTTCGGCGCGGCCTCCCAGCTGGAGAAGATCGACATGCTGGATTTCGCGGATGTGGTGGCCATCAATAAGTTCGAGCGGCGCGGGGCGGAGGACGCGCTGCGGGATGTCTCGCGCCAACTGGTCCGCAATCGGGAGGAGTTTCACGCCTCGCCCGAGGACATGCCGGTATTCGGTACCAGCGCGGCGACTTTCAATGATGACGGCGTGACCGCGCTGTATCAGCATCTGAGCGGACTGCTCGCCGAGCGCGGGCTACTCCTGGAACCGGGCTTCCTGCCGCGCGTGAACACCCGGGCCTCCACCCGCTTCGCTCAGATCATTCCGCCCGCGCGGGTGCGGTATCTGGCGGAGATCGCCGAGTCGGTGCGCGACTATCACTCCGAGACCGCGGCGCAGGTGGTGGCGGCGCAGCGCGTACAGCGCGTCGAGCAGGTGCTGGCCGAGCTGCCCGAGGAGGGGTCCGTGGTCGAGCTGGCACAGCGGGCCCGGAGCGGGTTGAAGCCGGAAAACGCGGCGCTGCTGGCGGATTGGCCCGCGGTCGCGGAGTCGTATCGGGGTGAGGAGCAGGTGGTGCGGGTGCGGGATCGGGAGATCCGCACCGTGCTGCGGCGAGAGACGCTGTCGGGCAGTTCGATTCCGCGCGTCGCACTCCCCCGCTACACCGATCATGGTGAGCTGCTGCGGTTCCTGCGGTCGGAGAATCTGCCGGGGCGGTTCCCGTTCACGGCCGGGGTGTTCGCGTTCAAGCGGGACAATGAGGATCCGGCCCGCATGTTCGCCGGTGAGGGCGATGCCTTCCGGACCAATCGGCGGTTCAAGGTGTTGTCCGAACATGCCGAGGCCAAACGACTTTCGACGGCCTTCGACTCAGTGACGCTGTACGGGCACGATCCGGCGGAGCGGCCGGACGTCTACGGGAAGGTGGGAACCTCCGGGGTTTCCATTGCCACGCTCGACGATATGAAGGCGCTCTACGACGGGTTCGATCTGGATTCGCCGACCACCTCGGTGTCCATGACCATCAATGGACCCGCGCCGACGATTCTGGCGTTCTTCCTCAATACCGCCATAGACCGTGCACTGGAACGGTTCTCGGCGGCCGAGGGACGCGAACCCAGCGAGTCGGAGGCCGCCGATATTCGCGCCGAGACCCTCGCCACCGTGCGCGGAACGGTGCAGGCCGACATCCTCAAGGAGGACCAGGGCCAGAACACCTGCATTTTCTCCACCGAATTCAGCTTGCGCATGATGGCCGACATTCAGGAGTGGTTCGTGCGCAATGGCGTTCGCAACTTCTACTCGGTGTCCATCTCCGGCTATCACATCGCGGAGGCCGGGGCGAATCCGATCAGCCAGCTGGCGTTCACCCTCGCCAATGGATTCACCTATGTGGAGGCGTATCTGGCTCGGGGCATGCATATCGATGACTTCGCGCCGAACCTCTCGTTCTTCTTCTCCAATGGGATGGATGCCGAATATTCGGTGATCGGCCGGGTGGCGCGGCGCATCTGGGCGGTGGCCATGCGCGACCGGTACGGGGCCAATGAGCGGTCGCAGAAGCTCAAGTACCACGTGCAGACCTCCGGGCGGTCGCTGCACGCACAGGAGATGAGCTTCAACGATATTCGCACCACCTTGCAGGCGCTCATCGCCGTCTACGACAACTGCAACAGCCTGCACACCAATGCCTACGACGAGGCCGTCACCACGCCCACCGAGGAATCGGTGCGGCGGGCCCTGGCGATTCAGCTCGTCATCAACCGGGAATGGGGGCTGGCGATGAACGAGAACCCCTTGCAGGGCAGCTTCATCATCGACGAGCTCACCGATCTGGTCGAAGAGGCGGTGCTGCTGGAATTCGAGCGGATCAGCGAGCGCGGCGGGGTGCTCGGGGCCATGGAGACGGGCTATCAGCGCGGGCGGATTCAGGACGAGTCCATGCTGTACGAGCGGCGCAAGCACGATGGGAGCCTGCCGATCATCGGCGTGAACACCTTCCGGAATCCGCATGGCGAGGAGCACCGGGTGCTCGAATTGGCGCGTGGCACAGAGGAAGAGAAGCAATCACAGCTGCGCCGGGTGCGGGAATTCGCCGAACAGCATCGGGACGAAGCGCCCGCCGCGCTGGCTCGGCTCTCGGCGGCGGCCAGCGGGGACGAGAACGCCTTCGAGGCGCTCATGGACGCCGCCCGGGTGTGCACCTTGCAGCAGGTCACCGATGCGTTCTTCACGGTGGGCGGGCAGTATCGCCGCAATGTGTGAGGCGAGTGTCGGTGCCCGCGGTTACGCTCGCGCCGTGCAAGCAAAAGGGACCTTCAGTGTGAAGTCGTTCGTACCCACCGAGATAACTCCGACCATTACCACCGGCGTACCGGTCGGTATTGCCATTATCGAGAAGGAGTTCGAGGGCGATGCGGTGGGGCGGGCCACCACCCTGTTCACCGCCGCGTTCGATCAGGGCACCGGCGTCGGCACCTATGTCGCGATGGAATCGTTCGAAGGTTCGCTGAACGGGCGTTCGGGGGCCTTCACCTTCGCGCATTCCGCGACGACCTTCGGTGACGACCGCAATGACGAGCTGTTCGTCATCGTGCCGGGCAGTGGCACAGGTGAATTGGCGCAGATTCGCGGCGGCGGTGGCATGGCCGTGGACGCGGATGGCACGCATCGAATCTGGTTCGATTACGAACTCTGAGGTGCCCTGTTCAACAACGTGCCGTGTCCGGTTTTCCCGGTGCGGCACGATTGTTTCCCGGGGGCGGTAGGGTCGCCGCAGCGCACGCCGTGCAGCGACCGACCGGTGTCGATTCGGACTCCGGTGCGGACCGGGCGTGGAAGAATCCGGAACAAGCCGGACTCGGGCGGAAGGGACATCATGGACCTTGCGGGAATGACAGTCGTCGATGCGCACATCCACCAGTGGGATCCGCTGACCACACCGCGCGAATTCAGCGGGGTGGCCAGGCTGTTCCACTACTTGCCCGTGCCGATCGATCTGGCCAAGCGGCTCGCGCCCAAGCGAGATCGCGAATTCGTCGGGGATCCAACGCCCTTCGTGCACCCGTACCTTCCCGCGGACTACCGCGAGGACGCCGGGGACGTGCCGGTCGAGGCCATTGTGCACATCGAGGTGGAGTGGACCGGAAAGGGACGACTCGCGCAGGCCGAGGAGACCCGCTGGGTGGCGAGCCTGCCCTTCGGCATCGACACGCCCGCCCTGGGCGCGATCATCGGCGCGGCGGATCCGGCCGCTCCCGGTTTCGCGGAACTGCTCGACGCACATCGTTCGGCCTCGCCTCTCTTCCGTGGCATTCGGACCCGCGTGGAACACCATCCCGATCCGGATGTGCGGGGGCACAAGAAGCCTCCCGGCGCGCTCACCTCCCCCAAGTTCCTGGACGGGTTCGCCGCGCTCGCGGAGCGCAAGCTGTCCTTCGAGGCGTGGGTCTACTCGCAGCAGCTGCCCGAGGTGACCGGGCTGGCCGAGCGCTATCCGGACGCCACCATCGTGCTGAACCATCTCGCCACGCCCGCAGGCATTTTCGGCCCGGTCGGCAAGTACACCGGACGCAACCCCGGCGAGCGGCGCGAACTGTTCCTGCGCTGGCGCGACGATCTGAGCGCCCTGGCCACACATCCGAATGTGGTGGCGAAGGTCAGCGGGCTGATGATGCCGATCCTCGGACATCCCCTCCCACCGCGCGGTGAGCCGACCCCGGTCCCGGTACTCCTGGATCGCATCGCCCCCATGCTCGAGCACGCACTGGACGTGTTCGGAGCCGATCGCCTGCTGTGGGGCTCGAATTTCCCTGTGGACAAACCGATTACAAGCATCGGCAATGCGGCCGAGGCGGTGGCCACCGCGCTCACCGATCACGGGGCCGACGAGAAGGCCCTCGACCAGGTCTTCCGGACCACCGCCCAGCGCGTGTACGGCGTCGACAACTTCTGACAGCGGGTGCGAGTTGCAGGCCTTCTCGACAGTTGCAGGCCTTACAACGCATGCAACTGTCGAGAAGGTCTGCAACTTCGAATGACTGTGTGACGCGGCCGCTGGGGCTGCCGGGTGGTCGGTCGGGCGTGGGCGCTAGGTGGGGAGGGCTAGGTATTGGGTGCCGAGGAGGGTGGCGGTGCGGGTTACGTGGTTTATGAGGCGGGGGGTGTCGGATTCTATTGCGCCGGTGCGCCAGGCGGTGAGGAGTTCTGTGAAGCCGCCTATGCCCATGAGGGTGCTCATGCGGAAGTCGGATTCGTCGACGCCGGGGCGGAGGTAGGGGCGGGCGGTGGCGATGAGGAGGTCGGTGGCGTCGGTGAGGGTGGCCTTGCGGCGTTGTTCGAGGATGCGGCTGCCGGCGTGGTCGGCGAAGAGGATGCGGGCGGGGCCGTCGACTTGCAGGGCCACGGCTTTGGCGATGGCCAGGTGCAGGATCTCGAGGGGTGGGTGGTCGAGGTGTTCGGCCACCACGGCGGAGAGTTCGCCGAAGACTTCGAAGCAGACTTCGTCCCAGACCGTTCCAAGGAGATCATCGCGGTCGGCGAAGTGTTCGTAGAAGTAGCGGTCGTTCAGGCCCGCGCCGGTGCAGACGCCGCGCATGGTGACTGCGGCCCAGCCGTTTTCGAGCCAGATGGCCAGGGCCGCCTCGATGAGACGGTGGCGGCGTTCGGTGCGGCGTTCCTCCTGGGTGCGCCCACCCCAGGTGCTGCCCCGCTTGCCCGTCGCACTCGAGGCCGCCGGTGCGCTCACGTCCACATTGACAAATTACCTCATCGCGCGCCTAATTGGTGGCAGGTGCGGCCAATGGTGGCAGTCGACACCAATTGACTGCCCGGATGGCATATCTCCGGGAGATCCCATGCGACTCAACCCCTTCGGCGGTTCCCGCCGGACCCAGCAGGCCGACGCGGTCGTCACCGGCGCGGGCAGCGGCATTGGGCAGGCCTTCGCGGTCGAACTCGGGCGGCGCGGCGGGCGGGTGATCTGCTCCGATATCGACGCCGACCGGGCCCGCGAAACCGTCGAATTGGTCAGCGCCGCAGGCGGAAAGGCCTTCGACGCGGTCTGCGATGTGAGCAAGCTCGACCAGGTCGAGGCGCTCGCGGACACCGCCGAACAGTGGTTCGGCAAGACCGCCGACATAGTGATCAATAATGCCGGAATCGGCAGGGGCGGTGCGGTGATCGGCGATGCGCCGATCCCGGAATGGCATCAGGTCCTCGATATCAATCTGTGGGGCGTGATCCACGGCTGCCACGTCTTCGCACCCAGGCTGCGCGCCGCCGGGCACGGCGCGATCGTGAATGTCGCCTCCGCCGCGGCCTTCGGCGTCGCACCGCGCATGGCCGCCTACAACGTGAGCAAGGCGGGCGTGCTGGCACTGTCGGAGACCCTAGCCGCGGAGCTGTCCGGCACCGGCGTCGGCGTCACCGTGCTGTGCCCGACGGCCGTGAAAACCAATATCCTCGAAGGCGTTCCGATCGGCGATGAGTCGCTCACCCAATGGGGCGACCGGCTGCTGCGCTGGACCGGCCGTCCACCCGCCTCGATCGCCCGCATCACCCTCGACGCCGTCGATCGCGGTTCTCTCTACGTGGTCCCGCAGGTCGAGGCCAAATTGATCTGGCAGTCCAAGCGACTGCTGCCCGAGCCCTACACCCGTGCCGCCGGACTGTTGGAGCGGCTGGTGCGCTGACGCTCACAGCAAGACAGGGAGTCTGAACAATGGCGTTCGCATATTCCGACATGCTCACCGTGATCCAGGACCGGCAATGGGCCCTCGCCGATATCGACTGGGACGCACCGGGAGCCGAGCTCATCACCGACGAGCAACGACCGGCACTCACGGCCTTCATGGCCGACCTGGTGTGGATCGAACACGTCGGCGCACGCGGGTTCGCGGCACTCACCCTGCACGCACCCGACGGGCCGCTCAAAGAGATCTACCGGTACTTCCACGCGGAGGAACAGAAGCACGCCAATGCCGAGCTGGCGCTCATGCGGCGCTGGAGCATGCTCGATGGCAAAGCAATGCCGGTGCCCAACAAGAACATTCAGCTAGTCATCCAATGGCTGGACCGCTACGGCGACAACCTGTCGCTACCGGTGCTCGGCACGGTCATCCCCTCGCTGGAATGTGCGCTCGACGGCGCACTGGTGAAATTCCTGCTGGACGAGGTCCGGGATCCGGTGTGCCACCAGGTTTTCCGCCATATCAACAGTGACGAATCCCGCCACCTGGCCGTCGGCTTCCAGGTGCTCGAACAACTCGGCGCGGGACCCATGCGGCGAATCGCCATCGAGACAGCGGGTTACGCGCTCCGGCCCACCCTTTTGATGGGCGCACTGCTGTACACGCCACTGCTCTCCCGCATGTCCACCAACATCATGGCGATGGGCCTGGACGAGGAGAAACTGTGGAACGCCGTCCGCCGCTACGAGAAGGCGGGCGAACGCAGCCCGGATATCAAGCGGCTCCCGCTGTTCCACGTCGTGCGCATGCACGGCATGGCCACCATCAACCGGTGGCAGCCCATTCAGGGCATCAATGACGCGCTCAACAGGGCCATCGACAGATTCCCGGTGAAGGCACTGGGCAAGACGCCGTCGTGGTCGAAGGAACTCACCTACGAGCCGGTGGCGAAATGAGCGCCCCGGTACCGCACGGTGATTCCGGCAGAGTGCGCGGTGCCGGTTCCCGCAGTACGCGCGCGGACGCCCGCGCAGGCCGCGAGACCGGCACCGGCCTCCGAGGCGCGGCTTCTTACACTGGCCCGCAGCTGTACTGCACTCGCTGGCAGGACCACTACGACCTCACCGGGCTGCATGTCGCGGTGATCGGCAGCGGGGAGGCCGTCGCCCGGGTCCTCCCGGCCGTCACGCACCGGGCCCGCAAAGTGACCGTCTTCCAGCACGATCCGGTGTGGGTGCTGCCATGGACACCCCTCCCCGGTGCACGGCAGCTCGTGCGCAGCCTTCCCGAGGATCTCCTCGGGCTACTCGAGGTCGATACCGCTCCCCCATTGCCGGGCGACGCTCGGCCTCAACCCGCCGGTGATGTCGCACGGGCCCATGCCCGGCAACGGCCCGGCGGCGAGGTCAGGCAATCGCTGGTCGGCCGCGCGGTGCTGGAGCTCGTCGGCGGTGCCGTACGAGACCTCGTCGGCGGCGTCCGGGGTGGAGGCGGTTCATCGCGGCCGGTCGAGGTGGTCGTGTACCGGCTGAGCGGGGCGGTGCTGCGGCGGGCGGCGGCGGCGAATCTTCGTGCACAGGTGCGTGATTCGTGGCGGCGGCGACAGCTCACGCCCGATACCGCGGCCGGGATTCGGCTGCACAACCATTATTACCGGGCCTTGGAGCGGCCGAGCTGCCGACTCGTCACGTGGCCCATCGCCCGGCTGGCTCCGCTCGGGATTCGCACCGTGGACGGGGTCGAGCATCGGGTTGATTGCATCATCTATGCGGAGGACATGGCGTGAACAGCACCGTAGTTGACCACGAGATCATTATTGTCGGGGCCGGGTTCTCCGGGATCGGCACCGCGATCGCGCTACGTAAGGCGGGATTCGACGATTTTCTGATCGTCGATGACGCCGATGGAGCGGGCGGGACCTGGCATTGGAATACCTATCCCGGTATCGCCGTGGATATTCCGTCGTTCAGCTATCAGTACTCGTTCGAGAAGCAGCGGGATTGGTCGCGGGTGTATGCGCCGGGGCGGGAGTTGAAGGCCTATGCCGAGCGGTGCGTGAAGAAGTACGGGTTGCGGCCACGAATCCGATTCAGCACCACCATCACTCGCGCCGACTTCGATGACGCATTGCATCTGTGGCGGCTGCGGACCTCCGACGGCGAGGAACTCACCTGCCGTTTCATGATCGGTGCGACCGGCGTACTGACTCGGCCGAAACTGCCGGATATCCCTGGCGTGGATCGATTCACGGGCGTCACCATGCATACCGCGCGCTGGGATCACGACCAGGATCTGCGCGGTAAGCGGGTCGGGATCATCGGCACCGGGGCGTCCGCCATTCAGGTCATTCCGGAGATCGCCCCGGATGTCGCGAAACTCGTTGTGTTCCAGCGGACTCCGATCTGGTGCCTGCCGCGCCCGGACGCACCCCTGCCGAAGGCGGTGCAGATGATCATGCGCCTGCCGGGCGGGCAGCTGCTCACCCGGGCGCTCAGCCAAGCCTTCGTGGAGCTCACCTTCCCGCTGGCGGCGCACTATTACAAGGTCGTGCCCATGTCGAAGCTGGGTGAGCGATCCGGCCTGGCGCATCTGCGGCAGCAGGTGCAGGATCCGGAGGTCCGCGAAAAGCTCACGCCGCAATACGCGCTCGGCTGCAAGCGGCCTTCGTTCTCCAATGACTACCTGAAGACGTTCAATCGCGAGAACGTGGTGCTGGAGACCGATCCGATCACCGAGATCACCGCCACCGGGCTGCGCACCACGGGCCAGCACCATCAGGTCGACGTGCTGATCATGGCGACCGGCTTCAAGGTCATGGAATCCGGCAATATGCCCACCTTCGACCTGCACGGCAGCGGCGGCACCCGCCTGGAGGACTGGTGGGACATCCACCGCCTGCAGGCCTACGAGGGCGTCAGCATCCCCGGCTTCCCCAACTTCTTCACCATCATCGGCCCCTACGGCTACAACGGCGCGTCCTATTTCACCCTCATCGAACTCCAGACCCGCCACATCCTGCGCCTGCTCGGACAGGCCCGCCGCCGCAAGGCCACCCGCGTCGAGGTAACTCACGAGGCCAATGACCGCTACTTCCAGGAGATGCTCGCCCGGCGCGGCACGCAGGTCTTCTGGCAGGACAGCTGCGCCCTGGCCAATAGCTACTACTTCGACAAGAACGGCGATGTCCCGCTCCGCCCCATGAGCACCCCCGAAGCCGCTTGGCGCGCAGGTCATTTCGCCTTCACCGACTACCACTTCGACAAGTTGAGCCAACGCCCGCACACCGAGACAACCGTCGAACGCGCCACGGCGGGCTGACCGCTATTCGTCGAGAAGGCGGTAGAGGGCCCGGAGTTGACGGAGACCGGACTCGGCGGTGGGTTCGTCCTCGGCCGTCATGCGCAGGGCCTGGCGCAGGAGCACGGCGTCGAGATCCTCCATGGCCGGACGAAAGTCGGTTTTGGGGAGGGCGGGCAGGGGCGTGTCCTCGCCATAGAGATCGGTGGGATTCGTTGCGGAGGTTTCGGCTTGGACGCTGCCGATCAGGGTGTTCAGGTCCACACCGCGCAGGGTGAGCAGATCCTTCGGGCGCTCGTCGAGGCGTTCGGCCAGGACGTAGCAGACGGCGGCCACGTGTTTACACGGCCAGCCGGGGTCGGGGCAGGTGCAGGAGAAGTCGAGTTCGGAGGCGGTGTGCGGGAGCAGCACGGGGCCAAGGCCGTGCGGGAGTGCGCCGGAGGCGATTTCGCCGAGCATGCCCGGGGTGGCGCGGACCAATTCGACCAGTTCGTCGAGCCGGTCATCGCGCAATTGCCGCATGGTGAACTGGGCGATGAAGGGGCGCGGTTGGCTGCCCTGCACCTCGGCGGTCACCGCACCCGGCTCCAGGCGGTAGCTCACCACCTGCCCGGCGCGGGCGTAGGTGCGGCCGCGGGTGAGTCGGCCCGCATCCGCGACCTGCTCGACCGCCTCCAGGAACGAACGGCCCCACCAGGTTTTGGCGAAGGCCGCCCCGCGACGGCTGCGTGACTGCACGCCGCCCTCGACCGGCCGTCGCTTACCGAACTCGTTGAAATCGATATACGTGTTCATTCGCCGACCGCCTCCGAACCCAGGGCGAACAGGTCCCGCAGCTCGTCATTGTTCAGCTCGGTGATCCAGCTCTCCCCGGAGGTGACGGTCAGATCCGCGAGTTGGCTCTTGCCCCTGAGCATGTCGTCGACCCGCTCCTCGATGGTGTCGACGCACACCAGCTTGCGCACCTGCACATCGCGACGCTGACCGATCCGGAAGGCGCGGTCGGTGGCCTGGTTCTCCACCGCCGGATTCCACCAGCGATCCAGGTGCACAACATGATTCGCGGCGGTCAGGTTCAAGCCGGTGCCACCGGCCTTGAGCGACAACAGCATGAGCGGCGGCCCATCCTCCTCCTGGAAGCGGGTGACCATATCGTCGCGGCGCTGCTTGCTCACGCCACCGTGCAGGAACGGCACCTCCGCGCCGAACCGTTCGGCCAGGAACGGGGCCAGCAGATTGCCGAACTCGGCGAACTGGGTGAAGAGCAGCGCCCGCTCGCCGTCGGCGATCACCGACTCCAGAATGTCTTCCACCAGGCCCAATTTCCCCGAACGGTGATGCCCGCGCCGCAGCAGCGCGGAGCCGTCGTTCAGGTAATGCGCCGGGTGATTGCACACCTGCTTGAGCCGGGTCAGTGCCGCCAGCACCGCCCCCTTACGCGCCATCCCCTTGGAGTCCTTCAGTTTGGCCGTCATATCGTCCAGCACCGCCTGATACAGCGCGGCTTGTTCCACGGTGAGGTTCGCGCGCACCGTCATCTCGATCTTCTCCGGTAGATCGGAGATCACCGCCGGATCGGTCTTCACCCGCCGCAGCACGAACGGTGAGGTGATGGCCCGCAATCGGGTCACCGCGTTCTCGTCCTGTTCCCGCTCGATCGGCACCGCGAAGCGCGCATGAAACTCCGACGCCTTCCCCAGCAGCTTGGGGTTGGCGAAATCCAGAATCGAGCGCAACTCCTCCAGGCGGTTCTCCACCGGAGTTCCGGTCAGCGCCAGCCGATGTCGCGCGGGCACCAGCCGTGCCGCCCGCGCCTGCCGCGTCCCGGCATTCTTGATGTGCTGCGCCTCATCGAGGGCCACCCGCTGCCAGTCCTGCCGCTTCAGTTCCTCCACATCCCGCGCCAGCAGGGCATAGGTGGTGATCACCAGATCCGAATCCGTCACCGCCGCATCCAATTCCGGTCCCGAACGCCGACCCACCCCGTGATGCACCAGCACCCGAAGATCCGGCGCGAACTTCTCGGCCTCCCGCTGCCAGTTGCCGACGACCGACATCGGGCACACCAAGAGCGTGGGACCGACAGGGGCGGTGCGTGTTTCGCGCTCGTGCACCATGAGGGCGAGCACCTGGATGGTCTTGCCGAGGCCCATATCGTCGGCGAGGATCGCGCCGCAGCCGAGGCGGCTCATGGTGGCCAGCCAGGTCAGGCCGCGCTGCTGGTAGGGCCGGAGTTGGGCCTTCAGCCCGACCGGGTCGGGCACGGGTTCGATATCGCGTCCGGCATCGAAAAGCTCTGCGGCCCAGCCGGTCGCGGTGATCTCATCCAGCGCAACACCGGCGACCGGATTGGCGGCGAGTTCACCGAAGAGGCCGCCGATACTGGTCTCGCTATTGTCGGGACGCCCGGCCACATAATTGGCGGCGGCGGCCAGCATGCGGTGATCGGCCTGCACCCATTCCCCGCGGATCTGCACCAGATCCGATTTCGACTGGATGAGGCGCGCCATCTCGGCGGGCGACAGCACCGTGTCACCGAGCGCCAGCTCCCAGCGGAACGACACCAAACCCTTGAGCCCGACCGCGGTTTCGGTGGCGGCGGGGCTCTGCACGTGCAGTTTCAGGGTGGGGGCGGTCGACCGCCACGCACGCGGCAGCAGCAGTCGCACACCCGCCGATTGCAAGGCCTGCGCGCCGTGCGCGACCAGATCCAGGACGACCTCGGTGGGCAGGAACAGATCCATGCTGCGCGCATCCGCGGGCAGATCCCGCAGCCGCGGATAGGCCAGCCGGGCCGCGGCCAGCTTCTCCCCCGCAATGCGCACCATATGCGGATCACCCGGCAGCGTCACCGGTTCCGGCGCTTCCCCCTCGGTGCGCAGGCACACCTGCAGTCGCCACAGCGGGCTGTCGCCCTCGATCTCGTCGCTGCCGGGTTCCTTCAGGCGCAGCACCAGTTCCGGCTCGTCCACGGTCAGGCTGGTGCGCCAGTCCTCCAGCACCGCGCTCAGCCGATGCGAACCGATCTCCAAGGGCTCAGCTTCGAGCAGTGCGGTGAGCAGTGGATGGGATCGCGACCCCAATGCACCGGCCTCCTGCGGCCCGGTGCCGATCGGCGGCGGTAGCGTCGCCAACCCCGGACCGAGATGCGATCGAGTCACCGGATCGGCCAATTCCGTAATGAGGCTGTCCAGCAATCCGGACGGACTGCCCGCGACCTTCAGCGCCGCGGGCATGGCGACCGCGAGTTCGGCCAGCCACGCCCGCTGCCGCTGCCCGCCGACCAGCCGCCAGCGCACCCACCATTCACCGTCGTCGCGCCGCACCTCGGGCACGATCCGGCCCGCCCGCACCCAGCGATCGACGCCCCTCGCGGCATGCGCGAGATAGCGGAGGTCGCCCGCCACCGCCCCGCGAGGCAGCTCTTGCAGGAGGACCCGCGCGGCCGCCTCGGGGGCCAGTGCATGCGCTTTGACCTGGGTTTTCTCAGGTCCGTACGGGCCGGACACGAGCACTTCGGCCTTATGTCGGAAGCGCCCGGTGCGCACGATCGAGCCGAGCGGATCAGGCAGCTTCTCCGCATCGACGTCCGCGCCTGCCGGGTCGTGCCAGAGCACCAATCCCGATCCCGGCGTCCACAGTCCGTGCAGCATCCGACCATCCAATCAGCCGCGACCGACAACCTCGAGGCCTCCCCGGACCCGGCCCGCGACCGGGTCTTGCAAGAATCCGGCAAATCACCACCCCTACCGGGTCTTTATTTCTGACCGATTACGGAACATACTGATATAACCGCAGGTCACCGCATACAACGGTGTCCGCTGTGCCAGCAACAGTGATGTACAGCTCGGCAACAGGCGTGCGGGGCGCACCCTGAAAATCACCGCGACTCAATCCGGGGCCGTGGCACTTTCGAGACCGTAGGGAGGCCGTGACGATGACGATTCTGCTCCAAGTGCTCGAGCAGAGCTTCACACCCACGACACAGTGGGAACGGCGAAAAATTACCTTCGTGGACACGACAAAAATCGTGGGCATGCGTCTGGACGGCCAATCGGGGGTGTGGCTCGACCTTTCCCGACCGGGCGAATCACAACGCCTCGCCCGCACTCCGGATCCGCGAGACGCCGTCAATTTTCTGCTCAATACCTTCGCCAAGATCGCCGAATGCGAGGAGCGGGGTGGTTCGTGGCTGATCGGCCATGACGGGGCGAACATAACGTCGATTTCCGCCATGCGATTCCCGCCGCAACTCACCGAGACCGCGGCGGACGACCTGCTCGCTCACGCCTGGCTGTAGTACCTCCCGAACGCACCGTTCGCGGTTATCCGCGGACGGTGCGAGCGTTCGTGCCCGGGGCGAAATCCTTGCGGCAGCCACCGAAGTCCCTTGCGGCAACCGGAGACTCGCCGTGCCGCCGGTGCGAAGTTCCGCGGTTGCACCGTCCCGCCGGTGCGCTCGGGTAGATGTAGAACCGTGCGCGCCGTACTCGGGGCGATGCTCGCCCTCTTGCTCGTCTCGGGGTGCTCGATGATCGGCGGGCAGGTGCCGCCGGCACCGGGCAGCCCGACTCGCGCGCAGCTCGAACAGTTGCTGGGCAGCGTGCGGGTGACGGCCAAGCGCGGGCATCCGGGCGGCTACGAGCGCGGGTGCAAGTCCGGGCAGGGGTGCGTGTTCGGGGCGGCCTGGAGTGACGATCAGGACGGTCCGGGCGGGCACGACGGCTGCGACACCCGCAATAACGCGCTGGCACGCCAGCTCACCGAGGTGGCGTTCCGGCCCGGCAGCACCTGCGTGGTGGTCGGCGGCACCTTGAGCGATCCGTACACCGGGCAGCGCATCGGCTTCGCCAAGGCCGAAGCCAAAGCCGTGCAGATCGATCACGTGTATCCGCTGGCCGCCGCCTGGGATATGGGCGCTTCCGGCTGGCCGCTCGATCGCCGCCTGCGCTTCGCCAATGACCTGGACCTCAATCTGCTCGCTGTGGACGGAAAGACCAACCAGGACAAGGGCGATCGCACGCCCGCGGATTGGCTGCCGCCCGCTCGCGCCAATCACTGCTTCTACGCGGGCAAGTACCTGACCGTCGCCACCCGCTACGACCTACCCGTGACCCGCGCCGACCGATCCGCTCTCGAGCGAGTAGCCCGAGCCTGCCCATAGGGTCCCGAACAGGTGATACGCCTGTTCGGCGGTCAAGGCGCGGTGCGGATCCACCACGGCGTCCTGCAAGCCGAACAATCCCCAGGACAGGAAGGTGATCGTCGATTCCAGTTCGGCGCCCTCCAAACCCAGACGGGGGCCCAGGAATTCGCCGAGCAGATCGGCGAACATCTGCTGCACCGAACGGAGCACGGTGCTGTTCGCGCGGGGATTGAGCAGCGGGTGATAGATCACCGGATGTTCCCCCGCCAGCCGGAACAGGATCCGCACCGGCGCCAGCAGCGGAATCTCACCCAGATAGGCCGCCAGTTCGGTGGAGACCATCTCGCGGACGTGCTCGGTGCAGCTGACCAGCAGTAGGTCGTCCTTGTCGCGGTAGTGGGCGTAGAAGGTGGAGCGGCCGACATCGGCGCGATCGATGATGTCGCGCACCGTGATCCGGTCATAGGGGCGCGTGCGCATGAGCTCCATCAGCGCGCGATGCAGTGCCATCCGGGTGCGGCGCACGCGCCGATCAGCGGGCGGCGCGGGATTCGCGGGCGGAGTTCCCGGACAAGTCGCGCCATTGTGTCCCGAAACGGACGGATCGCCTAATATTGGTTCTGGCCTGGGGTTTCCCATCCTTCGATGATGGAACACATGACTCGAAACCAGCAAGTGTCCGGTACCGAATCCCCCGAAGTCGGCGCGCTCCTCACCAAGCCGCGCCGCTACAACCTGACGACCGATCTCCTGCTCTTCGGCCGCGCGAATTCCCTCCGCCGCGACCTCGCCCGGGCCAGCGGCGCGCGCCCCGGCGATCAGGTCATCGATATCGGTTGCGGGCCCGGCAAACTCGCCCGTGTGCTGGCCGAACAGGTCGGCGCACAGGGGCGGGTGCTCGGCATCGACCCGTCCGAGCCCATGGTCGAGTACGCCACCGCCCATTCCCCGAAGAACTGCAGCTTCGAGCTGGGCGCGGCGCAATCGCTCGCGCAGCCCGACGCCTCCTTCGACGTCGTGACCTCCACCTTCGCCATGCATCACATACCGGAAGCGGAGCGGGACACCGCCCTGGCGGCCATGTTCCGCGTCCTGCGCCCGGGCGGACGCCTACTACTGGCCGATATCCGCCCGGCGCACGGCGTGCACGGATTCGTCATGCGCACCATGGCCCATGTCTCGGCACACCGGCACGGCGGGCACGAGCACGGCACCGGCCATGACCCGCTCGCGGAGGTGGATATCCGCCGCTATCGAGACTCATTGCAGCGCATCGGTTTCACCGATATCGAATTCACCGAACTGCCGTTCTCCGTCGGCGTCCTCACCGCCACCAAGCCGCAATAGCGCGCGCTGTCAGGCCGGGTCGGAGCCGGTGGCGACCGGGCGCTTGGGGTCGTTGGACCATTGTGACCAGGAGCCCGGGTAGAGGGCGGCGTCGATGCCCGCCACGGCGAGGGCCGCCACCTGATGAGCGGCGGTCACGCCGGAGCCGCAATAGACGGCGACCGGGCCGGAGCCGAATCCGGTGAAGCGGGAACGCAATTCGTCGATCGGCTTGAAGAGTCCTTGGGCGGTGAGGTTTTCGGCCGTGGGCGCGCTGACCGCACCCGGGATATGCCCGGCGCGCGGATCGACCGGCTCCACTTCGCCCCGATACCGCTCGCCCGCACGGGCATCGAGCAGCAGGCCGTTCCAGCCCGCGGCGGCATCGGCATCGATGACCGGCATATTGCCCGGCGTCAGCGCCACATCGCCGGGCTCCGGATCGGGCTCGTCCCCCGCGATCACCTTGCCGCCGGATCGTTCCCAGGCCGGGAGTCCACCGTCCAGAATCCGCACCTCGGGGACTCCGGCCCAGCGCAGCAGCCACCAGACGCGCGCCGCGGCCATGCCACCGGTGGCGTCATAGGCGACGACGGTATCGCCCGTGCGCACACCCCAACTCCGCGCGCACTTCTGCAAATGCGCCAATTCCGGCATCGGGTGCCGCCCGCGAGCCGGTGACGGCGGATCCGCCAGTTCCGTCTCGAGATCCACGAAGACCGCACCGGGAATGTGCCCGTCCAGATAATGCTGCGGCCCATCCGGATCCCCCAGCGCCCACCGCACATCCAGTAGCCGCACCCGAGAATGCCCGTCCGCCAGCAACTCCCGAAGTTCCTCCGCCGAGATCAGCACCGCGCTCAAGCCAACTCCTCTTCGCAGATTCCACCCACACCCCGCATCCACACTAGCCAGCCCCACCGCGCCCCGCAGCAACCCGCCCAATTCCCCGGCGCGCGCCAGGAAGCGGTTCGGGAGTGGGCTGAGGCACGAATCGCGGCAGCCAACAGGCCACGAGTCCAGCGGCCAGGGCCCCGCCGCGACCCCATCCGATTCCCCGGCGCGGGCTAAGGAGCGGGTTCGGGAGTCGGCTGGGGCGCGGGCCGCAGCAGCCAGCGGGCCACGAGTCCGGCCGCCAGGGCCCAGAAGGCCGCGCCGATTCCCAGGAGGGTTACGCCCGAGGCGGCCACCAGGAAGGTGAGGGCGGCGGAGGTGCGGTTGTCGGCCGGGGTCAGGGCGGCGGTCAGGGCCGAGGCGAGGGTGGCTATGAGGGCCAGGCCCGCAACGGTTTCCAACGCGCCCTTGGGGGCCGCCGCCACCAGGGTCACCAAGGCTCCCGAGGCCAGCGCCAGGAGCAGGTAGACGACACCGGCGGTGGTGGCGGCGATCCAGCGGCGCTTGGGGTCGGGGTGCGCGGACGGGGAGGCGGAGAGGGCGGCGCTGATGGCGGCCAGGTTGATGGCATGGCCGCCCGCGGCCGCGCCCAGGACGGTGCCGAGGCCGGTGACGGTCATGGCGGCGCGCCACGGGACCCGGTAGCCGAGGGAGCTCATGACGGCGGTGCCGGGAATGTTCTGGGCGGCCATGGTGACGATGTACAGCGGAATGGCGACGCCGATCATGGCCTGCCAACTCCAGTGCGGCACAGTCAATTCGATGCGCGGGATCATGGCGGACGCGTCGAGGGACCGGTGGGACACGGCAATGTCGATGCCCGCGCCGATCGCCGCCACCGCGAAGGCTGCCAGCACGGCCCAGCGGGCGGCGAACTTCTGCAGGACCAGCCAGGTGACGATCACCGGAATCACCACGGCGGGACTCACCGTCAGCGATTTCACGGGCGCAAGGCACAGCGGCAACAGGACTCCGGCGAGCATGGCCTGCGCGATCTCCACCGGAATCGCGGCGATCAGTGCACCGAGGCGCTGCCAGAATCCGGTCAGCACAATGAGAATGCCCGCCACCGCGAACGCCCCGACCGCGGCGGCCCAGCCACCCGCCACCGCACCGGTGCCCGCCAGCAGCGCCGCACCGGGTGTGGACCAGGCCAGTGTGATCGGCATGCGATAGCGCGGGCTCAACAGCAGCATGCCGACCGCCTGCGTCACGCAGATGGCGAGCAGGCCCGAAGCCGCTTGCCCGGCGGTCGCGCCCATGGCGGTCAAACCGGCCAGCACCACGGCGAACGAACTCGTGAATCCGACCAGCGCGGTGACGATTCCGGCCCCGATCGGCTGCCCGATCCCCACCTCCGGCACGGGCTCGACGGCAGGCGTGGTGGTGCTGGTCGTAGTGCTCATCGCGCCATCGTCCCGGTCCAGTCGCCCCCGGGTCAGCGGCCAATCACCCGAAACTGGCCTGAATTAGCCCGATTCGGAACGGATGACATTCGCCTGCACGAGCCGTTCCAGCAACGGAGCGGCACGGGGACCGACCAGCGAGCGCATGACCAGGGCCATATTGGTGCGCTCCACGCCCGGAATCTTCAGAATGTGCCCGGTGATGCGGTAGAGATCGTCGGCATCCTGGGCCACCACCCGCACGGTGAGATCGGTGGGCCCGGTCATGCCGCACACCTCGGTGACCTCGGGAATCTCGGCCAATTCGGCCACCACGGAATCGAGCCGATGCTGATCCAGGACCACCGCGACAAAGGCTGCCAGGGGGTAGCCGAGGGCCCGCGGTTCGACCCGGCGCTCGAAGCTGGCCAGCACCCCGTTCGCCTCCCAGCGCGCCAGCCTGGCCTGCACGGTGTTACGGGAGAGGCCAAGTCTCGCAGCGAGTTCGACGCCGGTGGCGCGGGGATTGTCGACCAGCTCCAGCAATAACCTGGCATCGGTGGCATCAACCGGGGCGGCGACCGGCTCCCTGCTGCTCATGCGGATCAGTATGACACTCGCATACGCCGTGCGACCGAGCATTCTGCTCAGTAAGGGTGTCGATGCTTGCGCAGCACGATCAACAGAGGATGCTGTGTGGTACAGGACACACACCCGTTGCTCACGGGACACAATCCCATAGCGATGAGGGTGTACCCGGTGTTCGAGGAGGCGATACCCATGCCCGAGAAAAACACCTATCCGGTGCAGCTCGTCCAGCCCGACGGCCGCCGCGTGCACGACCGCGTCCACGCCGCGTCGATCGCTGATGTCGACGGCGCGCGACTGCGCGCCCTGTTCACCGATATGACCGTGGCCCGGCGCATCGACACCGAGGCCACCGCCCTGCAAAGGCAGGGCCAGCTGGGCCTCTGGCCACCATTGCTGGGCCAGGAAGCCGCGCAGATCGGCTCCGCCCACGCCCTGCACCCCGACGATTACGTGTTCTGCTCCTACCGCGAGGCGGGCGTCGCCTACTGCCGTGGGGTACCGCCGGAACAGCTGACCCGGCTCTGGCGCGGTGTAGCGCACTCCTGCTGGGACGCCGACGCGGTGAAGATGACCAATCCGAATATCGTGGTCGGCTCGCAAGGGCTGCATGCCACCGGATACGCCTACGCCGCCCATCTCGAGGGCGCGGAGCTGGCCACCATCGCCTACTTCGGCGACGGGGCGACCAGTCAGGGCGATATTGCCGAGGCGCTCGGATTCGCGGCCTCCTGGAGCGCGCCGGTCGTGTTCTTCTGCCAGAACAATCACTGGGCCATCAGCGCCCCGGTGCGGGTGCAGAGTGCCACGCCGATCGCCAATCGCGCCCTCGGATACGGCATTCCGGGCATTCAGGTGGACGGCAATGACGCGCTGGCGGTGCTGGCCGTCACGCGCGAGGCGCTCCATCGCGCCCGCTCCGGTGGCGGGCCCTCGTTCATCGAGGCCATCACCTATCGAATGGGCCCGCACACCACCGCCGACGACCCCACCCGCTACCGCGAGACCGCCGAACTCGAACTGTGGAAGCAGCGCGATCCCATCGACCGGATGCACCGGCTACTGGAGCGGGAGGGCCTGTGGGACAGCGACTTCGAACAAGAGGTCGCGGTGCGCGCCGATGCGGTCGCGGCCCGGCTGCGGTCGGCCACCCTCGGCATGCCGGACCCGGAACCCATGGATCTGTTCGACCACGTCTACGCCACCCCGCACCCCCTGGTCGCGGAGGAACGCCGTGACTACGCGGCCTACCTGGAGGGAGTCCGGTCATGAAGACGACATTCGCGGGCGCCATCAACTACGGGTTGCGCCGGGCACTCGAGGACGATCCCAAGGTCATACTGATGGGCGAGGATATCGGGCGGCTCGGCGGCGTCTTCCGGGTCACCGACACGCTCCAGAAGGATTTCGGAAACAATCGGGTCATGGACACGCCGCTCGCCGAATCCGGAATCATCGGAACGGCTTTCGGAATGGCATTGCGCGGACTGCGGCCGGTATGCGAGATCCAGTTCGACGGATTCGTGTATCCGGCATTCGATCAGATCGTCTGCCAGGTCGCGAAAATCCACTACCGGACGCAAGGAAAAGTGGTCGCGCCCATCACCATTCGCATTCCGTGCGGCGGCGGTATCGGGTCGGTGGAACACCATTCCGAATCGCCGGAAGCGTATTTCGCGCATACCGCGGGATTACGGGTGATGTCGCCGAGCAATCCGGCGGACGCGTATCTGATGATCCGTCAGGCGGTCGCACTGGATGATCCGGTCGTGTTCTTCGAACCCAAACGGCGGTACTGGGACAAGGCCGAAGTCGATTTCGATCAGCTGGATCGCGACGGCGGATTGGCCCTGGACCAGGCCCGGGTATGCACCAGCGGGGAGGACGCGACCATCGTCGCCTACGGCGGGACCGTCGCCACCGCGCTCACCGCCGCCGATATAGCGGGCACGGAAGGGCATTCGCTGGAGGTGATCGACCTGCGCAGCCTCTCCCCCATCGACTTCGACACCATCGAAACCTCGGTCCGCAAAACCGGGCGACTCGTCGTGGTGCACGAGGCACCCGTATTCGGCGGGCTCGGTGCGGAAATCGCCGCACGCATCACCGAACGCTGCTTCTATCAATTGGAGGCACCGGTAATGCGCGTCGGCGGCTTCGACATCCCCTATCCCCCGGCTAAACTCGAACGGCACCACCTGCCCGACCCCGACCGCATTCTCGCCGCGGTCGATCGCACGCTCGCCGCTTAACGGTTACGCCACGGAGGATGCACGGTGGAAGAACAGCGTCAGGTCATGGAATTCCGGCTGCCGGATCTCGGCGAGGGTTTAGCGGATGCCGAATTGGTGTCGTGGACAGTGCAAGTCGGTGATCGCGTCGAATTGAACCAGACCATCGCGGAAGTGGAAACCGCGAAAGCACAGGTGGCGCTGCCCTGCCCATTCGCGGGCACGGTGCTCGAACTCCTCGCCGAACCCGGCGAGACGGTGCCGGTTGGGGCACCGCTCATCCGGGTCGGAGTGGCCGCGGACGCGGCCGGTGCCACCGCGGCAGGGCAAGCGGTCGACGCCCCAGCGGAACAGCAAGCGGTCGATGCTCCGGCGGAACAGCAGGCGGCCGATGCCCCGACGGAGCAGCAGGAACGCCAGTCGGTGCTCGTGGGCTACGGCCCGGACAGCGAACCCGTCTCGAGGCGGGCTCGGGCACGTGGCGAACGCGCCGTGCAGTCGCCCGCCGATGATCTGGGCCGACGCCTGCCCACACCCGGCGGCCGGGCCTCGGCCACCCCCGCCGCGCGTCGGCTGGCGCGCGAGATCGGCGTCGACCTGGCCGCCGTCGCGGGCAGCGGGCCGGAGGGGGCGGTGACGGTCAATGACCTGCACGGAGCGCGGCGCGACCATATTCCGATCCACACCGCGCCGCCCGTGACACCCGGGCATCTGACGGTGGTCGGCAAGCCTGCCTCGGGTGAACGCGAAACCCGCACGCCCATCAGCGGAATCCGCAAGCGCACGGCGGCCGCCATGGTGGCCAGCGCGCAGCACATACCGCAGGCGAGCACATTCGCGACCACCGATTTCACCGGATCCATGGAACTGCTGGATCATCTGCGCGCGACCCCGACCTTCTCGGGACTCACGCTCACCCCGCTGGCGCTGGTCGCCAAGGCGGCCCTGGTCGCGCTCACCGAATACCCGGAGATCAATGCGCAGTGGGACGAGGCGAATCAGGAGATCGTCACCAAGCATTACGTGAATCTGGGCATCGCGGTGGCCAGTGAACGCGGACTGCTCGTCCCGAATCTCAAAGAGGCGCAGACCATGAGCCTGCGCGATCTCACCCAGGAAATCGGCCGCGCGGCCGAATCGGCGCGCTCGGGCACGGCCACCCCCGCCGATCTCACCGGCGGCACCTTCACCATCACCAATGTCGGTGTCTTCGGAGTGGACACCGGTGTCCCCCTGGTGAATCCGGGTGAGGCCGCGATCCTGTGCCTCGGCTCCATTCGCAAACGCCCGTGGGTACACCGCGACGAACTCGCCGTCCGCTGGGTGACCACCCTGGGCCTGAGCTTCGACCACCGCATGGTCGACGGCGAACAGGGCTCCCGCTTCCTGGCGACCATCGCCGCACTGCTCGAAGACCCGCTCACCCTCCTCGGGCGGGTCTGAGGGACCGAGGTGGTCAAACCTCCGTGGCGGCCCCGACCACCAGCGGTTCCGCGGCCGCGCGGATCACCTCGGGAATCGGGATGGGCTTGCGGGTCTCGTTGTCCACGTAGACGTGGACGAAGGTGCCGGTGGCGGCAAGGTGCAGGGAATCGCCGGAATCCCGGAAGATGGCGAGCTCGTATTTGATGCTGGAATTGCCCAGGCGGGCAATGCGAATGCCCACCTTCAACTGGTCCGGGAAGCTGAGCGAGTCCAGGAACTTGCACGAGGTTTCCGCGACAATGCCGATGGCGGGCAGATCGCGGATATCGGTGCCGGTGGCGTGGATCAGCCAGGCGTTCACGGCCGTATCGAAGTACGCGTAGTAGGTCACATTGTTCACGTGGCCGTAGTGGTCGTTGTCGGCCCAGCGGGTCGGCACCGGCCAGAGCACCGGGTATTCCTGATCCTGCGTCACACCGCCGACCCTAGCGGGTGGGTCGTTCAGGCGGTGCGCTGGTCGGGGGCGTTGCGGTGATCGCGCGGGCTGAGGCCGTAATGGCGTTTGAAGGCGGTGCTCAAGGCGAAGGCGCTGCCGTAGCCGACCCGCCGGGCAATGGATTCCAGGGTGGCGTCGGATTCGTGCAGCAGGTCCGCGGCCAGGGCCAGCCGCCAATCGGTGAGGAAGGCCATCGGGGGTTCGCCGACCAGTTCGGTGAAGCGGCGTGCCAGGGCCGCCCGGGACACACCGACCTCGGTTGCCAGGGAGGCGACGGTCCAGGCGTGCGAGGGATTGTGTTGCATCAGGCGTAGGGCCTTGCCCACCAGCGGATCACCGTAGGCGTGGTACCAGGCGGGGGCGTCCTCGCGGGAGAACCAGGTGCGCAGGGTGGCGATCAGGAGCAGATCCAGGAGACGGTCGAGCATCACGCCCTGGGCGGGGAGATCCTTACCCGCCTCGTCGACCAGCAGGTCCAGTACGCGGGAATCGATTTCGCCGCGGCTCAGCACCGCGATCGGCGGCAGCGCGCGCAGCAGGCGGCGGCTGGCGGCGGATGCCTGCTCGTAAGTGCCTGTGACCATCACGGTTTCGGCGTCGGCATTGGTGCCCCAACTGCGCACGCCCAAACTGAGGGTCTCGCAGAGGACTTCGCCGTCGAGGGTGGTGGTGGTCTGGCCCGGGTGGATGATCACCTGCGGTTCGGTGCCGGGATCATCGGCCATGGTGTAGTGGTCGGGACCGCGGAAGAGGGCTATATCGCCGGTACGGAGCTGCCGCGGCGGAGCCGGCTTGCCGCCCTTCGGGTCCGGCAGGATCCAGCCGCCGCCGCGCACCATGGCCACCAAGGTCAATGGCGCTTCATCGCGAATGCGCAGGGACCAGGGTGGATCGAATGAGGTGCGCATGACGAATGCCGCCCTTGCGCGTGGTCCTTCGAGCAGACTGGCCAACGCATCCATACCAAGACGATGGCAAATGCGCGTGCGCTTCTCAACCATGTTTGATCTCACCGAAACTCGGTGTACTTGTCATATGAGCAACGAACACAGTGTGAGCAGCGAAAACATCGTCCTGGTTCTGGGCGGGACCGGAAAAACAGGTAGTCGGGTGGCGGCCCGATTGACCACTCTCGGAGTCCCGACTCGCATCGGTTCACGCTCCGCGCAGATCCCCTTCGACTGGACCGATCGCAGCACGTGGGCGGGCGCGCTGGCCGGAATCGACGCCGTATATCTGTCGTATCAGCCCGATCTGGCGGTGCCGGGCGCACCCGCCGATATCAAGGCGCTCACCACGCAGGCCGTGGCGGCCAGGGTGCGGCGCGTGGTGCTGCTGTCCGGACGCGGCGAGCCGGAAGCCCTCGAATGCGAAGCCATCGTGCAGGATTCGGGCCTGGAGTGGACGATCGTGCGGTGCGCCTGGTTCTCCCAGAACTTCAGCGAGGGCGCGTTCACCGAATTCATCCTCGCCGGTGAGGTGGCCTTGCCCGCGGGAGATGTACCGGAGCCGTTCGTGCACGCCGACGATATCGCCGATGTGGCGGTGGCCGCGCTGACCGAGACCGGGCATGCGGGACAGCTGTACGAACTCACCGGGCCGCGCGGACTCAGCTTCGCCGACGCGGTCGCCGAGATCGCGGCGGCCAGCGGACGCGAGATCACCTACATTCCGCTCACCCGAACCGATTTCATCGCCGCGCTCACCTCCTACGGGGTGCCCGCCGATGAGATCAGCCTGCTGGATTACCTCTTCGGAACGGTCCTCGACGGACGCAATTCGCACCTCACCGACGGCGTGCGGCGGGCACTCGGACGCGAACCCCGGGACTTCGCGGACTATGCGCGTGACATGGCGGTTTCCGGTGTCTGGTCGGTCACGGCGCCTGCATAACTTGTCGGTGCCCGGGAATACACTGGGATACGAAACAGGTTGTAATGCACGAGATTCGGATCCCGATCCGGAGCGTCGAGGAAGCCGCCGAGGATTGTGGTGACGAGGAGATGCCGGCTCAGCCGGTAGCGTCGTACCAATGGCTGCTGCGACGCCCGCTCCTCCCCTCCGGCAAGCGCGTGCCGCCCTGTTCGCGGTGTTCGGCCTCAACGGGATGCTCTCGGCCATCTGGATCGTGCACATCCCGGCCGTCACCGAACGCACGGGGGTTTCGCACACCACCTTGGGCATGCTCATTCTGTTCATGGCGGGCAGCGCCATCGTGGGCATGCAGGCTGCGGGGCCGCTCGCCGATCGCCTGGGCAGTCGCGCTCTCACCGCCCTCACTGCCGCGGTGGTGTCCGTCTCCATGCTCGGCCTCGGCTTCGCCACCAGCCCCGTCACACTCGCAATAGCGCTGGCCTTCTACGGTTTCGGCACCGGCTCCCTCGACGTCTCGATGAACGCCCAGGCGGTCCATGTGGAACGCGCCTACCGCCGCCCCATCATGTCCGCCTTCCACGCCTTCTTCTCCTGCGGCGGACTGCTCGGCTCCCTCGCCGGGGCGGCCACCCAGCACGCCGACTGGAATCTCCGCCTCACTTTCGCGCTCGCGACCGTCATCGGCCTGGCCGTGGTCGCGATCGGCACACCCCGCCTCCTCCCCCACACTCCCCACACTCCTTCGGTCTCCGATTCGGCCGTGGCACAGGGCAAGAACCGGTGGGTGTCACGGAAGGTGCTGATACTGGGGATGATCGCCTTCGCGCTGCTGATGGCCGAGGGGGTGGCGGCGGACTGGAGTGCCCTGCAGATGCGCGATCGACTGAGTGTGGCGGACGCGACCGCGGGACTGGCCTTCGCGGCGGTCTCGTTCACCATGACGGTGGGGCGGTTCGCCGCCGATCGGGTCAGCGGGCGCATCGGCTCGGTGGCGGTGGTGCGATGGGGGACGCTGGTCGCGGCGGCCGGATTCGCGCTCATCGTCGTATCCGGTTGGACGCCGCTGACTCTCGCCGGATGGGCGCTGTGCGGAGTCGGATTGTCCGGATGCGTTCCGCAGGTGTTCACGGCCGCGGGGAATCTGGGTTCGGCGACGGCCGCCACCGACATGTCCCGGGTCTTCGGGCTCGGGTATGTGGGATTGCTGGCGGGCCCGGCGATCATCGGATGGCTGACGAAGGCGGTCTCACTCACGACCGCGATGGTGGTGCCCCTGATCGCAATGGCATTGTGCGCGTTGGCGGCTCGGGCCGTGGCCGCGCCCGTACCCGATCAGGCCGGATCGACGCGGCGGTAGCGGGGTGAGGACGGCTCGCCGAGACTTTCGGTGTGGTCGAGGAAGTCGTCGACCATGCGGTGATTCAGGACGGCCAGGGCCTTGAGATCCTCCGAACTCCAGTCGGCGAGGGCCTCGGACATCCAGCTGCGCATGACGTCCCGCACCGCGTCGACGGCAACCCGACCCTCGGGCGTGGGACCCACGCGCTGCGCCCGCCGATCGACCGGATCCGCGACGCGCTGCACATACCCGGCCTTCTCGAGCCGCTGAATCTGACGGCTCACATGCGGAGCCTCCACGCCCAGCCGCACGGCCAGCTCGCCGAGCCGCATCGGCTCCTCCGCATCCGCGAGGATCCGCAGCAGCGGCACGCTGGCCCGATCGATGATCACTCCACACTCGGCCACGGCCAGGTCGTGGGTGCGGACGCGGGTCAGCAGGTAGGCGACGCGGGCCAGCACGCGTTCCAATTCCACGATGTGACCTGCGTCAACTTCGTGGCGGGGGGTAGCTTCCGCTCGCGTCATGTGGTTATCTTACGAAATCCCATTTACTTAATTTCGGTAAGTAATGCAATGGTAATGATGAGGAACGCCGCATGACTACGACCGCTGTCGGTCAGGCCGCCGGAACCACCGCCGACGACCGCCCCAAGGCCCATCTCGGCCTGACACTGCTCGCCCTGTGCGCGGCCGGACTGGTCGTGTCGCTGCAACAGACCGTCGTCATTCCGCTGCTGCCGCGCATGATCGTCCAGCTGAACACCGACGTCTCCGGCGTCACCTGGCTGTTCACCGCCGCACTGCTGTCCGGAGCCGTGGCCACGCCGCTGCTCTCCCGCTTCGGCGATATGTACGGCAAGAAGCCGCTCGTGCTGACCGCCATGGTCATGCTCATCATCGGCTCGGTGATCTGCGCGTTCGCCGACACGCTCGGCATTTACATCATCGGCCGCGCGCTGCAGGGCACCTCGGCGGCCATGATCCCGCTCGCCATCGGCATCATTCGCGACACCTTCCCGCGCGAGAAGCTGGTCAGCGCGATCGGCATCGTCTCCGGCACCATGGGCGTCGGCGGCACCATCGGCCTGTTGATCACCGGCGTGATCGCCGACCACACCCAGGACCCGCACCCGGTGTTCTGGCTGACCGCCGGGCTCGGCGTGATCGCGGCCATCCTGATCCAGTTCAGCGCCAAGAACACCGGCGTGCGGCACGGCGGCAAGCCCGACTACCTCGGCGCGATCCTGCTCGCCGGACTGCTCATCTGCCTGCTGCTCGGCATCAGCGAGGGCCCGCGCTGGGGCTGGGGCTCCGGCTCGGTGCTCGGCATGTTCGCCGGGGCCATCGCGCTCACCGCGGTGTGGGTGCTGGTGGAGCTCAAGGTCGAGCAGCCGCTGGTGCGACTGCCGCTGCTGGTCGGCCCGCAGTCGCTGTCCGCGAACCTCGCCTCGGCGCTGCTCGGCTTCGCCCTGTTCGGCTCGTTCACGCTGGTCTCGAACTTCATTCAGACCCCGGCGGACAAGGTCGGCTACGGCCTGTCCGGCTCGGTGCTCGCGGTCGGCCTCTACGGCATCCCGAGCGCGGTGCTGATGACCTTCTTCTCATTCCGCACCGGCAAGATCGCGGGCAAGATCGGCCCGGCCTACACGCTCGCCATCGGCGCCGCGTTCGCCGGACTCTCCATGGCCTGGCTCGCGATTTTCCACGAGCACGGCTACGACATGGTGATCTCGCAGATCCTGCAGGGCACCGGCTTCGGCATCGGCTACGCGGCCCTCGGCACCCTCGCCGTGCAGCACGTGCCGATGAGCGAGAGCGGTATCGCCTCGGGCATCAACTCCCTGGTCCGCACCGCGGGCGGCAGCATCGCGGGTGCGGTCACCGCCTCGATCCTGTCGGCGCACGTCATCTACGGCACCCACGTGCCGACCGTCAACGCCTACGTGGCGAGCTTCGCCATCCTGTCCGTCGGCGCCTTCCTCACCGCCGCCGTCGCCCTCGGCCACGGCCTGCGCCACAAGGGCGAGTAGCCAACAACATCAGGGAGCACCGGTGGCGGCTGCCGGTGGAAAAAACCGCCACCAGCGCTCCCTCACCGAAAAGCCGAGCGGCGCATCCACCTCGTGGGGATGCGCCGCTCGGCTTTTCGCTGCTCAGGTGAGGACGGTGGTTTCGTCGCCGTCGACTACGACCACGTGGTCGTCGGTCAACGCCCAGTGGGGGATGTTCTGGGAGGTGTAGTCGCGGACCAGTTTTCGGGAGAGGCCCTCGGGGTCGGTGGGGGAATCCAGGTGGGGGACTATGTGGCGGTCCACCAGTGCCAAGCCTTCCCAGATGGGGTCGATGCCGCAGGCGGTGCGGACCTCGGCGGGGTCGTCCATGGATTCGAGTCCGTGCAGGTCGGGGGTCATGACGCAGGCTCCCGCGCTGTAACCCGCGTAGACGATGGCATCCTCGGCGAGTAGGCGGGTCAGGGCTAGATCGGCTCCGCTGCGGGCGAATTGGGCGCGCAACACGAAGGTATTGCCGCCGCGGACCCAGACCATGGGGAATCCGGCGAGGGTGCGTTCCAGGTCGGCGGGGCGGTCGATGTAGTCGCGCAGGTCCAGGACCTCGGGCTGGAAACCCGAGCGGCGCAGGGGGAACAGGTCGCTGGTGACCGCGCTCTGCCACGCCGACGGCCAGGCGTCGCAGGCATTGGCTATGACCGCGACCCGGCCGGGCTCGCCGACCAGGGAGAGCAGCCGGTTCTGATGCGCGCCGAATCGGTAGCTGGACAGGAACAGTCGCACCGGACCTCAGAGGGTGAAGGCGAGGGTGCGGACCAGGCGGTCGCCCAGTCCGGTGTCTCCGACCAGCGTGTACTCCCCCGCGTGTTCATCGATGCTAGTGCGGCCGCCGCGCAGGCGAGCGAACAACCCAGAGCCCAGGGTGAGCACGACATCGGCCGGGCCATCGAGGGATTCGACCAGGTTCGCGCGCGTGCCGACCACCGCGACGTGCAGGGTCCGCGGCACCGGGCCGGTGATTTCGACGGTGACGCCGGTGCCGTCCGTCGCGCCCGCGCCCTTGACCACCGAGCGGCCGAGGCCCGGAAGCAGTTCGGCGAAGGCGGTTTCGGCGATCGGGCCGCCTTCCTCGGCCGCGACACCCAGGCCGTCGGCGATGTCCAGGCCGTGCATCCAGCAGTCGAACAGGCGAACTCGCATGAACCGGCCGTAGGCCGCGAGACCGACCGGCGTCGGCACCAGTTCGGCCCATGCCTCCGGAGTGAGTTCGTCGAGCGCCTTCAGCCGCCGGGTGGTCACCTCGCGGAAGCGCTCCAGCAGTTGGGGTCCGGTGAGCGGCCGCAGCGATTCGATCCACTTCTCGTTCAGCGTGCCGATGTCATTGCGAATGTGCTCGCCCGAGACGTCGACATCGGGGGTCGGCTCCCCGAGCAGCAGCGATTCGGTGCCGATGACGTGCGCGATCACATCGAACACCGTCCAGCCGGGGAGCGCCGAGGGCGTGCGCCAGGCGGTCTCGTCCAGGCCGTCCACTAGCCGGGTGAGGGCGTCCCACTCTGCGGACAACTTGGCGGTGATGTCCGCGCGGTCCGGCACCGTGTCGGTCATGCGCGGGTGCTCTTCATCTCCACAGCCTTCATCTCTACAGCCTTCATCTCACACAGCCTTTTCCTCGTCGGCGAGCCGGTCCAGTCCGGCTCGAATGGCGGCGGCGGTCGATTCGCGCTCGTGCGGGCGGCGCAGCACGAAACCCTTGGCGAAGTTGAGGGTGTCGCCCTGCTGCCGCGGGACCACGTGCAGGTGCACGTGATGCACGGTCTGGAAGGCGGCCTTGCCATCATTGATCAGCAGGTTCGCGCCATCGGCACGAAGATCGCTGCGGCGCATGGCCTTGGCGAGCCGGTGACCGAAGGCGAAGAGCTGCGCGCCCAGCGCCGGGTTCAGATCGTCCAGGTCGCTCGCATGCCATTTCGGGATCACCAGTGTGTGCCCCCGGGTGATGGGCCGGATATCGAGGAAGGCCATCAGAATGTCGTCCTCGAAGATCTTGGTGGCGGGCGCCTCCCCCGCGATGATCCTGCAAAAGCCACAGCCGCTCACCGTGCAGACATTACGGCGTACGAGTGATCCGCGACACCCCCGAACCGCCCCGCGAGCGCCTCAGCTGGGCGCACACCTACCGGTAAGTAGCTCACGCGGGGGTGCGGGGTTGTGGCCGGTAGGGCCGTTGGCAGAGCATTGCTGTACGGCAATTTCTCGCCACACCATGTGACGCCTATCTCGGTTATCCTCACCGCGGACCAGGTACAGTAGCGAGAATTCTCACGAACTTACTCACAAGTAAGTTCGGCCCACGGTTTGGACCGGTGAAACGGCCCATCATGGAAACAGGGTGGCCTGGACTCACCACGAGAAGGAAGTTTGACAAGTGGACACAACGCAGAGCGCACAGACGGCTGCGCCCCGCGGTGCGCGCGTCGGCGTGGTTCGGGAGACGAACCCGGACGAACGACGTGTCGCATTGGTGCCGAAGATCATTCCGACACTGCTGAAGCAGGGTGCCGAGGTGATCGTCGAGTCCGGTGCCGGTCTGGGCGCGCTCATTCCCGACGAGGCCTATGTCGAGGCGGGCGCCACCATCGGCGACCCGTGGAGCGCCGATGTCGTCGTCAAGGTGGCACCGCCCAATGACGCTGAGATCGCCAAGCTTTCGAGCGGGCAGACGCTCATCGGATTCCTCGCGCCGCGCAATGCCGACACCAAGATCGGCGCGCTCAAGGACGCGGGCGTGCAAGCGTTTGCGGTGGAAGCGATTCCGCGTATCTCGCGCGCTCAGGTCATGGACGCGCTGTCGTCGCAGGCCAATGTCGCGGGCTATAAGGCCGTACTGCTCGCCGCCTCCGAATCCACCCGCTTCTTCCCCATGCTGACCACCGCCGCGGGCACCGTGAAGCCCGCGACCGTGCTGGTGCTGGGCGTCGGCGTGGCCGGACTGCAGGCCCTCGCCACCGCCAAGCGGCTCGGCGGGCGGACCACCGGCTACGACGTGCGGCCCGAGGTCGCCGATCAGGTGCGCTCCGTGGGTGCGCAGTGGCTGGACCTGGGTATCGACGCCGCCGGTGAAGGCGGTTACGCCCGTGAGCTATCCGATGAGGAACGCGCACAGCAGCAGACCGCGCTCGAGAACGCCATCAAGGGCTTCGACGTGGTCATCACCACCGCGCTCGTGCCCGGCCGCCCGGCGCCGCGTCTCGTGACCGCCGCCGCGGTCGAGGGCATGAAGCCCGGCTCCGTGATCGTGGATATGGCCGGTGAGACCGGCGGCAACTGCGAGCTCACCGAACCCGGCAAAACCATTGTGCGCCACGGGGTCACCATCGCCTCGCCGCTCAACCTGCCGGCCACCATGCCCGAGCACGCGTCCGAGCTGTACTCCAAGAACATCCAGGCGCTGCTCGACCTGATGCTCAAAGACGGTGTCCTGGCACCCGATTTCAGCGATCAGGTGCTGGCCGACTCCTGCGTGACACGTGAGAAGGAAGCCTGATGTACACCGAACTCCTGGCGAACATCGCGATCCTGGTGCTGTCCGGATTCGTCGGCTTCGCCGTCATCTCCAAGGTGCCCAATACCCTGCACACCCCACTCATGTCCGGCACCAATGCCATTCACGGCATCGTGGTGCTGGGCGCGCTGGTGGTGTTCGGCAAGATCGAGCACCCCTCGGTGCTCATGCAGATCATCCTCTTCGTCGCCGTGGTCTTCGGAACGCTGAACGTGATCGGCGGCTTCGTGGTGACCGACCGCATGCTGGGCATGTTCAAGGGCAAGAAGCCCGCCGCGTCGGAGAAGGCGGGTAAGTAACCATGGACAATCTCGTTAACATTCTCTACATCGTCGCGTTCGCGATGTTCATCTACGGTCTGATGGGTCTCACCGGCCCGAAGACCGCCGTGCGTGGTAATCAGATCGCCGCCGTCGGCATGGTCATCGCCGTTGTTGCAACACTGATCTCGATCCGCGCCACCAATAACTGGATCATCATCATTGCCGGTCTGGTCGTCGGTATCGGCCTGGGCGTGCCCCCGGCCCGATTCACCAAGATGACCGCCATGCCGCAGCTGGTCGCCGCGTTCAACGGTGTCGGCGGTGGCACCGTGGCACTGATCGCGTGGGCGGAATTCCTGGAGACCAGCGGGTTCTCGCACTTCCCGGCCGATGAGCAGCCGACCGCGCACATTGTCGTGGCCTCCATGTTCGCGGCCATCATCGGCTCGATCTCCTTCTGGGGCTCGTGCATCGCGTTCGCCAAGTTGCAGGAACTGCTGTCCGGCAGGCCGATCACCATCGGCAAGCTGCAGCAGCCGCTGAACCTGCTGCTGTTCGCCGGTGCGATCGCCGCGGCCGTGGTCATCGGCATCGGCGCGACCAAGGATGGTGTGCCGCAGTACTGGATGATCCTGGTGCTGGTGCTGGCGGGCATCCTCGGCCTGATGGTCGTGCTGCCGATCGGTGGCGCGGATATGCCGGTCGTCATCTCGCTGCTCAACGCGCTCACCGGATTGTCGGCCGCCGCAGCGGGTCTCGCGCTCAACAACACCGCCATGATCGTGGCGGGCATGATCGTCGGCGCGTCCGGCACCATCCTCACCAACCTCATGGCCAAGGCCATGAACCGGTCCATCCCCGCGATTGTCGCGGGCGGATTCGGTGGTGGCGGAACGGCTCCCGGCGCTTCCGGCGACGGCGAGCAGAAGCAGGCCAAGGCCACCAGTGCGGCCGATGCGGCGATCCAGATGGCGTACGCCAATCAGGTCATCGTGGTCCCGGGTTACGGCATGGCCGTCGCTCAGGCCCAGCACGCGGTCAAGGAGATGGCGGCCCTGCTCGAGGCCAAGGGCGTCGAGGTCAAGTACGCGATTCACCCGGTCGCCGGTCGTATGCCGGGCCATATGAACGTGCTGCTGGCCGAGGCCGAGGTCTCGTACGACGCCATGAAGGAAATGGACGATATCAACGGCGAATTCGCCCGCACCGATGTCGCCCTGGTGATCGGCGCGAACGACGTCACCAACCCGGCCGCCCGCGAGGACGCCTCGTCCCCGATCTACGGCATGCCGGTGCTGAACGTCGATCAGGCCAAGTCGGTCATCGTCTTGAAGCGCTCCATGAACTCCGGCTTCGCCGGCATCGACAACCCGCTGTTCTACGCGGACACCACCTCGATGCTGTTCGGTGATGCCAAGAAGTCCGTGGGCGCGGTCACCGAGGAACTGAAGGCCCTGTAACCACGACAAGGCCCGGGTTCGCCAGCGAGCCCGGGCCTTTCGTTTCCACCAGTTCTTGACCTAGAGGTCTAGAACTACTACGGTCATATCCATGGGCAGGCCACGCAACTTCGAAGCGGACGACGTAGTCGACCGCGCGATGGAAGCGTTCTGGACCCATGGCTACAGCAATACCTCACCCGCGGATCTGTGCGCCGCCACCGGAATCGGCAAGGGCAGCCTGTACAACACCTTCGGCAGCAAGCGGGAACTGTTCGCACTCGCCCTGGCCCGATACGACCGCATGGGCCGGGAGCTGGCCGAGGAGTTCCTCGCACAACCGGGCAGCACCCGCGAAATCATCGGCGGCATGCTCCGGAACCTGGTGGATACCGATCTCGCGCAACAGGTCCGGCGCGGTTGCCTGGTCGTGAACACCACGACGGAACTCGCCGCGCACGATGCGGAAATCGCCCGCGCCCTGCACATGGCGATGCAAGGCGTCCTCGTCGCGCTGCGGACGCGAATCGAGCAGGGCGTCCGCGAGGGCGATATCCGGGCCGATATCGATCCGCAGGCCACTGCCGAATTCTTCATGAACACCATCAGTGGACTGCGGCTGATGGCCAAGACCTGCGATGCCCCCGTACTGCACCGCATTATCGACACCGCACTGACCACACTCTGAATCGAGGGCCACGCCAACGGCCCTTTTTTCATGCCCTAATTTTTGACCTGTAGTTCAAGAAAGGACCAACAATGGATCTCGGACTGAATGGCAAGACTGCCGTCGTCACCGGAGCCAGCCGCGGCATCGGGCTGGCCATCGCGGAAGAGCTTGCCGCCGAGGGAGTTCGGGTGGTGGGTGCGGCCCGCACCATTACACCCGAGCTCGAAAAGGTCGCCGTCGCTGCCGTTTCCGCCGATCTGAGCACAGCCGAAGGCGCGCGCACACTGGTGGACGCGGCGCTCGCCGAGCTCGGCGGGATAGACATTCTGATCAACAATGTGGGCGGCGGCGATGCGGCCGGGTTGAAACTCGGCGGGGTACTCGACGCCGATCTCGAGCAGTGGCGATACCTGTTCGACCTCAATCTGTTCGGCGTCGTCGCCACCACTCGGGCGGCGCTGCCCAGCCTGATCGAGCGCCGTGGGGCGATCATCACCGTATCGTCGATCAACTCGCGACTGCCCGCGGTGGGACCCGCCGGATACAGCGAGGCCAAGGCGGCGCTCACCTCGTTCAGCAAGCGACTCAGCGAGGAGTTCGGGCCCGGAGGACTGCGGGTGAACACCGTCTCCCCCGGCGTGGTCGGCACCAGGATCTGGCGCGGCGAGGACGGCTTGGGCGCGAAGATCGCCGAGGCCAATGGCGCTCCGCACGACCAGTTCCTGGCCGCACTGCCCGAGCAGTTCGGCATCGCCTCGGGACGCATCTCCGAACCCGAGGAGGTGGCCGCGCTGGTGACCTTCCTGGCTTCCGGCCGGGCCGCCAATATTCACGGTGCGGACTACGTCATCGACGGCGGCACACTCAAGACCATGTGACCGCATCGATTCGACAACGGCCCGCGTCCCCCCGAAAAGGACGCGGGCCGTTGGCATTCGGTCCGGCCGCTACAGGTACAGGCCGGTGCCGTGCTCGGGGCGCTCGTTCGCGACGGCGTGAATGTCACGCTCGCGGAGGACGTAATACGCCTGGGCTTGGATTTCGACCTCGAACTGGTCGTCGGCACTGAAGAGGACCTGGTCGCCGACGGAGACCGCGCGCACGTGGGAGCCGACGCCGCAGACCTCGCCCCAGGACAGGCGTTTGGCCACCTGGGCGGTGGCGGGGATGAGGATGCCTCCGCTGCTGCGGCGTTCGCCCGCTTCCTGATTGAGCTTGACCATGACGCGGTCGTGCAGCATTTGAATTTCGAGCTTGGCATCGGACACCGCGGCAGTGTACTGCGCGCCTCGAATCAGACGACGCTCGAATCAAGACACGGGAGGCTGCGGCGCGACGATCCGGCGGATGGCGTCCTTGATCCAGAGGCGGGACTGCTCCGGATCGGCGTCG
Organism: Nocardia sp. NPDC051030; assembly: GCF_040683015.1. Lineage (NCBI taxonomy): Bacteria > Bacillati > Actinomycetota > Actinomycetes > Mycobacteriales > Nocardiaceae > Nocardia > Nocardia sp. NPDC051030. The sequence continues at coordinate 527,404 of NZ_JBFBCD010000006.1, read as the reverse complement.
CCGCCCAGGGTGAACTGGTTGACCTGCGGGACCGCCAGGGGGTAGTTGATCGTGCTCATCAGGATCATGAGGATGTGGCCCGCGGGCATATCGGCGCGCATCAGGCCCTTGGCCTGAGCCACCTCCACCTTCTGGCGCTTCTCCAGGTAACGGCCGCAGCGGAGTTCGCCCGCGGAGGCGTTCTCCCGGCCCAGTTCCAGGGCCTCCCACATGAGCAGGCGGAGTAGCTCCGGATGCTCGCGGTGGTAGTCGATGTGCTGGTCGATCCAGGTGTCGAGGTCTTCGATATCGGTGGTCACCGAGCCCGCGACGGCCAGCATGGTCTTCTCCAGGACCTGATGGAACAGCTGTTCCTTATCGCCGAAGTAGGCGTAGATGAGCTGTTTATTGGCCTTGGCATTGGCGGCGATGCGGTCGACCCGGGCCCCGGCGATGCCGTGCGCGGCGAATTCGTCCGTGGCGGCGGCGAAGATGCGTGCCTTCGTCGCCTCGGGGTCCCTGGGTGCCATGCCCACCATGTTAACCAACTAAGTAGTTGACAGCGCCGAGGACCGTGGAATAGTTTCAACTAACCAGTTGGTTGATGAACTCATACGAACTTCCCGGCGCAATAGCGCGCCGCACGCCCCGCCTCCGCAAGCCCCGCTCCACCGTTCGGGAGAACGACGTGACAATCCTCGAAAACCGCTCCACCGCCGCGCCACTCGCCGCCGCGGAGCCGTACGCCGCCCGCTGGCGGGTACTGCCCGTCATCCTCACCGCCATGTTCATGGCGATGTTCGACTACTTCGTCGTCAATGTCGCCGCCTCCTCCCTGCAACACGACCTGCACGCCGGAGAAGCCGCCCTCGAATTGGTCATCGGCGGATACGGATTCGCCTACGCCAGCGGCCTCATCACCGGCGGACGACTCGGCGATCTGTTCGGGCACCGGAATATGTTCGTGGTCGGCATGCTCGCCTTCGCCATCGCCTCACTGCTGTGCGGGCTCGCCTGGAACGAATGGGCGCTGGTCGGATTCCGTGTGCTGCAAGGCATTACGGCCGCCGCCATGGTGCCGCAGATGCTGGCGCTGATCAACACCATGTTCCCGATGAGCGAACGCCCCAGGGCCATGGGCGCATTCGGGGCCACCATCGGCCTCGGCGCGGTCTCCGGGCAGGTGCTCGGCGGCGTACTGCTCGACCTCGACCTGTTCGGATGGGGCTGGCGCACCATCTTCTTCATCAACCTGCCCATCGGACTGGCCGCAGCACTGCTCGCCGCACGCTGGCTGCCCCGGCACGAGCAGACCCACCGGCCGCGACTGGATCCGGTTGGCGCACTCGGGATCTCGGCCGCACTCGCCCTCATCCTGGTTCCGGTGACCCTCGGCCGCCCCGAAGGCTGGCCGGTGTGGACCTGGGTGTCCATGGCCGCCGCACTGCCGGTCCTGCTGCTCACCCTGCGCTATGAGAACCGGCTGCGGGCACGCGGCGGCGAACCCATTCTCGACACCGATCTGGTGAAGGATCGCAAGTTCGCGGTCGGCATGGTCATCTCGGGCGGCTACCTGGCGTTCTTCGCCGGATTCATGCTGTGCCTGACCCTGCTCCTGCAGAACGGCCTCGGCATGTCACCGCTGGCGGCCGGGCTCACCTTCGCCCCGCTCGGACTCACCTTCGCCACTATGTCGTTCTTCGCCCGCAAGGTCGCGGAGCGGATCGGCAATCGGGTCATCCTGGTCGGGGCGACCACCAGCCTCACCGGAATGCTGGTCACCATGGGCGTCCTGGCTTGGTACGGATCATCGATCAGCGCGCTCGCCCTCATCCCCGGCATGATGCTGGTCGGCGCGGGCAATGGGCTCGCGATCCCGTCCACCATCGGCGCGGTGCTCTCCACCGGAATCCCCGGCCACCAGGCGGGCATGGCGGCGGGCGTGCTCACCACCGCACAGCAGTTCGGCAATGCGGTCGGGGCCACCGTGCTCGGCACCATCTTCTTCAGTGCGGTCGGAAATGCCCACGGCGTAGGGGATTTCGTGACCGGCATGCAGGCAGCCGGATGGGCGGCGTTGGGGATCATCGCGGTCGTGCTGGCGGCGGCCTTCGTCCTCGCGCGGCCGACCGCCCGCTGACACGGATCAACGAGCAGGGCGCTACCTCGATCGGAGGTGGCGCCCTGCTTGTTACGACACGAGAAGTCGGGGATTGGCCGGGACCCGCCGCACTGCCAAGGTGAACTCGATCTTATTGCGATAGAGGAGATTTCACCGTGGAAGCACTCATCATCCCGTTCAATCTGGTTACCAATGTGCTGTGGGTGATCCTCGGCGTCGCCACCGGCAGTTCGTTCCGGCACTACTGAGTCAGCGGGACCGGGTACCGGACAAACCCGACCCAAGCACGTAGGTTTTGGGGTGTGCGCCCGAACACCGATCTCCACACCCTGCGTGACCTGCTGCCCGACGGGATGGTGGTGACCGATCCCGACGTGCTGGGTGGGTATCGGCAGGATCGGGCGCTGGATCCGGAGGCGGGGACGGCGCTGGCGCTGGTTCGGCCGAGCACCACCGAGCAAGTCGCGGCGGTTGTGCGGTGGGCGCATGAGCGGCGGGTGCCGATCGTGCCGCGCGGGGCCGGGACCGGGCTTTCGGGCGGGGCCACCGCGCAGGATGGGGCGCTGCTGCTCAGCACCGAGAAGATGCGCGAAATCACGGTCGATACCGTCACGCGGACGGCCGTGGTGCAACCCGGACTGTTGAATGCCGAGGTCAAGCGGGCGGTGGCCGAACAGGGGCTCTGGTATCCGCCGGATCCTTCCTCGTTCGAGATCTGCTCCATCGGCGGGAACGCCGCCACCAATGCGGGCGGGCTGTGCTGCGTGAAGTACGGCGTCACCACCGATTACGTGCTCGGCATGGAGGTCGTGCTGGCCGACGGGACCGTGGTGCGACTGGGCGGGCCGCGGTTGAAGGATGCGGCGGGGCTGTCGCTGACCAAGCTGTTCGTGGGCAGCGAGGGGACGCTCGGGATCATTACCGAACTCACGCTGCGGCTGCTTCCGGCGCAGCCGCCGCAATCCACGGTGGTCGCGACCTTCCCGACCATGACCGCCGCCACCGACGCCATTCTGGCCATTACCAGTCAATTGCGGCCGTCCATGCTGGAATTCATGGATTCGATCGCGATCAATGCGGTCGAGGACGAACTTCGCATGGGGCTCGATCGGGAGGCCGCCGGACTGCTGGTGGCCCGCTCCGACGCCCCGGGGCAATTCGCCGGGCATGAGGCCGACATCATGCTTGCCGCCTGCGAAAAGGCCGGGGCCACCGAGGCTTTCCGCACCGACGATCCGGATGAGGGTGAGGCCTTCTGCGCCGCACGGCGATTCGCGATTCCGGCGGTGGAGAAGAAGGGGCCGCTACTGCTCGAGGACGTGGGTGTGCCGTTGCCGCGCCTCGGCGATCTGGTGAACGGCATTGCCGAGATCGCACGCAATCGTGAGGTGCTGATCTCCGTGATCGCGCACGCGGGCGACGGCAATACCCATCCGCTCATCGTGCACGATCCGAATGATCCGGCCGAGTCCGAGCGCGCGCACCTGGCCTTCGGCGAGGTCATGGACCTCGCGATCGCGCTGGGCGGCACCATTACCGGCGAGCACGGCGTCGGCCGCCTGAAGAAGGCCTGGCTGCCCGATCAGGTCGGCCCGGACGTGATGGCGCTCACCCGCCGCATCAAAGATGCCCTGGATCCGCACGGGATTCTCAATCCCGGCGCGGTCCTGTAACCCGACCATCGGAACAATCCGCACCGCAAGGGAGTTCGAACCGACCATGAGTACCAGGCTGGAACACAATGCCGACGCCACCCGCTACGAGATCTACCTCGACGGCACTCTCGCGGGCTACGCCGACTACGCGGAGCGCGCCGACGGCGACCAGCGGATCCGCGACATCCAGCACACCCTCACGTTTCCCGAGTTCCGGGGCCGCGGCGTGGCCGCGCAGGTCGTCGAATACGCGCTGAACGACGCACGCACCGAAGGCTTCTCGGTCATCCCGACCTGCTGGTACGTCGAGAAGTACATTGCCGCGCACCCCGAATACGCCGACCTGGTCGCCTAATTGGCGCGATAGCCCTGCCCGTCACCGGTCCGGCGCGTGGCCGCCCGCCGCCACACCAGGAACTGCCGGTCGGCGACGCTCACCATGGCCTCGACGACCTTGCCATTGTCGAAACCCGGTAGCGATTGCAGCCTGGTCAGGAACGCGGTGTCGGCGGCCGAATGTGGCACCACACACCCCTTGCCGGTGGCCCCGATCAATACGAAGAACACGTCATCGGCGAATGGTCCGTCCGCCGTCGTAATGATCCGCACCTCCACCAGTTCCGTCCACGCGACCTCTTCCACCCGTCCGTCCGCCAGGGTTCTGCGCACGAACGTGTCGTTGATTTCGACACCGGCCATGGGTCCATAGTGCCCCCCGGTTCCCCCGTCGAACAGTCCTCAAACCCGTGGTTTCACTGAGGAAGACATAAAGAAAAACTCCGGCCCATCGGTCCCCCACCGCGAAGGTGGCGGACCGATAGCCGGAGCAATCGTCTAGCTACTGAACAGCTTTCAGCGCAGAATCTGACGCGCCATGACCAGACGCTGGATCTGGTTGGTGCCCTCGTAGATCTGAGTGATCTTGGCGTCGCGCATCATTCGCTCCACCGGGAAGTCGGTGGTGTAGCCCGCGCCACCGAAGAGCTGCACGGCATTGGTGGTGACCTCCATGGCCACATCGGAGGCGAAGCACTTGGCGGCGGCCGAGATGAAACCGAGGTTCTTCTCGCCACGCTCGGCGCGGGCGGCCGAGGTGTAGACCATGAGGCGGGCGGCCTCGATCTTCATGGCCATATCGGCCAGCATGAACTCGGTGTTCTGGAAGGACGCGATGGTCTTGCCGAACTGCTTGCGATCCTTGGTGTAGGCGATCGCGGCATCCAGGGCACCCTGCGCGATACCGACGGCCTGCGCGCCGATGGTCGGGCGGGTGTGGTCCAGGGTCGCCAGCGCGGTCTTGAAACCGGTGCCCGGCTCGCCGACGATGCGGTCGCCCGGAACCTTGCAGTTCTCGAAGTACAGCTCGGCGGTCGGGGAACCCTTGATGCCCAGCTTGTGCTCCAGCGGGCCGACCACGAAGCCCTCGTCGTCCTTGTGGACCATGAACGAGGAGATGCCGTTGGCGCCCTTGTCGGCGTCGGTCACGGCCATGACGGTGTACCAATCGGACTTGCCGCCATTGGTGATCCAGCACTTGGAGCCATTGATGATCCAGTCGTCGCCGTCCTGGCGGGCGCGGGTGCGCATGGAGGCGGCGTCGGAGCCGGCCTCACGCTCGGACAGCGCGTAGGAGGCCATCTTGCCGTCGACGATATCGGCCAGGACCTTGGTCTTGAGCTCCTCGGAGCCGCGCAGGATCAGGCCCATGGTGCCGAGCTTGTTGACGGCCGGGATCAGCGAGGAGGAACCGCAGACGCGGGCGACCTCTTCGATGACGATGCAGGTCGCGACCGAATCCGCGCCCTGGCCGCCGTAGGCCTCGGGCACGTGCACGGCATTGAAGCCGGCGGCGTTGAGGGCGGTCAGCGCCTCCTCGGGGAAGCGGGCATTGCCGTCGACGTCCTTCGCGTAAGGAGCGATCTCCTTCTCGGACAGGGCGCGAATGGCCGCACGCAGCTCATCGTGGAAGTCCTCGAGCTTGAACAGATCGAAATCGGGGTTGCCCGCCATGGGGTTCGTCTCCTGGTCGTTCGGATCGGATCGCCGAAGAACGGCTCGGCACTGAGTGCCAGTCTCTATGGAGTATACGTCGCCACGTGCAGTTTTCTACCCTGCATTCGTGGCACGCAGTGTCATTTACGACACTGCGAACACGTCACAGCGTATCGAGCCGACGGGCCAGCAGATCCGCGACCTGCCGAGGCGGCAAATCCCGGGGAAACACCGCCACCACCATCTCGTCACTCCCGACGCGCGGGGCGGCGGGCCCGCGCGGAATCGCCGACAGCGCCGCACGCAGATCCGCGGCGCTCGCATCGGACTCACCACGCACCATCCGCCGCAACAGATAGTTGTGCGTCGCGGTCACGGCCGCCGTGAACTGCACCAGTTCCAGATCGAACTCCCCACGCAACCGGCTGCGCAGAAAATCCGTGAACAAGCGCTCATAGCGGAACACCGTCACGATCTCGCGCTCCCGCAACGCCGGTTCCTGCCGCACCACCCGATACCGCCGCGCGGCCAGCTCCCGCCACTGCGTGAACCGCTCGAACACCTCGGCGACCGCCTCGATCACGGCCTCCCACGGATCACCCTGCACCGCATCCAGAAAGACCCGAGCCTGCGCCAGCTGCGACTCATGATCGGCGAAGACCACATCTTCCTTCGACCGGAACTGCCGGAAGAACGTCCGCCGCGAGATCCCCGCCGCCTCCGCGATCTCATCGACCGTCGTCGCCTCGAAACCCTTCTCGGCGAACAACCGCAACGCCTGATCCACCACCGTCAGGCGGCGGGCGGTCTCATTGGCGTCGTGAGCAGGCTGGGGACGTTCTATCGGCACGGATCAACGGTAGTCATCACCGGACGCGCACCCCTCGCGCGCCTCGCCGCAACCGCGTGTCAGCCCAGCAGCTGGGCGCGCAGGGCTGCGTCCTTCTCCAGGACCATCTTCTCCAGACCGGCCTGGAATTGCTCCATACGCGAACGCAATTCGGGGTCGGCCGCCGCGAGAATGCGGACCGCGAGCAGACCGGCATTGCGGGCGCCGCCGATGGACACCGTGGCGACCGGGACGCCCGCGGGCATCTGGACGATCGACAGCAGGGAATCCATGCCGTCCAGGTACTTCAGCGGAACCGGGACGCCGATGACCGGCAGGGCCGTCGCGGAGGCAACCATGCCCGGGAGGTGGGCCGCACCGCCCGCACCCGCGATGATGACCTGAATGCCGCGGCCCGCAGCCTCTTTCGCGTAATCGAGCATGCGCTGGGGAGTGCGGTGGGCGGAGACCACGCCCACCTCGAAGCGGATTCCGAACTCGGCCAAGGCTTCCGCGGCCGCTTCCATGGTGGGCCAGTCGGAGTCGCTGCCCATGATCAGGCCTACCTGGGCGGTGTCAGTCATTGTGCGGATCCCATCCGTCGGTCCAAATGGCGTGCGACATCCAGTGAGCCGCGCGCTCGGCCTTCTCACGTGTGGTGGCGACGTCGTCGCCGAGGATATTGATGTGGCCGATCTTGCGGTCGGGGCGCTCACCCTTGCCGTAGAGGTGAACCTTGGCGTCGGGGAGGCGGGCGGCCAGGTGGTGCAGGCGCTCGTCCATGGACATCTCGGGGGCCTCGGGAGCGCCGAGAATATTCGCCATCACGGTGACCGGGGCCAGCGGGCGAGTCGAGCCGAGCGGGTAGTCCAGGACCGCGCGCAGGTGCTGTTCGAACTGGCCGGTGCTCGCGCCGTCCATGCCCCAGTGGCCGGAATTGTGCGGGCGCATGGCGAGCTCATTGACCAGCAGCTCACCGGAGTGAGTTTCGAAGAGCTCCACGGCCATCGCACCGGTGACGCCGAGTTCGGCGGCCAGGCGCAGCGCCAGGGCCTCGGCCTCGGTGGCGCGGGCCCGCGACAGATCCGGGGCGGGGGCGATGACCACCGCGCACTGGCCATTGCGCTGCACGGTCTCCACGACCGGCCAGGCGGCCGCCTGACCGAACGGGGAACGCGCGACCATGGCGGACAGCTCACGCTTGAGATCCACCTTGGCCTCGGCCATGAGGGAGGAGCCGTGGGCGAGCTGATCGGTGACGATCCGCTCGGTCTCGGCGGCATCGGCGGGCATCCACACGCCGCGGCCGTCGTAACCCCCGCGCACGGCCTTCAATACGAACGGCCAGCCGTGCGCATCGGCGAATTCCACGGCATCCGTGACCGAATTCACTTCCGCGAATGCCGGAATCGGAACACCCAGTTCGGCCAGCTTGTGCCGCATGCGCAATTTGTCCTGAGCGAAGACCAGCGCGCTCGGCGGCGGCTGCACATTCACGCCCTCGGCGATGAGCGCCTCGAGGTGCTCGGTGGGGACGCCCTCATGGTCGAAGGTCATGGCGTGCGAGCCGATCGCGGCCTTGCGCAGGGCCATCAGATCGTTGTGGCTGCCGAACACCACATCCGGCGTGACCTGGGCGGCCGGGTCGTCCGGGTGCTCCGCGAGCACGCGCAGCCGCTGGCCCAGCGCGATGGCCGCCTGGTGGGTCATGCGCGCCAGCTGGCCGCCACCGATCATGGTGACGGTGGGCATGGCGGAGGAATCGAAGCTACGGGCGCTCACGTCGGTCAATGTTGTCATGACACCTACCCGGTCCTTTACTGCGGGTTACTCACCGCATCGATGAGAGACGTAGACTCGCGGGGTGTCATTTGTCGACGAGGTGGCGAACCGCCTGCCCAAACCGCTGCGGGACCTCGCAGACCGTCATTCCGAACTACTCAAGTTCGCGATTGTCGGTGCGACCACATTCGTCATCGACCTGGGCATCTTCTATCTCCTGAAATGGACAGTTCTCGATACCAAACCGACAATCGCCCGAATCCTCTCGGGCACCGTCGCGGTCATCGTGTCCTACATCCTCAATCGGGAATGGACCTTCGATAAGCGCGGCGGGCGCGAGAAGCATCACGAGGCGCTGCTGTTCTTCGCCGTGAGCGGCTTCGGCGTACTGCTCGCCGCCGTCCCGCTGTGGATCTCGAGCTACGTGTTCGATCTGCGGCAGCCGAATGTGAGTTTCACCGTCGAGAACATCGCGGACTTCTTCAGCGCGTTCATCGTCGGCAATCTGCTCCAGATGGTGTTCCGGTTCTACGCCATGAAGCGCTGGGTATTCCCCGACGAAATGGAAGAACTCCAGGAGGAGTTCGAGGACCTCATCAACGAAGAGCAACTCGGACACAGCTAGCCACACAACGTGAAGCGGCCCGGAACCCTACGGTTCCGGGCCGCTGTCGTTCGAGGGGCGTTTCAGGACGGTGCCAGGGTCACCGTGAGACGAACGCCACCCAGCGGGCTGTCCTCGATGACCGCTGTACCGCCGTGCAGGCGGGCCTGTTGGGCGACCAGGGCGAGACCCAGACCGCTGCCGGGGGCCGCGGTGCCGACACGGTGGAAGCGTTCGAAGACGCGTTCACGGTCAGGCCCGGGGATACCGGTGCCGTTGTCGTCGATGGTCAGGACGACTCGGTCCGACATCCGGTGCGCCGCAATGTCGATGCGGGAGGCCGTGCCGTGCCGGACCGCATTGGTGATGGCGTTGTCCAGCACCGAACGGAGCCCGGCGGCCAAGCCGCGCAGTCGGATCGGCTCCACATCGTGACCGGCGAGGGCCACACCGGGGTGGGCGCGGCGGGCGTCGTCCACGACCTGATCCACCAGCTGGCCGAGATCGACATCCTCCCAATCGGATTCGGTGGTCAGATCCCCGACGGCCAAGCGCTCCAAGGCATACAGGGTCGATTCGATGGTGCCCTGACTGGCCAGCACCTCGTCCAGGATCTCCGCGCGCTCGGCCTCCGACAGCGACATGGACCGCAGCACTTGCAGATCCGTGCGCATGGCGGTCAGTGGGGTGCGCAGTTCATGCGCGGCGGTGGCGGCGAAATCCCTTGCGGTGACCAGCGCTTCGGAGGTGTGCTGACGTTCCTCCGAGATGCGGCCGAGCATGGTGTTCATGGCCTCGGCCAGTTCCACGGTCTCACTCGCCGCCGGTTGTTCCGGCGAGTCCAGGGCCAGCCGGTCCCCCAGTCCCGCCGTCGCCACGGTCAGCCGCCGCAGCGGAGCCACCGCCCGCGAGGCGAAATACCAGCCGAGCAGCGCGGCCAGCGCGATACCGGCCACGCCGATGGCAATGATCCGAAACCGCTGCTTGGCAATGGAATCCGCCGCCACGTCCCGCGGCACACCCAGCACCACCGTCTTGCCGTCCACCGGTAGCGCGCGCTGGAACTCCCCCGTCGAAGGTTCGGCCGGACGCACCACCGTGATGTCGGGGCCTGGACTCGGCAGGGCGGGCAGGGCCTCGGTCCCGGAAGGGTCCGTGGTGCCGGGAGACTCGGTCATGACTTGCGCGGGCTCCAGGGCGATCGCGCTCACGATCGTGCCGACCTGGGTCCGGGCATCGGTGGAGGTCACCGCGAACAGCACCGCCGTCATGGTGCCCACCACGACCGCCGCTGTCACGGCACTCGCCAAGGCGACGCGGGTACGCAGCGAAAGCGGCCGGCGCACACCACGATCGCGACGCGGGCGGATCCGCCTCATGCTTCGGTCCGCAATACGAAGCCGACGCCGCGCACCGTCTGGATCAGGCGCGGGCAGCCGGTGTCCTCGATCTTGCGCCGGAGATAGGAGACGAACACATCGACCACCTTGGTTTGAGTCTCGAAGTCGTAGCCCCACACCCGATCCAGCAGCTGGGCGCGGGTGAAGACCTGGCCGGGGGCCGACGCCAGGGCGGCAAGGAGGTCGAATTCGCGTTTGGTCAGCTCGAGCAAGATGTCTTCGGCGTAGGCGCGGCGGGCGCTGGGGTGCACGATGAGCGAGCCGACCGTCACCTGATCCGACACATGCGCCGGGGCGGGGGCGCGGCGCAGCATGGCGCGCAGGCGCGCGACCAGTTCGCCCAGATCGAAGGGTTTGGTCAGATAGTCGTCGGCCCCGGCTTCCAGCGCGCCGATCCGGTCGGTGACCTCGGATCGGGCACTGAGCACGCAGATCGGGATGTCATTGCCGAACGAGCGCAGCGCCGTGACCACGCCGACGCCGTCCAGGGCGGGCATATTCAGGTCCAGGACCATGGCCTGCGGTGCGCTCGCGGTAATGCGCTGAAGCGCGGCGGCTCCGTCCGTCGCGGTCTCGACCTCGAAACCGGATAGACGCAGCCCCCGCGCCACCGACGCCAGCACTCTCACGTCATCGTCCACAACCAGAATCCGGGCACCAGTCACAGCTCCGACGATACTGACGCGAGCGAGCAGTAAACCTCAGGCAAACCCGATCAGCCGGCACTTCCTGTGGACGGCAGCGGCTGCGCGGGCTGCAATGGAATCGCGGGCATGAACTCCGGCCCGGGCTGTCCCGGCCGGGCCGGAACCGCCGGGCCGATGGTGATGGTGTTCTGCGGCCCCGGCTGCCCGGGCCGGACGGAAATCGTGCCGTCGTCGGCAAGCTGCGCGGGCTCGGCGTAGATCGTGCCGTCCGGACCCGGGCGCTCGACCACCAGGGTGCCGTCCGCATTCTGGGTGACCGAGATGGCGGTGTCCGGCGACGCCTCGACCGTGGGCAGCGTGGGGGCGGTGATCGCGCCCGGTTCGGCGGCATTCGCGACCGCGGGCCCGGCCAGTGCGCCGATGGCAGCGGCCCCGGCAATGCCGCCCGCGATGATGCCGCGGCGAATCGTGCTCTTCTGCATGAGTTCTCCTTCGTCTCGCCGGTGATTGCTCACCGGTTTCCTTGAACGAGTCCGAAGGTATGGAGCGATTTCTCAGCTGCCGCTAACCAATGGTTAGAAAAGAGTTAGAAATGGGGGCTTCGCCCCCACACCCCCGATAGGAAAAGGGGGTTCGGGGGCCAAGCCCCCGACCCCCCAGAGGAAGCGATCTCAGCGTGGTTCGGCCATGGTGCTGTTCGGAGAGCGCTGGGGGGCTGAGGAGGAGCCGAGGAAGACTGCGAAGAGGGCGGGGCGGCGGCGTTGGAGTTCGAGGCGGCCGCCGTCGGCTTCGATGAGGGCTCGGGCGAGGGCCAGGCCTACGCCGGTGGAGCCTGCGGCGGAGAAGCCGCGGTCGAAGATGTGGGGGGCCAGTTCGTCTCGGACACCGTCGCCTTCGTCGGCGATCTCGACGCAGACCAGGGGGTCGCGGTCGTCGCGGACGCCGGGGACGGTGCGCACGGAGACGGTGCAGGTGCCGCCGCCGTGCATGAGGGCATTGTCGACGAGGACGGCGACGGCCTCGCGCAGGCGGGATCCGGTCACGGGGGCGCGGAGGGTGGGGTCGCCGAGCAGGACCAGTTTGCGGCCCGCCTCGGCGAAGGGGTGCCGCCATTCCGCCACTACGCCACGGAGTTCCGCGACCACGGGGACCGGATCGCGTTCGGCCGCGCCCTCGTCGCGGGAGGCGCGGACGAGTTCGTCGATGGCGTCGGTGAGCCGATCCACCTGTGCCATGGCCTCTTCGGCCTCGTGCACCACGGCCGGATCGGTGTGCGTGGACAATTCGTCCAGGCGCAGGCGCACCGCGGTCAGTCGGCTGCGCAGCTGATGGGAGACGTCCGCGACCAGTGCGTGCTCGCGTTGCAGGCGGCCCGCGATCTCCACGGTCGCCGAATCCAGCACGTCCGAGACGCGATCCAGTTCGGTGATGCCGTGACGGCGCGGATCGGCGCGGAAGTCGCCCATGGCCAGGCGCGCGGCCCGGCCCGCCACATCCCGCAACGGATCGGCCACCCGGCGCGCGGTCACCACGGCCACCGCGATGCCCGCGCCGAGCGAGATGAGCACCAGGCCCAGCACCGCGCCCAGCGCCTGCCGCTGCATGGAATGCATAGGGGCGGAAGGGGTTTCCAGCCGCAGCGAACCGGAGGTGCCCATGGCCAGGGATTCCACCAGCGGATCGCGCACCGCCTCCGAGCCCGAATCTATGCGTGAGGCATTGTCCTGCGGCGTCGGATACACGATGGTCAATCGGCCGTTCTCCGGTATCAGCGGTACGACCGAGCGCAGGTCCAGGGTCCCGTGCACGAGCCCGTCGTCGCGTTCCTGCGCCACCACCTCCACGGCAATGCGGTCGAGGCGATTGCGCAGTTCATTGCGGGTGATGTCCTCCACCCACTGCCAGGCCGTGAAGGCCAGCGGCACCCCGAGCACCAGTGTGGTGAGGGTCAGGGCGGCCACCATGGACAGCAAGATTCTGCGTCTCATCGTCGAGATGCCTCGCTTCGCTGGATGCCCGGCTAATCGGTATTGAAGCGGAAGCCTACGCCGCGCACGGTGACGATCCGGCGCTCCGCCACCGGCCCCTCGTCGCCGATCTTGCGCCGTAACCACGACATATGCATATCGAGGGTCTTGGAACCACGCAAATCGGCATCGCCCCACACCTCGCGCAGAATGGTCTCGCGCGAAACCACCTGCCCGGCGCGGTCGATGAGCACCTTGAGTAGTTCGTATTCCTTATTGGCGAGATTCACCTCGACGCCGTTCACCAGCACCCGGCGCGCCGCGGGTTCGAGGCGAATGCCGCCGACCTCCACCGCCTCATCGCCGATTCCGCTGCGGCGCAATAGCGCCCGCACCCGGGCCAGGAGTTCGGCCAGCCGGAACGGTTTGCCGACATAGTCGTCGGCCCCCGCGTCCAGGCCGACCACGAAGTCCACCTCGTCGGTGCGGGCGGTGAGCATGAGCACGGCCAGATCGGCGCCGCGCGCACGCACCTGGCGGCACACCTCCAGCCCGTCCATTCCGGGTAGGCCGAGGTCGAGAATCAGCAGGTCGTGACCGCCCTCGAGGGCCCGTTCCAGCACGGCGGGACCGTAACTCTCGACGGTCACCGAATAGCCTTCACGACCCAGCGCTCGCGACAGCGGCGCGGCAATGGCCTCGTCGTCTTCGGCCAGCAGTACAGCGGTCACGGGATAAGACTACGGGTAACCGCCGGGCGAACCGTTGTAGCCGCCGCCGTTCGTATTGTTTTGCACCACATCGAAGACTTGGTGATAGAGCAGCGCGTGCACCTTCTGCACCTGCGGGATGTCGTCGTACTCCAGCGGATCCTCCGACGCCGAGCCGACGATCAGCGTGCCGGTGCCCAGCATGCGGTCGAACAGTCCGTGCCGGAACTGCACATTCGAGATCCGATTCATCGGAATATCGATTCCGGTATGCGTGAGCACGCCCTGGCGGATCAGCACCCGGCGATCGGTGATGATGAAGTGCGTCGACTTCCAGCGCAGCAGCGGGGCGATACTGCGCCACAGCACAATCGCCAGCCACACCACCAGAATGGCGAGCAACAGAGCGGTGCCCAGCGTGCCTTCGGTATTGCGCGCCGCCACTCCCGCACCGAATCCGGCCAATGCGGTGATCAGGATGAAAGTCACAGCGGGCCAGAACAACATCTTCCAATGCGGATGCCGATGCAGTAACAGCCGTTCCTCCGGCGCGAGAGCCTCATCCGGATAACCCATGCTGGAACAGTAGCGCGTGGAGATGTCAGAATGCCTCACGCCGACCAGCGGTCTGGAGCACAATCGTGCCGCACCGGTAGCATCCTCGACCACGATCTGCCGTTTCTCGCAATCCCGCGCAACACCATCCCGGCCGTTTCACCCGGCGCAAGACTCAGGAGGCGTGTGTGACCCGAGAGTTGACCCAGCATCAGATTCTCCAAGAACTCGAACCGGTGGCCGAGCAGAACCTGAACCGCCACCTGTCCATGGCCAAGGACTGGCACCCGCACGACTATGTGCCGTGGGACCAGGGCCGCAATTTCGCGGCCATGGGTGGCGAGGACTGGGACCCCTCGCAATCGACGCTCAGCGAGGTCGCCAAGATCGCCATGGTCACCAATCTGCTCACCGAGGACAATCTGCCCTCCTACCACCGCGAGATCGCCGAGAACTTCTCCCAGGACGGGGCGTGGGGCACCTGGGTCGGCCGCTGGACGGCGGAGGAGAACCGGCACGGCATCGTCATGCGCGACTATCTGGTGGTCACCCGGGGCGTGGATCCGGTGGCCCTGGAAGAGGCGCGGATGATCCATATGACCAATGGCGCGCAGTCCCCCGACGATTGGGGCGGCTTCCTGGAGAACGTCGCCTATGTGACCTTCCAGGAGCTCGCCACCCGCATCTCGCACCGCAATACCGGCAAGGTCTGCAATGACCCCATCGCCGACCGCATGCTGCAGCGCATCTCCGCCGACGAGAACCTGCACATGATCTTCTACCGCACACTCTGCGGCGCGGGCCTGGACCTGGTCCCCGATCAGGCGATCGAGGCGATCACCAAGGTGCTCACCAACTTCGTCATGCCCGGCGCGGGCATGCCGAACTTCCGGCGCAATGGCGTGATCATGGCCAAGCACGGCATCTACGACCTGCGCCAGCACCTCGAGGAAGTGGTGCAGCCGGTGCTCAAGATCTGGAATGTCTTCGAGCGCAATGACTTCGGCGCGCGCGGGGAACAATCCCGCGAGATCCTCGCCGGGTATGTGGCCAAGCTGGAGAGCGATGTGGCCAAGTTCGAGGAGCAGCGCGACCGGCTGCTCGCCCGCGAAGCCGCCCGCGGCCAGCTTCAGCCTGTGTGAGCATTTTCCAAGCTGCGCATTCTTCAAACTGCGCATTCTTCAAGCTGCGCATTTTTCAAGAAACGGGGTAGTCCCCCATGAGAAGCATCCGTCACGAGAGGACTTCTCATGGGGGACACATCATTCGGCCCCTACCGACTCGAAACACTGCTGGGCAGTGGCGGAACCGGGCAGGTCTGGCGGGCGCACGACACCCGCACCGACCGCACCGTCGCCCTGAAGGTGCTGGCCCGGGAACTGTCCACCGACCCGGTCTACCGGCAGCGATTCCAGCGCGAGGCACGCGCGGCGGCCCGGCTGCGCGAACCGCACATCGTGCCCATCCACACCTTCGGTGAGCACGAGGGCCGCCTCTACATCGATATGGCCCTGATCGACGGCACCGATCTGGGCCTGCTGCTGCGCACCGAGGGCCCGCTGCCACCCGCGACGGCCGTCGACATCCTTTCCCAGCCCGCCGCGGCGCTCGATGAAGCGCACCGCCGCGGACTGATCCACCGCGATATCAAACCGTCCAATATTGTCGTGATGCCCAGCGGCTTCGCCTATCTCATCGACTTCGGCACCGCACAGGAAACCGGGCACCCGACCATCACCCGCACCGGCTTCGTGATCGGCACCCCGGCCTATATGGCGCCCGAACGGTTCACCGGGACGGCCACCGCGCGTTCGGATATCTACTCGCTCGGCTGTGTACTGCACGAATGCCTCACCGGGCGAAGACCCTTCCGCGCTACCGATCCGGCCCGGCAGATGCACGCCCATCTCACCGCCGATCCGCCGCGCGCCGGGGAAACCAATCCGGAGGTACCGGCCGAACTCGACGACGTCATTGCCCGCGCCATGGCCAAGAACCCGAGTCTGCGCTACCCCAGCGCGGGTGAACTCGCGGCCGCCGCCCGCACCGCGCTGACCCGCGCGCCCGTCGCGCCGACCACTCCGATTCCCGAGGTCGCGGCGGCAGCGGCCACCACTCCCCTCGCCGCGGGAGGGACGAAACCGCTCCCGCCCGTCAGCACGGTCACGCCGAGCGGTTTCGGCCGGGCGGCCAGTGTCCGAGCACTGAGCGCGGGAGCCGCCGAATCCGCACCGGCAGAACACAAGTCCGGCCTGCCGAAGGGTAAGCCCCGGCTCGCCGCCGCGCTGGCCCTCGCCGCGATCGCCGCCGCGGTGGTGACAATGGTGCTCACCAACCGGGATTCGCCGACACAGCCGCAACCGACACCGCAACAGGTGATCTCGACCGAATCCGAGGCTCCGGTGCTGCCACCGACCTCCGGGCGCGGGCGCACCGAATCACCGCAGACCTCGAATCCGCAATCGGCCCCGGCGACTTCGGCCCCGGCCACGTCGGCACCGGCGACTTCGGCCCCCACCGGTCCTCCGACGACGACCGAAGCCACCCTCCCATTCCAGATTCCGATCCCGACCTTCCCCGGCCAGCAGACCGGCAACGCCAACCCCAATGCCAACCCGAACGGCAACGGCAACGGCAATGGCAATGGGAACGGGAACGGGAATCATGACAAGCCCGAGAACGGTAAGCCCACTAAACCGCACTAGCGGCCCCGTCACCCGCGAGTGTGAGTGCGGTGGTTCAGTATTCGGCGCGCAGATGGGTGACGTCGCCCGCGGACACGGCGCGATCGCCGATCAGCAGGCGGCCGTTCTCGTCCACGCCGGTGGCGACGCCGGTCAGCGTCTCACCGCCGGGGAGTTCGGCGCGCACCTGGGCGCCGATGGTCGAGCAGCGCTCCCGGTAGGCGGCGGCGAGCTCGGTGATATCCCAGCCCGCAGCTTCCCAGGCCGTGAAGCGGTGCGCGAACTCGCGCAGAATCGCAACCGCCAATTCGGTGCGGTCCGTTTCGGGAGCGCCGGACAGCTCCAGCGAAGTGGCGTGCGGGACAGGCAGTTCCGCCAGGGTCAGGCTGACGTTCACCCCGACGCCGACAACGACCGCCGGATCCGCGCCCGCGGCGGCGATCTCGGCCAGAATCCCGGCCAACTTACGGCCCTCGACCAGTACATCGTTCGGCCATTTCAGGGCCGCCTTCACCCCGGTGTCGGCCCGCACCGCGTCGACCACCGCGACCCCGGTCAGCAGCGGCAGCCAGCCCAGCACCGCCGGATCGATACCGCGCACCCGGACCAGCATCGACATGGCCAGTTGCGCCCGCGGCGGGCTCACCCACACCCGTTCGTGCCGCCCGCGCCCGCGCTCCTGCGCCTCCGCGATCAGCACGAGGCGATCGGCCTGCACTGAATCCATGGCCCGCGCAACCAGATCCGCATTGGTCGAACCGGTCGTCTCGACCACGTCGATCTCGGTGAAGAAGCTCGACGGTGCCGATCCGGCGACATCGCGCCGCAATCGCTCCACATCCAGGGGTGCCCTGCTCATGCCCCGCAGGCTACTCCACTCCTGTTTTCCCGCCCCGAAACGGACGCGGCGGCGGAGTGGCAATCGCCATCCGCCGCCGGGCCCCATGACGTACTCCCTACCGCATTACCGGAATCGCCATGCCGAACATGAGTACATCGTCATAAGTGAGCTCCGAGGAGGCGTCGTCGTCCCCCGGACGTTCGGTGCGGAAATCGGGATCGGTCACCGTCGGCTTCGGGTCGGTGACCCGCCAATTGGTGAACGATGCCGCTGTCGCTCGATCTGTTTGATGTCTACTCCAGCCCCACATAACCGTCTCCCCTGTAGCGGTTTCGGATGCGACTCCAGAGTCCACTGGCACAGGGGTGGGATACGAACTGTTTTTGACCGAAAATCTTGATCAGGACAGTTCAAATGCAGGTCAGAGCGGAAGATTCGGATCGGTAACTTTTCCGGTCCGGACAAACGATCAGGCGTCGCGCGGTTCCAGCCCGAGGGCCCCGGCGGTGAAACGGCGGACCGAATCGAGCCCGTCCGACAGCGCCGCGTCATAACCCGCACGCGCCCAGCCGACCACCGCCGCGGTGCCGTCACTGCCCGGAGTCACACCGATCTCGGCGACCATCTCGGCGGTCGTCGGCACGCAGACCGCCCACGAGAAGTGGGTCTCATCCCCCCATTCCGCGGTGCGGCGGTCCACATAATCCGGATCGGTAATACCACCGTCGGCAAGGGCGGGCCGATCGTCGATCCGCTCATCGGCGCGCAGGGCCCGCAAATACCAACCGCCCGCATTGATCTCAATCGGTTCCATCAGACCTCCCCCGCTGCCTGCGCCGATCATGCCGCAGCTGCCGATCCCGGCTCCCGAACAACACCGCCCCCGCCAGCGGAATAACCAGGAACACCAGCCACTGATGCGTAATGAAGAACAGAATCACCATCGCAATGGTGATCACCGGCATCGCCCGCTCCGGCCACTGCGTCCCGAACCGGGACTCCCGCTGCGCCGGAACCGCTTTGGTCATGGACACCGGATCCGGAAGATCCGTGAACACCTTCGCCAGATCCCCGCGCGTCAACGAAGCCGCGATGATTCCGCTGCGCTCATCGAACTCGGCCACGCTGAGCCGCCCCGCCGCGAAATGATCGGACAACCGCTTCATGGCATCCTCACGCTCTGCGGTGCCGATGCGAATGTCCGGTGGTTCAGCCATGTTCCGACCTTAGCGCGAGAGAGCGGAAACGAATGGGGCCGCTCAGGTGAAGTGAGCGACCCCATTCGGAAAATCCAGGAAGGCTACTTGATCTCGGCGAGCACGGTGCCCTGGGTGATGGCGGCACCGGCCTCGACGGACAGGCCCGTGATGACACCGGCCTTGTGCGCGGTGACCGGGTTCTCCATCTTCATGGCCTCGAGCACGACGACCAGATCGCCCGCCTCGACGGACTGACCCTCTTCGACGGCGACCTTGACGACGGTGCCCTGCATGGGCGCGGTCACGGCGTCACCGGAGGCACCGGCACCGGCCGCGCCACCACGCTTGCGCGGCTTCGGCTTCTTGCGGACGACGCCCGCGCCATTGCTCGCGGCGGCGGCACCGACCGAGAACTGGCCCGGCAGCGACACTTCGAGGCGACGGCCGCCGACCTCGACGACCACCTTCTGGCGGGGAGCTTCCTCGTCGTCCTCGAGCACCACACCACCGGTGTACGGCTCGATGGTGTTGGTCCAGTCGTTCTCGATCCACTTGGTGTAGACGTCGAACTTGGTGCCGTCACCGATGAACGCGGGGTTCTCGACAATGTGGCGGTGGAACGGAAGAACGGTGGCCAGGCCCTCGATCTGGTACTCGGCCAGCGCACGAGCCGCACGCTGCAGCGCCTGCTCGCGGTTCTCGCCGGTGACGATCAGCTTGGAAAGCATGGAGTCGAACTGGCCGCCGATGACGCTGCCCTCGACCACGCCGGAGTCCACGCGCACACCGGGGCCCGCGGGCTCCTTGTAGACGACGACCGGGCCGGGAGCGGGCATGAAACCGCGGCCCGCGTCCTCACCGTTGATGCGGAACTCGAAGGAGTGGCCGCGCGGGGTCGGATCCGACTTCAGTTCCAGCTCATGGCCTTCGGCGATACGGAACTGCTGACGCACCAGGTCGATACCGGCGGTCTCCTCGGTGACCGGGTGCTCGACCTGAAGGCGGGTGTTGACCTCGAGGAACGACACCGTCTCGCCCTGCACCAGGTACTCCACGGTGCCCGCACCGTAGTAGTGCGCTTCCTTGCAGATGGCCTTGGCCGAAGCGTGGATCTTGCCGCGTACCTCATCGGACAGGAAGGGGGCCGGGGCCTCCTCGACCAGCTTCTGGAAGCGGCGCTGCAGCGAGCAGTCGCGGGTGCCGACCACGATCACATTGCCGTGCTTGTCGGCGAGCACCTGCGCCTCGACGTGGCGGGCCTTGTCCAGGTACTGCTCCACGAAGCATTCACCGCGACCGAAGGCCGCGACGGCCTCACGGGTGGCGGAGTCGAACAGCTCGGGGATCTCCTCGATGGTCTGCGCGACCTTCATACCGCGACCGCCACCACCGAAGGCGGCCTTGATCGCGACCGGAACACCGAACTCCTTGGCGAACGCGACGACCTCGTCGGCGTTCTTGACCGGGTCCTTGGTGCCCGCGGCCATCGGGGCCTTGGCGCGCTCAGCGATGTGCCGCGCGGTGACCTTGTCGCCCAGATCGCGAATGGACTGCGGGGAGGGGCCGATCCAGATCAGACCGGCATCGATCACGGCCTGGGCGAAATCGGCGTTCTCGGAAAGGAAGCCGTAGCCCGGGTGGATCGCGTCCGCGCCGGCCTTGGCGGCGGCATCGAGGATCTTGTCGAACACCAGGTACGACTCGGCCGAGGTCTGACCACCGAGCGCGAAGGCTTCATCGGCGAGCTTCACGAACGGCGCATCGGCGTCCGGTTCCGCATACACCGCGACGCTGGCGATTCCGGCGTCCTTGGCGGCCCGGATCACGCGCACGGCGATCTCGCCTCGGTTGGCTACGAGGACCTTTGTGATCTGCGCGTTGGCATGGCTGGGCACTGAGCCTCCTGTGCTGTGAAAACTTCGTCTTGGGCGAGTGTAGGCAGTCTGCCAACAAGCGCCGAACCGGGATAGGCCTACCCATGGGTAGGCCGCAAAGGTGACGCATGCAACTCTCGTCACTCTCAGGGGCAAGAGGACTCAGAAAGAACCTCCCCTGAACTTCTATCGCAAGTCAGCTCGCGAGGGTTTCGACGAAACCACTGAGCGAGAAGCCTCGCCGGGGTTTCACCGAGTCTCTTCGGTTTCAGGCCCCGGAGTGTAACTACCGTGCGGCGATCTTGGGTATCTCGCCCGGCTGTTCGCCAGTCGTGATCGGCGCGCCGACGGCATTGGCCCATTCGGTCCAGGAGCCGTCGTAGTTGCGCACGCCATGCACGCCCAGCAGGTAGGTGAGGACGAACCAGGTGTGCGCGGACCACCGCCCGATGCGGGAGTACACCATGGGCGCGATCCCCTCGGACACCCCACCGTAGATGACGTCCAGCTCGGCGCGGGGGCGGAATCGCGCATCCGGTCCGACGGAGGAGGTCCAGGGGATGTTGACGGCCGTCGGGATGTGCCCGGCGCGCAGGGCCTGTTCCTCGGGGCGGTCCAGGACCACCAGTTCGCCGGTGTACTCGTCGAAGACGCGGGTATCGACCAGCGGGCCGCCGAAGTGCGCCACGACATCCTCGCGGAAGGCCCGGGCGGGCTTGTCGTCGCGTTCGACGGTCGGATAGTCGCCGAGTCCGGCGGAGGGCACCTCGAAGGTGGTGTCGCGGCCCTCGGAGATCCAGGCGTCGCGGCCGCCATCCAGCAGGCGCACGTCCTCGTGTCCGAAGAGGCTGAACGCCCACAGGGCGGCTGCCGCGGCGCCATTGGCCTTATCGCCGTAGATGACCACGGTGTCGTCGCGGGTAATGCCCTTCATGCGCATGAGTTCGGCGAAGGTTTCACCATCGACGAGGTCGCGCGTGCAAGGCTCGATCAGCTCGGTTCGCCAGTCGATCTTGATGGCGCCCGGGACATGCCCGATGTCGTATAGCAATATGTCTTCGTTGGACTCGATGATCTTGAGCCCCGGCGCGCCGATGTTTGCAGACAGCCACTCTGTGGTTACTAGTCGGTGAGGATGTGCGTAGGAACCGAAAGAGGGATGCGGATCCGGGGCTACGGGCACGGTGTGGTCCTTCACGCGTGGTGGGATTGGTATCGGCGATGGAAAGTCTCTACACCGATCGTAGGCATGTGGCGGTAACGAAACTCGTTTCAGATCACGAATCGGGTGATTGGGCGAATTAAGCGCAGCTTCATCCGATAAAGTCTCCCGGGAGGAGGGGTGAGCTATGTCCGATTCTTGGCCGCGACGGCGATTGCTCGCGATCCTACGTGGCGCCAGCGAGCCTCTCGACGCACAGGAACTTGCGCGCGTCACCGGCCAGCATGTGACTACGGTTCGTTTCCATTTGGATGTCCTCACCCGAGAATCCCTGGTCCGGCAATTCCAGCAGCCGCCACGCGGTCGCGGCCGTCCCCGCATCGGCTATACCGCCGTGCAGCGATCCGTGGGTTATCAGGAATTGGCACAGGTTCTCGCCGACCAGCTGGGCAGTGATCCGCGCCGCCGCTCCGACGCCGCCATCGCGGCCGGTCGCGCCTGGGGCGCGAAACTGGAATCCGCGGATCAACCCGTGGAAACCCTGGAAGACGCCAAGGATCTGACCGTCACCCTCATGTCCGAGCTCGGCTTCGCCCCCGAACGCGATCCCTCGGCCGAGACCGACGAGTC
The DNA here is from genome assembly GCF_040683015.1 of Nocardia sp. NPDC051030. Classification (NCBI taxonomy): domain Bacteria; kingdom Bacillati; phylum Actinomycetota; class Actinomycetes; order Mycobacteriales; family Nocardiaceae; genus Nocardia; species Nocardia sp. NPDC051030. The sequence continues at coordinate 504,772 of NZ_JBFBCD010000006.1, read as the reverse complement.
ATCCCTCATCCGGATGACCGCCTGCCCGCTGCGCGAACTCGCGCGCAGTCACTCCGAGGTCGTGTGCGGCGTGCATCTGGGGCTCATGCGCGAAGTGCTGGACCGCAATGGCGCCCGCGACACCGTCAATGTGCGCCTGCACCCGTTCGTGGAACCCGAACTGTGCGTGGCGCGACTGGAATTGCTCGCCGCCCGCCCGGACAGCACCGTGCCCGGCCCGGGAACCGTTCCGGACCCGACCGGCGAACCTCGATTGGCGCCCGCCACCGGCCGCGTCGCCCCGCAATTGCGCACGCCGGATCCCCAGGTGCGCGGTGCGGAATCCCAGCTGCGCGGATCAGACCCACAACTGCGTTAGATCGACGTCCACCTCGGTGAGCAGTCGGCGCACCAGCGGCAGGCCGATGCCGATCACGCTCGACGGATCACCCTCGATCCGGTCCACGAACCAGCCGCCGAGGCCATCGAGGGTGAACGAGCCCGCGACCTGCAAGGGCTCGCCGGTCGCGATGTAGGCGTCCAGCTCCTCGGGCTCGGGCTTGGCGAAATGCACTGTGGTGGAACTGCAGTCGGCGGCCTCGGCGACGATCTCGCCGTCGCGCATGCGGAGCACGGAGTGACCGGTGAGCAGATCCGCACTGCGCCCGGCCATCTCGGCCCAGCGCACGCGCGCCACCTCGGGAGTCAGCGGCTTGCCCTGCAGGATGCCGTCCACGAGCAGCATCGAATCACAGCCGACCACAACGGCATCCGGGAATTCGGCACCGAGGGTCGAGGCCACCTCGCGCGCCTTGGCGCGGGCCAGTTCGATCACCACTCGATCGGGCGCGGTGCCCGCGGGCAATGCCGCCGCCACCGCGTTCTCGTCCACGTGGGAAACCCGGACCACCGGCTCGACACCCGCATTGCGGAGCACGCCGAGCCGGGCCGGGGACTGGGAAGCCAGTACGAAGGTCGTCACGGGCCGTATTCTCTCAGGCCACGTGACGGGAGCTGCTATTCGACTCGAACGCCGCAGGTCAGTCGCGCAGGTGCGACAGTGCCGGGAAGGCGTAAGGCGAGAACGGCGAAGAACCGCGGTGCAGCATGGTCGGGCGGCCCCACATGTCGGCCGGGCCATGCGGGCCCGAATTCCCGGCGGCACTCGCCGACGCGGCGGCGAACACGGACACCAGAGCGGCTAGTTCGAGGTCGGTCGGGTTGCCCTTCAGGACCTGGATGACCGGCCCCCCACTCGTCAGTTCGACCTCGGTGACAGCAGTATCGACGGCGCCCACCAACTCGTCATCGACGGCTAGATCCAGTTCGGCGGCGCGCAGTACTTCTTCATCAGCCATGGTCGTCACAGCGCCAGTCCTCCTGTCCAATCGCCGCGCGGGGACGCGCGGCTTGGTTCACGTAAAGATCCGCAAACGGTATTCGTTACGACCCTCGGCGTCGAGGGTCACTACATCAACCATCTTTGCTCGGATGAGGCGATCGTGCGCGGTACAAAGCAACTGCCCAATAGGTCAGTGTGCGCCTCATACCGCGCTTATCGCACAATCAGAGCGGAATGTTGCCGTGCTTCTTGGGCGGCATGGTCACCATCTTGCGTTCGAGCAGGCGCAGTGCCGAAACGATCTGCCCGCGGGTGTGCGACGGCGGGATGACCGCGTCCACATAGCCGCGCTCGGCCGCCACATACGGGTTCACCAGGGTGTCCTCGTACTCGTTCTGCAGTTCGAGGCGCAGGGCGTCGACATCCTGGCCGTCGGCCGCCGCATCCTTGAGCTGCTTACGGTAGACGAACCCGACCGCGCCCGAGGCACCCATCACCGCGATCTGTGCGGTGGGCCACGCCAGGTTCACGTCGGCGCCCATGTGCTTGGAGCCCATCACGTCGTACGCGCCGCCGTAGGCCTTGCGGGTGATGATTGTGATCTTGCCCACAGTGGCCTCGCCGTAGGCGTACAGCAGCTTGGCGCCGCGGCGAATGATGCCGTTGAACTCCTGGCCGGTGCCGGGCAGGAAGCCCGGAACGTCGACCAGGGTGATGATCGGGACATTGAAGGCGTCGCAGGTGCGCACGAAGCGCGCGGCCTTCTCCGAGGCGTCGATATCCAGGCAGCCCGCGAACTGGGAGGGCTGGTTGGCCACGAAGCCGACGCTGCGGCCGTCGATGCGGGCGAAGCCGACGATGATGTTCATCGCGCGCTCGGCCTGCACCTCGAGGAACTCGTCGTCGTCGACCAGGGCCTTGATGACCTCGTGCATGTCGTACGGCTGGTTCGGCGAATCCGGGATGATCGAGTCCAGCGCGAGGTCGTCCTCGGTGAGGGATGCCTCGATGGCGCCGTCGATCGGGTCGGTGGCCGGGAAGCGCGGGGCCTCGGCGCGGTTATTGCTCGGCAGGTAGCTCAGCAGGTCCTTGACGTAGTCGAGGGCGTCCTGCTCGCCGGAGGCGACGTAGTGCGCGACACCGGACTTCACCATGTGGGTGTGGGCGCCGCCCAGCTCCTCCATGGTGACTTCCTCACCGGTGACGGTCTTGATCACGTCCGGGCCGGTGACGAACATCTGCGAGGTGCCGTCGACCATGACCACGAAGTCGGTCAGGGCGGGCGAGTAGACGTGGCCACCCGCGGCCGGGCCCATGATCAGCGAGATCTGCGGGATCACGCCGGAGGCCTGGATATTGCGGTGGAAGATCTCGCCGTAAAGGCCCAGCGAGACAACGCCTTCCTGGATGCGCGCGCCGGCGCCCTCATTGATGCCGACCAGCGGGCGGCCGGTCTTGAGCGCCAGGTCCATCACCTTGACGATCTTCTCGCCGTAGACCTCGCCCAGCGAACCGCCGAAGACGGTGACGTCCTGGGAGAAGATGCACACGTCGCGGCCGTCGATGGTGCCGTAACCGGTCACCACGCCGTCGCCGAGCGGACGCTGATGCTCCAGGCCGAAGTTCACGCTGCGGTGCCGCGCCAATGCGTCCAGCTCCACGAAAGAACCCTCGTCGAGCAGCGCAAGGATGCGCTCGCGCGCGGTCATCTTGCCCTTGGCGTGGACCTTGTCGACCGCGGCCTCACCCATCGGGTGCTGGGCCTCATCCAGGCGATTACGCAGGTCCGCCAGCTTGCCGGCGGTGGTGTGGATATCAGGGGCGCCCGCCGACCCCGGCGAAGGCTGCTGCTGGACACTCGTCATGACCGGGAGTGTAACCAGTACCAAGCGCCTCCGGTAATCCCGGAATCCCTACTCATGAGTACGGTTATTGACTACCCGCCAGTAAAAATCCCCTGGTAGATGCCATTATTCCGGGCCCGCCAATACCCGAACCCCCCAGAAATAAGTAGGGTCCAATTCCGCTCAGCGGCACGGCTCGAGCGGTCCGGTTCTCGACCACGATGCGAGACAACGATTCCGGGGGTTCAGGGCGAAGCCCGACAGTCTCGAGGGGGTTCGGGGGCGAAGCCCCTGAGAGCTACGAGAGTTGTTTATCGCATGACGCCGGTGTGACCGGTGGAGTAGCGGCCGGGCTGGGGCCAGATGGTGAGGCCGTGGCAGCCCTTGCCGACCGGGATGCGGGCGAGCAGCGTCCAGTTGACGATGTCGATGGCATAGACCTCGCCGTGGTGGCGCCCCGAGACCCAGAAGACGCTGCCGTCGGCGGACAGGTTGCCCATATCGGGACTGCCGCCACCGGGGATGGGCCATTTGCGAACCAGTTGATTGGTGGCGAAGTCCCACACCGAGATGCTGCCCTCATGGCGGTTGGTGATGAGCATGGCCTTGGAGTCGCGAGTGATGTAGAGGCCGTGGGTGCCGCCACCGGTGGGGACGAACCCGGTGTTCTCGAAGGTCTGCGCGTCGAAGACATAGATGCCATTGGCCACCATGTCGGCGACATAGAAGGTGCGCCCATCGGGTGAGAGCTTCACGTCCTGAGGTTTGCCGGATCGACCGTCGGGCAGATCGATCATGCGCACCAGAGCGAGATTCGCAATGTCGATCACCGCCATGCGCCCGCTGAATTCGCAGCTGACCAAGGCGGATCGGCCGTCCGCGGTGAAGTCCATATGATTCACGCCCGGACAGTCGGGGACGGCGATATCGTGCAGCTTCTGCCAAGTGTGCGGGTCGTAGAGATCCAGCGAACGGTCGGCTTCGGCGACGACGAGGGCGTATTTCCCGTCCGGCGTGAAGTACATGTTGTACGGGTCGCGGACCGGGATGGGCTCGCCGGGCTTGCCGGTGCGCGGGTCGATGGGGAGCAGGCTGCCGCTGCCGATCGGCAGGTCGTTATTGGCGTACAGCATCTGCATGTCATAGGACGGCACCACGTGCTGCGGTTCGCGCCCGCCCGCCGGGTAGGTGTCGACGACCTGGAAGGTGGCCGGGTCGATCACCGTGATGGTGTTGGACTCGCTATTGGGCACGTAGACGCGCGGCAGATGATCGGCGACCGCCGGGCTGAGTTCGCGGGTGCCCGCGTAGACATCGGTCGGCGAGAGCGGCGGCGGCATGCCGGGCAGCAGCGCCTGCGCCTGCGGTGTGGCGGCGGGGGCCGTCGGCGGCGGCGCGGCGGTGGTCTTGTCCACCGTCCCGGCATTGCCACCGGAGCATCCGGCGAGGACGACCATCGACACAATGAATCCGTAGCGAGCACGGCGCGCGATCACGCGCTGCACCGTCCCACAACGGTATGGCGGCGAGCTGACATGTAGCCGAATAGTAGGGGGCTACTTGGGCTTTCGCAGGAAGTTTGCGGGGTGTCTCGGCAGCTCGGGCGTTTCCGGCGAAGGGTGCGATCAGGGCAGAACGGACGGCACCCCGGGCAGAATCTGTGCCGGGGGTGCCGTCATTACTCAATATGCCTGCGGCTCAGCCCAATACACGTTCCAGTGCGTCGACCGCCTCGTCGAGCTCGGCGACCGTCACGGTGAGCGGTGGACGGAAACGAATGCCGCGCTCTCCCGTGCCGAGGATCAGCAGGTGTTCTTCCTCGCGCAGCCGGGTAACCACGGAGTCGCGGCGAGCCGCGGATTCCAGGTTGACGGCGCACATGAGGCCACGGCCGCGCGGGTCAGTGACTTCCGCATGGGCAGCGGACAATTCGGTCAGACGGCCCAGCAGGTGTGCACCCAGTTCCGCGGCGCGGTCCACCAAGTTTTCATGCTCCATGACCTCGAGAATGCGACGCGCGCGCACCATATCGGTGAGGTTGCCGCCCCAGGTGGAGTTGAGCCGGGAGCTGACGTGGAAGACATTGTCGGGCACCTCGTCCACGCGACCGCCGGCCATGATGCCGCACACCTGCGTCTTCTTGCCGAAGGCCACCACATCCGGTTCCAGGCCGAGCTGCTCGTAGGCCCAGGTGGTGCCGGTCATGCCGACGCCGGTCTGTACCTCGTCCAGGATGAACAGGGCGTCATTGGCGTGGCACAGCTCCTGCATGGCGCGCAGGAATTCCGGCCGCAGGTGCCGGTCGCCGCCCTCACCCTGGATGGGTTCGGCAATGAAACACGCTATGTCGTGCGGGTTTTCGGCGAAGGCGCGTTCGGCCTGTTCGAGGGCGTGCCGTTCGGCCGCCTCGATATCCGGATGGTCGGATCCGACGTAGGGCGTGTCGATGCGCGGCCAGTCGAACTTCGGGAACCGCGCGGTCTTCACCGGATCGGTATTGGTGAGCGAGAGCGTGTACCCGGTGCGACCGTGGAATGCCCCGGTCAGGTGTAGCACCTTGGTGCCGAGTTCGGCTGCGCGCCCGTGCATTTCATTGTGCCGGGACTTCCAGTCGAAGGCGGCCTTGAGGGCGTTCTCCACGGCCAGGCCGCCACCGTCGATGAAGAACAGGTGCGGGAGCCGGGGATCGCCGAGCACCCGCGCGAATGTCTTCACGAAGCGGGCCATCTCGACGGTGTAGACGTCGGAGTTACTGGGTTTATTGAGGGCGGCGGCGGTGAGGTTGGCGAGGAAGCGGCGGTCACCGACCAGTGCCGGATGGTTCATGCCCAGCGTCGAGGACGCGAAAAAGCCGAACATATCCAGGTATGCCGTGCCGTCGCGGGCGTCGACCAGTCGGCGTCCTCGGGATTTTCGCAGGTCGAGAACTAGGTCGAAGCCGTCGGCGAGGATGCTCGCGGACAGGATCTGATGCACCCGGGCGGGGGTGACCAGGTTCGGTTCGGCAACCGCCCCAAGCCGTTCGAGTTCGAGGGTCACCAGCCCAGGGTAAACGAATATTTACGGTGTGTGCCGTAAATATCGGATTTATTACGAGCAGAAGCTACTTGTCATAGAATGTCTGCAGAATGATGGTGCTTCGTGTCCTGACATTGGCTGTCGCCCGGATCTCCTGCAGCAGTTGCTCCAGGTGCCGCGGGGACGCCACGCGCACCAGCAGCATGTAGCTCTCATCCCCGGCCACCGAATGACATGCTTCGATGCCGGGAATGTGCTGCAGCAGCGCCGGTGCGTCGTCGGGCTGAGATGGATCGAGAGGAGTGATCGCGACGAATGCCGACAGCATCTGCCCCAGGGCCTCGGGGTCGACATTGGCCGTGTACCCGCGAATCACGCCCCGCGCCTCCAGCCGCCGGACCCGCGACTGTACCGCCGACACCGACAGATTCGCTTTTTCGGCAAGATTGGACAGGGTGGCGCGGCCATCGGCAATCAGCTCACGGATCAGCAGTCGATCGATGTCGTCGAGTACGGGTTTCGCCGGTGTATCCGCCATCAGCGAAGGCTAACTCAGCGAACCGAACTCGTGGCCGGAACCCATACTGGAGCTGCCAATGTCCTCTGCACTGACCGAGCGAACCTCGCGTGAACTCCGCACTCGCACGGAGTCGATCTTGCGCGCACTCGGAGCCGAACCGCCGGAACCGGGCGCACTCTCGGTGCGCTCCCCCATTACCGGCAGCGAACTGACCAGTTTGCAGCCGAGCACGGTCGCGGACGTGGATCGCGCCATCGACCGCGCCGCCGATGCCTTTCGCGACTGGCGCACCGTACCCGCCCCGCAGCGCGCGGCCGTGGTCCGGCGACTCGCCCAGCTACTGACCGAGCATCAGGACGAACTCGGGCAGCTGGTCACCCTGGAAGCGGGGAAGATCGGCGCGGAGGCGCGCGGCGAAGTCCAGGAAATGATCGATATCTGCGAATTCGCCATCGGGCTGTCCCGGCAGTTGTACGGGCACACCATGCCTTCGGAGCGGGCCGAGCACCGGCTCATGGAGACCTGGCATCCACTCGGCGTGGTCGGCGTGATCTCGGCCTTCAACTTCCCGGTCGCGGTGTGGGCGTGGAATACCGCGCTCGCGCTGGTGTGCGGGGACACGGTGGTGTGGAAGCCCTCCGAGGCGACACCGCTGACGGCGCTGGCCTGTCATTCGCTGCTGCGTCGGGCCGCGCTCGATGTGGGCGCGGATCCCGAAGTGCACCAGCTTGTTCAGGGTGCTGCCGAGGTCGGTGCGCGACTGGTGGACGATCCGCGGGTGGCGCTGGTGAGCGCGACCGGATCGGTCCGCATGGGGCAGATCGTCGCGCCCCGGGTGGCCGCTCGATTCGGCCGCTGCCTACTCGAATTGGGCGGCAATAATGGCGCGGTGGTGACGCCGTCGGCGGATCTGGATCTCGCCGCGCGCGGCATCGTGTTCTCGGCCGCGGGGACGGCGGGACAGCGATGCACCACGCTGCGGCGGCTCATCGTGCATGTGGATGTGGTCGGGCCGCTGCTGGATCGCATCTCGTCCGCGTACAACCAACTGCACGTGGGGAATCCGCTCGATGATGGCGTGCTGGTCGGACCGCTCATCAATGGCAAGGCCTATACCGATATGCAGAAGGCCCTCGAACGTGCGCAGGCCGATGGTGGCGAATTGATCTGCGGCGGTGAACGAGTCGAGGGCTTCGGCGACGACGCCTACTATGTGCGACCGGCCATCGTCCGCATGCCCGCGCAGACCGCGGTGGTGCGCGAGGAGACCTTCGCACCGATCCTCTACGTACTCACCTATCAGGATCTGGACGCGGCCATCGAGCTGCACAATGGTGTCCCGCAGGGGCTTTCGTCCGCCATCTTCACGCAGAATCAGCGGGAGGCCGAACGGTTCCTGGCCGCCGACGGGTCCGATTGCGGTATCGCCAATGTCAATATCGGCACGTCGGGTGCGGAGATCGGCGGCGCGTTCGGTGGCGAGAAGCAGACGGGCGGCGGGCGTGAGTCCGGTTCGGACTCGTGGAAGTCCTATATGCGCCGGGCCACCAACACCATCAACTACTCCACCGAACTCCCCTTGGCACAGGGGATTCGGTTCGAATAACGCGAGGGCCCGAGATCGAAGTCGGCGGCGGTTTTTGCCTTTTGCGTCTGCCAATTTCGCCACGTCGGCCGAAGCCGACGGCGGGACTCGAACCCGCATGAACTTTCGCTCGAAAGGTCCGAAGTATCCGCTGCCTGCGCACCGGGCACTCGCGTGAGATCACGGTAGCGCCCGGTGCGTGCGGCGGTCGAATGGTTTTCCGGTCAGGCCGGTTCGTCGATGCTGATGGCGCGGATCTGCTCCTCGTACTTCGCCCGGGTGGATTCGTCGGCGGGGTGCAGGGCGCGGTCGCCATTGAAGAGGCGGCGGACCAGGCGTACCGCCGGTTCCGGCGCGGCGGCCAAGGCTACGTCGATGGGGCCCAAGAAGTTCGGGACGGCGACCTCGGCCCTTCGGGTGCGGACGGTGGCGAGAATGGCCGCCGCCACATCCTCGGGATCGACGGTGGGCATGCCATTGCCGAGGGCCAGGCCCGAGGACAGGCGGGTGCGCACGGCCGACGGCATGACGCAGCTGACGCTGACACCCTGCGGGGCGAACTCCAGACGCGTTGCGGCGGAAAGGCCTACAGCGGCGAACTTGCTGGCGTTGTAGACGGCCAGGCCCGCGATCGGGATCTTGCCCGCCAGGGAGGCGACATTCACGACGTGGCCCTTGCCGCGATCGATCATGCCGGGGACGACGGCCCGCATGCCGTGGATGAGACCCCAAACATTCACGTCGATGGCGGTGTGGCCCACCGCATCCGGCTCGTCGAGGAAGGCTCCGGCGGGCATGACGCCCGCATTGTTGACCAGGATGTCGATGCGACCGAAGTCGGCGACGACCTTGTCCCACTGGTCACGATTGCGCACATCGAGTTCGAAGGAGACTGCGCCGAGCGCGGCCGCGGCCGCCGCACCGGCGGCCGTATCCACATCGGCGATGGCGACTTCCGCGCCCCGGCGGGTGAACAATTCCGCGGTGGACTGGCCGATGCCGCGGCCCGCACCGGTGATCAGCACTCGCGCACCGGCGAGATCGATTGCGGGGTAATTCTTTCCGATAATGCTCATGCGAAGGTTCCTTGCTCCATTGCCTTGCGAGTGCTCTTCAAGCTGTGTTCGAAGGTGGCGAGGCGGCGACGGCCGTCCATGAAATTGGGGCCCATGACCTCGAGGTCCTCGGCGGTGGCGTCCAGGCGCAGCACCTTGGTGCCACTCGCGCGCAGCAGCGCGATCTCGGCATCGAGCTTCTCGCTCATACGATTTCGCAACTGACGTTCCAGCAGGTGGCCGGGGCTGGTGGCGGGGATGCGCCCGGTCGAAGCCATGGGCGCGAGCACCACGACCTCGTCGAGCTGGGCCGGAATGAGCAGGTCCGCGGAGGCGGTGGAGGCCGCGCCGCCGTCGATGAAGCGGCGGCCGTCGATCGGCACGGGCGGGAACCAGCCGGGTACACCCCAGGAAGCCCGCAGTGCCGCACCGAGATTCGCGTCCGGAGCGGAAGGTGAGCCGAAGGCGACGCGCTCGCCGCTGTCCTGGTCCATGGCCACCAGCCAGGTCGCCGGATGTTCCACCCAGCCGCGTCCGGGGTTGAGCCGATCGGCCAGGCGTTGCAGCCAACTCGGGTCGCCGCTGCCTTGCGGGAGCAGGCCACTACTCGCGGTGAGCAGGGCGTGACCATTGCCGGGTCCGGCGAGCAGGGAGCGCACGGCGTGAGCCGGTGCGCCGAGGCGCGGGCGGGGCAGGGGCGGGAATCGGCCCGGCTCGCAACGCATGTGCGCGGTGAGGATCGGATTGGTGGAGGTGCCGTCCTGCATGGCGACGAGTTCGTCCACGCCGATGCCGCTGCCGAGCATGGTCAGCATTTCCGCACCGGCCGAGGTGCCGATCATGACGTCCGCTTCGCGCGGATCCCACTGCAGTACGTCCCGCGCCGCGGCCAGGGCCGCCACGATCCACGCCGCGCCGAGCGTGCCCCCGCAGCCGATGGCCAGGCCACGTCGATGTGACCCGTTCCTGTTACTCATGGTCTCGAACATATCATTTTTCAGATACCGGCGGTATCCCAAAACTTGCAGTACATAGAATCGCCATATGCCACGACTGACCCGGTCCGAGAGCCAGGCCCGCACCCGCGCGGACCTGCTCGCGACCGCGCGCGACCTGTTCCTCACCGACGGGTACGCCAAGACCAGCCTGGAGCGGGTCGCGGAGGAGGCCGGGTACTCCAAGGGCGCGGTGTACTCGAACTTCCGGACCAAGAAGGAGTTGTGTCTCGAGGTACTCGGGTTCATTCACGAGACCAAGTTCTCGGAAGTGGGCGAGCTACTCGCGGGCAGCGACGAGCTCGAGGATCGGCTCGAACGGTTTCAGGACTGGGCCGCGCGGACCCTCGGCGATGTCGGCTGGACCATGCTGGAATTCGAGTTCGCCATCGTGGCGCGGGACGATCCGGCATTGCAGGCCGCGCTGGTGTCGAGTCTGGGGATGGTGCGCGGGACCATTGCCGCCCAGCTACAAGGGCTGGCGGATTCCATGGGGCTCACGCTGCCGCTGCCCGCCGAGGACGCGGCCACCGCGGTTCTGAGTCTGGGACTCGGGCTGGGTATTCAGCGGGCCATCGATCCGAGCCTGTCCGCCGGGCTGATCACCGATGCGGTGCGGGCCATGCTGTATCAAGCTCAAAACCTCACGGCCGGAAGTGCAGGGTCCATTCGCCGCGATAGTGCAGGCGGGTGACGCTGACCGGGGGAACATCGATGCGCCAGAAGGATTTCGCGGGGGCGTCGAGGGTGACCAGCAGGGCGGCGCGAATGACCGCCGGATGGGTGATGGCGATGGTGGGTTCGCCCATCACGGCGATATCGGCCATCCACTCGCCCGTGCGCTCGACCACGTCGACCACCGATTCGCCGCCGTGGCCGCGATAGCCGGGATCGGTCAGCCAGAGGTAGAGATCCTCTTTCGGCACCGACATGAGTTCGCCGCCGCGCCAGGCTCCGGCGTCGAGGTCGCGTAGTCGGTCGTCCTCGGCACCCATGAGTCCCATGAGCGCGGCGGTTTCGGTGGCACGGCGTTCGGGGGCGGTGAGCACGCGGCCCTCTTGCAGGCGACCGCACGACGAGACCGCGCGGCGACCGGCCTCGGTGAGTGGTTCGTCTACGGGGAATCGTGCTTTTCGCATCGCCTCGGTCATTCCATGGCTGACCAAGTCGAGTCGGAGCACCTTCTGCACGGAGGGAACATTACGCGCGGGTACGGCGGGCGTGATTCGATTGCCCGTCCTTCGCTCGCCTCCCGGGGGCGGGCCGAGTTGTCGGTGGGCGGGTGCAGACTGGGGCCATGGATCGGTTCTCCCCCGCCACCCGGCAGTGGTTCGACGGCGCGTTTCCCGCGCCGACGCCCGCGCAACTGGGGGCCTGGGAGGCCATCGCGGCGGGCGAGCACACGCTGGTCGTCGCGCCGACCGGGTCGGGTAAGACGCTATCGGCATTTCTGTGGGCGCTCGATCGGCTGGCCACCCGGGAGCCGCAGGAGAAGCGCAAGACCTCGGTGCTGTACATCTCGCCGCTGAAGGCCTTGGCCGTGGATGTGGAGCGCAATCTACGGGCACCACTCGTGGGGATCACGCAGACGGCCAAGCGGCTGGGGCTGCCTGCGCCGGAGATCCGGGTGGGGGTGCGGTCGGGCGACACCACGGCGGCCGATCGGCGGTCCATGCAGCGCACGCCGCCGGACATTCTGATCACGACGCCCGAGTCGCTGTTCCTCATGCTGACCTCGGCGGCACGGGAGACGCTCAGCGAAGTGCACACCGTGATCGTGGACGAGGTGCACGCCATCGCCGGGTCCAAACGCGGTGCGCACCTGGCGCTTTCACTGGCCAGACTGGATTTGCTGCGGTCCGGGACGCCCGGATTCGAGCGACCGGCGCAGCGGATCGGGCTGTCGGCGACGGTCCGACCTCCCGCGGAGGTGGGGCGGTTCCTGGTCGGCGACGCACCCATCACCATCGTGTCGCCGCCCGCGGCCAAGACCTTCGACCTGTCGGTGCGGGTGCCGGTCGCCGATATGACCGAACCCGATGCGGGAGGCGCTGATTCGGATCAGCCCGGGTCGATCTGGCCGCATGTGGACGAGGCCATCGTGGATCTGGTGCTGGAACACCGGTCTTCCATCGTGTTCGCGAATTCGCGGCGGCTCTCCGAACGACTCACCGCACGATTGAACGAGGCCTATGCGACCCGGCTCGGCGAGACGGTGGATACCGAGCATGCCCCGCCCGCGCAGTTGGGGGCGTCGACCGAGGTGATTCACGGTGCGGCACCACTTTTGGCGCGCGCCCATCACGGATCGGTGAGCAAGGAACAGCGGGCCATCATCGAGGACGACCTCAAGAGTGGGCGGCTGCGATGCGTGGTCGCGACCAGCAGTCTCGAACTCGGCATCGATATGGGGGCGGTCGAACTCGTGGTGCAGGTGGAAGCGCCGCCTTCGGTGGCGAGCGGCTTGCAGCGAGTGGGACGTGCCGGGCATCAGGTCGGTGAGATCTCGCGCGGGGTCATCTTTCCCAAGCACCGCACCGATGTAATCCATTGCGCGGTGGCCTCACTGCGCATGACCGCCGGGCAGATCGAAGAATTGAAGATTCCCGCCCACCCCCTCGACATTCTCGCTCAGCAGACGGTCGCCGCCTGCGCCCTCGAACCGATCGACGCCGACACCTGGTTCGAGACGGTGCGTGCCACCGGAAACTATGCCGCCCTTCCCCGTTCGGCTTACGAATCGGTCCTGGACCTGCTCTCCGGCCGCTACCCCTCCGACGAATTCGCCGAACTCCGCCCGCGCATCGTCTGGGACCGCGACGCCGGCACCCTCACCGGCCGACCCGGCGCGCAACGCCTGGCCGTCACCTCCGGCGGCGCGATCCCCGACCGCGGCCTCTTCCCCGTGTTCATGGTCGGCGAAAAAGCCTCCCGCGTCGGCGAACTCGATGAGGAGATGGTCTACGAATCCCGCGTGGGCGACGTCTTCGCCCTCGGTGCCACCAGCTGGCGCATAGAAGAGATCACCTTCGACCGAGTCCTGGTGACCCCCGCCTTCGGCCTCCCCGGCCGCCTCCCCTTCTGGCACGGCGACGGCCTAGGCCGCCCCGCCGAATTGGGTGCGGCACTCGGCGAATTCGTACGCACCACCGGGCAGGCGATCGAGCAGTCACCGGGAAGTGTCCGGGCCAAGGCCACTACCCGAGGCAAGAAGGACGGCCTTGTCCCTCTGGCCACGGCGCTGAACGAGTTCGTGGGGGATGCCGGAACGGCGTCCGCGGCATCGAATGCCAATGGCATCGACAATGATCCGGCGATCGACGCGCGGCAGGGCGGGGCGGCGAAACGCTCGCGCGGCCCGCGTGCGGAGTCGGAGTCAGGTGGTGCCGGGACCGCGCTGGACCAGATCGTTGTGGCGGCTGGGCTGGATCAGAATGCGACGGCGAATCTGGTGTCGCTCCTGGCTGAGCAGCGGGAGGCCACCGGGCAATTGCCTACGGATCGGACGCTTTTGGTGGAGCGGTTCCGGGATGAGCTGGGCGACTGGCGGGTGGTTCTGCATTCGCCGTATGGGCTTGCGGTGCATGCGCCTTGGGCCTTGGCGGTGGCGGCTCGGCTGCGGGAGCGGTTCGGGGTGGATGCCGCGCCTACGCCGTCGGATGACGGGATCGTGGTGCGGTTGCCGGATACGACGGATGAGCCGCCGGGGGCGGATCTGTTCGTGTTCGACGTCGATGAGATCGATGACATCGTGACCGAACAGGTCGGGGGGTCGGCGCTTTTCGCTTCCCGGTTCCGGGAGTGTGCGGCGCGGGCCTTGCTGCTGCCGCGACGCGATCCGGGGAAGCGGGCACCGTTGTGGCAGCAGCGGCAGCGGGCGGCGCAGCTGCTGGATGTGGCGCGGAAGTTCCCGGAGTTCCCGATCCTGCTGGAGACGGTGCGGGAATGTCTGCGTGACGTGTACGACCTGCCTTCGCTGCGAGAGCTGTTGGGGCGGGTCGCGCGGCGACAGTTGCGGCTTGTCGAGGTGGAGACGGCCACGCCGTCGCCCTTCGCGAATTCGCTGCTCTTCGATTACGTCGGGCAGTTCATGTACGAGGGCGACAGTCCCCTCGCCGAACGGCGGGCGGCGGCACTGTCGCTGGACTCCAGCCTGCTGGCGGAACTGCTCGGACGGGTCGAGCTGCGGGAACTTCTCGATGCCGCCGTGCTCGAGCAGACCGAACGGGAATTGCAGCGGCTCACACCGGAGCGGCATGCGCGGGACATGGAAGGGCTCGCCGACCTTTTCCGGCTACTCGGACCGCTGACCACGGAGGAAGCCACCGAACGCTGCACCGACGATCCGCGACCATGGTTCGACGAACTGGTGAAAAGCCATCGCGCACTGGAGGTCTCGTTCGCGGGCTCACGCTGGTGGGTGGCCATCGAGGATGCCGCGCGACTGCGCGACGCGCTGGGCGTGCCGCTGCCGATCGGAGTTCCCGCGGCATTCATCGAGCCGGTCGCCGATCCGCTCGGCGACCTGGTCGGACGCTACGCCCGCACGCACGGACCGTTCACACTTACCGCGGTAGCGCACCGCTTCGGCCTGGGCACGGCGGTGGCGGCCACCGCCCTGCATCGCCTCGGCCTCGAAAAGCGCGTGGTCGAAGGCGAATTCACGCCAGGCTCGGCGGGCGCGGAATGGTGCGACAGCGAGGTGCTGCGTCGCCTGCGCCGCCGCTCCCTGGCCGCCGCTCGCAAGGAAGTCGAGCCTGTGGCGACGGCCGCCCTCGCCCGCTTCCTGCCCGCTTGGCAGCACGTCGGCACCGGCGAACTGCGCGGGGTGGACGGCGTGGCCGCCGTCGTGGAACAGCTTGCGGGCGTACCGATCCCGGCCTCGGCCTGGGAATCCTTGATCCTTCCGTCCCGAGTCCGCGACTACTCCCCCGCCCTGCTGGATGAACTCCTCTCCACCGGTGAAGTCCTCTGGTCGGGCCACGGCTCGATCACCGCCAAGGACGGCTGGATCGCCCTGCATCCAGCCGAACAGGCACCCCTCACCCTCCTCCCCTCCACCGAAATCGACTTCACACCAACCCAGATCAGCTTGCTCATGGCCATGGGCGCGACTGTTGTCGAGCAGTCCGCCGTGGTCGATACGGCTGGTGGCGGGGCGTACTTCTTCCGGCAACTGGCCGAGGCGACCGGGGTCGAGGACGAGGCGGCCGTGGTCACGGCGCTCTGGGAACTGGTGTGGGCCGGGTACATGGCGGGCGATACTTTCGCGCCGGTGCGGGCACTGCTGTCCGGAACCACCCGGACCACGACGGCACATCGCACACCCCGGCGAGCACCGCGCGGGCGAATGTACCTACCGCGCACCGGCATGCCCGCGCGAGTCAGCCCGCCGAACGCGGCGGGCCGCTGGTCACTGCTTCCGGAACGACTGGTGGACAACACCGTTCGCGCCCACGCCACGGCGGATGTGCTCCTGGAGCGGTACGGAGTGCTGACACGCGGGCCTGTGCAGAGTGAAGGGGTCCCCGGCGGGTTCGCCCTGATGTATCGAGTCCTGACCGAGTTCGAGGACCGAGGACGCTGTCGGCGCGGATATTTCGTGGATTCGCTGGGCGGGGCGCAGTTCTCGACAACCGATGTGGTGGATCGACTACGGTCCTTCGACACCGATCGCCCCGGGGCAGAGGGCCGCGACGCCGGAAAGGCCGTGGTCCTGGCGGCCTGCGATCCCGCGAATGCGTATGGAGCGGCTCTGCCTTGGCCGAAGGCGGCCGCCGAGGGAGCCGGACATCGGCCGGGCCGCAAGGCGGGAGCCCTGGTCGTACTGGTGGATGGCGACCTGGCCCTCTACCTGGAACGCGGCGGAAAGACCCTGCTCACCTTCACCGAGGACCCGAATGTGCGCACCGCCGCCGCGGCGGCCCTGGCCGGTCTGGTGTCCGAACGCCGAGTGGATTCCCTCGTGATCGATCGAGTGAACGGCGAATCGGTACACGGCAATACCTTCGCCGGCTTCCTCTCCGAGGCGGGCTTCGCGGCCACCCCCAAGGGATTCCGGCTCCGGAGCAAGCCGTGAATGAGCCCCGCTGATGCCGGAAGGCGACACCGTTTTCCTGACCGCGCAGCGACTGCGTAAGGCGCTGGCCGGAAAGACGCTGACCCGCAGCGATTTCCGGGTACCCAAATACGCGACCCTCGATCTGCGCGGGCAGCAGGTGGAAGGTGTCGGCACCTACGGCAAGCATCTGTTCGTCCGAACGCCCGAGCTCAGCATTCACACACACCTAAAAATGGAAGGCGAATGGCGGGTCTATCCGTCCGGTCAGCGCTGGACCAAGCCCGGATTCACCGCTCGCTTGGTGCTCGCCACCGCGGAGTCCGAGGCGGTGGGTTTCTCCCTCGGTCTGGTGGAAGTGCTGCGCCTTCCCGACGAGCACACCGTCACCGATCACCTGGGCCCGGATCTACTCGGCCCGAATTGGGATGCCGCCGAAGCAATCCGGCGGCTCGAGAGGCACCCCGATCTCCCGATCGGCTTGGCCCTACTGGATCAGCGAAACCTGGCGGGTATCGGCAATATCTACCGCAGCGAGATCTGTTTCCTCCGCCGCGTCCACCCCGCCACTCCCGTCCACGCGATCCCCGACTTACCCGCCCTGGTCGACGAGGCCCATCGAGTCCTCATGAAAGCGGCACACGAACCGCCGTGGCGCGCACTGGCCTATGGCCGCCAACGCCGCCCCTGCCGCCGCTGCGGCACGAACCTGGTCGTCCATTTACTGGGCGACGATTCCACCGCAACCCGTGCGGATCGCGGCATCTACTTCTGCCCGCGCTGTCAGCCCTCACCCAACTGAGGTCGGACGCGGGGGACTGAGCGGGGGCGCCTTGCGCGCCCCCGAGTCAGCGTCGTGGTTAGCGCGAGAGGAAGAGGTAGAACAGGCCGTCGTTGCCCTGGCGGCAGTCCCAGGTGGTCCAGGAGTTGTTGTCGCGGTTGACCTGGACGTTGGGGCCGTCGGCCTGGCAGGCGGCGAGGGTGGAGTAGTTGCCTTCGACCTGGGCCTCTTCGGCGGAGGCGATGGCGGTGCCGCCGGCGACGACGGCGAGGGCCAGGGTGCCTGCGGCGAGAACGGTCTTGATCATGAAGATCTCCTTTTTCGTCTAGGCGGTCGTGTCGTTCGGACCGCTGCGACTACTTCATCAAGGGGACCGTGAACATTTCATGACCAAGGCTCAGCGTGACCGAACATTTCGTCCTGCGCGAAAACCATTCCCACGCTGTGGTTTCGCTCCTAGGGTGGCGCTATGAAAATCGGAATCCTGGGCACCGGCAATGTCGGTCGCACCCTGGCCGCGCGGTTGGTGGAACTCGGGCACGACGTGGTCATCGGCACTCGCGATGTGGCCGCCACCGAGGCGAAGGCGGAAGCGGAGTTCCCCGCGCCGCTGCGGACCGCGCCGGAGGCCGCGGCGCATGCCGAGCTGGTCATCAATGCCACCGGCGGGCAGGTCAGCGTGGCCGCGCTGCAGGGCGCGGGTGCGGAGAACCTGGCGGGCAAGGTGATCATCGACGTGTCGAATCCGCTGGACTTCTCCAATGGTTTCCCGCCGCATCTGGCGGTCTGCAATACGGATTCGGTCGGTGAGCAGATCCAGCGCGCCTTCCCCGATGCCCGTGTGGTGAAGACGCTGAATACCGTCAATGCCGAGATCATGGCGTATCCGGCCAAGCTGGCCGACGGCGACCACACCATCTTCGTCTCCGGCGATGACGCCGACGCCAAAGCCACTGTCACCCAACTGCTTCGGGAATTCGGCTGGCTCGACATCGTGGACGTCGGCGACATCACCACCGCGCGCGGCACCGAGATGATGATCATTCAGTGGGTGCGTCTGATGGGCCCGCTCGGCACCCTGGCGTTCAACTACAAACTCGTGCGCTGATTGTCGGTGGGCACGGGTACCGGCTCCAGGATCTGCGGCCGGGGTTCGGGGGCGGCCTGGCGGAGCGCATCCGCCGAGGCGTCGTCCTCACGGGTCTGGGATTCGATCTCGGCCTTGACGCGCGCGTTGTAAGTGTCGACCTCGCGGGCGATTTCGGCCTCGTCCCAGCCGAGCACGGGGGCGACCAGGCGGGCCACCTGTTCGGCACAGTCGACGCCGCGGTGCGCGTATTCGATGGAGATGCGGGTGCGCCGCGCCAGGATGTCGTCCAGGTGCAGGGCGGCTTCGGCGGCCACCGCATAGACGGCCTCCACTTGCAGGTAGCCGGGTGAGGCCGTGATCGGTTGCAGCAGTTCGGGTTTGCCGTCGGCGAGACCGAGCACCTCGTCGATGAGCGAGCCATACCTGTTGAGCAGGTGCTGGATTCGGTACGGATGCACGCCGTACTTCTCGGCCAGGTGCGGGGTCTGGTTCATCAGGGCGTGGTAGCCGTCCGCGCCGAGCAGCGGCACCTTCTCGGTGATGGTGGGCGGTACGCGCTGCGGAATGTCCTGTGCGGCTTCGTCTACGGCGTCGTAGGCCATGACGCGGTAGGTGGTGTACTTACCGCCCGCGATCGCCACCAGGCCCGGGGCGACGCGGGCGACGGCATGCTCGCGGGAGAGCTTGGAGGTCTGGTCGCTCTCCCCCGCCAGCAGTGGCCGCAGGCCCGCGTAGACACCGGTGATGTCGGCGTGCGTGAGCGGCGCGACCAGCACCTTGTTGATATGCCCGAGCAGGTAGTCGATATCGGATTTGGTGGCGGCCGGGTGCGCGAGGTCGAGGTTCCAGTCGGTGTCGGTGGTGCCGATGATCCAGTGGTCGGTGCCCCACGAGATGACGAACAGCACGCTCTTCTCGGTGCGCAGAATGATCGAGGTGTCGCTGGCAATGCGGTCGCGCGGGACGACAATATGCACGCCCTTGGACGCTCGCACATGGAATCGGCCGCGTTGTTGCGCGAGTGACTGGATTTCATCGGTCCACACGCCGGTCGCATTGATGACGACGCTGCCGCGCACCTCGGTGGTGCGGCCGTCCTCGCTGTCGTGCACCTTCACCCCGACCACCCGGTCCGCCTCGCGCAGGAAGCCGACCACCTGCGTGGAGGTGCGGATGACCGCGCCGTAGTGGGCGGCGGTGCGGGCCACGGTCATGGTGTGGCGGGCATCGTCGAC
Source organism: Nocardia sp. NPDC051030 (assembly GCF_040683015.1). Lineage (NCBI taxonomy): Bacteria > Bacillati > Actinomycetota > Actinomycetes > Mycobacteriales > Nocardiaceae > Nocardia > Nocardia sp. NPDC051030. The sequence continues at coordinate 485,270 of NZ_JBFBCD010000006.1, read as the reverse complement.
GACGGTGTCGTAGTAGGTGAGGCCACCGGTCAGCGCGTCGTCCTTGAGCCCGGGGGCCAGTCGCAGTGCCGCGGATTTGGTCAGATGATGCTGTCCCGGAACGGATTTCGCGCCACCCATGGTGTCGTACAGGGTGAGCCCGGCGGCCACGTACGGCCGCTCCCAGACGTAATGGCTGAGCGGGTACAGGAAGCGCAGCGGCTTCACCAGATGCGGTGCGAGGGTGGACAGCGCCAGCTCGCGCTCCTTGAGCGCCTCCCGGACCAGCCCGAATTCCATCATCTCCAGGTACCGCAGACCGCCGTGGAACATCTTCGACGAGCGGCTGGACGTGCCGGAGGCGAGATCGCGGGCCTCCACCAGCGCGACTTCCAGGCCGCGGGTGGCGGCATCGAGCGCGATGCCCGCGCCGACCACTCCCGCGCCGATCACGATGACGTCGAAGGTGTCCTTGCCAAGCCGGGCCCAGGCAGCTTCGCGCTGCTCGGGGCCTAGGAACTGCGATCGCGGTTGCTTCGTCATGCTCGACTCCTCCAGCCTGCGCCGTAGTGCCGACGCGGCGTCGTCTCGATAACTGGTCGAAAGCGCTCTGGTCGAAGGTGTTGCCCGGGGCTACCCGCAGGTAACCGTAGCCCACGGTAATCGGTCGTGGTGCGACCCGCGACGGCGGTGGTGTCATGTCACCGCTCACCCCGGGCCGTCGAGTAGCCTGCTCGAATGCGTCGCTTTGTGGCTGCCATCGACCAGGGCACGACGTCGAGTCGTTGCATCATCTTCGATCACGACGGGCGGATAGTCGGAGTCGCCCAGCGCGAACACGAACAGATCTTCCCGCAACCCGGCTGGGTCGAACACGATGCCGAAACCATCTGGCGCAATACCGAATCCGTGATCGCCGAAGTGCTCGACAAGTGCGGTGTCGGCACGAGCGAGATCGCCGCGGCGGGCGTCACCAATCAGCGCGAGACCACCGTGGTGTGGGAACGCGCCACCGGCAAGCCGATTCACAATGCCATTGTCTGGCAGGACACCCGCACCGCCGATCTGACCGTGGAACTCGCCGGGTCCGAGGGCCCCAACCGGTACGCCGATCGCACCGGACTGCCGCTGTCCACCTACTTCGCCGGGCCGAAACTGCGCTGGATCCTGGACCGGGTACCGGGAGCCCGCCAGCGCGCCGAGGCCGGGGAACTGTGCTTCGGCACCATGGACAGCTGGATTCTGTGGAATCTCACCGGCCAGCACCTCACCGACGTCACCAATGCCTCACGCACCATGCTGATGGATTTGCGCACCCTGCAATGGGATTCGACGATCTGCGCGGAATTCGGCGTACCCATGGCCATGCTGCCGACCATCCGCAGCTCCTCGGAGGTGTACGCGGACATCACCACCGGCGCACTCGCGGGCGTACCGGTCGCGGGCATTCTGGGCGATCAGCAGGCCGCCACCTTCGGGCAGGCGTGCCTGTCCACCGGCGACATCAAGAACACTTACGGCACAGGCAATTTCATGCTCATGAATACCGGCACGACGCCGGTGTTCAGTGAGCACGGGCTGCTCACCACGGTCTGCTACCGGCTCGGTGACCAACCCGCCGTGTACGCCCTGGAGGGTTCCATCGCGGTCACCGGCTCACTGGTGCAATGGCTGCGCGACAACCTCGGCATGATCACCAACGCCGACGAGATCGAACCCCTCGCCCGCACGGTCGCCGACAATGGCGGCTGCTACATCGTCCCCGCCTTCTCCGGCCTCTTCGCGCCCCGCTGGCGGCCCGACGCGCGCGGCGTGTTCGCGGGCCTCACCCGCTTCGTCACCAAGGCTCATATCGCGCGAGCGGTGTTGGAGGCCACCGCATTCCAGACCCGCGAGGTCATCGACGCCATGCGCGCCGACTCCGCCGCCCAGCACCTGGACGTCGAGAAGGTGACGCTCAAGGTCGACGGCGGCATGGTCGTGAACGAACTCCTCATGCAGTTCCAATCCGATATCCTCGACGCCCCCGTCGTCCGCCCGGTGGTCACCGAAACCACCGCTCTCGGTGCGGCTTACGCGGCCGGGCTGGCCGTCGGCTACTGGTCGGGCACCGACGATATCCGCGCCAACTGGGCCGAGGACAAGCGCTGGACCCCCACCATGTCCACCACCGACCGCGACAACCTCATGCACGAGTGGAACAAGGCCGTGGAGCGCACCTACAACTGGGCCTGATTCCCTACCGCGCCTTGGGATTCCGCTGCCGCGTGCGCGCGAGCCAGGCGATCCACCGCTTCGGTGAGGATGGCCGCTTCGGAGGTGGTGAAGCACAGGCGCATGGAGTGGGTGTAGTCGGTGGAGACGGCGAAGGCGGAGCCGGGGACGTAGGCGACGCCCGCGTCGAGGGCGGCGGGGAGGAGGGCTTGGGTGTCGGTGCCGTCGGTGAAGTCGGCCCAGAGGAACATGCCGCCGGTGGCTTCGGTGCAGGTGATGCGGTCGCCGAAGCGGGTGCGGACAGCGTCGACCAGGGCGTGGGCTCGTTCGCCGTAGATGTTGCGGACTTTGTCGATATGGGCTGTGAGCCAATCGGTGTCGGCCAGGAGGTCGGCGGCGATCTGGTGGGTGAGGGCGGAGCCGCAGAGGTCTGCGCCCTGCTTGAGGAGTTCTACGGCGCGACAGACCTTGGTGGGGGCGATCATCCAGCCGACGCGCAGGGTGGGGGCCAGGATCTTGGAAGCACTGGAGAGGCGAATCACGTTGGGCGAGTAGGTCGCAACCGGTGCGGGGGCGGGCTGGTCGAACCAGAGTTCGCCGTACGGGTCGTCCTCGATGATCCAGAAGCCGTGCGCGTCAGCGAGTTCGGCGAGTTCGCGGCGGCGGGCGGAGCTCATGGTGACGCCGCCGGGGTTGTGGAAGTTGCTGACGGTGTGGACGAATGCGGGGCGTTCACCCTTCGCCAGCAGGTCGCGCAGGATGTCCAGGCGCATGCCTTCGGAGTCCAGGGGGACGGCGAGGATGCGGGCTCCGGCGGCCCGGAAGACTTGCAGCGCACCGACATACGCCGGATCCTCGACGATCACCAGCGCACCGGGATCCAGGAGCACCTCGGCCAGCAGGGACAGCGCCTGCTGCGAACCGTGGGTGACGAAGATTTCGTCGATGGACAGCGGGCGGCCGGTGCGGGCCGATTCACGGGCGGCGAGGACCTCGCGCAGCGGGCCCCAGCCGGGGGATTCGGTGTATTGCAGGACCGCGCGACTGGACAGGGCGGTTTCGGCGGCGGCCGCGATGCGGTCGCGGGGCATGAGTTCGGCGTCGGGGAGGCCACCGGCGAGGCCGATGATGTCGGCGCGGGAAGTCAGCTTGAGCAGGTCACGAATGGCCGAGCTCTGCAAGCTGTCGAGCCGCCGGGACAGTGGCGGAGTGGTCGCCGACATGAAACACCTCCGAGGGAACGCCGGGGTACGCGAAACCCCACTGTTTCATAACGCTACCCAGAATATGAAATGACTTTCTCATATTCTGGGACGCAGGTGGTGTGATCCAGCGCCCGGGACCTAGCGTCCCTCGAGCGCGAAGATGAGGTGCTTGCCTTCCCGATCCACGGTGGTGATGCGCTGCGGATAGACCGCGGTGGTGCCGTCGGGACTGTGCACGGTCAGGTCCGCGTCATAGGTCTCCGGAGCCACCTCGACGATCCGCACGCAATAGCTGACCCCCTTCGGCGTCGGATCGATGCCGTCCTTCTGGATCACCTCCGCCGTGGACACGTTCACCGAGTCCGGCGCGACGAACGAGCGCGCCTTCACGCCACTGCGATCGGTGTAGAAGGCGTGCTGGAAACCGAGAATCGCCTCGGCGCCGGTGCGTGTACTGCCCGAGCCGTTGCCGATGGTCAGATTGCCGTCGCGCTTGGACGGGCAGCTCAGTGCGGCGGCGGTCGTCGGCGCGGCCGCGGTGGCCGGGCCGCCCGCAGTCGGGTCCGCCTGCGTGTCGTCCTTATCGCCGCCACCGCTCAGCATTGCCACGGCGGCGACCCCGATCACGGCCACCAACGCCACCCCGCCGACGGCGATCGCGGCGATCTTCTTCACCGGACGATCCGGCTTATCCTCTTGCGGCGGAGTGACTTTCGCGGCCGTCTTGGGCGCCAGCATCTTGGCGATCGGATCGTCCGCCCACGACAGCGACTCGCCTTCGGTGCCCGATGATTCCGGCGTGGAGGGCGGTGTCGGCGGGAATCCGGTCGGCGAGGAAGAGCGCCACCACGACGTGGAATCGGCTTCCTCGGCGGGAGCGGGAGCAGGTGCGTCCGGAGCTTTCGGGGCTTCCGGCGCGGCCGGAACCGGCTCGGTCACCGCCGGGAACTGTCCCGTCGCCGGAGCCCAACCCATCTGCGGCGACCCGTTCGGTGCGTCGAATTTCGTCGTCACCTCGGTCGGATCCCCGAAGGGCGACGAGCCGTTCACCGCCGGGTACTGCCCGGTCGTCGGCGGCATCCAGGAGTCCGGGGCCCGATATTGCGCGGGCGGGGGCGGCACCGGCGGGGCCGCGTCCGCGGGCCGCCAGCTCAGATCCGGGTTCTGCGGCACCGGCGCGGGCGTCCATCCGGCCGCGCCCAGATCGGGTGCGGGACCGAAATCGTTCAAGGACGGCCCGAATTCGGACAGCGACGGCCCGAACTCGGACTCCGGTTCGGATCCCGGCTGGGGATCCGGGCGGTCCGCGGAGTCATCCTTGCCGGAAGCCATCACCCATCCTTTCGCCACACACGCGTGGGGCGGTCGCTGACGACCGCCCCACGCGATGACTCTGTTGCTGCTCGCTCAGTACTGGACCGAACCACCCACCTGCGTGGTCAGGCCGCCGAGGTCGACCGTCTGTCCGGGAATCTCACCCTGCGGGAGCTTACCAATCTGCGCAGCCGCGTCCAGGATCACTGTGCCGCCGGGCAGCAGCCGGACGAAGTTCTCGGCATCCGTCTTGGCGGCATTGGCCGCGGTGGTGTCGAGGTAGAACTCCATCTTGCGATCGTCACCGGCATTGGCGGTGGCGAAGGCGGTCACCTTGATCTGGTTGAGGGTGGTGAAGTCCAGCGACACGCCGGCCTCGCCCAGACCGCCCGGCGTGGTGTAGCCGATGGTGCCGACGTACCCGTCCAGATTGCTGAAGTGGTGGGTGTTCGCGGCCCAGCCCGGCAGCAGGCCGCCGCCGTCGATATTCGCGCCGACCTCGGTGTGCGGGCCGGTCATCTCGACCACGGGCGCGGCGGGAGCGGTCTCCACGACCGGCGCCTGCCAGCGCGGCTGCTGCACGGTCGGCTCGCTGGTGAGGGTGTTCAGCGCCGGATCCTGGGTGCTGTTGTCGGTGGTCTCCGGCTTGGTGGTGCCCGGATTCACCTGTGCGCCAGGCGCATTCTGCTCCGGCTTGGTCTGCACCGCCGGCTGGCCCGCATCCGGCGCGGTGACCGCGGGAACGCTCTGGCCCGGCACCGGCAGCGGCGCCACGCGCGGCACCGTCACGCCCGGCTGGGTCGGCTTCTGCACCGCGGGCTGCGCGGCGCCCGGATCGGCGGGCTTGGGCTGATCACCGGCGGGCTGTGCGGCACCGGGATCGGTCTTCGGGGCGTCACCGGCGGGCTGGCCGCCATTGGGCTGGGTGGTGTCCGGCTTCGGCGTGCCCGGCGTGGTGACGCCCGGCTGGCTCGGCTTGGTATCGGGCTTGACCACCTCCGGCTTGCCGCCGGTGCCGGCGCCGTTCTGGGGGTTCTCGGGGGCCGGGTTGTCGGTGGTGGCGTCGGGCTGCTTGTCGGGTGCGGTCGGAACGACACCCGGGTCGGCGGGGGCGGCGTTCGCGGGCGAGCCCAGCAGGGTCACCACGGCGGCCGCGCCGACCAGCGTCAGGGAGGTGCTCGCCTTGATCCGACTCGGCTTGCGGTGCTTCACGTTTCGCTCGTTTCCTCTTCGTCCCTCATCGGCACGATCCGAGACGAGGGCGAAGCCGAGCAACGCGCGGAGTGGGAGATCGGGGTCCCCCCGCGGCGTCGCTCGCGACCGCCCTGCCGATCGCTTCCGTGGCGAAGTGAATCACAAGGGAGACAACGCAGCAAGGCGAGCTCGATCACCTGGGCTTTCGAAAACGCCTGTGCCGCCTCACCACTGCGAATCGGCGGGGCCGGAAACCTCAGTCGAGGTCGTCGTGACGCATGAGCTGACGGGCGGCCTCGGTCACCGAACCGGTCAGCGACGGGTACACCGAGAAGGTCTGCGCGAGGTCATTGACGGTCAGATTGTTCTGCACCGCAAGGGTGATCGGCAGGATCAGCTCCGAGGCGATGGGGGCCACCACGACGCCGCCGATCACCACACCGGTGGCGGGACGGCAGAAGATCTTCACGAAACCCCTACGCAGGCCCAGCATCTTGGCGCGCGGGTTGGTGTTGAGCGGCAGCATCACCGTGCGGGCCGGGACCTCGCCATTGTCGATGGCGGTCTGGCTGACGCCGACGGTCGCGATCTCCGGGCGGGTGAACACCGCGGACGAGACGGTCTTCAGGCGAATCGGCACCACGCCCTCACCGAGTGCGTGGTACATCGCGATGCGGCCCTGCATGGCCGCCACGGACGCGAGGGGCAGCAGGCCGGTGCAGTCGCCCGCGGCGTAGACGCCGGGCGCGGTGGTCCGCGAAACCCGGTCCACCCGCAGGTATCCGCCCTTGTCGAGTTCGATGCCGAGCCGGCCCAGGCCCAGGTTCTCGGTATTGGGGATGGAGCCCACCGTCATGAGCGCATGCGAGCCGGTCACATTGCGGCCGTCGGACAGCTTCACCACGATGCCGTCCGCGGTGCGCTCCACGGCATCGGCGCGGGCGTGCTTGACCAGTTCCACACCGCGCTCGGCGAGGGCTTCCTCCAGCACCAGCGCGGCGTCGGCGTCCTCGCCGGGCAGCACGCGGTCGCGGGAGGAGACCAGCTTCACCTTCACACCCATCTCGGTGTAGGCGGAGACGAATTCGGCGCCGGTCACACCGGAACCCACGACCACCAGGGTCTCGGGGAGTTCGCGCAGGTCGTAGAGCTGACGCCAGGTGAGGATGCGCTCACCGTCCGGCTCGGCGCCGGTCAGCACGCGCGGGCTGGCACCGGTCGCGATGAGCACGACCTCGGCCTCGATGAGCTGCTGCTGGCCGTCGGCGAGGGTGGCCTTCACCAGGTGGGTGGCCAGACCCGGGGCCTGATCGATGATTTCGCCACGCCCGGAGAGCACGGTGACTCCCGCGGTCTGCAGCTTCACCTTGATATCGGAGGACTGCGCCTGCGCGAGCGCCTTCACTCGGGAGTTCACCTCGGCCAATCGCACCTGCGCCTGCGACGGGTGCACGGTGATGCCCAGGTCCCGGGCGCGCCGCAGATCGGTGCGGACGCCGGTGGATGCGATGAAAGTCTTCGACGGCACACAGTCCCACAGCACACACGCACCGCCGATACCGTCGCAGTCGATCAACGTGACCGGAGCCCCGTGCTGTGCCGCGACCAACGCCGCTTCGTAACCGGCGGGTCCGCCTCCGATGATCGCAATGCGGGTCATTGTCCCTCGCTTCTGCCTCGGTCCCGGGATCTCCGGTACCGATGTACAAGGTTATCGGGCTGAATTCGCACAGCTCCGACCGCATCTGAAGACAAGTTCGTCACAATTCTCGGGTACCCCCACCGAACCCCGCAGGGCGCCTCACCACGGCACGAACCCTCGAACCGGACGGTTGCTGAACCCGCCCGAACCGCCCGGTGATAGGGATCGGGGATGGTTGGGGGCGATTGTTCGATAGGCTTCTACGGTGCCGATTTACGCCGCCTATGGGTCCAACATGGATCCCGAGCAGATGCTCAAGCGCTGTCCGCACTCCCCCGTGTACGGAACCGGCTGGCTGGAGGGTTGGCGCCTCACCTTCGCCGGGGACGACATCGGCTGGGAGGGGCCGCTCGCGACGGTGGTCGAGGAGCCGGGCTCACGCGTCTTCGTAGTGCTCTACGACGTCCCGAGTGAGGACGAGTTGAGTCTGGATCGCTGGGAGGGCTCCGACTTCGGCATCCACAAGAAGATCCGGCTTCGCGTCACCCCGAACCAGGGAACGGGCACCGACCCGGTCCTCGCCTGGCTCTACGTGCTGGACGCGTACGAGGGCGGCCTACCTTCGGCTCGCTACATCGGCGTGATCTCCGACGCCGCCGAAAAGGCCGGAGCCCCCGCCGATTACGTCCTCGCCCTGCGCACCCGCAATAGCAAGAACGTCGGCCCCGGCACCTTCGGCTGAGCTCCCCCGCCTCCCCGAGACTTCAGCGCCCGGCTGAGAGCCGTTGCCAGTTGTCGTCGCGTGGTGCGGTCAGGCACGGCACCGATTTTGGGCGTACCCGACGAGTTATCCGGACCGTTGCGAAATCAGTTGTCGCAGTTTCCGAACGACCAAAAAACCGGGCCGCACCCCAGCTGGGGTGCGGCCCGGTCCTGTGGTCGGGTGTGTGTACGTCAGTGTGCCTGTGCGTTCAGGACGATGTTCGTCATGACTCGGACGCCTGCCGCGAGTGCCCGCTCGTCGATGTCGAAGGTGGGCTGGTGCAGGTCGAGTTGTTCGCCCTGGCCGGACCAGACGCCCAGGCGGGCCATCGCGCCCGGGACCTCTTCGAGGTACCAGGAGAAGTCCTCGCCGCCGCCGGATTGCTGGGTGTCGGTGAGGGCGTCGGGGCCGAGGCCGCGGATGGCGTCCTCGAACATGCGGACGGCCTGTTCGTCATTGACTACCGGGGGGACGCCGCGCTTGTAGTTGAGCTGGTAGCGGACGCCGGTGGGGGCGAGCAGGCCCTCGACGATCTCGCGGACCATGGGCTCGAGCAGCGACCAGGTGGCGTGGTCGCCGGTGCGGACGGTGCCGGTGAGCATGCCGGTCTGCGGAATAGCGTTGGGGGCCTTGCCCGCCGAGACCGCGCCCCAGACCATGACGGTGCTGGTGCGGGGGTCGATGCGGCGGCTCAGCAGGCCGGGCAGGCCGGTGATGACGGTGCCGATGGCGTAGACCAGATCGCTGGTGAGGTGCGGTCTGGAGGTGTGGCCGCCGGGCGAATCGAGGACGAGTTCCACGGTGTCGGCGGCGGAAGTGATGGCACCCACGCGAATGCCGACCCGGCCGACCTCGAGGCGCGGATCGCAGTGCACGGCGAACATGCGCGACACGTCTTCCATGGCTCCGGCCGCGACCATATCGATGGCGCCGCCGGGCATGACCTCCTCGGCGGGCTGGAAGACCAGCCGCACACCGACCGGCAGGTCCGGGATCTCGGCGAGGGCCAGCGCCGTGCCGAGCAGGATGGTCGTATGCGCATCGTGCCCGCAGGCGTGCGAGACGCCCGGCACGGTGGAGGCGAAGGGCAGGCCGGTGTACTCCTGCAGTGGCAGCGCGTCCATGTCGGCGCGCAGCCCGATGCGGGGAGTATCGGGGCCGATATCACAGATGATGCCGGTGCCACTCGGTAGTTTGCGAGGTTCGAGACCGGCCTTGATCAGCCAGGACTCCACGAACTCGGTGGTGGCGAACTCGGTGCGGGAGAGCTCCGGGTTGGCATGGATGTGCCTGCGCCACGAAATCAGATCGTCCGTGTGCTCCGAAAGCCATGCCTCGACCGTCTCGTGCCCGGTCGCCGGTTCCATTGCGACGCTGGCAGCGGCCTGTGTGCTCATGCAGGCCCCTGCTTTCGGTCCGATACTGCTACTTCGCGCCGCGGACCGGCCGGTTGTGCTCACCGAATGTCCTCCTGTCGCTGAAACTGCCGTTGAATGACGCGTTCCGACAACCTGTCCCTGTGAAATTGATCGCCTGCGATAGTTATCGCGGTGCGAGCCAAAGCCGTTGCCCCGTCGATGACCGCGCGGTCGGCCGACGGGTTCACGGCCGCCGCCGCGAACGCGGGCTGATGCGTCACCGCTCCCCCGGCGTCGATGCCGATGACCGGGTGAATGCCTGCGATGACGTTGGTTACATTGCCCATATCGGTGCTGCCCAGCGGCCGTTGCGCCTCGAGTTCCGGGGCAATGGGCTCGCGTCCGAGTTCGCGGATCTGCTCGCGATAGGCACACAGTAGTGCGCTGTCGGGAGTGAGCTCGGTATATGTCGGCGCGAGCTTCCGGATTTCCTGTGTGCATCCGGTCGCCAGGGCTCCTGCCTCGAAACAGGCCGATGCGCGTCGCATCAGATCTTCGAGGGCCGCGGAGTCGACTGCCCGTAGGTAATACAGCAGTTCCGCGTGTCCAGGCACGATATTGGGGGCTACGCCGCCCGAGCCGACTATACCGTGTAGTTGCTGTCCGGGAAGTAGATGTTGCCGGAGCAAACCCAAAGCAACTTGTGCGATGGTTACGGCATCTCCGGCATTTCGCCCATATTCGGGGGCGGCGCTGGCATGCGATTCCCGGCCGCGATAAACCACCGACAAATCCGCGAGCGCCAGCGAATGCGCGCCGGCGATATCCTCCGGGCCCGGATGGATCATGAGCGCCATGGCCAGATCGTCGAAGACGCCGTGGTCCAGCATGATCACCTTGCCGCCGCCGCTCTCCTCGGCGGGCGTGCCGAACAGCTTGACGGTGAGGCCGCAAGCATCGGCCACCGAGGCCAGGCCCAGCGCGGCGCCGACGGCCGAGGCGGCAATGATGTTGTGCCCGCAGGCATGACCGATTTCGGGCAAAGCGTCGTATTCGGCAAAAATACCGACCACTAAGTCACCATTGCCGTATTCAGCACTGAAGGCGGTCGGCAGATCCGCGACCGCCTTTTCGATGTGGAAACCGCGCTCCCGCAACGGTTCCATGGTCTTCTCGACGCTACGGAATTCCTGGAAGGCGAGTTCGGGTTCGGCGTGAATGCTGTGCGACAGCGCGATCAACTGATCGCGGGCAACGGCGATCGCCGAATCGACCGCGGCGAACACCGTCGCATCGGGCGATGGTGGCATGTCACACAGTCTTGCACTACCATCGCGCCGCCGCGCATCAGGTAAGCCGGAAATCCCTCCGGCTGGGCCGGTAATTAGGGGAAACGGGTGGAAGATTCGGGGGCATCACCGCCGCATCCCCGGAAAAAAGTCGGGTCCCGAATCCAAACCCCCAGCAGAGGTGTGGATTCGAGACCCGGAAGAAAACTGTGTGTGCGCGGACTCAGCTCGGGTTGAAGCCCAGATTCTCGGGAGTGGTCTCCACGGCCAGACCGGCGAGCGCGTTCTGGTGCAGCGCCTTCTTGATGACCGGCAGGTTCGGCTTGCGGTTGCCCTTGAGCATCTCCGCGCGCGCGACGGCCACGGACAGCAACGACTCGGCATCCGCCTTGCCGTCCACGATTCCGGCGGCAATCGCGTCATCGGCGCTGTAGCGGCGGCCGGTGGTCATGGCCTCGACCGCCACCTGATTGGCCAGGCGGTTGGTCAGCAGGGCATTCATGGCGACGGTGAACGGCATGCCCAGGTGCACCTCGGGCAGGCACCAGAAACCGCGATCGGCGCGCATGACGCGGAAATCGCAGGAGGTGGCCAGCATGGCACCGGCACCGAAGGCGTGCCCGTTCACGGCCGCGACGGTCGGCATGCCGAAGGTCAGCAGGCGGGTGTACAGCGAATGCACCCGGTCCAGGTACCAGCAGTTCTTGTCGAAATTGCCGAACAGCCAATCGGTGTCGAGACCATTGCTGAAGAACTTGCCGGCGGAGGTCACGACCAGCGCGGCCGGACCCTCGGAGGCCTCGACCTCGTCCAGCAGCGAGTGGACCTCGGTGATCCAATCCGGGTGGAAGCGGTTCTCGCTGTCGATGGTCTGGCCCTCGGCCCCGAGGTACAGGACGAATACGTCCCCATCACGCTTCAAAAACGGCATGGGTGCAGAGTAGCCGGGCCGTATTCGAATACCTACCGACGGGTAGCCATTCTTTTGCCACCCCCGTTCGCCGGGCAAAAGGTGCGAAAACGGCAGGTCCGCGCGGCCCCCGAGCGCGCGAGATCGCCTGGGACTAGGGTGGCAGACATGCTAGCCGAGCAGGCCGCCGAGGCGATTGCCAAACGAACGGGACAGCAGAACCACCGGGTCGCGGTGGTACTCGGATCGGGTTGGCAGGAGGCCGCCGCCGAAATCGGCGAGCCCGCCACCTCCCTTCCGATGGGTGAAGTGCCGGGGTTCGGATCGCCCACGGCACAGGGTCATCAGGGCACCATCCACTCCGTCGTCGTGAACGACTCGCCCGTGCTGCTGCTCATGGGCCGCCAGCACCTGTACGAGGGCCACACCCCGGCGAACGTCGTCCACAATGTGCGCACCGCCATCGCGGCGGGCGCGCAGACCATCCTGCTGACCAATGCGGCGGGTGGCATTCGCGACGGGCTGGCGGTCGGTGAACCCGTACTGATCGGCGATCACCTCAATCTCACCGGGCGCACGCCGATCGAGGGAGCCAATTTCGTCGACCTCGTCGACGCCTGGGATCCCGAATTGCGCGCCCTGGCAAAGGAAGTCGACCCGAGCCTGACCGAGGGCGTGTACGCGGGCCTCACCGGACCGCAGTACGAGACGCCCGCCGAGATCCGCATGCTCCGCACCATGGGCGCGGACCTGGTCGGCATGTCCACCGTGCTCGAAGCCATCGCCTGCCGCGAGGGCGGAGCCAAGGTGCTCGGCATCTCGCTCGTCACCAACCTGGCCGCCGGAGTCACCGGCGCGCACCTCTCGCACGCCGAGGTCCTGGCCGAAGGCCACGCCGCCGCACCACGATTGGGCAAACTGCTGCGCGGCGTCCTGGAATCGCTGTAGGCCGCGCCGCCATGCTGCGCTTCGGAACCGCAGGGCTCCGCGGGCCACTGCAGGACGGCCCCGATGGCATGAACGTGGACACCGTCTCCCGCGCCAGCGCCGGTATCGCCGACTGGCTCCGGAACCGCTGCCTCGGTGGCGGTCTGGTGATCGTCGGACGGGATGCCCGGCACGGTTCAGCCGAATTCGCCCAGGCAACGGCGGAAGTCTTTGCGGCCGCCGGGTTCTCGGTACTACCGCTCCCCCGACCACTACCCACCCCGGTGGTGGCCTACGCGGTACGCGAGCTGGGTGCCGTCGCCGGAATCCAGATCACCGCCTCCCACAATCCGGCCACCGATAATGGCTACAAGGTCTACTTGGACGGCGGCTCGCAGCTCATCCCGCCCGCCGACGCGGAGATCGAACGCTGCATAGAGGCTGTGCGCGAACCCATTCCGCGCAGCGCACCCGACGCCACCAACCTCCTGGTGCTGCCCGCCGGATGCACGACCGAGGAATTCGGCGAAGAACTCGTGAGCCGCTATCTCGCCCGCGTGGCCCACCTGCCCATGCTCATCGGCGGGGAATCCCCGGCGCGCAGCGATATTCGGATCGCGCTGACCGCAATGCACGGCGTCGGAGGCGAATTGGCGGTGGCCGCGCTGCGGGACGCGGGCTTCACCGATGTGCACGTGGTGGCCGAGCAATTCGAGCCCGATCCCGACTTCCCGACCGTCGCGTTCCCCAATCCGGAGGAACCCGGGGCCTCCGATCTGCTGCTGGCGCTGGCCGAGCAGGTCGGCGCGGATGTCGCGATCGCAGTGGACCCCGACGCCGACCGCTGCGCGGTGGGCGTGCCCGGCCCGGATGGCTGGCGCATGCTGCGCGGCGACGAAACCGGGGTGCTGCTGGGCGATTTCGTGCTGCGCACGGCGAAAACCGGTGCGCTGGTGGCGACCACCATCGTGTCGTCGCGGCTGCTGAGCAAGGTGGCCGCGGCCCGGGGAGCGCGGTATGCCGAAACGCTCACCGGCTTCAAATGGCTGGCGCGGGCGGGCGAGGGGCTGGCCTACGCCTATGAGGAAGCCATCGGGCACTGTGTGGATCCGGTGGCCGTGCGCGATAAGGACGGGATTTCGGCGGCGGTGCTTGCCGCCGACCTGGTCGCGCAACTGAAGGCCGAGCGGCGCACCCTCCTCGATGTACTCGATGGCTACGCCATCGAATTCGGCGTGCATGCCGGAGACCAGGTGTCCCTGCGCCTGGCCGATGCGGCCGAGGCCGCGAAGGTGGTGGCCCGCCTGCGCGAGGCACCGCCGACCGAGATCGCGGGCGAACCGGTCACCCGCACCGACATGCTGCAGATCCGTGGGCAGATGCGCACCGACGCACTGGTTTTCGAGGCACCGACCTTCCGCATGGTGGTCCGCCCGTCCGGCACCGAGCCGAAACTCAAGTGCTACCTGGAGACCTTCGCACCCATCGACCCCACAGAGACCCTCACGTCCGCGAAGAAGGTTGCGGCACAGCGACTCGCCGAACTCCGCGAGTTCTGCGAGAAGCTCTGACCTCTTCGTTCCGAGCCGAAATCGCTACCGCGGGGTCCGGATCGACGGTCCCGCACCGATTCAGCGGGGGCCGAACTGACGGTCTCCGGCATCACCGAGACCGGGCACGATGTAGGCGTCCGAGTTGAGCCCGCGGTCCACCGAGGCGGTGACGAGCAGGTTGGCGTGACCGGACTTCTCCAGGGCGGCAATGCCATCCGGGGCGGCGACCACGCAGATGACGGTGACATCGCGCGCGCCACGGGCGGCCAGCAGATCCAGCGTGAAGACCATGGAACCACCGGTGGCGAGCATCGGGTCGAGCACGATGACCGGGGTGCTGGACAGGTCGTCGGGGAGCGACTCCATGTACGGAGTCGGCTGATGCGTCTCCTCATTGCGGGCCACGCCGACGAAACCGATGCGCGCGTCGGGGACCAGATTCTCGGCGGTCTCGACCATGCCGAGCCCGGCGCGCAGCACGGGAACCAGTAGCGGCGGGGTCGCCAGACTGGTGCCCTCCGCGGCCGCGACGGGGGTGGCGATCGGGAACCTCACGACCGGCGCGTCCCGCAGGGCCTCGTAGACCAGCAGACCGGTGAGATCGCGCAGCGCCGCCCGGAATGTCGGGTTCGTGGTGCGGGCATCTCTCATGGTGGTCAGCAAAGCTGCGGCGAGCGGGTGATCCACGATGTGAGTGCGCATACGAAAACGATAGGCCAGAGCAGCGCAAATACGTTAAGAAGCGATTTCCCACCTGGGCGAATCCCGATAACCCCGGAACCGGATCCCGGCCTGCCCCGTCCAATCACATGCAGGACGTAATCACCCAGCGACCGGCATGACGGGGGCATTCATGCACAGGATTTCGATCGATCCCGACGGCCTCGCCGCCTACTCGAACGTGGCCGAACTCATGGCCGCGCACCTGAGCGCGACCGCCACCCGAGCCGCCGCTACCGACCCGCTCCTACTCGCCCCCGCCCTCGGCCTCATCGGCGCCGACTTCCTCACCGCCTACACCGCGGCCCACACCACCCACCTAACCTCGATCACCGATCTCGCTGCCGTCCTGACCACCCTCGGCACCACCTCCACCACCGCCGCGACCACCTACACCGCCACCGACACCACCTATGCCGCAGCCTTACAAGCCGCCCTGCCCACCACCCAGGAGCTGAGCGCATGAATGTCATCGAGCCCGCCGCCGGCCCTCGGCAGCTGCATGGGTTATCGACAGTCGCAGGCCTTACAACCCCTGCAACTGTCGGTAAGGCATGCAACTGCGGGAATCGAAGCAGAGCGGGGGCGCGGGTATGACCGCGGCGGTGGATGTGGAGGCGCTGGCGCGGCCGATCGCGGAGCTGCTCGCGGGGTTCGGCGCGGGCGGAATGGCTGGGGATACCGGCGCGGGTTTGCGGGAGGCGTCGGCGGCCATCGATGAGATTCACGCGTCCGGGCGGGACGGCATCAATGGGATGTACGGCGCTTGGCGCGGGCCCGCCGGGGATGCGGCCATGGACAAGGCCATGCGGGTGCAGGCCAGTGCGGCAATGGTTTCCGATCGCGGGAATGCCATGGCGGAGGTGGTGGATCGGGCGACGGGGGTGATCACGGCCGGGCAGCGGGACCTGGAAGAGATTCTGCGGTCCTTCCTCGCCGAGGCGAAGGGGTTCGAGTCGGCCGGATTCAGTCCGGCCGGTGTGGCCGCGATCGTGGGGTCCGCGGTCGACCACTTCGGGCGGGCACTGAGCGTGGTCGGGCGGGTGCGGGCGGAGCTCGAGGCGCAGACCGCGGCGATGAACGACCTGGTCGCACCGACGCCCGCTCCGGCTCCCGTCTCACCGATCGGCGTCGGTTATTCCGATCCGCAGGCGGTTGTCCCGGTCTCGGTGAGTACGCCGAGCGGACCGCAGCAGTTCGGGTCGGCGGTCGCGGCCGCGGGCAGCCGGGCGGTGGAAACCGGGTCGGGTCTGATGGGCAGCTTGCTCACGGTTCCGGCCTCGACGGGCGAGTCTCCGGCGAAGACCGGCGATCACCGCCTGGATTCGGCCTCCGGCACGCACACCTCGCCGACCGGGGTGCGGCTCACGCTGCCCGACGGCAGTACCGTGGAGGCGCCGAACCAGCAGGCCGCGGATGCGGTGCGCAATGCCTTGAGCGCGGTCGGGACGCCGTACCTCTGGGGTGGCACCACACCGGGTTCCGGTCTGGATTGCAGTGGATTGACGCAGTGGGCCTACGCACAGGCGGGTGTCGGATTGCCGCGGCTGGCGCAGGAGCAAGGGAACGGTCACGCGCAGATCGGTCCAGGGGACTTGATGCCCGGGGATCTGGCGGTGTGGGACGGCCACGTCGCCATGGTGATCGGCAATGGCCAATTGGTGGAGGCAGGTAACCCCGTCCAGATCGGTGCGATTCGAACGGAGAACATGGGTATGCGTTTCCTCGGGTTCTACAGGCCGACCACATGAGCGCCCCGCAGGTGCCGCCGGTGACGGTGGCGGCGAGCGGTAATCGGGCGGGCACGGTGACGGTGCGCGCCACCGATCAGGGCATGCCGGTGGAGATCAAGTTCGAGCGCGGTGAATACCGTTATGGCGCACAGGCTCTCGCGGACGAGATTCTACGGCTGACCAGGCGTTCCGCCTTGGTCGCCAAGTCCCGCCGCCGCGAGCAGCTGGCCGAGGCGGGCATGCCGGACGAGGTGCTCGACAAGCTCGGCCTGCCCACCCGGCAGGCCGCGGTCGACGAGCTCGACCGGCTCGACGATGCCGATACCGGTCCGACCAGCTGGACCCGGAACGCATGACTCCCACTCCCCGCACCCGGACGGAGAACTCATGAGCGCGGAAATGGATGCCCTGGTCAACGGCGTCGCCGAGCAATTGGAGGCCCTGGAGGCCACGCTGTACGGCCTCGGAAAGGTGCGCGGCCGCTTCACGTCGGACGACCGTTCGGTCTCCGCCGAGGTGGATGGCAATGGAGCCTTGACGGGGCTATGGCTGGCCGAATCCGTGACCTCTCGGCCCCCGGCCGAGGTCTCCCAGCTCATCCTGTGGGCATGCGGACAGGCGGCCGCGCTGGCGAGCGCGCAAAGGGCCGAGGTCGTCGCCGGATTGAACCGTTCACTAGCCCCCGGAAATGTTCCGGGAAATGTTGGGGCCGACCCGGATAGTGCCTGAGGCGGCCACTAGATAGGCTTCCGGTCATGGCTTCTGGAGACATCGTCCCGATCGCGCTCGGCCTGACCAAAGGCGATCTCGTCACCCTGTGGGCACCGCGCTGGCGAGACGGTGACGATGAGTGGCAGGCGTTCCTCGGTCACGAGGAGGACCTGTACGGATTCGAGTCCGTCGCGGAGCTCGCCGCGTTCATCCGGACCAATGCCGAGAACGATCTCGTCGACCATCCGGCCTGGACCATTATCGCTGGTCTGTCGGCTGCCGAACTGGAGCCCGAGGAGCAGTTCGTCTTCGATCTGGTCGGCGTGCCCGAGCTCGCGGCCGACGATCCGGACCCCGAGGTCGTCTCCGAGCTCGAGGACACCCTGGAGCTGGTTCGCAATCTCGGCGACGTGTGCGAGCTCGACACCGTCACCAAGTTCTATGGCTCGCACCCGGTGCTGGGCGCTCTCGCCGGTGGCGTGAACGCCTTCGCCGGGCCCGAGGGCGAGGAACTCTGGGACCAGATCGGCGCGGCCATCGCCAAGGACTGGGACGACGTGCTGGACGCCATCGACTCGGTGGTGACCATCCCCGAGGTGGACGCCGACGCGGTCGCGGTCGCCGAGGCGGAACTGCTTGCGGCGGAAGAGAACATCGTCGATGCCGAGGACGCGGCGGACAGCGACGATGAGATCGAGGTCGTCGACCTGACCAAGGACGACGACGAGGAAGAGGAAGAAGAGGACGAGGTGCTGTCGTTCTGGCACGAGGTCGGCATCGACCCGGTCAAGATCGTCACCTCCGAGGGCACCGTCTACACGCTGCGCTGTTATGTGGACGACGAGCCGATCTTCCTCGGCACCGATGGGGCCATCACCGTCTTCGGCTCCGAGCGCGCCCTGGCCCGCTACCTGGCCGACGATCACGAGCACGACTTGACCCGGGTCAGCACCTACGCCGAGGTGCAGACCGCGGCGGTCGATGGTTCGCTCGAGGTCGAGGTGGATGACGAGAATGTCTACGTCCTGCCCGGCCTGGCCGACGATCTGGGCAGCGGCCCCAAGTCCGTCGATACCGACCAGCTCGACCTCGCGGTCGAATTGTTCACCGACGCAGCCGATTACGCCGAAGATGACTCGGTCGAATCCGCCCTCGCCGTTTCCACCCCGCTCGGCTGGTACGTCTCCTACCTGCTGAACCCCGACCCGACGCGTCTCGCCCCGAACCCTCCGTTCGCGGCCGAGGCCGACGGCTGGCGGGCGCTGGAACAAGCCTTCGAAGCACGCCTCAACCAGGAGTGACCTCGCCAGAAGTCCTCTCGCTCTGACAATTCGGGCCGCACCCCCACGGGTGCGGCCCGAATTGCATTACGGCCTTTATCCGATCATGACGGCCCTAACCGATCAGGACCGCATAGCCCGGCTTGATGACTTCGTCGATGAGCCGCAGGCGATCCGGGAATGGAATGAAGGCGGACTTCATGGCATTGATGGTGAAGCGCTCCAGATCGCTCCAGCCATAACCGAAGGTCTGCACCAGCTTGAGCATCTCCTCGCTCATGGAGGTATCGCTCATGAGCCGGTTGTCGGTATTCACGGTGACCCGGAAGCGAAGTCGCGCCAGCAGGTCGAAGGGATGCTTGTCCAGCGAGGGGACGGCACCGGTCTGCACATTCGAGGACGGGCACAGTTCGAGCGGAATTCGCATGTCCCGCACATAGTTCGCGACTATGCCGAGCTTGGGGCCGTCGGCGGAATCGGTGATGTCGTCGGTGATGCGGACGCCGTGGCCGAGCCGTTCACAGCCGCAGAAGGCAATGGCCTCGTGGATGGACGGCAATCCGAAGGCCTCGCCCGCGTGAATCGTGAAGTGCGCGTGCGCGGATCGCAGATATTCGAAGGCGTCCAGGTGGCGGCTGGGCGGATAGCCCGCCTCCGCACCGGCGATATCGAAGCCGCCGACGCCGCGATCGCGCCAGCGTACGGTCAGTTCGGCGATATCCCGGGAGCGGGCGGCGTGCCGCATGGCGGTCAGCAGGCAGACGACCACGATGGGAGTGCCTGCCGCGGCGGCATTGGCTTCGCCTTCACGGAATCCGGCGAGGGTGTGCTCGACCACCTCGTCCAGGGTGAGCCCGGCTTCGAGGTGCTGTTCGGGCGCGAACCGCACCTCGGCGTAGACGACGCCGTCGGCGGCGAGGTCTTCGGCGCATTCGCGCGCCACCCGCCGCAGGCCCTCGGGCGTCTGCATGACGGCGACGGTGTGCGCGAAGGTTTCCAGATAGCGTTCGAGCGATCCGCTGTCGGCGGCGTCCCGGAACCAGTTACCCAGGGTTTCGGCGTCGCCTGCGGGTAGCTGGTCGTAGCCGCAGGCATTGGCCAGCTCCAGCACCGTGGCGGGGCGCAGGCCGCCGTCCAGGTGGTCGTGCAGAACCGCCTTGGGCGCCTGGCGGATCGAGGCGAGAGTGAGGGGCGTCGGTCCAGTCATGTTCAAACGGTAGCCGCATTCCCGTTCTGCGGCATCGTAGTTGGACTGTGTCCACCCTCTCTTAGGCGAGTCGTTGCCCGCGCGTTGCTGGACTTTCCGTGATCGTCACTCAGTAGCCGCAGGCCACGCCCTTGCCCTCGGGGTCGAGTTGCCGGTTATATCCCGGCTGACCGGCGTATAACGGCGCCTTCCCCTCGGCCCGCACCTGAGCACAGCTGCTGTAGTACGGGTACGGCTTGGAGTGCGTCGTCGGCGGATTGGGGTCGATCCGCGGCTCGGCACTCGAGGCTGACATGGCGGCGAACGGCAGCGCGAACCCGAGCGCCAGCGCGCCCAGCCCCGCCGCCACCGACGCCCGTACTCGGAAATCGGATCTATACATCACCGTTCCCAAGGTAGGCCGATCCGCCGATCCCGGCTGCGCCCCAGCTCGAACCACGCGCTCCATCGAGATTGCAGGTCTTGTCGACAGTTGCAGGGGTTGTATGGCCTGCAACCGTCGGGAAGGCCTGCAACTCCGGGGGTCAGGCGGTGATGCGGCCGAGGACCAGGGGCTGGGCTCGTACGTCGGAGGCCTCGCCGATGGTGTACGCGTCGCGCAGCAGCTCGAGTGCGGCCGGGATCGCTTCGGGGGTGTCGGTGTGCAGGGTGAGCAGCGACTGCCCCTCCTTGATGGGATCGCCTGGCTTGGCGTGCATTTCGATACCCGCCCCGGCCTGCACCGGATCACCCTGGCGGGCGCGGCCCGCACCGAGCCGCCAGGCGGCCAGGCCGATGTCCATGGCGTCGAGCCGAGTCAGGGTGCCCGAGGCGGGGGCGTACAGGGTTTCGGTGTGGCGCGAGGACGGCAGCGGAGCGTCGGGATCCCCGCCCTGCGCGCTGATCATGGCGCGCCACTGGTCCATGGCCCGGCCGTCCGCGAGGGCGTCGGCCGGGTCGATGCCGTCGATTCCGGCCTGGGCCAGCATTTCCCGCGCCAGGGTGAGGGTCAGGTCCACGACATCGGCGGGCCCGCCACCTGCGAGAACGTCCAGGGATTCGGCGACCTCGAGGGCATTGCCCGCGGTACAGCCGAGCGGGGTGTCCATGGCGGTGAGCAGCGCCACGGTCCGCACGCCCGCGTCGGTACCGAGTTCGACCATGGCGGTGGCGAGTTCGCGGGCCTGGTCGAGGTGCTTCAGGAAGGCTCCCCGCCCGACCTTCACGTCGAGGACCAGCGCACCGGTTCCCTCGGCGATCTTCTTGCTCATGATGGAGCTGGCGATCAGGGGGATGGATTCGACGGTCCCGGTCACGTCACGCAGCGCGTAGAGGCGTTTGTCCGCGGGCGCGAGGTCGGCTCCGGCGGCGCATACCACCGCGCCGATGGCCGGGTCGGCGAGGATCTCCCGCATGCGGGATGCGGAAATGTCCGCCTGCCAGCCGGGAATCGCCTCGAGCTTGTCGAGAGTGCCTCCGGTGTG
This sequence comes from Nocardia sp. NPDC051030, assembly GCF_040683015.1. Taxonomy (NCBI): domain Bacteria; kingdom Bacillati; phylum Actinomycetota; class Actinomycetes; order Mycobacteriales; family Nocardiaceae; genus Nocardia; species Nocardia sp. NPDC051030. The sequence continues at coordinate 463,808 of NZ_JBFBCD010000006.1, read as the reverse complement.
GCCCAATCCGCGCCCGGACAGCTGCGGCACGGCCGCACCGCACGCCGCGACCAGCGGCGACAGCGGCAGGGTGATCTTGTCTCCCACGCCTCCGGTCGAATGCTTGTCGACCGTGGGCCGCCCCAGATCGCGGAAGTCCATCCGCTTGCCGGAGTCGATCATGGCGCCCGTCCACCGCGCGGTCTCCCGTCGCGTCATGCCGCGCAGCAGAATCGCCATGGCCAGCGCCGACATCTGTTCGTCGGCCACTTCCCCGCGCCTGAACGCGTCCACCACCCAATCGATCTGCGCGTCGCTGAGCTCCCCGCCATCGCGCTTCGCTGTGATCACCGATACCGCCGAATGCACCGTCACCCCTCCAACCCTGGCATGCCCGAGGGAAGTTCGTGGGTTACTGCTGTCCGGCGGACAGGTCGTCGGGCCCGAAGGCGTCGGGCAGCAGCGCGCTCAACAGGACCGGAGCGCCGCGGTGATCGACGACGAGTTCGTTCCCGCCGTGTTCGAACAGGATCTGCCGACAGCGTCCGCAGGGCATGAGGATTTCGCCGCGGGAGTCGCAGACGGAGACGGCGATAAGTCGCCCGCCGCCGGACGAAATCAAGTTACCCACCAGTACGCATTCGGCGCAGAGGCCCAAACCGTATGAGATATTTTCCACATTGCAGCCGCTCACAATGCGGCCGTCCGCGGTGAGAGCGGCCGCCCCGACGGGGAATCGGGAGTAGGGCGCATAGGCATTTCGCATGACTTCGGATGCCTTGTGCCGCAGGACATTCCACTCGATATCCGACATATCGGACCATCCTCCCATGACCATGGCGGAACCCGCGCGGGAGCCGTCCGACTCGGCCTCGAAAATCAGGAAAGGCAAACCTAACTCACAACAATTCGGACCAACGAGCGGCACGCCGAATTAGTTCCGCCAACACCCACGGATTAGAGTCCATGACAGATCGGTCCAGGTTCCCGACAGCGGGCCTGCAGCACTGCCACCGGATGTCGATTCCGCTCGTGAGCAGGTGTTATCGACAGTCCAACGGCTCTGCGGCCGGATCTGACCGGGTCCATCAACGACGTTGGAGGCACCGCACGCTATGACCACGCTAGAAGCTCCGGCTAAGCCGAAGCGGACCCTGTACCGAGGCGACCCCGGCATGTGGTCCTGGGCCATGCACCGCATCACCGGCGTGACGATCTTCTTCTTCCTGTTCGTCCACGTCCTGGATACCGCACTGGTGCGCGTCAGCCCGGACACCTACGACCAGGCGATCGAGACCTACAAGAACCCCGTCGTGGCCCTCATGGAAATGGGCCTGGTCGTCTGCGTGCTCTTCCACGCGTTCAACGGCATCCGGGTGATCTTGGTCGACTTCTGGTCGAAGGGGCCGCGCTACCAGCGGCAGATGCTGTGGATCGTGCTCGCCCTCTGGATTCTGATCGCCGGAGCCGGCGTCGGCCGCCAGTTCTTCTACCTGCTGACGAATTGAGGGCGACCGACATGACCGCACCTGTTCTGGGCAAGTCCTACGACCGCCCCGCCAGCCTCGACGCACCGCGTGCCCCGCGCCGCACCTCCGGCAATAACTTCGAGAAGTACGCCTGGTTGTTCATGCGCGCCTCCGGCCTGCTGCTGGTGGTCCTGGTCATCGGCCACATGACGATCATGCTGATGATCGACGGCGGCGTGCACCGCCTCAACTTCGCCTTCGTGGCCGGCCGCTGGGCCAGCCCGTTCTGGCAGATCTGGGACCTCACCATGTTGTGGCTGGCCCAGCTGCACGGCGGCAATGGCCTGCGGACCGTCATCGACGATTACGCCCGCAAGGACTCCACCCGCTTCTGGCTCAAGACTGCATTGGTCGTCTCCATGATCTTGGTCATGGCGACGGGCACGTATGTCATCTTCACCTTCGACCCCAACATCAGTTAGGAACAGGCCACCTCGATGAGTGACTCTCGACCGATTCAGGAGCACCGCTACGACGTCGTGATCGTCGGTGCCGGCGGCGCGGGTATGCGCGCCGCAATCGAGGCCGGTCCCCGGGTTCGCACTGCCGTGCTGACCAAGCTCTACCCGACCCGCAGCCACACCGGTGCGGCGCAGGGCGGCATGTGTGCCGCGCTCGCGAACGTGGAAGAGGACAACTGGGAGTGGCACACCTTCGACACCGTCAAGGGTGGCGATTACCTGGTCGACCAGGACGCCGCGGAGATCATGGCCAAGGAGGCCATCGATGCCGTGATGGATCTGGAGAAGATGGGCCTGCCGTTCAACCGCACGCCCGAGGGCAAGATCGACCAGCGTCGCTTCGGCGGTCACACCCGTGACCACGGCAAGGCCCCGGTCCGGCGCGCGTGTTACGCCGCAGACCGCACCGGCCACATGATTCTGCAGACGCTGTACCAGAACTGCGTCAAGCACGACGTGGAGTTCTACAACGAGTTCTACGTGCTCGACCTGGTCATGACCGATTCCGAGCGCGGCCCGATCGCGACCGGCGTGGTGGCCTACGAGCTGGCGACCGGCGAGCTGCACGTCTTCCACGCGAAGTCGATCATCTTCGCCACCGGTGGTTCGGGTCGTATGTACAAGACCACCTCCAATGCCCACACCCTCACCGGTGACGGCATGGCGATCGTGTTCCGCAAGGGACTCCCGCTGGAGGACATGGAGTTCCACCAGTTCCATCCGACAGGCCTTGCGGGCCTGGGCATCCTGATCTCCGAGGCGGTCCGAGGCGAGGGCGGCATCCTGCGCAACTCGTCCGGTGAGCGCTTCATGGAGCGCTACGCCCCCACCATCAAGGACCTCGCGCCGCGCGACATCGTCGCCCGCTCGATGGTGCTCGAGGTGGCCGAGGGACGCGGTGGCGGCCCGAACAAGGACTACGTCTACATCGACGTGACCCACCTCGGCGAGGACGTGCTCGAGGAGAAGCTCCCCGACATCACCGAATTCGCCCGCACCTACCTGGGTGTGGACCCGGTGAAGGAGCCGGTGCCGGTCATGCCGACCTGTCACTACGTGATGGGCGGTATCCCGACCAAGATCCGCGGCGAGGTGCTGCGCAACAACACCGACGTGGTCCCCGGCCTGTACGCCGCCGGTGAGTGCGCCTGCGTGTCCGTGCACGGCGCGAACCGCCTGGGCACCAACTCGCTGCTGGACATCAATGTGTTCGGCCGTCGCGCGGGCATCGCCGCCGCCGAGTACGCCGCGCGCAGCGAGTTCGTGGAGATGCCGGAGAACCCGGCGCAGATGGTGCAGGACTGGCTGGCGCTGATCCTGTCCGATCACGGCAACGAGCGCGTGGCGGACATTCGCACCGAGCTCCAGGCCACCATGGACGCCAATGCGGGCGTGTTCCGTACCGAGGACACCCTGAAGAAGGTGCTCACCGATATCCACTCCTTCAAGGAGCGCTACTCGCGGATCACGGTGACGGACAAGGGCAAGCGCTACAACAGCGACCTGCTGGAGGCCGTCGAGCTCGGCTTCCTGCTGGAACTGGCCGAGGTCACCGTCGTCGGCGCGCTGAACCGGAAGGAATCGCGCGGCGGCCACGCCCGCGAGGACTACCCGAACCGCGACGACACCAACTACATGCGCCACACCATGGCCTACAAGGAGAGCCCGGAGCTCGTCTCCGACATCCGGCTCGATTACAAGCCGGTGGTGCAGACCCGTTACGAGCCGATGGAGCGTAAGTACTGATGACTGCCACACTCGACAAGGCGGTTTCCGAGAAGCCCGCGCCCGTGCCGGACGGCTCGACCATGATCACGGTCAAGATCGCCCGCTTCAATCCCGAGGACGCCCTGGGCGCGCATTGGGACGAGTTCCAGGTGCCGGTGCTCCCGACCGACCGGTTCCTGAACGTGCTGATCTACATCAAGTCCTACCTGGACGGCACGCTCACCTTCCGCCGCTCGTGCGCGCACGGTGTCTGTGGCTCCGATGCCATGCGCATCAATGGCGTGAACCGCCTGGCCTGCAAGGTGCTCATGAAGGACCTGCTGCCCAAGGGCGGCAAGGCGCTCACCATGACCGTCGAGCCGATCCGCGGCCTGCCCGTGGAGAAGGACCTCATCGTCGACATGGAGCCGTTCTTCGACGCGTTCAAGGCGGTGAAGCCGTACCTGATCACGCACGGCAACGAGCCGACCCGCGAGCGCATCCAGTCCCAGCACGACCGGGCCCGCTTCGATGACACCACCAAGTGCATCCTGTGTGCCTGCTGCACCACCTCGTGCCCGGTGTACTGGAGCGACGGCAGCTACTTCGGCCCGGCCGCGATCGTGAACGCGCACCGCTTCATCTTCGACAGCCGTGACGAGGCCGCGCGTGAGCGCCTGGACATCCTCAACGATGTCGAGGGTGTGTGGCGCTGCCGCACCACGTTCAACTGCACCGACGCCTGCCCGCGTGGCATCGAGGTCACCAAGGCGATCCAGGAAGTCAAGCGCGCTCTGCTCTTCGCGCGCTGATTCCATAGCCTGAAAGCGAAGGCCGCCTTCCTCTTCTGAGGAAGGCGGCCTTTGCTGTTGCCGGACAGCCGTTGTCGGGCACAATTGATCCGAGATCGGATCGAGGGGGGCGTCGATGACGAATCGACAAGATCGAGCCAGGCGAGTCGGCAGTACCCGGCTGCCGATCCTGGTGGCGGTTCTGCTGCTCACCTCCGGATGCGGAATCCTCTTCGGCACATCGACTTCCGCCTTGGACCGGTACTACCACCAGCACGTGTCGTGGGGGTCCTGCGACGGGTTCGCGGGCTCGGAGGGGTTGTCGGCGGCGGGAATTCAGTGCACCCGGATCACCGTGCCGCTCGACTACGACAAGCCGAAGGACGGCACGGCACAGATCGCGGTGTCGCGCTTGGCCGCTCGGGGCGAGCGGGTCGGATCGCTGCTCACCAATCCCGGCGGACCGGGTGCGCCGGGTCTGAAACTGCCGCTCGGACTCTCGAAGTCGGCGCTGGCGCAGCGCTTCGACTTGATCGGGATCGATGTGCGCGGGGTGGGCGCGTCGACGCCGAAGGTGGAGTGCCGCACCGCCGCGGACTTCGCGGCCGAACGCACCGACGCCGACCTGGACCGCTCCACCGCGGGCATCGCGGCCACCGAGCAGCGGCACCGGGATCTCGTCGCGAAGTGCTTGCAGCGCACCGGAACCGACGTGCTCGCGGACATCGGCACGCGCCAGGCGGCCTGGGACATGGACGTGATCCGGTCCGTGCTCGGTGATTCGAAACTGACCTTCCTCGGCTGGTCCTACGGCACCCGGCTCGGCTCCACCTTCGCCGAGATGTTCCCGAACCGGGTGCGGGCCATGGTGCTCGACGGTGCGTTGGACGCGGACGCGGATGTGCTGGACGACGTCGGGATAGCGGCGGGCATGCAGCACGCCTTCGACGCCTACGCCGCGGACTGCGTGCAGTCGGCGGACTGCCCACTCGGCACCGATGCCGGACAGGCGACGGAAGCCCTTCGTTCCCTGCTGAATCCGCTCGAGGACCACCACGCCGCGACGGCCGACGGCCGGGGGCTGGGGTACCTCGACGCGTTCAGCGCCGTGGTCAATTCGCTGTACAGCCCGAGCGGATGGCCCGCCATCACCAAGGGCCTGACCGAAGTCCGGCGCGGGAACGGCGACACCTTCTTGGCATTGGCGGACCGCTTCACGACCGGGGTGGTGAATCGCGACCAGCAGAAGGCGGTGCTCTGCCTGGAGGAGACGCGCGTGACCGATCACGCCGAGGCGCTGGCACTCGATCGGCGCGCGCAGGCCGTCGCGCCGATGATGGACGACGGCCACAATGGCGCTCAGGTCGCATTGAACGTCTGCGCCTTCTGGCCGCTCGCCCCCGCATGGCTGCCGCACCGGCCGAGCACCCCCGGGCTGCCGAAGGTGGTCGTGGTCGGCACCACGGGCGATCCGGTCGCTCCCTACGCGGGTGCGCTGGCCCTGGCGCACGAGCTCGGGGCCGCGATGATCAGCTATCAGGGGGTGCAGCACGGCGTGGTTGCCACGGGCGTGCCCTGCGTGGACGACCCGGTCACCCGCTATCTGGTCGACCTCACCCCACCCGCGGACGATTTACGCTGCGAGGCACAGTAATTCGCGCGGCGTTCGACTACCCCTCAGACGGCTCATCAGTGGTCGAATCACGGTGCGGAGCAAGGGATTCCCACGACCAGGTGAGCGTGCCCGCCGCCAGATCGGCGACAACGCCTTCCACCCAGCGCAATTCGGCCTCGGCGATGGCGCGCAGATATTCGTCTTCGAGGGTCACCACGCGCGGGAGTTGCATCTGGGTGGCGAGCTCGGCGTCCTCATCCATCTCGGTCACCGTGGCGCGCAGGGTTTTCGCGCGCCGCTCCAGTTCCTCGCGCGCGGCGAGGGGCCCGAGCAGCATCAGGAATGACAGTGCCGCGGGGAATTCCGGGAATTCATTGCGCGGGGTGCTGACCATTTCGGCGAGCCAGGCGGCGCAGGCGGCGCGGCCCGCGTCGGTGATCTCGTAGACGGTGCGTTCCGGGTACTGCTGGTCGCGTCCGGTCTCGCGGACTGCGACGAGCCCGGCTTCCTGTAGTCGGGCGATGGTCTTGTACAGCCCGGCGCGCTGGCCGACATTGACGACCTTGTCCTTGCCCCATTCCTTGATGCGCCGCTGGATGGCGTAGGGGTGCATCGGCTCCAGATGCAGGATGCCGAGCAGCGCCATGGCGAGCGGTGAGCGCTTGAACTGGGCCGATGCTGTCATGACCTCATCGTACTAGATTCCCGACAACTAGATTCCCAGAAACTAGTTGCGTGGAGACTAGTTCTCATGCCACTATTGAGGAGCAGGCGAACTCGACCACCACCTCCAGAAGGACAAAGGCAATGACCACCACCGCTCCCGTCAAGATCCACACCGACCACGCCACCACCAAGCGCCTCGGCGACTGGACCGATGCCAAGCAGTTCGATATCAAGGCCCGCTACGGCAGCATGGTCATCGATCTGCGCTCCCCGCAGATCGAGGGTGACGACCCGATCGTCGTGCACGCCGATCTCGACCACGGCATGGTCAAGCTGCTCGTCCCGGACGACGCGGTCATCGACCAGACCGAGCTGAACTGGACCGGCCGCGGCAAGGTCAAGGACTTCGCCAAGCCCGCCGACGCCGATGGCCGGGTCATCCGGCTCACCGGTTCGGTCACCTCCGGCGAATTCCGTATCCACCGTGCGGGTATCGCGGTCCTGTCGGCCCTGTTCTCCCGTGAGTTCTTCGAGGATGCGCGCCGCGCCCGCAAGGAGGGCCGCACCCCGACCCTGATCGATCCGGCCAACGCCCCGCGCTGACCCACGAGCACCGAGTAGCACTTCCGAAGGCCCCTGGCATCTGCAAATGCCGGGGGCCTTTCCCATGCCCGCGGCCCCGAGTGCGGGCGATCGACACGATTCGGCCACGACGGACGCGCCGATCCTCGAGATCGATTGCGCCGAGCCATGTGCGCTCGATGCACAGCCGAAGCGGAGTCGCACGGCGTCGGCCACGCCGCGCTACTCCGCCAGCTTGGCAATCTGACCAGTTGCGCGGGCGTTCGTTGTAGCGCGCGTCGCACAGTGATTGCATCGAGTCATGTTCACCGAGGCTCAGCTGTACTCGCCGGTGACCAAGGGTGCCGATGGAGATGTGACCGTACATCTCAGCGACGAGCATCCCGGGGTCAATGATCCGGTCTATCGGGCGCGCCGCAATGCGATTGCCGCGCTCGCCCTGGGTTATCGGCCCGGCGGTCCGACGCCCGTCATCGATTACACCGGCGAGGAACAAGAGGTGTGGCGGATCGTCTCCGCCGAATTGGCGCGCAAGCGGGAACGCTATGCGTGTGCGGAGGTGATCGAGGCGGCCGGGCGCTTGGACCTGCCGTCGGATCACATCCCGGAGTTGGACGAGGTCTCGGCGAAACTGGTGCCGCTCACCGGATTCCGCTACGCGCCCGCCGCGGGCCTGGTGCCGCTACGGCAGTTCTTCGGTTCCTTCGCGGACCGGATCTTCCACTCCACCCAGTACATTCGTCATCATTCCGCGCCGCTGTACACGCCCGAACCCGATGCGGTGCACGAAATCCTGGGCCACGCCAATCAATTGGCGAGTCCGCGCTTCGCCGCCATCTACGCGGAGGTGGGCGCGGCCGTCGCCCGGATCACCGGCGAGAAGGCCTTGAAGTTCCTGGCCGATGTGTTCTGGTTCTCCATGGAATTCGGCGTGGTCCGCGAACGGGGCGAAGTCCGTTGCTACGGAGCCGGATTGCTGTCCTCGTTCGGGGAGATCGAGGAGTTCCGACAGGCCGAGCTGCGCCCATTGAACATTCGCGAGATGGGCACCGCCGTCTACGACATCACGCACTATCAGCCGATTCTGTATTGCGCGGAATCGATCTCGGAGATCGAGGATGTGGTGGGCGGGTTCTTCTCGACCATGACCGACGACACCGTGGCGGAGCTCATCGGCGTGCAATCCGCCTAGGCCGCGGTCAGATCTTCATTCCGCTCGCCACGAAGTCGATCACCTTCAGAATCCGGTCCGGGTCGTAGGGCCCCTCATTGATCTGCGACAGCATCGCGCCGGTGAGCGCCCCGGCCAGGACGCGGCATTCGAAGTCGTCGGCATCGCGGCCCAGCCGCTTGGCCGCTATGGCTGCCATCAGGTCGATATTGCGTTCCAATTCCCGGGCCACCGCGCCGCGCAGTTCCGGCACCGAGTAGAGCAGTTCCGTCCGCTCGGTCTCGAAACCGAAATCGTACGAGCTGAGTTCGGCGAAGGATTCGATGGTGGCCTGCCGGATGGCTTGCAGGACCGTCATGTCCTTGGGCTGCCGCTCGATCGCCCGGATCATGACGGGGTCCAGGTCGTCGGCCAGCACCACTTGGTCCTTGGACGGGAAGTAGCGGAAGAAGGTGCTCGGCGAGACGTCGGCGGCCTCCGCGATCTGCTCGACGGTGGTCTCGTTGTATCCCTGCTCCCGGAAAAGACGGAACGCCTCGGTGCGAATGGCGCGCCGAGTGCGTTCCTTCTTCCGTTCCCGCAGCGTCGGCCGGGGCGGGCGCGCGGGTTCGTCGGTCAGTAGAGCGGGGTTGGACTCAGCCGGCATGAACCGATTGTGCAGCATCGGGCGCGGGCTCCCGCGCCACCCGCGATTGCCGGGTCAGCACGGCGGCCAGCACGGTCGCGGCCACGCAGATGGCCGCGCACACCCAGAGCATGACGCTCATCCCGTCCATGAAGGCGGTCTGCACGTGGGTGAGCAGGGTGGGGTCACCGAGCTTGCGCGCGACGCCGACACCGGCATTGACACCGTCCGAGATCGGGTCGCGGTTGAGTTCGCCCAAGCTGGAACGGTATTGGGTGGACAGGATGGTGCCGAGCACGGCCACGCCGATGGTCCCGGCGGCCTGTCGCAAGGCCTGCATGAGCGCCGAACCGGAGCCGGTGCGCTCGGGAGTGAGGTCGCCCATGGCCAGGCCCATGGCGGCGGGCATGAGCAGGCCCATGCCGAAGCCGAGCAGGGTCAGGGCAATGGCCGCCATCAGGTAGCCGCTGTCGACGGTGAGCAGCGCACCCAGGCCGAGTCCGACGGCGAGCAGGGTGAATCCGGAGGTCAGCACCAGGCGCAGTCCGACCTTGGGGAGCAGCTTGTCCACCACGCGGCTGCCGAGGGCGAGCCCGAGGATGAGCGGCAGCAAGCGCAACCCGCTGCCGAGCGCGTCGGTCCCGAGCACGGCCTGGAAGTACTGCGGCATGGTGAAGAAGAGACCGAACATGGCGAAGTTGACGAGCACCATATACACGGTGCCCCAGCGGAATCCGCGCGCTCGGAACAGTCCGAGGTCGATGAGCGGATGGGCCGCCCGCCGCTGCCACAGCACGAACGCGCCGAGGATCAGCGTGCCGCCCACGACGGCCGCCCAGGCGGGGCCATTGCCCCAGCCCTGCTCGCCGAAGCGGATGAAACCGTAAGTGAGGCCGAGCATTCCGGCGACGGACAACAGGACGCCGGGCAGGTCGATGCGGAACTCGGCCGCGCTCTTGGATTCCGGCACCAGCAGGGCGACCGCGGTGGCTCCGATGACGACGAGCGGCACATTGAGCAAGAAGACCGAGCCCCACCAGAAGTTCTGCAGGAGCCAGCCGCCGACGATCGGGCCGAGGGGCAGGCCGATGGCGGTGGAGGTGACCCAGATGGCGATGGCGCGCCGGAGTTGCGCCGGTTCGGGGAACAGGCCGGGCAGCACGGACATCGAGAGCGGGATCATGGCCGCGGCCGCCACGCCGAGCACCACGCGGGCGGCGATGAGCTGTCCCGAGGAGATGGCGAAGGCGCAGGCGATGGAGGCCCCGCCGAATACCAGCAGGGCGGCGAGCAGGAACTTCTTCCGGCCGTAGCGGTCGCCGAGGGCGCCCGCCGGGAGCATGACGGCGGCCAGGGCGAGGGTGTACGCGCTGCTGAACCACTGCAGTGCGGAGGTGTCGGCGTGCAGGTCGATGGCGAGGGTGGGCAGGGCGACGGTCAGCACGGTGACGTCGAGGCCGATGGTCAGCATTGCCACGGCCAGGGCGCCGAGGGCCAGCCAGCGGCGCGCGCCTGGTGGATTCATGACAGGTCCAATCAGTTGAATCAAACTCGATAATGAGAGAGTCTCCCATTTGACAGATCATGTCAAACGTTGTCGTGTCATCGAACCTATCCAGCAATTGGACGAACGTCTGAACTTGTCGCGACACCCTCCACGACGACTGCTACCTTCATCCGGATTGTTTTGAATTTGCAGGCCCCGCAACGGGTCTGAATAGATGAGGCGTGAAATGACTGTTGAGGCAACAGAACCCGTCCAGACTCCCTTGCATCTGCAAGGACGCGAAGCCGTAATCGCCGGTGCCGCACCGGAGGAATGGCGCGGTGATGTCCCCGACTACCACCTCAGCCACACCGTCATGCCGGTCGAGCGCACCACCCAGCACGCGCCCGACTCGCTGGAGTTCATCGTCGAAGAACTGGTGAAGGTCTTCGAGATGGAGGTCTCGCACAAGAAGGATCCGGCCGACTGGGTCTCCCTGGTGGCCGAGCACTATCGCGGCCGGGTCAATGGCGGCAAGTGGCAGGACGCGGAGGAGTTCGCCTCGATCGGGTCCTACAACATCCTGATCGGCGAGAACCCGTACTACGACGTCGACAATGAGACCTTCGAGTCCTCGCACGACATCTTCCACACCGCCTTCCCGGGCGGCTTCTTCTGGGAGGTTCTGGAAGTGCTGTCCGGCCCGCCGACCGTCACCTTCAAATGGCGGCACTGGGGTCGCTACACCGGCGCGTACAAGGGCCACGAGCCCACCGGCGAACTCATCGAGATGACCGGCATCACCATTGCCAAGGTCTCCGAGGACCTCCGCATCCTGGAGCTCGAGCACTTCTACGACAACAACAAGCTGCTGGGCCCGCTGGCGCACGGCTGCCCGGTCCGCAAGACCGCCGAATAGGGCTCGCCCCGAGTAGTTCTCGATACCGCCGTCCCCCGATCCCGCAGCCCTGAGGTCGGGGGATACTCGCTGGTCACGGGCGGTTGTTCGGCGCCTCCACACCGCTGGGGCATTGGGGCGATATTCTCGGGCGCGATGAGCATTCGCAGGCATTCGCGCCACGCCCCCGTCCGCCTCGCCGCCGTTCTGGCGGCCGGTCTCACCGCACTCGCGGTCGGGTCCTACGCGCCCGCACCCGGTCCGGCGAACGCCCAACCGCCCACCACCACAACGCCGTTCACGACGCCGAACACCGATGACTGCGCGCAGAAGACCAGTCCGCCGCCAGCCATCGACACCTCCGAGGCGCCGGAGCCCGGGCAGTCCACGCCGGGGGCGCTGGCGATTCCGGACCCGCCGGTGGGCGGGAAACGGCTGGGCGGTTGCGGTCTGGTGGTGCCGCCCGATTCGGCCCGCATACCTGAGGGCATCTCGGCCACGGCGTGGATGGTGTCGGATCTCGATAGCGGCAAGGTGCTCCTCGCCAAGGATCCGCACGGGCGGTATCGGCCCGCCTCCACCATCAAGGTGCTGCTGGCGGATGTGGCGCTGCGCAAGCTGGATCAGAACAAGGTGATCGTCGGGACCCAGGACGACGCCAATGCCGACGGCACCCGGGTCGGCATCGGGCCCGGCGGGCGGTACACCAATCGGCAGCTGTTCCAGGGGCTGATCATGGCGTCGGGAAATGATGCGGCGCATGCCATCGCCACCCAGCTCGGCGGGGACGAGGCCACGGTCGCGCTGATGAACGCTCGCGCGAAAGAGTTGCACGCCTTGGATACTCGCGCGGCGACACCGTCCGGCCTGGACGGGCCGGGGATGAGCACCTCCGCCTACGACCTGTCGCTGATCTTCCGCGATGCCATGACGCTGCCGCTGTTCGCCGAGCTCATCCACACCGAGCAGGTGGACTTCCCTGGCTTCCCGGCGAATCCGAAAGACCCTGACGACAAGGATCATCCGGGCTTCATGATCGCCAATGACAACCATCTGCTCTACGAGTACGACGGCGCGCTGGGCGGCAAGACCGGGTACACCGACGACGCCCGGCAGACCTTCGTGGCGGCGGCGCAGCGCAATGGGCACCGCCTGGCCGTGACGCTTCTGAAGGCGGATGTGCTGCCGTTCCGGCCGTGGGAGCAGGCCGCCAAACTGCTCGACTACGCCTTCGCGATGCCCTCGGGGGTGAGCGTCGGCAGCCTGCCCGGCAGTGATTCGAACTCGACCGACCTCACGGCTTCCGCTGTGGCAGTGGCGACTCCGCCGATGGATCACGTCGAGGCACACAACGACGGGTCCGGGAACAATGCGCGGCTGATCCTGATCGGCGGCGGTCTCGTCCTGGTGGTGCTGCTGCTGGCGGTCGCGAGCCGGTTGGGCCGCCGCCGCTGAGCTACGGTACGGCGATTGGTTTGTCATTGGAACCTCATTGGTGGGTGTCCGCAGAGTAGGGGTGAGCCATCCAGGCCTACCCCGAACTCTGAGGAGACCTCATGAAAACGACCCGCAAACTCCGCAGCCTCACCGCGATGGCGGCGGCCGCCGTGGCCCTGAGCACGGTCGGCGCGACCGTGTCGACCGGCACCGCGAATGCCACCACGGGATTCGACTTCACCTTCAATGCCCTGCACTCCGGTGACTGCACCATGCAGAGCGGCGCGAAATGGACCATCAACTCCGATGGCACCGCGTCCTTCGACGGCACCGTGTCCAGCTCCAGCGGCGGGGACGCCTACCTGATGTGGGTCGAGTTGCGCGACAGCAATAATGCCGTGCTGACGACCGTCTTCAATAACAACTGGTACGACGGCAAGGATCAGGGCAAGTTCGCGCAGAACCTGTCGACCAAGAACAAGAAGTACCGCTGGTTCGCGACGGGCCTGTTCGACAAGAACCTCTTCTCGCTCGTCGAGCACGTGAACATTCGCTCGCACTGCTGATCGCGCGGGATTCCAGTGCTGATCAGCGCTTGCGCAGCGCCGAAACCAGTGTTGCCGCAACAGCACCCGCACCGAACAGCGCCGCCCCCGTTCCGGCCGAGAGTCCCGGGCCCAGCATCCGGGTCTCGATAATGGCCGGGGCGGGCGGCGGAATATCCACCGGCAGTTCGTTTTCCGAGGCCGTCGCCGCCCATGCGGTGGCGAACAGGATGATTCGCGCCGTGATGTAGCTGAACACCATCAGGCTGATGATGGGGCCGAAGGCGACACCGGCCGGGCTGGTCACCACCGTCTTGAGGATGATCGTGGCCAGCTGTTTGAACAGTTCGAAGACCACCGCCGCGAACAGCGCCGCCCGCGCCGCGCTGCGCACGGTGACCGGATGGCGCGGCATGCGGGCGATGATCCATACGAAGACCGCCCAGTTCGCCAGAATGGCCAGCACCAGCGACACGATCATGAGCAGCACGGTGATCCAGGTCGACTGCTCGATATGGGCGCGCTTCAGCAGCGATTCGATGAGACCGCTGGTGGCCAGTATCGACAGGCCGAGCGATATGGCGATGGCGAAGAACAGCCCGATCAGCGCCAGCAGATCCGAGAGCTTGGTGAGCGCCCAGTTGCCCGGTTTGCTCGGCTGCTCCCACTGTTCGGTGAGCGCGGCCCGCAGGTTCGCGATCCAGCCCAGACCGGCATAGGCTCCCGCGGCCAGACCGATCGCGCCGACTCCGGTGCGGGAGTTCACCGCCTGAGTGATCAGGTCATTGATCTGCTCCCCCGCCGAGCCCGGAATGTTCTCGACGATCTTCTTCTGCATCTCGGTGAGCAGATGCGGATCGCGCGACAGCACGAAACCGGCCGCCGCGAAACCCACCATCAGCAGCGGAAACAGCGACAGCACCGTGAAATACGTAATGCCCGCGGCATAGTAGTCACCGCGCTGTCGCTGATATCGGCCTCCGGCGCGCACCAGATGATCGAGCCAATGCCGCTTCTGGATCTCCCGTTCGATCCACGCCTTGACCTGATCGAATACCTTGCCGAACACCGTGCACCTCCGCGACGCTCGGCGCGCAGGAGTCAACGGGTCAGGAAGCCCACCCGGTCGTACACCTGCGCGAGAGTCTTGCTGGCGACCTCTCGCGCCCGATCCGCGCCGGAAGCGAGGATGCGGTCGAGTTCGCCCTGGTCAGACATATACTCTTCCACCTTCGCGCGCATCGGAGTGACAAATTCGACCAGCGCGTCGGCGGTGTCGGTCTTGAGGTCGCCGTAGCCCTTGCCCTGATAGTTCTGTTCCAGGGTGACGATCGGGGTCTCGGTGAGCGAGCTCAGGATGACCAGCAGATTGCTCACGCCCGGCTTGGTCTCCGGGTCGTAGCGGATCTCGCGTTCGGTGTCGGTGACCGCGGAGCGGATCTTCTTCGCCGAAACCTTCGGATCGTCGAGCAGATTGATCAGGCCCGCGTCGGAGCTGGCGGACTTGCTCATCTTGGAGGTCGGATCCTGCAGGTCGTAGATCTTGGCGGTGCCCTTCATGATGTACGGCTCCGGCACCACGAAGGTCTTCTTGAAGCGAGTATTGAAGCGCTGCGCCAGGTTTCGGGTCAGCTCCATATGCTGGCGCTGGTCCTCGCCGACCGGCACCAGTTGCGGGCGGTAGAGCAGGATGTCGGCGGCCATCAACACCGGGTAGGTGAACAGGCCGACGGTGGCGTTATCCGCCCCCTGCTTGACCGACTTGTCCTTGAACTGGGTCATCCGGCTGGCCTCGCCGAAACCGGTGATGCAGCTCAGCACCCAGGTCAGCTCGGCGTGCTCGGGCACCTGGCTCTGCACGAACAGCGTGGCCCGCTTGGGGTCGATGCCGACCGCCAGCAGCTGCGCGACCGCCTGCTTGGTGCGCTTGCGCAGCGCCTTCGGATCCTGCGGCACGGTGATGGCGTGCAGGTCGGGGATGAAGTAGAAGGCTTCGTAGTCGTCCTGCAGCCGTGGCCAATATTGCAGCGCGCCAAGGTAGTTCCCGAGATGGAAGGAATCGCTGGTCGGCTGGATCCCGGACAGGACCCGCTGCTTGCGTTCGGCGGCTGGTTCAGGACTGGACATGCTCCGATCTTCCCATGGCCATCAAGCCGAATTTCGCGCCACCCAGTTCCGTGGATCCACCCCCGGCATACTGGGCCGACCCGCGTGCACGAGCTGCTGTTCGCGGCGTGTCGCCAGCTTGTAGAGCGGGTAGCTGGGGCCGTTCAGCGGGCCGCGCAGCAGCTTGGGCAGCAGCGGCGGCGAGAGGTGCGCGGTGCGGACCGCCTGCGCCAGGCCGCGGCAGGCCAGCTGCTCGCGAATGCCCCAGTCCAGGCCGTACATTTCGCGGATGCGCGGCGGGAGTGAGCCCTGCACGAGCAGGTTGAATCCGGTCAGCGCCTGCTGCACCGGCATCGACAAGGGGTTGGCGATGCGCTGGCCCATCAGGTACGCGCCGACCAGCTCGGCCTCCTCGGTCAGGAAGAGTTCGTCGGAGGCGAGGTAGGCGTCGAAGTCGCGGCGGAATTCCCGGTAGGTGGCGGGCGCGGCCTCGCGGGGCATGCCGAACAGCTCACCCCAGCGGCAATAGTCCTGGTAGAGGCCCTCGCGTTCGCCCGCGGTGAGGCGGCGGACCAGGAGGTCGTGCATGACCTCGGCGGAATCGAAGGTGAAGGCCATGGTCATGAACATGAGGTGCGGGTCGTGCGCCGAGTAGCGGGTGCCCGCCGGATGCCGCTCCCCCGCGTCCTCGGGTAGCGCGCCGTTCACCGTCGCATGCTTCTTGCGGGTGAACGAGCGGGCCCGATCCGCCTCGGCCTTGCTGCCCAGTGACACGGCTTCGAAAAGCCTGCCGGTCAAGGCAAGTCGCGTGTAGGGGGTGGTCCGGTGCTCGGTGTTCTCCGCGGTGCCGACGTAGAGCAGCGGGTGTACCGCGCCGATCACCAGGGCACGCTGCCCGTAGGTGAGTCCGACCGCGCGCTTGCGCATGACACGCCGAATCATCGAGTCGTCGGAGAAGTAGCCGGGTTCTGATGCAGACATCGTTGTCTCCTGAAAACAGGGCCGTGGTGCAGGCCACAGCCATCTGGCTACAGAGTCCCCCACATCACATATTCTGGCAAGACCTTCTACCAGAATTGCGTCCGTGCCAGAATCGAACCGTGACCGGGCAACGGACGTATGGCGGCATCTCCGCGGAAGAACGCCGCGCCCAGCGCAGAACCGCACTGCTGGATGCCGCGCTCGAGATCATCGGCAGTCAGGGCATCGACAAACTCACCGTCTCCGCGCTGTGCGCCGGGGCCGGACTCAATGAGCGCTACTACTACGAGAACTTCGACGGCCGTGACGCGGTCCTGTCCGCACTGTTCGACGCCATCGCCGAAGAACTCGCCACCGCGATCCTGCGCGCGATCCAGACCGCCGCCGACGACACCCGCGCGCACGCCCACGCCGCCATCACCGCGGGCATCGGTGTCCTCACCGACGACCCCCGCAAAGCCCAAGTGGCCCTACTGGTCAGCGCCTCGACCCCAGAACTCCGCACCCGCACCACCCACACCATCCGAGCCTTCGCCCACCTGGTCGCCGCCGAGGGCATCGACTTCTACGGCCTCACCGATCCAGACCCCAACCCCGCCATCGGCTTCCGCGCCACCTACCTCGTAGGCGGCCTCGTGCACACCCTCACCTCCTGGCTCCAGGGCGACCTCGACATGCCCCGCGACGAACTCATCGACCAAACCACCGACGTGTTCGTCCTGCTCGCCGAAGACCTGGCGACCCGCCTCCGCGACTGACTAGTGGTGGTTCACACCCCATTCGTTTGGCTCACACCGCCTTCGGGCGTTCGACAGGGGGTGTGGGCCAAACAGATGGGGTGTGAACCGCCTCGGGACTCGGTCCCACGGTGCGGCGGGAGGGGCGCGGGGTGGTCGAGGCGGTTGGCGGGGCAGACTGGGCTGATGTCTGGTCATCCTGTTGCGGCGGTGCTGTTCGCGTTTGTTGGAGCGGTGATGTTCGCGGTGGGGGCAGTGGCGCAGCAGCGGGCCGCCGCGGAGGTTCCCGAGGGTGAGGCCCTGATGGCCCAGCTGATTCGGAGTCCGCGGTGGTGGGCGGGGCTGGTCGGGGACGGCGGCGGGTTCGCGTTTCAGGTGGTGGCGCTGTCCATGGGGACGGTGCTGGTGGTGCAGCCGATTCTGGTGACCGCGTTGGTGTTCGCGCTGCCGTTGGCGGCGCATTACAGCGGGCGGCGGGTGACGCTGGTGATGTGGGGGCAGGCGGCGGCCCTGTCGGTGGCGCTGGCTTGCTTCCTGATCGTCGGCGATCCCACCGAAGGGGTGACGGATGCGCCGTGGCAGCGGTGGATGGGGCCGCTGGGATTGGTGCTCGGGGTGATCGCGGCGGCCACGGTGGCCGGAGTCAGGGTGAAAGCGCCTGCGCTACAGGCGCTGCTGCTCGGGACGGCGGCCGGTTTGCTGTTCGGTGTGTCGGCCGCGCTGACCATTCATGTCACGCAGTTGTTCGGCGACGGCGTCGGCCCCGTGCTGGGCAGCTGGCAGACCTACGCCCTGGTGGTGACCGGCCTGTCGGGCCTGTACCTGCAGCAGCGCGCGTATCAGGTTGGGCCGCTGTCGGCTTCGCTCCCGGCGTTCACCGTCACCGAGCCGCTCGGTGCGGCCTTCCTCGGGCTCACCGTGCTGGATGAACGACTGCGCAGCGGTCCGATCGGGACCGCGTTCGTGCTGGCCTCGGTGGTCGTGATGGGTGTCGCGGCCGTCAAGCTCTCCCGCGCCCAGGCGACGGATTCGCCCGAGCCGCAGGATATTCCGCAGGCCGCGGAGTCCATCCTCGGCGACCGCTGACCCGGCGGGATAGCCGAAAACCGCCCGGCCTGCGCGGATTTCGCAGGGCGGACGGTTTTCGGGGTTGATCAGCTCGGGCTGCCGGTCTTCGGGTCGAGGGCCAGGGTGGGCTGGGCGGCGGCCTTGAAGTCGAAGAGGGCGTCCATGGCTCCGGCGCGCTCGTCGAAGGAGTCGTCGCCGATGCGGCCGGTCTTCCAGTTGTCCTCGATGAATCGGAGGATGGAGGTCTGGTCGGTCAGACCGTGGTCGACGAAGTTCGCCTTGGCGTACGGGGAGACCACGAGCAGCGGCACGCGCTGGCCGTATCCGCAGCGACCCTGATATTTGGCCGGGGCGGTTTTCGTGTCGCCGCAGACGCCGGGGCCGCTGTAGCCGTCCTGCTCCGAGGCCGAGTTCATGACGAGCTTGGGCGCGGCGTGGTCGTACCAACCGTCGGAATCGTCGTAGGCGATGACGACCGCGGTGTCCTTCCAATCCGGCAGCTTCTGCAGGTGATTGACGGTCTCCACGAGGAATCGCTGTTCGTCCAGCGGATCCGAGTAGGCGGCGTGGCCGTCCTGGTAGCCCGGGGCCTTGAGGTAGCTCACGGCGGGCATCTTCCCGGCGTCGGCGGCGGACCAGAAGTCGGTCAGGTCGTACTGGTGGTTGGCCTGATCGGTCTGGCCGATCTTGTCCACCGAGGTGGGCGGCAGGTGATGCGGGTTCGCGGTGGAGGCGTAGTACTGGAAGGGCTCGTGGTGCGGGATGTAGTCGCCCTTGGTGTCGAACGCCTTGTCGCCGGTCTTGCCGGTACCGCCGAGTTCGACACCCACATTGTGGGTGGCCCCGCAGACGGCCTTGCCGTCCTTGGTCTCGGTGGGCTTGAATCCGCCCTGGAAGAAGCCCCAGCTGACGTTCTGCTTATTCAGCAGGTCACCGATATTGGTGCCGGTCATCTGCACGGTGTCGCGAGTGGAGCAGTCGTCGCCGAAGGGCTGCGGGTCACCGACGACGGTGCCCTGGCCATTGCCCGCGTTCTCCAGCACCGTGTCCTCGGGGAACGGTTTGCCGTTCGGCGGAACCTGTTTGGTGACCCCGTGGGTCTGACCGGTGACCAGGTTCAGGGCGCCGACCGTCGACGGGCCGAAGGTGGTGGTCCAGGAGTTGTCGCTCATGGCGTAGTGCTGCGCGTAATTCCACAGCGCGGTCACCGAATTGCCGTCGTAGTAGTCGGTGACCAGGCCCTGCGGGCCGTAGACCGGCGACTTGCAGGACGCACCCTCGGAGACATTGGTGTGCTCGACGAACTGGTCCATCTTGCCGCCGTTCAGGGCGAGCTGCTCGTCCTTGTACTCGTGGTCCTGATCGCAGGTGATCTGCTGACCGGGGCCGCCGAGTCGGGCGGGCTGGAACTTGTTCGGGTTCTTCGTCAACAGGTCCGGCGTGAGGCCGTTCACCGCGGGGGTGCCGGGCAGTGCCGTGAACTTGGTGCCGTCGGTGTTCGCCGCGTTCGGGTAGGTGGCGAAGTAGTGATCGAAGGAGACGTTCTCCTGGAAGATCACCACGAGATGCTTGATCGGCGTGGCGGTTTCCGAGTCTGCCGCCGCCTGGTCCGAACCGCATGAGGTCGCGCTGAGCGCGAGCAATGCGGCGAACCCGGCGGCGACGCGACCGCGACGACCGTAGTGGCGGCGAGAGCCGGACATGGAAACCTCCAGAGTCTTTCGGATCGCGTCGAGCTGCGATCACTCAGCGACCCTGGCAGCATCCACCACACGAAGGGGTTCGGGCAGGTGAACGCCGATGAAAACTCCGGTGAATCAAGCCCTTCCGGATTCGGGGTCGAGGGCGAGGGATACGGTCCGCACCCCGGGCGGGGCCGCGTCCTGGAGCACGACGCGGAAGGGGATGCCGCGGCCGGACCAGAATTCGGCGCAGTCGGCCATGGCCTCGGCGAACCAGGCGCGTTCCTCGGACTCCTCGTCCAGTAGCAGTGCGGCATTGCGTACGACCGCAACGTATCCCTGTGCGGGGCCGACGAATTCGTCGAGATCCCGCAGGCATTCGTCGAAGGCGTCCTTGTTCTCGCCGAAGTAATACGGGAATTGGAAAGCCGCCGCGAACTCGTCGAAAACCTCTACGACGGTGCGCATCTTGCGGCCACGCAGCTCACGGGAGAGGTAACCGTCCGGGATTCGGCCACGCACGGCCGAGAACTCGGCCGCACCGACCGGCAGCACGCCCAGTACCGCCGGGGCGGGCGTGCCGGGCCGGGACGCCGAGCGGCGGCCCTTGGCGGCGATCTCGGAAACGGCTGGGGTGGAGAGGAACTGCGACAGCGGCATGGTGTCGGTCATCAGCGAATCCTCGTGAAGGTGCCGTAGTGGTCGGAGGTGTACCAGGCGGAGCCGTCGCTGCCGGTGACTATGCGTTCGGCATCGCGGTCCTGGCCACGCTTCTTGGGGTTGACGTCCCACTCCTGATAGGTGATGCGCTTCCCATCGGAGTCCTGCGTCGGGAGGGTGCGGCTGCGGTTCATCCAGGTGTCGCCGCCCTTCGTGCCGGGCGCGTTCGCCGAGTCGGGCCAGCGTCCGGCGTCGATCTCGGCGAGCGTCGCATACACGCGGTCCGGGACACCGGCGACACGCGAGGGCGCGACGGCCGTGGTCTGGTCCACCGCACCGGGTTTCGTGCCACCCGGCTTGGGTGCCGTGGTCTTGCCCGCCGTCGCGGTGGCCACGGCCCGGCTGCTGGTGTCCTTGGCCTGATCGCCGCCGCGCGAGGCGACGACGGCGACCAGCAGCAGTGCGACCGCGACGCCCAGCAGCAGCCAGGCGCGCATCTTCTTCGAGATCGTCACCGGTATTGCACCGTGACGGGCGCGTGGTCGGACCAGCGCTCGGCATAGGTGGCGGCGCGTTCCACCACGGCCTGCTTGGCACGGGCCGCGATATCGCCGCGAGCCAACTGGTAGTCGATGCGCCAGCCCGCGTCATTGTCGTAGGCGCGGCCACGGTAGGAGTGCCAGCTGTACGGACCGGGCACGCCGGGATGCAGTTCACGCACCACGTCCTTGTACCCGGCGGCCAGCATCGAGGACACCCAGGCGCGTTCCTGCGGCAGGAAGCCCGAGTTCTTGACGTTGCCCTTCCAGTTCTTGATGTCGAGTTCGGTGTGCGCGACATTCCAGTCGCCCATGATCACGAACTCGCGGGTGATGGCGGTCATGCGCGCGCCGATGGCATCGAGGAACCGGTACTTCTCGTCCTGCATGGGGGTATCGGCCTCACCGGTGTGCACGTACACGCTGGCGATGGTGAGGTCGTCGAAGTCCGCCTCGATATAGCGGCCGAGTTCCGCGAATTCGTCCACGGCAGACCAGGTTCCGCCGTCCTCGAGGCCGACGCCGACCCGAATGGCGTCGGGTTCGCGCCGGGACAGGATGGCTACGCCCGCACGACCCTTGATACCCGGTTCGGCGTGGCTCAGATACCAGCCCGCGTCCAGTGCGGGAGCCAGCGCGCTACGGGTTTGCTCGTCGGTCGCCCGAGTCTCTTGTAGGCATACGAGATCGGCTTCGGTGGCGTCCAGCCAGGCGAGAAGTCCCTTGCCCGATGCCGCACGCACTCCATTGACGTTGCACGTTGAGATGATGTAGGCCACACCACGACCGTACAATGCGGCTTATCCACACTTCCTCGCGGACACCGAGGTCCAGGAAGGGGTGATGACGATGACGTCAGGCACCACCAAGCCCACCGTCCCCCTTGCGCCCGTGCGCGCCCTCCATATCGGCTCCGGCGATCCCCTGCTCCTGTTGCACGGGTTCATGATGTCGCCGCATTGCTGGGAGCAGGTCGCGGAACGCATGTCCAGTCATTGCGAGGTGTTCGCTCCCGCATTCACCGGGCATTGGGGCGGCCCCGATTTCAACGGCTGGTATCTCGATATCAGCACGCTTGCGGATCGGATCGAGGACCAGCTCGACGAACTGGGCTGGCGCACCTGCCATATCGCGGGCAATTCGCTCGGCGGCTGGGTGGGCTTCGAACTGGCCCGCCGCGGGCGTGCCCGCACCCTCACCGCAATCGCTCCCGCCGGTGGCTGGCAAACCCCCTCCACGCAGCAGGTTCGGGTCGGAATCAAGTTCCTGTCGATGATCCCGTTCGTGGAGATCGGCAAACGCCTGCCGCCCGCCCTCACACACAGCGCACTCGTCCGGCAGGCGGTCGCCTTGGTGCTCAGCAAGAACACCGCGGCCGCCCCGCGCCGCGGCATAGAGGCCGCCATCACCTCCGCCCTCAACTGCCGGGCCATGCTCCCGATGCTGGTGAGCGGCCTGCGTTTCCCGGCCCTCGAAGACCTCTCGACCCTGAAAACGCCCGTCCGCCTGCTCATGTGCGACAACGACCGGGTCATCCCCAACCGCATCTACGCCCGCCGCTTCCTCCAGGAACTCCCCGACTCCGCCGACCGCATCCTGATCCACGACGTCGGCCACGTCCCCATGCTGGAAGCGCCGGACCGCATAGCGACCCTGATAGCCGAACACGTCTACGCGAGCCGTACCCGCCTGCGCGCGGTCTAGGCCGAACGAGATCCTCGCGCTGTTCGGTGATCTCGAGGTGCTCGAGCCCGGATTGCGGCCGTGTGCCCTCTGGCGGCCCACGCCGGAAGCCGCCGATGTCACCCGGATCGGGGCGCCCACCCATGAGCTCTCGGTGTGGGAGCAACTGATCGCGGCCGCTCTGGCCCGAAAGCCCTGACGGCACAGCCGATGCCGCTCGCCCGCACTGTGCGAGCGGGCGGCATCGGTGGTGTTCACCGGCCGAGCAGACCCTTGGCCACGTGCGTCACCTGGATCTCATTGCTCCCGGCGTAGATCATGAGCGATTTGGCGTCCCGGGCCAGCTGTTCGACCCGGTACTCCGTCATATAGCCATTGCCGCCGAATAATTGGACGGCGTCCATGGCCACATCGGTGGCGGCCTCGGAGCTGTACAGCTTCATGGCCGAGGCCTCCGCGAGGGTCGGCGGTTTACCGGCCCGGCTGCGTTCGAGGGCATTGAACACCATGTTCTGCACATTGATCCGGGCGATCTCCATCTTGGCGAGCTTGAGCTGCACCAGCTGGAAACGCCCGATCTCCTGACCCCAGAGCTTGCGATTCTTCGCGTAATCCAGGCACAGGCGGTGGCATTCATTGATGATGCCCAGCGCCATGAACGCGACCCCGAGCCGTTCGGCGGTGAAACTCGAACGCGCGCTTTCCCTTCCGTCACCGCTGGTGTGTTCCTCGGTCTCCCCCAGCAGCCGGTCGCGGCCGAGGCGGACATTGTCGAAGAACAGTTCACCGGTGGGTGAGGCGTGCAGGCCCATCTTCTTGAACGGCCTGCCCTGGGCGAAGCCCTCCATGCCCTTGTCCAGCACGAAGGTCAGCACCTTGCGGTCCCGCTTGTCCACATCCTTGCCCTCGTCGAGCTTGGCGTAGACGACCACCGTGTCGGCGTACGGGCCATTGGTGATGAAGGTCTTCTGCCCGTTGAGGATGTAGTCCTCACCGTCGCGCCGCACATAGGTCTTCATGCCGCCGAAAGCGTCCGACCCGGAGTCCGGTTCGGTGATCGCCCACGCCGCAACCTTTTTCATGGTCACGATGTCGGTCAGCCAGCGTTCCTTCTGGGCGAGGGTGCCGCGCGCCAGAATCGTGGTCGCGCCGAGACCGATGCTGACGCCCATGGCGGTGACCAAACCCATGCAGACACCGGACAATTCGCCGATCAGCACCGCCATCAGGGATTCCTGCCCGGAGAACGGCCCGCCGTCGGAGCTCCCGGATTTCTTCTCCGGCAGCGGATCCCCCTTGGCGAGGGCCTCCTCCCGCTTGCGCTGGCGCGCCAGCAGTTTGGTGACCGTCTCCTCTCCGAGCGCATCGATCCCGAACTCGCCGAACAGCTTCCGAATGATCGGATAGGGCAGCATCTCCCCGCTGTCTAGCTCGTCCAGATGCGGCCGGATCTCCTTGTCGATGAAGCCGCGCACCGCGCCACGGATCAGCTCATCGGTCTCGGACCATTCGAACATCGTTGTCCGCCTTCCTGATTACGGCAGTCGCCCGCCGATGTCATCGATCGACCACGGGCCTTCGGTCTCGATGGTCTTCACGTCGTGCCAGCCCGCCAGTTCGGAGATGGCCCCGCCCTGCACCGCGAACACCTTGCCGGTGACCGGGCATTTCTCGGTGGCGAGGTAGGCCACCAGGGGCGAGATATTGGCCGGGCTGAAGGCGTCGAACTCGCCTTCCTCCAGCACCGCGGCCTCGGCGGCCATCATGTCGCCCATACCCGGCGTGGCCAGGGTCAGCCGGGTGCGCGCGATCGGCGCGATGGCATTCACGCGCACCCCGTACCGCGCCAGCTCATCCGCCGCCACCAGGGTGAGCGCGGCAATACCGGCCTTGGCCGCACCGTAATTCGCCTGCCCGGCGTTCGGCACCGTGG
The DNA here is from genome assembly GCF_040683015.1 of Nocardia sp. NPDC051030. Classification (NCBI taxonomy): domain Bacteria; kingdom Bacillati; phylum Actinomycetota; class Actinomycetes; order Mycobacteriales; family Nocardiaceae; genus Nocardia; species Nocardia sp. NPDC051030. The sequence continues at coordinate 438,927 of NZ_JBFBCD010000006.1, read as the reverse complement.
TGCCGGAGGCCGACGCGGTATTGATCACGGCCGCATTCGGCTGATTTCCGGCCTTGGACTGGTCCTTCCAGTACGCGGCCGCATGCCGCAGCACCGCCGCATGCCCCTTGAGATGCACGGCGATGACGGAATCCCACTGCGCCTCGTCCATCCCGGCCACGAAGGCATCCCGCAGAATGCCCGCATTGTTCACCACGATGTCGAGCCGCCCGAACTCCGAAACAGCCTGATCCACCAGGTTTTTCGCGCCCGCCCAGTCCGCCACATTGTCGGTATTGGCGATCGCCCGCCCCCCTGCGGCGACGATCTCCTGCGCCACCTCGTGTGCGGGCCCGGAGTCCGCGCCCTCACCGGCATTACTGCCACCGAGGTCATTGACGACTACCGCAGCACCTTCGCGAGCGAACAGCAGCGCATGCTCACGCCCGATCCCCCGTCCGGCCCCGGTGATGATGGCAACCCGTCCCTCGAGTGCACCCATGAAAGTCTCCTGTCCTACAAGCGAAAAGGGTTGCTCAGTCCGCGATTTCGGCGGTGCCGTCACCGAGCACGACATCATCGCCGCGGACGGTGCGGAAGGCGTAGGTGGTCACTCCGTTCTTGGAGCCCACCTTCCAGATCTGGGTTTCCAGGTCGTCGCCGGGGAAGACCAGCTTGGAGAAGCGGACGGCGAAGCGTCGCAGCCGAGCCACATCCGCGCCCGCGACCTCGGTGAGCACGCCCCAGGAGGACATGGCCATGGTGCACAGGCCGTGCGCGATGATGCCGGGCAGACCGGCGTCCTTGGCCACCTGCTCGTCCAGGTGCAGCGGGACCGGATCCCCGGAGGCCGGTGAATACCGGAACGTCTGATCGTCGTCCACGTGCGCGCTCGCCGTGGCCAGCGGGGGCTGCTCCGCCAGCGCAGCGTCGAAGCGGTGTGCCGGGGCGGCGTCGCCGACCTGCTTGCCCACATCGATATTCCGGAAGAACGCGGTCAGGTACTGCTCATTGACCAGTTCCCCATCCTCGGAACGGCATTCGATGAGGATGGTGATGGTGGTCCCGTTCTCCTTGCCCTCGAAGCCGATGGCCTTGGCACGGGACACCAGCTTGTCGCCGGGGCGGATCGGCCGGTGGAAGTGAAAATCCTGCTCCCCGTGCACGACCCGGCCGAAGATACTCATCGGAGCAACATCGATGACCGGCATCATCATGGCCTCGAACACCGGGACGATAGCGAAAACCGGCGGGGCCACATCACCTTTCAGGTGCGCCGGGATCGGATCATTGGTGGCGGCGGCATACTCCGCGATCCGCTCCCGGGTGACCTCGAACCGCTCCTCGTCGGACCAGGTGTCGAGCCCGGTCTCATCGAAAACAACTGCGGTATCAGCCATCTCAGGCCGCCGTGGCGAGGCCATCGAGTGCGGTGAGGGTCTTGTCGAGCTGGTTCAGCCCGTCCTTCTCGACCGCCTTGCCGAGCGCACCCTTGATCAGCGCGCCTTCGAAGTCGCCGGAGACGGAGAACTTGCTGCCACTGCCCTCGGGTGCGATGTCGAAACCGAACTGCACCTTCACCCCGGCCATGCCGGTGCCGCTGAGCACCAGGCGATTCGGGGTGTCGACGCTCTCCACCACCCATTCGATCTTGTTGGCCATGCCGAGCATCATGATCTTGGCGACGAGCTTCGCGCCCGGAGCGAGCACGGCGGGCGGCTCCTCCATCCAGCGCTCGTGGATGGAGAACCACTTGTCCCAGGTCTGCGGGTCGGAGACGACCGCCCAGAGCGATTCGGGGCTGGCGCTGAGGTCGCGGCTGGCTTCGATGTGTCCCATGAGATGTACTCCTCGTTGAGCTGGTTCAGCGGTCTGCGCGCTGGTAGGCGATGACGACGGCCGCGCCGCCGAGTCCGATATTGTGTTGCAGAGTGGCGGTGACGTTCTCGACCTGACGCTTGTCCGCGGTGCCTCGCAGCTGCCAGGTGAGTTCGCTGCACTGCGCCAAACCCGTTGCGCCCAAGGGGTGTCCCTTGGAGATCAAGCCGCCGGACGGGTTGACGACCCACTTGCCGCCATAGGTGGTGAGCCCCTTGTCGATGAGGTCGCCCGCCTCGCCCTCTTTACACAGTCCGAGGGCCTCATACAGCAGCAGCTCATTGGCGGAGAAGCAGTCATGTAGCTCGATGACCTGGAAGTCCTCCGGTCCGAGCCCGGCCTGTGCATAAACCTTCTGGGCCGCTTGCACATTCATGTCGTAACCGATGAGGTTCTTGGCCGACCCGTCGAAGGTCGACTGGAAATCCGTGGTCATGACCTGACCGACGATCTCCACCGCCTGCCGCGAAAGGTCATGGCGATCAACGAATTCCTCGGAGGCCAGAATGACCGCGCCGGAACCATCGGAGGTGGGCGAGCACTGCAACTTGGTGAGCGGGTCGTAAATCATGCGCGAGCCCAGGATGTCGTCGAGCGAATACTCGTCCTGGAACTGCGAATACGGGTTGTTCACCGAATGCTTGTGGTTCTTGTAGCCGATCTTGGCGAAGTGCTCGGCGGTGGTGCCGTACTTCTTCATATGCTCGCGTCCGGCCGCGCCGAACATCCACGGGGCCACCGGGAACAGCACCTCGGAGATCTCGGCGAGGGCCATGATGTGCCGCGCCATGGGCTGTTCGCGGTCGTCCCAGGTGGAGCCGAGCGAGCCGGGCTGCATCTTCTCGAAGCCGAGTGCGAGGGTGCAGTCCGCCAGGCCGCCCCGAATCGCCTGTGCCGCAAGATAAAGCGCGGTCGAGCCGGTGGAGCAGTTGTTATTGACGTTCACCACCGGAATGCCGGTCATACCCAGCTCGTAGACCGCGCGCTGGCCGGAAGTGGATTCGCCGTACACGTAGCCGACGTAGGCCTGCTCGATTTCGCGGTAGTCGATCCCAGCGTCCGCGAGCGCCTTGGTGCCGGACTCGCGCGCCATATCCGGGTAGTCCCAGTCGCTGCCGTCTTCGTTCTTGCGCCGCCCCGGCTTTTCGAACTTCGTCATGCCGACGCCGACGACGTAGACCTTGTTCGTCATCGAACTCCTCAGATCAGGCTGCCCGGCGTCCAGCGGGCAGCACGCAGCCGATCCACCCGGATCGAACTGCTAACAAACATACAGAGCTGTATGTAAGGCCGCAAGAGTAGTACCCCAGCTGGTACAGCAGATCCACAGAAGGCCGATCGTCACAGACAGACGAACACATACAGCTGGATGTGTATGTTCGATCTTGATGTTCGACCCCAGATCCGGGCCGCCGACTGTGACGTAACAGCGTCGCAATCGACCGGCAATTCCCCGTCCACATCTCTGTACGAACGTACAAACGGTCGCCGTGATCAACGGTGAGGGACGAGGAGAAGAACGTGGTCGAAGTCGATACCCGCTCGGCGAACTCAGACGGAATAGCCGCCGCCAAGGAGACCTTGGAGGACTACACGCTGCGGTTCGCGCCGCGCAGTTACCGCAAGTGGAGTCCGGCCGTGGTCGGCATCTCCGCGCTCGGCGGCATCGCCTACCTCGCCGACTTCGCCATCGGCGCGAATATCGGTATCGCCAATGGCACCGGCAACGCACTGCTCGGCATCGGCCTGTTCGCCATCGTCGTCATGCTCACCGGCTTCCCGCTGGCGTACTACGCCGCCCGGTACAACATCGACCTCGACCTCATCACTCGCGGCAGCGGATTCGGCTACTACGGGTCGATCGTGACCAATGTGGTGTTCGCGTCCTTCACGTTCATCTTCTTCGCGCTCGAGGGTTCGATCATGGCGCAGGGCCTGAAACTGGGGCTCGGCATACCGGTGTGGATCGGCTATCTGCTCTCGACGCTGATCATCTTCCCGCTGGTCAAATACGGCATGAACACCCTGGCCAAGCTCCAGGTGTGGACGACGCCGCTGTGGCTGCTGCTCATGGTGCTGCCGTTCGGCTTCCTGCTGGTGCGCCATCCCGATTCGGTGTCCTCGTTCTTCGCCTACAGCGGCGAGAATGGTTCCGGGGTAAGCCTTTCCGGCACGTTGCTGGCCGCGGGCGTCTGCCTCTCGCTTATCGCGCAGATCGCCGAGCAGATCGACTACCTGCGTTTCATGCCGCCGCGCACACCCGAGAACGCCCGCAAGTGGTGGGGCTGGATGCTCCTCGCAGGCCCCGGCTGGGTGCTGTTCGGTGCGGCCAAGCAGGTCGTGGGTCTGTTCCTCGCGGTCTACCTGATCGCGAATCTTCCTGCCGCACAGGGCATCGCGAATCAGCCGGTGCACCAGTTCCTGGAGATCTACCGCGATATGGTGCCGGGCTGGCTGGCCATGACCCTGGCCGTGGTGCTCGTGGTGATCAGCCAGATCAAGATCAATGTCACCAATGCCTACTCCGGCTCGCTGGCCTGGACCAACTCCTACACCCGGGTCACCAAGACCTACCCGGGACGGCTGGTCTTCCTGGTGGTGAACCTGGTGATCGCGCTGATCCTGATGGAAGCCAATATGTTCGACTTCCTCAATAACATTCTCGGCTTCTACGCCAACTGCGGTATCGCCTGGATCGTCACCGTCGCAACGGATATCGCGATCAACAAGTACGTCCTGAAGATCTCGCCCAAGGTGCCGGAGTTCCGCCGCGGCATGCTCTACGACTTCAATCCTGTTGGCCTGGTGGGCTTCGGCCTGTCCGCGGTGCTGTCGATCATGACCTTCTTCGGTCTGTTCGGTGAGCTGCTCAAGCCGTACTCGCCGCTGGTCGCCGTCGTCGTGGCCTTCGTCGCCACGCCGCTCACCGCCATTGCCACCAAGGGCAAGTACTACCTGCGCCGCACCGACGACGGTATCGACCTGCCCCTGTTCGACGAGCACGGCAACCCGTCCGGCGAGACCCTGACCTGCGCCGTCACCGGCATGGAGTTCGAACGCCCGGACATGATCGCCTCGGCGGTGCCCGGCCCGGAGGGCGAGATCCAGTACATCAGCTCACTGGCGCTCTCCACCGACAAGAACGGCATCCACCTGCTCCCCCACGGACGGTAGACACTCGAAAGGGAACGGCACGTCGGGCGAAAAGTATTCGCCCGACGTGCCGTTCGGCGTTTCCGGAGTCACTCCCCGAGAAGTATCCCCGGCAATCTGACCCTCGCCGCATCCCGCAGATGCTCCGAGGCGCGCAGCCAACGCCGGTGCGCCCGTTCGGGATCGGAGTCGATGAAGCTGGAGACGAGAATGCCGCGCAGCGCATCCATGGCCGTGTAGACGAAATCCCGGGCGTCCTTGCGATGCACCTCGTCCGGGACATACCGGCTCAGCGCCATGAGCACGGCATTGTTGACGAACGGCTCGACCTTGCCCATCTCGGCGGCCAGCATGCGATCCACGCGGGCCGCCACCCACAACTCCATGGCGGCGATGAACAACGGCCCTTGATGCAGTTCCCAGAGGAAATCCAGCACGGTCGCAATGGGATCCGTCCCGGTCTTGATCCGGCCGATCTCCTGCATGGCCGCATCGGTGCGCCGCTGCGCGAGATGACTGATGGCCGCGACCACGAGGTCGGTCTTGGACCCGAAGTGATGCACCTGCGCGCCCCGGGTGACGCCCGCCCGTTCGGCGACGCGCGGGGTGGTGGTGCCCGCGTACCCGTACTCGACCAAACAGTCGATGGTGGCGTCGAGCAGGCGCGTCCGCATCTCGGTGCTGCGCTGCTCCTGGGTGCGGCGCGGCTGTTTCGAGTCGGCTGCGGTCCTGGTCATGCGGGGGATTCTACACTTACATACAGATCTGTATGTTCATCGCCCGAGAGCGGCCGATTACCCGACGACGGCAAGCTCAGCCCTGGCGGACGAGCGGCGCGCAATCGCTACGGTAGCGGTGAACAGCAGCACGCCGACAATGGCCAGTCCTGCGCCGACGACCGCCGGGGCCGTGTAACCGAGGCCCGCCGCGATCACCAGACCACCGAGCCACGCACCCGCCGCATTCGCGATATTCAATGCCGCGTGATTGAGCGCGGCGGCCAGCGTCTGCGCGTCATGCGCCACATCCATCAGGCGAGTCTGGAGCGCCGGAGCAAGCGAAGCACCCGAGGCACCGATCAGGAACGCGCCTATCGCGGCGGTGATCGGATTATGCGCGGCGGCAACGAAGACCGCGAGGATCACGACCATCGAAATCAGTGAGGCGAACACCGCGCGAGTGACCCCGCGATCGGTCAGCACACCACCGGCGATATTGCCCGCCACCATGCCCAGCCCGAACAGCGCCAGCACGATCGGCACCGCCCCGAGCGGCATACCGGACACATCGGTGAGGGTCGTGGTGATGTAGGTGTACACGGCGAACATGCCGCCGAACCCGACCGCGCCCACCACCAGCGTCAACAGCACCTGCGGGCGGCGCAGCGCGCCCAGCTCGGTACGAGGATCGGTAATGCGAATGCCGTGCAGCTCCGGCACGAATCGTGCAATGGCGACGACCGTGGCGGCTCCGATCACGGCCACCACCACGAAGGCGTCCCGCCAGCCCAGATGCTGACCTAGCCAAGTGGCCGAAGGAACGCCGACAACATTGGCGGCGCTCAGGCCCAGCATAACGGCAGCAACTGCCTTGGCGCGCTGCCCCACCGGAGCCAGCGAGGCCGCCGCCAGCGAAGCCACACCGAAGTAAGCCCCATGCGGCAAGCCCGAAACGAACCGCGCCGCCATCAAAGTCCCATACGAAGGCGCGATCACACTGGCCGCATTCCCCAAGGTGAACGCCGCCATCAACACCATGAGCAACCGCTTCCGAGGCACCCGCGCACTCAACGCCGCGATCACCGGCGCCCCGATCACCACACCCAGCGCATACGCCGAAACAAGATGCCCCGCAGCCGGTTCGGACACCTTCAGAGCGCCAGCGATATCCGGCAGCAAACCCATGGTGACGAACTCGGTGGTCCCGATCCCGAACCCACCGAGCGCCAGCGCGAGCATGGCGGCCACATTCCACCCACGCCGCGGCTCGACGTCACCCTCCACGGGGACGACAGCGGTCGCTGACACGCTCGACGGGGATACAGAATTGGCCACGACCAAGCGCAACACAACAGCGAACGCCCCCGATACCCTCCAGCTCCGTGAGATCACTCACGGACCGGCGGCGGGGTTACGACGCTGTTGCCGCAGTCACTCCGGGCGGCGTCAGTCCTCGAACACGGACAGCTCGGGCGGCCCGGCGAGCAGGTCCGCCCCGGCCTCGAACGCCTCCACCATGTGCGGACTCGCCAGGTGCGCATCGAAGTCCACCCGCGAGGCCCAGCTCTCCACGACCACCCAGGCCCCGGGCCGAGTCGGATGCACATACGGCTGATAGCTGATGTTCCCCGCCTCGGCCAGCGTCGGTTCGATGAGCGACAACGCCTGCGCGCGCACGAGGTCTTCCTTCCCCGCCCGAGCCTGCAATGTCGCTACCGCCGTCAAAGTCATGCGCCCTACAACCTCCCCCTCCCCCGCGCGATTCCCGCCATCAGTTCTGGTTGAGCGGGTAATTGCTGCGGAAGATGTCTCGCGGGTCGTAGTGATCCTTGATCGACCGGAGGCGGGACAGGGATTCGGGAGCGAAGGCCTGAGCGGGAGTTTCGCCGGAATCCAAGTAGGTGAAGGGCTTTCGGCCGCTGAGGTGGGGGCGAAGGGCTTCGGTAATGGAGTTCTGGCGAGCCAGGACCGCGGCTCCAGCCTCCGGGGTGGGGATCGGGCCGAGGAGGGAGATGAGGTACGGCTCGGTGAGAGTGGTGGAACAGCCTGCCTCCGTGGACGAACGGGTCAGCGCGCCGCCCAGGTGGCGGATCTGGATCATGGCCAGCGGGGCGACCGAGCCCGCGGCGGTGGCGGCCAGCAGGGAATCGGTTGTCTCCGAGGAGAAGTCGGTGAGGAGTTCACCGCGAACCGCGGCGGGGGTCGGGTTGGTGGGCTCCATGCAGATGTCGCCGATTTGCGTGGGGTCGAGGGGGCGGCGGGTATCGAGCACGATGCCGGGGATTTCGTCGAAGTAGCGGAGCGGGTCGGTGACGTGGCCCGAGGCGAGGAGGTCGATGGCGACCATGGCCTTGCCGCGCAAGAACTCCGGGACCTGAGGAAAGGGCGGGAACTGCACCAGGCTGAGCCAAATGCTCAGGCCCTCAGCGGCTTCCGCGGTGGCATCGCGGAAGGCGGCGATCACGGCCGCGGTGCGCTCGGCGGGCCAGAGGATGCGGCCGCCGAACAGCTGCGGGGTTTCGAAGAGGTCGAATTCGAGACCGGTGACCAGCGCGAAGTCGCCGCCACCGCCGCGCAGCGCCCAGAACAGATCCGGGTCGGAGTCGGCGGTCACGCGGGTGTGCGCTCCGTCGGCGGTCACCACGTCGAGGGCCCGCACCGCATTCGCCGCGAAGCCCTGACTGCGCGCGAACCATCCCACGCCGCCGCCGAGGGTGTATCCGGTCAGCCCCACCACCGCGGAACTGCCTACGGCCCCGCACAATCCGTGCTCGGCCGTCGCCCCGCACACGCTTCCCCACTGCACGCCCGACTGCACCCGGGCCACCCGCGCTTGCGGATCGACCTCGACCCCATCCAAGGCCCGAGTGGTCACCAGGATCGTCCCGTCCGCAGCCGCCGAGGGACTGTGCCCGGTGGCCCGCGTGCTCACGGCCATCCCCGCCGAGGCCGCGTACTTCACCACGGCCGCCGCATCCACCGCGTCCGCGATCTCGACCACGGCCGACACCTCTTGCCGCACAGCCACGTTCCAAGGCGTCCGAGCCTGCTCGAACCCGTCCTCCCCCGCCACGAACACCCGTCCGCGCACCCCGCGCCGCAAATCATTCCCGAGAGCTCTGCCGTCGATCATGATTCGATAGTGCCCTACCGGTCATGAAAGTTTCATGACCCTGGAAAACAGTTCGGGCACCCGCCCACCCACCGTCTCGGTGGGGGCAGGTGCCCGGAGTGTGCAAACGCTTGTAGCGCCCTTGGGGTTTCAGGGGTGAAACCCCTGAGAGCCCCGAGAGTTGTTAGCGGAGCTCTCGCGCCAGGTTGGCATCCAGCACGCCGAGGAATTCCTCGGTGGTCAGGTAGCCCTGGTCGCCGCCGACGAGCAGCGACAGATCCTTCGTCATCTGGCCGCTTTCGACGGTCTTGATGACGACGTCCTCGAGCTGCTGCGCGAAGCGGATCACCTCGGGGGTGTTGTCCAGCTTGCCGCGGTGCTCGAGCCCACGAGTCCACGCGAAGATGGACGCGATCGGGTTGGTCGAGGTCGGCTTGCCCTGCTGGTGCTGACGGTAGTGCCGGGTGACGGTGCCGTGCGCGGCCTCCGCCTCACAGGTGCGGCCGTCCGGGGTGAGCAGCACGGAGGTCATCAGACCCAGCGAGCCGAAGCCCTGCGCCACGGTGTCGGACTGCACGTCGCCGTCGTAGTTCTTGCACGCCCAGACGTAGCCGCCCTCCCACTTCATGGAGGAAGCCACCATGTCGTCGATGAGGCGGTGCTCGTAGGTCAGGCCGGCCGCGTCGAACTCGGCCTTGAATTCGTTCTCGTACACCTCTTCGAAGGTGTCCTTGAACATGCCGTCGTACGCCTTGAGGATGGTGTTCTTCGTGGAGAGGTACACCGGGTAGTTCTGCTGCAGGCCGTAGTTCAGCGAGGCCCGCGCGAAGTCCCGGATGGACTCCTTGAAGTTGTACATGCCCATCACGACGCCGCCCTCTTCGGGCATCTTCACGACCTCGTGGATGATCGGCTCGGAGCCGTCCTCGGGCGTGAAGGTGAGCGTGACCGTACCGGCCTCGTACACCTTGAAGTCGGTGGCGCGGTACTGATCGCCGAAGGCGTGACGGCCGATGATGATCGGCTTGGTCCAGCCCGGTACCAGACGCGGAACATTGGAGATGATGATCGGCGCGCGGAAAATCGTGCCACCCAGAATGTTGCGGATGGTGCCGTTCGGCGACCGCCACATCTTCTTCAGGCCGAATTCCTTGACGCGTGCCTCGTCCGGGGTGATCGTCGCGCACTTGACGCCGACGCCGTGCAACTTGATGGCGTTGGCGGCGTCGATGGTGACCTGGTCGTCGGTCTTGTCGCGGTACTCGATCCCGAGGTCGTAGTACTCCAGGTTCACATCGAGGTACGGGTGGATCAGCTTGTCCTTGATGAACTGCCAGATGATCCGGGTCATCTCGTCGCCGTCGAGTTCGACGACGGTCCCTTCAACCTTGATCTTGGACATGGATCTTCGTGTCCTCCTAGGAAGGTGGTGCTCCCATTGCACGGCCAGGCGAGCACGCTTGTAGCGGACCCCAGCTGTTCAACAGACAACGTATACGCTCGGCGTTTTCCACGGGGCCTGTGGTACCAAGTCCGCGTGCTGTGAGCGCCAAGCAAGACAAGCGTACTGCTGCTAATAACCTCACTGTGCGGCCGACCCCCGCTGTGCGGGATTCGCGATCGGTTACTCATGAGTAGGGTCCGCAGTGATCTTGCGCACTTTCCGGGCACGAATAAACCCGCGAGCCGCACCGATGCCGATGCCGCCCGCGGGTTCACTTTCGTCCGGTCGCGCTAACTCCTAGACGCCCACATGCACGTGCGCGTCGCCCTCGAGCAATGCCTCCGGCTTGTCCCGGATCATGAACGCGATGATCGGGATGCAGGCGAGGAAGAAGCCCGCGCCGATCAGGAAGGCCACGTCGTAACTGTGGATGGCCGCGCGGGCCACCAAGTTGTCGACCGTCGGGTTGTTCGTGGCGAACCGCTCGGCGACCTGCACCGCGATCGTGCTCAGGAGGGCCAGTCCGATGGCCCCGCCGACCTGCTGCGCGGCATTGAGCAGCGCACTGGCCACACCCGAATCCTCGGCGTCGACCTGATGCAGCGCGGTGGCCTGCATGGACACGAACAGTCCGCCCATGCCGAGCGCGATCAATGCCATGGCAGGCAGCACACTGCCCGCGTAGCCGTCACCGAAGCTCAGGCGCGACAGATACAGCAGACCCGCCGCACCCAGGACCGCACCGGTGATCATGATCGGGCGCGGACCCAGCTTCGGCAGCAGCGCGCTGGTGATACCGGCGGAGATGGCGATGCCGACCGGGAAGGGCAGGAACGCCACGCCCGCCTTGAGCGCCGTCCAGCCGAGCGTGATCTGCAGGTAGTAGCTCATATTGATGAACATGGCGAACATGGCGATCGGCACCAGCAGCGCCACCAGGAACGAGCCACCCCGATTGATCTCGCCCGGAATGCGCAGCGGCAGTAGCGGATTCGCGGACCGATACTCGATCGCCACGAAGGCCGCGAGCAATGCCGCACCGGCGATCAACAGTCCGAGCGTGCTGCCCGCCGTCCAACCGGCCTCGGCGGCGCGGCTGAATCCGTAGACCACGGAGACCAGGCCGAGCGTCACGGTGATCGCACCGGGCAGGTCGTAACCACCGGTCCGGGCGGTCGGGACGTCCTTGATCACGAAGGCCATGGCACCGAGGAACGCCACCAGCGCGATCGGCGCATTGACCAGCAGGCACCAGCGCCAGTCGGCGTATTCGGTGAGCGCGCCACCCGCGATCAAGCCGATGGCCGCGCCACCCGCCGAGACACCGGCGAACACTCCGAATGCCCGTGCACGTTCCTTGGCTTCGGTGAAGGTCACCGACACCAGGGACAGCGCGGCCGGTGCGAGCAGCGCCGCGAACGCACCCTGCAAACCGCGGCCCGCGAACAGCTGCGCGCCATTCTGCGCGAGCCCCGCGAGAGCCGAGGCGGCGGCGAAGCCGACCAGGCCGATCAGGAAGATGCGGCGGCGGCCGAGGTAGTCGGCGAGCCGTCCGCCGAGCAGCAGCAGGCCGCCGAAGATCAGCGTGTAGGCGGTGAGCACCCACTGCTTATTGCCATCGCTGATGCCCAGGTCCTGCTGGGCGAAGGGCAGCGAGATGGTCACGATGGTGGCATCGAGCACCACCATCAGCTGGGCCAGGGCGAGTACGCCCAGCGCCCACCAGCGCGCATTGCCGCGCTGTCTGTCGTCGATTTCTGATTCGGGAAAAGTCACAGTCCCGGCGGTCATGTCGTCTCCTCTGTGGACGCTTCCGGACACCCGAGAACCATCCTGGCACTGCCAGACATTTGGCGTCAAGAGAAAAATGTCGCACTCAGACAGTTGGCGGCTCAAGTCACATTTTGCGGGTTTCGCGATATGATGAGCCCATGTCCGAGTCGTCAACGAATGCCGACCTGCTCGAACGCCAACGCCTCGGGCTACGCGAACGCAAGAAGCAGCAAACCCGGGAACGCATCATCGACGTGGCGTTGCACCTGTGCGAGACACAGGGTTTCGACGCCACCACCGTCGAGCAGATCGCCGATGCCGCCGATGTCTCACCGCGCACGGTGAACCGGTACTTCGAGAGCAAAGAAGACATCGTCATCGCGCCGATCACCGAATGGTCGGCCGTGATCGCGGAAAACCTGCGCGCCCAGCCCATCACCGGCAATGAGATGCGGGCACTGCTCGATTCCTTCCTCAGCTTCGTGGACGACGTCGTCGACGACGGAGCGGCACCACGGTTCACCTGGTTCCAGCAGATGCAGAACATCATTCGCACCAGCCCGGCGGTCCGCGCCGCCAGCCTCGATGCCGCCGAACACAAGATGCGGCAGATGTCGACCGTGCTGGGCGAACGCATGGGCAGCGATCCGGACGGACTGGCGGTGCGACTCATCCTCGGCACCTGGCACACCATCATGCGAGTCGGCACCGAATGCGAGACCGAGGCCGGTCCGCCCGATTGCGTGATGAGCTCGGCGCGCGGCATGGCCGATGCCGTGGTCAGGGCGTATCACGAATTCGCCCGGGTCTGCGCCGCGCCCATTGTGGCCGACCCCACCTCGGAAGCGGCCGCTACTCCCCGTTAGAATCCCGAACAGGTCAAGAGCATCAGCGATAAGCCCCGGCTCGCTGATCGGCAACCCTCCAGCTGCGGTGGGGTGCTCCGGGTGAGGACCGGGCGCTCGAAGGACGAGCGCAAGCGCACTGTAGGAGGCCACCGAAATGTGTTGTTGTCGAAGCCTATTCGCCTTCAGATAACCTCAAATTCCGCCTATCGGCGACCTTTTCTTGGAGCACGACATGAGTGACTCGACCGCGCCCGCCGCAACCCCGGCGAGTGGGGAAATCGATCCGGCCGCCTGGTCTTTCGAGACCTTGCAGATTCACGCCGGACAGTCCCCCGATGCCGGCACCGGCGCCCGCGCCCTGCCCATCTACCAGACCACGTCGTACGCGTTCCGCGACACCGATCACGCCGCCGCGCTCTTCGGACTCGCCGAGCCGGGCAATATCTACACCCGCATCATGAACCCCACCCAGGACGTGGTGGAGCAGCGCATCGCCGCGCTCGAAGGCGGTGTGGCCGCACTGCTGCTGGCCTCCGGGCAGGCCGCGGAAACCTACGCCATCCTGAATCTGGCCGAGGCCGGGGATCACATCGTCTCCAGCCCGCACCTGTACGGCGGCACCTACAACCTCTTCCACTACTCGCTGCCCAAGCTGGGTATCGAGGTCAGTTTCGTCGAGGATCCGGACGATCTGGCGCAGTGGCAGGCGGCTATCCGGCCGAATACCAAGGCTTTCTACGGTGAGACGATCGCCAATCCGAGCAGCTCGGTGCTGGATATCCCGGGCATCTCGGGTGTCGCGCATGCGGCGGGCGTGCCGCTGATCGTGGACAACACGGTCGCCACCCCATACCTGATCCAGCCGCTGAAGCAGGGTGCGGACATCGTCGTGCATTCGGCGACCAAGTATCTGGGCGGGCACGGTTCGGCGGTCGCGGGCGTGATCGTGGATGGCGGCGCGTTCGATTGGACCGTCACCGACGCCGACGGCAAGTCGCGGTTCCCGGGCTTCACCACCGCGGATCCCAGCTACCACGGTGTGGTGTTCGCCGATCTGGGCGCGCCCGCGTATGCGCTCAAGGCGCGCGTGCAGCTGCTGCGCGATCTGGGTGCGGCCGTCTCGCCGTTCAATGCCTTCCTGATCAGCCAGGGCATCGAGACGCTGAGCCTGCGGATCGAGCGGCACGTGGCGAACGCGCAGGCGGTCGCGGAGTTCCTGAGCGAGCAGCCGGGCGTCGAATCGGTGTTCTACGCCGGGCTCCCGGGCTCGCCCTGGTTCGAGCGTGGCAAACAACTGGCTCCCAAGGGTGTCGGCGCGATCGTGTCCTTCGAACTGGCCGGCGGTGTCGATGCGGGCAAGAAGTTCGTGGACGCACTGGTGCTGCACAGCCATGTCGCTAACATCGGGGATGTGCGCTCGCTCGTCATCCACCCGGCCTCCACCACGCATTCCCAGCTGACCCCGGAAGAACAGCTCGCTTCCGGTGTCACGCCTGGTCTCGTGCGTTTGGCCGTCGGTATCGAGGGCATCGACGACATTCTGGCCGATCTGCGCTCCGGACTGACGGCGGCGGCAAGTTGACCGTGAACATCGAATCGAGCACCTCCCGTCCGGCCGCGGAAGTCCTGCTTCCGCCGCCGGACGGGACGCTCGGCAGCATTTCCATCGGGGCCGTGCGGCTGGAGAACGGCGCGGTCATCCCGGACGTCACGCTCGCCGTGCAGCGGTGGGGCGAACTCTCCGCGAACGCCGACAATGTGGTGCTGGTCGAGCATGCGCTGACCGGTGACTCGCATGTGGTCGGTGCCGCGGACGTGCATCACCCCCAGCCCGGCTGGTGGGACGGCATTGTCGGTGAGGGCGCGGCCATCGACACCCGCGAATGGTGCGTGATCGCCACGAACGTGCTCGGCGGCTGCAAGGGCAGCACCGGGCCCTCGTCGCTGGCGGCGGATGGAAAGGCTTGGGGCACACGGTTTCCCGAGATCTCCATCCGGGACCAGGTGACGGCCGAGGCCAAGTTGTTCGATCTGCTCGGCATCGACCGCCTGACCGCCGTCGTGGGCGGCTCCATGGGCGGCATGCGGGTCCTGGAATGGATGGTCGGCCATCCCGAACGCGTCGGCGCGGCCCTGGTGCTCGCCGTCGGCGCACGCGCGACCGCCGATCAGATCGGCACCCAGACCACCCAGATCGCCGCCATCCAGTCCGATCCGGACTGGCAGGGCGGCAACTATCACGGCACCGGCCGCGCGCCGATGACCGGCATGGGCATTGCCCGGCGGATCGCGCACCTGACCTATCGCACCGAATTCGAGCTCGACCATCGGTTCGAGAATCACGGGCAGGGCGATGAGAACCCGTGGGAGGGCGGCCGTTACGCGGTGCAGTCCTATCTGGAGTATCAGGCGGACAAGCTTTGTTCGCGTTTCGACCCGGCCACCTACGTCCTACTCACCGAGGCCATGAACCGGCATGACGTGGGTCGCGGACGCGGCGGCGTCGAGGCGGCCCTCGCGGCCACGCCGGTGCCCTGTGTGATCGGCGGCGTCGACTCCGATCGGCTGTACCCGCTGCGCACGCAGGCCGAGCTGGCCGAATTGCTGCCCGGTTGTAAGGGCCTCGAGATCGTCCGCTCGCGCGACGGCCACGACGGCTTCCTCACCGAGACCGAAGCGGTCGGCAAACTCATGGTCGAGACGATGGAACTGGCTCGCGCGGTGCGTGCCGCCCGGCGCTGACGGGCGGCCGCTCGGAACTTCGGCGGATGTCCGTCCGGACCATGGACGGAGATCCGCCGAGCCAGGTTACACACCGTCGCATGTCGGGCCTGTTTCGTCCGAAATACCCTGACCCGCTGCTGATTTCGTTCCGATGACACCTCCGTAACGGTGGCCCCGGAATCCGTGTGCTTCGCGTTTCCCGACCGTAATGTGTGCACCATGACGTCCGCATTCGATGACATGGATCTTCGCGATCTGGTCGACCTACTATCCCCGGAAGAGCAGCGCGAACTCCGTCCCGCCGTGCTGCGCGTACTCGAACGCCTCCCCGACCAGGAGGTCTTACGCCGCGAACTCGGGCGTCGCCTGACGGTCTAGGTCACGCCGAGGCTGCTGATGGTCGCGGCCAGCGCAATGATCGCGACCCCGAGCACGGTCAGCCAGACCACGTCGAAAGTCTTACCCCGAACCGCCAGCAATCCGGCCCGATCTGTCGGCAGCAGCATCCGCAATGCTGCCGCCAGCAATGTCGCACCCCCGAAGAAGAACGTCCCCCGCCGCCACCGATCCCACGCCAGGAACACCACCGCCACCACCATCACCACGGCGACCAGCACAATCGGCAGATTCTCCCGGAAGAACGCTCCGGAGCGACTGGTGCGGCTCTCGGGCGCGGCATGGGCTGGACTCACGCGCCGAGTCTAACGGCCGGGTCACGAACAGTACGGTTCTCTTGTTCTGAGATGCTGGACCGCGTGTTCCATCTGGTGTTCTTCGAACCGCGCATCCCGCCCAATACCGGCAACGCCATCCGGCTCGCCGCCGGTACCGGCTGCGAACTCCATCTGATCGAACCCCTCGGCTTCGACCTATCCGAGCCGAAGCTACGCCGGGCCGGGTTGGACTACCACGACCTGGCCTCGGTCACCGTGCACGAGAATCTCTCCGCCGCCTGGGATTCCATCCAGCCCGAGCGAGTCTTCGCCTTCACCGCGGCCGCCACCACCCGCAACACCGACATCGCCTACCGCAAGGGCGACGTCTTCCTCTTCGGCCCCGAACCCACCGGCCTTCCGGAAGCGGTTCTCGCCGACCCCCGGGTAACGGACCGCCTCCGCATCCCCATGCTCCCCGGCCGCCGCTCCATGAACCTCTCCAACGCCGCCGCAGTCTCCGTCTACGAAGCCTGGCGGCAGTTGGGCTTCCCCGGCGCGGTATAGGTGACAGGCAGCCGTTCGAGAGGTCTACTGACACAAGGCGCATGAGAAATCCGGACGAAACCGTCCTTGCTGCGCAAACTCAGGAGGCTGCGGACATGGGGAAATACCCTGATGACGTGTCCATTCCACACATCGAACGGCCCGAACTCCCGGAGTACATGTCTTGGGAGGAACTCGAACGACTTCCGGAAGAGATCGCGGAGCAGATCGAGCTATGGAACGGCCGGGTGGTCTGGGTTCGGCGGGGCCCCTCCCCGCACCAGAGGTTCATGCGCCGACTGGCCAACGCATTGGAGCGTTGCGCGCAAAAGTCGATGGCAGAGCGTACAGAGCTGTGCTGGCAGGTGGATGCCGAGAACAACGTCTTCTTCGGACAAAGCGGAAAGTCCGACTTTATGACGCCGGATTTCCTGGTGTTTCAATGTCTTCCGTCTACGCTTCAAGACATTCGCGCCACCGATGTCCTCCTGGTTGGTGAGGTGCTGTCACCCTCCAACACGGAGCCCGATATGGAAGCGAAGAAGAACCGCTACGCGAGCGCTGGGATTCCGTGGTACTGGGAAGCTCGTCTGGATCTGAACGGACCCGCCATATCGACCATCAGAGCGTACGCGCTCGCGCTCGAACTCGAACGTGGTCACTTGGTCGAGGGAGTGCGCCCACTACGCCCCGCCAATTACGTTCTCGCAGGTGAGTGGTCGCCCGCAGAAACCGATGGCGTCGAGTTCGACTTTCCGTTCTCGATTCGTATTCCATGGGCTGAACTCGAGTACTGAAATCAGTCGTCGATCTCGAAGCGTTTGAAGCGGGAGGTGGCTCCGGCGGTGACGCGGACGGCGGATTTGGGGACGCCATAGTGGTCGGCGAGGAGTTCGCAGGCTGCCTTGTTGGCTTTGCCTTCTACGGCGGGGGCGCGGACGTAGAGCTGGAGGGTGCCGTCTTCGAGGGTTTCGACGAGTGGACCCTTCTTGCTGTTCGGCTTGATCGTTGCCCGGACTACGGTCACGCGCTGCTCCCTTCTCGTCGGGAACATTGTCCCGGGGTCATCGGAAGTCTCGGGAGCGGGCCTCTATTCGGAGGTCGAGGCGTTGGAGGTGTTCGGCTACTACGGTGACTGCGCCTTCGGCGTTTTGGACTCGGCCTCGGATGAGGAGGGCGGGGGCGGATTGGGCGAGGCGGCGGTAGCGGGCCCAGAGGCCTACCGAGCAGACGACATTGATCATGCCGGTTTCGTCTTCCAGGTTGAGGAAGGTGACGCCGCCTGCGGTGGCGGGGCGTTGGCGGTGGGTTACCGCACCGCCTACGAGAACTCTTGTGCCGTCGCGGATTCCGAGGAGGTGGGCGGCGGGGATTACGCCGAGGGCATCCAGGCGGGGGCGGAGGAATTCGGTGGGGTAGCTGTCGGGGGTGACGCCGGTGGCCCAGACGTCCGCTGCCGCCAGTTCGAGTTTGCTCATGCCGGGGAGGGCGGGGGCGTCGGTGGCCGCACCGGTGCCGGGGAGGCGGTCGGGGCGTTCGCCTGCAGCGGCTCCGGCGGCCCAGAGGGCTTGGCGGCGGGTGATGCCGAGGCTGCCGAGGGCACCGGCGGTGGCCAGCGATTCCGCTTGCGGGACAGTCAATTCCACGCGGCCGGTGAGATCCAGGAATGAAGTATAGGGGCCGGGCATGCGGGCGGTGACGATCTGCTCGGCCAGTTCGGTGCCGATGTGACGGACGGCGGCCAGACCCAGGCGGACCTGCATGCCCTTCGCTTCCAGGGTGGCCTCGGCCAGGCTGTGGTTGATATCGGGGCCGTGCACGGTGACGCCGTGCCTGCGGGCGTCGGCGACCAGGGACTGCGGGGAGTAGAAGCCCATCGGCTGGGCGCGCAGCAGTCCGGCGCAGAAGGCAGCCGGGTGGTGCAGTTTGAACCAGGACGAGTAGAAGACCAGGGAGGCGAAACTCTGCGAATGGCTTTCCGGGAAACCGAAATTCGCGAAGGCGTACACCTTCTCGTAGATGCGGTCGGCGATCTCGCCGGTAATGCCGTGCAGGTCACGCATGCCCTGGTAGAAGCGTTCGCGGAGGAGTTCCATCTTCTCGGTGGAACGTTTGGAGCCCATGGCGCGGCGCAGCTGATCGGCTTCGGTGGCGGTGAATCCGGCGATATCCACGGCCATTTGCATGAGCTGCTCCTGGAACAGCGGGATGCCGAGGGTGCGTTCGAGGGAATTCTCCAGTGCGGGATGGTCGTATTCGACCTTCTCCCTCCCATTGCGGCGGCGAATGTAGGGGTGCACGGATCCGCCCTGAATCGGGCCGGGCCGAATGAGCGCCACCTCCACCACCAGGTCATAGAAGTTGCGTGGCTTCAGACGCGGCAGGGTCGCCATCTGCGCCCGCGATTCCACCTGGAATACGCCCACCGAGTCGGCGCGGCACAGCATGTCGTATACGGCGGCTTCGGTGAGATCCAGGCGATGCAGTTCGACGGTCTCCGATTTGTGCTCGCGCACCAGGTCGATCATGTAGTGCAGCGCCGACAGCATGCCCAGCCCGAGCAGATCGAATTTCACCAATCCCGCTGCGGCGCAATCATCCTTGTCCCATTGCAGGACGCTGCGTCCGGCCATGCGCGCCCATTCGGTGGGGCAGACATCGGCAATGGGCCGGTCGCAGATCACCATGCCGCCGGAGTGAATGCCGAGATGTCTTGGCAGGCCCTCCAATTCACCGGCCAGGGACAGCACGTCCGCCGGGATATCGGTGTGCTCCTCCTTGGAAACTCCGGTCCAGCGGCTCACCTGTTTGCTCCAGGCATCCTGTTGACCGGGTGAAAACCCCAGGGCGCGTGCGGCATCCCGCACGGCGGAGCGACCGCGATAGGTGATCACATTGGCCACCTGTGCCGCGTACTCGCGTCCGTATTTGGCGTAGACGTGCTGGATCGCCTCCTCGCGGCGATCGGATTCGATATCCACGTCGATATCGGGCGGGCCGTCGCGCTCCGGCGACAGGAACCGCTCGAAGAGCAGCTTATTGGCGACCGGATCCACATTGGTGATGCCGATGGCGTAGCAGACGGCCGAGTTGGCGGCGGAACCTCTTCCCTGGCACAGGATGTCGCTGTCACGGCAGAAGCTCACGATGTCGTGCACCACCAGGAAGTAGCCCGGGAAGCCGAGCCGCGCGATCACCTCCAGTTCGTGCTCGAGCTGCCGGTACGCCTTCTCATTACCGGCGCGCGGGCCATAGCGGCGGGCCGCGCCCTCCATGGTGAGTTCCCGCAGCCACGAGTTCTCGTCATGCCCGTCCGGCACGTCGAACGGCGGCAGCTGCGGTGCGATCAAACGCAGGTCGAATGCGCATTCCCGGGCCAGTGCAACGGCATTCGCCACCGCGCGCGGGCACTCCGCGAACAGTCGCGCCATCTCCGCCCCGGATCGCAGATGCGCGCCGCCGGTGGGAGCCAGCCACCCCGCCATCTCATCCAGGCTCTGCCGGGCCCGAATAGCGGCGAGCGCCATGGCCCGCTGCCGCTGCGGCGGTGCGGCGAAATGCGCTCCGGTGGTGGCGAGTACGGGCAATCCGACCCGGTCGGCCAGTGCGATGAGCCGGGCATTGCGCTCATCATCCTCGGGAATGCCGTGGTGAGTGAGTTCCACGCTCACATGCTCATTCCCGAAGCGCTCCACCAGATCTCGCAGTGCCGCCTCCGCCGCCGCGTCACTCTGTTCGAGGGCTTGCCGCACCGTGCCCTTACGGCAGCCGGTGAGCACATGCCAGTGCCCGCCCGCCGCCTCGGTGAGCCGGTCCAGGTCGTAGCGCAGAATCCCCTTCTCCCCCGCCGCCATATGCGCGGCGGCGATCTCCCGGGACAGCCTGCGATACCCTTCCTGCCCGCGCGCCAGCACCAGCAGATGCGGTCCGGCCGGGTCGGGCGCGCCGGTGCGCGGTGCGGAGTCGGTCCCCGCCGAGGCACCGGTGCGGCCACCCCTACTCCGCACGTCGAGTTCTCTACCCTGCGTATCGAATTCGCCATGCTCCCCGCCTTCCGCGATACCCGCCTGCGTTTGGGCGGCCCGCTGTCCGGAGCGGGGTTCGCCGCCACGGCCTCGCCGGATTCCGCGCGGCTGGAGGTGCGCGCCCGCCCGGGCCGCGGTGCCGATCGAGAGTTCCGCGCCGAAGATGGTTGGCATGCCCCATTCGCGGGCGGCCTCCGCGAATCGCACCACGCCGTAGAACCCGTCGTGGTCGGTGAGGGCGAGGGCTTCCAGTCCGAGCCGCACCGCCTCCTCGACGAGTTCCTCGGGCTGGCTCGCGCCGTCGAGGAAGCTGTAGGCCGAGTGGGTGTGCAGTTCCGCGTACGGCACCGCCGCCGCGGCGCGCTCGAGCGCCCCGGCCTGATATTTCCCTCGCTTGCGTGACCAGGCCGGACTGTCGCCGCCGTCGCCTTCGGGGTAGGCGCGTTCCGCGCTCGGCCGCCCGGACAGCACGCGTTCCATTTCCGCCCATGACGGTGGACCGTGGTGCCAGCCCATGACGCGTACCTCCTCTCCGCAGCAACCTTCGGGTATCGAACATACATTCGAAACCGAGCGGTCTCTACAAGGACCCGCCGAAGCCGAACCCAGAAACCCCAGGGGGCTCGAGAGGCACATCAGCACCGCGCTTTGCCGCCATTCGAGGGCGAAGTCCGGAGGCAATTCGAGTGTCTGGTGGGTCACCCTGGCAGCGGAACTTACTTTGAAGTAAGTTCTAGGCAATTCGATCCGCAAGGGAGCAGCGATGACCGATCTGTCCGCCACCAATGGCTCCGGTTACCTGGCCCGCCGGCGTGCCCGGCGCGACCTGACCGGTAAGCACGTCCTGATCACCGGCGCTTCCTCCGGCATCGGCCTGGCCGCCGCGCACGCCGTCGCCGAGAAGGGCGCGGTCGTCATCCTGCTCGCCCGCCGCGGCGATGAGCTCGCCACCGTGGTCGAGAAGATCAATGCCGACGGCGGCACGGCTTACGCCTACCAGTGCGATGTCACCGACGCCGAATCCGTGGACCGTGCGATCACGCTCATCCTGTCCGATCACGGGCATGTCGACATGCTGGTCAATAATGCGGGCCGCTCCATCCGCCGCGCCGTGCACCGCTCCACCGACCGCATGCACGACTTCGAGCGCACCATGGCGGTCAACTACTTCGGCGCGGTCCGCATGACCCTCGCCCTGCTCCCGCAGATGCGCGAGCGCAAAGACGGTCACATCGTGAACATTTCGAGCGCCGGAGTCCAGGTGGCCACCCCCCGTTTCGCCGCCTACCTGGCCAGCAAGGCCGCCCTCGACAAGTTCGCCGAAGTGACCGCCGCCGAAATGCTCGCCGACAACGTCACTTTCACCACCATCCACATGCCCCTGGTCCGCACCCCCATGATCGCCCCCAGCGGCGACCAGGGCACCTCCACCCAATCCGCCGAATGGGCAGCGGCCCTCATCGTCCGAGCCCTCAGCGAACGCCCCCGCCGCATCGACGTCCCCCTCGGCACCCTCGCCGAATACGGCAACCTGGTAGCCCCCTCCATCAAGGAGCGCGTCCTGCACCGCTACTACCGCGCCATCCCCGACTCCGCCGCCGCCAAGGGCGAAACAGTCACCGATGAAACCACCGACGTCGAAATCGTTGTCCCCCAACGCCGTCGCCGCCCCGTCCCACCCGCCCTCCGAGTAACCGGCACCGCCCTCCGCCGCGCCGCCCGCCTCGTCCCCGGCACCCACTGGTAATCCCCACCCAAGCAACACCGCACCCGAACAAGATCAGGGAGCTCTGGTGGCGGGGAATTGGACAAATTCCCGCCACCAGAGCTCCCTGATCTTGATAACTCGCTCTCACGGATGAGATGGGGATCGTCCTGGCGTGGGAGGCGGGGCGGGACGGGACCAGGGAGACTCGGGGGGCTATGAGTATTCGTGATGACGCTGTCGTTCCCTGGAGTGGGGAAGGGGTGGTGGCGGCTTGGGTTCGGGGGCTGCCGGGGTGGGTGGCGGATGTTGTTGTCACGGTGTTGGTGACGGTGGCTACGGTGGGGCCGCAAGTGGCGGAAAGGCGGGGCTGGTGGGTGATCGGGCTGGGAGTGCTGGGCTCGGTGCCGTTGCTGTGGCGGAGGCGGGAGCCGTTGGTGGCGGGAGGGGTGGTCGGGGCGGGGGTCATCGGGCTGGCCTGTGCGCATGCGCTGCCGGTGCTGCCTTATGGGACCGTGGTGTGCTCGTACACAATTGCCGCTTACAGCGGGGCGATTGTGCGACGGATCTCGGTCGTGGCCGGGGGGCTGGGGATTCTCGTGTCATTGATATTGCCGGGGGAACCGGTGGAGTCGTACGGGTATGCGGCGCTGTCGTTCTTGACGGCGTGGACGCTGGGGACGGGGGTGCGGGCTCGGCATGCGCAGATCGAGTTATTGCGGGAGCGGGCCTTGCGGGTGGATGAGGAGCGGGTCGCGGCGGTGGCGCGGGAACGAGTGTCGATTGCCCGGGATGTGCACGATATCGTCACGCACGCAGTGGGTTTGATGATCGTGCAGGCAGAGACCGGGCCACTGTTCACGCACACCGATCCGGATCGCGCGGACGCCACCTTCGCGGGGATCGCGGATACCGGGCGCAGCGCGGTACACGAATTGCGGCTCAGCCTCGCCAGCCTGCGTGATGGGCAGGACAAGGCTCGGCATCAGCCCGGTCTCGCGACGATCCCCGATCTGGTGGACATGTGCCGACGCGGGGGTGTGGCGGCGACATTCATCGAGAAGGGTGACAGCAGACCAGTTTCCGGCGAGGTCGGGGTCGCCGCCTATCGTGTGGTGCAGCAGGCGCTCACCAATACGCTCGAGCATGCGCGGGCCGAGCATGTAGAGGTCGTATTGGACTGGTCCACAACACAATTGACGGTTCGCGTTGCCGATGATGGCGCAGCCCGGCCGGGAACCAGCCGCACGGGAACCAGCACCGACCGCATCGGCATCGAGCCGACCGGCCCACGCCTCGAGCCGACCGGCACCGGACTGATCGGCATGCGCGAGCGCGTCGAAGCGTGCGGTGGAGTGTTGCGCACCAATGGATCCGGGGCTGGCTTCACCGTTGTCGCGGAACTGCCCATCGCCAGGGAGGTGTGAGCGTGCGGGTGCTCGTAGTCGATGATCAGGAGCTGTTCCGCGGTGGATTCGGCATGATCCTCGCCGCGGAATCCGATATCACCGTCGTGGGTGAGGCCGCCGATGGCATCGAAGCCGTCGAGAAGGCCGAGGCCTTGTCGCCCGACGTGGTGGTGATGGATATTCGCATGCCGCGCTTGGACGGCGTCGCCGCCACCGCCCGCATCTGCGCCCGCACGCCCGCGAAAGTACTGGTACTGACCATGTTCGACGCGGACGAATACGTCTACGCCGCGCTGCGTGCCGGTGCGAGCGGATTCCTGCTCAAGGATGCCCGGCGCGATGAACTGGTGGCGGCGGTCCGGGTGGTGGCCGACGGTGAAGCGCTGCTGGCACCCACGATCACCCGGCGTTTGATCGCCCAACTGTCGGGGCACGGCCATCCGCGCCCGGAGCTGGCGAACCGTTTGAGCGAATTGACCGACCGCGAACGCGACACCCTGCGTGAACTGGCGCGCGGGCAGTCGAACGCGGAGATCGCGGAGGCTCTGATCGTCAGCGAGCACACCGTGAAAACCCATGTCAGCGCACTGCTTTCCAAACTGTCGCTGCGAGATCGGGTGCAGGCCGTGGTGTTCGCGTACGAGGCCGGACTGGTGGTGCCGGGCCGAGACCACCCCTGAACAGGCCGGTGAGAAGGCCCGACGAGGGCGTCACCCGCACGGACCGGGAACAAGCGCGCCCGCAGAGAGCCGCGGCCGGATCACCCGCAGGGACCAGCCCTGGTTCACTCCTGTCGGCGATGTGCGTGAAGGCCCGGCGGACCAGCATTCATATCGTGAAACGTCTTCTCCTGCCGGTCGCCGCGGTAGTGCTTTCGGCGGTGTTGTGGCTGCTCGGCACCGGCCTGCACCCGCATCCCGGATTCGTGGCCCTGGCCCCGCTCCCGATTCTGCTACTCGCGCCCCGGGTTTCGGCCCGGATGGCGTTCGCCGCCGCGGTCGTGTCCTGGCTGGGCGGCGCGTACCCCTTCATCTCCTATTTCGGCACCACGCTCGAACAGCCGCCGCTGCCGACGATCCTGCTGCTCGGCGTCAACAGCCTCAGCTATGCCGGGCTGATCGTGCTGACTCGCACGCTGATCCGCCGCGGCCGCCCCGGCGCGGCCATGCTCGCACTGCCCGCGGGCTGGGTCCTGATGGAATACCTGATCTCCCTGACCGGGCTGATCGGCGCGTGGTGGAGCGTGGCCTACACACAGGCGGGCGTGCTGCCGGTCATCCAGGTGGCCGCGCTGACCGGGTGGCTGGGAATCTCATTCCTGATCATGCTGATCCCGGCGGTGCTGGCGGTGCTGCTCGACACCACCGCGCCCCGCGCCGCTCGAATCCGTTGTGCGGCGGCCGCATCCACGGTGCTGCTCGCCGTCCTGGGTTATGGCGTCTGGCAGCTGTCCACCCCCGCGGGCCGCGATCCGGTGATCGTGGGTCTGGTCGCGGTATCCCAGCCCGAGGATTTCGTCCCGGTCGATTCCGCCGATGGGCGCGACATGATCACCCGGACCGTGACCGAGATCGACCGGCTCGCCGACCGTGGCGCACGAATCGTGGTCTTGCCCGAGAAGTCCTGGAGTGCAACCGAATCCACCCTGCCCATCCTGTCCGGCCCACTCACCGAGGTGGCGAATCGCCGGAACCTGCACGTGATCGCGGGCCTGGTCCTGGCCCGGGGCGACACCAGCATCAATGCCGCCATCGACTTCCCCTCCGGAACCGTCTACGCCAAACACCATCTGGTCCCCGGCCTGGAATCGGACCTGACCCCGGGCACCGAATCGAAACAGGTGCCCGGCACCCCCTGGGCCCTGGCCGTCTGCTACGACCTGGACTACCCGGACCTGGTGCGCACCAACAGAACCGAAGGCGCGACCCTGCTCCTGGTCCCCGCCCTCGACTTCCGCGAAGACCGCTGGCGGCACAGCCGCATGGCCGTCCTGCGCGGCGTCGAATCCGGCCTGGCCATAGCCCGCCCCGCCCAACTGGGCGACCTCGTCCTCAGCGATGCCCACGGTCGAATCCTCGCCTCCACCCCCACCGACATCGACCGAACCCGAACCATCCTCGCCGCCCTCCCCCAACCCGCCACCCCCACCATCTACGCCCGCTTCGGCGACTGGTTCGCGGGCGCAGCGGCCCTACTGTTCGCCATCGCGATCTATAGCGCCATCCACACCCGCAGCGCGACACCAGCATTCGACAACCCGGCCCGACGCGCACAGGTCATCGAACCGAGATGACGACCGCCCAAGTCGCCGAAAGTGTCAGGCCCACTGCGGATTCGACAGCGTCGCTGGGCTCGATCGGCTTCACCCACTTTTCGGGCTCTCGGCTCGCGTTGCTACGGGGTCTAGGCACCGGAGGCCATTGGCCGTTCAGCCTGCCGTCCAACCTGCCGCCGCCCCCGGAAATGATTCCGGGGGCGGCGTTCTCGATGGTTGGCTCGTGGCGGTCTTACCAGCCGGGGTTGCCGCCGATCGGGATATTGATCCAGCTCGGGGCGCTCGGGTCGAGTTCGATGTGCTGCTGGTGCAATCCGCTTTCATTGAGGAGTGGTCGTAGCGGGAGTCCGCGGGGGAAGTTGAAGGCGAAGACGTCTATGCGGAGGCGGTGACCGGGTTGCAGGACCGCGTCGGTGGCGGTCAGGCCCAGGTCCAGTTGGGTGGGCTGGCCGGGGATCAGGGGCTCGCGGGTGTCCAGGGTCAGGTAGGGGTAGGGGTCGGTGTAGTCGCCGTTGGCGGAGCGGGTTGCCTTGGCTTCGTCCACTTTTCGCAGTGAGGCGGTCAGCTGGCCGGAGGTGAGGACGGTGGACTTGCCGTCGGGGGCAACATCATTGAGCGTGGCGGACCAGTATCCGTCGGTCGCGTCGAGCACCGTGTTCAGGTGCAGGTTGACCGGGCCGGAGATGAGGGTCGGCTCGGAAACCGGTGCGCCGGTGAAGGTCAGGCCATTGAGTTCCATCGGGCGGGCATCCTTGGCGCACGCGTCCAGGATGGCGGTGATGCCCGCGGTGATCTGCGCGGAATCCCGTGAGCACAGGCTCATGATGCCGGGTCCGACGGTGAGCCGGGCGGCGTCGCCGGGTTCGGCGGTCAGGCTGCCGTCGTGCAGGCTGGTGCCGGTGGTCCCGCTGGATGCGGCCGACAGGTACAGGCGGCGGTAATCGGCTTCGGCGCGCGGGAATTCACCGGCGGTCGTCCAGGAGCCGCCCTGCTGGAACAGCGTCACCGGACCGTAGCCGTCGATGCCGTTGTCGATTCCCTTGAGCCACTTGTCGAACCAGGCGCGTTGCAGCACATCCAGGCGCGGCGGTGCACCCGCCGAACCGAAGCCGCTGCCCGGATTCGCATGGTAAGTGTCGGCCATGATGAGCTGTTTCTGCCCGGGCGGCAAGGGAATCGCGTTGTAGATGCGCGGTTCGGAGTAGGTGAAGATGTCGTGCCAGCCGCCGTAGACAAGGGTCGGCACCTGGATCCGGTCGGGGTGACCGAGCCAGCCGGTGCGCAGGGGACTGTCCGTCTCCAGCAGGCTCTTCAGATTGTCGGGAATCTCCGGGACGCTGTTGATGGTCAGCGCTTGAATGATGTAGTCGAAGAACGTGAGTGGGCTCTGCACCCGGTCGGCCAGCCACTGCCAGTCGAAGGTGCCGTTGAAGACCGAGGCGAGATCCGGGATCAGCTTGAGGGTGTCGACGCCGAGCAGCCACGGCGGAATGAAACCGAAGCCGAGCGCACCACCGGTGGCGAGCACATCGCGCACCAGATCACTGCCCGGTTCGACAGGGAAGATGGCCTTCAGCGCGGCGGGGTGCTGCTCGGCGGCGTGCAGCTGGTTGATGGCCGAGTAGGAGACGCCCGTCATCCCGACATTGCCGTCCGACCAGGGCTGACGACTCGCCCAGTCGATCACCTCGACATTGTCGAGCTGTTCGCGTTGCTGGAACACCTGCCAGACGCCCTCGGAAAACCCGGTACCGCGCACATCGGCGACGACCTGCGTGTAGCCGCTCTGAATCAGCTTGCGGTCGGCGGTGAACACGCGCCCGGCACCACCCGGCAGGGCCTTGGTGAGTTCGGTGAGACCGCCCAAGCCGAAGGCGGACAGGTCGAAGCCCTGCAAGAAGTTCTCGAGAATGTCCGGCAGCACCGGGACCGAGAGCGCCGAATCGGCGATCATCGACATGAGTTTGGTGTACGGGGTCAGGTTCACGATGGTCGGCAGCGGGGTGTCCACGATCCGGCCCTGGGCATCCATCGGCCGATAGACGTTGGCCTTCAACACTGTTCCGTCGCTCATGGTGATGGGCACATCCCAATCGATGTGCACACCGGGATACTGCGGCGCGGCATCGTGGGTGTTCGTCCAGGCCGCACCGAGCGGTCCGGCATCCGGTTCGGCGGTCGCGGCGGGCGTCGCCAGCGCGCCCACGGTGACCGCCGCGGTGAGCAGGGCCAGCGCAGCGGTGATGCGCCCCTTAAGATTCCTGACCTTCATCCGACCCCCATGGAAACGTTCACGTACCCAACGATTCGAGACTGTAACCGGCGACACGTTCTACACGCAATGATGTTGCCCGCCACAATCATTTCCGGCCCCGGTATCGACCTTTCCGGCCCGGATCCGATCCCGACCCACTGCGGCCTCGACTCGATATCCTCGACGAATGAGTCTCGGCCCCGATGTCGATCGCACCCGGCTGCCCCGCGGCACGCACGGTCTCGACCGCTCGACGGTGGAGAACTCGCAGCGCTACCGGATGATGTGGAGCGTGCTGGAATCGGTCGCCGACCGCGGCTACGCCACCACCACCGTGGCCCACATCGTGGCCGATGCGGGCGTCTCCCGCCGCACCTTCTACCAGTTCTTCAGCGACCGCGACGACTGCTTCGCGGCCGCCTACGACGAGGCCGTCAACTATGTGATCGCCGTCCTGGCGAAAGCCGGTACCGCCGCCCCCCGCACCGACTGGCGCAACCTGATCCACGCCACTCTCGCGGAATATCTCCAAATCCTCACCGAGCACACCAAATTCGCCAAAGCCCTGCACATCGAGGCCTTGGCAGCGGGCCCCCGAGTAGCCCGCCAGCGCGCCACCCTCAAAAAAATCTTCGCCGACCGCATGCGCGCCGCCTTCGAAATCGGCCGCGCCACAGGCGATATCCCCGCGGACATCCCACCCGAAACTTTCGACTTCCTCATCGGTGGAATAGACGACCGAATTCGCGACCGCCTACTCTCCTCCCACCCCGCCGACCTCCCCACCCTGACTCCTCTCCTCTACCGAATAACCTTGTCCCTCTTCGGCATTCCGGAGTCCAATCAAGTCACCTGAGCGGCAAGCCACCGGCCGATGCGGTCAGGGCAGAGGGTGGACTTGGTCGGCGACCACGGCGGTAGCGGGTTTGGGGGATGCGCCGCAGCTGGCTTGGCGAGGGGCGTAGGGGACGGTGCGGGTGGTGACCAGCCAGCGGCGGCCGTCGCGGTGGGTTACGACGGCCGCGCCCGCGAAAGTGGCTGGGTCGCCGGAGGTGTGGGTGTCGGCGGGGGCGGGTTCGACCGTCAAGTCGTCGATGGCCGCGGCTTCGTCGGCAGCTTCGGCCATGGGTAGTGAGAGCTCACCGGTGGGAAGGGTGCGCGGACCGTCGATCGGGGGCTCGTCGGGGGCGTGGTGGGTGTAGGTCTCGTCGGCGATCTGCTGGCGGACCGCTATTTCCGCCACCTGCTCGACGGGTGTGTGGCAGCTGCGACCGCGCAGGCCGGGGAGGTAGATGTCGCCGCGGCGGGTGGCGGCGAGCAGTTCCAGGGCCGAATCCTCGGTCAGGCGGCCATAAGTCAGGCCGGTGGGGAGGATGACCACGGCGGGGGCGAAGCGGTGACCGCCGGTGTGGGAGCACTCCCAGACCTCGGGGTACTCGGTGGCCAGGCGGGCGGCGATGGGGCGGCCCAGGAGGGCGCAGCATTGGTCGCGTTTGCCGTGGGCGCAGACCAGGATCACCGGATCATCCACGGGCACACCGATTCCGGGGGCGGGACCGTTCAACAGGTGCAGGTCCAGGTCCAGGAGCTCCTTCAGGTCGGTGATCTCGAAGCGCTCGCACCACGAACCCCCGGGATGGGTGCGGGCGATGAGAACCGTTCGGACACCGGAGAATTCATTGCGGCCGGGGCGGCGGATCAAAGTGGGCCGGACGTGGGCGGCCTTGGTGCGGGCCGCCAGCTCGGCGGTGATCTCGGGGCCGAGTACCTCGTCGCCGATCACATCGCGCCCCCACGCGCCGGGCTGCTCGATACACAGCCAACCGGTGATGTGGGTGGCGCTACCGGGTAGTGGAATCTCCTGTGCGGCAACCGAGCACAATTGGCCGCCGAAGCCGGTCATAGCGGCTGTCCGTCGATGAGTTTGCGGATCATCTGATCCAGGCGGCGCGCCCGAGTCTCGGGGCGGGCCGCACTGCCGAGGTGATAGCCGACCGCGATCCGGGATTGCATGGGCAGGGTTTCGAAGAAGGCCGCCGCCTCCGGATGCCGGGCCAGGGCCTCCTGGAAATCCTCCGGCAGATCCCGCCCGATGGCGTTCTCCCAGCGCCCGTCCTCCTTGGCGCGATCGATCTCGGACTGCCCGGCGGGATGCATGAGCCCCTGCGCGATCAGCTCCTCCGCGATCCCCACATTGCGCTCGGACCACTGACTGCGCCGGCGCCGCGGCGTGAACCCCATCAGGAAGAACTCGTCGTCCATGCGCCGCGACTGCCCATCGATCCACCCGAAACACAGCGCCTGCCGCAGCGCGCCGTCATAGTCGAGCGTGGTGAACCCCGACCCCTTCTTGGCGAACTTCATCCAGATGCCGTCCACGGCCGCATGGTTGGCCGCCAACCACTGCCGAAACGACTGCTCATCAGCGAAGACCAGCGTGGGACGATCGAGTGCGGACACCGCCTAACTGTAGATTCCGCCCCCGACACCCTCACACTCCACCAGGGCGAACGCGTGAGTAGTTCCGTCAGTGGCCCAGGAAGGGAAGGACGGTGGATTCGAATTCGCGGTAGCGGTCGCGGTGAATGCTGTGGCCGCAGGTGAAGACCCGGACCGTGCAGTCTTGTAGGGCGGTGCGCATGTGATCCAGTTTGGCCGGGTCGACCATGCCGCCTGGGCCGCCGCGCAGGAAGAGGGTGGGGGCGGTGATATCGGACAGGCCTTCCCACCATTCGGGGTAGGGCTTACGGAATTGTTCGAGAGCCGCACCGGTCATGGACCGGTCGAAGGCCAGGACGGCGCGCGGATGCCGCAGCACGCTGGTACCGGCATGCCACAACTCCGGAACCGACGGCAGGCGACGAGTGAACGTCACCTGTTCATCACCGGACCGCAGCGGTAGCGGCTGCTCCTCGATCACCAACCGACGCACCAGCTCCGGGCGTTCCATGGCGGCCCAGGACACCGCATACCCGCCGAGCGAATGCCCGACCAGATCGACCTGCTCCACCCCGAGCCGCTCACACAGCCGCAGAATATCCGCGCCGAATTCGGGGAACCGGTAGGAGTCGGTATGCGCGCTGCGGCCATGCCCGCGCAGATCGGGGATGATCACCCGCCGCCCCTGCCGCATCAGCTGCGCCGCGAACCGATCCCAAGTGTGACCGTCCCCGCCCATGCCGTGCACCAGCACCACGGGAACCTCACTGTCGAGATGACCGGCCGCCGCCCCCGAATCCCGGTAGGCGATCAGCACGTCCTCGAACGCGACCCTGGTGACCGTCAACTCCACGATCAACCAGCGTACGGACCCCGCCGCCCCGCCGCCGCAGGTTGTGCGCACCGCCATAGCCCCATGACCAGCGATCTTGTCGAACCACCAGCTCAGCGCACCGAGCCAGTCCTATTCATAGAGACCCTCCACATGCCAGACGCGGTTGTAGCCGAGCAGCAGCAGGGCGCGATTGTCGTGATCGAGCAGCACCTGGGCGCGGGCGGCGAACCCGTGCCGGAACTGATGCGTCCACCAACGGTCGTCCAGCGGCCACGGCCCCGCCCACCCGACCAGCTCCCAACTGCGACTCCCCCAGTGCAGCCGAGCCGGATCGGCGGTGAACAGCCCCCGATCGCTCACCCACACCGCGTTCCCACCGGCATCCTCGAGGGTCACCTCGGGCCGGTTCACCAACACCACGGTGGGCGCGGGCTCCGGCAGCCGCCCCGGCCAAGGCTGCGCCGGATCGGCCGCGGGCACCGGCTCATCCCCCAGCGTCACCATGGTGACCCGTTCGGCCGGTCCCCGCCCACCGCTCAACACCCCGATCCGCACCGCATCCCCACCCAGCAGCCCCTGCACCCTGATCAGCGCCCGCCGAGCCCGCTCCTCTTCTTCCCCCACCCCACCCCACAACCCCAACTGCAAGGCCCCCGCCGACACCACTTCGACCGGCTCCAGCCGCAGCACAGTGATCGGCGCGTTCAACCCCCCACTCCACTCACTCGAATCAAGCTCTGCGCCAACCACATCCGAGCCTGCTTCGGTGCCGTGCCGAGCGGTGCCGGAGTTCGTATGCCTGGGCGGTGTCGGCCGCCGACCACTCAGGGAGCGGCGGGTGAGCCAGCCGTCGAGTTGCCAGCGGATGCGGTCGGCGGTGCTGTCGGGGGTGAGGGGTTCGGCGCAGCGCCAGGTTCGGGAGAGATGTTCTCCCGCTTCGGTTTCCGCGTGGATGGACAGGCGGGTGCAGGCCACCGAGGCGGCGGCGAGAACCTCGTGGAGTTGGGTGGCGAGCATGCGGCCCGCGAAAGCGGCGGCATCGACGCGGTCGATCGGCGGGTCGCAGCGGTAGTCCACCACCAGGTCGGCGGCGGGCGTGCTGACCGACGGCGGACGTTCCGGCACGGCGCGCGCACAGCGGTGCGCGGCAATGGCATCCGCGCCGAAACGGGAGGCCACCTCGACCGGTGTGAGCGCCGCGAAATCACCGATCCGGCGCAATCCCAAGCGGTGCAGCAGATCCACCAGATCCTTGCGCTCCGGCGGAGCCAGGGCTGGTTCGACCGACAGCTCCGAAACTGGCAGCGGTGCAAGGAATTCCGCCCCCTCGTCCGGCTGCACGATGACGGCTCGCCGTGCCGCGAGCACCGCCGTCGACAGTTCATCCGCGATCCCGATCTGGCATTCCGCCCCGGCCGCCGCCACCGCATCCACCAGTCGCTCCGCCGCCGCCTCTTCCGACCCGAAGAACCGCGCCGCCCCCCGCGCGGCCAGCACCAGCAGCCCCGGCCGCAACACCTCCACCCCCGGCACGGTCGCATCCACGGTCGCCACCACGGGTTCGAAGAATCGCGCATCCCGATCCGGATCATCCTGCGCCACCAGCAGATCCGGGCAGCACCCCTGCGCCTCCCGCCGCCGCAGCCCGCGGCGCACCCCCTCCCCCCGAGCCACCGCCGAACAAGCCACCACCCGATTCCCCGAAAACACCGCCACCGCCCGCGTCACGGGAGCCCCCGCCTCCGCGGCCGCAGCCACCGCAGGCCAATCCGGGCACCACACCGCCAGCACCCGAGACCGCCGCGCCGTCACACCCACTCCATCACCACGGCGCGCTCGCACCACTCGAACCGAAAGAATCTGTCCCACAACGCGTCGAGGCCGCTACACCGCGGCACAACGCCCACCCACCCTTCCAACCAACCGCCCAGGACGCCGAGACACCGATGACCGATGAACAGCCCTGCGGCTCGTCCCGAAAATGCTGGTCAGGCAGGTTAGCCGTCCCACATCGTGTCGCCGAACAGCAGGCGCTGCATCGCGACTGCCCGGGCAGCTACCGGGCATACCGGTTACCGATGCGGGCCGTCCTGCGTATTGCCGAACAGCGGTGTCGTGGAGCGGGATTGCGTCAGGATGCGGAGGCGGCATGGCGGGTGGGGAGGGGCGGGGCTGGGGTGAGGGCGGGTTCGACCCATTCGACTCGGCCATTGCGGGGGCAGAGGTCGAGGCGGCCGGAGCGGGGTTGGGCGGAGCGGCCGTGGACGGAGACGTCGAGGCAGACGGTGCGGAGGCGGCCGGAGCCGCGGCCGAGGCCGCTGTAGCCGGTGACCCGGGTGTCGATGCGGAGGGCGGGGCCGGACCAGGAACCGCCGGTGACCACCAGGGTGGAGTGCTTGCTGCGGGCGCGGGCGGTGAGGACTCGGGTGCGGGAGAGGGGGACGGACGCGCCGTTCAGGCCCAGGACAACCAGGTCCAGGCCCTCCAGCAACACCGAGGCGATCTCCAGCGGGTCGGCACCGGGGTCGGTGACGACGGCCAGGCGATCCAGCCGGGCACCCATTTCGGCAGCGGCCAGCAAGCCGAGCCGGGGTAGGCCGACGACCGCGGCGTGGCCGCCGGAAGCGGTCACCGAGGCCAGCAAACCGGACAGCAGGGAGTGGGCTCCGGTGTAGGCGACCACCGAGCCCTTCACCAAAGCGCCTTCGGGTAGCAGATTTTCGAGGGCGGGCGGCACCGGCAAGGGTTCGCCACGCAAGACTCCCGAATCCGCGTCCACCTCGGCCACGGATATCCGGGCGGCGGCGTCCGCGCCGCGCGCCGGAATGGCGGCCATGCGCCGGCGCAGTTCCGCCAGTTGCCGCTGTTTCGCTTCCCCAGCCGAACCCATCTATCGACCCACCTCTCGCCATGGATGGAGTACAACCAGCACCGCTCCAGCTACCTAACATAATCGAATATATGTTCGACTAATGCACAGTAGAACTCGAGTCCCGCCGCGCGTCAAGGGGCAGTGGCGCAAACGACGAGTTTCGAACCAGGCCAGTCAGGATGGTTTTCCGCTACCCTGCACCCGTGACCGAACGCGCCAATCCCATCGTCGGCCCCGATTCCCTGGTTGCCGGCCGCTACCGTCTCAAGTCGAAGCTCGGCGGCGGCGGCATGGGCGCGGTCTGGCTGGCCCATGACCGCTTGCTCAAGCGGGATGTCGCCATCAAACAGGTGCTGACCACGGCCGGACTCAGCGAGGACGAGGCGCGCGAGGTCCGCAGCCGGATCATGCATGAGGGCCGGGTCGCCGCGAAGCTCTCGCACGAACACGCCATCGCCGTCTACGACGTGGTCCTCGAGGCCGGTGAACCCTGGCTGGTCATGGAGTACCTGCCCTCGCGCAGCGTCGCCAAGGCGCTCGCCCTGGTGGATCAGCTGTCACCGATCGAGGTGGCGCAGATCGGCGCCCAGGTCGCCGACGCACTGGCCGCCGCGCATGCCGCCGGAATCACGCACCGGGACATCAAGCCCGGCAATATCCTGGTCGCCGATCGCGGTGACGAGGTCGGCATGGTCAAGCTCAGCGACTTCGGCATCTCCAGCAGCGCGGGCGATACCGACGAGGTCGGTGACGTGATCACCGGAACCCCCGCCTACCTGCCGCCGGAAGTGGCGCGCGGCGCCCGCCCGACCACCGCCAGCGACGTATTCTCGCTCGGCGCAACGCTGTACACCGCCATCGAGGGTCAGCCGCCGTACGGCTTCGACGAGGACAGCGGCGTCATCGTGGAGCGCGCCGCCATGGCGCAGATCATTCCGCCGCAGCGCAGCGGCCCGCTCACCGAGGCGCTGCTGCACATGATGGAACCGGCCCCGCAACGCCGCCCCACCATGACCGAGGCGCGCAATGAAATCCTCACCGCCGCCTTCGGTCCCGGCACCGCGCCCTATATCCTCGCCGCGCCCGTGCGCACCGAGGACGGCACCATCCCCGCCTGGGCCGCCCGCAATTCCGCCGCGGGCCTGCGCAGCCCCAACTCCAGCCCGCTGCCCCGCCCGCAGCGCCAGGCCGCCCCGGCACCCGTTGCCCCGCAACGCAAGCCGAAGGGCTTCGACTTCAGCAAGCTCGGCCCGAATGCCGGACCGCTCGCGGTCGCGATCGGCCTGCTCATCGGCCTGCTGATCATCATCGTGATCCTGGTAGCGCTGTAAAGAGCTCTTCTCACAACTCGGGCCCGATGCGACAAGCATCGGGCCCGAGTTTTCGCACGACACGCTCTCAGTCGATGCGGCGGCGGTGCGCCCAGCGGGTCAAGGCGTTGCGATTGGACTGCTGGGTTTTGCGGAGCACGTTGGAGGCATGCGTCTCAACGGTTTTCACCGAGATGAACAGGCTCTCGGCGATCTCACGGTAGGTGTAGCCGCGCGCCAGCAGCCGCAGGACTTCCAGCTCACGCGGGGTGAGCGAGTCCAATTCCGGATCCAGCGGCGGCTCGGGCACCGGCGAGCGTCCGGTGAAGGAGTCCAGCACGAAACCGGCCAGCCGCGGGCTGAATACGGCGTCACCGCCCGACACCCGGCGGATGCCGTCGGCCAGTTCGGGACCCGAGATGGTCTTGGTGACGTACCCACGCGCACCGGCGCGAATCACCGCGATCACATCCTCGGCCGCATCGGACACGCTGAGCGCCAGGCACACCGGCCCGGATTCGATGCCCTGCAATACCGCGACCCCACCCCCGTCCGGCATGTGCACATCGAGCAGCACCACATCCGGTGTGGTGGCCTTGATTCCGGCGATGGCCTCGGCCACCCCACCGGCCTCGCCGACCACCTCCATATCGGATTCCCGGCTCAGCTCCGCCCGTACCCCGGACCGGAACACGGCATGATCGTCGACCAGAAACACCCGGACACTCACCAAAGGCTCCTCACCTGACGCCGTCACCCCACATCGGTACCACATTCCCCGCAGATTGCGCGCTCAGTGCTCGACCGTCTCCGCCTGTTCCGGTCCGGTGGGCTGTACGACCAGCCGTTCGTCGCCGCCGTCGGTGCGGGGCATGAAGATTCGCACCTCGGTGCCGCGCCCGGGCGTGGACTTGATCTCGACACGCCCGCCGCGCCGTTCGATCCGGGCGTGAATGGATTTGGACAGCCCCTGCCGATCGGAGGAGACCGCGTCCGGGTCGAAGCCCTTGCCGCGATCGCGCACGAAGACACTGACCTGATGCGGCTCGGCCTCCGCGAACAGGTCGATGGACGGCACCTCGGCGTGTTTGGCGGCATTCACCAGTGCCTCGCGGGTCGCGCCCAGCACCGCCGTGAATTGCTCCTTCGCCAGCCCGATTCCGCTGTCGTCGATATCCATGGCCACATCGCCGACGGTCACCGGAGTCACCTTCACCCCGTGCTGATCCTCCACCTCGCCCGCGATGGTGCGCAGCGCCACCGCCAGACTCGACTGTGCCGGTCCGGTGTCGTCGAACAGCCACTTACGTAGCTCGCGTTCCTGACTGCGGGCCAGCCGCACCACTTCCTGCGGATCCTCGGCCTGCCGCTGAATCAAGGCCAGGGTTTGCAGCACGGAATCGTGCAGGTGCGAGGCGATCTCCTCGCGCTCCTCATTGCGAATGCGGGCCGCGCGCTCGGCGTTCAATGCCCGCACCATGCGCAGCCACAGCGGCACGGTGAGCAGTCCCGCCCCGACCAGTGTCACCGCCACCGCCAGCAAAGCCGAACCGAGCGAACCCAAGTCGATGCGCGCCAGCACCACCACGCCCAGCCCGACCACGATCAGCGTCGCGCCGCCGACGATCCGCGCCCAGGTGACCACCGACGCCTTGGCGGGCAACCCGATGACGGATCTCGGCCCGTCCGCGTCGAATTCGCGCCACACCAGCGCCGCGCCGATGGCGACCACAATGATCGGCCCCACCACATGCGCGGCCGTCCCATTGAAAACCCAGGCCATGGCGACCGATAACGCCATCCCGAGCAGGGCCAGCCCGATGCCCTGCCGCCGCTCCGCCCCGGTCGGCGGTGACGCGTCCGCCCCGCCCGGCGTGAAGATCCACAGAATGCCGTAGGCCACCGCCCCGGCCCCCGCCAGCGCGGACAGCAGCACGAACGCCACCCGCACCTTGAACACATCGACCCCGAGATGGTCGGCGATGCCGCCCGCCACCCCGCCGACGATCCGGCCGCCGGAGCGCCGCACCAGCTTCGGCGGCTGCGCGACGGGGGCGATACCCCGGGCAGGGTCGATCAAGGGCGCGGACGGGTACATGCCTTCGATACTGACATGCCCCGCCGACAGGCGACATCGGGAAACACCCCCATTCCGGCCCTGAGAACACCGACTGTCCGGTCCGGACAAGAAAAAGGTGCTGACCTGCGGCTCACCCGAACCGGATCGGACGCGAATCCGCGCCGGACCCGGCCGCCACGCCACGCGCCGCCCGCCGGACCGGATGCACCGCCATTCCGGGACTGGTCACCGCCCGACCGGACCGGATAACCGGAGCAAACCCCTCCCACCTGCTGTTTTCCGGTGATCGACCCCGCAATCGACTCGGCCGGACCCCCATCCGATCCATAACTTCTTTCTCGGGACCAGCGAGTCCCACACCAGGACACCGACTCCCGCAAGGGATCGAGTCCGATCGGAACCGGCCCACGGGGGGACCGGTTCCAGGGGCCGCAAGCCCCACCGCGACCACTACCGCAGCGGTTCGCACCAGTTTCGGGGAGACATCATGACCATCAAGACCGCTTTCGCCGCCGCCCTCACCGCGACGGGCCTGCTCTTCGGCGCGGGGACGGGGACCCTGGCACACGCCGACGCATTGGCTCCACATGAGAAGACCGTCACCGCACCCAATGGAATGACCGTCACCGTCGGACATCTCGACAATGCGGTCCGCCCGGTATCGTCGATGAACTTCATGCCGACCACGCGGCAGGCTTACCTGGACAACACGTCCTACGGACGCGTCGTCGGCGGCAACGGCAAACTGCATTCCGGCTTCTTCGTCGCTTGCGCGGTCGATCTGGACGTCAAGTTCACCATCACCGCGACAGCGGGCATCGATGTGGACCTGTCCGCAGGCGTGAGCGCAGGCATGACCGGAGTGACGCCGAGCGCGAGCGCCTCGATCTCGCCCGAGATCGGCGGCCATATCGGGGTGAACCTGTCGCTCGCGCCCGGCAAGATCGTGGATGTCAAACTCCCGACCGAGCTCAGCGACAAGGAACTGCCGGCGGGCAATACCGGCTACCTCATCGACCGCGACTACCACCTGTACGTGGAGAACTGCGCCGGTCCGCTGACGGTGCAGGCCTACACCGTCATCGAAGCCTCCTCACCCGAAGCAAATGTCGCGGAGTACGTCATGGGCGACCCGTACACGCTGTGACACACCACGACGAGGAGCGCCGGCGCGGCCTCGAACCGCGCCGCCGCTTCGCCAATCTCCGCTTCCGACCGCTAAATTGGCGTCATGCTCGTGGGGGACGTTCGAAAACCGGGTGGACCGCGATGACCGGGGAAACCGCCGATACGCAGACCCGTTCGCCGAGAGCCCTTTTCGCCCAGCGCTTCACCGAACTCTATGAAGCAGCAGGCAATCCGACCCTCCGACGTGTAGCCAATGCCGCCGAAGCCCGCATGCGCGCCGCCCAAGGCACCCGCCCCGGCGGCGCATCCGCCCAGCGCATCAGCGACTGGAAAGCGGGCCGAAATGTCCCCGCCCGCTTCGAATCCCTTCTCCCGGTGGTCCTCACCCTCATCGACCTGACCCGCAAATC
The DNA here is from genome assembly GCF_040683015.1 of Nocardia sp. NPDC051030. Lineage (NCBI taxonomy): Bacteria > Bacillati > Actinomycetota > Actinomycetes > Mycobacteriales > Nocardiaceae > Nocardia > Nocardia sp. NPDC051030. The sequence goes on along the minus strand of NZ_JBFBCD010000006.1, from coordinate 399,356 downwards.
CGGCACCCAGCTCCCCCGCCTCCTCTCCGATCCCAAGGAATGGCAACGCCTCTGGCGCTCGGCCACCACCTGGAACCCGGAAGCGGACGACGAAGCCGCATGCCCCTACCTGGGCCTCACCCCCTACCGCCACGAAAACCGCGACCTCTTCTTCGGCCGCACCCGAGCCACCACCGAACTCACCGCCCTGGTCCGCGCCGCCACCGGCGTAGTCGCCGTCATAGGCGCATCCGGAGCAGGCAAATCCTCTTTGCTCGCAGCGGGTCTCACCCCCGCCCTGGCCGACTGGGAAGTCACCGCCCTCACTCCCGGCACCCACCCACTCGACGCACTACTCGCGGCAACCACACCCGCCGCCCCAGAGAGTTCCGCACCTGATGCGGACGCACTCGCCCCACGCGCCGACGGCCCACGCCGCCTACTGATCATCGACCAGTTCGAAGAACTGTTCACCACCTGCCGCGACGAAAACGAACGCGAAGCTTTCCTCACCGCCCTGGACGATTACGCCACTCGCACAGATGATCCCATCTCCGTAGTAATCGCCCTACGAGCCGACTTCTACGCCCACTGCCTCAACTACCTGATCCTCCAAACGGCCCTGGAACAACACAGCTTCCTACTCGGCCCGATGCGCATGGACGAACTCGCCCAAGCCATCTCCGGCCCAGCACGCGCCGCCGGTCTAGAACTCGAGCCCGGCCTCGAAGAGCTGGTAATCACCGAATTATGCGGCGCCGGAGACCATCACGGTCGCCGCAGCTACGACCCCGGCGCCCTCCCCCTCCTCTCCCACGTCATGGCCGCCACCTGGCAACACCGCGAAGGCCGCAAACTCACCGTCACGGGCTACCGCAAATCCGGCGGCGTGGTCGGCTCCGTCACCGAAACCGCGGAATACGCCTGGAACGAACTCACCGACCCACAACGTCACGCCGCCAAAGCCATCCTGCTGGGACTCGTTGCGGTAAGCCAGGATTCCCAAGACACCCGCCGCCCAGCCCAACGCCCAGACCTCCTACACCGAGCCACCAACCCCGAAGACGCCACCGCCGCACTGGAACTCCTCTCCAGAACCCGCCTCATCACCCTCGACTCCGAATCCGTAACCCTCACCCACGAAATCGTCCTCACCGCCTGGCCCCGCCTACGCAACTGGATCGACGAAGACCGAGTCGGCTACCTCGTCCGTCAACGCCTGGAATCCGATGCCGCCGAATGGGCTGCCCAGGAACGAGATCCATCCCTCCTCTATCGCGGCACCCGGCTACAGAACGCCGAGGACAACGCCGAACCCCCACCGGTAGGCGAGCTGGCCCGAGCCTTCCTCACCGCCTCCACCAAAGCCCGCACCCAAACCCGCCGCCGCTCCACCCGATTCAAATCGGCGCTCGCCCTACTGGGCGTAGTCCTGCTGGTCCTCGGTTTCGCCGTCTACACCCAAAACCGCCTGGCCAGCCAACAACGGGACGACAAGAACTTCGCGGCCGTCATGGCAGCAGCCGACCGCCTCGTGAGCAAGGACCCGTCTGTCGCAGCGCAGTTGTACTTGATCGCCCACCGCCTGCACCCAGATGACACCGAAGTCCGAACCCGGCTGCTGCAAACCCAGAATCTGCCGCTGATGACCCTGACACCCGCGAATAAAGAGAAAATCACGGAGATCCAGTACCGGCCGAGTGGCGATGTGCTGGCTACGGTCACTGCGGGCGGCGATGATTACTTCCTCCGGCTATGGGACGCCACGGATCCTCAGCATCCACGACAGCTGGGCCGGGAGATTGCAGACGTCAGGAATGTCGCGTTCAGTCCCGACAGCAAATTGATGATCACTTCCAGCTATAGCCACGATCCGCAGCTATGGGACGTGACCACTCCCGCCGAACCCCGCCGTGTGGGCACGCTACCGCCGATCGGAGGTAATCGCTCCGTCCATGCGGTTTTCGTCGGTGATGGCCGCACCGTCGCCGCATATTCGCCGATTCACCTCACGCTGTGGAACATCAGTGACCCCGCCGCACCGATCCCCGGACCGGCGATGCCACTGCAGTCCACCCGAGATCCCGCAACGCCGATCACCGTCGGCGGAGAGTCGTTGGCGTACAGCCCAACCGGACAGATTCTGGCTACCGGCAGTCTTTTCGACCGCACTGGAACAGTCCAGCTCTGGGATGTCGGCAGCCAGGCCATGCCCGTCCGGATCGGCGAATTCCAGCCCACCACCGCAGGTGTCGGGCAGCTCGCGTTCAGTCCCGATGGGACGATCCTGGCCGTCGTCGGCGATATCCCCAAATCCGGTACGGACACAGTCGAATCGACTCTGCGCTTGTGGAATATCACCGACCGCGCGCACCCGCGACCGGTCGCAACGATCACGGACTCCGACAACAAGGGCGTGTACGGACTGGCGTTCAGCCCAGACGGACAGACGTTGGCGACTTCCGGGAGTCAAGCGGGTTCGTTCTGGAATGTGACCGATCCTGCACAGCCCGCCCGGATACCGAACCATTTGTCGACAGGCGAGAGCACCTGCCAATACAACGGGGTCTCGGACACCTGCGACTACACCTTCCAAGCCGTCGCGTTCGCGCCCGACGGGCGCACCCTCGCAGCCGGCGATCTCGCCGGGGATATCCAAATATGGTCGCCACCACCGGCTCGCCTGACCGGGCACGCCGCGACGGTGAGCGACGCAGTGTTCGATGCCGCTGGCGACATGATGGTGACATCCGATATCGATGGACTGATCGTGGTCTGGGATGTCCGAACCCCTGCCGCACCGAAGCGAATCGGCGATTACCAGCTGCCGCACGGCTATTACTCCATGAGCCTGGCACCCGATGGCCGCACCCTGTTGGCCACGAACAGCTTGCCCTCCGCAGTATCGCAGCTCGACCTGTCGGATCCCGCGCACATCGGGCCGCCCATCACCTGGCCGCTGTCTGCGGACGAACAATTCGAGAAAGTCGCCATCAGCCCCGATTGGCGGCGCGCGGTCGTATTGCAAGGCGGATACCCGCAACTCTGGGATCTTTCCGAGCACGGAAACCCCTCCCCGATCGCCCCCCGCACGTCGACCTCACCGCATTTCGAAACGGTGGACTTCGACGCGACCGGCCGCACCCTGCTGCTGTCACGGCACTCGTTGGCCGGGGACTTCATCGTCGCCCGCTGGGATATCAGCGACCCTCTACACCCCAGACAACTCGACGATCTGTTCCGTCAGCCCTCCCACAGCGGCGATTCCCTGGCCTTTACACCCGACCATCGGACACTCGTCGTCCTGAACTCCGACTCGCTACAGAGCTGGGATATCAGCAATCCGGAAAGGCCGGTCCGGCTGGGCGATCCAGTCATGGAGCACCCGGGCACGGGGCTCTCCGTCGACTTCACCGCCAACGCCCGAACCATGGTGACCAGCGCCGTGGGCGGCACCGTTCAACTATGGGACTTCACCAACCCGGCCAAGCCCCAACGCATCGGCGGCTCACTGTCCGGGTCCGGAAATACCATGCGCACCCGCTTTCACCCGTCCGGCCGATACCTGGCCGCAACCGCTGTCGGCGGTTCCCTCCTGCTCTGGGATCTCGACGAACAGCACGCCATCACCCGTATCTGCGCCGTCACCGGCACAATGTGGACCCCCGAACTCTGGCAGTACTACCTCCCTCAACTCCCCTACAACCCACCTTGCGACTGACCTATCAAATCGCCAATTCCCCGTCCCAGACGATAAATTGACCGCATGCTCGCGGGGGATCAATCGAACGACGAACCATCGGTGACGGCTGCGGACGTCGACGACGACCAAACCCTGTCGCCACGAGCACTTTTCACCCAGCGCTTCGCTGAACTCTATGAAGCAGCGGGCAATCCGACCCTCCGCCGGGTAGCCACCGCAGCAGAGGCCCGCATGCGTGCGGCCCAGGGCAATCGTCCCGGTGGTGCGTCCGCCCAGCGCATCAGCGATTGGAAGGCGGGGCGAAATGTCCCGGCCCGCTTCGAATCCCTACTGCCCGTGGTACTCACCCTCATCGAGCTGTCCCGCAAAACCGGGAACCAGCTCTCTCGGCAGCTCACGGACCCCAGGGAATGGCAACGCCTCTGGCTCGCCGCCACCACCTGGAACCCCGACGAGGACAACGAAGCCGCCTGTCCCTACCTGGGCCTCACCCCCTACCGCCGCGAGAACCGGAACCTGTACTTCGGCCGCACCCGCCCCACCGCCGAGCTAACCGATCTGGTGCGCGAGACCACCGGCATGATCGTCGTCCTCGGCGCCTCCGGAGCAGGCAAGTCGTCCTTGCTGGCCGCGGGACTCACTCCCGCACTGACAGATTGGGAGATCACGGCCCTCACCCCGGGTGCCCACCCGCTAACCGCCCTGAACGCGGCACCCGCACTCACCCCGCGCCCGACCGGTCCGCGCCGACTACTCATCGTGGACCAGTTCGAGGAGCTGTTCACCACCTGTGACAGCGAACGCGAGCGCGAAGATTTCCTCGCCGCACTGGATGCCTGCGCCACCCGCACCGACGATCCGATCGCCGTGGTGGTCGCCCTGCGCGCCGACTTCTATGCCCACTGCCTGAACTACCTGGTCCTGCAACACGCGCTCGAACAGCGCAGCTACCTGCTGGGCCCCATGCAGCCAGACGAACTGGCACAAGCCATCTCCGGCCCCGCCCGAGCCGCCGGCCTGGAACTCGAACCCGGCCTAGAAGACCTGGTAATCACCGAATTATGCGGTGCCGGAGACCATCACGGCCGCCCCACCTACGACCCGGGCGCCCTCCCCCTCCTCTCCCACGTCATGGCCGCCACCTGGCAACACCGAGAAGGCCGCAAACTCACTATCGCTGGATACCGCAAAGTAGGCGGCGTAGTCGGCTCGGTCGCCGAAACCGCCGAACACGCCTGGAACGAACTGTCCTCCAACCAGCAAACCGCCGCCAAGGACATCCTGCTCGGACTCGTTGCGGTGAGCCAGGATTCAAGCGACGCCCGCCGCCGAGTGCAACGCTCCGAGCTGCTGCGCCAAGTCTCCGACCCCGAAGATGCCACCACCGCACTGGAACTCCTCTCCCGCACCAGACTCATCACCCTCGACGCCGAGGCAGTCACCCTCACTCACGAAATCGTCCTCACCGCCTGGCCCCGCCTACGCGGCTGGATCGACGAAGACCGAGTCGGCTACCTCGTCCGCCAGCGCTTGGAAATGGATGCCGCCGAATGGGCTGCCCAAGAACGAGATTCATCCCTCCTCTACCGCGGCACCCGCCTACAGAACGTCCTGAACCACGTCGACCCGCCACCCGTCGGCCCACTCGCGCACGAATTCCTCACCGCGTCAACCGCATCCCGCGACCACACCCGTCGCCGCTCCTCCCGCACCAAGGTGGCACTGGCACTACTGAGCGTGATCCTGCTCGTCCTGGGTTTCTACGCGTACACCGCAATGAGCCTGGCCGACCAGCGCCGCGACGACAAGAATTTCGCCGCAGTCCTGGCGCAGGCCGATCAACTGGAACAAGTGGACACATCGCTTGCGGCACAACTGAATCTGATCGCCTGGCGGATGCGTCCGAATGATCCGGAGGTCCGCTCCAGACTGCTGCGAACGCAGACCACACCGCTGGCCACCGCTGTTCCCGCGCATTCGCAGGGAGTAGATACACTTCAGTACCTTCCCGGCAGCCAGACGCTCGCATCCCTGTCCTTCGACGAAGGTCTACGGCTGTGGGATACCAGTGAGGCGCAGCATCCGCGACCGCTGGGGCCGCAGATCGACGGCGTCGGCGACGTGGCGTTCAGCCCGGACGGCAAGGTCATGGCCACCACCAGCGTGAAGGCTGGGCCACAAGAGATCACGCTGTGGGATGTCACGGTGCTGTCCGCGCCGCGCCCGATCACCACCTTGCCCGGCGTGGGTCCTTCAGTGATCGCCCGGGTGGCGTTCGCTCCGAGCGGGCGCACGCTGGCGGTCATCCTGGACAACCGGCTGATGCTATGGAACATCGATAATCCGGCCGCACCGGCCTTGGGGCCGATCCGGGAGTTTCAAGGCGAGAAAACGACCGTCGGCCAGGTCGTGTTCAGTCCGAATGGACGACTGCTCGCATTCCTCCTGCACGGTGCCCAACTCGCGAAGTCCTCCATCCAAATATGGGGACTCGATGATCCAGCCAACCCCACCCTGCTGGTCCCCGTTCTCGGCGATGCCGCGACCGTGAGCTCTCGCAGCCTCACCTTCAGCCCCGACAGCACGCTCCTCGCCGTCGGCTACGGTGACGGCTCCTTGCACGCGACCGGCAATAACAATGCCACCGTGCAGTTGTGGGATGTCACCGACCCGATCCATGCCCGCATTGTCACCACCTTCGATGCCGGTTTCAGCAGTATCTGGGCGATAACCTTCGCCCCGGACGGGCACAGCCTCGCAGTGGGCGGCAGCGACGGCGCGGCGATATGGAACGTGACCGATCCGGCCTATCCAAACAAGCAGGTCGAGCAGTTGCCGGTACGTCCGGGAACCTGTCACTACAACGACGGCGTAACCATCCCGTGCCACGGCGGCCCCAGCGCGCTGGCCTTCGCCAACGACGGGAGCACCCTCGCCGCTGGCGGCTTCAGCGGTGACCTGCACATGTGGTCACTGCCTCCAGCCATCCTCACCGGGCATGCGGGCTGGGCGGGCGCCCCGGTCTTCGACTCGACCGGCACCCGCATGGTCACCAGGTCCAGCGACGGCCGAATCGAGGTGTGGGACTTGCGGAACCCGCAGACTCCCACCCGGCTCGGCGAGTATCGGACCGAACCCACGCTCGGGTCCATCACTCTGTCCCCGGATGGCAACACCGTGCTGATCAACTCCCTCCTGACCGCGCGGCATCAACTGCTGGACCTCTCCGATCCGACGCGCATCCGGCCGCTCACCGACTGGCCACTGCCAGGGTCGGCAAACGGCGCGCTGACGGTCAGCCCCGATTGGCGGCGACTGGCCAGCGTGGCTCGCGACGGCATGGTGCACCTGTGGGATCTGTCCGATCGTGCCCGGCCGACGCCCATCGGAATCCAGCTGCCGACGGAATCGAATCTCACCCGGCCTCAATTCCTCCAGGACGGCAACACCTTGACCCTGCAAATCACCCGCACGGGAGACAAGAAAACCGAAACGTCGGTCGTGCAATGGGATGTCACCGATCCATCCCGGCCACGCCAGGTGGCCGAACTGCTACGGAGTTCGCAGAGCAGCTACCCCATCCAGTTCACGCCCGACCGCCGCACCATGGTCGTTGCAACGCAGGAGAATATCCAGAGCTGGGACATCAGCGATCCCACCAAGCCCGTCCGATTGGGTGAGCCGTTCGCCGCGCATGTGCTGGATGTCCGCGGGATCGCGTTCAGCGCGGATTCCCAAACCATGCTGACAAATAGTTCCGACGGCTCAGTACAGCTGTGGAACTTCTCCGATCGGGCGCATCCCAAGAAGACTCGCGGCACCCTCGATGAATCCGGTGAGGCGAGTTGGACAGTCACCCTCGCCCCCGGCGACAAGCAGGTGGCCGCCGGCGGCCGCAACGGCGCGATTCGCCTGTGGGACTTGGACGAACAGCATGCCATCGACCGGATCTGCTCGGTCACCGGGAAATTCTGGACCGAGGAGTTGTGGCAGCGGTATCTGCCGGAGTTGAAGTACAACCCACCCTGCGGGTGAGCTCCGACCGGCATTTCAGGTGGGTTTTCAGGGTTCCCCCCGATGCGCGTGAGCAGGCCGGACCGCCACGATGGGAGCCATGACGAGAACGAGCGATCGGTCCAAGGGCACCGGGCGTGCCGGGTTCGCGGATCAGATTCACGATATGTGGCGCACCCGGCCGGTGCGGCTGCCCCAGCAGGGACCGATCGCGGGCGTCGCCGCCGGATTCGGCCGCCGCTACGGCGTGGACCCGGTGCTGATTCGGGTGGCGTTCGTGGTGTCGGCCTTGTTCGGCGGGGCGGGAATCGTGCTCTATCTGCTGGGTTGGCTGCTGCTCAATCAGCAGGGTGATCAGAGTTCGGCGGCGGAATCGCTGCTGGGCCGGGGTCACAGCTCGCAGCCCTCGTCCAAGACCATTGTGCTGATGGTGGCGTTGGGGATCGCCGTGAGCACGGTGGGGCCTGTCGGGGTGGGTCTCGGCGGGTCCGGCGCGATCAGCTTCGCGCTCATGCTGGCGGGCTGGTGGCTGCTGCATCAGCGGCAGCCGGAACCGCCCGCGGGCTATCTGGATCCGGCCGCGGACAGCGTGCTCAACAGCGCGTATCCGAGCGCCAACAACCCTTTCTGGACCGGGTATCCGGGCACCAACGCCCCGTATGAGACCTACGGTCCCTACACCCAGCTCCCCGATCACTATGAGCCCGACCCGAACCAGCAGCAGGCCGCCGAGGCTCCGACGGAAGTCCTGAACAAGGTTGAATTTGTTCCGGTCCAGGATGTTTCGAAGGCCGACGATGCTCCGAAGGCCGACGCCGATCCTTCGGCGGATTCCGAAACGGTGGTGCTGCGCAAACCTGAGGCGGCCGAGCAAGATTCAACGGGTCAACCGGAGGTCCAGGCCGCCAACCAGCAGCCCGGCACCGATTCCGAAACCGTTGTGCTGCACAAGGATGCGCCACAGGACGCGACTCCGGTCCCGCTCGACAAGGGCGATAAGGATACGGTTGAAGACGGCCCACAACTGGCCGAACCCCGTACCCTGCACCGTATTCCGTCCTCGGAACGCACCTACACCGGTTACGGCCCCGCCCCCCTCTCCCCCGATTTCGGCCCCACCCCGCCCGGCTGGGACCCCTTCGGCGTGGCCCCGCTGGCCTGGGATCTGCCCGAGCCCAACAACGCATCCGCTCAACAGCCCGTGCAGGCTCCCCCGCGCCGACCGCGCTCCCGCCTCACCCCGGTGGTGATCGGCCTGGCACTCCTGGCCGCCGCGGCCGCAGGTTCGGTGGCGGCCTCCGGCGTGGAGTGGATGACCCCGGCCCGAATCGGCGCGGCCGCCCTCGCGGTGGTGGCGCTCGGCCTGATCGTCGGCGCGTTCCTGCGCCGAGGCCACGGCCTCATGGTGCTGCTGGCCCCGCTCGCCGGTTTCGTCATCCTGGCCTCACTGATCGGCCCGATCGAATTCGACAAGGGCGCGATGGGCGATCAATCCTGGACCGCCGTCTCGGCGGCCGACCTGCGACCGGAGTACCACGTGTCCATGGGCTCGGCCACGCTCGACCTGAGCAAACTGCAACTGACCGAGGACCGCACGGTCGCGGTCTCGGTGAGCATGGGCGACGCCCGCGTAGTGCTCCCGCCGAACATGCGAGTCAACACCACCTGCCATGTGAACATGGGTGATTCGAACTGCGTGAGCGGCATGACGGGCTCGGGCACCGGCCCGGTCCTCAACTTGAATGTCAAAGTGACAATGGGAAATGCGGAGGTGAATCGTGGCTGAGAACAAGACCCGTCGTCCGTCGTTCTCGTTGCTCCTGGCCGGTGTGCTGGCCCTACTGGTGAGCGTCTGGGCCTTCATCGGCCCGCATTCGTGGCCGGTATCGGGCGGCCTCTCGCTCGGCTGGATCGTGGTGATCGCCGCCATCGTGGTGGGAATCGTGCTCGTACTGTCCCCACGCAAACACAAGGAATAGCGCTCCGGCACAACGGGAAAGGGCCCTCGATCCACCGGGATCGAGGGCCCTTCTCGCGTATACCTACGCGCTCACTCCCATTCGATGGTCCCCGGCGGCTTGCTCGTCACGTCGAGCACCACGCGGTTGACCTCCGCCACCTCGTTGGTGATGCGGGTGGAGATGCGTTCCAGCACCTCGTAAGGCAGGCGAGTCCAGTCGGCCGTCATGGCATCCTCACTGGACACCGGTCGCAGCACGATCGGATGCCCGTAGGTGCGGCCGTCGCCCTGCACGCCGACGCTGCGGACATCGGCCAGCAGCACGACCGGGCACTGCCAGATCGTCTTGTCCAGTCCGGCGGCCGTAAGCTCCTCGCGCGCAATGGCATCGGCCTGACGCAGCAGCTCGAGCCGGTCGAAGGTCACCTCGCCGATAATGCGGATGGCCAGGCCCGGACCGGGGAACGGCTGCCGCGCGACGATTTCCTCGGGCAGGCCGAGCTCGCGGCCGACGGCGCGCACCTCATCCTTGAACAGCAGTCGCAGCGGTTCGACGAGCGCGAACTCGAGGTCATCGGGCAGGCCGCCGACATTGTGGTGGCTCTTGATATTCGCGGTGCCCGCACCGCCACCGGATTCGACGACATCCGGGTACAGGGTGCCCTGCACCAGGTATTCGACCTTGGCCTCGCCCTGTTCGGCGACGACCTCGGCGACCGCGTCCTCGAAGGAGCGGATGAACTCGCGGCCGATGATCTTGCGCTTCTCTTCGGGGTCGGTGACACCCTTCAGCTCGCCCAGGAACTTGTCGACCGCGTCCACGGTGACCAGCTTCGCGCCGGTGGAGGCGACGAAATCGCGCTGCACCTGCTCGCGCTCGCCCGCCCGCAGCAGACCGTGATCGACGAACACACAGGTCAGCTTGTCGCCGATGGCGCGCTGCACCAGGGCCGCCGCCACCGCGGAGTCGACGCCGCCGGACAGGCCGCAGATGGCGTGCCCGTCACCGACCTGCTCACGCACCTGCTTGATCAGCGCGTCGGCGATATTGGAGGCGGTCCAGGCCGCGGGAATCCCGGCAATCTCGTGCAGGAAGCGGCTCAGCACCTGCTGGCCGTGCGGCGAGTGCAGCACTTCGGGGTGGTACTGGACACCGGCGAGCCGACGCTCCAGATTCTCGAAGGCCGCGACCGGCGCACCGGCGGAGGTACCGGTGACCTCGAACCCGGCGGGCGCGTCGGTGACCGCGTCACCGTGGCTCATCCACACGGGCTGTCGGGTCGGCAGGCCGCCGTGCAGCACGCCGCCGTCGACACTGATTTCGGTGCGCCCGTACTCGCGAGTCCCGGTGTGCGCCACGGTCCCGCCGAGCGCCTGCGCCATGGCCTGGAATCCGTAGCAGATGCCGAAGACCGGCACGTCCAGGTCGAACAGCCGCGCGTCCAGCTGCGGCGCGCCCTCGGCGTACACGCTGCTGGGACCACCGGAGAGAATCACCGCGAGGGGGTTCTTCTCGGCGATCTCCTCGATGGTGGCGGTATGCGGAACCACCTCGGAGTAGACGCTGGCCTCGCGCACCCGGCGCGCGATCAACTGCGCGTACTGCGCACCGAAGTCGACAACAAGGACTGGTCGCTGGGTATCTGCCACCCGCCCAGTCTAGTGAGAGACATGGAACACCCTTGCCCCGGGCAACACACCGACACACTGTGTGGCGGTGGGTTACAAAGCTCCTTTGTTTGTCAGAGGCTCTGGCTATCCTCTAACTCGTGCCATTCGCCCGTGCGATCGATGCCGAAGTCCATTACGAGGACAGTGGGGGCGACGGGCCGGTGGTGTTGCTCGGACACGAATTCCTCATGGATCGAACGATGTTCGCATCGCAGCAGGCGGCGTTGACGCCGGAGTTCCGGCTGATTTCCTGGGATGCGCGCGGGCACGGCCGAACTCGTGACGAGGGGTTGCCGTTCACCTACTGGACCTGTGCCCGCGATGCCCTGACCGTCATGGATCAACTCTGTGTGGAGCGCGCCGTGGTGGGCGGCATCGCGCAGGGCGGCTTCATCGCGCTACGCACCGCGTTGCTCGCGCCCGAACGGGTTTCGGCGCTCATCCTGATCAGCAGCGAGGCCCACGAGCCCACCGTCGGCGAGCTCGACAATGCCCGCCGCTTCCTCGACAAGTGGACCGAGGACAAGCCCCGCCACGCCCTGGCCGAACATCTAGCCCGCTGGCTCATCGGCGACGACGACTGGTATCGCGCCGTCTGGGTGAAGCGCTGGCTGGCCCGCGACCCGCACGCCACCGAGATCGCCGCCGGAGCCCTCCTGTCCCGCGACTCGATCCTGGACCGACTACCCGAGATCACCTGTCCCGCACTGGTAATCCACCCCACCCGCAGCGGAGTCCCCCGCTCCCACGCCCGCGAGCTGGCCGACCGCCTCCCCGACGCCCGCTACGTGGAAATCGAGGGTGCCCGCCAAACGGCGAACATGACCCACCCCGTAGCCGTCAACGCCGCTATTCGCGAATTCCTCAGGGACCGAGCGATGCCGCCGCTGCGGGACTTGAGCGCACAGCCCAGGAGTCGTTGACCGCCTCGCCCGCGTGGCAACGGTCGACTGCCGAACCGATTCCGGTGGTGCCGACGAGTTGTCCGGCTCCGCGCGAAATCGGTTGTCACCTTTGCGAACACCGGGTTCTACCTCCCGAAACGTCTCGCGCCCCCGTCGCAGCTAGCGACGGGGGCGCGAGGCGTTCGTAGGTTCTCAGCCGCGAACGTTGAGCCCGACCTTCTGGAATTCCTTGAGGTCGCAGTAGCCCGACTTGGCCATCGAACGACGCAGGCCGCCAACCAGATTCAGCGAGCCGAACGGATCGTTGGAGGGGCCGTTGAGGACCTGCTCCAGCGGGACGCGCTCCTCGTCGATGGCGTACGGCAGGACCGCGCCGCGCGGGACGGACGGGTGCGCGGCGGCCGAAGGCCAGTACCAGCCCGCGCCCGGGGCCTCCTGGGCGAGGGTCAGCGGCACGCCCAGCATGACGGCGTCCGCACCGCAGGCGATGGCCTTGGCGATATGACCGGAGGTGAGCGCCTCCCCGTCCGCGATGACGTGCACATAGCGCCCGCCGGTCTCGTCCAGGTAGTCGCGGCGCGCGGCGGCGGCGTCGGCAATGGCGGTGGCCATCGGCACGGCGATGCCGAGCACCTCATTGGTGGTGGTCGCGCCCTGCATGGAGCCGTAGCCGACGATGACGCCCGCCGCGCCGGTGCGCATGAGGTGCAGCGCGGTGCGGTGATCGCTCACGCCGCCCGCGACGACCGGCACATCCAGTTCGGCGATGAAGGTCTTGAGGTTCAGCGGCTCACCGTCGCCGACATGCTCGGCGGAGATGATGGTGCCGTGCACGACCAGCAGGTCGATGCCCGCGGCAACCAAGGCCGGGGTGAGCGCCCGCGCGTTCTGCGGCGAAACCCGCACGGCGGTGGTGACTCCGGCGGCCCGCACCTCCGCGACCGCGGCCGCGAGCAGATCCGCCTTCATCGGCGCGGCGTGCAGCTCCTGAAGCAGTGCGACAGCGGCCTCCACGCCCTCCTTCTCGGCGACGTCGGCCAGCTGCTTGATCTTGGCGTCCACATCGGCGTGCCGGGCCCATAGCCCCTCGCCATTGATGACGCCCAGACCGCCGGCCTTACCGAGTTCGATGGCGAACTTCGGCGACACCAGCGCATCGGTGGGATGGGCCAGGAACGGGATCTCGAACCGGTAGGCGTCCAGCTGCCAAGCCACGGAAACCTGCTTGGACGAACGGGTCCGCCGCGACGGAACGATGTCGATATCGTCCAGTTCGTAGGTGCGCCGGGCGGTCCGGCCCATGCCGATCTCGACGAGGTCGCGCATCGTCAGTCAATCCTCTCGGAAACGTTGGCTCTACCGGTCGAGCCGGTTCGCGAGGGCGAACCGGCCACGAGCGGCTGCTAACGAGTGGTGTAGTTGGGAGCCTCGACGGTCATGGTGATGTCGTGCGGGTGCGACTCCTTGAGACCCGCCGCCGTGATCTGCACGAACTGTGCTGCCTGCAGATCCGTGATGCCTTGCGCGCCGGTGTAACCCATGGCCGCACGGAGGCCGCCCACCAGCTGGTGGATGACCTGGTCCAGCGGGCCGCGGAAGGGCACTCGGCCTTCGATGCCCTCGGGCACCAGCTTCTTCTCCGACAGCACATCGTCCTGGAAGTAGCGGTCCTTGGAGTAGGACTTGGCCTCGCCGCGGCCTTGCATCGCGCCGAGGGAACCCATGCCGCGGTAGCTCTTGAACTGCTTGCCGCCCACCAGGATCAGTTCACCCGGGGATTCGGCGGTACCGGCCAGCAGCGAACCGAGCATGACGGTCGAGGCACCGGCGGCGATCGCCTTGGCGATATCACCGGAGTACTGCACGCCACCATCGGCGATGACCGGAACACCGAGCGGCGCGCACGCTGCATTGGCCTCCATGATGGCGGTGATCTGCGGCGCGCCGACACCGGCGACCACGCGGGTGGTGCAGATGGAGCCGGGGCCCACACCCACTTTCACCGCGTCCGCGCCCGCCTCGGCCAGCGCCAGGGCGCCCGCGCGAGTGGCGACATTGCCGCCGATGATCTGCACGCGATCGCCGACTTCGGCCTTGATCTTGGTGACCATCTGGAGCACGCCGGCCTGATGCCCGTGCGCGGTGTCCACGATCAGCACGTCCACGCCGACGTCGGCCAGGGTCATGGCGCGCGTCCAGGCGTCTTCACCGACACCGACCGCGGCACCGACCAGCAGGCGGCCGTCGCGGTCCTTGGTGGCGTTCGGGTACTGCTCGGTCTTGACGAAGTCCTTGACCGTGATCAGGCCGCGCAGCTTGCCGCTGCCGTCCACGATCGGCAGCTTCTCGATCTTGTGGCGGCGCAGCAGGCCCAGCGCGGCCTCGGCGGTGACGCCCTCCTGCGCGGTGATCAGCGGCGCCTTGGTCATGACCTCGGCGACCTGACGGTTCTCATCGACCTCGAACCGCATATCGCGATTGGTGATGATGCCGACCAGCTCGCCCTTCTCGTCCACCACGGGCAGACCGGAGATGCGATATCTGGCACACATGGCATCGACTTCAGCGAGCGTGTCGGTCGGGCGACAGGTGACCGGATCGGTCACCATGCCGGCCTCGGACCGCTTCACGGTCTCGGCCTGCGAAGCCTGCGCGGCCACCGACAGATTGCGGTGCAGCACACCCATACCGCCCGCGCGGGCCATGGCGATGGCCATGCGCGCCTCGGTGACGGTGTCCATGGCGGAGCTCACCAGCGGCGTGCGCAGCGTGATGTCACGAGTCAGACGGCTGGAGGTGTCGACCGAACTGGGAATCAGATCCGAGGCGGCAGGCAACAGCAATACGTCGTCGAAGGTGAGGCCGAGCATGGCGATCTTGTTCGGATCGTCTCCGCCCGTGTGGGGGCGGCCGGCGCGTCCGGCGAAATCACTGCGTTCGCCCGTCACGGGACTGCTCATTCGGATCGACCCCTCCTGGAGCTCGGCAACGTCCCCGGACCGGGTCCCGGTGAACGCGTGGATGAACGACAATGCCGGTGAATTACTACCCGGCCTTTGGTCAACCATGGTATCGGTCCCGCAATTCCGTATCGCAGCCGCGCCCGGCCACCGCGCAGCCGCCGCTGAAAGCACTGTATTCCCCGCATGACCGCAGCGTTGTCGGGTACGCCACAACGCTGCGGTTGCCTGCCCGACATCACTGTGGTTGCCTGCACGACGGGACTGTGATCGCCTGCACGACATGACTGTGTGCCGTACCACCAGCGAAGTGGGGGCAAATACCTTTCAGCGCTGGCGCAGAGGGCCTCTTTCTGCGTACCGTGGGACTGTGCGTGACCATCTACCACCTGGCTTGCCGCCGGATCCATTCGCCGGAGACCCCTCCGACCCGTCGGCCGCGCTCGATGCCATCGAGCCGGGGGAACCGCTGGATCCTCACGAGCGCCTAGCGGTCGAAGAGGATCTCGCCGACCTCGCGGTATATGAGGCACTGCTGGCACACCGCGGAATCCGCGGCCTGGTTGTCAGCTGCGAGGACTGCCGACAGGACCACTACCACGACTGGGACATGTTGCGCGCCAACCTCCTCCAGCTATTGGTGGACGGCACTGTGCGCCCGCACGAGCCCGCCTACGACCCGACCCCGGAGGCGTACGTCACCTGGGATTACTGCCGTGGATACGCCGATGCTTCGATGAACGAGGCGTTGCACGGTGACGGGTTCGACGGGTTCGACGTCTAGCTCATCGCAAAAGGGCCCGCATCCGATTGGACGCGGGCCCTTTTCGAGTTGACCGGGGTCAACTCCGGACGTGCACTTCGTATCTCGAAGAACTAACACCGCGTGTCTCGAAGAACCAACACCGCGTATCCCGAAGAACCAACACTGCGTATCTCGAAGAACCTATACAGACCTCACCGCTGTACAGATCCCTCCGAGCCACTCGATCTCAAAACTGTGTTGATCTCAAAGAAAGCCGACCGTCTTCCGACGATCGGTGTTCGCGAGTTCACTGTGCACTCGTCCGTTGTAGCTGTTCCTCAGTGCACTCCCGGGAGCTGCAGACTGGGCTGCGGCGCGATGGTCGGCAACTGATTCTGGGTCGGCACCACCGGTGGCGCGGCTGTCGGTTTTTCAACCGGCTGCTGCGTCACCGGCTGCTGACCGTCGCCGGGATTGGTGATCGTCCCCGGCCCTCCGGTCGGCAATGCCGCGGACGTTGTCGTGACCCCGCCGCCGCCCGGCACGGTCCCCGGTTCGGTGGGCTCGCCACCGGTCGAGGGCTGCGTCGGCTTGGCGGTCACCGGCGGCGTGGACGGCAGGGTCGTGACCCCGCCGGGCGTCGTCGGATTACCACCGTTCGGCTCGGTGCTCGGATCCACCGGCTTCGTGGTGCCGCCGGAGGTGTCCGGAGCAGGCGTCAGCAGCACCGTGACATCCGGATTGGTGGTCACGACCGGTGGTTTCGTGGTGGTCGTGGTCGGAGCCACCGGTAGCAGCGATGCGGCCACCTCCGGTGCCTTGGTCTGCAACTGCGCGAACAGCTGCTGCCAGCGATCGACCAGATCATCCTTCTTGGTCGTGTCGTTGACCTGACCCGCATTATTGGCGGCACTTTCCATCAGTGCCTTGGCCTGCTCCGGCTTGCCCTGATCGATCAGGTTCTGCGCCTGGACCAGATCACTGTCGGCGCGCTGCACCACGGTGGTCTGAGCCTGTTCGCTGAACACGACCTCTTTGACCCGCCAGAGCGGATCGCCGGGCTGGGCACTGTAGGAGAAGGCCGTCAGACCGCCGATGACCAATGCGAGCCCAGCCGCCGCACCGGCGATGGGACGCAGCAGCCGTAGTCGCCCGCTGTTCCGCGCGCCGACCCGTGCCTGCCGCGCTCCTATTTCTTGATTAACCGCTGCGACAATGGAATCCAGGTCCGGTCCGGCCGGCATCGGCTCGGCAACGATCTCCGCACGCCAGTTCGCGAGCAACGCCGCGAGCTGATACTCCTCGGTGGTTCCCGTCTGCACGGGACCGTCACCGGCGATGGCTTCGATCAGCGCATCGTCGCGGCGTACCGCTGCGATGTCCACCGGCCCGGCGTCTCCACCGGACGCATCGGCGTAGGGACCGCTGTTGTGCGATCCAGATCGCGCCTTCCAGTCGCCCCGACCGCGCTCGCCATCCCTAGCCATACATTTCACCTGCCCTCGCCACTTGAGACTTGAGTTTCGCGAGTGCCCGATGCTGGGCGACTCGTATAGCACCCGCCGTACTGCCCACGGCGACTGCGGTTTCTTCGGCCGACAAACCCATGACCAGGCGAAGGATCAGGATCTCTCGATGCTTCTCCGGAAGCGTCGCCAGCAAAGTGTTCATCTGGCGACTGGTTTCGGAATCGAGTGCTCGCTGCTCTGGCCCCTGGTCGGTGGATATGACATCCGGTACTTCGGCCATGGCGTCCGCCTTGTTACGGGCGGCGTTTCGATGAGCGTCGGCGACTTTGTGGGAAGCAATGCCGTACACGAAGGCCATGAAGGGTCTGCCCTGGTCCTGATACCTAGGAAGGGCTGTCATGACGGCCAGACAAACCTCCTGCGCCACATCGTCCGCGGAGAGCTGACCCCGCTCGGCGGATCCGATGCGCGCACGGCAATACCGCACCACCAAGGGGCGGATGCTCTCCAGTACCTGGGCTAGGGCAGACCGGTCGCCCTGCGCTGCGGCAGCGACGACAGCGGGATCCAACTCCTCACCCGTGTTGTTCATCGTCAGAGCTGTTCCTGGCGTTACGAGTGGCACCGCGGCGGGAGGGCCGGTGCTTCCGCGGGAGGGCGGAACGGGCTCAACAATAGCGGCTATCACATTTGCGCCACCGGTTACGGGGTCGTTCTCGGGGAGGTATCAGGGACCTCCCCGAGACGATTCAGGGTCGGTCGAGAAGACCGCTGTCCGAACGCAATCCCCCACCGCGAGCAGCCAGCAACCGCGAGCACACGGCGGCCTCCGCGGCGGCGTTTCCGGTGGGATCGAGACCGGAACGCAACATGGCGCAGGCCCACCGCAGTGGCAGCAATTCGAGTTCCCGACACTGGGCATCGACTTCGATTGCGAGGGACAGCGATCGGCCGAGGTCCCCCGCGGCGGCGGATGCGGCGGCCACGAGTAGCCGGGATTTGACTCGATGCCGCAGGGAGGGAGCCTTCTCGGCGAGTTCCAGGGCGGCCTCGGCGTGCGCGAGAGCCGGATCAGCCGAGACGTGTCGCGAGTCCGCGCCGCCGGTTCCGGGCGGTGCGGTGATCAAACCGGAGCCCGGGGAGCACAGCGCAGTTTCAGCACACACCCAGTGGAGTCGGACACGTTGCCGCCAAGCGGCCTCGACTCCGGAGAGATGGGTGTCGAACTCGGTCTGGCAACGATGCAGCAGTCGGGCCGCGAGGGCCGGGCGGGCGGTGCCGAGCGCATCGGCGGCGAGTCCCGTCAATGCATCGCAAACGGCCTCGGCGCGAGCGGCTTCCGACTCTGCGGCGACGCCGTGGCGACCGGGAGCAGAGGGAGTGGAGAGCACCAGGGCGGCCGCACGCCCATCTGCGACGGCGGCGTGTGTGTGCCAGCCGAGCTGGCGGAGCAGCGAGCCTTCGGTGCTGTGGGTGAGCGAACGCAGAATCGGGTCGCTGGAAGATCGCCGGGCGCGCCGGAGTTCGGCATGCGCGGCCGCGTAGTGACCGACCCCGCCCAATGCGACGGCGCGGAGCCAACTTTCGGGGGCGGTGCCGGCGACCGGCAATCCGGCGGCAGCGCGACCCGGGGTCGCACCGAATGCGGCGTCGGCGAGTTCGGAGTTCACTTCGAGCACAGGCACCGCCGCACTGTAACCAGTGCCGCCGTGGTCGCCGTAGGCCGCCATACCACAGATATTCAGCAACCTTTCAGCATTCACAAGTGCCTTTGTGTTTCCACTCCGTAAAAGTGTTCTCGCTATCCCCTAGCACGCCCGTTAGGAATTCGTATAGCGTTTCGCGCTATTAACCGGATGGCCTCTCGCCGGCCATCTCTACCCTACTCACGGCGCTCGGTGCAATGGCTGAGATCACTCCGATCGGGGGTCCGGCATAGCCGGGATTCACCGTGTTCGCGACCGGAAACCTAGTCCTACCAGGCTTTTTGACAAGTCGGATGGGCTATCGCAGCACCGCCGCGCTACTGGGCAACCGATCAGTATCACCACAGAGCGGCCGCTTTGTAAATAGCGAAGATGTTAATTCCTTAATGCGCTGGTATTTGAATCGCGATAGGACAAACTATTGACTCGATTTAGTTGTCCGCCCTAACGTACGACATCGCCGACGTTGGCGCCGCTCGAAATTGCGGCACCGGCGAAGTGCGATCGCCGCGCTTCGGCGATGCGGCCAACTGTTTGCCACCAGCACCCGCTCGACAACGCCGACGAGCTCGCACCATAAGGAGTTCACCATGCCTATGCCGACCCACCTCCCCGGCCCGAACGCCGACGTCTGGGACTGGCAGATGCGCGGTTCCTGCCGAGGCCAGGATTCCTCGGTCTTCTTCCATCCGGATGGCGAGCGCGGTCGTGCGCGGGCCCAGCGGGAGATGCGCGCCAAAGAGGTCTGCCGGGCCTGCCCCGTGCTTCTGCAGTGCCGTTCGCACGCCCTGAAGGTCAGCGAGCCCTACGGAATCTGGGGCGGAATGTCCGAGACCGAGCGCGAGATGCACGCTCGCCGGAATCGTCGGCGAGCCGTTGCTTGATCTCTGATGTGACGGGTGTCTACCAGCGGTGTCGCTGATTCGGGTAAGTGCGGCCGGTTCGGAAAAATACCCATCCGCGCGGCACGGCGCGCCGAATGTCTAGCAAACAACCGGCCACTGCCAGGCAGGGATCGGTTGTGGCTGACGAGTCACGGCGTGTCTCACAAAGTTCGCGTTTGCGGCGAGTCGGTACAAAACGGAAATCGACTGCGCGACAATCGGTTTGCCGATACCCCCACCCGAAAGGAGGTCATAGCGGCAAGCTACCCTCGTGGCCGATGACACAGAACGGAGCGTTGTGACAACGCGGCCGTCGGCTGCAGAGGGCAACTCGTTCCAGAGTTCCAGGGACGGGCGGGTGGAAACACCCAGCGTGGACTCTGCGGTGACGGCACGCGCAGCCGAAAGCCTCGAACTCGCAGCACTTCTACAACGCTGCGGGCATTCCGACGAGCAGGCTTTCGCCGAACTGTACGACCGCACCAGTGCGCGGGTATTCGGCTTGGTCCTACGTGTGCTACATGATCCCGGGTATGCGGAGGAGACCACACAAGAGGTCTTCCTGCAGATCTGGCGCACGGCAACCAATTTCGATCCCGCCAAGGGCTCCGCGGTCACCTGGTTGATGACGCTCGCCCACCGGCGCGCGGTCGATCGGGTGCGAGCGGAGCAGGCACACGCATTGCGCGAGGTCGCCTACGGAACCAGCACCCTCGGTAACGAATTCGATGAGGTAACCGAAGAAGTAGGCCGACGGCTGGAACAGCAGGCAGTGCTGCAAGGTCTCGCGACACTGACGGAGACGCAACGAGAAGCCATCTCGCTCGCTTACTTCGGCGGGCGCACATATGCCGAGGTAGCGGCGTATCTGGGCGTAGGATTACCGACCGTTAAGTCCCGTATACGGGATGGATTGACACGACTCAAGAAAAGTTTGGGAGTGACGTGAGATGAACGAAGGCCAGATCGATCTCGCGCACACTGTCGCGCTCGGATCGATCGGCGACGAGGATCAGCGCGCAGTGCAGGCAATATTGGATACCGACGATTCGGTACTGCGCGCGGACTTCACCCAGGAAGTGCAGCAGACCCGAGCGGCCCTCGCCGAGTTCGCGGCATCGGTGGCAGTAGAGCCACCGCCCGCGCTCCGCGATCGGCTACTCGCCGCGATAGCTACAGACCAGGCACCGCCGACCGCGATTCACCACAGCCGCACCGCTATTCACCCCGGAAACGGTCGCCCCCGCGCCGTACACGATTGATTCGGGCCGTTTCCGTCGCTCCAAGGTTTCGGTCGCCCGTCCGGTTCACTCCGGGCGGTTGGCCGGTTTTCAGTTGATTGTCCCAGTGATTGCTTCCGTTCCTTCCGACGCAATCAGCTTCAGGGGGAAGAGGTTCTCATGTCCGGCCGGGACTTGTTCCACACCACCGATCTCGCCCCGCTGTACGGCACGCTGGCCGAGCGGGCCGCGGATTCCGGGGTCGTGGGTCGATGCGACCCACGAAATGCCCGTAGAGCAATGATCCGCGAATTCCACCGCGCCGAAGCCCCAGCCCTCCCGACCCGCCACGGCCATGCCTGAGGTGCCACCGGGGATCTACCAGACCCTCAACTTCCTGCGCTCGCTCCTGCTGATCCTCGCGGTGCTGACCGCCCTCGGGCTGGTCGCCTTCGGGGTGATCGCCCTCAGCGGAAGTTCGAATTTCGCACCGCTACCGCCCGGCTCGACCGTGGTCACCTCGACACACGTTCACATGCCCCGGTGAGTCCCGGCCCTCAACGACAAGGCCCCCGAACACGATTCGCGTTCGGGGGCCTTGGCTTATTCAGGCGTGCTCAGATGAGCGAGTGCCTCAGTGCGAGTGGCCGTGGTGGGCGTTGGCCGGCTCCTCGGCCGGCTTCTCCACGATGGCGCTCTCGGTGGTGAGGACCATGCGCGCCACGGAGATGGCGTTCTCCACGGCGGAGCGGGTCACCTTGACCGGGTCGATGACGCCGTCGGCGACCAGGTCACCGTAGGTGAGGGTGGCGGCGTTGAAGCCGTCCTTGCCCTCGGTGACCTTGGAGACCACGACCGCGCCGTCGACGCCGGCGTTGCTGGCGATCCAGAACAGCGGGGCCAGCAGGGCCGCGCGCACGACCTCGACGCCGACCGCCTCGTCGCCGGACAGCGAGTCACGCAGCTCGACGAGCTGGGCCGCCGCCTGCACCAGGGCGGTGCCGCCGCCGGGGACGATGCCCTCGGCGACCGCGGCCTTGGCGGAGGAGACCGCATCCTCGACGCGGTACTTGCGCTCCTTGAGCTCGGTCTCGGTGGCCGCGCCGACCTTGATCACGGCGACGCCGCCGGCCAGCTTGGCCAGCCGCTCTTCCAGCTTCTCGCGGTCCCAGTCGGAGTCGGTGTTCTCGATCTCCTTGCGCAGCTGGGAAACCCGCGCGTCGATGGCCTCCTGGGTGCCCGCACCCTCGACGATGGTGGTCTCGTCCTTGGTGACCACGATGCGACGGGCCTTGCCCAGCACCTCGAGGCCGGCCTCGCGCAGGGTGATGCCCAGATCCGGGTTCACCACGGTGCCGCCGGTGACGATGGCCAGGTCGTCCAGGAACGCCTTGCGACGGTCACCGAAGAACGGGGCCTTCACGGCAACGGCCTTGAGGGTCTTGCGGATCGCGTTGACGACCAGGGTCGACAGCGCCTCGCCCTCGATGTCCTCGGCGATGATGACGACCGGCTTGCCCGACTCGGCGATCTTCTCCAGCAGCGGGAGCAGGTCCGGCAGGGAGGTGATCTTCTCGCGGTTCAGCAGGATCAGGACGTCCTCGAAGACGGCCTGCTGGGTCTCCGGGTCGGTGACGAAATACGGCGACAGGTAGCCCTTGTCGAACTGCACGCCCTCGGTGATCTCCAGCTCGGTCTGCAGCGAGGAGGACTCCTCGATGGTGACCACGCCGTCCTTGCCGACGGTGGTGAGCGCCTTGCCGACCAGCGCGCCGATCTCCTCGTCACGCGAGGACACGGTGGCGACCTGCGCGATGGCCTTCTCGCCATTGACGGGGGTCGCGGCGGCGGCCAGGGCGACGGTGATCGCGTCGGCGGCCTTGGCCATGCCCTTGCCGAGCACCATCGGGTTCGCGCCGGCCGCGATGTTCTTCAGGCCGCCCTTGATGAGCGCCTGGGCCAGCACGGTGGCGGTGGTGGTGCCGTCGCCGGCGACGTCGTTGGTCTTGGTGGCGACGCTCTTGACGAGCTGCGCGCCCAGGTTCTCGAACGGGTCCTCGAGATCGATCTCGCGGGCGATGGTCACGCCGTCATTGGTGACGGTCGGGCCGCCGAAAGCCTTGGCCAGCACCACGTGCCGGCCGCGCGGGCCCAGGGTGACCTTCACGGCGTCGGCAAGCTTGTCGACGCCACGTTCCATTGCCCGGCGAGCCTTCTCGTCGAACTCGATCTGCTTTGGCATGAGTTACCTACTCCTGGTGGGTCCAGGGTTACTCGGGGGCCCGGCCCCCGAACCCCCGAATGAAGGTTTGGGTGAGGCGAACGCACTCCGCCCCGGGTCGTTTGCTGTCTGTACAGCGGCGACGCCGGGGCGGGAATGCGTAGGCCTAGCGGCTTACTTGGTGACGACGGCCAGCAGATCGCGCGCCGACAGGATCAGGTAGTCCGAGCCGGCGTACTTGATCTCGGTGCCGCCGTACTTGCTGTAGATGACGACGTCGCCTTCCTTGACGTCCAGCGGAATCCGCTTCTCGCCATCTTCGTCCCAGCGGCCGGGGCCGACGGCGATGACGGTGCCCTCCTGGGGCTTCTCCTTCGCCGTGTCGGGGATGACCAGGCCGGAGGCGGTGGTGGTTTCGGCCTCATTGGCCTGGACGAGGATCTTGTCCTCGAGCGGCTTGATGTTCACGCTCGCCACGTTGAGCCCTCCACTTTCAGGGGATTTCATCTCGTCCGGGGCGGTTCCCCGGAACGAACGATTTCGGTCATGTTGCTGACCCCTGCGCATAGCCCCGTCGTCGCGGGTGCCGGGACACCTGCTCAGTAGTCATAGCTGGCTCTGGAGCACACAACCAGTGCCAGCTAGCACTCTATACATGGGAGTGCCAGCGCTCAAGGCTGGGCTCTGCTACCCCGGACTGCACTTACAGATGCAACGCCAACTCGGCTCGTGCATCCCCGGTGCTGGTCCACGGGCTACCAACAGTCGATCCGGCACCGCAATGGCGCTGGACAACGCGACGCGCCGAGTGAACGGCCAGGGAATCTGAGGGCTTCCAAAGAAAAACGAAAATCTGTAACGTTCGGATAACGGATTGTGACAACATTGACGACGGCCGCGCGACAAGACCACTACGCCTTCGTCATGCGCACCGTCGACAGTTACACAAAGGCTTCACGCAGCAAACGCTTCACCCCGCTAACTGTGCGGCATCGTCCGTGCAGGCATGAGACGAGAGCTTTACCGCAAGTGATCAGTGGCTGGTCCCGACGCCCCATCGGACAAGGGCCCGGCCGGATCCGTAGCTCGGGGTCGGTCGCCGTCATCCATACGGCGCGGACTCCGCAGTCCGTTCGAGATGGTCGGCGCCACCATGACCATCCGCTCGAAGGGAGGTGAACATGCGAACATCCCTCGGCATTTCCGCCGGGAGCGAAGTGGTGTGCTCCGCGACGGTCGCCACCACGCAGAACGGCGTCCAGAATTTCGACTACCGGGTCGTGACGGCCGATACCGCGCACTCCGACCTCGGTGATCTCGTGGCATCCTCCATCGAGCTGATGACCACCCAGATGCCCCGCGACATCGTGCACCCCGTAGGCGCGCATCCCGTCGCCATGTCCGGCGTGCATCACAGCCCCGAATCCGCGCCGCCCGCCGATATCGCCGTCGCCTACCGCGACCGGGAACAGGCCCAGATCATCCGCTCGGCTATCGGCCGGCAACGCCGCGATGTGCGCCTCATCCCCGAAAGCACCGCCGCCCTGTCCTTCCTGCGCCACACGGGCCTGCTGGACCGCTACGAGACGGTCGCCGTACTCGACATCGGCGCGACCGGAGCCACCGTCACCGTGGCCGATCACGCCGACGACACCGTGCTGCGCTCCGAGCGCACCACCACCATCAGCGGCAACGCCGTCGACGAACTGATCCTGCAACACCTCCTCGACTGCCACCTGGCCCGCCGCGGCACCCGCCCCAACCGCGGCATGCTCCTCAACCGCAGTCGCGCCGCCAAGGAACACCTGTCCATCGCCCCCGCCGTCACCATCGACCATGTGGCCGGACAGCCCCTCAAGCTCACCCGCGTGGACTTCGAAGAACTCATCTCGGACCTCCTACGCGAGCTGGCGGTCTTCGCCCGCGGCGTCTTCGCCCGAGCCCCCAAGTTCCCGGAAGCGGTAGCCGTAATCGGCGGCGGCGCGAACACCCCCGCCATCGTGGTGCAGCTGGAACGCCAACTCGACGTCCCGGTCTTCACCGTGCCCGAACCGGAAGCCGCGATCGCCAAAGGCGCTGCCCTGGTCGCGGATTCGGCCACCCCGGCAACATTCCCGGTCATCAGCCTGGGCTCGGACGCCCCGGTCGGCACGTTCACCAAGCTCGCGGGCACTCTCGCCGGAGCGATCGTGGTCGTCGGCCTGATCATCGGCTACGGCGTGAAGGAACTGGTCCCAGAACCCCAGGGCACCAACTACTCCCCCACCACAGCCGGAACCACCCAGCCAGTCGTACCCACAGCCCCATCCACGGGCCCGACCCCCGGCACCAGCACGGTGAACCAGGGCCGCACGACCACGGCCCCCGTCATTCCGCCCACGGGCCAGCCAACCACCGTCAGCGGCAAACCCAGCGAGCTGTCCACCACCCCCCAGCAGCCCCCGCTCCGCCCCGACCCCGACCTACCCCAAATCCCGTTCCCCGCAGACCTCCCGCGCCTGCTGGGCCCATTACTCGGCACCACCCTCCCACCAACAACGGAAACCACCCCGATCACACCCGGCACAACCACCCCGAGCGTGCCGCGCAACAGCTCCGGATCCGGCTCAGCAGGCGGCGCAACCACCACCCTGATCCGCCCCACCGACTAGCCCAAAGACACAAGAATCGAGACAACCCGGCCGTGGAGGCCCTCGGAACTCGTGCCCAGCAAGGGAATCCGGCGATTCGGGCGTGAACAAACCCGAGCGGGCCCGGCTGGCGGCGCGTCGGCGTGGCCTGTTCGTCGAGGGGGACATGAGCCGGGGTTTTGTCCGTTTACCCCAGCCTCATGTCCCACTGAACGTGTTCTACCCCTGAGACGCGCAGCGGCGAGGCCTTGAGAGGCCTTCGCGGCTGCGCGTTGGTGTTTGTTCTTGTGTCTTTTGTTGTTGGTCCCGGAACGGGACCACAACCTTTCAGCCAGGCCGGAATCGGCGGCCGACGGCACCCGATGGGGGAGCCAAAGCCGGGTACGGCAGGCGACGCAACCACGTTACTTCTTTTCCCGCTTTACCCCAGCCCGGGATGTACGAGCGGTCAGAGTTGGCTGGTGGAGACCGGCAGGCCGGGGTCGGTGGCCACTGTCAGCGCGGAAGGCTTTGCGCCGCCGGCTATTACGTGTGCGCCTAGGGTGGCGATCATGACGCCGTTGTCGGTGCAGAGGCGGGGCTTGGGGACTCGGAGGGTGAGACCGGCTGCGGTGCAGCGTTCTTCGGCCAACGAGCGGATTCGGGAGTTCGCGGTTGCGCCGCCGCCCAGGACGATCGTGTCCACGCCGAGGTCTTGGGCAGCTCGGACGGCCTTCATGGTGAGGACGTCCGCGACGGCCTCCTGGAAGGACGCGGCGATATCGGGGATGGGGAGGTCGCGGGCCTCGCGTTGGGCCGCTTCGACATAGCGGGCCACCGCGGTTTTGAGGCCGGAGAACGAGAAGTCGTAGCGGGCGTCGCGGGGGCCGGTCATGCCGCGCGGGAAGGCGATGGCGTGCGGATCACCTTCGGAGGCAAGGGCATCCAGGACCGGTCCACCCGGGTAGCCGAGGCCGAGGAGGCGGGCAACCTTGTCGAAGGCCTCGCCCGCCGCATCGTCGACGGTGCTGCCGAGTTCGACGATCGGCTGGGAGAGGTCGGTGACCTTCAGCAGGTGGGTGTGGCCGCCGGAGACCAGGAGGGCGACGGCCGGAGGCAGCGGGCCGTGTTCGAGGGTGTCCACGGCCACGTGGCCGCCGAGATGGTTGAGGGCGTAGAACGGGATATCCCACGCTGCCGCATAGGCTTTCGCGGCAGCCACGCCTACCAGCAGGGCACCGGCGAGGCCGGGACCGATGGTGACGGCGAGGGCGTCGGGCTTGTCGATGCCCGCGGCCGCCAGCGCGCGGCGCATGGCGGGGACGATGGCCTCGAGGTGGGCGCGGGACGCGATTTCCGGGACCACGCCGCCGAAGCGGGCGTGCTGGTCGACGCTCGAGGCGACCTCGTCGGCGAGTAGTTCGCAGCTGCCGTCCGGCAGATGGCGGACGATGCCGACTCCTGTTTCGTCGCAGGAGCTTTCGATACCCATGACGATCATGACCGGACCTCGGGTGGGAGCAGGGCGGAATCTTCTTCTGCGGCAGAACCGTTGAGCAGGTCCTGCGGGAATCCGGCGGTGACGGGGCGGCGCATGGTGTACGCGTCCGCGCCGCTGGGCTGGTAGTAGCTCTTGCGCAGGCCGATGATGTGGAAGCCGTGCTTCTCGTACATGGCGATGGCGGGCGCGTTGTCGGTGCGCACTTCCAGGAATACCGGGCCGCCGCGCTGATCGGCCTCGGCCAGCAGGGCTTCCAGCAGACGGGTGCCGACACCGCCGCGATGCAATGCGGGATCCACGCCGATGGTGTGGATTTCGGCTTCGGGGTGTTCGGCGGTGCCGAGCAGGGCGATTCCGGCGTAACCGATCATGCGGTCGTCGGCGTCGCGGGCGGTGATGTAGCGGTTGTGCGGGCCCGCGAGTTCCGACAGGAACGACACCTCATGCCAGGGGTCGTCCTCGGGGAACAGGAGCTGTTCGAGCTCGGCGCAGCGCGACACATCGGCCGGCCGCATCGATTCGATGCGGAGGGTCATCGCCCCACCTGCGCATAGCTCCGCTCGACGGCGTCGGGACGGCGCAGGTACAGCGGCACCAACGGTTCGGGGGTGACGCCCGCGAGCAGATCGGCGGCGGCACAGCGCACCAGACCGGCGGGGGACGGAGTCTCCACCGGCAGCACCGGGAGATCGAAATAGTCGACGTGCGAGGCCGAACCGGCGATCACAGTCGCAGCGGCGGGGTCGAGATCCGCGGGCTTGCTCACTTCGGGGCCTTCGACGCGGCCCCCGGAGTGCGCGTCAAGCCCGGAGGCGGCAGCCTGCGTAACCACGGAGGGCTCCGCGGACTCCGAAGTGGGCAGAGCGCGGTAGCGGGCCCAGTACACCTCGCGGCGGCGGGCATCGGTAACGACCAGCAGTTCGACCGGTTCGGCCGGGTCGCGCAGGTAGCTTTCGGTGTCGGCGGCAATGGCGTCGAGGCTGCACACGCCGTGCACCGGCACACCGAGGGCGTCACCGAAGGCGGCGGCGGTGGCCAGGCCCACTCGTAGCCCGGTGAACGGGCCGGGCCCGATTCCGGCGACGACGGCATCGATGTCGCTGCGGGACCGGCCGGATTCGGCGAGGCAGGCCAGGATTTGCGGGGTCAGCACCTCGTTGTGCGCGCGTGCGTCCACGGTCACCTTGGAGATGATCGTGGTGATGCGGGGTGCGGTTGCCCCGGCGTCAGCCGGTTCCAGTTCCACCAGTCCCGCTGTAACAGCGGGGGTCGCGGTGTCGACAGCGAGGATAAGCATGATTGTCCTTACGATACCGGGTGGTAGCGGCCACTTCGGTGTCGCGTGCTGTGTGCGCCCGCACCCCCACCTGCTAGTTGGCGGCGATCCATTCCCATTCGGCGGTGCGCACGTCGGACTCGGGTTCGCGGCGGAGCTGCACGCGCAGGTGACGGTCCGACAGGTGCTCGACCACTCCGGTACCCCATTCGACCACCACGACCGCATGATCGAGGTCGGTGTCCAGGTCGAGGGCGTCGAGTTCATCGAGATCGCCGCCGAGGCGGTAGGCGTCCACATGCACCAGCGCGACCGCGCCCGGATGCGATCCGGCGCGATGCTGGCGGGCAATGATGAAAGTCGGTGAGCTGACCCGTCCTTCGACGCCGAGACCAGCGGCGATGCCACGGGTGAGTGCGGTTTTGCCCGCGCCCAGCGGACCGTCCAAGACCACCAGGTCACCGGCTTGCAGCTGATCCGCGAGCTCCCGGCCGAGGGTTTCGGTGTCCTCGACGGTGGGGAGCATGCGGTGGCCGCGCGCGTCGCTCACTGGTTCACTCCGAGATTGCTGTCTCCGACATAGCTGCGCACGGTGCGGCCGCGCGGTGAGCACACGACTTCGTAGTGGATGGTGCCGAGTGTGTCTGCCCACTCTTGTGGGTGTGTGACGCCCGCCTCGCCGCCGAACAGGATGGCCTCATCACCCTCGCGCACACCGGACTCGTTCTCGCCGAGGTTCACCAGGAACTGGTCCATGCAGATGCGGCCGACATTCGGGCGAAGTTCGCCGCCCACCCACACCGAGAACCGGCCGCCCAGGATCCGAGAGACGCCGTCGGCGTACCCTGCGGGAATCAGGGCCACGGTGGTGTCGCGGTCGGCGGTCCACTCATGCCCGTAGGAGACGCCCTCGCCGGCGGCGACCCGCTTCACCAGGGCGACGCGGGCGCGGAAGGTCATGGCGGGGCGCAAACCGAAATCGGAGATCTCCGGAGTCGGCGAAAGACCGTATGCCGCAATGCCGGGACGCACCATGTCGAAGGCCAGATCCGGGCGAGTCAGGGTGGCAGCCGAATTCGCCAGGTGCACCAGCTCGGGTTGCAGACCGTGGTCCTTGGCGGTGGCGATGAAATCCAGGAAGCGATCGCGCTGCATGTCATTGACCGGATGCTGCGGCAGATCGGCGTTGGCGAGGTGCGAGAAGATCGCGCGGAAGCGGACCGTGCCGTCGGCGACCAGTCGCTTCAATAGCTCCAGTACCAGCGGATACTCGATCTGCGAGATGCCATTGCGGTTGAGTCCGGTATCGACCTTGAGCGAAACCGTCGCGGACTGCCCGAGCCGCCGGGCCGCGTCCGCCACCGATTCCAGATGCGCGACCGAGGACACCGCGATCTCGATATCCGCGGCAATAGCACGGCCGAAATCGGCGTCGGAATTATTGAGCCAGCACAGGATCGGCGCTTCGATACCGGCGGTACGCAGGGCCACCGCCTCGTCGAGCGTGGTCACGCCCAACTCCCGCGCACCCGCGGCAATGGCCGCCCGGCCTACCTCGACCGCGCCGTGGTTGTAGCCGTCGGCCTTCACGACCACCATCACGGCGGCGTCACCGGCGTGCTGGGCCAGAATCCGCACATTGTGGGCGATGGCGTTCAGATCTATGACGGTCTCAACCTGTGGGTCGGGGTTGTTCACCTTTCCGATCCTGCCATCCGCGCCGCCGCGACCCGGATCACACCCGGTCCCGGGTCGTAGCGTGCGCCGCAGTCAGGCTATGGGAGCTACCGAGACCGAGGCGAGTGCGGTGAGGGCGGCGGATACGGAGGCCTCGGACGCGGCGAGCAGGGGGAGGCGCACATCGGGCGTGGGAATGCGGCCCCGGGCGGCCAGGACTCCTTTCAGGACAGTGGGATTCGGCTCGGCGAACAGGGCGGCGGCGAGGGGAGCCAGGCGATTGCCGAGGTCGCGGGCCTGATCGAGAGGGCCGGAGCGCCAGGCGGCGATCAGCTCGGCGTAGGCGGCGGGGGCGACATTCGAGCAGGCCAGGATTGCGCCGGAGGCCCCGAGGGCGAGCAGGGGTGCGGCGTACAGGTCGTCGCCTGCCAGGACTGAGGTGTGGGCGGGGACTCGGCCGAGGAAGGCGATCGCGGTGTCGTCGATGCCGCCGGTCGTGTATTTGAAACCGGCGACATTCGGCAATTCGGCTAGGCGGCACAGGGTTTCGGCTGTGAGCGGGCGGCCGGTGCGGTACGGAATGTGGTAGATGATCAGCGGTACGGGGCTGGCGGCGGCCAGGTGGCGGAAGTGCTCTACGACGCCGTTCTCGGAGGGGCGGGTGTAGTAGGGGACGACGGCTAGCGCGGCCGAGACGCGGGGGTCGAGCGCGGACAGGGTTCGCACCGAATCAGCGGTGGAATTCGATCCGGCTCCGGCGATCAGCGGGACTCCGCGTTCTTGGCATACGTCCGCGCAGATGTCGAGAACTCGGCGCCGTTCGTCTTCGGTGAGTGTTTCGGGTTCGCCGGTGGTGCCCAGCGCGACTAGCCCGGCCGCGCCCGCATCGAGGGACTCGTGGGCAAGACCGGCCAAGGCTTCCTCGGCGATCTCGCCTGTGGCGGTGAACGGCGTGATCAGGGGCACGAACAATCCGGTGAATGTCATGGCTACCAGCCTGGTCGGGGCGGGCCTTCAGGACCAGTTCAGGTTCCTGCACTCGAGCGTAAGCTGAGCTGATGCTCGATGTTCGCCGCCTGCGGCTGCTCCGTGAGCTTGCGCATCGCAAAACCATCGCGGCTGTGGCTGACGCCCTCACCTACACGCCGTCCGCGGTCTCGCAGCAGCTCACTGCGCTGGAACGCGAAGCGGGCGTCCCGCTGCTGGAACGCACCGGCCGCAGCGTGACACTCACCCCGGCCGCGGTCCGCTTGGTCGAACACACCGAGACCATCCTCGCGACTCTCGAACAGGCGGCCGCCGAATTGGCCACCGCTCGAACCGAACTCACCGGCACGCTCCGAATCGGAGCGTTTCCGACGGCCGTCCGCACCATCCTGTCCCCGGCCCTGGTCAGCCTCAGCCGAGCCCATCCTCACCTGGAACTTCTTGTCACCGAGCTGGATCCGGCTGCGGCACCTGCCGCCCTCCGCGCCGAGACACTCGACATCGCGCTGGTTCAGGAATACGACTACGTTCCCGTCGACCCCGACCCCGGACTGGACACCGAACCGCTCCTCCAGGAAACCGTCTATCTGGCCACTCTGGCCTCACCCGAGTCCTCGGCAGCCACCTCGGACCCGCTTGCCGCACACCGTGATTCCTTCTGGATCGCGGGTACCCCGGGAACCCTCTGCCACGCCATGACCGTCCGAGCCTGCCGCGCAACGGGATTCACCCCCCGAATCCGCCACCACGCCGACGACTTCGGCACCGTCCTGGCACTGGTAGCCGCAGGCCAAGGCGTAGCCCTGGTCCCCGAACTGGGCATCCACACCCTCCCACCCGAAATCGCCCTCACCCCACTGCAAACCCACCGCCGCACCCACCTCGCCTACCGCCGAGGCACCGCCCACCACCCGACCATCGCCGCAGCGCGCGCCGCACTCCAGGCCGCCGTCGGAGAGTGACCCTCCCTGGGCTGGGGTAGAGCGGGAAAAGAAGTAGCGTGGTTGCGTCGCCTGCCGTACCCGGCTTTGGCTCCCCCATCGGGTGCCGTCGGCCGCCGATTCCGGCCTGGCTGAAAGGTTGTGGTCCCGTTCCGGGACCAAACCCCAAAGAACAAAAGACACAAGAACAAACACCAACGCGCAGCCGCGAAGGCCTCTCAAGGCCTCGCCGCTGCGCGTCTCAGGGTAGAACACGTTCAGTGGGACATGAGGCTGGGGTAAACGGACAAAACCCCGGCTCATGTCCCCCTCGACGAACAGGCCACGCCGACACGCCGACGACACACCAGGACCGGGCCCGCTCGGGTTGTCTCGAGTCTTGTGTCTTTGGGTTCTTTCTCTTCTTGTCCGGGCGGCTTTGTCTTTTGTTCTTGTGTCTCTTGATCTTTGGCCTACCGGACAAAACCCCTGCTTATGTCCCCCTCGATGGAGAGAGTGGGTGAGGTCAGTTGGGGGCGGCGAGTTCGCGGAGGGTGGCTATTGCTTGGCGGACGTGGGAGAGCAAGGGGGTGGCGGAGATTGGGGCGCCTGCGGGGGTGGATTCGTGGGCGGCGAGGTTGGCGGCTAGGGCGTGGGCTCGGGCTGCGGCGGGGGCTGCGAGGAAGGGGGGGAGGTTGGTGGAGAGGAGGGCGGCGAGGATGCCGGAGAGGACGTCGCCGGAACCGGCTGTGGCGGCCCAGGATGCGCCTGCTTCGTTGACGATTACGGGGGCTCCGGGGGTGGCGATCAGGGTGGCGCGGCCCTTCAGGAGGACTGTGACCTGCCAGGAGTCGGCTAGTTTGCGGACTGCGGCTACACGGTCGGGGGCGGGGTCGGAGCCTGTGAGGCGGGCGAATTCACCGGCGTGGGGGGTCAGGACTGTCGGGGCGGTGCGGCCGGTTACGAGGCCCGGGTTCTTGGCGAGCAGGGTGAGGCCGTCGGCGTCGACTACGACGGGGAGGTCGGTGGCGAGGATTTCGGCGAGGCGATCCAGGGCGGCGGGGTCGGTGCCTGCGCCGGGGCCGAAGACCCAGGATTGGACTCGGCCGGTGGCGGAAATGGATTCGGCGGCAATCACTTCCGGGTAGTGGGCGAGGACCTGGGGTGCGGCGGTGCCTGTGTAGCGCACCATGCCGGAGGTGGCGGCTATTGCGCCGCCGGTGCAGAGGACCGCTGCGCCGGGGTAGGTGCCGCTGCCGGCGCAGACGCCTGTTACGCCCTGGGTGTATTTGTCGTCGGCCGCGCCGGGGACGGGCCAGGCGGCACCTACCGAGCGTGGATCCATTGCCAGCAGATTCGCTGAGGGTAGTTGTAAGCCTATGGGCACCAGTTCGATTCGCCCGCAGTGCGCGGCTGCCAGGGCGTGTACCGGCTTGTGCGCGCCGAAGGCTACGGTCACCTCTGCGCGGACGGCGGGGCCGGATACGGCTCCGGTGTCGGGGTCCACGCCGCTCGGCAGGTCGGCGGCGATGATCGGGCTTCGCACGCCCGCAACCACTTCGGCCGCCACCGGGCGGAGCGGTCCGCGCCCGGAAATACCTACGATGCCGTCGACGACCAGGTCGGGCGCGCCGAGCAGATCGCGGACAGGCTGGGGCACATGGGTCGACACCCTTACCCGCAATATCGCGCCGGGGTCTTCCTCCAACTCCTCGACGGTGGCGGGGGCGGCGCAGATTCGGCCGCCCGCGCGCTGGAGTGCTGCCAGCCCGGCCGTGTGGACACGCTCGGGTGCGAACAGGATGGCCCGTACGGCGACTCCGCGGCGGCGCAGGAAGGATCCCGCCCACAGCGCGTCGCCGCCATTGTCGCCGGAGCCGACGAGCAGGGTCACGCTGCGCCCGGCCACTCCGCCGGTGCGCGCCCGCAATTCCCGCGCCACCACATCGGCGAGCCCGAAGGCGGCGCGCCGCATGGGCATTCCCTCCGGAACCCGGGTGAACAGCTCCGCCTCCGCGGCCCGCACCTCATCGGCCGTGTAATACCCGCGTACCGCCGATGCGGTCATGCTGCGCCTCCCGCGACTAGGACTCCACGGACCCACCGCCCGCGTACCTGCGACGACAGCAGATTACGCCGCGCGCCATCCCCCCTGGTCGCGAAGTCGCGCCGATCAGGTGTGAGGGAGCTCTGGCGGAGTCGAATGTCCGAATTCGCCACCACCAGAGCTCCCTCGGCCGCTCGGCGTCGGGGGGCGGCCCGCGAATTGCCTGCTAACGGTGGCGGTTACCCTGGCTGGCATGTCAATCCGCCGCTTCTCGTCTGTGCGTGCCCTGTTCCTTGTGACCGTGGTTGCCGGGGCGCTGGTCGCCGGTGGATGTGGGTCGGACAAGTCGACCAGCACCGCTTCCACTACTTCGGTGGCGGCTTCCACCTCGGCGGGCCCGGCATCGGGGCCGCGTACGCCTGCCACGGTGACGGTGGAGGTCGCCGATATGAAGTTTTCTCCGGCTGCGCTTACGGTCAAGGCCGGGGATGTCGTGACCTGGAAGTTCTCCGATAGCAAGCCGCATGCGGTGCAGGGGATCGGGGATGTGGCGCTGGGCATCAACAGTCCGATCATCACCAAGGGGCAGTGGAGTTACACCTTCACCACTCCGGGTGTGTTCCGGTACCTGTGCCCGCTGCATCCGGATATGAAGGGGACGGTCACCGTCGAATAGGACGGGTCGGAACGAGAGAGCCCCGCAGTCTCCGATGAGGTGCGGGGCTCTTTGCTGTTCGATGGCCTACTCGACCGTCACCGACTTCGCCAGGTTGCGCGGCTTGTCCACGTCGTAGCCGCGGGCCTGGGCCACCTCGGCGGCGAAGATCTGGAGGGGGACGGTGGACAGGAGCGGCTGGTAGAGGGTTGGGGCCGACGGGATTTCGATGAGATCGTCGGCGAAGGGGCGGACGGTGTCGTCACCTTCCTCGGCGATGACGATGGTGCGCGCGCCGCGGGCCTGGATCTCACGGATATTGCTGAGCATCTTGGAGTGCAGGACCGGGCGGCTCTTCTGGGAGGGCATGACGACGATGACCGGGAGGCCGTCCTCGATCAGGGCGATCGGGCCGTGCTTGAGTTCACCAGCGGCGAAGCCCTCGGCGTGCATGTAGGCCAATTCCTTGAGTTTCAGCGCGCCTTCGAGGGCGACCGGGTAGCCGACATGGCGGCCCAGGAACAGGACTGTCGGGACGTGTGCGAGCTGGCGGGCGAGGGCGCGCACCTGGGGGCCCGATTCGAGTACGCGCTCAACGAGTTTCGGCATGGCCTCCAGCTCGGCGAATTCGCGGGCCACCTCGTCGGGGTATTTGGTGCCGCGGGCCTGCGCGAGGGCCAGGCCGACCAGGTAGTTGGCGGTGATCTGGGCGAGGAACGCCTTGGTGGAGGCGACACCGATCTCGGGGCCGGTGCGGGTGTAGAGAACGGCATCGGATTCGCGGGGGATCTGCGCGCCATTGGTATTGCAGATGGCCAGGACTCGGGCCTTCTGGCCCTTGGCGTGGCGAACCGCTTCCAGGGTGTCCGCGGTTTCGCCGGATTGGGAGATGGCGATCACCAGGGTGGAGCGGTCCAGAATCGGGTCGCGGTAACGGAATTCACTGGCCAGTTCGACCTGCACGGGCAGACGGGTCCAGTGTTCGATGGCGTACTTGGCGAGCAGGCCCGCGTGATACGAACTGCCGCAGGCGACCACGAACACCTTGTCGAATTCGCGCAGCTCCTGGTCGGCGAGGCGCTGCTCGTCGAGAATGATGCGGCCGTCGGCGAAGTGGCCGATGAGCGTATCCGCGACACCGGCGGGCTGCTCCTCTATCTCCTTGAGCATGAAGTAGTCGTGGCCGCCCTTCTCGGCGGCGGCCAGATCCCAGTCGATGGTGAACGGGCGGGTTTGCACACCGTCGGTCTCGCCGTGGAAATCGGTGACGCGGTAGGTGTCGGCGGTGATGACAACCGCCTGATCCTGGCCGAGTTCCACGGCTTCTCGCGTGTGTTCGATGAAGGCGGTCACATCGGAGGCGATGAACATCTCGCCTTGGCCGACGCCGACCACGAGCGGGGTGGAGCGGCGGGCGGCGATGATCGTGTCCGGGTGGTCGGCGTGCGTGAAGACCAGGGTGAACGCGCCCTCCAGGCGGCGGACCACCGAGAGTGCGGAGGCGACGAAATCGCCTGCGGTCTCGCCGGAGGCGTAGGCGCGGGAGACCAGGTGAACGGCTACCTCGGTGTCGGTGTCGCTGCCGAGTTCGATCCCGGCATCCTCGAGTTCGCGGCGCAGGGGGGCGAAGTTCTCGATGATGCCGTTGTGCACCACGGCGACCCGGCCCGCCAGATCCCGGTGCGGGTGGGCATTGCGGTCGGTCGGCGCGCCGTGCGTGGCCCAGCGGGTGTGGCCCATGCCGGTGCTGCCCGCGAAACGTGCCGTGCCGGATTCGGCCAATTCTGCTTCCAGATTCGCCAGGCGGCCCGCCTTGCGCTCCACGGCGAGGCCCCCGACGCCGTCCAGGATTGCCACCCCCGCGGAGTCGTAACCTCGATATTCCATGCGGCGCAACGCGTCCACGACGACGCCGAGCGCATCCCGGTACCCCACATACCCCACGATTCCGCACATGGGGCACCAGCCTAACCGTGCTCGTGAAGCACATGAACCCGAGTGGGATCAGGACTGGGC
The DNA here is from genome assembly GCF_040683015.1 of Nocardia sp. NPDC051030. NCBI lineage: Bacteria > Bacillati > Actinomycetota > Actinomycetes > Mycobacteriales > Nocardiaceae > Nocardia > Nocardia sp. NPDC051030. The sequence continues at coordinate 362,231 of NZ_JBFBCD010000006.1, read as the reverse complement.
GAAACGCCCCAACGACATCTGGATCGGATAGGTTCTACGTCGTGTCGGCGTCTGTGAAATCGCTCCTGAGCACCCTGACCGCCCGCGGCCCCCATCAGGTGCTGCGCGGCAACCTCGGCATCGCCGGGCAGCCGGGTGTGGTGTACACCCCCGCGAAGGGGCTGAACCTGCCCGCGGTGGCCTTCGGGCACGGGTGGCTGGCCGGGGCCGGGAACTACCGCCGACTACTGGAACACCTGGCCTCGTGGGGTTACGTCGCCGCCGCGCCCGACACCGAGCGCGGCCCGATCCCCTCCCACCTGAACCTGGCCACCGATCTCCTCACCACCCTCGACATCTGCGCGGGCGTGCGACTGGGCGTCGGCGATATCAGCGTCCACCCGAAGAAACTGGCCCTGGTCGGTCACGGCATGGGCGCGGGCGCGGCCGTAATCGCCGCCTCCCAACGCGAGGTAGCCGCGGTGGCGGCCCTGTTCCCGTCCCCCACGGCTCCCTCCGCCGAAGCCCTGGCCCCGAATATCGACATCCCCGCCCTGATCCTCACCGGCGCGGAGGACAAGGACTCGGTCAGCTCCAACGCCATCCCCCTGGCCGCCGCCTGGGGCGAAGGCACCATCCTCCGCTCCCTCGACCGCGCCTCCCACAATGGCATGGTCGAAGGCCGCCGAGCCCTGGCCGCCCTCGGCGCAGGCAAACACGAACCCAAAACCGAACGCCTCACCCGAGCCCTCCTGGTCGGCTACCTCAACTACCAAGTCCTCGGCGACAAAAAATACAAGCCCTTCGCCGACCCCGAAGCCCTCATCCCCCACACCCAGGTCGTCGACCCCAACGCCATCGACGAAGAGCCCGAACAGCCCCAAAAGCTCCCCATCCTCCAACTGGTCCAAGCCCTCCGCAAGTAACCTCGCACCTCTTTCGGCACGCCCCCTCTGCGGGTCATCCTCAGTCTGGGCGTGCCTAACAAAAGAGACGCGAATCGTGGGCGTCAGCGTCCGGTGGGAGCAGAGCCCTGGCGGATTTCCGGCCGATCGTTGAAATCCGCTGGTACGCGGCCTCTTCGCTTAGAACGCATGCTCGGCGGGATCACCCGCAACGGGGTGTCCGCCCAGCTGGAGGGGTGCGCCCTGGGCGATGGTGGTCAGGGGGTTGCCGACTCCGGGATCTCGGGGATTTCCACACCCCCATCCGGGATTTCGACGGATGGGTCGCTGCCGCCCATGGGCGGCAATGGGTTCCGAGGGGCATCCGGACTGTCGGATAAGTCGGGATCGGTCGCCGGAGGTGACGAGGGACCGGCGGGAGGCGGCACGGCGTCTGGCGGCGAGGAGACGTCGTTCTCGGCTGGGGGCGTGCACTTCTCGGGGTCGGTGCCGTTCGGGGGTGGCTCACAAGCTTCGGGTGGGACTGCGGCGTCGGCGGGTGGCAGCACGCAATTCGGTGGCGGGGCAGCGTCGTTCGGGGGTGGCGTGGCGCTGTCCGGATTCGGTGCAATGCCGTCGGCGGGCGGGGTCTGGCCATCCGAGAGCGTCGGATCAGGGGTCTGCTCTGGTGCGGGCAGAGGGCAACCTGTGGGCGGTGATCCGTCCGGTGGTGGTGGGTCATTCGGATCGCTCGGCGGATCTGCCTGGTCCGTGGGCGGGTTCTCGGTCGGCGGAGGGTCTTCTCCCGGTGCGGGATCGGAGGTTGGGTCCTGCGCGCCCAGGAGGTCGGTGAGGGAGCCGAGTTTGGTGAGGTCGAGGCTCGAGAGGGTAGTGACGAGGGAGCGGATGAGGTCGGTGAGGCCCGTCGTGGCTTCCGAGGTCAGATCGGGTGCCGGGTCGCTCGAGGGTTCGGGACGCGAGAGCGATTGTGGCTGTTCCGTAGCCGGGGCTGCGGAGCCGGATGAGGGCGCGGTCTCGGCCAAGGAGGATTCGTCAGAAGTCGAAGTCTGGGGGTTCGAGTATGGCTGCGCTCGACCGGAATCCGGCGTGGATGCTCGGGGCTGCGCGTAATCCGGGGCGGACTGTGCAGGGAACGACGCCCACGGTGACGATGCTTGTGACTGGTCCGCCGACTGGGGTTGCCAGGTCGATTGCGGTTGGGTGGGCAGGTATGGCTGCGGTGAACGTGCTTGGGGGGACGTTGATTCGAGGGCGGGTGGCGAGGCTGGGATGAGCAGGTCTGAGGGTTGGGGGTAGGGGAGGTCCAGGACTCGGGTCAGGGTGGTGATGACCGTTTCGTAGTGGGATTCGAAGGCCTGGTTGGTGGTTGTGCAGGTGGCGGTGAAGGTGTCGAGTTTGTGTTCTACGTCGGGTTTGAAGACCTTGGTGAGCCAGTCGGAGGTGTCATCGGCGATCAGGGCTTCGATCTCGGCGGGAGTTCGGCCGTCGATGGTGGGTTCGGCTGCGCCATTATCTGTTCGGGGAAGGAGGGACAGGGTGTCCTCGGCCTTGGTGAGTACCGCTTGGCGGAGGGGGGTTGCTATGGCGGCGAGGGCGGTGGTGGCGGTTCGGGCGGTGTCGAGGTCGTCGCGGGCTCGGCGGAGTTGGGTGGAGAGGACGGTGAGTGCTTCCGCGCCGGTGCCGCCGGTCCAGGCGGCGGGCAGGGCGTGGGTCACGCGTTGGTAGGCGGACCATTGGGTTTCGGCGGCGGTGAGGGCCTGCTCCATGTGGTTGCGGGCCGAATCCAATGCGGCGAGGTCGGTATTGCGCTGCTCGTCGTAGACGGCTTGCAGGGTGGGGAGACCTTTGATGCGAGGTGAGCAGCCGAAGGCCTTTTCGTAGAGGGGGAGGAAGTGCTCCCAGTACTGGAGGCCGGGCGCGCCGTAGTCGAGGATTTCGTCGATGGACTTGCCACCGGGGTCGAAGGTCATGGCTGCACCGCCGTGACGGCCGCGGCACGGTCGGCGTCTATGCGGTCGTATTCCTTTGCCGCGCTGTCGAATACGGCGGAGGTGGTGGCTGCGGCCGTCGACCAGTTGCGCAGGCAGGCAGCTATGTGTTCGAAGCCGGTGTGGATGGCCGCGCCCTGCTTCGAATAGTTGCGGCCCGCTTGGTCATTGCCGATTCCGAAGGCGTGCTCGGTGACCAGGCGTGCTTGTTGATCCAGTGTGGCCGAGCAGTCCCGCAGGGTTGCGGCCGCGCCGCGCAGGGCGTCGGTGTCGACGCCGAGCACGTTTGATCCACCCATGTGTCCCCCCTCGAATCCCCTGTGGCGCGCGGCTATTTGCCGAGGCGCCCCTCATCGGTGCGCACCCATTCGGTGGTGCCGTCCGAATGGTGGTGGAACTCCCATGCCGCGTAGTCCCCGCCGGTGTCCACGACGGTCACGTGATCGGCGATGCCATCGTGATCCAGATCGGTCCAGACATGCATGGCATGGTCGCTGGTGGTGGTCACGGTGTCGAGTAGCCCGTCACCATCGATGTCCTGGGTCGGGTGCTCTAGTTCGATGGCACCGAGGGCACCCAGTTCCGAGTGGGCGTCGAGATTCGGCAGATCAAGACCCGGCAGATCACCTGATGTGACCATGTATGCGCTCCTCCGCAGTGACGTGGCTACCATCCTGTCACTCCCGGTCGGAGCGCACAGCCCCTTCCATGCCGATTGTGGATAACTCTGCGCGTGTGGATATTCAGCGCTTCGGAATGATGATCCAGAGCGCGATGTAGAGGATGAACTGCGGTCCGGGCAGCAGACAGGACAGCACGAACAGCAGTCGGACGATATTGGCGTTCCAGCCCAGATATTCGGCGATACCGCCGCAGACGCCGGCGATCCACTGATCGTCGGGCGAACGGCGAAGCTGCTTGCTGGTGGTGATCGGAGTTGTCATACCTCCACTCTGCTGATCGCGATCTCATCGCACATCGGTCCCCTGACCTATTCCGACCCTGAACTTCAGTAGGGTCGGGGTCAGGGTGAAACCCCGAGCACGGCAGAATCGCCCTGGTGAGCACCACTCTGCATGCCCGTGGACTAGCCGCCGGTCACGGCGAACGCCCCCTGTTCTCCGACCTCGATCTCGTCCTGGCCCCGGGCGATGTGATCGGTCTCGTCGGCGTGAACGGGGCCGGAAAGTCGACCCTGCTGCGCATGCTGGCCGAGGGCGACGCCCCGGAGGGCGAGATCACGCTCAGCCCGCCCGATGCCACCGTCGGTTATCTGGCCCAGGAACCCGAACGGATTCCGGGCGAGACGGTGCTGGAATTCCTGCGCCGCCGGACCGGAGTCGCGGCCGCGCAGCAGGTCATGGATGACGCCGCGGAACGGCTCGCCGACGGCGGCGAGGACGAGTACTCCCCCGCCCTGGAACGTTGGCTGGCCCTCGGCGGCGCGGACCTGGAACAGCGGGCCGATGAGGTGTCGGCCGATCTCGGGCTCGCCGCCAGCCTCCCGAACGGCCTGGACACGCTGATGACGGTGCTATCCGGCGGCCAAGCCGCACGGGCGGGCTTGGCCTCAGTTCTGTTGTCGCGCTTCGATATCCTTCTTCTGGACGAGCCGACCAACGACCTGGACCTCGAAGGCCTCGCCCGCCTGGAACAGTTCGTGACGGGCGTCCGCGAACCCCTCATGGTGATCAGCCACGACCGAGAGTTCTTGGCCCGCACCGTGAATAGCATTGTCGAATTGGACCTGGCCCAGCAGCAGGTGGGCATCTACGACGGCGGCTACGAGTCGTATCTGGAGGAGCGGGAGATCGCCCGCCGCCACGCCCGCGAGGCCTACGACGAATTCGCCGACACCAAGGCGGGCCTGGAAGCGCGAGCGAACATGCAGCGCAACTGGATGGAACACGGCGTCCGCAATGCCCGCCGCAAGAGCAAGCAGGACTCCGACAAGATGGGCCGCAAGGCCCGCGCGGAATCCACCGAGAAGCAGGCCTCCAAGGTCAAGCAGACCGTCAAGCGCATCGAACGCCTCGACGCGGTGGAGGAACCGCGCAAGGAGTGGGAACTGCGCATGACCATCGCCACCGCGCCCCGCAGCGGCACGGTCGTGGCGACCCTGTCGAACGCGACGGTCACCCGCGGAGACTTCACCCTCGGCCCGATCACCATCCAGGTCGATTTCGGCGACCGCATAGTCCTCACCGGCGCGAACGGCGCAGGCAAATCCACCCTGATCTCGCTCCTACTGGGAAAAACCAAGCCGGACAGCGGATCCGCGTCATTGGGCTCGGGCGTAGCCATCGGCGAGGTCGATCAGGCCCGCGGCCTCTTCCGCGGCAATGCCACCCTCGCCGACACTTTCAGCGCCGAGGTCCCCGACTGGCCGGAAGCCGAAGTCCGCACCCTCCTGGCCAAATTCGGCCTCCGAGGCCCACACGTGTTGCGCCCCAATGACACTCTCTCCCCCGGCGAGCGCACCCGAGCCGCCCTGGCTCTGCTGCAAGCCCGGGGCGTCAATCTCTTGGTCCTGGACGAGCCCACCAACCACTTGGACCTGGTCGCCATCGAGCAACTGGAGGAAGCCGTCGAATCCTTCGACGGCACAGTCCTACTCGTCACGCACGACCGCCGCATGCTCGACACTGTCCGAGCCACCCGCCGCTGGCACATCACCGCGGGTCACCTCACCGAAGCCCACTAGCCACCAAGATCAGGGAGCTCTGGTGGTGGGAATCCGGACGAATTCCCACCACCAGTGCTCCCTCACCTCTATACGGCTGCTACGAGTTTGGCGAGGTCGTCGGCGATGCGGTTGGCGCGGTCGGGGTCGGTGGCCTCGACCATGACGCGGACGAGTTGTTCGGTTCCGCTGGGGCGCAGCAGGACTCGGCCGGTGTCGCCGAGGAGGCGTTCGGCTTCGGCCACCGCTTCCTGGACGGAGGGGGCCGAGGCTACCGCGGCCTTGTCGGAGACCGGGACGTTCACGAGGACCTGGGGGACGGTCTCGACCACCGACGCCAGATCGGCCAGGGTGCGGCCGGTTTCGGCCATGCGGGCCATGAGGCGCAGGCCGGTGAGGACGCCGTCGCCGGTGGTGCCGAATTGCGGGAAGACCACGTGCCCGGACTGTTCGCCGCCGAGGGTGAAGCCGCCGCGGCGGAGTTCCTCCAGCACGTAGCGGTCGCCGACCGCGGTGGTGCGCATGGCGATTCCGGCGTCGCGCATGGCGATGTGCAGGCCGAGGTTGCTCATGACGGTGGCTACCAGGGTCTTCTCGGCGAGGTCGCCGGACTCGGCCATGGCCATGGCGATGACCGCCATGATGGCGTCGCCGTCGACGATCGCGCCGGTCGCGTCCACGGCGAGGCAGCGGTCGGCGTCGCCGTCGAGGGCGAGGCCGATATCCGCGCCGTGCTCGCGGACGGCGCGCTGGATCTGCCCCAAATGGGTTGAGCCGCAGCCGTCATTGATATTGAGCCCGTCCGGCTCGGCGCTGATGGCGATCACGGTCGCGCCCGCCTCGCGGTAGGCGGCGGGGCCGACTTCGGAGGCCGCGCCATTGGCGCAGTCCAGCACCACGGTGATCCCGCTCAGGTCGCGCCCGGTCGCCTCGACCAGATGCTCCACATAGCGTTCATGGGTGTCGTGCAGGCTGTACGCGTCATTGGCGTCGAACAGTCGGCCGGGGTGGCCGAGCACGCGGCCGATGCCCGCGCCGATGGGGCGCGTGAACGTCCCCTCGGCGACCAGGGCTTCGATGCGGTCCTCGGCGCTGTCGTCGAGCTTGTGCCCGCCGGCCGCGAAGATCTTGATGCCATTGTCCGGCATGGGATTGTGCGAGGCGGAGATCATCACGCCGAAGCAGGCGCCATAGACGCCGGTCAGATAAGCGACCGCGGGGGTCGGCAGCACGCCCACCGAAACCACGTCCACGCCCGCGGCGGTCAGGCCCGCGGTGACGGCGGCCTCCAGCATTTCGCCGCTGGCGCGCGGGTCGCGGCCGACCACGGCGAGCGGACGCTCCTTGCCCGTGCTCAAAACCTGGGCCGCCGCGGCCGAAACGCGCAGCGCCAGTTCCGGACTCAATGAGTCGTTGGCGAGCCCGCGGACTCCATCGGTGCCGAACAAACGTCCCATAGCTCACCCCTGGTTGGTCGAAAACGCACGAGAGCAGGCACCCCAGAGATCCCCGGTGTGAACCGAAAACCGTTGCAGGGAGCCTGCTCTCGTACAGGTTGCCGTGTAAACCGTACCGTGCCCAGTGCCGCGAGGAACCGAACACGGTACAGCCATACGACGAAAAATCAGCGCTTCGAGTACTGAGGCGCCTTACGGGCCTTCTTCAGGCCGTACTTCTTACGCTCGGTGGCACGCGGGTCACGAGTCAGGAAGCCGGCACGCTTGAGGGCGGGACGATCATCCGGGGTAACCACGATCAGCGCACGCGCGATCGCCAGACGCAGCGCGCCGGCCTGACCGGACGGGCCGCCACCGACGAGACGGGCGTAGATGTCGAAGTTCTCGACACGCTCGACGGTCACCAGCGGCGACTTGACCAGCTGCTGGTGCACCTTGTTCGGGAAGTAATCCTCGATGGTGCGGCCGTTGAGCACGAAGTTGCCGGTACCCGGCACCATGCGCACGCGAACGACGGCTTCCTTGCGGCGGCCGACGGTCTGGATCGGGCGATCGATCCCGACGGGGGCGAAGGAAGCGGTGAAGTCCTCGGCCTCTGCCTCGCCCTCGTAGCCGTCCTCGTCCACAACCTCGACGGCGGTGTCCTCGACGACGAATTCTTCTTCGTTGAATTCCTCAGGAGCGGTCACTGGGCCACCTGCTTGATCTCGAACGGAATGGGCTGCTGAGCGGCATGCGGATGATTCGGGCCCGCGTAGACCTTCAGCTTGCCGATGATCTGGTTGCCGAGCTTGTTCTTCGGGATCATGCCCTTGACGGCACGCTCGACCAGACGGTCGGGGCGGGTGTCCAGGATCTGGCCCACGGTACGACCCTTCAAACCACCGGGGTGGCCGGAGTGGGTGTAGAGGACCTTGTCCTCACGCTTGTTGCCGGAGATGGCAACCTTGTCCGCATTGATGATGATGACGAAATCGCCACCATCGACGTGGGGGGCGTAGGTCGGCTTGTTCTTTCCACGCAGGATGTTCGCAGCCTGCACGGAGAGACGGCCGAGCACTACGTCAGTGGCGTCGATGACGTACCACTTGCGGGTCACGTCACCAGCCTTGGGGCTGTACGTAGGCACAGTGATTCCCTGTCTGTCGTAGGTTTTGCCAGCCAAGCGCGCGGTCGAGCGATTCCCAGCGGCTAGTGGAGACCCGGGGCTCGTTTGGACAACCAGGGCAGAACCCCGGCCGTACCGCACGCCAACGAGCCACCATACCAGCGGCCTATAGCTCATCTGAAACCGGCCGGAAGGCCGACCGGTCAGATCAGCATCGGCGGGCCCGGGTCCACTCCGCGGGGCGGGCCGGGCAGCGTGTACTGGAGATTGTCGATGCCGAGGCGTAGGCAATCCAGGTCCTGCGGATCGCCGATATCGGCGATGCCCGCTTGGGGAGCGCCGGAGATGGATGGGGTCAGTGCGCAGGTCTGCGTGTCCGCCAGCTGTGCGGGCTCGCCACCGGATTGCAGGCCGATCGCCGTCAGTGCGGTCGCACCGATCACGATGGGGGCGGTGAACTTGTCCTTCACCTTGCCCCACAGCTTGCCCTTGCGCGGCTTGCGGCCTTCCGCATCGGATTCTGAATCCGATTGCCCTGCGGCATCTTCCGGACGAGAACCACTGGGCGGCATCGGCCCACCGTACCCCGCGCCCGGCTGACCAGGAGCGTTTCCGGAACCACCGGGGCCGTATCCGCCTTGTGCGCCATAGCCGCCGGGACCCGCGGCTCCGTACTGGCCCTGCTGCGGGTAGCCGCCGGGCTGACCCTGCGGCTGGCCGGGAATCCTTCCGGCGGCGTGCTGCCCGTACGGTGCCGGGCCACCCGGCACCTGGCCGTATTGCCCGGTCGTCGGACCCTGCTGAGCGCCCGGATGACCTTGCTGAGCACCGGAATGCCCCTGCTGAGCACCCGAATGACCCTGTTGCGGACCCGCGGGATACTGCTGCGTCGGACCCTGCTGACCATAGGCCGCACCGGATTGCTGCTGCGGCGAGCCGTATCCGGGCGTACCGGTATCGCCGTATCCGGGCTGGCCCGGCTGCCCCGACTGCGGCCCACGCCCCATCACGGCCGTCATCTGATCATCGGCCGGAGTACCGGGCGGCCGGGTGAACCGGCTGCCAACGCCCTCCAGCCCCGGCGGTAGTCCGCCTCGGGAAGCGACCGGTACGGACGAAACGTCTTCGGGTGCAATACGTCGCGTCTCGCCTTCGCCCGCGGGTGCTTCCGCCGCACCGAGTGCGGCCAGTTCCTCGGCACCGATCCGACGAGTGGCACCGGCGGGGTCGGTCGCGGGCTGCGGGCCCGAGGCCGGACCCTCGGATTCGGCCGCCTGTGCCGATTCCCTATGCCGCGGAACCATTTCCGGCTGCTGTGCGAGCGGTTCGGGCTGCCGCTGCATGGGCTGCATCCCGGCCGGGGCATTGGGCTCGACATGGCGCGGGCCCTGATCGACTCGGCGGCCCTCGTCGCCGCCCGCATCCGGCGCGGGCGGACTCGACTGCGCGGACGGACCCGACTGTGCGAGGGGACCCGACTGCGCGGACGGTGCCGATTGTGCGGGCGGTGCCGACTGCGCGGACGGTGCCGATTGTGCGGGCGGTGCCGACTGCGCGGACGGTGCCGATTGCACGAGAGGACCCGACTGCGCAGGCGGCGCCGATTGCGCGTGGGGAGCCGACGCGGCGGGCGAATTCGGCTGCCGGGCCTCACGTTCCGGGAATTCGCCCTCACTGTCCGCGACCAGCAGATGCGTGGCCCCGAGCACGAGCGCGTGCATGGGATGGTCGGCCACCTGGAATCGGTGCCCGAGGTGATTGCGGAAGGCCAGCCGGATGGCTTCGTTGAAGCACACATTGCCGGTCAGCAGGATGGTGGAGGTGTCGGCATTGATGGTGCGGGCCGCGGCCATCACCTCGATCACCACATTGTCGGCGGCGCGGGCCTCGTGCAGGGCGTCCGCGGTAATCGCGACGCTGACCGATTCGGTGGGCTGCTCGTCATCGCCGTGCACGGCCACGACCAGGCATTCGCGCCCGTCCGAGTAGACGCCGACGGCACCCACGGCGGGTCCGCGGCCGGGAGCCCGGACCAGTCCGAGCGCCCGCACATACCCGGAGAGCGCCACCGATTCCGGCAGCGGTTCGGCGAGCACGCCGAGCTGCTCGACCAGTTGCACGTACGCGTCGACCTTGCCGTCCGGCCATTCGTCCGGATAGGGCAGCGCGACCACATCGGGCTGTGCGCCGAGGTGGTCGGCAATGGAGGCGAGGGGGTTGTGCATGCGCGCCCGGAAGACCAGTTCGGCCGGCCAGGTCGCCCCGGCCACCACGATCTGCGGGTGACCGATGATGTCGCGCACATCCGCGATGGCGATGCCCACATCGGGCCGCCGATCCACGCCGGCGGTATGCAACCGCCCCGACGAATCCGCCAGCAGATAGGCGGGCGGTGTGTATGTCCCTTCGACCTGGACCGGGCGAATGGCAGCGCCGCCGCCACCGGCGGCCACCGACACCACGTCCCAGCCGAGATGCACTGCGCCGACTCGAGCTGTCACAGCCATCAGTGTGCCTGCTGAATCCGCGCGGTGCGCGATCGAGCCTTCTTCGCGCACGACACGCGGGATCGGACTTCCGCCGGGACGGCCGATTCCGGCAATTCGGGCGTCATGCGGCGGACTTCTTCAAACGCAGTCGCGACCAGGTCAGCAGGGCCAGCGCCACGGTGAGCACGCCGAGCATGGAGACGTCGAGCGCCCAGGCGGCGGCCTCGTGCTTCCACAGCGAATCCGCCTGTGAAGCTGGGAAAAGGTCTCGTATGTTCACCGTCGCCGCACCGGAGGCATACCCCCAGCGCGCCGGGAAGAGCCACGCAATCTGTGACAGCACAGGCCGATTGGTCACCGGGATCATGCCGCCCGCCATCACCAGCTGGCACATGATGATGACCACCAGCAGCGGCATCACCTGTTCATTGGACTTGGCGAGGGTGGACAGCAGCAGGCCGAGCACCACACAGCAGACCGCGGTCACGGCGATGTCGATGTAGAGCTCGAGGCTGCCCGCCGAGATGGCCGCGCCGGGTCCGGGCCGCTTCTTGCCGAGCAGCACGATGGCCATCATGATGCCCGCCTGGAACAACGCCGCGACGCTGAAGATGATCACCTTCGACATCAGGTATGCGCCGGAACGCAATCCGACGGCCCGCTCGCGGAAGTAGATGGCGCGCTCGCCGACCAGGTCACGCACGGTGAGCGTGGAACCCATGAAGCACGCGCCGAGGATCAGCACGACGAGCAGCTGCTGAGATTCGCTGCCGCCGGTGAGCACGAACGAACCGTCCGGCATCTGCGTCAGCGCACCCTTGTGGAAACCGTTCTTGCCCGGCACCACCAGCGACAGCCCGCCCAGTACGAACGGCAGCACCAGGAGGAAGATCAGATATCCGCGGTCGGCCACGATCAGCCGCAACTGTCTGCGAGCCAGGGTCGAGAACTGCTTGACCCCACTGGATTTCGGTGGCTTCGCCCGTTCCATCTGCTTCGCGGCCGGTGGCGGCGGTGCGAAGGTCTGGCGGGAGCGGAAGTTCGCGAAGGCGCGATCCGGATCGGCGGCGACCCGGGAGAAGATCTCCGCCCAGTCATTGGTGCCGAGGAATTCGCGCACCCGTCCCGGATGCCCGGCGTAGGCGGTCTTGCCGCCGGGCGCGAGCAGCAGCACCTGATCACACATGTCCAGGCAGGCCACGGAGTGCGTGACCACGATGACGGTGCGGCCCGCGTCGGCCAGCTCGCGCAGCATGGTCATGACCTGACGGTCCAGCGCCGGGTCCAGGCCGGAGGTGGGCTCGTCGAGGATGAGCAGCGACGGACCGGTGAGCAGCTCCATGGCCACCGAGGCGCGCTTGCGCTGACCGCCCGACAGCCGGTCCACCCGGGTGTCGGCGTGCTGGGTGAGCGAAAGCTCTTTCAGCACACCCTCGATCACCTGTTTGCGGTCTTCCTTGCTGGTGTCGGGGGGCAGTCGCAGCTGGGCGGCGAAGCCGAGCGCCTGCCGGACGGTGAGCTGCCGGTGCAGCACATCGTCCTGCGGCACCATGCCGATGCGGGAGCGCAGCGCGTCGTATTCGGCGTGCAGATTGCGGCCCTCGAAGGTGACCACGCCCGCCGAGGGCCGGGTCGCACCGGCGATCAGCTTGGACAGCGTGGACTTGCCCGCGCCGGAGGGACCGATCAGCGCGGTCAGCGAGCCGCGCCCGGCCGTCATGTTCACGTCGATCAGCAGCTGCTTATTGCCCTCGATGGTGAATCCGACGCCGTGCACGTGCAGGCCCTGTTCGGCGGCCGGCTTCTGCCGGTGCACGAGAGTGCCCTGCTCGACCACGAAGTCGACATTGCCGATGGTGACGATGTCGCGTTCGCGCAGCACCGTGTGCTGTTCGCGGCGGCCATTGACGAAGGTGCCGTTGGCCGAGCCGAGGTCCTCGATGGCCAGGCCCTGCCGGTCCGGGACCAGGCGGGCGTGCCTGCGCGAGGCCAGTGGGTCATTGACCACGATCTGGTTGTCGCTGGTGCGGCCGATGGTGAGGCCGCCGCGCGGCAGTCGATCCGCGCTGGCGACCTGAGCGTCGGCGGAGCGGGCCCGCATGGGGGGCAGCATGGAGGTGCTGGCCTTGGCGGTCATGTTCATATTGGTCGGCACGTCCGGATGCAGCGGCATGTCCTGCTGGACATTGGGTCCGGACTGCTGGGGGTTCGGCGTCTGCGGGCGCGGCGGCGTGCTCGGCGGCCGATGCTGTTGCGCGCTCGGAATATTGTGCTGCGGCCCCATCTGCGGACGCTGCTGGGCACTCGGGATGTGCTGCTGCGGAATATTGTGCTGCGGCGTCGGCGGGCGCTGCTGCTGTGCGCTCGGGATGTTCTGCTGGTTCTGCCAGGGTTGCACCGGCGGCCGCTGGGCGTGCACATTGGGCTGCGGGGCAGCCGCATTCGGCTGTTGCGGCCGCGACGGCGGCCGGTTCTGCTGGGGCGGCGGTACGCGCCGGTCCTGCTGGCGTTGCGGCGGAGTAGGACTGCCCGCCCCCTGCGGCACCAGATGCAGCAGTGGCCCGTTGATGGCGTCGCCCAGCCGCACCTGGGTGGGCCGGTTGATGACGACCGGGCTGTTCAAGCGCCTGGCGTCGACGAAAACACCGTTGGTGCTCCCATTGTCGGTGAGCATCCAGGAGCCGGCCTCGAAAATGAGGGTCGCGTGCACCCTGGATACCAGCGGGCTGTCCACGAACAGCGTCACCTCGGGCGCCCGCCCCATGGTGATCTGCTGGGTCGCGTCGAAGACCCGATCGGTTCCATCATGACGCACGGTGATCTGCTGCGCCCCCGGTGAAGACATGGCCGCATAATATGCGAAGCCCCGGACTACGGCGTTGCGCTTGTTGGCCATTTGCCCGATACCGGGAGAGAACGACCGACCTGCCTACGAGGAGTTGAGGTGGCTATGCGCCAGGGGGAGGCGATCTCGTTGCGCCGGTCTGCGACGGTTCGGATGCGGCGAGGCAAGGGAATCCGACGGTCCGCGGTCGTGCTCGGGATCCTCGCCCTGGTGGTGATGATGCTGACCGGATGTACACGAACTGTTCACGGACGGGCCGTCTCCATCTATGACGATCCGTTCAAGGTGGCCGGATTGCCCACCACGAGCGGCCCCAGCGGGCCGCGGGCGGGCGTCGCCGATAACCCGGTGAAACCGGACAATACCGATGGCGGCGAGGTGGACCACCTGGTCATGAACGCCATCGAGGACATCGAGACCTATTGGCAGGGTGAGTACCCCAAGGAATTCTCGGGTGATTTCACCCGGGTGACCAGGCTGGTGTCCTGGAGTGCCCGCGCGCCGCGCTCGCAGGAGGTCAAGTTCTGCGAGGAAACTACCTATCGACTCGTCAATGCCGCTTACTGCAGCTTGGACCGGTCGGTCGGCTGGGATCGCACGGTATTGCTGCCCGCCGTGCAGGAATCCTTCGGAAAGATGGCCGTGGTCTCGGTGCTGGCCCACGAGTACGGGCACGCCATCCAGGACATGGCGGGCATCGTGACTCGCAAGACGCCGACGATCGTCAAGGAGCAGCAGGCGGACTGCTTCTCCGGCGCGTTCATCCGGCATGTGGCCGAGGGCAACTCGAAACACTTCACGATCAATACGTCCGATGGCCTGAACCAGGTGCTGGCCGCCACGGTCGCCATTCGCGACGACAATCCGGATGACCCGGACAGCGTGCACGGTTCGGCCTTCGAACGCGTCACGGCCATGCAGATCGGCTTCACCGATGGCCCCAAGGGCTGCAAGGCCATCGATATGAACGAGATCGACCGCCGCCGCGGCAAACTGCCGCAGACCTTCGGCAATGACACCACGCACGGCGATTCCGATGTGGACCAGGCCAATCTGGAGGAACTCGCCAAGTCCATGGCCGCCATCATGCCGATCACGGACGAGCCCAAATACGATTACACCACGGCAAAGCTGAAGTGCCGCAATGGTTCCGACACCGTGCCGGTCACCTACTGCCCCGCCACCAACACCATCGGCTCCGATGTGCCCGCCCTGCACGAGCGCGGGGTCTCCAACAGCGATGAACAGGATGGCCTGCCGGTCAAGGTGACCGGCGACTTCACCTCCTACATCGTCTTCATCTCCCGCTACGCGCTGGCCGTGCAGCACAGCGCCGGTCAGGCGATGACCGGCCCCAAGGTCGGCTTGCGAGCGGCCTGCCTGTCCGGGGTGATCACCGGAAAACTGGCCGACCCCAACCGATCCAAGTCCGAAGGCAATATCACCCTGTCCGCGGGCGACCTGGACGAAGCGGTATCGGGCCTGCTCACCGACGGCCTCGCGGCCAGCGATACCGATGGCAAGACGGTGCCGAGCGGGTTCTCCCGGGTGGACGCGTTCCGCGCGGGCGTACTGGGCGATCAGAACACCTGCAAGGCGCGCTATTCGTAACCGCCACTTCGGTTCACCCGAAAGGCTGAGGTTTTACCCAAACGGTGGTGGCGCGACCGGCTCCAGCCGCAGCAGCCGGTTGCCGAGCATGATCTCGCTGCCCGCGATCATGGTCATCGGCTGATTCGGTTGCAGGCGAACCCAATCCCGGTAGCCGGGTAGTCGTACCCGGGTGCCATTGGTGGAGCCGCGGTCCACCACGGTGACGTCCCAGTTGACCAGGCGGATTTCGGCGTGCGCCCGGGACATGCCGCCGGAGGTGTCGTCGATCTTCAAGGGGATCAGGCCTTTTTGCACCGGTTCGGACTGTTCCGGATCGCGGCCGAGGACGGCGTCGGCGGCCAGCACGTAGGTCATGCCGTCATCGAGCACGAGCATGCCGAGCGGCGGCCGGATCACCTCGGAGACCTGCTGGGTCTGGTCGACCGGCATGCCGCAGACCGAGCAGAACGCGGAGCGGGGATCGCTGGGATGGGCTCGCGCGCACTTGAATCCGAGCACCTTCACGGTGAGTGCGTTGGCCTTGGCGGTGGCCTCGAGCCGGCGTTGCAGATCCGGATCGGGCTTCGGGGCCGGATTGGTGCCGCCGACGGTGCCCACCTCGGTGGGCGCGTGATGCGGGTCGAACTCGGACTCGCGCGGGTCGTAACCGCTGGTGGCGGTGGAGGATTCGATTCCCTCGCCGAGCACCGGGTCCAGTGCCGCGGGCAGGTTCATGGAGGTGCGGGTGGGGATCAGGTTGGGGTCCAGCGGAATCGGGTCCGAGCGGTCCGGGTCCGGGTCATAGGCGGCGGTCTCCGGCAGCGGATCGTCGCCACGGGTGCGGGCGACCGGTTCGGGCCGCTTGCGGTGCACCGGGGTGGTCTTGACCGGTTCCGGCTCGCCCTCGAACCAGACGACCGCTCCCACCGCGGGCGCGACTCCTTCTATGAGCGAACCGATTCCGCGCTCGGGCAGTTCCGGCACCCGCTTCTTGTCGTCCTCGATGAACAGCGCCGCCGCCGTGGCCGGATGTTCGGCGACCCGGTCCACGGTGAAGGCGGCATCGCTGCCCCGGTAGTACTCGAGCACGCCGCCCGCCAGCACCGCGGTGACCGATCCGTGCAGGAAGATGGCCAGTCCACCGGTCTCGGCGGCGGAGAGGATCCCGAATTCGACGGGTTCACCGGGGGAAATGCGTTCGGCGTCCTTCATGAGCCAGCGGGTGGCCTGCCGGGCCACCCAGCGGCCGGGGCCCTGCGGGGCCTGCTCGGTCGCCTCGGTGACCACGTCCGCCAGGGCCCGCGCCGCCACCAGGGCGCGCGAATCGTGCGCCGGTTTGCCGCGCTCGCGGTGCGCCACCAAGATCACTGCCCCCGCGACCCTCATGACGACGTGGTTGCCCGCGACGACCTCGACCTGCCGATCCATCAACGGAACCGGCCCCCGAGGTCAGCACGGCACGGGATGTTCAGCACATGCACCAGGTTACGTGGCGGAGCGATGTTGCGGTCGGGGTGCCATCGCACGATGACCCGATGGCGGAGCCGCTGGTCCGCTACCTTGGATGCACCGTACGGGAGGAACGAGGACCTCATGGTTCGCAAAATACGCAAACCGCTCTTCGCCGCATGCCTTTCGATCACCACCCTGCTACTGGCCGCCTGTAGTGTGAGCGGCACTCCCCTCGCCGGTGAGATGGACGTCCGGAAACTGGAAGTCGGTTCCTACTCCGTCGACAAGTACAGCTACCCCCAGGACGCCAAGGGCAAGGGCGCACTCCTGGAGGGCTTCCGCATGTCGGAGGCCGTGGTACCGGCCGTCCGCGTCGACTCCTCCCTCGTCTACGGCCGCGGCGGTCGCGCCACCGTCGACGCCGAGGACGCCACCAAGACCGCCCTCGCGGGCCCGTCCCGGGCTGTCCTGGAACGCAATAACCTGATCACGGCCTTCGCGGCCAGCGGCTCCGACCGCCCCGACCTGCCCGGCACCACGACCGCGACCGACGCCACCACCATCACCGATATGGTGCTGCGCTTCGCCGATGCGGGCACCGCCAAGACCGCCGCGCAGGAACTCGAGGACGCCGACTTCAATGTCGCGCCCGATATCAATAAGAAGCTCACGTTGAGCCAGTACCCGAACGCCCTGATCCATTGGCGGCCCGGCGTGGCGACCGTCGGCGCGTTCCTGCCGTACAAGGAATTCGTCATCTCGCTGTTCGTGGAACGCCCGAAGGCCGATCAGCAGGATCTGCTCACCTGGGTGCGCAAGACCCTCGACGCCCAGGTGGCCGTGCTCGAAAAGTTCACTCCCACACCGCAGAACAATCTGTCCAGCCTGAAGGTGGATCCGGATAATCTGCTGGCCCGGGTGGTGGTCAAGGATCGCAGCGCCAATACCCCGGATCCGCGCAAGTTCGCCGTCTACGGCCCCACCAAGATCGTCGACAATGCCAATGACGAGGGCAAGCTCCAGCAGGCCGTGACCGACAGCGGCGCGGACGCCTTCGCCACCGCCGACACCGCCACGGTGATCCGCACCCGCGACGACGCGGGCGCACAGGTCCTGCTGGCCGCCCTGGTCGCCGATGAGAACAGCCACTACGACAGCATCGACGCCCCCAAGGACGTCCCCGGCGCGAAATGCGTGAAGCTGAACAGCAAGGGCGACACCGAGTCCGAATACAAGAACCGCTGCTACGTGGCCTATAAACGCTTCATCGGCGTGGTGAACGGCGACGATGAGGCGGATGCGCGCCAGCATGTGGCCGCGCAGTACGCGCTGCTGGCCAACAGCATGTAATCGTGCGAATGTCGAGACACCGTCCCTGGGCAGGGTCACCCGGGTCGGTATTCGGCCACGACAGTCGCCGGGCACCTCCAGTAAGCTCCGGCGGAAAGCTGCCCAGCCCACCGATTGATCCAGGAGCACGAACCATGGCGATGAGTCCCGGTACCGTCGTGGGCGGCTACCGCATCGTCCGCGTGCTCGGCGCCGGCGGTATGGGCACCGTCTACCTGGCGAAGCATCCCAGCCTGCCGCGTATGGACGCGCTCAAGGTGCTCTCCGCCGACCTCACCCGCGACCGTGAATTCCGTGGCCGCTTCGAGCGCGAAGCCAATGTGGTTGCCGGGCTGGATCATCCGAATATCGTCGCGGTGCACAATCGCGGCGAGGAGAACGACCGGCTCTGGATCGCCATGCAGTACGTGGAGGGCACCGACGCCTCCGCCGAACTCAAGCGCGACCCCACCTCGATGAATCCGCTGCGCGCGCTGTCCATCATCACGCAGGTGGGGCGCGGCTTGGACTACGCGCACCGCAAGGGCCTGCTGCACCGCGACGTCAAACCCGCCAACTTCCTGCTCTCCGCCTCCGATGGTGAGGAGGAGCGCGCGCTGCTGGCCGACTTCGGGGTGGCCAAGTCCGCCGAGGACACCACCGAACTCACCCAGACCGGCAGCTTCGTCGCCACCATCGCCTATGCCCCGCCGGAGCAGCTGGCCGGTGAGCCCCTGGATCACCGCGCCGATATCTACAGCCTGGCGTGCTCCTTCTACAAGCTGCTGACCGGTCAGAACCCTTATCCGGGAACGCAACCCGCGCTGGTCATGATGGGGCATCTGCACGAGCCGCCGCCGCGCGCCACGGCCGTGAACCCGCATCTGCCCGAGGCCATCGACCACGTCTTCGCCTGCGCGCTGGCCAAGAATCCGGCCGAGCGCTTCAATTCCTGCCGCGATTTCACCGATGCCGCGGCCAATGCGCTGGTTCCGGGCTGGAATCCGGTGTCCACCAGCACTTCTCCCACCTATCCGATTCAGGTCGCGGCGCCGGGCTTCTTCGCGCAGGGTGGGCCGTCGGCCCACACCCAGACGCACACATCGCCTTCCGCGCCGAGCCGGTCCTTCGATCTCACGCCGCCACCCAAGAGCCGCAAGGGGCTGTACCTGGGTGTGGGTGCAGGCGTGATCGCGGTGGCGCTCGCCGCGGGTATCGGCATCTTCGCGCTGTCCGGTGGCGACGACAAGAACCAGGCGGTCGTCACCGGCACCTCGACGGCCGCCCCCACCTCGGGCGCCGTGTCGCCGCGAGAGAAGGCGCGCCAGGACAATCCGGCCTTCGCGGGCAAGACCATCACCATGGTCGATGTCACCGAGTCGCGGAAGTACACGATCTATCTGAACGAGACCGCGCAGACCAAGTTCCTCACCGATCTGGGCTTCGTCTACAACCTGAGCTACACCCGCAATGGCGATGAGCCGTCGCCGCGCGCACCGGGGGATTACGAATCGCTGAACGCGCCGGACAACTCGTACATCATCGCCGTCCGCAGTGATGAGAAGGCCGGTGGCGGAGGGCTGCTCGGCCTGCCGTATCAGATCACCGGTTCGCGCGCGGTGGTGATTCCGCTCGATGATCCGGGTGCCGTTGCCGCCCTGCGCAATTGGACGCCCGACTCCGAACAGACACTGATCAGCAAGCTGGTTCCGGTATTGAAGAACCGCATCAAGTAGAAAGCATATGGGAGGGGAATGATGCGAAAGTTCGGCCGAACCGTGTTCGCCGTGGGGACGGCGGTGGCCATCGTGTGTACCGCGGCCTGTGGCTCCGACTCCTCGTCGGCGGCCACTCCGACCGAACCCACGATCGATCTGGCCGCCCTGGATGTCGGCAATCTGCCCACGCAGCCCAAGGCATTCGACAAGGTCACCGGCCTCGAGATGGCCAAGATCGTCGAGGCCTGGCGGTTGGGGAACGCGCTGCCGCTGCCCTCGGAGATCATCCCCGAGGCCAAGTACGCGCCGTCGGCGCAGGGTGGCGCGATCCGCACCTTCATGGATATGTCCTCGGCCGCCATGGGGATGCGGACGTCCGCCGATTCGGCCGCGCTGAACGAGGCGGCCAAGGGATTCGTCTCCGGCTTCGTGACCACCGGCCGCGATAGTCTGGTCGGGAGCCTGTCCTACGAGCTCGACAATGTGGTGCTGCTCTTCTCCGATGAGCAGTCCGCCACGGATGCGGCGACCGCCATGGGCCGCTTGGACCTCGCGGGAGACGCCGGCAATCGGGAGGTGCAGATTCCCAAGTACCCCAATGCCATTGCCTACACCACGGACAATATCTCCGGCCCCGGCCAGCTGCACTCCTGGTATGCCACAGGCAGATACGTGATCCTCAGCTATGTCTACGACAGCGTCATGTCCGAGCTGAAGACGGCGGACGTGCCGAAGCTGATCGACCGTGCCGAGCGCAGCATCGATGCCATCAAGCCGCGCGTCGCGGCCTTCCAGCCCACGCCGCAGGACAAGCTGCTGGACCTGATGGCCGATCAGGACGGAATGCTGGCCCGCTCGTTGTCGACGGTCGTCACCGATCAGTCCAAGCGCGGCATCCCCGGCGTCTACGACCGCCATGGCGGACTACAGATCTCCGGGGCACCGGAGATCGACGCGAAGCTGTTCGAGGAGGCAGGCGTGGACCGCGTGGCCTGGCGGGGCGACTTCGTGTACCGCGCCCAGGACGCGGCGGGCGCGGCGAAGATCGTCGCCTCGCGCGGGGAGACCACCCGGAAGTTCGTCCGGGTCGATTCGCCCAAGAATCTGCCGAACGCCCAGTGCCGCAAGTACGCCTCCGCGTCCAAATACGATATCGCCTACTACTGCTACGTATCGCACGGCCGCTATGCCGCCGAAGTGGCCGCGAATCAGTTACTCGATGCGCAGCAACGTATTTCGGCGCAGTACGCCCTACTCGTGAATGCGGGCTGAGATGACCGAGCCGAGGAAGAAGATGCTGTCACGAGGGTTGGGTATCGCGGCCGCCGCGGCGGTCGCCGCACTGGTGGTGACGGGCGCGGTGGTGGCCGCGAACGGGTCGACCGTGAGCGGTACGGCCAAGGCCGGGGAAACCGATGTGCGCAAGCTGGACGTGGGCAAGTACCCCACCGATCCACTCGATATGCGCTACACCTACTTCAACTCGCTGAGTTATGGGCGGCAGCTGGCGGCCATGCGCCTGGCGGGCCATGTGGTGACGGGCCCGGAGATCGACCCCCGCTTCAAGTACGGCAATGGCGTGCGGGCCGTCCTCGATGCCGACGATGCGACGAAGATCCTGGCTGATGTCAACGCACCGGTGTTGGAGCGCAACAAGATGCAGTTCGGCTACATCGTCGGCCACAGCGAGGCGGCGGTGGAGAAATCGGGAAAGCCCCCGGCGAGCAGCGCCTTGACCAAGGTGTTCGTCATGCAGTTCCCCGATGAGGCGGCCGCGAAGCAGGCGGCCGCGGAGATCGACGACACCGACTTCTCGGTGGCCGCCGACGCGAATCAGCATGTCACGCTGCCGAATTACGCGGATGCGCATTCGCATTGGCGACCCACGGTGCCCACCATCGGTTCGACGATGGCCCATGGCAGCTACGTGATCCAGGTCTTCGCGGGGGTCAAGGATCCGGACCTCGATCAACTGACCGGTCTGGTCGAAAAGGTTTACAAAGCGCAAGTGCCACTACTGGATTCACTGAAACCCTTGAGTCCCGAGGATATGCTGCGCCTGCCTTACGATCCGGACGGCATGATGCGCCGCACGCTCAATCCGGACGGATTCGGCATGCCGGACAATTCGACCCAGGCGGTATTCGAGTTGCGCGGGTTCCTGCATCAGACGAAGGATCAGGAGTACTGGACTCGGCTCACGAATGAGACCGGCGTGGACCGTTTTTCGTTCAGCTCGGCCATGTCCTCGGCCGCAATGTTGTTCCGCACCCGCGACACTCCGTCCGCACTGAAACTGGCTTCGGTGGTTCTGGATAAGCAGTATCCGGGCGTGGCCGACGCGCCGCCCGGCATTCCCGACGCCAAGTGCGGCGAGAGCCTGATCAAGAATGATTATTCGACCAAACGATTCCGCTGCGCGGTCACCTATCGCCAATATGTTGCCACTGTGGAAGGTGATCAACTGGCCGATGCTCAGCAGCGGGCATCCGCCCAGTACGCGCTGCTGGCAAACAGCACGTGGTGACGCGCATGTGACCATCCTCTCGAGTGCAGGTTCTCACCCGTTCGCTGTTAGCACTGGTCAGAGGCACCCATCCTTCGATAGTGTGCTGGCGAATTGCTGTAACAGGGGTGGAACCGCAGGGCTGCGACCCCCGTCCAATCTCATGACGGGGTTCGACCGCCCGCGAATCGAAAGGAGAGCACCGTGGCCGGTGCATTCGAAGCCAGTAATGAACTCATCCAGGCCAAGGCCCAGGAGTTCAAAACCACTCACGAGATGCTGATGGGCAAGATCGCCCAGCTGAAATCCGATGAGGACAACATCACCACCGGCTCGAACTGGAAAGGCGGTGCGGCCGACGCCTTCAATGCGTTCATGGAGCGCTACTACTTCCAGGCGGACAAGCTCAACGACAAACTGATGGATACCGCCGAGAAACTCATCAAGGTCGGTTCGAACTACGAAGACCACGACCAGGACTACGCCTCCCAGGTCAAGGCGCAGATCTCCAGCCTCGATCTGCCCCCGGTCTAAGCGGTTCCCTTCTTCTTTCGACTCCTCGGCAAAGGAAAAACAATGGCAGCAGCCAACGGTCAGATCATTTCCGCGCACTTCGACGGCGTCGCCAGCAATGCCGTCGCCATCATCCAGCGGGCGGAAGGCATTCGCGACGAGCTCGAGGCCTTCCACCGCAAGGTGGAGGAATTCGTCGCCAACAACTGGAAGGGTGACGCCAACGAGGCGTTCGCCGACCTCCAGCGCATGTGGAACACCCACGTCGGCCAGCTCAACACCACCCTCGGCGGCGCGGCCAAGCTGGTGCACACCGGCAATGCCGAACTCCAGGCCAAGGACACCGCCCTCGCGGGCCTGTTCTGACCCGCCTCCCCGAGACTTCAGCGGGCGGCCGGGTGCCGTGAGCAGTCGTGCATCCGTGCCGCCGGTTGAGTGCCGAAACTATTTTGGACGTACCCGGTGAGTTACCCCGGTCGGCACCAGATCAGTGGTCGCTTTGGGATTCGAGAGAATCTGGCTGGGTAGAACCTCATGATCGGCGGGCCCTGGCTGAATGCCAGGGCCCGCTGGCATCTCTGCCGGGGTTTCTCAGGCCGGGGGCGTCCACCCGGTTTGGATGAGGTCCTCGCCCGCGCGGGTCACGTAGGTGCCGCGGCCCGGCGGCATGAGGGAGGGGCGGGTGGTGCCGAACAGGACACCCTCGTCGCGGCTGCAACTCATGATCAGGGCGGCCGAGTTGAGTTCCTTCAGGCGGTTGAGGGTGGCCTCGTAGAGGGCTCGGCCCGCACCGCCGGAGCGCCGCGCCAGGATCAGGTGGAAGCCGAGGTCCCGGGCGTGGGCCAGATGGTCCACGAGGGCGTGCAGCGGGTTGCCGCTGGCGGTGGCGATCAGGTCGTAGTCGTCGACGATCACGTACAGCTCGGGGCCGCGCCACCAGGAGCGGTCCTTGAGCTGCTGCGGCGTCACATCGGGGCCGGGCATGCGCTGGGTGACGTAGGCGGCCAGATCGGTCATCTGCTGGGTGAATTGCGGGGCGGTCGAGCCGTACCCGGCCAGGTATCCGGCCGGGACGGTGCCGAGCATGGTGCGGCGGTAGTCGCCCATGATGATGCGCGCCTGGTCGGGGGTATTGGCGGCGCAGATGGACTGCACGATGGAGCGCAGCAGCGTGGTCTTACCGCTCTCCGAATCGCCGATGACCACGAAGTGCGGGCTGGTCGTGAAGTCCAGCTGCACCGGGACCAGCTCCGACTCATTGATGCCGATCGGGAAGCGCAGCACCGGCTGCGACCGATCCACCTGCGCGGGCCAGTCCCCTGCCAGGTGCAGTAGTTCTTCTCGGGGCAGCCGCTCCGGCAACATGCGCACGCGCGGTGCGGGACGGCCCGGAGTCCGCTCGGCGATCACCGAAACCGCCTGTGCCACAGCCGGACCCAGGGTCGAGGGATCGGAGTTGCCGTCGATGCGCGGCAGCGCGGTGAGCATATGCAGCAGGTCCGGGGTCATACCGCGGCCGGGACGGCCCATCGGCACCAGGGCCGCGAACTTGCGGCCCAGATCGGAGTCCATGGGATCGCCGAGGCGCAGTTCGATGCGGGTGCCGAGCTGATCCTTGAGCGCGGGGCGCGCCTCCGGCCACCGGGCCAGCGACACCACCACGTGCACGCCGTACGAAAGGCCTTGTACGGCAAGGTTCATGACGGTCTGCTCGAGAGCCTCGAATTCCTGGCGGAAGGTGCCGAAGCCGTCGATCACCAGGAAGGCATCGCCGAACGGATCCTCGTGCGCGGCCGCGGCATTCGTGCTCGAGGCCGGGTCCATGGCCCGCAAGCGCCGCAGATCGGCCATGGATTCGATGCCGAGTTGCCGGAACCGCGCCTCGCGCCGGCGCACGATCGTGACCATCTCGGCGACCGTGCGCCGGACCTTGTCACCCTCCAGTCGGCTCGCGACCGCGCCGACATGCGGCAGGCCCTCCAGGCCGACCATGGTGCCGCCACCGAAGTCGAGACAGTAGAACTGCACCTGTTCGGCAGTGTGCGTCAACGACATTGCCATGACCAGCGAGCGCAGCGCGGTGGACTTGCCGGACTGCGGACCGCCGACCACCGCCACATTGCCGCGCGAACCGGACAGGTCCACCACCATGGGATCGCGCCGCTGATCGTAGGGCCGGTCCACAATGCCGACGGGGGCGCGCAGGGTGGCGACCGGATTCCAGTCGCCGGTCAGCACCGAACGCGGAATGAGCTGATCCAGGGTAGGTGCCTCGTCCAGTGGCGGGAGCCAGATCTCGTGCGCGTCCCGGCCGTGACCCCGCACTCGCGAGACCAACATCTGCAGGTTGGAGATCTCCTCGGCGTCCGGGCGCGGCGCTTCCGGTTCCGGCTGGGCGGGCAGCGGAATGCGGTCGGCGGCACGGTAATCCACATGGGTTGCGGTGAACGGGCGTGCGGTCACGTCGACTTCACCGGGTTCGGTGCCCACGGCGGCCTCGCGCTGGGTGCCGACACCCACGTACGGCCCGGACACATAGGCGGATTGGAAGCGGACGATTTCGCCGGAATCGGATTTCAGGTAACCGCCGCCCGGATTGCCGGGCAGATTGTAGGCATCCGGAACGCCCAGCACCTGACGGGATTCATTGGCGGAGAACGTCTTCAAACCGATCCGATAGGAGAGATGACTCTCCAACCCCTTCAGCCGCCCCTCCTCCAAGCGCTGCGAGGCGAGCAGCAGATGCACGTGCAGGGAGCGGCCGAGCCGTCCGATCATGGTGAACAGTTCGGCGAAATCCGGGTGCTGCGACAGCAATTCCGAGAATTCGTCGAGCACCACGAACAGCGCGGGCATGGGATCGAGGTCCGCGCCCGCCGCACGCGCCTTCTCATAGTCGGAGACATTGGCGAAATTGCCTGCCGCGCGGAGTAATTCCTGACGCCGGTTCATTTCACCGGCCAGGGCATCGCGCATGCGGTCGACGAGGTCGGCCTCTTCCTCCAGGTTGGTGATGATGGCCGCGATATGCGCTACGCCCTCCAGACCGAGGAAGGTCGCGCCGCCCTTGAAGTCGACGAGCACGAAGTTCAACTGATCCGGCGAGTGCGTGGCAATGAGCGAAAGCACCAGGGTGCGAAGGAATTCCGACTTGCCGGAACCGGTCGCGCCGATACACAGGCCGTGCGGGCCCATACCGCCCTCAGCGGCCTCCTTGATATCGAGGATCACCGGCAGCCCGTCCGCGCCGACACCGAACGGCACTCGCAGCCGTTCCCGGCCGTAGCGCGGCTGCCAGGCGCTCTCCGGATTGAAGATGCCGATATCGCCGAGGCCGAGCAGCTGCGACCAGCTCGAAATCACCTCGCCCTCTTCGACATTGCCGCCGTCCACGGTGCGCTGCATGGGTGCCCGGTACGGGGCCAGCCGCCGCGCCGCCTGTTCGGCCTCCTTCGCCCCGATGCGGTCGATGGTGGCGAAGCGCTCCATGGTTCCGGCCGCACCGCGCCCGGAGCATTCGCCGTCCTCCACGAGCATCTGAATTCCGCGTGAGGCGGCCAGATTCGGCGCGTACCCGCACAGGTCGAGAACGGTGACGCCCTCGAATCCGCTCTCCCGCAAGGGATCTTCCTCGGCTTCCAGCAGACCGCCATCCACCACGATCACGATCTGCACCAGGTTCGGATTGGGCGGTTGATTGCGCGAGTACCGGACCCGGTTGTAGAGCAGCGGTGCGAGGCCCGCGTGCGCCTGCCGGATGGAGCCGTACACCATGCGCTCGCTGCCGACGCCGTCCTGCGATTCCGGATGCTGGGTGTGCGGCAGCCACTTGGCCCACTCCCATTCGCGGGCGGTATCGGGTCCGCAGACCACCGCGACGAGGACCTGATCGGGCCCCTGGAACATGGCCAGTTGCAGCAGCATGGCGCGGGTGAGGTCGCGGGCCTGCGCCCGATCGCCGGAGAGCTGAACGCTCGCGAAGCCCTTCACGGCAATGGCGGTCGGCAGATCCGGGACGGTGGCGTGGGTCCGCACGAAGCGCCTCAGCGACACCGCAGCTATCGGTTCCAGCTCCTCCACGGGACCGGTCTCCGGAGCGACCAGCCGGGTCGCCAAACGCTGGCTGCCGAGGCCGATCCGGGCATGGCAGAAGTCCTTGTCCCCGGGCCGTCGCTCCCACATGCGGGAGGTGCCCGCGAGCATCCAGATCAGGCCGGGTTCGGGGTGACTCCATTCGACCGCGGCGCGCTGCTGGGTGGCGGTCTCCTCGACGTCCCCGCGCACCTGATCGAGGTAGCGCAGATAGTCCTTGCGGTCCTCGTCGGCCTCCGAGGCCTTCTGCCCTTTTCCACCCTGACCTGCGTACATACCGACCATGGAGAAGACCATCATCATCGGGAACATGAGGCTCATCGGGTTGGTGGCGACGCCGGTTCCCGCGGTGAACATGAGCACGACCATGCCCAGCATGCCGACCACCATCACGAGCGGCATGAGCTTGCTGAAGAGGTTCGCGGGGATGGATCGAGGGATCTCCGGAGGCGGCTGCAGCGTCACCTCGCCGCCGGGTGAGCGAGGTGTCTCCCGGCGAGGGCGGCGCTGGAACCGGACAGTGCTCATAGACAGGACGAATCCCCCATCGGATGCGTGATCTGCGGCCTCAGTGTACTGACAGCATCCTTCATCGATTACAGTGCGTTCAGCATTTCCGCACATCAGAGCGGCGCGGCTACGAATCCGAGGCGACAACGAACTTGGGGGACGTGTGACGCAGACGCGATCGGACCACCAGATCGATGACGCGCGCGGGCTGGTCCGCGCACCCGATCTGGCGCGGGTCACCATTCTGGCCAAGCACACCCAGGTGGATATGGCCATCCCGGTGGACGTGCCGGTCGCGCTCGTCATCCCCAGCGTGGTCGATATGGTCGCCCAGCACAGCCGCACCAATGACTTCGACCATGACGGTGAGCAATTCGAGCCGCACGAATGGGTCCTGGCCCGCATCGGCCGCCCGCCGTTCTCCAATTCGCTGAGCCTGGCCGAACAGGACGTGCGCGACGGCGAACTGCTCATGCTGGAGAGCGCCGAACACACCGCGCCCACACCGCTGTTCGACGACATCATGTACAACGTCGCCATTGCCGACGCCGACCATTTCCGCGGCTGGACGCCCGCCTCGGCCCGGCTGACCGGATCGATTCTGGCGGTGCTGACCATGCTGGTCGGCTGCGTCGGGCTGCTGGCCTCCCCGGATGCCGTGTCCGGCTGGGTGACCGGGGCGATCGCACTGTTCGTTGCCGTGCTGCTGGTGATGGCGAGCATGGTGCTCAGCCGCATGTACGGCGACGCTGCCAGCGCACTCGTGCTGGGCGGCTGCGCACTCCCGGCGGCATTCACCGCGGGCATGCTCTTCGTGCCAGACCATTACGGCTGGGCGAATGTGCTGCTCGGCGCGGTGCTGCTCGGCGCGACCGCCATCCTGGCGTGGCGGGTGAGCGGCGTCGGGCTCGGACTGTTCATCGGCGTGACCACCCTCGCCGTGTACGCGGTCCCGGCGGCACTGGTCGGCCTGCTCACCGGTCTGCCCTCGAAGGCGATCGGCGCGGGCGCGGTGGCCTTCGGACTGGCCGGATTGTCCCTCGCCCCACGGCTTTCCATGCTGCTGGCAAAACTGCCGCTGCCGCCGGTCCCCGCACCCGGCACGCCGATCGACCCGACCGAGGACGATCCGGACGACCACCGCGCCCTGCCGAGCCTGGCCGCGCTGCGCACCAAATCCGAGCACGCCCGCATGTACCTGGCCGGACTGGTGGCCGCCACCACGGTGGTGATCGTGGCCGGTGCCATTGCCGCCGTCGACGCCGGATCCGATGACCCATACTGGCCGGGCCTCGCGCTGGCGCTGGTGTGCGCGGTCGTGCTCATGTTCCGCAGCCGCACCTACGCGGGCGCGGAGCAGGCCATCGTCCTCATCGCGGGCGGTGCGGCGATCCTGCTGATTCTGCTGGGCGGTGCGTCCTTCCTGCTCGATCAGCCGCTGGTCATCTTCGGCTCGGCGCTGATCCTGCTGCTCGCCGCGCTGGTGCTCGGCATAGTCGTCCCCGGCCGTCAGGCCACCCCGCCCATGCGGCGCGCGGCCGAACTCCTGGAGTACGCGTTCGTGGCCGCCGTTGTGCCGCTGGTCTTCTGGGTGAGCGACCTCTACTCGCTCGTGCGCGGATTGTGAGCACGCTCCGGGCAGCCGCTGCCGCATCGGTACTGGCGGTGAGTATTTCGTTCGGCATGACCACCGGCCAAGGCGTGGCTTTCGCCGACCGGCCACCGCCGATCGATCCGGGCCTGCTGCCGTCGGGCAGTCCCGCCGCGCCGCCCGGCAAGACCGAGCATCCCGCGAATTCCCCCTGCATCAGCACTCAGGCCGGTGGCGGCGGCCCGACCATTCCACCGACGCAACGCACCCTGGATCTGGACCAGGCGTGGAAGTTCTCCCGTGGCGCAGGACAATTGGTGGCAGTGATCGATACCGGCGTCGAGCCCCATCCGCGCCTGCCCGGCCTCATTCCGGACGGTGACTACGTCGCCAATTCCGGTGACGGCACCGAGGATTGCGATGCACATGGCACCTTGGTCGCCGGGCTCATCGCCGCCACCGAAGTGGAGGGGCAAGGCTTCGCCGGTGTCGCCCCGGAGGCACGTGTGCTGACCATCCGCCAGACCAGCGCCCTGTACCAGGCCGAGGGCGCGGGCCGGGACAAGGGCCCCGACGATATGCCCGACGGCTACGGCAAGATCTCCGCCCTGGCCTCGGCCGTGCGGCGCGCCGCCGATGCCGGGGCGCGCGTCATCAATATCTCCCTGGTCGCCTGTCCCACAACCAAACCCGATGGCCCCGAGATGGGTGCGCTCGGCGCGGCGGTGCAGTACGCGGCGGTCGAGAAGGACGTTGTCATCGTCACCTCCGCGGGCAATACCGACACCTGCAAGGCCAGCAACCCGGGCATCGATCCATTGCATCCGGATGCCGATCTGTGGAATCACATCAACTCATATGTGGCCCCGGCCTGGTGGGACGAGTATGTGTTGTCGGTCGGCTCGGTCGACGCCTTCGGCCAGCCCTCCAAATTCACCGTCCCCGGCCCGTGGGTCGGCGTGGCCGCACCCGGCGAGAACATCATCTCCCTCGATCCCCGCAATACCGGCCTGACCACAGCCAAATTCACCAATCAGGGCCAGGCGGTGGCTTACAGCGGAACAAGTTTCGCCGCGCCCTACGTGTCGGGGGTTGCCGCGCTGGTGCGTTCCCATTTCCCGGATCTGCGGGCCGCCGAGGTGATCAAACGAATCGAGGCGACCGCGCACGCGCCGGGTGAAGGCTGGAATCCGTATATAGGTTATGGCGCAGTGGATCCCGTCGCGGCACTGACCGCCGAGATCCGAAACGACTTGCCTCCCAAGCGCCCCAATGCGGCCGTGGACAAGGCCCTCCCCGTTCCGACTCCCGCGCCCGCACCGGATCACACCGCCCGCAATGTGGCGCTGATCGGCACCGGCATTATCGGATTGCTCTTGGTGCTGGGCTTTCTCGCGTCCTTCCCGCTGCGCCGCAAGTTCGGGCTGCACGAAGACGATCTCTGATCAGTTCGGGGCTTTCACGGGCTGTTTCGCCGGATCCGGGTCGGGGGCGACGCCGTCGTGGGCGACCATGGCGGCCTGGCGGCTGAGCGTCGGTCCGGGCGCGAGCAATCCGATGATCGGCCACGGCGCGGGTTCGGGGCGCACGCTCTCCGGGTCCATGCCGAGGGCCTTGGCGGCCTCCAGATCCTTGATGCCGTAGCGGACTCCGTAATCGGAGATGAAGAACAGGCTGTCGTGGCGCTGGCTGTCGGGTTCGATGCCGGTGGCCTGCACGTACGCGCCCGCGCCGGGCTTGGAGTAGAACGAGTCCACATTCGGGCCATTGCCGTCGGATTGGGCCAGGGGAACCAGTTTGGCGCGGTCCGGGATCGGGACGGCGTGGCCGGTGAGCACGGTCAGGTCGGCGTGCTTGCTGCCGTCCGCTTTGTCGGCGGAATCGACGGGATTCCAGGACAGGCAGTCGACCGGTTCGTCCTTGCCGTCCACGAGAGTGGGGGCGGCGGAGGGGTATTCGGACACGCGCAGTGCCGACGACACGGGTGCGCCGGTGCGATCGGCCTGGGCGATGTAGTTGTCGGCGGCCGGTGATCGGTAGGCGTTGCGAATGATGTCGGCGGTCAGCGGTGACACGGATTGCAAACCATCGGCCAGGATCACGTAGTACTTGCTGTCGGTGCGGACCTGCACCACATCACCGATGCGGTGGTCGCCGATCGAATAGCTCGGCGGCGCACCGGCATCCACGATCTGCGGCGGGATGATCGGCAGGACTTCGGGGATGGCGTTGAGCATTCCCTCGCTGATCGGGCGCGGGGTGCGGCCGCGAATATCGAGGGCGTCCACGACTGCGCGATCATTCATATCCAGCTGGGCGCGGTGGTTGTCGTAGATCAGGTAGGTGTGGTCACGGCCCTGCACGAGCAGTGCCTGATCGGACTTGAGTGGAGATACCTTGCCGCTCACCGGATCTCCCGCGATCACCGAGGTGCTGATGCTGCGGGAGCCGTCATTGGCCATCACATCGCACACCGTCCAGGTGCGGCCCACCCCCGAGGAATCGAAGTTCAGCGAGGCGGGCGCGCCCGGAATCCCGATGAGCTGCCCGCGCGGCTTCTTCGCCAGCTCCGATTCCTTGACGGTCGCGGGCTTGGCGGCCTCCCCCGCCGCCAGCCGCGCCGAGGCCAGGTTCAGCGCCGGGTGCACGACATTGTCGATGACCACGTAGACCGCGCCGGTGTCCTTGCCGATGAGGATCTTATTGGTGCCGAGATTGCCCTGCGGGCGGAGCAGAGCAAGCACTCCGCAACCTGCCAGCGCGACGCACGCGAGGATCAGTCCGGCCGTGAAAGCGCGCGATTGGGACCGCATGGGGTCGTGCAGCATTCGCACGTCCCGTCGGACCAGGGCGTGCTCCATGCGACGGACCAAAAAGCGATAGCCACTGACCTGCCATCGCGTGGTGGGTTTTGAAGGCATGAAAACTCCCCCGACCAGGCATCATGTTTGTCGAACACAGTACAGTTCCGCAGGACCTTCATTCGCATTCGGCCGCTTTCCGCGGGCCGACACGGGTAGTTGGGGGACGAGGATGACCGATCCTGGGCAGGCAGATCCGGGGCCGCTGCTCTGGCGGGTGTCGCTCGGAAATGTGCTGGTCGCGCAGGTCACCGGGATTGTGGTGCTGGCGGGCGCACGGCTGTGCGGGGTGCCGTTCTGGTGGGCGCTGGGGATCGGGGTGGTGTTCGGCGCACTGCTCCTATTGGAACTGGGCAAACGTACAGTTGCCGATTGGATCGCGACTCGCCGACGCTTTCGCGGTCGCCGCGAGCATCTCGCCGCCGACATTGTCGATTTCCAGGCCGGGGACGGCCGCTCCCTCGGGCTGTATCGCGACGGCAGCCGGGTGGTCGCCGTGGTCGAGGTGCTGCCGCCGCGGGGCGGGCTCACCCGCCTCAATGCCACCACCGACGCCGACGGCGACCGCCGCCCCACCGTGGTTTCCTCACACCTACTGCCCCTGCCGGAACTCGCGAAAGCCTTGAGCCAGCGCGATATTCTGCTGGCCGGAATCGATATCGTCTCGCACGGCTATCGCAGCCGCTCCGGCACGCCCGCCGGAGCCATCTACGACTCCCTGCTCGGCCCCCTCCCCGCCACCGCCCATCGCACGGTGTGGCTGGCCATCGCCTTCGACCCGCTGCTGTGCCCCGATGCCGCGGACCGGCGCGGCGGCGGCGCGGACGGCTCCTGCCGCGCGGTCACCATCGCCACCCAGCGCATTGTGCGCACCCTGGAAGACCACGACTGCCCCGCCCGCATCCTGACCGCCCCCGAGATCAGGCAGGCCGCTCTACAGGTCACCGCGGGCGTGGATCCCGGTGAGCTGACCCAGCATTGGCGCTACACCGAACTCGGAAACAGCGTGAATATCGGTGCGGCCGTGGACCCCGGCCAGCTCGGCTCGGACCTCCTGTCCCAACTCTGGGTCCCCGCCTCCCGAGGCACCACCGTGGCGGTCCGCCTGCGCCCCGGCCACTCCGCCGACACCGTCCGCATCGGCGCGGCCTGGCGACTCACCGCCCGCGAACTCCCCGAAGAGCCAGTCCAAAAGCACATGATCTCCATGAACGGCCGCCACCGAGAGGGCCTGCTCGCCCACCTCCCCTTCGCAGTCCCCGGCCTGGAAGACACCGTCCCCACGGCAGAACACGCCATAGCCGACATCGAAGCCCTGCACCTCCCCTCCGCAGGCTGCGGCCAACTCCTCGGCTCCGACGAGGAAGGCCGAGGCGTAGCCATCCGCCTTGTCGGCCAGGGCATTTCCAGCGTCTACGTGGCAGGCGAGCTCTACCTCGCCCAACAACTCATCTTCCGAGCCCTCGCAGTAGGCGAACGAATCCTCATCCGCACCGACCGCCCCCAATCCTGGCAAACCCTCATCACCACAATCGGCAACCCCGACCGCCTCACCATCGCCGCCGAATCCCACCAATCCGACACAGATTTCACCGCCTCGGTAGTAGACGGCGTCCTAGCCCCCGCCCCCCACGCAGGCCTGACCACCATCTACCTCGCAGGCGACCCCCTCGGCTGGCCCCCCACCCGCCCCGACCTCTCCATCCACCAGCCCGCCGCCCAAGGCAACCGAATCACTTTGCGCACCGGCACCACCCAGGTCCCCCTGACCCTCGTCTCCATCCCCCGCGAGGCCACCTACATAGGCCACCCCCGAGCCGCCCTCGGCCTCACCAACTGAGCCGATCGTCAGACCTACAGTCTCCAGCCCGGCGGTACGGCCCAGAGCGAGTCAGGCCGCCAGCCGGGCGGCGGCAGTCAGCCAGCGGGCGGTCGCTGGCTGCGCGCGGTTGCTGCCAGCCGGGCGGTGAGATTACTCAGCCGGGATAGGGGTCCGAGGTACGGGCCGCGCGCAAAGCCGTTCCCCACCAGGCAAGTTGACGCAGCAGGCGGTCCGCGGCGTCGATGGCCGCGCCGTCCCGGGTTTCGCCGTCGGCATCGAATTTGCGTTTGGCTTCGTGGAAGCTGACGGTTTCGCGGATCGAGACCATATGGATTTCGGCGACCACCTGGCGGAGTTGCTCGACGGCGCGGAGTCCGCCGGAAAGGCCTCCGTAGCTGACGAATCCGATGGGCTTGGCCCGCCATTCCCGCTTGACGCTGTCGAGAGCGGTCTTCAGGGACGCCGGGTACCCGTGGTTGTACTCGGAGGTGACCGCCACGAAAGCGTCTGCGGCGGCGATCCTTTCCTGGAAGGCGCGCACTTCGGGCGTCTCGGTCAGATCCGTGGGCAACGGTATGTCGATCAGGTCGATGACCCCGACCTCGAATCGCTCGTCCGCGCGGGCCGCGCGGAGG
The DNA here is from genome assembly GCF_040683015.1 of Nocardia sp. NPDC051030. Classification (NCBI taxonomy): domain Bacteria; kingdom Bacillati; phylum Actinomycetota; class Actinomycetes; order Mycobacteriales; family Nocardiaceae; genus Nocardia; species Nocardia sp. NPDC051030. The sequence goes on along the minus strand of NZ_JBFBCD010000006.1, from coordinate 328,155 downwards.
AACCAGTCCGCGACCACCGGCGCGAATCGCTGCGGGCGCACGCTGGCCACGATCACCTCTAGCCGAAGCGGGTTCTCCATGGGCCGAGCCTAATCGTGCCCGGACTGTTCACAGCGAGCGTGCGGTCCGAAGCCCGCTGGAAGCCCGGCCGGGTGTCGGACAGGCTAGGGGAGATCAGGTGTGGTCGGGGCGGGGGATGGGGTGGGCGGCGTAGTCTGAGAGGCCTTTTGCGGGGGGTATGCGGGCGGTGAAGTCCAGTGCGTGGCGGGCCCGTTCGGGTTGGGCTACCAGGTGGCGGATGTCGGTAGGGCGGTAGTGGCCGGTGACTATGGGGTCGGGGCCGCCTACGGCTTTGGCCATGATGGAGGCGACTTCCCAGAGGGTCAGGGGGCGGCCGGAGGCTATGTGGATGGGGACGAAGCCAGCTACCGGGTGGGCGACGGCCGCGACCGTGGCGGCGGCTATGTCGCGGACGTGGACGAAATCTCGGACCTGGCCGCCGTCTTCGAAGACCTGGGGTGCGCGTCCGGCCGTGAGCTCTGCCCGGAAGCGGGCGGCCACACCGGATTCGGCCGAGCGGAGGGGGCGGTCGGAGGCGACGGGGTGGCCGTAGACGTGGGCGTAGCGCAGGACCGTGGCCGTCGCGCCGGTATTGGCGACCCAGGCCAGGGCGTAGTGCTCCTGCGCGACTTTGCTTGCCGCATAGGCGCTCCGGGGGCGCAGTAGCGCGTCCTCGAGGATGGGCTCCCAGGTCAGTACCTCGCCGGTGCGCGGTGCGCGGTGATCGAACAGGCCGCGATCGAGGTCTCCGCGCCGCCGCAGGCCCGGATAGAAGGGGCCGCTGCGCACGCCGCGATAGCGGCCCTCGCCGTAGACGGCCACCGAGGATGCCAGGACCAGTCGCCGGACCCCGGTGCGTTCCATGGCGGCCAGCAGCACCGCGGTCCCGGCGTCGTTGTGCGTCGCGTAGACGGCTGCCCGCTGCATCCCCGTGGTCGCCGGTCGCGGCGTCGGCGTGCTGCGGCTCGAATCACCCATCGGGGCACGCACACACGGACCCGCGCCGTGGCCGATATCGTCGCTGCGCCCGGCGGCGGCCCCATCCGGCCGATCGGCCACCCGCTTACTCTCGCCCGTGACGAGTCGATCCGGGTCGTCGGCCGGGGCCGCCGGTGCGGGCGGGTCGGGCAGGGGTACGGCGGCGGCGAGGTGGCAGACCACGTCGATGCCGCGCAGCAGGGGTTCGAGGGCGTCGGGGTCGCGGATGTCGATGCGGGAAACATCCTGCGGCGGCTCGGCGTTCGGCCCGTGCACGGTGTCCAGCATGGCGTCGATGGCGATCACTTCGTGCCCGGCCGCGCGCAGGGCGCGATGGACGTGGGAGCCGATATACCCCGCGGCGCCGGTGAGCAGCACTCGCGATCTGTCGGCCTCGGGTCCGGCTGGGCTCATCAGTTCAGGGTAGGCGACGCGGATGAACGCCCTGTTGGGAGAAGCTGTGGACCCGGCCCCGCCCCCAGGGCCGGACCGGGCCCACGGTGTCGATGACGCCGGATTACGGCAGTTCGAACGGCAACTGCACACCGGTGCCGGAGTGCACCGCGCACTTGTCGCAGGTCTCGTCGCCCTCGACGGCGGCGACCGCGCGGCGCACGAGCGCCTTGAACGGCACCAGGTTTCGCTCGAATTCGGCGAATACGTTGACAGCGCTGACGCCCTCACCGGACTCCACACCCGCGTCCAGGTCGGTAACCAGAGCGATTGCGGAGTAGCACATTTCGAGTTCGCGGGCGAGCACGGCCTCGGGATGCCCGGTCATATTGACCAGCTCCCAGCCCTGTCCGGCGAACCAGCGGCTCTCCGCGCGGGTGGAGAAGCGCGGCCCCTGCACCACGACCATGGTGCCGTGGTCCTTCAAGGTCAATTCGGTTCCGGCCGAGGCGATCGCGGCGGTGCGCAGTTCCTCGCAGTACGGGTCGGCGAAGGAGACATGCACGCCGCCGGCGTCGAAGAAGGTCTGATCGCGCCCGGAGGTGCGGTCCACCAGCTGATCCGGCACGGCCACGGTGCCCGGCCCCCACTCGGCGCGCAGGCTGCCCACGGCACAGGGTCCGAAGATGCGGCGCACGCCCAGCGACCGCAGCGCCCACATATTGGCGCGGTACGGCACGGTGTGCGGCGAGAACTCGTGCTTGCGGCCGTGCCGGGGCAGGAACGCCACCGAGCGTCCCTCGACCTGACCGATGGTGATGGGTGCACTCGGCGCACCGAAGGGGGTCTCAATTTCGACGGTGGTCGCGTCGTCGCCGAAGAAATCGTAGAAACCACTGCCGCCGATGATGGCCAGAGTGGCCCGAGGATCCGAACTCATCCGTCGATTCTTGCGCATTCGAGCATGAGTGGTGGTACCAGGGCGAGCCATGTACCCTAGGGGGGTATTTCCGCCGGAAGTGAGGAACAGTCGTGACGGACGAGCACGCCACCACCGCCGAACAGCCCTGCCATGACCACACCACGCACGGCTACATCACCGCCAAGGACGACTACCTCAAGCGACTGCGCCGCATCGAGGGCCAGGCCCGCGGCCTGCAACGCATGGTGGAAGAGGAAAAGTACTGCATCGACATCCTCACCCAGGTCTCGGCCATGACCAAGGCCCTGCAGGCGGTCGCCATGGGCCTGCTCGAGGATCACATCAGTCACTGCGTGGTGGACGCCGCCATCGCCGGCGGCCCCGAGGCCGAGGCCAAGATCAAGGAAGCCACCGACGCCATCGCCCGGCTGGTCCGCTCCTGACGCGGCCCACTCACCCCGCGGCCATGCCCCAGGGCTGATTCCCCAGCGAGAGCGGCAGCGCCCAGCGATCCGCGCCCGCCTGCCAGCCCGTATTGCCGCGGGCGGCACGGCGGGCGGCCGGACCCCGGCGGGTCCGCAGACTCGGCTCCGCGTCCCGGCTGCTCCCACCCGAGGCGCGTAAATCCAGATCGGCGTACAGAATGCCCGGCACGCCCTCGGCTAGCGGCGTCAGCAACTCGCTGCCGTCCGCCCCGTAGATCCGTGCCTGGCCGGTACTGCCGGACGTAGCGACTGCTTGCAGGTCGCTCGAAATGGTCCGCCGCGCACCGCCGCCCCAGAGCCCACTCCCCCGCCACCCGGCGTCGCTCACGATGGCGCACGGCGCGATCACATAGGCCCCGACCTCCAGCGCGTACATACGGCTCACCGTGGCACTGGATTCCGGCCCGGCCACATCGCCGTCCGGACTGCCCGGCCAGGCGGCGATATGAATCTGTTCCTCGTCCGCGCGCAGCGCCCGGGTGAGCAGCGGCCGCTGATTCTCCTGCCCGGACAGCGCGCCGAGCTTGCCGATCGAGCCGTGGTGCACCGCGGGCAAATTCGGCGTTCCGGAGGCGAACACCTTGCGTTCGACACTGTTGAGTCCGGCCTTGCGGCGCACCGACAAGACCTGCCCAGAATCGTCGATTACCGCCTGCGCCATATAGATTCGGCGATCCTGCCGTTCCCCGAATCCGAGCACCACCCCGATGCCGTGCATCCGGGCGGCCTCGGCGATGACCTTCATTTCGAAACCGTCTCGCGTCATCGAATTTTCGCGGCATCGGGTCGAATACTCGACATTCCACTGATTCGATTCCACCCAGCGCCACCAAGGGAATCCAGGGAGAAACGTCTCCGGGAATGCGATCAGGCGGGATCCCGCTGCGGCGGCGGCGCCGATCAGGCCGACTACCTGCTCGACTCCCTCGGACAGCCGCAGCCATTTCGGCTCGGCCTGCACGGCGGCCACTCGCACCGTATCGGTCATCGCGTTTCCCTCATGGAACGTGATGGTCGCCAACGTTTTACGTGGAAACAATGCCGAGAAGTGCCCAATTACGGACTGTTCATGCCAGTGCCCGGAATGCGCCCGGCGTTGTCCCCATTTCGAGCCGGAAGGATCGGTAGAAACTCCGCTCGGTCAGGAATCCGGCCGCCTTGGCAACCGCCGACAGCGGCAACTGTGGCGCATTGCGCAAGAGATCGCAAGCGCGTTCGATGCGCATGCGCCGCAACACAGTTCCGGGCCCGCCTTCGAACTCGCCGAATACCCGATACAACGTACGCCGCGACATTCGGCATCCGGCCGCGATTCGATCCACGTCCAGTCCCGGATCGGCGCAGTGCGAGCGCATGAATGCCAGTACCCGTTGCCGATTCAGGACATCGGCGGATTGATCGCGCGGGATGCCGCCGGAGGCCGCGACGACGGCCGCGGCCAGCAGGTCGCGACCGGGTTCGGCGAGCAGCGCGGCCGCCTCGGCATCGGTGCGCTGCAAACTCGCCACACCGCGGAACAATTGCGCCGCGATTCCGGGCGCGCTATCACCGGAAAATACGGTGGCGGTGGGTATTTCGGTGCTGATCACGCCGTATCGTTCGCGCAGCCGACTGAGCGGAACCTGCACGACGACTTGCTCCCACTCCTGCTCGATATCCCAGTGGTACGGACGACTGGTGTCGTAGAACACGATCGAACCGGGCTCGACATCGGCCGCCCGGCCATCCTGGTGTAGTCGCGCCCGGCCGGAAATCGGAATGCTGGCGAGCAGAAACTCATCGCCGGTGCGGGCGATCAATCCGCTGGTTCGCCGAATCAGCTGGGAGGAGGCGCCGACACTGGTCACATCGAGATCGTCATATCGGGCATGTTCGACATATCCGACAAAACGGTCGGTATTTTTCGGCGAGATCGCCAGCGGCACATACGCTTCGCTCACGAGCGCTTCCCAACGCTCGAATGCCTCTGTCGACGATGTTTCCGGTCCGGATCGCACCTCGACCCGACTGACCGCCTCTGCCCGTTTCACTCCGCATCCTCGATGACCATCGACGGCCAATATCCGGCCGAATACCGGGCAGTGTGTCAGATACGAACGCGCACAACCAATACGGCCGTATGACGGTGCCCTCCGAAAAGCGACGTCCATTACACGGGGTATGGGCTCGAGCCGCCCCCTGCGCGGCCCGAGCGGCCCCTAGGCAGCCGACACGTAGCTCAGGTCCAATTCCAGATCCGCGTACAGCAGACCCTCCTCGTGCCCGTGCAACGGTGGCGCCAGCTCCTGTCCGCCGGGGGCGAAGATGCGCGCATGCCCGCCCGGCCCGCGCACCAACTCCTTCACCGGCTCCGACCCGCGGCGAACCTCGCTGCCGGCCACATCCATCACCGCGCACGCCGCGACCACGTTCAACTGCCCCACTACCGCGTACCAGAGCGTGGCCGCATTGTTCACGCGCACACCCCATTCCACGTCGCGGGCCACGATGAAGCCGGGCCAGGACACGATGTGCACCTGCGCGCCCGTGCGCTCCAATTCCCGGCGCGCGGGCAAGTGAAGCTGCTCGGAGCCGCCCTGCACGCCGATTCTGCCGATGCCGGTACGGAACACGGAGGGTTCGGAGATCTCACCACACTGGAAGATCTTGTGTTCCAACGACGTCAGCTCGGGCTTGCGGCGCACTCCGAGCAGCACCCCTCGATCATCGATCAGGCACTGCGACATATACAGCGCACTCGCGCACCGCTCGCTGAAGCCCAGCAGCACATGAATGCGATGACGGCGGGCGGCATCGGCGATGCGGCGAAATTCGGTGCGCCCCACGGTCATCGAGTTGGTCCGGTAGCGAGCGAAGAAGCCCTCACCCCAGCTCACCGCGTCGAGCCACAGCCACCACGGATAGCCGGGCAGAAAGGTCTCCGGAAAGGCGACGAGTTGCGCACCACCGGCGGCGGCCGTCTCGATGAGCTCGATGGCCTGCTGGACGCCCGCGCGCAGGTCCAGCCACCGTGGTTCGGCCTGGACAGCCGCTACTCGCACCTTCGTCGGCACCTCGGCTCCTTCGACACGATCTGGTGATCCGTGCCATCACCCTTCGCCGAAGGTGTGCCGGGGGCAGCGACATCCCGTGCCGAGCTACGGACGCCCCGTGCCTGGGTCCAGCTGAGTGCGGAATTGCCCGGGCGTCAGGCCCGTTTCCTCCCGGAATGCCCGATAGAAGTGCCGGTCGGAAGCAAATCCGGAGGCGGCGGCAATGGCCGACAGCGGCCGGGAGGGATCCGCGCGCAACAACCGTCGGGCATGTTCGACGCGCATGCGCCGCACCAGCGCGGCGGGACCGCCGATGTCCTCGCACACCCGGTACAGGGTGCGCCGCGAGACCAGGCAGGCGTGCGCCACCTCGTCCACGGTGAGTTCGGGATCGGTGTACCGCTTGCGCAGCACCGCCATCACCTGTTGCCGGGTGTACAGCGAATCCGAGGGCGCGGGCGAACTCTGCCCGGTGGCCAGGAGTACCGCGGTGGAGAGCATGCCCGCTATTTCCGATTCGAGAATGTTTGCCGCCCGGTCGGTTTCATTCGCGGGCAATTCCGCCAGCCCGCGGAAGAAGCCCGCCACCACACCGAGCGCACCGGTCGCGGGCATAGGCGTGGCAATCGGGATCTCTTCACGAATCAGCCCGGCATGTTCGAGCACCAGGCGCATGGGCGCGCGCACGATGGTGGACACCGAATTCTCGGTGGTCCGGCTCTCGATGGGACGGGCGCTGTCGAAGAAGACGATCGACCCGGCCGGACTGTCGGCGAGCCGCCCATTCTGCTCGGTCCAATTCGAGCCCTCGACAACAATATTCACCAGCAGGAATTCGGCGCTGGCCTGCTCCACCTGACGCTTTGTCCGAATCACCCGCTGCGCACTGGCCGACATGAGGGTGAGACTGGAGCGATCGAATTGGGTGGAACTGACCCGCCCGTGCCAATGCCCCTTGGCGAGAGGCTCGATGGTCGTGGGCACGACGGCATCGGCGACGATCGCCTCCCACTGCTCGAAGGCCTGCCGCGCGGATGTGCCCGAGCTCGAACAGACCTCGGCGCTGGCACTTGCCGCGTTACCCACTCCTGCATCATCCCATCCCCAGCCCCCGGCAATCTGCGATTGCATCTGTTCTAACCGGGCGAAACGGACCAGTTCGCTGATAGTAAGGCAACACACAGCTCGCCTGCCCGGTCGTCGGCGGCTCGACGATCGACCGGGCGGCGCCTCCGCGTCGTTCACCCCGTGCCCGTCGGCAGCATCGACGACTACACCGGAAGTGCAGGCGACACCTCGGGGCACAATCGAAAACGAGGAAACCGCCGGTGCACGGGCCAACGACTCGGCTCATGGGGGTCGGCGCTCCGGCTCCTGAACACCAGGACCGTCGCCAACCGCGATGCATCCCAAGTATTCACAGCCGCCCACTCGATGTGACTGGCCACCCGTGCCAGATCACTGACCATTCACGTCGTGCGGGTTTGACAGAAATGACACGCCGAGCACGGCACGCGGATCAGGCCTGGCCGATGCGGAATTCGCCTGGCGTCATACCCATTTCGCGTTTGAACGCGCGATAGAACTGCCGCTCGGAGACGAATCCCGCGGCGCGCGCTATGGACAAGAGGGGCCGGGTGGGATCCGTCCGGATCAAGGCCAGCGCGCGTTCGATCCGCATGCGGCGCAGCATGGCCGCCACCCCGTCGTCACCGTTCTCGAACATTCGATACAGCGTGCGCCGCGAGACCGAACAGGCATGCGCCACCTGGTCCACGGTGAGTTCGGGATCGGCGTAATGGCGCTGGATGAACGCCAGCGCCCGCTGCTTGGCCAGCGCCTGCCCCGGCTCGTCGTGCGGTAGATCCCCGGCCGCCAGCTGCACCACCGAGGCCAGCAACCCGGTGCCGTGCCGGGCCAGCGCCGCCGCCTGCCCGGGATCGCTGTGCTGCAATTGCGCCAGCCCGCAGAAGAATCGGCCGACAATGCCCGCCGCGCCGTCCGGCGGAAAGCGCACGGCCGTGGGCAGCCGCTCCGACGACACCCCGGACGCGCCCACCACCCGCGATAACGGCACCTGCACCGCGACCACGCCCCAGCTCTGCTCGAAGTGCGCGGTGAACGGGCGGGAGCTCACGTAGAGCATGAGGCCGCCATCGGCCATCTCGCCCACCCGGCCGTCCTGGGACAGCCAGCCGCGGCCGTGGGTGGTCACCGAGGCGAACAGAATCGGTTCGCCGGGTTCGGTGATCATGCGTGGCGTGCGAATGATGTGCTGCCCCGACGCGGACACGGTGGAGACGTCGATGTCCTCGAACCGCGACTGCACGATCCTGGCCCGGAACTCCCCCGACCGCACCGGTGTCACCACCAGGGGCACATAGGCCCGCGCAATCGCGGCCTCCCACTGCTCGAATGTCTCCTGTTCGGTGACTTCCGGCGTGGATCGAACCTCCACCACTGCGGGCTCGGAGCCGCCGCTCATGGCCAGATTGTCGCACCACCGGTGGCCGAGAAAAGTCGAAATCCCTTCACAGGTTCACACTTTCGTGAATCTGTCCGATATACGCCTTTGCCCGCAACTTGCGGCATGAATCTTCACGGAAAATCAGCTGCCGCAACAATCTTGGGAATCGGGAACCGTTCGCACTTCGCGGGTCTGCAAGTTGCGTTCGGCGAGATCGGCATCGTCGGGATAATCGACCGCGATGAGACTCAAACCGTGCGCCGGAGCAACCGTCACGGCACTGGAACGCTGACGCTCGTCGAGCAGACTCGCGATCCACTCCGGGGTACGACGTCCCTCACCGACGGCGAGCACACCGCCGACCAGACTGCGCACCATGGACCAGCAGAAGGCGTCCGCGCTGACATAGGCGGTGAGCAGATCGCCCTCCCGCTCCCAGTCGAAGCGCTGCAATTCGCGAATGGTGGTCGCGCCCTCGCGACGACGGCAGAAGGCGGCGAAGTCGTGCAGCCCCAACAGCTTTCGAGACCCCTCGCGCATGGCCTCCAGATCCACATCGGACCGGCAGGGGACGACATGCCGTGCCTGCAAAGGGTCCGCGCCGTAGGGGGCGGTAGTCAGTCGGTAGACGTAGTGGCGGCGGATGGCGGAGAAGCGCGCGTCGAATTCCGCCGGGACAAGGCGAACATCCTTGATACGCACGTCTTTCGGCAGGAAGCGCGCCATGCGATGCACCAGCCGCGGCCCATCCACCTCGCCGTGCGTATCGAAGTGGGCGACCTGGCCCTCGGCGTGTACGCCCGCGTCGGTGCGCCCGGCCACGGTCAACTGGATCGGCTCGCGCCGCACCTTGCTCAGCGACTCCTCCAGCACGCCCTGCACGGTGCGCAGGCCGGGCTGGCGCGCCCAGCCGGTGAAATCGGTGCCGTCATAGCTGATATCGAGCCGTACCCGAACCGCAACCGGTTCCGGCTCCAGATTCTCCACGGTCACAGCGATCTCCTGGTTAACATGAATGAAGCCCGCCGACCCGGAGGGGACGGCGGGCTCACTCATGAGTCCGAATGGGAAGACTTAGTCTTCCTTCTTCTCCTCGGCAGCGGCCTCGGCCGGAGCCTCGGCGACAACCTCGGCGGCCTCTTCGGCAGGAGCCTCGGCGACAGCCTCGGTCTTCTGCGAAGCGGCAACGCGACGGGCACGATCAGCCTCGTTGGTCACGGTCTTCTCGCGAACCAGCTCGATGATCGCCATCGGCGCGTTGTCACCCTTGCGCGGGATGGTCTTGATGATGCGGGTGTAGCCACCCTCACGGCCCTCGAACGAGGGACCGATCTCCGCGAACAGGGCGTGCACGACGTCCTTGCTGCGGATCACCTTCATGACCTCACGACGGTCGGCAAGCGAGCCGGCCTTCGCCTTGGTGACGAGCTTCTCGGCGTAGGGGCGCAGCGCCTTGGCCTTGGCCTCGGTGGTCGTAATACGACCGTGCTCGAAGAGCGCCGTCGCCAGGTTGGCGAAGATCGCCTTCTGGTGCGACGCCGACCCGCCGAAGCGGGCACCCTTCTTGGGCTTGGGCATTGTTGGAATCTCCTGTGTTGAAGGCCGATTCGGGGCGCTACACCCCGGATGGCCTAAAGCTGTTCGGTCTCGGCGTAGTCCTGCTCGCCGCTGTCGGTGTCGCTGAACGAGCCGCTGTCGCTCCAGGTACCGCTCGCCGCGTCGTAACCGACGACGGAGGACGGATCGAAGGAAGCCGGGGAGTCCTTGAGGGACAGACCAAGCGAGTGCAGCTTGACCTTGACCTCGTCGATGGACTTCTGGCCGAAGTTACGGATATCCAGCAGATCCGACTCGGTGCGGGCAACCAGCTCGCCGACGGTGTGAACACCCTCGCGCTTGAGGCAGTTGTAGGACCGCACGGTGAGGTCCAGGTCCTCGATCGGCAGACCGAACGAGGCGATGTGGTCCGCCTCGGCCGGGCTCGGGCCGATCTCGATGCCCTCGGCCTCGACGTTCAGCTCGCGAGCGAGACCGAACAGTTCGACCAGAGTCTTGCCCGCCGACGCCAGCGCATCCCGCGCGGAGATCGAGTTCTTGGTCTCGACATCCAGGATGAGCCGGTCGAAGTCGGTGCGCTGCTCGACACGAGTCGCCTCGACCTTGTAGGTCACCTTCAGAACCGGCGAGTAGATCGAATCCACCGGGATCCGGCCGATTTCCGCACCCGACGCCTTGTTCTGCACGGCCGGGACGTAGCCGCGACCGCGCTCGACAACGAGCTCGATCTCCAGCTTGCCCTTGTCGTTCAGGGTGGCGATGTGCATATCCGGGTTGTGCACGGTCACGCCGGCCGGGGGAACGATGTCACCCGCGGTGACGGTGCCCGGACCCTGCTTGCGCACGTACATGGTGACCGGCTCGTCCTCTTCGGACGACACCACGAGGCCCTTGAGGTTCAGGATGATGTCGGTGACATCTTCCTTCACGCCCGGAACCGTGGTGAACTCGTGCAGCACGCCGTCGATGCGGATGCTCGTGACAGCAGCACCCGGGATCGAGGACAGCAGCGTGCGGCGCAGCGAGTTGCCGAGGGTGTAACCGAAGCCCGGCTCCAGCGGTTCGATGGTGAACCGGGAACGGTTTTCGGAGACGACCTCTTCGGTCAATGTCGGTCGCTGTGAAATCAGCATGGCTGTGTTTCCTCCTTCAGAGACGCCCACTATTTGACGTCCACGACATGGATTGCGGGAGACCACTTCTCGGAATCGAATCCCGAAGGTGGTCTCCCACCAGCGGCGCGCTTACGCGCACCTCATTACTTCGAGTAGAACTCGACGATCAGCTGTTCCTGGAGCGGAACATCGATCTGCGCACGCTCGGGGACCTGGTGAACCAGGATCCGCAGACGGCCCGGCACAACCTGCAGCCAACCCGGAACCGGGCGATCGCCGACGGTCTCACGCGCAACCTGGAAAGGCAGCGTGGTCAGCGACTTGTCCCGGACATCGATGATGTCGTACTGCGAGACCTGGAAGCTGGGCACGTTCACCTTCACGCCATTGACGATGAAGTGGCCGTGCGAGACCAGCTGACGAGCCGCACGACGGGTACGGGCCAGACCGGCGCGGTACACGACGTTGTCCAGACGGGTCTCGAGCAGACGCAGCAGGTTATCGCCGGTCTTGCCCTTCTGGCGGTTCGCCTCTTCGTAGTACTTGCGGAACTGACGCTCCATGACGCCGTAAGAGAAGCGAGCCTTCTGCTTCTCCTGCAGCTGCATGAGGTACTCGGATTCCTTGATCCGCGCGCGGCCGTGCTGGCCGGGCGGGTAAGGACGACGCTCGAACGCCTGGTCGCCTCCGACGAGGTCGACGCGCAGACGACGCGACTTGCGGGTGATGGGGCCTGTATAACGAGCCATTTTTATCTAAATCCTTTCCCGCTAGACGCGACGGCGCTTGGGCGGACGGCAGCCGTTGTGCGGCTGCGGGGTGACGTCGGAGATCGAGCCAACCTCGAGGCCGGCGGCCTGAAGCGAGCGAATCGCGGTCTCACGACCCGAACCCGGGCCCTTGACGAAAACGTCGACCTTCTTGACGCCGTTCTCCTGCGCCTTGCGGGCAGCGTTCTCGGCAGCGAGCTGCGCGGCGAACGGGGTCGACTTACGCGAACCCTTGAAACCGACGTGACCCGAGGACGCCCAGGAGATGACGTTGCCTTCCGGGTCGGTGATGGACACGATCGTGTTGTTGAACGTGCTCTTGATGTGAGCGTGGCCGTGCGGGATGTTCTTCTTATCCCGGCGACGCGCTTTCTGAGACTTCTTCGGGCCAGCGGCCCGGCTCTTCGGAGGCATGCGCTATCCCTACTTCTTCTTGCCGGCGACGGTCTTCTTCGGACCCTTGCGCGTGCGGGCGTTGGTCTTCGTCCGCTGGCCGCGCACAGGCAGGCCACGACGGTGGCGAATACCCTGGTAGCAGCCGATCTCGATCTTGCGACGGATGTCGGCCTGCACCTCGCGGCGCAGGTCACCCTCGACCTTGAGAGCAGAGCTCTCGATGAAGTCGCGGAGCTGGGTCAGCTGCTCGTCGGTCAGGTCCTTCGAGCGCAGGTCCGGGCTGACGCCCGTGCCGGCCAGGATTTCCTTGGAGCGGGTCCGGCCGATGCCGAAGATGTAGGTCAGCGCGATCTCCATGCGCTTTTCGCGCGGGAGGTCAACGCCCATCAGACGTGCCATATGGCAGGTTCCTTAATTTTGCGGAGGTCTGCTCCCAGTCCGTTCCCCTCGAATGGGGCCCCGGCCTCCGTGCCGGGGGTGGGCCGCCATCCGCCCCGGGTGGGGCTCGACAACGGCGACTGGTGCTGGGAGTGCTTCTTTATTGCCAATCCGAAACTGCTTTCGGTGCTTGGCTGGTGAGCGACCGAGCCACCTGTTTCCAGATGTTCCGGTGACCCGGCCGAGGCCGGAATCAGCCCTGACGCTGCTTGTGGCGCAGGTTCTCGCAGATCACCATGACCCGACCGTGACGGCGGATCACCTTGCACTTCTCGCAGATCGGCTTGACGGACGGCTGAACCTTCACGTCAGATCCAATCTGGTTTCGGTGTTCACTGGCCGTGAACACAGTTTTTCCCCGGCCGAATTGGCCGGGGAAGCCCGGGGCTCAGCGGCCCCGGAAGTCTCTTGTAACCAGTGATCGGTTACTTGTAGCGGTAGACGATGCGACCACGGGTCAGGTCGTAGGGCGAAAGCTCCACGACGACGCGGTCTTCGGGCAGGATGCGGATGTAGTGCTGCCGCATCTTGCCGCTGATGTGCGCGAGAACCTTGTGACCGTTCTCCAGCTCGATCCGGAACATCGCATTGGGCAACGGCTCGATAACCCGGCCCTCAACCTCGATGGCCCCTTCCTTCTTCGCCATATCCTCCGCGATCCCGATTAGGCTGAACCTGGTTGGCTCATGCTCATTGACGGCTAGGTCGCCTCGAGCATTCGTATCGTGCACTCCAGTCGACCCGGTGCCATACTCAGCGAGGCGGCATGAAGACATGCCACAACCACTATGTAGATGCACCAGCGACCTAGCTTACCCGTATCCCCAGATGCGGCCAAATACGGGCGCTATGACGTGCGCTGAAACACGCCCCTTCCCCCGGCCCGCTCCGACGGCCAACTTGCCTCGGACCGGAGTTCGGGTCCGACTTGTCCGGCGAGCACTTGTGGGGAATCGCTAAACTACGGCCTGTCCTGCAAGATCGGTCAAGCGCACCCGGGGGTACAGAGTGAGCCGCAACAACGACGGCCTGCCCATGCTTCCACCCTGGCTGTCGGAGAGCGAAGTCACCGAATCCGGTTACGAAGCCCCCGTGGAGAACCTCCCCCAGGACGAGCTGATCCCCGAGGAGAAGTCCTCCGGCCGCCGCCTCTTCGGCCGCCGCAAACCCCGCAAGGACGCCACCCCGGACCCGGCCCCCCAGCCCCCCGCCCCCGCACCCCGAGGCATCGACACCCCGCGCCCGCCCGCTCCGCAGCAGCCGCTCACCCCCGACTCCGGCCACCGCCCCCACCCGAACACCGGCGAATCCGGGCAGCGCCCACCCCAGCCGGACACCCGCGAATCCGGGCAGCGCGCGCCCCTGCCGGACACCCGCGAATCCGGCCAGCGCCCACCCCTGCCGAGCACCCCCGAGTCCGAGCAGCGCGCGCCGCAGCCGCCGACTCCCCCTTTCCCGCACCGCAACCCGGGCACCCATTTCAATCTCCCCGGCTCCCAGCCCAACCCGCGCCCCGACGCGCAGCGACCGGATGCCCAGCACCCGTCCCCCGGCCAGCCGTCCCACCCGGGACAGCCGCCGGTGCCGGCCCGGCCGTCCAATCCCGCGCAGTCGGGCGAGCCGTCCAATTCCGGCCAGTCTTCGCAAGGTTCCCCCACCCCGCCCGCCAACGGCCAGCGCTTCGACCTCCCCCCGACCTCGGGCCCGCAGTTCAACGCGCCCCCGGCTCCCAGCGCCCCGCCGGTCCAGCCCGCACCGAATCAGTCGCAGCCGGCCCCGCCCGCACCCCTCGCCGACCAGCGCCCCCCGCTGCCGCCGTCACCGGGCGCCCCGGTCCCCGGCCCGCCCTCGGCTCCCGAGCACCAGCCGACCCCGCCGTCCACCAACGGCAACTCCCAGTTCGTGCGCCCGCCGCTGCCTCCCTCACCGGAGTCCCCGAAGCCGCCGACCCCGGACGCGGAGCGCCCCAACAACTCTCGCCCCCAGCACAGCAAGTCCGGCTTCGCGGCCCCCGGCCTCCCGCCGCTGCCGCCCTCCCCCGAGCCCCGGCACGGTGCCTCCGCACCGTCCCCCGCCTCGGAGGTCCAGCCCCCGACGTCCCCGGCATCCGAGCCGACGGCACGCCCGTCGCTGCCCCCGCTGCCGCCGTCCCCCAACGCCGCCGCGACTCCCGAAACCGATTCCCCCACACCGGAATCGACCCCCACCTCGGACACCTTCCCCGAGGCGGTAACGCGCCGCATGCCGCTACCGGAACCGATCGGAGCCTCCGGCCCGATCCCTCCCCTCGCCCCCGCACCGACTCCGGTCGACCCCCTCCTGGGCACCGCCGCAGGCGACCCACTGGGCGCAGTGCTGGGCATGTCCGGCGACACACCCCCGAATCCGGTTCCGGCCGCACCGAACCCGGCCCCCGCCGCGCCTGATTCCGCTGCCACCGAACCACCCGTGGCAGCGGACGACAGCACTCCGGCCGACGTGGCCGACGAGTCAGCTCGCGACGCGGAGACCATTTCCCCGGCCGCTGCGGACACTGCGTCCGTCACGAACCACGAACCTGCCCAACCGGATTCGTCGCCGTCAACCACTGATGCGATCGACACCGCCCCAGCGACCGAGGCCGCGCCAGCGACCAACGGTGGCCCGTCGACCGAGGCCGCGCCAGCAACCAACGGTGGCCCGTCGGCCGAGGACAAAGCCCAGAGTTCCGGCCCCACGACCGACACCGGCCGCCACCGTGCCCTCGACGCACCCCTCCCCTCGCACGCGCTCCCCCGTTACCCGGCCCCGGAATCCCTCCCCCCGCAGCCGAACCCCTCAGCGGGCCCATACGGCCCCCGCGGCACACACCCCCAAGCTCCGGGCCCCATTCCCCCAGCCCCGGGCGAAGACCGCCGCTGGATGTCCCCGCCCGCCCAGCACACGGCACCGCACCCCCCAATCCCCCCGGCCCCGAACGCCCCCGCCCAACCCTCCACATCGGGCAATGGCTTCCAATCCGGCCCCCAGCCGCAGGTCCCCGCGCCGCATCCCACCTCGGGCCCCTTCGCGCCCCAGCAGCCTCCCGCGCCGCAGCAGAACCCGGCGTCCGGCCCGTTCACCCCGCAGCACCCGACATCGGGACCGTTCGCGCCACAGCAGCAGAACCCCGCACCCGGCCCGAATGCGCCGCACCCGACGGCTGCGACGGGATCATTTGCACCGCAGCACAATCCGAATTCCAGGCCATTTTCAGCGCAACAGAATCCGGCGTCCGGGCCATTCGCGCCGCAACAGCAGAACCCTGCCCCCGGCCCGAATGCGCCGCACCCAAACGCTGCGACAGGACCATCTGCACCCCAGCAGAATCCCGCCTCGGGACCGGCCGCGCCGCAACAGCCCCCTACGTCGGAACAATTTGCCTCACAGCAAGACCCCGCATCGGGACCGTTTGCGCCACAGCAGCAGAACCCTGTTCCCGGCCCGGATGTGCCACACCCGAATGCCACGACGGGATTGACCGCACCGCAGCACAATTCGGCTTCCGGGCCGTTTTCGGCACAGCAGAATTCGGCTTCAGGGCCGTTCGCACCGCAATCGGATGCCGCAGCACCATTTGCGCCGCAGCAGAACCCGTGGCAGCAAGCGCCGGGGCAGGGGCCGCCGCCGCACGGGCAGTTCGCGCCTACCGGCGGGGCGCCGATCGGGCCGCGCACGGATGCCGGTGTGGGGCAGGCGGGACCGACCGGCTCTGACGATGCGGCTGCGCCGACATCGACGTTCGATGTAGCCGATGCGCCCGGGGTGCAGCCGAATCCGCAGCAGCCGGACTCCGCGATGGGGCCTGCCACGTCGGCGGACCCTGCGATGGGACCATTCGAGCAGCAGAGCCCGGCGGCGGAGCCGTTTGCGCCGCCGATGGGCGAGGCGTCGGGACCGCATGCGCCGCAGCAGAACCCGTGGCAGCAAGCGCCGGGGCAGCCGGGTGGACAAGGCGGGCAGCCGCAGGGTGGGTACCCGGGTGGCGGCGCGCCTGCGCAGCCGAACTGGGGTCCGCAGGGACAGCCGGGCGCGCACCAGCAAGGGCAGCCGGGTTGGGGTGGGCCGGGGATGGGTCAGCCGGGTGGTTACCCGGGGGCGCAAGGTGGTCAGGCTAATTGGGGTGGTCAGGGGCAGCCGGGTGGGTATCCGGGTGGGCCTGGGATGCCGGGGCAGCCTGCGCCTTCGTTGGATGATGTGCCTTTGCGGCGAGCCACCAAGGCTCCTGGGTCGGGGTGGCGGAAGGCTGTGCACCATATCTCCGGGGGGCAGATCAATCCTGGGATGTCGCCGGAGGAGCGGCGGTTGCAGGAGTTGGTGGCTCGGATTCGGCAGCCCGTTCGGGGGGATTATCGGATTGCGGTGCTGTCGTTGAAGGGCGGGGTAGGGAAGACGACTACGACCATGGGGTTGGGGTCGACTTTTGCGTCCATTCGCGGGGATCGCGTGGTTGCGGTGGATGCGAATCCGGACTTTGGGACCTTGTCGCAGCGGGTTTCGTTGCAGACTCGGTCTACGGTGCGGGATTTGTTGCTGGATCCGGATATTCAGCGGTATTCGGATGTGCGGCGGCACACGTCCCAGGGGACCAGCCGGTTGGAAGTACTTGCGAGTGAGCGGGATCCGGCCATGTCGGAGGCGTTCAGCGAGGAAGAGTATCGGGCCGTCGCCCGGATTTTGCAGCGGTTCTACAACATTATTTTGACCGATTGCGGTACGGGACTTATGCATTCGGCCATGGCGGGTGTGCTGGATTTGGCGCATTCGCTGGTGTTGATTTCGTCTTCTGCCATCGATGGTGCGCGTAGTGCGGCTGCGACTCTGGATTGGTTGTCACTGCATGGGCACGACCATTTGGTGCGCAATGCGGTGGTGGTGATCAATCTGCCGCGGCCGGGCGCGCCGAATGTGGGGATCAACCAGCTGCGGGACTACTTCTTGTCGCGCTGCCGGGCGGTCCACATCATTCCGTACGACCAGCACCTGGGTGAGGGCGCGGAGATCGACCTACACCGCCTGAGCAAGGCAACCAAGCGCTCCTACGTGGAACTGGCCGCAACCGTGGCCGACGACTTCGCCACCGACCACCGCCGCCACCGCTGAACGACCCAGTTGCATGCCTTCTCGACAGTTGCAGGCCCTTACAACGCCTGCATCTGTTGAGAAGGCATGCAGCTCGCGCGTGGGTCTTTCTCGGCGGCAATGGACAGGGCGGCGGGTTGGGCGGGGGTGCGCACGCCGGTTCGTCCACTGTGTTGTGAGTCTCAATGCGGCAGATTTGCTGCGGACGGACCGATCACCACAGGGAGTTGAACGGATGCACCGCGGAGCAGGCACCGGCACGCTGGACGAGCAGCGGATCGATGCTGTCCCCAGGCTGGAATTCGAGCGGATTGCGGGAGAGCCGCCCGCGGCGCGATTGGTCTGGCATGGGGCACCCCCGCAGCTGACCGAGTTGATCGAGGCTTTCTCAGCGCTGGGCTTGCGGGTCGATACCCATGAGGTGAGTGCCGACGGTGATGCTGTCGTGCATCGGTTCACGTTCCGGCCCACAGCTTTTGCGCTGAGCGAGGAGACCGGCGAGCTGATTGCCGCCGCATTCTTGGCGGCCGTGGACGGGACCGTCGAGGTCGACGGGTTCATCGGGCTGATCGGCACGGCCGAGCTCGACTGGCACGACGTGGTCCTGGTGCGCGCCGCCTGCCGTTATCTACGTCAGGTGGGCCTGCGCCTGGGCGAGGCCACGGTCACCGAAATCCTTTCCGCCCATCCCGAATTCGTGCGCGCGTTCGTGGAGTTGTTCCACGCCCGGTTCGATCCGGCACGCAGTGCGGGACGCACCGAGCTCGCGGCCGCCGCGGATGCGGTCGTGCTGGGTCGGTTGGAGGAGGCGGCGACGCTGCCGGAGGATCAGCTGCTGCGCGGGCTGCACACCTTCTGCACGGCGGTGCTGCGCACCAACTGGTATCAGCCGGGCCGTGAGGTGGCCGCGTTCAAGGTGGACCCGTCCCGGCTGTCGATCTCGGCTCCGGTCACGCCGTATCGCGAGATCTTCGTGCACGCGGCGCATGTCGAGGGCAGTCATGTGCGCGGCGGCGCGATCGCCCGCGGCGGCCTGAGATGGTCGGATCGCGCGGATGACTTCCGCACCGAGGTACTCGGGTTGATGAAGACCCAGACGGTCAAGAACGCGGTGATCGTGCCGACGGGCGCGAAGGGTGCGTTCGTGGCGCGACGCGGGACCGATCCCGCCGCAGTCGAGTTGGCGTACGCGGCGTTCATCGGCGGCCTGCTCGATGTCACCGACACTATGACCGACGGCGCGATCACCTCGCCCGCGCACTGCGTGGTCTATGACGATCACGATCCGTATCTGGTGGTCGCGGCCGATAAGGGCACCGCCCGTTTCTCCGATCTGGCCAATGGCATTGCCGTGTCTCGCGGTTTCTGGCTCGGCGACGCGTTCGCCTCGGGCGGTTCCAGCGGCTACGACCACAAGGCGCTGGGCATTACCGCGCGCGGCGCGTGGTGCTCGATCCGCCAGCATCTGGCCGAGCTGGGTATCGACGCGGATGCCCAGCCGTTCACGGTGGCGGGCATCGGCGATATGTCGGGCGATGTCTTCGGCAACGGCATGCTGGAGACGGATCGAATCCTGCTGGTGGCGGCCTTCGATCACCGGCATATCTTCCTCGACCCGAATCCGGATCCGGTGCTCTCGCACAAGGAGCGCCGCCGCCTGGCGGGTCTGGAACGCAGCAGCTGGGCGGATTACGACCGCGCCCTCATTTCCGAGGGCGGTGGCGTCTGGCCGCGCACCGCCAAGTCGGTCCCGCTATCCCCGCAGGTGCGTGAGCGGCTGGGTGTCACGGCCACGGAACTGCCTGCGCCGGAAGTCATTCGAGCGATTCTGAGCACCGAGGTGGACCTGCTGTTCAATGGCGGCATCGGAACCTATGTGCGGGGCGGCGACGAGCCGGACACCGAGGTCGCCGATCCGGTCAATGACGAGGTGCGAATCCCGGCGTCCCGGTTGCGCTGCCGGGTGGTCGGCGAGGGCGGCAATCTGGGACTCACTCAGCGGGCGCGCATCGAGTTCGCGGTGGCGGGCGGCCGGGTGAATGCCGATTTCATAGATAATGCTGCGGGCGTGGCGATTTCGGACCGCGAGGTCAACCTCAAGATCGCGCTGGCCACCGCCGTGACCGCGGGTTCCCTGTCCCCGGACGAGCGAGATCGGCTGCTGGCCAGTAATGCCGAGGCGGTCGTCGCGGCGGTGCTCGCCGACTGCGATCGCCAGGCCCTGGCCATCAGCCTGGCCGAGGCGCACGCCCCCTTCCTGATCGATCGGCACGGCCGTTTGATCGAGAACCTGGAGCAGGCCACCGGCCTGGACCGCAGCGCCGAATTCCTGCCCACCCCTGCGGAACTCACCGCTCGCCGCCGAGCGGGAACCGGCCTGGTGCGCCCGGAGATCGCGGTGCTGCTGGCCATGGCCAAGAACCTGGTCCGCGATGAACTCCTCGCGGCCGGTGTCATCGACGATCCGGTGGTGGCCGGAACCCTGTTCGGCTACTTCCCCGAATCGGTGCGCGTCCGCCTGGGTGAGGAGGTGCTGCGCGAGCACCCGGTGGCCCGCGAGATAGTGGCGGTGGCGGCCGCCAATCAGGTGATCAATCGGGTCGGCCCCGGCATGATCCACCGGCTCGAGGAGCGGCTCGGCGCGGGCACCGCGCAGATCGTGCTGGCCTGCACCGTCGTTCACACCGTGCTCGATATCGACCGCTGGTGGCGCGATGCCCTGACCCTGCCCGGCGTCTCGCCCCGGGTGCGGATGAGTGCGCTGAATGGCATTCAGGCCGCCGTGGAGCAGGCCACCGCCTGGCTGCTCACCCACCATGGCGGCGGATCGTGGTCCGGCGAGATCGACCGCCACGCCCCGCTTGTCGCGGAATTGATCGCCGTCCTGCCGCGACCCGGCGGGCATACCGAACGCGACCTGGCGAACCTGCGCCTGTTGTCGCAGGCACTGCCCCTGAGCGATACCGCCCGCCGCTCACAACTACCGGTGCCATTGGTGGCACAGACCTATAGGGTGCTCGGCGAACTCATCGGATTGGACTGGCTGGCATCAGCTTTCGACGCCAAGCCCGCATCCGACCACTGGGAGACCCTCGCGGCAGCGGTGCTGGCCGACGAATTACAGTCCCGCTGGCACGCCCTGACGGCGACGGTACTCGCCGACGCGCACCCCGCCTCCTCGGCCCGCGACCTGGTGACGAGATGGAGCGAAACCGACTCCGCCGCAAGGCTACTGGAGCTCGTCAACCACCTGCGCCGCTCCAACGTTGTCGATATCGCCCGATTGTGCGTGGTCAATGCGCGATTGGCCGAAGCAGCCGGGACCGTCATCGGCACACAAACGGCCGAAGCCACCTGAACCGTCACCGCCGCACAAACAGCCGAAGCCACCTGAACCGTCACCGCCGCACAAACAGCCGAAGCCACCTGAACCGTCACCACCGGACAAACAGCCGAAGCCGCCGGGACCGTCATCGGTGCGGAAGCGGACGAGGCGGCCGGAATCGTGACCGTAGCGACAATGGCCGAGGGGTCGGGGGTCAGCGCCGGGCGATGATTGCGAGTAGCAGCTCGGCGCGCACACGGGCCGTGTCCAGCTGACAGCCGAGCACGGATTCGATTTTCACGATTCGGCTGCGCAGCGTATGCCGGTGCACGCCGAGCGCATTGGCTGCCGCCTCCCACTGCCCGTGCGCCTCGAGGTAGGCGCGCAGCGAGTCCACCAGGTTGGTGCCGTGCCGTTCGTCGTAGTCGACGAGCGGTGCGAGCATGGCGTCGGAGACCGCGCTGAGTATCCGCTGGGCCTCCGGGAACGACAGCAGGGAATGCCCGGCGAGTGCGGAGAGCTCCAGCGGGCTCGCGCCGGGCAGTGCCGCGGAGGCGGCGAGTTCGGCGTGTTCGATGGCGGAGGCGAAGCGCCGCAAGGGATGTGGGGCGCTGAACCCGGCCCGTACACCGGCACGCACACTCGCGGGCAAGCTGCGCAGCAGCAACTCGGCGGATTCTTCGGTATCGGCTCCGGACAGCAGCACGGCGACCCGCTCACCGGCGAGGTGCGCAAACAGTTGCCTGCTCAGGTTGCGCAGCTGCTCGTCGACGGCCTCCACGACCTGTGCGGCCGTTTCCGTAGAATCGCAACGCAATACCAGCGCCCGCACCCGCCCGGACCGGTCGGCGGCCGGGGCCAGATGCTGCCATACGGTGTCGAGCGCGGTCGCCTCCTCCAGCAGCATGCCGATGGCCTGAGTGTTCAAGCGGTTCTGCGCGATTCGCAAGCGCGCGGGCTTCTCGAAATCCAGGGCGAGCAGTGAGCTGGCATGCCCGAGCAGCACCTGGTCGACCGGGCTGAGCGGTGACGCGGTCACGACGGCGAGGTGCCCGTGCGCGGCCGGTCCGGCGGCAATGGCCTGTACGGCGATGAAAGTACCGGGGGCCGTGTGGATTACGCCGCTGGTCGTCCCTTCCCCGCGGGTGCCGATGAACTCGGCGATCTTCTCGGTGATATCGGCGGGCACCCGTCCGGGATGGGCTTCGGCCACCACCCCGTCGACCCCGACCACGATCACGGTGGCCGAGAGCGCCGCCGACAATTCCTTGATGACAGCCGGTACGCCCGCGATCGCCGCGCGGGTCATGCGCGGCTGCGCGCGCGAGGCCCGCATCACCTTCTCGTATTCCTGCTCCCCCAGCCTCTGCATGACCTTCTTGGCAATGGCCCCGAACGGCGTCGGCAGCGGCACTTCGAACAGTGGCAGCCCGAGCCGATCGGCGGCCTCGACGAGGTCGTCGGGCACATGATCGTGCGAAAGCCCCACGCCGAAGCCGACCCCGGCCACCCCCACCGAGTCCAAATCCTCGAGGTAGCGCAGCCGATCGGGGCGACTGAGCGGCAACCCCATCCCGGTGGTCAGGACGAGTTCCCCGCCGGAGAGCCATTGCTGCGGTTCGGTGAGCTCCGAGGTGAGGGCGAGGGTGATCTCCCTGCCCAGTCCGGAACCGCCGCCTTTCAGCACCAATCCGAGCTCGGGCTGGGTCAGGACCCACCGGACCGGAATACCCGTGCTCATAGCTCTCCCGCAGCAACTGGACAAAAAGGTGAAACCTCATTGTGGCGGCACGCCGATTCGGCAGGTGACGCAGGGGTGTGTCGCGCAGCACACTCGGTGGCAATCACGCACAACCGCCACATCGCACGAGAACGGGCAGACATGACGACGGAAATGCTTCGCAATTACATTGACGGCCAATTCGTAGCCGCCACCGCCGCGGAGTCGTTCGAGCTGATCAGCCCGGTGGACGAGACCGTGACCGGCCGCAGCCCGATCTCGGGCCCCGCCGATATCGATGCCGCCGTGGCCGCCGCGTCCGCCGCCTTCCCGGCATGGAAGGCCGCCACCCCCGGCCGCCGCCAGGCCGCCCTGCTCAAACTGGCCGATGCCCTCGAGGCCAATTCCGATGCCTTGGTCGAGGCCCAGTGCCGCGATACCGGCCAGCCCAAGCACCTGGTCGCCTCCGAGGAGGTCTCCACGGGCGCGGATCACCTGCGCTTCTTCGCCGGTGCGGCCCGCCTGTTGGAGGGCAAGTCGGCCGGTGAGTACATGGAGGGCTTCACCTCCTATGTGCGCCGCGAGCCGGTCGGCGTCATCGGTCAGGTGACGCCGTGGAACTACCCGCTGATGATGGCGATCTGGAAGATCGGCCCGGCCTTGGCGACCGGCAATACCGTCGTCCTCAAGCCCAGTGACACCACCCCGCGCAGCACCTTGGTGCTGGCCGAGCTGACGCAGGGCATCCTGCCGGACGGCGTGCTGAACGTGGTGCTCGGCACCGCGAGCTCCGGGGCCACGCTGGTCTCGCATCCGCGCCTGGACATGGTGGCCATCACCGGTTCGGTGCGCGCGGGCATCGAGGTCGCCACCGCGGCCGCGCACCAGGTCAAGCGCGCGCACCTCGAACTCGGCGGCAATGCACCGGTTCTCGTGTTCGGCGACGCGGATCTCGCGACCGCCGCCGACCGCATCGGTGATGCCGCCTACTTCAACGCCGGTCAGGATTGCACGGCCGCCACCCGCGTGCTGGTGCACGAGTCGGTGCACGACGCCTTCGTGGAGGCCCTGGTGAAGAAGGCGCAGACGGTGCAGCCGGGCCTGCCCGACAATCCGGAGGCCGCCTACGGCCCGCTCAATAATATCCGCCACTTCGAGTCGGTCACCGGCAAGATCGCCGCCCTGCCCGCGCATTCCACCATCGCCACCGGCGGTGTCCGGGTCGGTGAGCGCGGCTTCTACTTCGCGCCGACCGTGGTAACCGGTGTGCGACAGGATGATCCGATCGTGCAGGAGGAGATGTTCGGACCGGTCATTACCGTGCAGTCCTTCTCCGATGAGGCCGAGGCGGTCCGTCTGGCCAATGACGTGGAGTACGGCTTGGCCTCCAGCGTGTGGAGCCGTGATCACGGTGTGGTGCAGCGGGTTTCGGCGGCGCTGGACTTCGGCGCGGTCTGGGTGAACTGCCACATTCCGCTGGTGGCGGAGATGCCGCACGGCGGGTTCAAGCGCTCCGGCTACGGCAAGGACCTGTCCGCGTATGGCGTCGAGGACTACACGCGCATCAAGCACGTCATGAGTGCACACGACTGATTCCGGCCACCACGGCCCCGAAACCTACTTCCGCAGAGAGACTTTCATGACCGAGATCAGCTACCGGATTCCGCAGCGGCGGGTGCTCCGGACCGCCCTGCCCGGACCGCGTTCGCAGGAGTTGGCCCTGCGCCGCAAGGCCGCCGTCGCCGCGGGCGTCGGCTCGACCGCCCCGGTGTACACGGCCGATGCCGATGGCGGCGTCATTGTCGATGTGGACGGCAATGCGCTCATCGATCTCGCCGCCGGTATCGCGGTCACCAGTGTCGGCGCCTCGCATCCGAAAGTCATTGCGGCGATCAAGGATCAGGCCGAGCGGTTCACCCACACCTGCTTCATGGTGGCCCCCTATGAGGGCTATATCGAGGTCGCCGAGCAGCTGGCCGCGCTGACCCCCGGTGATCACGAGAAGCGCAGCGTGCTCTTCAATTCCGGCGCGGAAGCGGTGGAGAACGCCATCAAAGTGGCGCGCCTGGCCACCGGCCGACCCGCGGTGGTCGCCTTCGATCACGCCTATCACGGCCGCACAAACCTGACCATGGCGCTGACCGCGAAATCCATGCCGTACAAGCAGAATTTCGGTCCGTTCGCGCCCGAGGTCTACCGCATGCCGATGTCGTACCCGTTCCGCGATGGCGGCCAGGACGGTGCGGCCGCGGCACGGGAGGCGATCACGCGGATCGAGAAGCAGATCGGCGCTACCTCGGTGGCGGCCATCATTATCGAGCCGATTCAGGGCGAGGGCGGATTCATCGTTCCCGCACCGGGATTCCTGCCCGCGCTGGCCGACTGGGCGCGCGCCAATGGCGTGGTGTTCATCGCCGATGAGGTGCAGACCGGTTTCGCCCGCACCGGCGACTGGTTCGCCTGCGATCACGAAGGCGTTGTCCCGGACATCATCACGATGGCCAAGGGCATTGCGGGCGGCATGCCGCTGTCGGCGATCACCGGCCGCGCCGAGCTCATGGATGCGGTGCATCCGGGCGGCCTGGGCGGCACGTATGGCGGTAACCCGGTCGCCTGTGCCGCGGCGCTGGCCGCCATCGATGCCATTCGCGAGCATGACCTGAATGGCCGCGCCCGCCAGATCGGCGAGATCGCACTGAAGCGTTTCGATGCACTCGCGCAACAGGTTTCGGCCATCGGCGACGTGCGTGGCCGTGGCGCGATGCTCGCGCTCGAGTTCGTCAAGCCCGGCACCACCGAACCCGATGCCGCAGTGACCGCCGCCATCGCCGCCCGCTGCCTGGAGCAGGGTGTTCTCACCCTGACCTGCGGCACCTTCGGCAATGTGATCCGGCTGCTGCCGCCGCTGGTGATCGGCGACGACCTCTTGAACGAGGCCCTGGACGTGTTGTGTACCGCCATCGGCGATCTCGCCGCGTAATCGAAGGAAATCTATTGTCCGAGTTCGACTTCATTCGCGCTCTCGTTCCCACCGGTGTGTGGATCGATGGAGCCGCGGTCGCCGCGCAGAGCGGCGGCACCTTCACGGTGTCCGATCCGGCCACCGGTGACGTGCTCACCGAGGTGGCCGACGCGGGTCGCGAAGACGCCCTGCGCGCACTGGATTCGGCCTGCCGGGTTCAATCCGACTGGGCCGCAACGGCTCCCCGGGAACGTGCGGCGATCCTGCGGCGGGCCTGGGAGATCCTGCTGGATCGCACCGAGGAGATTGCGCTGCTCATGACTCTCGAGATGGGCAAGACCATCGCCGAGAGTCGCGGCGAGGTCGCCTACGGCGGCGAGTTCCTGCGCTGGTTCAGCGAGGAGGCCGTCCGGATCGGCGGGCGCTACACCACCGCGCCCGCGGGCACCGGCCGCATTCTGGTCACCCAGCACCCGGTCGGCCCGGTGCTGGCCATCACGCCGTGGAACTTCCCGCTGGCCATGGGAACTCGCAAGATCGGCCCGGCGCTGGCCGCCGGGTGCACGGTGATCGTGAAGCCCGCCGAGGACACCCCGCTCACCATGCTGGCCCTGGCCGCGATCTTCGCCGAGGCCGGACTGCCGGAGGGTGTGCTGTCGGTGCTGCCGGGCAGCGATGCCGCCGCCATCACCGCGCCGCTGCTGGCTGATCCGCGCCTGCGGAAGGTGACCTTCACCGGTTCCACCCGCGTCGGCAAGCTGCTGCTGCGGCAGGCCGCCGACAATGTGCTGCGCACGTCGATGGAGCTGGGCGGCAATGCCCCGTTCATCGTGTTCGAGGACGCCGACCTGGACCAGGCTCTCGAGGGCGCGATGGCGGCGAAGATGCGCAATGGCGGTGAGGCGTGTACGTCGGCAAACCGTCTCTACGTGCACAATTCGGTCCGCGAGGAGTTCGCTTCCCGCTTCGCCGAGCGGCTGGCCGCGCTGCGCGTCGGTCCCGGTTACCGGCCGAACGTGGATCTCGGTCCGCTGATCAATGAGCGGCAGCGCACGACCGTCACCGAGCTGGTGGACGATGCCGTCGCGGCCGGAGCCGTGGTCCGCACCGGCGGTAAACCGATCGAAGGCCCGGGCTACTTCTTCCAGCCCACAGTGCTCGACAATGTGCCGCGTACGGCCCGCATGCACCGGGAAGAGATCTTCGGCCCGGTCGCCGCGATCTACGGTTTCGATACCGAAGCCGATGTAGTAGCAGCCGCCAATGACACCGAATTCGGTTTGGCCGCTTACCTGTTCACGAAAGATCTCGATCGCGCTCTGCGCGTGAGCGACGCCCTCGAATCCGGCATGGTCGGCATCAATCGCGGCGTCATCTCCGATCCGGCCGCTCCCTTCGGTGGAGTCAAGCAGTCCGGTCTCGGCAGCGAGGGTGGGTCCGAGGGGATCCACGAGTACCTCGACACCAAATACGTCGCACTCACTCGCTGACGTCATCCGGCACCCCGGCCCCTGCGCCGGATCTCGTGCCCACCCGACCGTTCCGGGTCGGTATCTCCACCGTGGCGCGGCCAGGGCGGGAGCGCACAGATCGCTCCCGCCCCCGCCAGACCCTCGCAAGAGGAGCATCGATGCTCATCCAGAATTCTCCGGGGACGGATTCCGCCCCGGGCGGAAAAGGCTTGGCGACCAATAAGGTCGGCGTGCTGGCCGGTGCGGTGCTCAGCATCGCGTCCATCGCCCCGGCCTATACGACGACCGCCAGCCTGGGTCTGATCGTCGCCGCGGTCGGATTGAAAATGCCCGCGCTGCTGATCGCCGGATTCATTCCGATGTTCCTGGCGGCCTACGCCTATCGCGAGTTCAATTCCGAGACGCCGGATTGCGGAGCATCATTCACCTGGTCGGCGCGGGCGCTGGGTCCGTATGTGGGGTGGATGGCCGGGTGGGGTTCGGTGATCGCGGTGGTGATCGTGCTCGCGAATATCGCGGCGGTCGGCGCGAACTTTCTGTACATGTTCGTGGGGAAGCTGGTGGGGTCCGAGCACCTCGCGACGCTCGGCGACAACAAGCTGATCAATATCGCGACGACGCTGGCATTCCTGGCGGCGGCCGGGTGGGCGGCCAGTCGCGGCATTACTTCGAGTGAACGCGTGCAGTACGTGCTGGTCGGATTTCAGATGACGGTGCTGCTGGTGTTCGCCGGTATGGCGCTGGTGAAGGCCATGTCCGGAGACTCGCCGTCCGGGCTGAGCTTCGATATCGACTGGTTCAATCCGCTCACCGGACTCACCTTGGGCGCGTTCGCCATGGGTCTGATCGGGTCGGTGTTCCTGTACTGGGGCTGGGATACCGCGCTCACCCTCGGCGAGGAATGCAAGGATCCGCAGCGCACGCCGGGCCGGGCCGGAGTGCTGTCCATTCTCACCGTGCTGGGTACGTATCTGCTGCTGGCGGTTTCGCTCATGTGGTACGCCGGGGTCGGCGATTCCGGTATCGGACTGGGCAATCCGGAGACTTCGGACAATGTGTTCGGTGCGCTCGCCAAGCCGGTGATGGGTGGCGGCGGGGAGCTGCTGCTGTATCTCGCGGTGCTGGTCTCCACGATCGCCAGTCTGCAAGCCACCTTCCTCCCGGCGGCGCGCGCCATGCTCGCCATGGGCACCTACAAGGCGCTGCCGAGCCGGTACGCCTCGGTGCATCCGGGGTATCAGGTGCCACGGTTCGCCACTGCCGTTGCCGCCGTGGTCGCGGGTGGTTTCTACACCTTGACCGCACTGCTGTCCGAGCACGTTCTGCAGGACACCATTGCCGCGCTGGGCATCATGATCTGCTGGTATTACGGGCTGACCGCGTTCGCCTGTGTCTGGTACTTCCGCAAGCGGTGGTTCGCCTCGGCCCGCGACTTCGCGTTCAAGCTGCTGTTCCCGCTGCTCGGCGGTTCCATGCTGCTGATCATCTTCGTCATCTCGGTGCGCGAGAGCCTGGATCCCGCAACCGGTAGTGGCGCAGAGATTTTCGGCATCGGGCTGGTGTTCTATCTGGGCTTCGGGATTCTGGTGCTGGGTGCGCTGCTCATGCTGGTGCAGCGCTGGCGGGATCCCGAGTACTTCCGCGGCCGGACGCTGCCGCGCGCGGTGTCGGGTGATCCGATGCCCACTCTCATCTGAAGGTCAGGAGTAATCATGCATGTCGTCACTTGTTTCGAACCGCCCGTCTCGCACGCCCGAGTCGCCGATCGAGTCCGCCCGCCGCTGCGTGTGGCCCTGGTCCAGCATCGGTGGCAGGCCGATGGCGACGCCCTGCGCGCCGAGTTGAGCGCGGGCATCGCCAAGGCGGCCGAACTCGGGGCCAAGGCCGTGTTCCTGCCGGAGATCACCCTGAGTCAGTACCCGGCGTTCGTGCGCGGCGGGGAGAACCCGTGCGCCGATGCCGAAGACCTGGCGACCGGACCCACCTTCACGTTCGCGGCGAAGGCGGCCATCGAGCATGGCGTGTTCGTGCACGCCTCGCTGTACGAGGGCGCCGATCAAGGCGATGGGCTGGGCTTCAATACCGCGATCCTGGTGTCCCCCACCGGAGAACTGGTCGGTCGCACCCGCAAGCTGCACATTCCGATCAGCGCCGGATACTACGAGGACACCTACTTCCGCGCGGGCCCGGCGAACGAGGAGTCCTACCGGCCGCACGCGCACCCGGACCTCGGTGATGTCCGCATCGGCATGCCGACCTGCTGGGACGAATGGTTTCCGGAGGTGGCCCGGCTGTACTCGCTGGCCGGGGCGGACCTGATCGTCTACCCGACCGCCATCGGCTCCGAACCGTCCTTCCCGGCCTTCGACACCCAGCCGCTGTGGCAGCACGTGATCGTCGGCAATGGCATTACCAGCGGCACATTCATGGTGGTGCCCAACCGTTTCGGCGATGAGGGCGAGATCAACTTCTACGGCTCGTCATTCATTTCCGACCCGTACGGCCGAATCCTGGTGCAGGCCCCGCGCGACGAATTCGCCGTGCTGGTGGCCGATCTGGATCTGGATCAGCGCCGCGATTGGCTGGAACTGTTCCCGTTCCTGGACACTCGCCGTCCCGATACGTATGCCCGGCTGACCGCGCCGGTGGATCACGAGCACCCGTTCGGGCGGCCGTGATGACGTGGCGCATGCCCGCTGAGCGCGAGCCGCATCGACGGACTTGGATGGCGTTCCCGCCCGCCGGGTCGGAGATCACCGCGACTCCGGAGGCCGTGACCGAGGCGCGGGCGGCGTGGACGGCGGTCGCTCATGCCGTCGCCGAGTTCGAGCCGGTCAGCATGATTGTCGATCCGGCCGATGTGGCCGCTGCCCGTAGTTGCTTGTCGAGTGCGGTCGAGATTGTCGAAGCACCACTGGATGATGCCTGGATGCGCGATATCGGTCCGACGTTCGTGCATGGCGAGGACGGTGCGGTCGCTGCGGTTGACTGGGTGTTCAATGGCTGGGGCCAACAGGATTGGGCCCGTTGGGACAACGATCAGCTGATCGCGAAGGCCGTCGCCACGGCGGCCGCGGTACCGGTCGTGGATTCGCCGCTGATCAATGAGGGCGGCGGAATTCAGGTGGACGGGGCCGGGACGGTCATCGTCACCGAGACCGTGCAGTTGGACCCCTACCGTAATCCCGGTCTGACCAGGGCTGATGTGGAAGCCGAGCTGCGGCGCACGATCGGCGTCGACACGGTGATCTGGCTGCCGCGCGGGCTGTGGCGGGATTCGCAGCGGTTCGGCACGCGCGGTCACTCCGATATCGTCGCGGCGCTGCCCGCGCCGGGCGTGGTCCTGGTGCACGATCAGCGTGATCCTGAGCATCCCGATCATGCGTTGAGCCGAGAGCTCATGCGCATGCTCGCCGACGAAACCGACTCCGCCGGAAAGCCTTTCGAGGTCGTTCCGGTACCCGCCCCGCGCACGTTGCGGGACGAGGAGGGTTTCGTCGATTACAGCTACATCAATCATTACGTGTGCAATGACGCGGTGATCCTGTGTGGCTTCGACGACCGCAATGACGCCGAGGCCGCTGCCGTGCTGGCCGAGGTGTATCCCGGCCGGGCCGTTGTGACGGTCAACGCCCGGGAGATCTTCGCCCGTGGCGGGGGCATTCACTGCATTACCCAGAACGAGCCGATGCCCCGGCTCTGACGAATCGGTCGGCACGCCGGAGTGGCGAATGAGGGGCCGACCGCTTTGCCAGATTGTCGCGGGCATGTTCCCTGGCGCACACACATACTAGAAACAGCAATCCTCGAGTTATCCCCAAGAAGACTCGATGCTCAGCAAGGAGTTCTCGTGCCTGTCATCACTCGCGACGTCGTCATTGTCGGCGCCGGGCCGTCCGGCCTGACCGCCGCCACCGAACTGCGCAAGTCCGGCCTGACCGTGGCCGTACTGGAGGCTCGCGATCGAGTCGGCGGACGCACCTGGACCGGCGATATCGAGGGCGCGCTGATCGAGATCGGCGGCCAGTGGCTGTCCCCGCACCACACCGCCGCCTTGGGACTCGTCGAGGAACTCGGCCTGAAGACCTTCTCCCGCTACCGCGAGGGCGAGTCGGTATACCTGGCCGCCGACGGCACCCGCCAGCAATTCACCGGCGATGTGTTCCCCGCGCCCGCCGAGACCGCCGCGGAGATCGACCGCCTGATCCAGCTGCTCGACGGCCTGGCCACCGAGGTCGGCGCCGAGCAGCCGTGGGCGCATCCCCTTGCCGCCGAACTGGATTCGGTTCCGTTCAGCATCTGGCTGGAGCGGCAGTCCGAGAACGAGTACGCGCGGGAAACGGTGGCGTTCTTCGTATCCGGAGCCATGCTGACCAAGCCCGCCCACACCTTCTCCACCCTGCAAGCGCTGCACATGGCCGCCGCCCAAGGTTCCTACACCGCACTCGCCACCGACTCCTTCATGCTCGACAAGCGAGTCATCGGCGGCATGCAGCAGGTCTCCCAGCGCATGGCCGCCGCCATCGGCGACGACGTCCACCTGAATTCGCCCGTCCGCAAGGTCATCTGGTCGGAGACCGGCGTCACCGTCATCGCCGACGGCGACCTCGAGGTCCACGCCGCCCGAGTAATCCTGGCCGTCCCGCCGAACCTGTACTCCTGCATCAGCTTCGACCCCCCGCTCCCGCGCCGCCGCCAGCAGATGCACCAGCACATGTCGATGGGCTTCGTGGTCAAGGTCCACGCCGTCTACGAAACCCCCTTCTGGCGCGCGAAGGGCCTGTCCGGCACCGGTTTCAGCGACACCGACTTCGTCTCCGAGGTCTACGACAACACCAACCACGACGCCCCCAACGGCGCGATGGTCGGCTTCATCGCCCACGAACAAGCCGACGCCGTCTTCGATATGGCCCCGGCCGAACGCAAGAAGGCCGTCCTCGACTGCCTCGTCCGCTACCTGGGCCCCGAAGCCGCCAACCCGGTCGTCTACTACGAATCCGACTGGGGCGCAGAGGAATGGACGCGCGGCGCCTACGGCGTCAGCTTCGACCTGGGCGGCATGACCCGCTACGGCCATGACCACCGCGACCCCGTCGGCCCGATCCACTTCTCCTGCTCCGACCTGGCAGGACACGGCTTCCAGCACGTCGACGGCGCGATCCGCATGGGCCGCCGCGCAGCCGCCGCCATCGTGGCCGAGCGCAGCCTGGTCTAGCCCCTCCCCTCCGCACAGAGCATCTCCGCCGGATCACCCCGCCTGATGGGTGATCCGGCGGTATTGTCGCGTGGAGCGCTTCGGGAGGGACCGGGAGGGACGGATGCGTTCCAGGTTTTCTGGCGTCTTCGTAGCCTTGTTCGGGGCGGCGATGCTGATGGTGACCGCAGGCTGCGGCGGGAATGATTCTGGTACACCGGATTACGGCTCCTACCCGACCGCGCGCGGCAGCGCCGACTATGACGGGCAGCCGAGTCGTTCGCGCGGCATTCTGGTGGAATCGCTCAGGCTGGGCGAGCACATTCTCTATGCCAGCGAGGTTGATTCGGAGCTGACGACCGGTCGCGGCGGCGGCGTCAGTGCCGGGTTCCGGGGCTTGAAAAACAACGTGATGTCCGCTGTGACCGCCGACGCCGCGGATCGCTACAACGCGGTGGCCGGGTTCGGTGCTATCGCCGCGAACATGCCTGTCCAGAGCGATGATTCGAGGGCGACGCTGCTGGCGGCGTCCATTGTCTCGTTCCCCGATGAGCAGACGGCCACGGCGGCGGCCGCCGAGATGGATCGAGTCGATTTCGAGCAGAGCACCGACAATGTTCCGGTTGCCTTGGACGCTCTTCCCGGCGCGCTGAGTCATTGGCGACCCGGCATACCGACCATGGGCAGTGTCATGCCGTGGCGGACCCTGGTGATCCGCATGTACACGCAACGCCCCGACCCGGACCTGGGCCGAATGGTGGACCTGGTGACCCGGGCCTTTCAGCGGCAAGTCGCTCTGCTGGCGGATTTCGTCCCGACCCCCGCTGCCGAGTTGGCCAAGCTCACGCTCGATTCGGATCAGCTGTTGACTCATGTGGTGCGGACCGGAGATCCCACGCCGGACGCCTGGGATTTCGCCGTGTACGGCCCGCATCCGTATTCGGCGCTGTTGGGCCGTCCCGCAACCAGTTTCGACACGTTCTCCCGGTATGGAATCACGGCCATCGCGGTGGCCTATGACAAGCATCTGTTCCGACTACGTGATCCCACCGCAGCGATCGAGTACACCAAACATCTGGCGGAAACCGACAACCCGGACTACGCACCGATCAATGGGGTCGCAGGCCAGTCCGGCATCACGTGTGCACAAGCGAAACGTCCTGATCCTCATTCCGACAAGGCCCATCGTTATCGGTGCATTGTCACGCACGGCCCTTATGTCGCACAGGTATTCAGCAATGTGGACATCGATGTGCGGCGCTTGGCGGCGGCTCAGTACCTGGTCATGGGGGATTCGTAGTGCGCGCACTGAGCTCGAGCGATCCGGAATGGCTCGGGTCCAATCACATGGTCGCGGTGATCGGCCGCGGCAGCATGGGCCGGGTATTTCTGGCGCGCACGTCGGCGGGAAGATTGGTGGCGGTCAAGCAGATTCACCGTCATCTGGCCGATGATCGGGAGTTCTTGACACGGTTCCGGCGCGAGGTGGCGGCCGGGCGGGATCTCACCGGCGCGTACACCGCCGCTGTCGTGGACAGTGACGTCGAATCCGAGCGGCCCTGGCTCGCAACCGAATACATAGACGGGCCCGACCTCGGGACCGCGGTGCGGGAATCCGGTCCAATGGACCTCGGCGGACTGCGTTTGCTGGCCACCGGGCTTGCGGCGGCGCTGATCGAAATTCACCGGGCGGGACTGATTCATCGAGACCTCAAACCGGGCAATGTGCTGCTGACTCCCGAGGGTCCGCGCGTCATCGATTTCGGGATCGCCCACGCACCGGACCCCGCCACCCAGGTCACAGCCACCGGGGCGGCCCTCGGGTCGCCCGCGTACATGGCTCCGGAGCAGGCCGAGGGGCGGGCTCCGACGACTGCGGCGGATGTGTTCTCGGTCGGGGTGATGCTGGCCCAGGCCGCCACCGGCGCAAACCCATTCCTGGGTGAATCCACGCCGCAGATCCTCTACAGCATCAAGTATTCGAACCCGGACACCAGCGCCGTGCCGGCGTCGGTGCGTGGTCTGGTGGACGGATGCCTGGCGAAGGATCCGGCGCAACGTCCGACAGCGCCGGAACTGCTGGAGCTGGCGGGCCGGATTCCCGCCGAACCGAGCTGGCCGGAGCCGGTGCGGGCGCGAATCGATGTTCATCGCGCCGAGTCAGGCTGGTGGGTGCGGACCGCCGAGCGGGACACCCACAATCGGGAGGTGCTGGACCGGCTCGAAGTTCGGCGGCGTACTCGGCTGCGGTGGCTGGCGGTGGCGGTCGTGACCGTGCTGATGTTCGGCGGCGGGCTCGTCGGCGTGAGCCGCTGGGCACGGGCCGCCGGGCACCCTCAGCCGGTGACCGACCCGTCGTTCGAACTCACCACAACGGAATGGCGGATCTTGGATGTGTGCAAGGTGCTCGATCTCGCAGTGGTCGGCAAGTTCGGTACACGGAACGGCGAGGTCAATCTGGATTCGGATTCGGATTGCGTTGTAAGAGTGTCCGATTCCGCGAACAAGTCCGTGCGGTTCGAGCTGAAGATCGAATACGCCCTCGATGCGTTGTCCTCATCGAAGCCGATCGGCAGGACGGCAGGCTGGGCATCGATCATCGGTACAGAGTTCGACAGCACAATGTGCCAGCGCGCGATCACCACCACCAAGGAAGGCCTGCGCACCGGCTTGTCATTGACCGCAAGCAGTACCGACGGTGCTGATGCCTGCGCCGTCGCCGAGCAGGGATTGGTTGCGATCATCGGACAGCTCACCCATTACGCACCGCTGCGTAAACTCCCACAGACCTCCGCGCTGCGAATCGATCCCTGTTCAGTAGTCGACCTGAAGCTTGTGGCGGGCATTGCGGGCGATCCGGCCAAGCGCACCTTCACGCCTCACGGTTGTTACGTGGATGGCGTCGACGGCTATGTGACAGTCCAATTGGTCGAGCGCACTCGCCCGGACGGCAATCTCAGCACCACCGCCAACCACACGATGCAGGTGGGTTCCTACACAGCGTATTTCGAGACGTCGTCGGAGAAAATCTACTGCGATCTGAAGTATCTGATACGGCCGACCACGGGAGATAAGGCCGAAGTGTTGGAGGTATCCATACGGGACGCCACGGTGCATCCGAATGCCTGTGACAAGGCCGGACGCATGCTCGCGACCGTGATCCCTCAGCTGCCGAAGCCGTGACCGTCCAGCCAGTGGGGGCCGATGCGCCGCAGTCGATCGGCCGCTATCGGGTGCTGGGGCTGCTCGGTTCCGGCGGCATGGGCAGGGTGCTGCTCGGCGTCGGCCCGGACGGCCGTTTGGTTGCCATCAAGCAGGTGCACGCACATCTGCTGGACAGGCATGAGTACCGGCTTCGGTTCCGCCGGGAGGTGACGGCCGGGATGCGGGTATCGGGAGCTTTCACCGCACCGGTGATCGATTTCGACCTGGATTGCCGAACACCTTGGCTGGCAAGCGTATTCGTCTCTGGTATCCCTCTGAATCAGGCGGTCGCCGACCACGGACCGCTTCCGGTCCCGGCGGTTCGCACCCTTGCGGGCGGGCTGGCTGCGGCGCTGGCCGATATTCACCGAGCCGGGCTGGTGCACCGGGATCTGAAGCCCGGCAATGTCCTGCTGACCGAGGACGGGCCGCGCGTGATCGATTTCGGAATCGCGCGCCTCGTAGAGGGTTCAGGGCAGCTGACGGAGACCGGTACGACCATCGGATCTCCGGCGTACATGTCGCCGGAACAGGCGTCGTCCGAACCGGTTTCGCCCGCGAGCGACATTTTCGCACTGGGAACAGTGCTGACGATGGCCTCGACCGGGCGGAGCCCGTTCGCGGCACCCTCGACGGCCTACACGCTGTTCAGCATCGTGCATACGGAACCCGACCTGTCGCCGGTCCCGGCGGAACTTCGCGAGCTGATCGCAGCCTGCCTGCACAAAAGCCCCGAGCAGCGACCGACGCCCGCCCAGCTGCTGCACTACCTCGGGCCGTTACCCAGTGCAGCCTCGGTATGGCCTGCCGAGCTGCGGGCAGATATCGGACGAAATACCCAAGCGCTCATCGCTTCCTACGGCAGCGCGGACACCACCCGCATGAGCTCATCGAAGGATTTCATTGCCGCCGGGGCGACGTCGAGGACCGATTTCCCGGCCCGATCGACAGGCGGAAACCCCCGATCGAGGCGGGCACATATCGTGCGCCCGCTGCTCATCGTTCTGCTGACGATGACGCTACTGGGAGCGGGCGGGGCGGTCTGGATGCGGCTGACCGAGTCGCATACACCCTCGGAGGCCGAACCCACACTGAGTACCTTGCGGAACTCGGATGCCTGTGCGTGGTTGCGGACGGCGGTCCAGGAGTCGGACCCGCCGAATTCTGGCTGGCCGGAAGATATTTCGTCCTGGAAGTGGACAACCAGCGAGGAATGGGGGTGCCAAGTGAAGGCGGGGGATCAGACCATGGGCCTCTCCCCCGGCACGAGCGTCAAGTGGATGCATGCCACCGGCACCGCTGTGGCAGGACTACCGGTATTGACCTACAACTCCACTCCCAGCTGCGCTCGGGCTGTCTCCTTGTCCGGAGAACAGGGATGGGGAATTTTGCTTTCGATGGAGAAGGCGCAGACCTGCGATTTCGCCGATCGAGTGCTGGCTCGTGTGGTGGCCACTCGCAGCACACCGCCGCAGCGCACCGACACCGCATCGCTCGCCGGAGTTGACGTATGCGGTCTGCTATCCCGAGATCTGTTGAACAACTTGGTCGGACCGATCGCTGAGACACCAAGCGAGGTCTCCGCACACTTGTGCACGTGGCAGGGGGCCGCGGCGGTCAAGCTTCAGATGACGTTGGACGACCCCAGGAGCTACAGATCCGGCGACGTCGTGGAGCTGGGCGATGGCGTACAGGTATTCCGCAGTGGGCAATCATTCTACTGCCGCGTCAACTACCTGCACCGCGCCGTCGGGGATAAGACCGAAATCGCCAGGATCGATATTGATGGGGTTGCCGGTCGACCCGAAAATCGCTGTGACACAGCTGAATCAATCGCCAAGGCCATGATCGCCGAGCTGCGCAAGCTGCGCTGAGGCGAACGGCGGGTCCGGGCCACCCTCGTGCCCGGACCGGCCGCTCGGGTCTACCAGGCGGGGAGGCGACGCCGTCCGGCGAGGACGTCGCGCACGAGATCATCGTAGGCGTCGGACAATTCGGCTAAATGGTGCCAAGCGCCGTGGAGCATTTCGTCATTCGCGTCAAGGGTCATCAACGCGCGGTGGGCTCGGACCGAGGCTTCGGCCAGTCGGTCGATGACCGATCCGACCGTTTCGGTGTGTAGCGTCGCGCCCAGGCGGTGCTGGGGGACGGAGCGCACGATCCAGTCATCGATGGCCATGACCAATTCGATTCGGCGGCGCTTGTTTTCGATGATCGAGGTCGCCTCGGTCTCCGGGCCCACGCCACCCCGCCCTACCAGGCGCCGCTCGTGCAGCACCGCCAAGTCATGGGCGAACCACAGCAAGGGTCCGCCTATGACGCGGTGACCGCGGCAGGCGCGCAAGAGTAGGTCGGAGGGGGGTAATAGACCGGTTGCTAGAGGCTGTGCCTCCAACATGTCCGCATACTGAGGGGACACGTCGGGCAATGCCACGACGACCGTATTGGCTGTCTCCGAACCTGCCACGTTGCCTCGCGTTCATCGACGAACATCAACACCGCATTCAGGACGTTCATTACAATAAACCTCGGAAACCGCTTGTCAAGCCTTACACGGCGGTTCGAGCGCCGGAGTAGACTTCGGTGCCTTGAAGCAACAACCGAGGAGCGAGATGGCGGACGGTCCGAGATATCAACGGATCGCAGACCTCCTCCGCGAGGAGATCCGCGCCGGCAAATGGAAACCGGGCGATCGACTACCCAGCCACAATGAGCTGGCCGATCAGATGCAGGTCTCGATCACCACTGCCCGCAACGCAATTCAGCTGCTGGTCGCCGAAAACCTGGTCTACACAGCAACTTCCCGCGGCACCATTGTGCGCAGTCAGGAAGTGCTGGAATCGGTTGTCACCAACCATATTCGGCGGGACCGACCCCGGGCGTCGCACGATATCTTCGTGGAGATCGCGCGTGCCGCCGGCCGCGAGCCATCCAAACAATTCGTCGCACGGATGGAACCGGCCAGTCCGGAGGTTGCGCATTGGCTCGGCGTGGGAAAGGACGAATGGGTCGTTTCTCGCACCGTCATGCAATATCTGGACAATGAGCCGTGGTCGTGGGAGGTCAGCTTTTATCCGCGGGATCTTGCCGAGGCCACTGGAATCGATTGCCCGCATGACATTCCGGAGGGCACCACGCGCCGCCTCGCCGACCGCGGATTCGCCGAGACGGCGCACC
The DNA here is from genome assembly GCF_040683015.1 of Nocardia sp. NPDC051030. Taxonomy (NCBI): domain Bacteria; kingdom Bacillati; phylum Actinomycetota; class Actinomycetes; order Mycobacteriales; family Nocardiaceae; genus Nocardia; species Nocardia sp. NPDC051030. Next base: position 289,388 of record NZ_JBFBCD010000006.1, on the reverse strand, counting down.
GGGACACGGTGGTGGCGCGCCCGGCGACCGGCGAGGAGGCGGCCGTCCTGGGCGTCGGTCCAGGCACCCTGCTGCTCGACCACCTCCGCATCGGCGCGAACCATGAACGCATCACGCGTGTGACTCGACACCGTTCCACTGCCGCCCGCAATCGCCTGGCCTACGAGCTGGGCGACGCCCTCGGCACCGACATCATCCGCAAAAACCTGGGCACGCCGCTGCCACCGGCCAATTCCCATTCCTTCGAGAATTCCCTGCTACCCAGTTCGCCATGACAACGCTGATCCGTCAGGCCCGCCTAGCCGATCTCGGAACCGTCTCCCGGCTCCGGCTCCAACGCACCCACTGGCTGGCGGCCCGCGGCAGCGACCAGTGGACCCGGGCCGGGAGAGGCCTCCCCATCGAGACCTTCATCCGGTCCGCGTCCCGCTCGGTCCGCGACAATGAGACCTGGATAGCCGAATTCAATGGCGACCCCGCGGGCACCATCACCATCAATGACCGCGCCGACGAGAACCTCTGGTCCCCCGGCGAACTGGCCGACGCCGTGATCATCCACTTCATGATCGTCGACCTCCGCTTCGCCGGGCACGGCATAGGCGGCGCCCTTCTCGCCCATGCCGCCGAACTCGCCCTCGAACGCCATCGCACCTGGGTCCGCCTCGACGCCTGGACCACCAACCTGGCCCTGCACGATTACTACCGCCGAGCAGGTTTCAGCCTGGCCCGAATAGCGGGCCCCGAAGCCACCGGCCCCTCCCGAGCCCTCTTCGAAAGGCCCACCGCCAGCTGGCTCCCCGCCACAACCACCCAACTCCCCCTAGCCCGACAGCCTTAGAGAGTGAGGGAGCTCTGGTGGTGGGAATCAGGCCCGATTCCCACCACCAGAGCTCCTTGATCTTGGTTCGCTCTCTCGCTACAGCGGCGGGAGGTCGGCGATCTGGATCATTTCCTCGCCGTTGTTGCGGGACCAGAGGATGCCTCGGCCCGGGGGCAGCTTCATCGGGCGGATATCGCCGATGAGCTTGCCCTCGTCCTTGGGGCCGCTCATGAGCAGGGTCGAGACCGACATGTTCTTCATGGTGCCGAGGACGCCATCGTAGAGGGCACGCGAGACGCCACCCATGCGGCGGGAGATGATCACGTGCAGGCCGATATCGCGGGCCTGCGGGAGCAGTTCCACCAAGGGGGCCAACGGGTTCTGCAGGCCGCCGGTGGCGACCATGTCGTAATCGTCGATCACGACATAGATTTCGGGACCGCTCCACCAGCTGCGCTCACGCAATTGCTGAGGGGTGATGTCCGAGCCGGGGATTCGCTTGGAGAGGTAGTTGACCACCTCCATGATCATCCCGCCGGAGGTCTGCGAGGAGGTCGAATATCCGGCCAGCTGATCGCCTTCCAGCGCACCGAGCAGGGTGCGGCGGTAGTCGATGAGGATGACGCGGGCCTCGTCGGCATTGGAGCTTTCCGCGATGCCGCTGATGATATTGCGCAGCAGCGTGGTCTTGCCGGATTCCACATCGGCGAAGGCCATGAGGTGCGGGTCGGCGCCGAAATCCATGACCACCGGCTGCAATTCGGATTCGCCGATGCCGACCACGATCTTGGTGCGGGTCTGCACGATGCCGTGGGCGCGGGCCACCGCGAGCACTTCCTCGCGGGGCATGCTCGCGGGCAGCATGCGGACCTCGGGGGCACGGCGGCCGCCGTAGAGGGCCTGCAGCTGGGTCTTGGCCGCATTGACGCCCTCGGCCAGGGTCTGCGGATCGGTCTCGGAGTCCAAGCGCGGCTGGGCGATCAGCATGTGCAGCTGTTCCACCGTGAGACCGCGGCCGGGCCGGTTCTGCGGGACGTTCATCGCCACCCGGCGGCCCATCTCCGAGTCGGAGGGGTCACCGAGGCGCAGTTCGATCCGGGTGCCGATCATATCCTTCATGGCCGGCTTGATCTCGGGCCAGCGCTTCGCGCCGATAATGAGGTGGATGCCGTACGAGAGGCCCTGTGCGGCAATGCTGTTGACCATCGGCTCCAGCACGTCGAACTCGTCGCGGAATTCGAACCAGCCGTCGATCACGAGGAATACGTCGCCGAACTTGTCGGCCAGGATCGGGTCGTCGGTGGCGCCGGAGGCGAGCGCGGCGTGCTTGCGCCGCCGGAACTCGGTCATGGATTCGATGCCGAGCTGCGCGAAGCGCTCCTCGCGCTGGCGCAGCACGGTGATGAGCTCGGAGATGGTGCGCCGCACCCGATCCACGTCCATCTTGGGCGCGACCGAGCCGACATGCGGGAGTCCATTGAGGCCCGCCATGGAGCCACCGCCGAGGTCGACGACGTAGAACTGCACCTGTTCGGGCGTATGCGTGGCCGCCGCGGCCATGATGATGGTGCGCAGCGTGGTGGACTTACCGGCCTGCGGACCGCCGACCACCGCCACATTGCCCTGCGCGCCACCGAGATTGATGGTGAGCACGTCACGCCGCTGCTCGTACGGCTTGTCGACGATGCCGATCGGCATCCACAGCTGCCCGTGCCGATTGACCGGCGAACGCCAGTCTGGGTCCGGCAGCAGCATGTCCACGGTCGGCGATTCCGCCAGCGGCGGCAACCACACCTCGTGGGCGGGACGGCCGTGTCCGGTAAGGCGTTTCACCACGACCTGCAGCAGCGTGTCCGGGATGCCTTCGTCTGCCGCGGGCGGCGGCGGGGGCAGCAGATCCAGCGGATCGAAGGGGTTCTCCGATTCGGGCAGCGCGAGCCGCTCCACCGTCGAGGCGGTGAACTCGCGCGGCGGCGCTTCGGCAACGGTGGTGCCGTCGGCCTGCCGGGTGGCGCGCGGGGCGACATAGGACCCCGACACGTAAGTGGCGTTGAACCGCAAGGGATCCGACGCATCGCTCTTCAGATAACCGGAGCCGGGCACACCGGGCAGGTGGTAGGCGTCGGTGATACCCAGCACGGCGCGGGATTCATTGGCGGAGAAGGTGCGCAGACCGATCCGGTAGGACAGGTGCGCGTCCAGCCCGCGCATCTTGTTCTCTTCCAGACGCTGCGAGGCGAGCAGCAGGTGCACATGCAGCGACCGGCCCAAGCGGCCGATCATGACGAACAGATCCGCGAAATCCGGCTTCTGCGAGAGCAGTTCGGAGAACTCGTCGATGACCACGAACAGTGCGGGTAGCGGATCCAGCGGCACACCCGCGGCGCGCGCCTTCTCGTAGTCGGTGACATTCGCGAAATTGCCTGCCGTGCGCAGCAATTCCTGGCGGCGGTTCATCTCACCGGCCAGCGCGTCACGCATGCGGTCGACCAACTCGAGCTCTTCCTCGAGGTTGGTGATGACGGCCGCGACGTGCGGCAGCGGATCCATGCCGAGGAAGGTCGCGCCACCCTTGAAGTCGACCAGCACCAGGTTCAGCTGATCCGGCGAGTGCGTGGCGACCATCGAAAGGATCAGGGTGCGAAGGAATTCCGACTTGCCGGAACCGGTCGCGCCGATGCACAGCCCGTGCGGGCCCATGCCGTTCTCGGCGGATTCCTTGATATCGACCTCGACGGGCGTGCCATCGGGGGTGATGCCGATCGGCACCCGCAGTCGTTCCCGTCCGAAGCGCGGCCGCCACACCTTGGCGGCGTCGATCTGCGCGGCATCCGGAATCTTGAGCAACGCCATCAGACCCGGGTCGGTGGTGGAGGTGTTGTCACCGAGGCTGACGATCTGGGCGGCGGTGGCGATCCGGAAGCGGGCCAGGTTGCGCGAGAAGGCCTCCGACTCCGCGAGAGTCACCTGATCGGCGGTCGCGAATTTCTCGGTGCCCGCGGCACTCTTGGCGAATACATCGCCGCCATTGGCGACGAGCTGCAGGCCACGCCGCGCGGCCAGGCTGTTCTCGGCCGCGCTGAGGTCGATGACCGTGACCGCGTCCAAACCGGATTCGCTGATCAGCCGCTCGGTGCCATTGACGTAGCCGTCGTCGATGACCACGACCAGATGCACACGCCCGGCGGTCGGTTGCGGATTGCGCATGAACCGCCCGCGCTCGAGCAGATCGTCGGCGAGCGAAGTCTCCAGCTCACCGAGTGAGCCGTACATCATGCGCGCCGCGCCCATGCCGTCGCGCTCGCTCGTATGTTGCAGGTGCGGTAGCCATTTCGCCCAGGCCCACGCTTCGGAGTCCGGATCGGAGCAGACGATGGCGACGGCCACATGGTCGGGGCCGTGGAATGCGGTGAGCCCCATCAGCATGGAGCGCACCAGCATTCGCGCGTCCTCGGGAGACCCTTCGACATTGATGGCGGGGAAGGCGCGCAGCGAGACGGCCGTAGGCAGGTGGTGCACAACGGAATGCGTGCGCACGAACCGCCGGAGCGCCACGGTCGACACCGGCTCCAGATCCTCCAGCGGACCGGTCTCCGGCCGGGCGAGCTTGGCGGCCAGTCGATGTGTGCCGATGCCGACCCGCACATGCCCGAAGTCCGGATCGTTCGGGCGGCGCTCCCACATGCGCCGGGTGCCGACCACCGAGGGCAGGTCGGCCGGTTCCGGATGGCTCCACACCAGCGTCTCGAGCTGCTTCTGCGCGGTGCGCCGCACCTCGCGGCGGGTCTGGTCCAGGTACCGGAAGTAGTCCTTGCGTTCCTCGTTCAGCTCGGCCGCGCCCTTGTTGCCGCTGCGCTGACCCATGAGCATGCCGCCCATCGACATGATCATCATCATCGGGAACATCATCATCATGGGGTTCGACAGCAGCGACTTCCCCATCATGGCCATCATGGCGACCATGCCGACCATGGCGACGACCATCACCACCGGCATCAGCTTGCTGAGCAGGTTGGCCGGTACCGCCCTGGGGATTTCCGGCGGCGGGGTGAGCGCCAGTTCACCGCCCGGCGCGCGCGGGGGCGCGATGCGGGGCCGACGCACGAAACCTTCGGTTGCCATGGGTAATTCTCCGGTCGTTACGAATCGAGGTCGGGTAGCTCGTCGTCGCGGCGTTTGCGCCGGAACGGAATCGACAGGGCGAGACCGATTCCCAGCGCGGACAGGCAGACGATGGACCCGATGGCGGCGATGAGCCGGGGCAGGCGGGCGGGGCCCGCGGGTTTGATCGGCTCGGGGAAGGCGCGCGGGGTATCCGCGCCCTCGCTCACCGGTTTGTCGGGCAGTTGGGCGGTCAGCGCGGCGAGCGGATCGATCAGGCCGTGCCCGATTCGATCGTCACGGCCCGGACCGGGCGCGTGCGCGGTGCGGGTGATGCGGTCCATCACCTGCTGTGCGGTCATCTCCGGGAATTTGGCGCGGACCAGCGCGGCCAGTCCGGCCACATACGGTGCGGCGAAACTGGTTCCATTGATGGTCTGCGCGCCCTTCTCGCTGACATAGCGGTTCACCAGTCCGGTATTGCCGGGCTTGCTGTCCAGCGAAACGATATTGGTGCCGATGGCGGCGACGCCGACCCACGGGCCGTACAGGGTGAAGTTCGAAGGCCCGCCGGTGGAATCTACCGACGCGACCGACAGCACGTACGGGTTGAACCAGGCCGGGCTGGCCACGGTCTTCACCTTGTTCCAACTGCCGTCGCCGATGGCGCTGTTGTCGTCGTTCTGATTCCCGCAACCATTGTTCTGGTCCACGTTTCCGGCCGCGACGACCACCACGACATTGCGTTCGTAGGCGTAGCGGACCGCCGCGCCGACCGCGGCGTCACCCGCATCGGATCCGGCTGAGACGCAGGCGTCCTCGGAGATATTGATCACCGTCGCGCCCATGTCCACGGCGCGCACCACGGACGCGGCGAGGGTGACCATGGGGCCGTAGCCCTCTTTGCTGAGCGAGCCATTCGGCTTCTCCGCATTATTGTCCTTGGCCTTGTAGGCATCGCTGTACTGCCGGATGGCGAGGATCTCCGCATCCGGTGCGACGCCGACGAAGGCATCGTCGGTGCTCGGCTGCGCGGCGATGATGCCCGCCACGAAGGTGCCGTGCGCATCGCAGTCGACGGTGCCGTCGGTGTCGGAGACGTAGTCCCCACCGGCTTGCAGCGCGCCCAGGCGCGGATGCCTGCTCACCCCGGTGTCGATGACCGCGACCTTCTGCCCCGCGCCCCGGCTGAATTGCCATGCCGCAGGCAGGTTCAGCACCTTCTGCGATAGCGGTTCATCCTTCGGCGCGGAGCCGCTGAGCAGCGGTTCGACACAGATTCCGTGCTGTTCGGTGGTGACCAGCGGTGCGGGCTTGCCGCTCAGCGCCTGCGCCTCCCCCAGGGCCGAGAGGTCGGGATTCGGCTGGGTGACACCGGCGTTCGCGGGTCCGGGTGTCCCGAACAGGCCGACGCCGAGAACGGCCGCGGCGCAAAAAACTCGTGCGGTGTTTCCGGGCAGTGCTTGTCGAAAGAACCGGCTCATATGTTCCGCGCCATCGAGTAGACATCCATGAGCCACAGCACCAGCGGGACGATCGACACGATCAAGCCGTATTCGAAGATCTCGTTGAAGCGCCGGGTCACCGGGGTCACCTCGACGTGCGGACCGATGACCCCGAAACCGATCGCTCCCACCGCGAAGGCGAGCAGCAGTCCGGTCGAGACCACCAGCAGGTCTGAATCCCCCAGAGCCAAAAGAACAGCCAACCCCACGAAGGTGACGCAGCCACCGGCGACCAGTGTGGCGGCCTGCATGAGATCGGCGAAGGACCGACCGCGCAGGCACAGGATGATGGCGACGACCACGGCCAGCGCCATCCCCTGCCAGCGGGCCGCGCCCATCGGATCGGCCGCGAACAGCACGCCGAGACTCGCGCCTATGGTGCTGCCGAGCACGATGCCGGTCTGGAACTGATTGGCGATGCGGGCGCGCAGCCCGAGCCCGTGCGCCGAGGGCAGCACGGTCGCACCGATCGCGCCGATGCCCTCGATGGTGGGCCGTGGTTCGTGATCGGCCGGATCGATGGCCGCGCCCGCGGTCGGCACGGGCGGCACGGGCAGGCGGGCCAGCATGGCGGCCAGGCGCGGGACCATGGACAGCACGAGGATCGACGCGACCAGCACTCCGGCAGCGATTTTCGGCACGTCGGCGTCCCAGATCATGCGGACCGCGGCGGCGACACCGGCGAGCACGACCAGCGTGACGATTGTGGAGACGACCGCGGCTCCGGCACCGATGATCCGGAATCCGATCACGGCGACCAGCAGGGTCGCGGTCGCGCCGAGCAGCGCGTTCGGACTGCCGAGCTCACCCGGAACCGCCAAGGCCGCACCGCCGAATGTCAGCAGCAGCATGCACAGCGTAAGTACTGTCGCGGTCAGCTCGTCGGAGTACTTGCGCACCGCGATCATGGCGGCCACCATGGCCGCGACCGCACCGCCCAGGAAGAGCGCCGGTGCGATGTAATCGTCTCCGCCGCTTCGGGAGATATAGCCCATCAGCAGCGCGAATACCACCGCGAAGGCTCCGGCGACGAGTCCGGTCCAGCGGGCCGCGGCGGGCGACCAGCCGCGGAATTCCTCACCGGTGAGCCGGGATACGGCGTCGATGACGTCGTCGAACAGCGCGGGCGTCTCGCGCGCGGCGACCGCGCGCAGCACCAGCAGTTCGCCGTCATAGATCTCGGCGTCATTGAGCGTCTGGCTGGGCGGGATCATGTCCCGGCCGAGCTTGGCCAGCGTCCAATGTTGCGGTTGGAGCGGCGTTCCCCCTTCCTCGCCACCCAGTGGATCCGGGTTGCGAGATTCGATGAGTTTCACGAGATCGTCGATGAAAGCGGCGATCGGCGTGTTTGCCGGCAACCCGACGTCGAGCTGGGTGTTCCCCCCGATGACGGACACGCGGCACAATTCGGGTTCAACGGCTCCGAGGCCGCTGAGCGACTGTGCGGTCACTTGCTGAACAGCTCCCTGTCTTCTCAACAGTTGCCCGCCTAGGGCGGTTAACCATAATGTATCCGACTGTCCCCGTCGGTGCGATCGCACGGCGGCGGGTGGGGATTATGAACGAAAGACTAACCAGGTTCAACGAATTCGGGGTTCGACAAGGATGATCGACACTCGCCAGGCACAACGCGCCTTCGATGCGGGAGTGCTGTCACTGGGGTTGAGCATCGACGGACAAGAGTCGAACCGCGACCTCGAGTACGCGAAGCTGGCCTTTCAGCGCGCGACCGAATGGGATCCCACCATGTGCGACGCCTGGCTCGGCCGGGCCGTCGCTGGTGAGGTAACCAAGGATGTTCTCTACAACCTGTACAAGACGAGTACCGCCTCGCTTGCCCGGGAACAGCGCAGGTTGGGGCTACCGCCGCGGGTCTTGGCCGGACGTTTTCTGCCCGGCCTCTATATCGACTATCCGCTGGCCAGTTTCACCGAGATCTGGTTGGCGTACGCGTCACATCTGATCGCCGACAAGCAGTTCGACGAGGCCGAGCTGGTGCTCGACGAGTTGGAGAAGCATCGGCGCGAACGCGCGAGCGATCCGGACTTCGAAGTCGACGGCCGCATCATCGCCTATGTGCGCGGCATCATGCACTACAACACCCAGCGCTGGCCCGATGTGATGACCATTCTGTCGCGCTCGGATCAGTGGGAAGATCCCTATCTCGCCGCTGGCGCACATGTGATGGTGGGCACAGCCTGCGCGCAATTGGGTCTGTTCGGTGAGGCGATTCGCCGCATGGAAGCGGCCGAGGCGGGCCCGATTCCGGCCGCCCGCACCGCCGCCATGTTCTGCCGCGGCCTATGCCTGCGCGAGATGGGCAATGCCGACGAGGCGCAGGCGCTGTTCGAGAAGGTGTATTCGCAGGCACCGGATTTCGACACCAATACCGCGGCCATGCGCGACCGCACCTTCCGCATCACGGTCACCTCCAAGGAGGTGATCGAGGCCCGCACCGATAAGTGGGATCCGGCGTCGGCTCCCTCTCTGGAGGAGAAGCAGCAGGCCGAGCACGAGGATCGCGCCAAGGAGATTCTGGCCGCGGCGCGTGCCGAACTGGATAAGCAGATCGGCTTGGCCGCGGTGAAAACGCAGGTGGCCAAGCTGCAGTCCAGTGCGCAGATGGCGAAGATCCGTGCGGAGAAGGGGCTTTCGAGTTCCTCGCGCGGTCAGCATCTGGCCTTCACCGGACCGCCCGGCACCGGTAAGACCACGATCGCCCGCGTTGTCGCCAAAATCTATTGTGGCCTGGGCATTCTCAAAACCGACAAGGTCGTGGAGACCAAGCGCTCCGATTTCGTCGGCCAGCATCTGGGTTCGACGGCGATCAAGACCGAGGCGCTCATCGATACCGCCATGGACGGCGTGCTGTTCATCGACGAGGCGTACACGCTGATCCAGACCGGGCTTTCCGGCGGTGACGCGTTCGGCCGCGAGGCGGTGGACACGCTGCTGGCCCGGATGGAGAACGACCGCGACCGGCTGGTGGTGATCATCGCCGGATACGACGGTGAGATCGACCGCTTCCTGGCCGCCAATGACGGTCTGGCCTCGCGCTTCGCCAAGCGTCTGCAATTCCCTTCCTACTCCGCGGAAGAGCTCGGCCAGATCGGCCAGGTGATTTCGCACAAGCGAGATTCGGACCTGTCCGAGGATGCGCTGGCGCTGCTGGTGGAGACCTGTCAGCGGCTCTATGACCTGGAGAGCACCGATCAGAGCGGGCAACCGCGGCGCGGCGTGGACATGGCCGGTAATGGCCGTTTCATCCGCAACCTGATCGAAGCCGCCGAGGAGGAACGGGAATTCCGCCTCGCCAATGACGAGTCGATCGACCTGAGCGCGATCGACGAATCGGTGCTGATGCGGATCGAGGCACCGGATATGAAGGCCGCGCTGAGCACCATGCTCTCCTCGCTCGGCCTCGCATCCGCCGCCGTCGACTGAGGGGGAACCTGTGAACGACTTCCCGAATGGGCACCCCGGCGTGAATGCGCCGCCGCGCCCGGGAGCGCCTACGCCTGGCGATCCGGGACCGCGGCATTCTCGCGGGCCGGATTCGCGTGAGCCGGATCCGCAGGGGGTGGGTCCGCGGCGGGCCGATTCCCGTCGGCCCGATTCGCGTCGGTCCGATTCGCGGAGACCGGATCCCCGGCAGTCGGAGCCGCAGCCGGAACGTGGCACCATAGCGCCCGCGGAATTGCGCGCGGACGAAATGTGGCTGTTCCGAATGCTGCCGCTGAACTTGGTGATTCCGGTCGCCTTGATCGGCGTGGCCGCATCGCTGCTCGCCGTGGTCTTCGTCGCGCCGTGGTGGGCCGTGCCCGTGGCGGGTTTCGTTCCCGCGCTGATCGGTCTGGCCCCGCTGCGCGGTGTCCCGCTCGGCCTGCGCCTGGCGCGCTGGATCGCCTACCGCTGGCGGCAGATCGGCAGTCGCGACTTCGTCGAGTCGACCCAGTTCGACGTCCCGCTGCCCGAGGGCGGCAGCTACGGGGTGCGCTGGGACGGAACACTTCTCACCACCATGCTCCGCATCGACCCGCCGCCGGACACGCTCACCCTGCTGCGGCGTGGCTCGCTGAGCACCGATCAGGTGCTCCCGCTCTCCGAAATCGCTTCCTGCCTACGGCAATACGATGTGACGCTGGATTCCGCCGATGTGATCAGCACCGGTACCCGCACCGCCAGCACCGAGGCCGTCCTGTCCGGCTATGCGGCATCCATCGCCCCGCTGGGCCGCCTCTATGACGAAATCCTCGGCCCGCTACCGGCTATCGCGCACCGCACCATGTGGCTGGTGCTGCGCCTGAACCCGCTCGCCAATGCCGAGGCCGTCGACAATCGCGGTGGCGGCGGCGAGGGCGCGCTACGCTCCGCGATCATCGCCACCCGCCGCGTGGCCAATCGTCTTGCGGCCCGGGGCATTACCGCCTCGGTGCTGACCACCGCCGAAATGACCGCCGCCACTCGCGAACTGACGCGCGGCATTCCGCTCGAGGAGTTCGACGAGAACCAGAAGTCGCTCGAGCACAACGGCATCCACCTGACGAGCTTCCAAATCCAGCCCGAATCCTTCAATGCCGATGGCCTGGCCGAGATCTGGGCGGCCCGCAGCCTGGCCACCACCGTCTCCGTGCGCCTGCGCCTGGCCACCGACGACTCTCCCCGCGCCGACAAGCCGCGCGACACTATCGAGGTGGATGCCCGCGTCCGCTACGACACCCCCGCCGCTCTGGAAGCCCCGCCGGTGCGCGGCCTGAAAGAGCTTGGCGGCCGCCAAATGTGGGCCCTGCTCGACACACTCTCCTTCGGTGCCCAAGAGGTCCAAGCTGCAGGCTACCGAGGCCCCCTCTCCGCACTCGCCGACATCGCCGTCCCCACCGCGGGCTGCGGCCAGCTCATCGGCGCGGACGCCACCGGCCGAGGCATCGCCGTCCCCCTCATCGGCGACGGCTCCCGTCGCATAGACATCATCTCCGGCCTCCCCCTGGCCCAACAGGTGATCCTCCGAGCCATCGCCCTAGGCGCGGGCGCGGTAGTCCACACCAACCGCCCCTGGGCCTGGCAGGGCATGATCGCCAATGTCGGTGCCCCCCACGCCCTCTCCCTAGCCTCCTCGGTAACCCAAAGCGCCCGCCACAGCACAGCAATGGCCCGAGCCCCCCACCCCGCCGCGACCATCATCGTCTTCGACGGCGTCCCCTCCACCACTCCCCCCGGCTCCGCCACCGTGGTCACAGTCCTGGAAACCATCCCCGAGCACTACCAACCAGACGCGGACGTCACGATCGTCCAACACCCCGACGCCCCCCACACCGTCACCGTCCAAACCCCGGCCGCCCGAACCACCGCGCAACTCGTCACCACCCCCGCCGAGCAGCGCTACATCGGCGCGGCCCCGGCCATGGCCTGACGGCCGTATCCCCGCGAGTGCGTGCGCCGACGCTCTTGCGCACGGGTGCAAGGGGTTTGACGAATGCCGCTGTCGCGTTCCTGCTCGATGCGAGACGCGATGGCTGCCACCGTCCACCCGTCGCCCCCGGTCGACACCCGGCCGGGGGCGGCGGCCATGCTCGCCACCCACCCCAGCGCGCCGCCCGCGATCATGCCGACGAAGAAGTACATCCAGATCCCGATCATGCCGCACCCCTTCCGTTCCGGCTCAAATCCCGCCATGCCGGGCGTCATCCCCCGGGCGCGGAGTGCCATAGTCGGGCAGCCGACGAGTCCGCGCCGCAAGGTCATACGACAAATCGCCGTAAGCCAACGACAACTCCGCCAGCCGCTTCCAGGCATGATGCAGCCGCCCCTCCCCCTCCTCCCGCGTGAGCACCGCGTAGGCGTCCACCGAGAACTGTGCCACCCGATCCACCACCATCCCCAGCGTCTCGGTATGCAAACTCGCCGCCGCATACGGCCGAGGCATCTCCCGCACCACCCACCGATCGATCTCGCACACCAATCGATAACGAGCACAATCAATCTCCCGCACCACCCCCACCTCCCCCGCGACCATCCGAGCCTCATGCAAACTGGCCAGCTCATAAGCGGCTTGCAGAACCGGATGCGGTAGCGCCACAGCCCCGGCGCATGCCTCCAGCAACATGTCCTTCGACGGCAACGATGTCGTCATGATCGCTCCCTCCAGCGAATCGAGCTTGATGTGACGACCGACACACTTGACGATATAGCAGCAACATTTGCAGAACAAGATGCAGCCAGTTCTTTCAAAGTGCGATAGGCAGTGAGCATCGCTCGGCATACTGAGGCGACGGCACATCCGAAACAGCCGGACTCGGAAGGGGATTGACCCATGGCACCCACGTCGCCCACGGTGGCCCGGTGGGAACTTCGGCTCCGGCTGCGCCGACTGCGGGAACTGACCGGCATCGACGATGTCGACACCATCATCGAGGCCGTCGGCATCTCGCGCCCCTACTGGTCGCAGGTCGACGCCGATCGCCGGATGCTGACCGAGGACAAGCTGCAACGTCTGCTCGATCTGTTCAGCTGCGATCCGGCCGAACGTGCGGAGGTGATCGCACTACGGTCCGCGGCGAAGGAACGCGGCTGGTGGTCGAAGTACCCGGCGCTCATCAAGCCCGAACTGGCCCGCCTCTACGGTCTCGAGTACGGCGCAGAAAGCATCCGCTGCTACAACAGCCTGCTCATTCCCGGCCTGCTTCAGTCGGAGAGGTACGCGCGCACGATCATTGGCGCGAATGCCTTGATTCGCCCCTTCGAGGTCGAACAGCACCTCGCGGTGCGAATGCGCCGCCAGCAGCGCCTGACCGAAGAAGACCCGATACAGCTCACCGCCGTCTTCAGCCAGGCGGCGCTGGTTCAGCAGACCGGTGGCCCGGATGTGCTCCGCGAGCAACTGGAGCATCTTCGACGCCTTATCGAAGAGCACCCCGATACGATCGAAATCCGAGTGATCCCTTTCACCGCCACCGAGGGCACCGCGTTGGGCGGATCTACCTACCATCTACTCGATTTCGCCAGTCCGCAGCTCCCCACCCTCGCGTGGTCGGAAACCGCGCTGGGTGGCGAAATCCTCGAGGACCCGGCCTCTGTGAGCAGTCTCGGCTTCGCTTTCAACCAGGCCCTCTCTCAAACCATTGATCGTGCAGCAACTTTGGCGCTGATCAAGGAGGGTCTGCGAAGTTAGAGTGGAAACATGAGCGCTTCCGAATCTGCCCTAGCTCGGACGACCGGCTGGTTCAAGTCCGCCCACTCCGACCACGGAGCGGCGTGCGTCGAAGTGCGATTCGACGGTGACCTGGTCCTGATCCGCGACAGCAAGTACCTGCGTGAGCCGGGCAACGATCCGGCTGCCCAGCCGATCATCGCGGTGTCGGTGGCGGCGTGGGATGCCTTCATCGCGGGCGTTCGGGCAGGCGAGTTCTCCATCGCACGCGTCTGACGGGTGCTCCGGTGGAGACACAGCCGACGGAGCCCACCAGTGGCTCCGCCACGCCATCCGCCGAACCCTCCGCCCGGTTCCCGGAAAGGCCAAGGAGAATACCGGTGGCTGAAGTGCTTGTCGGTCAATAGATTCGGTGAGGTGAATCGACGAGTCTTGCTGCTCATCACTGCCGGTGGAGCCGTCGTCCTCGTGCCCTGGACCGTGTTCCTCGCACACGACCTCCCGGATGGCTTCACCACCGACCAGTGGCGACTCGCATGGGTGGGGTTCGACGTCATGCTGCTCGCCGGTCTGGGTTCCAGCGCCTGGCTGGGGTTCAGGCGGCGGCGCGCGGCGGTTCCGGTGTTGATCGCTACCGCGGCATTGCTCTTCTGCGACGCTTGGTTCGATGTCGTTCTCGACTGGTCGGGCGAATCCCGGTGGAGCAGTCTGCTGATGGCTGTCTGCCTGGAGATTCCGCTCGCACTGTTCCTGTCGCTGCGCGCCCGCTATCTGCTGTCCGCGAATAACCCACCACGGGTCGTCACCGCGCAGGAGGCCCGCGCTGTCCTCGCCAATCCTGTTCGGCAGCAGATCATGCAAGCGCTCACGCTGGATCCGACCACGGTGCAGTCCCTCGCGGTAAGGCTGCATGCGGATCCCGCCGATGTCGTCTCCGAACTGCGCACACTGGAGGCCGCGGGATTCGTCCGCGGCGACGGTGACCGGTGGCACAAGCGTTCGCTCGATCTGCGCTGGCCCGTGCCGAACCAGACCAACACGGAGGACTGGGTGCACTTCGGGGCGTGGCAGGACCAGAAGCTGGCGCAGGACTTGGCACTGCTCGGCACGGTCGCTCGACACCCCGAGCGCTACGGTCCATGGACGAAGGGTTCCCGCAGCGAACCGCTGCTCACACACGAGGAACTGAACCGCTTCTTCGACGAGTACTTGGAACTACTCCTCCGATACGGTGCACTCCGCGAGCAGACGGCGGATGTGAAGTCTGATCGCTCCCGAAAACGAGGCGAACCGCAACGAATATCCGTCCGGTTCTACATGTTCCCGAATAGCCTCGGTGAGCCTGCGGCCGAATCGCACGCTCCGCCGCCCGGCGCGGGTACGACAGTCGACGGCAGTGCCCCTCCCGGTGCAGGCAGGATTATTTGACGCTTTTGCGGAGGACCGGGAGGAGTTTGTCGAGGAGGATCTGCTCCGAATGATCGGTCCAATTGCGCAGTGCGTCGACGGCGGTGGGGTCGTCGAGGATCAGGACTGTGGCGCTTCGGATTCGGATATCGGGCGGCAGATTCAGCTGCCCGCCACCGCCCGCGGCGGTATCGCTGCGCACGGCCAGCAGGTAGCCGGATTCGATCTGGCTCAGCACACTCGGTTCGGTGCGGTGGATGGTATCGATCGGACGCGGAGTGGGTTCGTCGCCGATACGCACACAACTGTTGTGGTAGACGAAGCCGAGCCGCTCGAAGAAGGCGGCCTGTGGACTGGGCTTCAGGTGAACGGCGACACCGGCCGTCCATCCGCCTTCGCCTGAAATATCCACGACCGCAATGGTTTTACCCAGGAAGACGGGGTTCTGCTGGCGTGCCTCGGCGACCGATCGTGCGGCGGCTGCGCTCGTGGCCGGTGTCTGCTGCGTCGGGGACGACGCGACGGATTCGTGGCCGCGCACGGCCCACACGCCGATCCCGGCGGCGAGCGCCACGCTCACGCCAGCCGCAGCGGCCACTGTCCGATATCGCTGCCAGACAGCCCTTTTCGCGAGTGTGGCCGATGCGACGGCGGCACGGGAAGCGACGGGCGTAGCGAACGACCCGGGCCGAGTCCGCATCGACAGCGGCGATACCCCACGGTTGAGCGCCAGGTCGAGTGCCTGGGTGAGCTGGTGGCAGTCGGCGAATCGCTCCGCGGGGTCCTTGGCCATGGCGACGGCCAGCACCTCGTCGAGGGCGGCCGGTAAGTCGGGCAGGACGGCGGTGACGCGCGGCGGCGGCTCGGACAGATGCCCCATCATCACCAGCGCGGGTTGTGTCGCGGGATAGGGGTTCTGCCCGGTGATCAGTTTGTAGAACGAGCAGGCCAGACTGTAGATGTCGGTGCGCCTGTCCAGCTGTTCCCCCGACAGCTGTTCGGGTGAGGCATAGGCGATGGTGGCCACGAAGCTGCCGGTCTGGGTGAGCTCATTGGTGTCCTCGGCGGACTTGGCGAGGCCGAAATCGGCCAGCAGCACGCGTTCTTCCTCGCTGCCGGCCTCGGAGAGCATGAAATTGGCCGGCTTGACATCGCGATGCAGCAGGCCGCGCCGGTGCGCGTGGTCCAGCCCTCGGCCCACCTCCGTCACAATGCGCAGGGCCCGGGCCGGAGTCATGGCTTGCGGATCGCGTTTCCTCGCGGCCTCGGCGTCGGTGCCGTCCACGAACTGCATGGCGATCCACAGTTGCCCGTGATCCTCGCCGCGGTTGTACACCGAGACGATGTTCGGATGATCCAGTGTGGCAGCGGTATTCGCTTCCCGTTCGAAGCGGCTGCGGTATTCCCGGTCCTGGCTCAACTGCACGCTGAGCACCTTCAGGGCATCCCGGCGCGGCAGACTCGGGTGTCCGGCCAGGTACACCGTCCCCATTCCGCCGACGCCCAGCACCCGCTCGATGCGGTACCCGCCGACCACCGCCCCCGGACCGAGGCTCATGATTCACCCCGCGTTACATCCATGAGCTGTTCGCGAGGAGTGCGTACTGCGCGTTCGCGCGCTGCTGCGCATCCTGTAGTTGAGTACTTGTGACGCGGGCGACATAGCGGCCGTAGCGGACTGTGCAGATGTAGAAGTTGCTCCCGCTCTCGGGCGGAAACTGCTGGCAAAACGCATCGGGCAGGCCGGGCGGCCCGTCGATCTTGTCCTTGGCCAGAGTTCGGAAGTCTTCCAGCAAGGCCGAACCGGCATCGCCGTCCCGAGCCCGCAACATCAGTGCACCGCGCGCTATCTGAGCGATCGCATCAACCCCGCGGGCATCGGTCATCTGCCGCCATTTCGCCTGTTGCTCAACGGTATGCAGGAAACCTCGTGGCGTAAAGGTGGCTTCTTCTTCGAGATCCGGCGAGATGTAGCCATCCTCATGCAGCGTCCGGCGCTGCATCGCTTGCGGGTCGCTGTCCAGGTGCAGGACCTCCCGCGCCGATAGCGGCGGCAGCTGATCGAGCAGCGGCAGTTGCAGGGCCAGCGCCTTTTGGGTCAGTTCTTTCAGCGCGCCGAGATCCGAGTCGGGCCGCGTGACGAACACATTGACCAGATAATTGCCATGCGCGATGGTCGATCCCAGCGTCGGGATGCCCTGCCGCCAGTGTGCTTTCGCGTCCGGGTACGCATCGAAGGAAACCGGTGTGTTCGCGTCCGCCGCGACGGCGAAGTCGGCGGCCTCGATCTCGGTGGCCGACCGGCGCGCGGATTCCGCATCCGGGAATTGCAGGACGGTGAGGTTCACGCTCGTCTGATCTGTGGGCGGCTTCTGATCGTCATAGGTGTTGACGTCGTGTTGCACCATGCGGCCCCCACCGGTCGCCGACGAAGCGGCCGACATGGCGAAACCGAACAACATATTGTTGCGTTCGACAATCGGCGTATCGACCTCGGCCAGTAGGTAACTCAGCTGGGACGGGTACCAGATAGCCTTCGCGTACCGCCCATACGCGAGGTTCGGATCGATTTCGATGCCGTCGGGAACGTATCCGGCCAGCCGCATCGCGGCCAGCTCCGCCCCCTTGTCGGTGTCGGCGTAGTACGCGGTGCGGTATTCGAGCGGCTCGGTCGGGAAGCTGCCGACATCGAGGGTGCGCACGTCGATCTCGGCGGCGACGGTCGTTCCGGGGACGGTCGAGCCGCAGCCGCCGAGCAGGGCGGCGGTCAGCATGGCCAGTGCCGCGGGCACGGCGCGGCGGAGCGAATTGCGGTAGGGATTCATGATTGCCGCCTATGCGCTTCGAGCGAGAATCGCGTATTGGGCGGAAATCCGCTGCTGGGCATCGGCGAGCTGGGAGCCGTAGGTCATGGCCACATAGCGGCCGAAGGCCACATAGCAGTAGAACGGCGTCGCCAACTTCCCCTCGGGTCCGTGGTACTGGTTGCAGCGTGCGTTCGGCAGGCCTGCCGGGGATTCCGCGTGACGCTTGAACTTGTCCACCAATTCGGTTGCCAGAAAGTCTTTGGCCGCCGCGGCATCTCGAGTGCGGAACAGTTCGCTGCCATAGGAACTCACGCGATCGATGCCGAAGTTCTCGTACGTGGATCTCGCCTTCGCGGGGTCACGAGTGAAATGCAGGTATCCCGCGAGGTCGTAGACGCCCGGCATATTCTGGTACGAGTCCCCGTCGGGCCGCTCCAGCGACATCCGCAGCATGCCATCGGGATCCATCGGCACGCTGGTCAGCTGATCAGGCGGGGCGGGCTGGAATGACTTCAGCCGATCAGAGGTGACCGTGATGGCGCGATCGGTCAGAGCGAGCAGCCTGCTCTGATCCGAGACCTTCAGCTTGCGATTCTCCTCGCTCTCCGCAATCGCCACGATGACGAATTTGCCTGTCGCGTACCAGGAAGCGAGCATCTGCTGACTGGGAACCCAGGAGGTCACGGCGTCGGGGTGCATGACGGACCGCGCCGGCTCCACCTGTGTCCCGTCCTCATACGCGGTGAGATTCCAGCCGCGGCGTGCCAGGGCGTCGGACGCTGCGGTCGCCGCCTGATCGGATTCGAAGAGCAGCACCGACGTCGACTCGGTATCGGACACTCTCACGTCTTCGCCGGTCTGTCCCGTGGCCGCGAAACCGGCGACGAACCCCTTGGCGTCCTCGGCGAATCCGTCCTTCCGCAGCCATGCGTACATAGGGCTGGTATGAGCTTCATCGGGTGCGAGGAATACGTGCGTCCAGTCGTCTCGATTGACCTTCAACGTCGGGTCGACCTCTGACGGCAGCGGCAATACCCGCCCCATCCGCTCCGCTTCGAAGACACGTGCCACAAATTGTGTGTTCTTCGGCGCGAAATCCTTCGGCTCCGCCCGGTAGCTGCCCACATCGAGCTTGCTCACATCGATCACCGGATCCGCTTGCGTGGCATCGGATCCAGAATCGCAGGAGCTGACCACCCCCACCGTCATGGCCAGCAGAATTACCGCCAGCGCCCTCCGTCGTACCCCCACCGGTCCGCCCCCAGTCCCCACTCAGGTCGTGAACCGCTCACAGAGCAGACCGACCAGTTGCCGCAATACAAGCGGAGAGTATCTCCTCGAATCCCCAGCGCACAACGAGAAACCGGCCCACACCGACAGGGCGCGAATGTAAATCAGGCTCGCCAGTACACTCTGCACACTGGGAGAGCAGCTCACCGGCAATCGGGTGTCGGCGAGGGGGGAGCGAGAATTGTTGTACGACCATGTTCGGCGGCGGTCCAGCCGGGCGCGACTTCGCGCCGCTCTGACTGCGGCGCTGGCGATAACCGTGTTGTGGAGTACTGGATGCGGGTCGGAATCCGAAGCGACCGTGCGGGCTTCCGCTGACCTGAGCAAGCTCGACACCGGCAGCTATGCGACTAAACCGCAGGATCTGGTCGCCAATAATCCGGAGCGTATGGCTCGCAATATGGAGGCGCTGCGGCTCGCCGACGTCGTTCCGCTGCCCCAGGATGTCGATCCGGCGCTGACACACAATTCCGGTGGCGCGCACCCCTTCGTCGATGCCCAGTCGTTCAATAATTCACCCTTCGAATCGTTCGATGCTCCCGAGTTCTTCGCCGCCATACCAGGTTTCGTGGCGGGCTTCGCAGGCGCAGCGCGTTCGGACGAGGATCGCGATATCTCCTACGATCTGCGGCACGCCGTCATGATCTTCGGCAGCGACGCTTCGGCCACGGCCGCCGCGACCGCGCTCACCGGCATCAAGCTCGATACACGGCAAGGGATTCCGGCGGAGTCGGCCAAGTATCCGAGCGCTCGTATCACTTGGATTCCGGACTTCCAGGAGCTCGCATTCTGGTATCCCACCGGGAAGTTTCTGATCGGCGGCGTGGTCGGAAATCACGAGAACATGTCCTTGAGCGCATCGGATCTGGACGGGCTACTGACCTTGTCCGATAAGGCGATCACCGTCATCTCGGAGCGGTTGAAGGGGTTCGAGCCGACTGCTCAGGACAAGCTCGCCGCTCTCCCGGTCGACCCCGAAGGCATGCTCCGGCTGACGCTGCTCCGTCCGTCCGGCGATCAGACCGCGTTCGGTTTCGACGGCGCGCTGGACCGGCGCGGGGCTCTGCACACGGTGGACGACCCGGACAAGGGCCGGGCGCTGTTCGAGAAGACCGGGGTGGAATTCATCGGTCACGGTGCGGGAGAACTGGTTCGGACCCGTGATGCGGCGGCGGCCGAGACCTATCTCAACACGGTCTCCGCCAATAGGTTCCAGCACCTGATCGAGTCGCCGCCGGGTCTGCCGGTCGCCAAATGCGTGAAATATCAAGGCCCGGACTCCCATCAGTTCCCCTACCACTGCTACGTCACCTATGGGCGGTACGCGGCGGAGGTCTGGTCGCAGCAACAGCAGGATGTGTATCAGCGGATCTCCGCGCAGTACGCCATCCTCGCGAACGACAAGTAGGGGGAGTCGTGAGGAACTCGAGACTTGGCCGCCGTACTGGCCGAGCGGTATTCGCCGCGCTGAGTATCGCGCTCGCCTCGTCGGCGCTGGCGGGTTGTGGCACCGTAGCCGGAAGTCCGGCGGCCGGTGAAATCGATGTGCGCACCTTGGCCGTCGGCAACTATCCGACCAATCCGATCGATGTGCGTGGCGCCTACCGGCATTCGGTCTCCTACGGTAGAGCGCTGGCCGTCGCGCGCCTGTCCGATGCCGTGGTCATCGGCGCGGATGTCGGTCCCGGCTTCGTCTACACCGCGCTGTCCCAGCCGAGCACCGATTACGCGATCGCGACGGCCGCCAAACCGGCGCTGGACCGCAACAATATGGTGCTCGCCTATTCGGCGTCGGTCAGCGACCGCCCGCGGCTCGACACTCTCTATTTCGATAATTCCGGCAACGCCAGTCCGCTCGGCGGTTGGGAGCGCGACCCGGAGGCCACCACGTTCAATGCCACGGTCATGCAATTCCCCGACGAGCAGCGGGCGCGAGCGGCGGCCGAGGAGATCGAATCCGCCGACTTCGACGTGGCTCCCGACCTGAATGCCCGTGTCACCCTCGACAAGCATCCGAGCGCGCGGGCCCATTGGCGGCCGGGGGTTCCGACGTTGGCCGCGATCCAGTCCCGCGGTGCCTACGTCGTCAGCGTGTACGTGAAGCTGCCCAAACCCGAACTGGATGGGCTGAAGGATCTCGCCGGAAAGGTCCTGGACGCTCAATTCCCTCTCCTCGATCAAATTCCGCCCCTCACCCAGCGCGACATCCTCCGACTCGACTACGACCCCCAGAACATGCTGCGCCGAACCCTGCACCCCGGCGATTACCCGTACCCCAGCAAGGACGAGGTCACCCGCACCCCGCGCGGCTACCTGAAAAATGTTGCCGACCAAGGTGTCTGGAAACAACTCCTCGACACCAACGGCGTGGACCAAACCTCCACCACCCAAAAGGGCGCACTACTGTTCCGAGCCCGCGACGCGGAAGCCGCCACCACCCTCTGGTCCGGAATCAACGCCCTCATCCCCACCTCCACCGACGCCCCACCCGGCGTCCCCGGCGTCACCTGCGCCCAAAACCCGAAATCGAGCAATTCCAGCAACATCCTGGCCTGGGACTACAGCGACCGCTACCTGTGCACCCTCCACTACGACCGCTACGTAGCCCGAGTCGCCAGCAGTCAACTCGCCGACGCCCAGCAGCGCGCCACCGCTCAATACGCACTGCTCGCCAAAGCCCAGTACCTGTAAGGAATCGTTGATGAGCATCGGACTCGGGGCCGTAGTCGGCGGTTACCGCATCGAACGGGTACTCGGCGCGGGCGGCATGGGCACTGTATACCTGGCCAAGCATCCAGAACTCCCGCGCTGGGACGCCCTGAAAGTACTGAGCACCCAATACAGCGCCGACCACGAATTCCGGTCCCGCTTCGAACGCGAAGCGAATCTCGCTGCCACCCTCGACCATCCGAATATCGTCTCGGTCTACAACCGCGGCGAAGACCATGGCCAACTATGGATCGCCATGCAGTTCGTGGACGGCACCGATGCGGCCCAGGCCCAGGAACGCGACCCCCGCTCCATGACACCGTGGCGTGCCCTGCGCATAGTCTCCGAGGTCGGCCGCGGCCTCGACCACGCCCATCGGCGCGGCCTCCTGCACCGCGACATCAAACCCGCCAACTTCCTCCTCTCCCGCGACGGCGACGAAGAGCGAGTCCTCCTCACCGATTTCGGCGTAGCCAAGTCCACCGAGGACACCAACGAACTAACCCAGGCAGGCACCTTCGTGGCCACCATCGCCTACGCCTCCCCCGAACAGCTGTCCGGCCAGCCCCTGAACCACCGAGCCGACATCTACAGCCTGGCCTGCTCCTTCTTCCGCCTCACCACCGGCCGAAACCCGTACCCCGGAACACAACCCGCCATGGTGATGATGGGCCACCTCCAAGAGCCCCCACCCCGAATCACCGCCGTCGATCCCTCACTCCCCGCCGCATTGGACGAAGTGCTCGCCGTAGCCATGGCAAAGCACCCCGCAGACCGTTTCGAGTCCTGCCACGAATTCACCTCAGCCCTGAAATCAGCACTTGAATACGGTGTTTCGGGCCTGTCCATGCACACCGTCCCCCACCGCCGCCCCGACCCCGCCACCCCCGCCTCCCAACCAGCTCAGGCACCCATCGCCCCCGCGAAACCTGCCGTGAGCAGACGCACGTGGTTGATCGGCACAGCCGCCACCGCGGCTCTGGCCTTGACCGCCGGTATCGGAGTGTGGGCCACCCAAGACGATTCATCCACCCCAACAGCCATCAACCCCTCCTCCGCCCCGAAATCAGCAGCGGAAGCCCGAACCCAAAACCCCACGTTCTCCGGCAAAACGATTGTCGTCGTGGATATCTCAGGAACCAGCGGCACCTCCGCCACCGTATCCATCACCCTGAAACCCGGCCCCACCGCCAACTTCCTGGAAGACCTGGGCTTCGCCTACAACCCCAATTTCCTAGCCAAACCCAACGACCCCAACCCCCGCCCCATCACCGACTCCATAGACCTCTACAAGGCCATGAACACCAACACCGCCAACGGCTACGTCCTAGCAGTCCGCTCAGACACCGCCGCAGGCAACGGCGGCCTGGTAAACCTCCCCACCTCCATAGCCAGCTCCCCCGCCACAGTCCTCATCCTCGACGACCCCACAGCAGTAACCGCCCTCCGCCAGTGGACAGACCAATCAGAAAAGATCCTCTTGGAAAAGCTGCTCCCCATCCTGCGCAAGGGCGTGAAGTAGCCCTCAGTGGCTACTTGACGTTCTGACGAAGAATCGGGAGCAGTTTCTCCAGCAGGACCTGCTCGGAGCGATCCGACCAGTTACGAAGTGCGGCAACCGCGGAGGCATCGTCTACGACCACCACCGTGGCTTTCCGGTTGGTGATGGCGGACGGCAGATCCGTCATGCCGCCGCCGCCCGCGCCGGTGTCGCTACGCAGCACGAGCAGGTAGCCGGAATCGATCTGGGTCAGTGAGGTTTCCGCCACGGTGACCACGTCGACCGCGCGCAGATCGGTTTCATTGCCTCGCCGAGCACCGATCGGGTGATAGACGAAACCGAGGTCTTCCAGAAACTGGGTCTGCGCACTGGGCTTCAGACGCAGCTCGACATCGGCCATGCGGCCAGTCGTGCCCGAAACATCGACGACCGCAATGGTCTTCCCGTCGAAGGACGGGTTCTGGCGACGGGCGTCGGCCACCGAGGCAGGTACCGCCACCGTCGAGGAAGTCGCTGCGGACGCTGCGGTGTCCGCGGTATCTCCGCTACCGAAAACCCATATGCCCACCCCGATGGCGAGTGCAATGACGGCCGCCGCGGCCACACCCGCGAACCAGCGGGCGCGCGGTTTCTTCGGCGCCGGATTCGATTGCGCGACAGGCCGCGACACGGTCCCACCTGGAACCGTCTGTTGGGACAGATCCGACGTGCCGTAGCGCAGAGCCTGATTGAGAGCCGCCGTGAACTCATGGCAGGTATCGAATCGGCGCGCCGGATCCTTTGCCATGGCGACGGCCAAGACCTCGTCGACCGCTACCGGGAGCGCAGGATCGATCGCAGTGGCGCGGGGTGGCGGCTCGTACAGATGGCCCGTCATCACAACCGCCGGTTGCACTGAGGGATAAGGATTCTGACCAGTCAACAGCTTGTAGAAGGAACAAGCCAGACTGTAGATATCCGTGCGGTGATCGAGCGGCATCCCACTCAACTGCTCTGGCGAGGCATAGGCGATGGTAGCGACGAAACCACCCGCCTGGGTCAGCTCACTGACATCCTCGGTCGACTTGGCGACCCCGAAATCCGTGAGCAGCACTCGCTCTTCATCGCCGTCTCCGGCCGACAAGAGAAAGTTCGCCGGTTTGACATCGCGGTGCAGCAGCCCCCGCCGATGCGCGTGATCCAGGCCCCGGCCCACCTCGGTGACGATCCGCAGCGCTCGCCACGGAGTCATCGACCTCGGGTCGGACTGCATGGCCGCGGCGGCATCCACGCCGTCCACGAATTGCATGGCAATCCACAGCTGCCCGAAATCCTCGCCCCGGTTGTACACCGCGACAACATTCGGATGATCCAGAGCCGCAGCCAGATTCGCCTCCCGCTCGAACCGAGCCCGAAACTCCTCATCGATCGTCATCTCGCCGCTGAGCACCTTGATCGCATCCCAGCGCGGGAGCTGCGGATGCCGACCGAGATAGACCGTTCCCATTCCCCCGGTGCCGAGCACCCGCTCGATCCGATAGCCGCCGACGACGCTACCCATGCCGATGGTCATCGGTTCCCCCTACAGGTACTGACTCTTCGCAAGCAACGCGTACTGCGCCGCCGCACGCTGATTCACGTCCTTCAGCTGCGCACCCGCGACGCGGGCAACATAGCGGCCATACCGGATCGTGCAGTAGAAGCGGTCGTTGTTGTTCCAGGCGTCCGAGAAGTCGACCGATTTCGGATTCGGATTCTCGGTGCAGAACACGTCGGGCACGCCTGCCGGCTGATCCGCGGGCTTGTCTTCCGGCGCTTTGAAGCTCGACCACAGGCTGGTGGCCGCCCTGGCATCGCGAGCACGCAGCAAGAGCGCGCCCTTCGCCGCCAAGGAGATTCGGTCGACGCCGCCATCGTCGATCAGCTTCTTCCATACGCTCTGATCGGACATGAAGTGCAGGAAGGCGCGCGGCGTGTGAACAAGCTCATTGCCCGCCTTCGGGCCGATAACCGTGTTGGGGTGCAGAGTTCGCTGCATCATCAAGTCTGGGTCGTAGTCCTGGAGCAGCAATTCCCGTGGATTCATGGGCGGCAATTGGTCCAGGAGTGGGATCTGCGCGCCGTACACCCTCTCGGCGAATGCCTGGAGCCCGGCCAGATCCGGGGTCGGCTGCTGCACATACACATTGATCACGTACGCGCCGTGCGCCACGGCCGATCCCAGCGACGGGACACCGGGCCGCCAGTGGGATCGAGCGGAGGGGTATTTCGCCAGCGGCACCGCGACATTCTCGTCAGGAGCGACCGCGAAGTCGGCTGCCTCGATCTGTTCGGCTGCCTGCTGCGCCCGCTGCTCATCAGGGAACTGCAAGACGGTGATATTGACGCTGTCCGCCGCAGGGTCCGGAGTTTCACCGTTGAAAGCGTTGATGGTGCTTGGGATATCGACCCAGTTGGAATCGAGCACCGGATGCGTACTGCTGGTGGCGGAGAAGCCGAACATCATGCCGTTGGTGTCGAGAATCGGCTCGATTCCGTGTGCCAGGACGTCTACCGCGTAGGACGACGAGATGATTGTTCTCGTCCGCAATCCGTATTTGAGCTTCGGATCGATATCGATGCCATTGGCGGTAGCTCCCGCCAACCTCCCGATGGCCAAGGCCCGACCGCCGAGAGTCGAGTGCTCGTAGAAGGTTCGAAGGTCGAGCGGATCGGTCGGGTAGCTCCCGACATCGAGCTTCCGGATATCGGCCTCACTCGCGGCCGGGCTTCCGGAAATACCGCATCCGGTAACGGTTGCCATGGCACCGGCCGCCGCTACCGCGGCGATCAGGGGACGTAGTTTCTTCCGGAATGCCATGCGCCGAGTACGAATATTGTTCATGTCCGCCCCTACTTGCTGTTGACCAGAATCGCGTACTGTGCGGCGATCTGCTGCTGTGCGTCTTTCAACTGGTCGGACCACACTCGGGCGGCATAACGCCCGTACGAGACATTGCAGTAGTAGGGGACGGTGGACGTGACGGGCCCGCGGTACTTGACGCATCGGGCCTGCGGAAGCTCCGGTGGTGATTCGGCCGCGACCAGAACCCGATTGGTCGTGCTTTCCCGGACAAGGGTCGCAGCGGCCGCGGAATCCCTCGCACGGAACAACTCCCGGCCACCGAAGCCGACGATGTCGACGCCGGTCTTCTCATAGAGCGCACTGGACCTGCTATCGAGCCCGTCGGCCATGTGCAGAGCTCCGTGAGCATCCAGAGTTCCCGTGAAGGTGGCGTCGGCAGTGCGAAGCGAGCGCTGCAACATGCCCTCGGAGTCCACCGCCAAGTCGGCCAGCTTGTCCTTCGGAGTCGGCTGGAAGGCTTTCAGCCGGTCGGCCGTGACACTGATGGCCTTATCGGCCAGCGCCAGCAGCGGTGTCTGATCCGGTTGCTTGAGAAGGACGTTCGTGTGCTCCTCGACCACCTCGACGATGACGAATCTGCCGGTGGCGTACCAGGAGGCGAGCACCTGGTACTCGGTCAACCACATCACCGACGCGGTCGGGTACTGCGTCGACCGGGTTTGGGCGGGGCCGCCGGAGCTCTTCTCGAATCCACTGCGTGCCAATGCCGATGCGGCTGATGCGGCCGCCGCGTCACTGTCGAAGAGCAGAACATTGTTGGAAAGTCTGGTGGAGATCTCGCGGTCCAGGTTGGATTCGGCGGCAGCTCCGAATCCGGCCACCAATCCCGGAGTGTTATTGGTGAATTCGCTCGTGTTCAACCAGCTGAACATGGTGCCGCCCGTGGGCTTGGCGGCCTTCAGGAAGGGGCGGGTTGCGCCCGGGATCTTCAGCGCCGGATCGATCTCCTCACCTACCGGCATGATGTCGCCGAGCCGCAACCCCTCCTGATTCCGGGCCGCTTCGGTGCGGTCCTTGGGTTCCCATGGTTGCGGCTTCGTCGGGTAATTGCCGACGTCGAGTTTGGCGAGATCCACCGATTGCCCGGTGTCCGAGTCGGATTCGGACCCGCAGGACACGGTCACCAACGCCAGCGCGGACAGGACGGCGGCTACTGCGGCGCGCGCATGCGGGCGCCGACCGATGTCGAACAACACGTCCTACTACTCCCCCGACCGATACCGGATGCCTATAACGCGGCACTTTGTTAGCAGAGTGTAATAGTCACCCTCGTCGGACCGCTCACCGTGCCCGAGCAGGTGCACCGGCCTCAGCGACCGGTCGGAAGAACATCGCGGCTGACCAGAGCATCCTGTTTGGAAAGGGTGGGGCCGACAACCAGCTCACCCACGATCGCCCACGGGGCCAAATGCGGCTTCGTGCCGAGTCCGAGAATCTGCGCGGTCTCCAGGTCCGGTATGCCGTAGCGGATTCCATTGTCGGCCACATAGAACAGGCTGTCGCGGCGCAAGCTGCCCGGCTCGGTCCCGGTGGTGCGAACGAACTCGCCAGTGGACGGCGGGACATATACCTCGTCGATGTGATCGCCGGTCTTGTCGGCCGTCGCCAGCGCCACAGGCACCGCTGCTGCGGGCAGCGGCAGCCGCGTCCCGACAATCAGTGAGACTGCGGCACGGTCACTCGGTCCCTCGGTGGTGTCGAGCTCGGTCCGGCCCGCGCCGCTCGACTTCGACCACTCGATGCAGGCGATGGGGCTGTCCTCTGCCGAGATGATCTTGGGCGCTTCGCTCGGGAAATCATCGACCGGCAGGGGGTGCACCGTCGCGACGCCATCGAGCAGGTCCGGTGTCACCGACTTGATCTCACTCATGCCTTGGGAGTTGGCATTACGAATCACCTGTGCGGCGAATGCCGAGATGGGTTGCACGCCTTCGGAAACCACCACGTACAGCTCGGACTTACCGGAGCCGCCCGCAGCTGCGACGCGGATGACACCACCGATGGGTACGGTGCTGAGCTTGCCCGGTCCGGGTTCACCGGCCTGCGGAATCGTCGGCGGGGTAAGCGCGGGCGTTTGGGTCGCCGCATCCAGCAGGCCGGTGGTGATTGGCCGCGGTCGCTGCCCAGCGAGGTTCAGCGATCGCGCGATGACGGTGCTCTGCTGGTCGATCTCGGCCTTCTTGCCGTTGTAGATCAGGTATGTCTTGTCGCCCTTGCGAGCGTAGAGCGCGGAATTCGCATCGGCCTGCTTGGCGCGCTCGCTGAGTTCGAGGTCACCCGCGATCGCCGTGGTCGTCGAACCTGCCGACGACGCCGCGCCACCGGTGGACGACAGCTGGACCGAGTCGCACAAGGTCCACTGCGACTGATCGCCCTGACCGGTGCCGGGCAAAGCCGCAGGCGCACCGGGGATTCCGAGAATCGTGCCGCGCGGGACCGTATTGAGCTTCGAGTCCTTCACGGACTTCGGGGTCTCGTTGCTGCCCGCGAGCAACCGCGCCGAAGCCAAGTTCAGCGCGGGATGCAGGGTCATCTTGTTCTTGTCGTCTTTGTCGCGGTACACGTAATACAGTGCGCCGCTGTCCTTTCCCATGACGATATTCGCCGTGCCGATGGAGCCCTGCGGGCGAATGAAGGCCAGAATCGCGCAGCCTGCCACCACCAGGACGGCCAGAATCGCACCTGAAATCAACGACCGGGACTGCGCCCGCATCGGGTCGTGCAGCATGCGCACGTCGCGACGAACCAAGGCGTGATCCAGTCGGCGCAGAAGAAAGCGGTACCCATTGACCTGGGCACGGGTGGTCAATTGGGCTGGCACTAACTAATCCTCCGTCGGGCCGAGAACTTCGGGCACGAGACTACTGGGCGATGTTCCGACAACAGCGCACCCCTCTGCGACAGAGGGATGCGCTGTATCGAACAGTTCGATCGGCTTTTTAGACGCCGCCGAAGCCGTCGCCGATCTTCTGGTCGGCGCCCAGGGCGCGACCGAGCGCATTCTCGACCTCGGAGGCCACCGCGTTCAGGGTGTGCAGGGTGTCCTTGTACTCGGCGTCCCACTTGGCCTTCACGGCGTTGAAGGACGTCAGCGCGGAGTTCGCGTCGCCGGTGTGCTCGTTGGTCCACGCCTGGGTCAGCTGCTGCGTCGCGTCGTGCAGGTCGCTGCTGCTGTTCGGGTCGCCATCGCCGGCGATGACCTTCAGCTGACCGAAGTTCTCCTTGAGGGAGGCCGCCAGCTCGTTCATGGTTTTGGGGTCGTAAAGCATGTCAGATCCTTCGTCAGGTGTCGGTAAGTCGAGGCTGACGCCTCAATCAGGCCAGGTTGGTGAGCTGCTTGAAGCCCGACTCGTTCTCGGACTCCAGGGAGCGGAAGGTCGCCGTACCCTGGCCGACCTGCTGCTCGAACTGGCTCAGGAGGCCGTTCAGGCGAGCGGCTTCGGTGTCCCAGTTGGCGGCGGCGGTCTGGAACGCGCCCGCCGCTTCACCCTGGAAGCCGACCTTCGCCGCGTCCACGGCGTCCGTGACCTTGCTCAGGGTCGACTTGATCGAGGCGATAACGTCGGCCATTTTGCCTTGCGCCGCTACGGCAACGTCATGTGCTGATGCAACCATCGTATGTACCTTTGTCTCTGCCTATTTGCGGGATGAGCGGGTAATGCGGCTGGCGCAGCACCCGTTTGGGAGTGGATCAGCTGTCCTGGTCACGTGCGGATCACGACAGCCACCTCCCCCCAGGCAGCGACTCGATCAGTGCCGAGATCGACTGCGCGATACGGTGATCGCTGCCCGGTGTCAGGGTGGACCAGAGTTGCTGGTCCGGGGCGATCGCCGGGGCGGCCACAATGCGGCCTCGTGTGGTGTCGTACACCACCACGGCTCCCGGGGATCGGTCTGTGACGCCGTCGGTGTAGGCGTAGGCCACCACTTCGGCGTAGGCGTGGCAGGAGGAGAGGGCGAGGCCGTAGGCGATGGCGTCGGTGTCGGGGACGCCGAGGCTGTAGACGGCGCTGGTGTAATCCTCGGAAGTTATTGCGGTGTTGAAGCGTTCGCTCAGGTCCGCCGAGAGGGCACTGAAGCTGGAGACTTCGGCGGGCGGGCAGGGGGACAGCGCGTTGAGGATGGGGCGGGATAGGGAATCGCCGGAGCCGTCTGCCCAGATGGAGTGGAATTCTAGGTGGTCGCCGCGGCGGACCGCTAGGACGTTTTCTTCGCCCCGGCGGGCGATGCAGACTCGCACCTGGCCTTCGCTGGTGAAGATGCGCGCTGCCAGTTCACGATCCGGTTGAGCCAGGACGAAAAGTGCTGCGGCGGTGTCGGGATCGACATCACCATGGCGGTCGAGTAGTCGGGCGGTGAGGAGTTCGGCTCGTGCACGTTCCTGCGCTATTCGCCATTCGCGATGCGACTCCTGTTGGGGCCCAACAGATAGCACGAGAGGCAAGGTCTGCACGCCGAGTTGGGCGGCGAGCACCATCACGCCGTCATTGGTGAGTGTGGTCATGGGGACGTCACCTCCTCACCGGTCGTAGCGGCCGCAGGCTTCGCGACTTCGGAACCCGTACTCGATGCATTGAACGCGATATCGACCGACGGGCGCTGCGCATTCGGATCCAGACCGCCGAGCACGGCGGGCGCGACCTGCATGCCGGAGGTCAATCCGAGCTCCGCGTCACTGGGCGAACCGCCGAGGCTGGAGCGCGGGGTGTGCTCTTCTTCGGACTGGCCCGCGGCACCGGCCATTGCCGCCGGAGCCATGGGCATCGAACCCCCCGATTGCACCGTGACCGGTTGCACCACAACTTGTTCCGTGGTGGTGGTCGTGTTGTTCTCGGCATTGCGGACGCGCAGTTCCGTCTTGATGGGCGCGATGCTGATCCCGCCGAGATTCAACCCGGAGAGCCCGCCCAGGGATGCCAGACTCGGCGCGGTCTCCTCCGCGACGGGTGCGGTGGTCTCCACCGTCGTGACCAGCCCCTCGGTGACGGCGGGCGGAGCCTGCTGCTCCCAAGGCGTGGAGAGCGGTTCGGTGGCCGCCTCGTAGGTGGTCATCACCCGCGCCGCAACGGCTTTCGCCGCATCGGCGTCGGTGTCGGCCTGTGCGACCTTGGCCAGCATGGGTGCACCGAGGGCCGCCCCGAGCTGCTCGAGCAGCTTCTGCATGTCCCGCATCTTCTCGACATCACCGGCATCCGGCATGGCGAGTCGAGCGATTTCGTATGCGGCAGCGTGTGTTTCGGCCTGTGCCGCATTGGATGCCGCCGCCCCGGCCGAGGTAACCAGCCAATCCCGCAACGCCTTGATGCGTTCGATGAACGGCTTGCTGTTCTTCGATTCCCAAGCGCTGTCGAGGGTTTCGAGAATGCGTTCGTACTCGATGGCGGCCGCGCCGAAACTGGCGCTCAAGCGCCCCCATGCGAGACCCGCCTCGGCGGCGGGCACGGCGCCGGCCCCGTTCACCAGGTCTCGGGCCAGCTGTTCGGGTTGCCTGGCATCCCAGACAACGCCGGTGAAGCCGGGTGTCGTCGGTTCCATCAAATACGATCCGCTCACACCGCGGGCGCCGTGAAGCTCTGCACGCTCTGCTCTTCGATCTGACCGAACTGATCGAATTGCGCGCGCAGGGTGGCGGCCAGCTTGCGCACCTCGTCCACGCCGGCGCCGCCGGACTGCTGGAACGAGGCGGCGACGGTGTTCAGCGTCTGCGAGGCCCGCACCGACACTTCGTCGGACCCGGCCGGTGAGACGGTGAGCTTCGCCTGCTCGATCCCCATGCCCTCGGCAATGCGGTCGGCGAGCGCGTCGAGGCTCGTGGCGACGGACAGTGCCGTCGACGCGTCGAACCGCAAACCCTCGAAATCGGTGGTGCTCATGCCAATCCTCCTGTTACCCCTGCGTTTTCAGTTATAAACACCGTCAGTTTCAAACGCTGACAGCTGTCGGGCATCGCACCGGTGCGAGCCATCAGAGTGTGAGCGCCTTGTCCGGTGGTTCGTCGACGGCTTCGATGGCACCGACAACCGGGATCGACACGCCTTCGATGAGCCCGACAACCTCGTCACCATGCGCACCGGTGACCAGATTCGGCATCCGATCCACATCGGACTCCCCGGCATCCCCGGCCCGTCCCGCACCGGCCGCCGACGGCGACATCATGCTGGGCACCGTGGTCGTCGAATTCGACTTGTTCGAGGTGAGAGAGCGACCGGTAGGCGTCCCGGAGCTGACTTCGCTCGTCGGAATCCTGGATCCGGAGAGCGGGCTCGACGGCGATCCACCGTTCGGCATGCCGCTCACGATTCCGCTGCCACCGGTATCGAGTCCGCCGCCCGTGGTGGTCGTGGTGGTGTCGGTCGGAGTCTTCTCGGTCGTCTTCTCGTCGTTGGTTTTCGTGGTCGTGGTGGTGGTCGGACTGGTGGTGGTAGTGGTCGTGGTGCTGTTACTCGAGGTGATGCTACTGATCGCCGAGCTGACGGCCGACGCACCGGAAGTCACCACGCTGCTGCCCTTTTCGACCACCTTCTCCGCGACCTGCGTGCCGACGCTCACGAACGGCGACATCGCCTGCGAGACCTGATTGGCCAGCGACGCGGCATCGGCAGCGGTGGGCGCGCCGGCGATCAGCAGCTTGGTGCCCGCGCCCGTGACCGCGACGGTGCTGGCGGACAACTGAACCCGCGTCTTCGCCGTGATGGCGCCCGCTTCCGAGACGGCATCCGTCGCCATGGTGATCAGATACGGCAATCCGGCGGGAGTGAGCAAGAAGGTCATCCCGGCGATGACCTCGCCGACGAATCTCGCGATGAGCGCGGAAAGTTCGGCGTATCCCTCCGCGACGATCTGCTCCGCTTCGAGCAGGATCACCTTCAGATTCTCGGCCTGCGCGAGCAGCCCCGGGACATTGGTCTCAACCTCTTTGCTCTTCACCTCGGCTGCCTGCGCGGCTACGCCCTGCCATCCGGACGAGACCGCGGTGGTCGCCGCCGTACTGGCGGTCGACGACGAGGAGAGCGCGCTGGAAACCGCCGAGAAGATCGAGGTGAGCGCAGTGCCGAGCGTGCCGCTGCCAAACGAGGAGATCAAGCTGATCACCGGGGAGATCAGCGTGGTCGGATCGATCGTCGGCAGTGTGGGCATCTGAATGCCCGACAGATCCGGCAGCGTGATCGACGGAAGCTGCGGCAGCGCAGGCAGGTTCAGCCCGCTCAACACCTCCGATACCGGCTGATTCAACGCCGATCCGACCCCGCTGGAGTTCAGCACATCCAGCACGGTCGTGTTCGGTGCGGCGGTCGCACCGCCAGTTGCTTCGGTCACAGGGACTTGAGGAAGCTCGTCGCCGAGGTCAGATCGGCACCCTGGTAGACGCCGACGGCCGACATGGCGCTGATCGCGGTCTGGCCGTGCACGGCGGCAACCTCGGCCGAGGAGGTCAGGTAATTGCCCTGCGCGATAGCGAAAGCCAGCAGGAAGTCCTGACCGATGATGCCGAACACCGGCACCGCTTGCGCGAGCGCGCTGATCGAGTCGGCGGCCGCGGCACCGGCGATGTTCGCCGCGATTCCCGCATGCTCAGTGCCGTAAGCCGCAATCTTCTCGAGGTCAGCTCTAACAAGTTCGGCAGCCATCGGTGATCCCTCCCAGGTACAAAGATCTTGAATGAACAGTACAAGCACGAATTAGGTTGTGCCAGATAGCAAGGCGCAAACTCTGGCTCAAGGTTGCGTAAACAAACCGGCCGCGCTAGCCGGCCATCTCCTCATTGAAGTGGTTGACGATCTCGGCCCGCCGCTCGAAAGCATTCCGCGCCGCCGCGGCCGCCGTATCCACCACGGCCCGCTCGAACTCCCCCGGCGTCATCCGCGAAACAGCACTGCTGAACTGCAAATCCTTCAGCGCACCATTCCCATCGACCTCGGCCGTGACAGCCCCGTCCTCGGACGTCTCCCGCCCCCGAACCGCGGCCATCTGATCGGCCAAATCCTGAAACCGATACAGCTGCCGACGAACCCGATCCTCGAGCTCATCCATAGACTGAACCATCACGCGCCCCTCACACCGTACGGAGCCAACTCTGCGGCTCAGTATCGTAATCCTGTTCCTCGACAATCTCCTGTCGAGCAACATCAGCCTCAGTCGGCAACCCGGTCCGAGCCAACCCCGCAGCACTCATCCCGGCCTCTTCCAACTGCTTCCGCCTGGCCAGCCCGGCGCGATTCGCAGCCCGCTGACAAACCCGCAGCAACTCCGCAGCCAACTGGGTTGGATCCCGATGCAGCTCAGCTGGATCGATCTTCACCGCCAGCGGCAGGCCCTGCTCGGTGGTCCGAACCCGAATAGCCCCGTTCGAACTAGCCGCAGTGACCGAAGGCCAATCCTGCTCAGCAGCCCCAGAACTCGCCGCCCCCGACTCGGTCATGAACAACTCCCCTCCCAGTTAGCTAACCGTACAACTATCACAGGGCCCGCCGACGACGCCACCTAGTTCCCAGCACTTCACGTTCCGCGCTCCTCCTTGATCGTGCGGATCACCGCCGCGATGTAGCTGTTGAGCACAGAAGTAAACCTGGCTTCGTCCACCGCAAGAGCCTGTTCAGGGTTCTCGGTCACGGCGTAGCGGCCGTCCTCAGCGAGATCCCGGAAACGCACCAGATGGCGAGTAATGCCCCGTGGGCCGAAAACCGAACTGCCTTGGACGATGTGGATCTCACCTGCGCTCGTCGCCGGTGCTTTCAGGAATTCCTTGGTCCTCGATACTGCGGTGTCAGAGGGAGCGGAAATGGCTGAACGGCCGAAGTCATGGTCCAAATCCTGATCATTGGATGTCAGCCCGATGTCTCCCCGGCTCCCACGACCAGCGGCGGGCATGGCGCCGATGACCGCATCGGCGAGCCGGAGCGGATCACACTCGACCACCGTGTATCCACCTCGACGCCAATACGTTGACCCCGGAAGCTGGGTGATTACATAACCTTTCGCCCCCTTCCTCGTTGCGAGCACACGAATCAGCGAGCCCTTGCCCCACCGATCCTGCTCGTTCCACCCGTATGCGGACAGGAACAGATCCGGGTTCGCCATGGCATCGGAGGCCGAATGGAAGCCAGCCAACTTGTCGCTCAGGCTTTCTCGTGCCTCGCGTAGCTCGGTTTCGAAGTCCTCTGGAGTCCTTGTCGGGGACGTGAACATGAACGGTTCGGGTGGTTCTTCCCCCGCCTGATCCATCCAGAGGACGTAGAACTCGGCCTCGGTGAACCGCCAGCTCGAGGTCATTTTTCGGCCACCGATGTCACAGCTTCGGGAGCGACATTCAGGACTTCGTCCAGGTTTTGTGCGGAATTGAGATAGCTGGCCCGCTTGTAATCCTTCTGTCCCTGCCCGCCCGCAGCGCCGCTCGACCCCATGGGACTTCCACTCATGGGCGTAGTCGACGAGGTTCCTGACGTCGAAGTCGACGCTAAACCCGCGCGCGAGGTGGTTGTAGAAGTCGTCGTCCCGCTGTCGTCCGCCACGGTTGCGCGCGGGTAGAGCTTGGTGGTGGTCTTGTCGTCGGTCTTCACCGTAGTCGGGCTACCCCCCGTAGTGATGGGGTTGGTCGAACTGGGGCTACCACCACCAGAAATCAAGGACGCAAGGTTGGTCAATGCCGTATCGACCGGGCTCGTCGTGGTGGTCGTCGTATCCGTGGGACTCGTAGTCGTCGTAGTGGTCTTCTGCGCGGACTGAATAGCTGTCGAGATCTGCGTAGCGACCGTCTCCAAAGCCTGCGCCCCCGTTGACACCATGCTCGAAAGCGTGGAGGCGATAGTTGAAAGCGACGTGTCGTTAGTGTTAGTCGGGTTCGTTGTTGTTGGATTCGTGTTCGTCGGGTTGGTATTCGTGGGATTAGTATTGGCAGGATCAGCGTTATCCAGATTCGGTGTCTGAACCTTTGGACTACCACTCGGCGAAGTATTGTCGACCTGCGTAGTCTTCGGATTCGGAGGGCCTTCTTGCTTCGGCGGCTCTACCGCAATCGCAGCCTTCGGATCTTGCATGATCGGAACGGCAGCACTGGAATCCTTGAGACCCTCGACGTACCAATTATTCCATGCCTCTCGCATGGCTTTCATCGCTTTATCGATTTCACTTTGATTAGCACTTCTACTGGATGCAGGGTAAGTATCGGAAATACTGTTGTAGGGCAGGAAATTCTGCAACTTCTTGAGCCATCCATTAGCGAAAGCGTAATTCTCGCTCATGGCCGCCATAGAATTTGTCAAACCCTCCAGGTTGGTCAGGTATTTCACGATGGCGGTCTGTGCCTTGAGCGCCGCCGGTGACGCCCAGACCTTGTCCACCTCCGACATGTTGCCCTGATATCCCTGAAGGTACTTCATTGCGGCAGCTTTAAAGTTTGCCACCTCAGCCTTGATATACACATGCGCCGTATGCCATTCTTGCGCGAAGTTCGCAAGCTGATCGACAACCTTCGAATCCTTGACATGTACCCAATGGTTATGAAAATCATCCCACTCATATTGGGCGCCATAGTCCGGTTCGATGTAGACCGGGTCGAGCGTGACCCCATTTGCGTGAGCACTATTGTTGAGTCCGGATACTTCTTGAGTGTCGGTGAGCTTGTTGCCGTAATCCTTCTTTGCAGTACCGGACCAGGAATACCCGTTGTCGGTTCCGTCCCAGCCGGCACTCCAACTCGATTGCCCCCAACCTGGGAGCTTCACCGAATCGACGTGTATTCCAGATACAGCCAAGCCGGGCTGACCGGGCTTTGCGCGAAGGCTTTGGAACGCAGAACTCAGCTGCTGATCAGTGTATTTCCCATTGAATGCCTCAGCCGATCCCTGATCGGCAGTACTGTATATCCCGCCTGCCGCCGCGAATGTCTCGCCCATATCGGTGAGAATTGCCTGGTGGTTCTTCAGCACCGTCTCGACCAGATTCTTGGCGGCCGCGTTGAACTTGTCCGCCAGACTCGCTCCCGAGGTCCTCTGGTTGAGTGCCTTCAGGTCCGTCGTCGGCCGAACGACCTCGAGAGCCGCATCCACCGTGTCCAGCAGGGTGGCACAATGCGTCGCCAGCGTTGTCGCCACGTCATGGTTGAAGTTCAACCCCTTGGAGGGATCGGTCGGGGTGAACCCGCCGTCGCGGGCGTCGGCCTTGAGGCCGGTAAAGGTGTTGTCGCCGTCTGCCATCGGTATCCCCTCCCAGGTGGATGTGTTCGCAGCGTAACCACTGGCGCGGTCGTAGTCATACCGTGGATGACGACCTGCGTCGGCTCAGCTTCCCATGATCACTTGGGCCGCTATGCCTTTCACCGCATCATCCGCAGCTACTTGGCCACCGAGGCCAGTGTCTTGTCCGCAGAACCGGGCTTCTTGCACTCCGTTCGGATCTTGATGAGCGTGGGGAAGGGGCCCGCGGCGCCGACGCTCGGCGTCTCCTTGGTGAGCTGCTGCATCAGCGCGATTCCCGTGTCATCGTCGGTGTCCTTGATAAGGAATTCACGGCAGGTCATGGTGGACACATTCTGGAACGTCGCCACGGTCGAGGGCTGAACCTCCAACGCGACTCCGATCGCCTGGTTCTCCTTACCGCTGCCCTTGCAGTTCATTTCCGCCCACGTGATGCCCAGATCATCTGCATCGTGCCCACTCCAGTTCGGGTTCTCGGCGATGACCTGCCGAAGCAACGACTGCTTGTCGGACCGGCTCTTGGCCAGGAACGCGGCGCAGGTGGTCTTCGACGCCGAGCCCAACCCGGCTGCACGATCCTGTGTGGTCGTCGCGGCGATGGAACTACTACTTGCCGACGTCGCCATCGCCCCGCTCGAAGTCGTGGACCCGCAGCCGGTCAGAGCGGCGATCGCAACAACAGCCCCGATGGCCGCGAATACAGGATGCTTCACAGTTGTACTCCCCACATCGAATTCCCCACCGGGCAGACACTTTCCACCCCGGCACCGATTGATCTTGCCAGACACGGGAACTGTGCACTGCGGCGTCCCGCGCGGTGCACTCGTGACCAGCTTACGAGTCCCCCCCCCGGCTCCCTCGTGAGGGGAAACGGATTCAGGTTGTCGCCAAACCCGGGCACATCACGCATCTTGTCCTGGAGGCTGTCCGGTGCATTGTCGGAGTCATCGAGGCTCGATCGATTCGTGCTGCCGCCGAATTCTGCAGGGGTGCTTCTCGCCTCCCGATTCGCACACGAGACTCCGATGCGCTGAGATTGCGGTGAAGTGAGTTTCGCGCCACCAAGCCGAGCGCGAGGGCGGCGCGAACCCGTGTGGTCTGGAAGGGAATTGGATCTGTGTCGGAGAAAAGCGAGGATCGGGTGCTCGACAAGGCGGTTACGCACCTGAAGTGGGCGGGCATCATCGCCACTGTGGCGGTGGTGTTCTTCCTGATCGGTGCATGCTCTCGCGGCGACACCGCGTCCTGCGGTGGGGAGAAGATGAACGCCGGAGACCGGTGTGGCGGCTACAAAAGCACCAGCCAAAGCACGTCCTACGATGAGGAATTGACGTGGAAGAACAACCCGTGGCGGATGATCATCCCAGGGGGTGTGTTTGTCCTGTGCGTGGTGTGGGCAGGTGCGACCCTGGTCGCGACGCGACGCGCTATCTCCACCGACTAGGTCGTGTCCTGTAGACCGCGGTGAGTGGTCAGGTCGCCCGGTCATGGAATGACCACCCGGATGCCGTGCCGGCGCGCCCAGTCCCGGATGGCGTGATTGGTATACGCCCTG
The DNA here is from genome assembly GCF_040683015.1 of Nocardia sp. NPDC051030. NCBI lineage: Bacteria > Bacillati > Actinomycetota > Actinomycetes > Mycobacteriales > Nocardiaceae > Nocardia > Nocardia sp. NPDC051030. The sequence continues at coordinate 250,470 of NZ_JBFBCD010000006.1, read as the reverse complement.
CCCGGCAATAGATTCCGTGGCCCAATCCGGGGCTTGCCGCCGTGCGCGCGGCAGAACACGATCCCGACCATCACAGCGGCGAACATGTTGCTGACATGCCGCTTCCAGAGCTGGTGGCTATCTCGACGACGATGCTGCCGAAATTGCTTAATTGTCAACGACGTTAGAGCTCACGCATATCTGCCGTAAGGAAACAACACGTCCACGGCTATTCGCAACCTGCCGTTACCCAGACGGCGCATAGCGCCGACGGATGCAAGCCTATCCACCGATCCCAGCCGACGCTCGATCCGAACCATCTTGAGGGACAGCCTGTCTCTCAAATTGCGCCGTCGCTATCGAGGAAGCTCGCGCGACCGACGCGGCGTGTGCGTCAAGTCCTGGGCCCACTGGCACACCCAGATTCATATGTAACACCAGTCCATGATCGCGTTACGACTCCTCGTCGGGCTGCCTGGTGAGGGGAAATGGGTTCAAGTTATCGTCAAATCCGGGCACATCGCGCATTTTGTCTTGGAGGCTGTCTGGCGCATAGTTGTCGGAGGTATCGAGACTATCGAGATATGCCCAATCCATTTTGGCGAATCTTTCCCGATCCTCGGGCGACAGTGCCGCTTGTTCGGCATCGGATTCGGCACGGATTTGTGCGAATACCTCAGGATCCCAACCCTCCGGAACCTTGCCTGAACTGCTCATTACCATTCTCCGCTTCTATCGAAAACCCTGCACGTCAGACTGAGTGCGCAGTTAGCCAGGCTGGCAAGTCATATTCGAAACCCTCCGAGCGACGCAGTTCCTCCTGGTATGCCTCCGGAGGCGGCGGGCTGATCCAGCCCGGCTCATCAGGCCCGAAACTCCGCAGGTCCTCTTCTCCCGTGTACCAGACCTCAAACCGAGCCTTGTAAAAGATCGCTGGTCGACCTCTCGACGCGGCTCGCAACTCACTGAACCGCTCCCCAACCTCAATCGGCGGAGTCCAGGGGATCATCCGGCCGGTGACATCCTGGACCAGTGCACTCGTTTCGAAATACCCTCCAACCTCGCGAAATTGGACCTGGGCGTAGCTCCACCCTTGCGGCAGAGTCAATCGAACCTGAAGTGAAACACGATTGGTGTATTCAACTATTTCGGCAAGACTTCCAGGTGCAACAGGGACCAGCGGCAGATCCGGGTCAAGCTTCGCACTCAGCCATCGAGGAATACTCTCCTGCGAGCGCGGATACAGCTCCAGATCCTTCTGATAGGTGTCAGGAGAGATCGGCGGGTTCCAGATCGGGTCGACTGTGAAATTGAAGGTGCCCTTGTACGAACCTGGGGGCTCGACTTGGACACGCAGCGAGAACCAGGTTCCGGTCTCGTCTTCGTAGCGAAGATTCCGCATATCAACGAAGGCAGGCAGCATCCCGGGTGGAATTTCTCGTAGTTGCACCGAGCCATCGCTGTTGATAGTCGTGTATTTCATGTCGATGATGTCGGCTGCCATCGCAACCTTCAAATCGATACGCGCCCAGCCGTCTACGGTGCTGTCCAGCAACCGTCCGACGACCCATTCCAGGATGCGATTCGACTGGGCTTCACGCACCCGCTGTGGTTCCCGAGGGTGCCCCAGCCGGTCGTGGGGGTGGGTGTGGGGGTCGGACATCGAGGCGGCTCCTAGATATTGATGTGACTTCTGAAGTGCAGTACAGGCTGCCCGGTATCCGGGTCCACACGTTGCTCCATCCAGTAAACGTGGTCAGGGGTGAGGCCTATCGACGGCAGAGACGCGAACACACGAACACGTTCGATCTCGATGCCAGCATCGTAGGCGTTGCGACGATCCATCTCCGATCGTCGCCAACTGTCGTTGTGGAGGCTCTTCGGATCTGTACTGGTCTTAAGTATGTTGTTCTCCCGGTACAACTGCGAAATGAGCCCGATCGCCTCGTTGACCGAACCGGATTTGTGGTCCTGCGTATGGCCACCCCGATACACCTCGCTCGAGTAGTCAACCGAACCACCTCTGCCCACTTGCCCTTGCACGTCACCGTCACGGCCCGGATGAGGCGAAACGTAGTCTGGTTTGAACGACGTTGAGGCGTTGCCGACATCGTCGGTGTGGAAGAGACGGTCCCCGACCTGGAAGCGAGTGTTCGCCAGCGGAAGGCCATCCGGCACCTCTCCGTGCGCACGTGCGTCGAAAGGTCGCATGGTGCGGCGGTTGCCGAGCTCTGGGTTGTGGTCGGTCCAGGTATTCACATGAGTGAACTGCGACTTGTCGCCTGCCGCGCGTTCGGGGGAGGTGTAGAAAGTGCCATGGTGCTTCGGGGGACCACCGCCGTCTCGATTGAAGACCTCATAGCGGCAGTCTGATTCCAGATCGGTGCGACTGGTGAACGCCTTCACGTCCGGGTCCCAATCGTGAATCTCGCGGTACTTTGCCCCTCCCGGCCTGTACTCAGGACCGTCAGGGTGACCGAACCGGTCTATGTCGTAGACGGGGCGGCCTGCCTCGTCTGTCTTGTGCGTAAAGGGATCCGGATGCCCAGTATCGATCCGATAGTTCACATCCGGCAGGGGGTAACTTGCGTCTGGGTTCGCGACCGGCTTCTCGACATATCCGGTGCGGGTGTTGTCGGTAAGAGCATCAATGTGTGTGATCCTCGGAGGGTTCGACCCATCCGTATACACCGTCGTACGCCGCCCCTCGGAGTCCGTAATCTCGTACCTGGTACGGGGTTCCAAACTCGGATTCTGATTCACCGGGCGGTTGTGGTCGAAGAACGGCTCGCCAGGCTCCACGACCACCTTCTTGGTCTGGGTGTGCTCCGGCTCTCGCCACTCGATGTTCTGGTGCGATGGGCGCTCTTGCTCACCTGGTCGAGCGGCACGCTCACCTGCGCCATCGCCGGTGACACCATGTTTGTCCTGCTCATGAGTTCCGGGGACGAAGCCGTCTTCGGAGGCTTTGGTTTTGGTTCCGTTGGGGTGGTGGATTTCCCATTCGCCGTCGGGTGGGATGCGGGGGCGGCGGGTGCCGCCGGGGTGAGTTTCGGCGGTGCTGGCGTAGACGCGGCCGTCGGTGTCGGTCCAGGCGGATTTGGTGGGGGCAAGGACATCTCGATTGAGGGCGTGGGCGAGACGGGGGGCCGCGCCATTGGTGGCAGCGTCGCAGCCGATGAAGCGAATGGGGCGGCCGCCGTCGTAGCCGAGTTCAGGGAGGCGGGTGGCGAACTCTTCCATGGTGTATTTGCGGCCGTCGATCACAATGTGGCCGTCTTCGGTCAGGTGGGCGTCGATGGTGAAGTAGCGGGGGTCTTCGGGGACGCGGCGGGCGAGTTCGCGAGTTGTGGGGTCGTCGTGGATGGAAAGGCCGGCAGGGGTGCGTTCGGCGTAGTGGCCTAGCGGGTCCGCGGGTGGAGTGTGGTCGGAAGGTAGGTGAGTGGGATCCGGTTGCGAGACATCCTGGTTCGGACGGTGCTCCGGGTCGCGGCTATGCGGTTCGTTGGTCCGCTGATGTTGCGGTGCGTGCTCCGAGCGTTGGTCGTGGGGTCGGGCGGGTGTGGTGTCGGAGGGGTCTGGGAGCAGGAATCTGGCGTTGTTCTCGAAGTAGTGGGCCAGTTCGGGATCGTGGGCTTGGAGCATTCGCCACGGGGTTACGGCGGTGGCGTTGTCGAGTAGGCCTACGTCGTCGAGGAGTCTGGCGAATTCGCTGCGCAGCTCGGGTAGCTCGGCGCGGCGATCCTGGTCGTGGTACGCGGCGAAAATCTCCTCGGTCTGCTTTCGTATCTTTCCGAAGTGTTCGTTGAGGTCCACGACCCCCGAGTGGTCACGGGCTGGGGCGGTGACATCGGGGTGATCCTGGAGCGGCTCGGTGTCTCGTCCAGGTCCTGATTGCTGATCCTCAGGTGGAGAATAGGCAGGTCGCGAGTCCGGATCCTCAACATGGCTGGGCGTGGGCGCAGCGCCATCATCGTGAACCTTGGGCGATGCTGAATCCTCAATATCGAGCGAGAAGCCTTTGTCGTGGTCCGCGACGCGTTCCTCGGGGAAACGCTCATCCGGTTCCAGGTCGTGCGGAGCCGAATTGGGGGCAGAATCCTCGGCATGCGTCGGCGGCGAATCTTCGGTGATCTCCTCCCACCTGAGGCGCAGAATCCCGTCTTTGCCCATGTTCCGATCCAGAACACGAAATTCTCGGCCGTCCGGGATGAGTACCTCTGCTTCGCCGCGCTTGCCGGGAGGCCGGAGGAACGAAATGTCTTTCCCGGTAGCTGACACGATTGTCAGCTCGACGTTCGGATTCCATTTGAACTTGGTCTTCGAGGTCGAGACGAATCCGGGGTCTGGGAGCACCCTGCCGCGGGGGTTGTCATACCAGAACTTCTTCATCTCTTCCGGTGAGAGAGTGATCGACCTTTTGACCAGGCCGACGTGGTCTGGGAGCTGGTTCAGCCCACTACGAATCAAGTCGATGGTCTCTCGGGAGACCGTGTGAAGGTCGTCGCCGAACCGCAAATGGCGGTTGATTTCGGCGTATGCATCGCCGGCATAGTCGTTGAGAGCATCGCGTTCGGCTTGTGGCAGCCGATCGCAGGCGTCTTTGGCGGCCTGTTCGTGCGGCGTCAACTCTGGTTCGGTCGGGCGACGGCCGTGTTCGTCTGGTGCAGAACGTGATTGGTTCGGGTCGGGCTGGTGTCCGGGGCGAGTACTGTGCGGATCAGGTTGGCCGATACGGACTTCCGGATGCGTGGCACCCGGACGGACCGGGGCAGCGGATTCGACCGGATGCACCGGGTTGCCGTGCGAGTCGTAGACGATCGCGTACGTTGATCGAACGTTCGTGGTATCTGGCGGGAATCGGTGGGGGCCACCCTCGATGGCGGGGTCGTGGACTAGTAGTCGACCACCCTCGTTCGTGATCGTGTAGGCGTGCGCACCGATGCCGTTCGCGTCAGCGGGACCGTGGAACTCGTGCACGACGATTGCGGTGGCGCCCTCGCCCAGGCGGGTCAGGTGGTCGGCGAGTACGCCGGGGGTCTCCATGCGTTGCATGCGGGCACCGGCCGCGTCTTCGAGTTCGCGGGCGGACATACCGCTATGCGCAATATCCGGGTCATTCGGAACGCGGATGTTCTCGTTTCCGGTTAGCTCTTGGGCGTGCCGAAGGGCTTGCGGTCCGCAGTCATTGACCGGTTGATGGTCCTCGGGGAGGGTTGCGCGATCCGGAACCGGGTCCGGATTTCGGTACTCGTCCACGAGATGCTCGTAGCCGATCGGGGGGCCTTCGTGCGGGTCGTAGATGGGTGGGCGCAGGTGAGCCGGGTCGCTCGGCAACGAACCGATATTGCGTTGCCACGCGTTGAGACCCTCGTGATCCGGACGAGCGAACTCGGGGATGACATTCGCGCTGTCTCCAGCGGCGATCTTCGCGAAGTTGTATAGCGATTCACTCGGAACCTGGTGGTTCTCGTCGTGGAACTTGTAGTACCCGGTGTGCGTGCCGATATTGCTGAGCGTTTGTGTACCGCCAGGAAATTGGGCAGTGATCCGACGAGCCCCAAAAGCCTCGACCGATGGGTCCAGCCCCAGGCCCATTCCGAGTCCTGGTGCAGCGCGTGAGATTTCGCCGGGAGTGCTGGAACCAATCCAAGTGACCGGGTCGCGGGACGAGCTGGCAACGAACACGTTGTCGCCGCCGATACCGAACTCGGACGCGTGCAGCACCGGGCCTGCGCCCGGCGAGCCCAGCAGAGTAATGGTCGACACCTCGCCGGACAGGCGACCGCCTGCCCCAGCGAAACTCGTTGTGGTGGAACCATAGCTGTGCCCGAAGAGATGGACGTCCGGCGACGGAGCACCATCCGGCAGCGCCGCATTGAGTTTGCGAGTCTGATTGAACCCAGCCACATCTCGGGCCAGCAACTGTCCGCCGCGCTGGGCCAGTGCCGGATTCGTCATCTCCTTGGTGATCCGCGAACCACTCGGCGCGTCGTAGCCGATCCATGCGATCGAAGCCACCGCGGCGGGATCCCGCACATTGTCGGACGTCAGCGAGTAGTGGTTGAACGCGTTGTTCAGGTTCACTTCCAGACTACGAACCGTAGTGGTGATGCCGGGGACGTGCCATGAGACAGTGGATGCTTTCCCCACATCGCCGAACGCGACGACCGCGCGCCCTTCACCATTGAAGGCGGTCGAGTCATAGGACAGGACGTGCACCGGCGGCCGGTGGCCCGCCGGGCCGTCTAGATCGGCCTGATTCCGTCTGGCGAATGCATCAGCGAGGTCCTCTGCATGCTGCAGATTCCGCACCGTGCTCTCTAGATTCTTGAATTGCTGGCGACCCTCCGGATCGGTGAACCGGCTCGTCCATTTGTCCACGCGCGGATTACGTTCCCGCAGTTCGGCCAGATCCCTGGTAATCGACAACCGGTTGGCCTGATCTCGGACATGCGGTGGAACACCATCGGCATTGCCGACTTCGTGCGGATGGGTTCGGACCATCGCCGCCTGCTCGTCGCCGGTCAGCGATTGCCACCAGGCGTGGTTCTCCGCAGCCTTCGCGTGCGCTCCGGCCTGGTCGATGTCGTCGACGTGCAGCAGATGCCGTGCTTCGATCTCGTCCCCGAGCTTGTTCAGGGCGTTCAGCGCATGGTTTCGCTCGGCCTCTGTGATCGAATGATCTTCGGGCAGAACAGATCGCGGCGCATGTTCGGACGGCGCAGCCGAATCTGAACCGTGGGGTGGCTGTGCGTCATGAGGCGTTTGGCCGTTATGCGCCGGGTCACTACCATCCCGCTCGGGACTACGTCCGTTCCCCGAGGCGTCCTCATCACGCGTTCGCCCGGACTCGTCCCGATGCGGCTGCTGTTCGTCGCGTGCGGGTGTTCGATCCGACGGCCCATCAGGAGTGGATTCCCGCCCTGAGGTGGGGTCTTCGTTTCGGCCACCGATCCGGGTATCCGGTCGATCGGCCGCGGGCACGCCTGCCCGTTCGGTCTGTGCGGCCTCGACCCGCTCGCCAGCGCGTGATGTCACTTCGGCGCCGGTGGTCTTGGCCTGTACCTGCGCCGCTGGTCCCGCCGCCTCTCGGCTGGGGGCCGCCCCGGCTCGGGTGCTGTCCGCCGACGTTGCGGAACCGTGGGTATCCGCTCGCGGAGTTACAGTGGGCGCGGGCCGCCCGTCCACAGGCGTGCGGGGCTCACCCGATATGTGTGCGGGACCGGCGGATTGGACGTTGCCGGAAACCTTCGGATCTGCCACGCTGGGCGCTTGATGCGCGCTAGGGGCGGCAGCCGCCTGCTGTGTCCCCGCAACCGGACTGCCAGCAATCTCGTTGTGCACCACCGGATCTGTCGGCACATGTTGACTGCCCACGGGATCCGTGACCCGGGCGGCGGCCGGAGATACCTCGGGATTCTGTTTACCAACAGTGGAATCCCCGAGGTGCGTCGCATTCCCCGTTAGCTTCGAGCTGTCGGTGGTGGAGTGGTCGGGCACGACCGACTGATTCTGGTGCGAATCAGCGCCGACGTTGTGCGTGCCAGGATTACTCGGCGCCGGTTCGCTTTTGAGTGATGCAGTGGCTTCGGGAACATGCGGAGCGGATACGGTCGGGCGGACGGCACGCACTGCTCCCGGCGCCGCACCACCCCACATACCGGCCGTGATCATCCGAGGGTCGAGTTCCCAATGGTTGGTGATCAATCCGCTTGTCGCCCAACCTGCCAAACCTGCGGACCCACCGGCCGCCAGGGCAGTTATCCCCGTGGTCGTCACACGAGCCAAAGTGCTGGCCGGCGTACCGAACAGACCGTGCAGACGTGCGCCAACCCCGCCGGCGACGAGCCCTCCGGCCGCCCCCGCCGCCGCCATGGTGCCGACCTGTTCCCAGTTGAATTCCTTACGGCGGCCGTGCTCGACCTGCCACAACTGGATGGCGGCATCGGGCGCGGCGCCCAGTACCGCACCGAGGCCAGCGGACATGGCCACGAACTTGCCCGCCCTGATCGACAGCTCTTTGATCACCGCCTTGAGCTCGGCAATCTCGGTGAACTTCAGGCCCTGCTGAGCCAGTTTCTTGAGCAACTGTTTTATCAGCACTCGCGTGGTGACGCGGTTGGCTGCGATCACGGCCGCTTCGGCGGCTGGCGCACCGATCAGAGTGGCTGCGGCAATCGCCATGTCCACCGCCATGATCAGCAACATCGCGTGGAACATGAGTTTCGTGTACTCGAACTCGGTTCCGGTGTTCTCCGCCAGACCGGCAATGCTGTCGAACCATTTGACGAGGCTGTCGATCGATCCCGCGCCACCGTCACCGCCGTACTTCAACAGTTTCAGCTGGCTCAGCATGGCGTCGCCGCCATCGCCTTCAGGGTAGGCAAGTCGTACTGCCGCCATCGCGGCGTCGATATCGCCCTGAATGCTGTTCAGCCCCGCCGAAGCGGCCTTCCAGTCGTCGGCCAGGCTCCACATGAGGTCTTCGTTGCCTTGCGGCCATTGCATGCCGACGAGCCAGCCGTAGTAGTCGGCACCGGGCGGACGCCAGATCACCGAAGCCTCCTCGCGTGGCAGGCCACGCGATTAGCGGCGGTTTTGGACCGACACCCCCGTGCTGCCACTCCCGCCCCCGGCTCGAAACGACTACTCAGCTATTCCACTGTCCACCTGATAGTTTCGAGAACGAACAGGCGACGATCTTGCGCCACGCTGCCATAGAAATCGTTGATCAGCAACTGGGCGACCGAGACCCGCTACCTACCAGCAGCCTCAAGTCGATCGGGGGCGCTCGGGTATGTTCAGCTGAACAGGCCGGATCTGATGACGAGGGGTGTCACCATGCGATCTCTGTGGTTCATCCCGCACGGCATCGCCGTTATCGGGCCCGAAAAGACCACCCATTACTGGGGCGGGTGGTCATCCACGCTCAACCCCCTCACCCGACGACAAGCCGCAGCGGTTGTCGCGCACGGGCAGCGCCGAGCCAGGGAACTCGTCTCACTCCTGGAGGGAGCCGGATTCGTCGCGAGTCACGACGGTTCGGAGAACTGGAGTCGCACCGATCTCGTTGGCGAGGGCTTCAACCGGGTTGACAAGGGATTCAACGGGCGGGTTCACGGCCTGGTCGCCGGGTTGACCTACGGCGGCCCAGCATCCGCGTTCGACGATCTGATCGAGCGGTTTTCCACCATTTGGTACGACGATTCCAGAGCGGTCAAGGGCCGTCCAGGCGAGGAACGCTACACAATGTTCCTCCCTCGTCGACATGGGCATTCCGGGGTTATCACGCTCACCAAACGGGATGCCCCGCAACGGATAACCGCAGGAATACAGCTGAGCAGCAAGCCCTTCTTCTACCGTTGGTCCAAGCGCGACCCGCTCTGGCGAACCCTTGTCCGCAGGCGAGATTCCACCCCAGAAGAGCAGCGAGCGCGCGAAGTCGAGCGTCTCGGTTTCATCGCACGAGACTGGCCGGTTCATGTCGCTCCACCCGGTGGGCTGCCACAATCCGAAGCCGTCGAACGGGTCCGCCTGTATCTCCAGGGTGCAGGGGTGCACACCAAACGAGCGAAGTTTCAGCCGCTGAGGGTCGACGACGGGTGGGATGTGACTGTCTCCGGAGACTCCGTCATGTCGGCTCTCGGCACCCTCCACATTGCCGATGACGGACGCATCAGCGCACGCAAGTAAACCTGGAGCAACCGTGATAGCCGGATCTGAAACACTGCCGGCGAATGTGTAGGGTCGCAGACGTATCCGAACGGGCAGCCAGTGCCGCCTGGTCGACGAGGGGAGCGACAGCGTGAACAGTCCGCAGGCCGGGAACCCGGATGACGAGTTCATGAAGACACTCATGAACAGTTTTGTACAGGCCGGTGGCGATCCCGATATCGGAATGACCGTTGTTTCCCATCCCGGACCGCAGACCACCGTCGATGAGAATCAGATCAACGAGCAAGCCCGCGAACTCAGCCATCGCATCGCCCGGGAACTCGCCGCCGACGGGCCGGAGGGCTGGGAACGCCTCGACGCCGTATTCGCATGGACAGTCGCCACACAGGCATGGAATGTCGTGTACACGGCACAGGAGCGCGTAGCGCGTGCCGAGCCTTCGCAGGCGACACTGCTTTTGGTGCAGGAGCAGCGCGAAGTCGCCGCACAGTTGCCCGACGGTCCGTGGTGGAGAATGCGGATTGTCCTCACCAGCGCCGGTGAGATACAGACGGACTATGACTACGGCGACGAGCCGTTCCCCGACGATCAATTGTTTCCGCCCGAGGCGTATCAGGCCGATCTCGCCGAATATCCGCGTCGGCGGCTGCCGGTCTGGCTGGCAGCGTATGTGGGGAACGACGGGCGACAGCAGCGCCCGCCGCGACTGGCTGCCGAGCAGGCTCGAATGGACCGCGCCAAGGGCATCCGCGGAGAAGCCTCCACGACGGACTTTCCTCCGCTGCCGCTGCTCTGGGCACGCTGGACGGCGATCGCAGCAACCTTCGCCGCTATCGAAGCGCCGCAAGGACCGCGGATCCTGCCGTCGCTCGCTTGGTACGAGAGCACGAAGCGCAGTGGCAGCACTCTCTATATCCTGCCGGGCGATCGAGCCGTCATCTCCGGCGGTGTCTGGAACTCACCTGAGTTGGACGCGGCATACAACGGCAGCACGCCAATGCCGGAACTCTATGCGGGAGCACCGGATTGGGTGACCGACGCGATTCTGAACCCGCGCACCGGATCCGGGTTGCTGTCATTCTGTTACTGGTGGGATAACGGCCGGTGGTACCGCGGCGGATCCCCGACCGGTCCCGGTCTGGCTGCTGCGGTGCCGGGCATCTGGACCGCCGACACCACGACCGAGATCATGGCCGGTGGGCTTGCCGAAGCCACCGGTGGACCGCTGACCGATCAGGTGAAGGCAGCACTGGCGACGCTGGTCGCGGCAGCAGAGGCGGGCGTCGTTACCTTCGACACCATCGCCGCCGCAATCGATCCGGCGCGATTCGACGTGGATGCCGCGCTCAATCAGTTCTCGCTCGCCGGGCTGCGCACGTTCGTCACCGCACCCCCGCTGTCTCGAATCGATGCGATCGAGCAAGTGCACCGGCACATTCTGAACAGCGGCCGGGACACCACCGGCTACCCGCTCGATCAGTTGACGGCAGACCGCATCGAGTCCGGCTGGATGGTTTACGTGCCGACGCAGCCGGGCGAAATCATGCTGGGTCGGGCGATCTACTACATCGCCGACGACGGAGTGATCGAAGCCTCATCGTCTTCGGTGCCTCCGACCGTATACATCGCAGGATTCACCCAGCGCTACCGCGCTAGAACCGCTCGCTGATCACGAAAACGGATGCTTCGCATTGCCTTCGACGCTGCTCAGCGGCTAATGTCGGCGGCATCGCCGCACGGGGAGGAGTCAGAGTCATGGCCGGAAAAGTTGAAGTAGATCCCGAACTACTACGGCAGGCGGGCACTAAAACCGCGAATGTGACAGACCGTTTCAAGTCAGTGCTTACCAGGCTGGAGTCCGCGATCGACGGCAAGGGCGAACCCTGGGGTGACGACACCTACGGCGAGAAGTTCGCCAACGGTGAAGACGGGAAGGGTTACACCGCCGCACGCGAGAACCTGACGAAGCTGACCGCAGACGCCTCCAAGAAGTCCGACGATCAGTCGACCGGGCAGAACGATTCGTCGAAGTTGCACGCCAACACGGATCAAACCAACGCCAGCGCTTTCAAGTAGCCCTATGGCCAACGAATTCATGAAGGCCGAACTCGCGTCGATGATCGACGAGTTCCAGGTGCAGATGGCGGTCCTCGCCGACATTCAGCAGAAGCGTGCCCAACTCACCGCCGCCGGAACGGCATTGCAGAAGCGAGTGACAGTAACCCTGAACGCCGACGGTGTGGTCATCGAAACCAAATTCGTTGACACCGAAGACCTCACCCACGAGGAACTGGCCAAGGCGGTCACCGAGGCTGCCCAAACCGCCGCAACCGAATTGGGCCGGAAGAGTGCCGAACTCATGAACCCGATCCAGGAACGTCGCGGCCGCATGCCAAAAATGTCGGACCTGATCGAGGACCTTCCCGATCTCAATGAGCGCATCCCCGAACCGATTCCGGCCTCCACCGCTCCACCGAATGCTCCTGAGCGCCAGCGGCGCGACCCGGAAATGGTCTTCACCGACGTCGAAGAGCTCGACGACCTCAGGCCGGGACGAATCAGCGCGAACGATAATTGGTGACCGGCGCTCTAGTAGGCCAACGCAAGCATGTCAGTCAGGTCGAGCTTCATATCTCAGATGTAGCTCGCTGTGCCTGTCGACAGAGATGATTGCAGAAATCTGGAGGGGATTTCCATGACCAGCACGCACGCTCACGAGAATAACCGCCGGTGACTGTCAGCACTGGAGCCGTTATCGGCGGGTATCGGATCGAGCGGGTTCTGGGTACGGGTGGGATGGGCAGCGTGTATTTGGCTGCGCATCCGACGCTTCCTCGCTTCGATGCTTTGAAGGTTCTCCAACCTCAGCTGAGTAGTGATCCCGAATACCGGGCCAGGTTCATCCGCGAAGCGAATATCGTTGCCGGACTCACGCATCCGAACATCGTGTCGGTTTACGACCGCGGCGAGGACCAGGGCTATCTGTGGATCGCCATGCAGTATGTCGAGGGTGTCGACGCCGGCACGCTGTTGGCTCAGGATCCACAGTCGATCCCGCCGCAGCGGGCACTGCACATCATCGGTGAGATCGGTAAAGGCCTGGACTACGCGCACCAGCATGGCCTGCTGCACCGTGATGTGAAGCCCTCCAATTTCTTGCTCTCGTCCCGGGACTGGCGGCAGGTCCTGCTTTCCGATTTCGGTATTGCCAAATCGGCGGCGGATGCGACGGAGCTGACCCGGACGGGTGGTCTCGTCGCGACACTCGCCTACGCCTCGCCGGAGCAGCTCCGCGGGCAAGCGGTAGACCACCGGTCCGATATCTATAGTCTCGCGTGCTCGCTGTACAAGCTCCTTACCGGCCAGAATCCGTATCCGGCAACGGAAGCGGCGCAGGTTATGCATGCGCACCTGTACTCGCCACCGCCCCGGGTGACCGTGCCGTGCCCGCATCTCCCGCCTGCGCTCGACGAGATACTCGCGATCGCGCTGGCGAAGCATCCGGCCGATAGATTCGTCAGCTGCCACGAGTTGGTCTCGGCGGTGGGGCATGCGTTGGAAGGGCCTACAGCACCGGTCCAGCACTATGCGCCGCCCATCCCGACTATGCCTGCTGTGGGCCCGGTTCCACCGGCTTTCGGGACCGGCGTAGGCCCGAATCGCCGGCGGCGGAAGACAATAGCCATCACGGCCGCGGCGGGAGTAGCCGTCGCCGCTGTGGCCGCCGCCGGCTTTGTTATCGCGAATCGAGACACTGCCGCTGGCGGTAAGACCGGCCAGGCAATCACCGAGATCCCAGTCGGCAGCGCAATGGACGGAACGATGGATGCCGATCCGAGCACCCACTCGCTCTATCTGGCCAACCCGTCGAGCAACTCCGTCACCGTCATCGATATGACTTCCAACAAAGTCACAGCGACTATTCCGGTCGGGGAAAACCCCAGAGGCGTGGCGGTGGATTCGGTCAACCGGACGGTCTATGTCGTCAACAGCGGATCCAACAGTGGGTCTACGACCAATGCCGCCAGCACCGTCTCGATCATCGACACCTCGACCAATAAGGTCACCGCGACCGTTCCCACCGGGAAGTCCTCGTGGAATGTGGCTGTGGACACCAAAACTCACCTCGTGTACGTCGTCGACATTACCGATCCTGCAATCGCACCCAACGACATGAGCAGCGACGTTTCGGTGATCGATCCGGCCACCAAAACTGTCGTCGCCACCATCCCCCATGTCGGATTTCAGTCGGAGGACGTAGCGGTAGACCCGACCACGGGCATGGCTTACGTCACGAGCTTCAGCGACGGCAGCGTGAAAGTCGTCGACACTACATCGCGCGCAGTTGTTTCGTCGATCCAGCCCGGCGGTATGCCTGGGCGGATCGCTCTCGATCCGAGTAGTCATACCGCCTATGTGACATCTGGATCGGGGCTTGCCGTCGTCGACACCATCACCAATACCCGCAGTACGATCATCCCCGCGGATTGCCGCCTGCACGGGGTGACTGTCGATCCGGGTCACGCGGTCTACGCGGCATGCACTTCCGAAGGGGTGGTAGTCATCGACCCCAATACCCGGACCATCCGCGAAACCTTGAGTGTCCCTTCGGATGTGGGAATCGCTGCTGACCCCGGTAGCCACATCCTGTACGTCTACGGTGGAGGATACGTCTCGGCGATCAAGCGGTGAGGTGAACTACCGCTTGAGCACCACTAACTTTCCAGGCGCCGCCTGGTCAGTGCCGTAAACAGCATGCGTTTGCGGGTCGACTGCCACCGATCCCGGCGAACTCCACATGTATGAGCTGTTGCCGCGGCCAACCGTTGTCGTCACGGTGTTGGTCGCGGTATCGAGCACCGAGATTCCCCTGGGGGATTCCAGAGTCCCGAAGTAGAGGACATGGTTGTCCGGGTCTACCGCCAGGGATTCGACCACTGACTTCCCGATATCGACGGATCGCGCGATCGTATTGGTCGTCATCGAGACCGACGTGATGGATTTGGTGGGCGAGGTGTAGTCAGAGAAAAGTACGTGCACCAGCCCTCCGTTCGAATCGACAGCGAGTCGCAGGGCGCGAGCTTCGAAATGTACTGTGGCCATGACAGTCCGGGTGTTCGGATCGAGAGCCACGAGTGACGAGCCCGAGCCTTTTCGATCCCAGACGCTGGCATAAACGGTGTGTGTGAATGGATTGACGGCCACATCCATCGGCCTCCCGCCCATAACGTCGTGCTCCACTGTGCCGATCAGCGTGTTGGAACTGGTGTCGATTATCGCTATGCCGTAGTTGTCATCGTCGTAGCCGATGGTGACGTAAGCCCTGTTGGCGTCCTGGTCGACCGCGATGCGCTTGGCGTGGCGGCCGATCGGGATTACCGCATCGACCTTCGGGGAGCCGTACTTTCGGGTCGCGATGACATTGATCCATCCCTGGCCGTGGCCGTCGGTGGTACTCACATACACAGCACCGGCCTTCGCGTTGGCGGCCACGCTGGTGACAGAGTTGCTTATGGGGAGCAAGCCCTTGGTTGTCATCGTCGTCGTGTCGATCATCCACACTGTGTTGTCGAGGGTGTCAGCGATATAAGCGGTCTTGCCCTCGATCGCGATGTCCTCTGGGTGCGTTCCGAGCGGCACTGTTCCACTCACCGCGGGGACCGTCGAATTTGCTGTGGGCGTAGTCGTCTGTGCCTCAGCCGAAGCGGCAGGTGCACTGTCCTGTTTGAAAACAGCCACCGTGGCAAAGCCGGAAACCAGCGCAGCGACAATTCCGCAGATGGCGGCGATCAGAATTGTCTGTCTACGGCCATTTTTCACCGGTGGCGGTGACAGAGCGGGCGGCAGGAGGGTGGGTGGCGGCGTGGACAACGGGGCCTGGCGCACCGGGGTCAGTGCTTCCATATGCGGCTTACCGAGCGCCGCGATCGCCAATTCTCGACGCGAATCGTCCACCACACCGACCTGAAAACCGCGATTCATGATGTGCTGCACCAGCTCAGGTTCCGGCGGCAGACCGTGTTTGCGCAGATAGTGCGGCACCGAACCCGCCCACACCCAGACACCGTCGGTGCGATAGTTCAGCGGCACATCGCTGTCACTGGGCGCGAACTCGTCTACGTCCAGGCTGCGTGCGGCGAATACCACCGGTGCCGATTCCAGATATGCGAGCAACGCGTCACGCAATCCGGAGTCGACGGGATACCTGTTCACAGTCGGTCGCCCAACCTCGTCGCGGCCGTCGTACACGCGGGCAAGACGTAAGGCCGCCACCGGTTGGCTCATTGTTCGGAACCCCTCCACTCCCCTGTACACAGCGCCCGACAGCATAACTGGTTCCGTACCGGACGGCCTTTCAGCGTTGACCGCCGGCATCGTGGTCTGCACGAATCCTCTAGGGTGCTAGCGGTACAGAACTACCGCAGGGGGGCCGATGAACTCGACGTACCAGCAGAATCCGCCGCACCAGTTCGCTCCGGGATTCGGATCCCCGATCGGGGCCGGGGGTGCCCCGAATCAGAACTCGCCGCAGCCGCATGGAAGGTCGTCGAGCAAACGCCTACGCACCGTGCTGCTGGCGATCGTCGCAGGCATTGTGGTCGGAGTCGCCGCCGGCGCGACAGTGGTTGTCGTAACCCAGGATGACTCCAGCGAAGCCAGGTTTGCAGATACCGCGCGGACCGTTCGAACCAATATCCCACTCTCGGATTACAGTTCGCACCGCGAGTTGACGGTTGGTTCGCACACCGCGTTCATCACCGACGGCGACGGAGCAGTCCGGGCGATCGATCTCGCTTCCGGTGAAGTCTCCTTCATCAAGGTTGGTTCCGTATCCTCCGGCGCTGCAATCGATCCCGGCACCGGCACGCTGTACGTCGCGGCTAACGACGGCGGGGTGGACAAGAGCAAAGTGAGCGTGATCTCCGCCTCGACCAAGTCGATCCAAGCCAATGTCGCTGTCACCTCGGCAGCGGAGGTCGTCGCGGTCGACTCCGAAAGCCACACGGTCTACGTGGCCGGCGTCGTCGGCCCGACATGGGACGACAAGACCTCCGCGCTCTCGATCATCGACGCAAAGACCAATGCACTGACCGCCGAGATCCCGATCGAGGGGCGAGTCTCCGATATGGTCGCGGATCCGAAGACCCACTTGGTGTATGCCGCAATCTATCGGGGCAGCAGCACGGTCCTGACCATCATCGATCCCGCCGCGAAGTCTGCGACCGCCACCATTCCGCTGGGAACCTATGCAAGCGGCCTGGCCTTCAGCTCGAAAACGAACACTCTCTACGCAACGGTCAACGAGAAGGAACTTCTCGACCCTGCGGTGCTGTATGTCATCGATCCGCAGGGAAAGACGGTCACCTCGAAGGTCCCACTCACCCAGACAGCACCTGACTTGGGGGTCGACCCGAGCACCGGCGACATCTTCATCATCGGGGGTGACGACAAGGACCATGCGGGATACCTGAAGGTGTATGGCGCAGCTCCCGGTGACGCAAAGGGCAAAGTCACAGTCACGCCGGAAATGAAGACCGTCGGGTTCGCCGACACAACCCTCGACCAGACCACCGGCAACGTGTACGTCCTCGACAACAGCGGCACGCTCTTCGCAATCGAGCGCTGAGTAGGACGCTTCAACCGTTCGTACAACTCCCCGATGGAGGTATCGCCGGTGCCGGAGCCGTACCGCACCCCGGACCAGGTGGAGGGATACCTGGCCCACATCTTCCCGCCTGGCTCGAAGTTCCACATCTATCCGACGGCGTACGGCTGGGTTTGCCATCCGAATCTCTCTGCGGACAACTCCCAGAACACAACCCAGCCAAGTGAACCGGGGCAGGCGAACTTTGTGGTGAACGCCCGGACGGGAGCGGTGACCGTGCACCCGAGCCTTCACCCAGCACTGATCGGCAAACAGTACGACGAAGCGATCCGGAACGGACTGCCGATCCCAGGAGATCAGATCTATCCCCTGCGGTGGAGGGTGACCCTGCAAAGAACACGGGAAGACGAGACCGAGCTCGAATACCAGGTGACGGCGGCATCCCTGATCGAACCAGCAGAACCGACGAACAGCTACCTACTGATCATCGGCAAGAAAACGCTGCAGCCGCGGAGGAGCCTGATCGAAGCCCCGGAGCCGTTCACCCGCGCGATGACCTGGGCACGCAGGCACTATCGAACGACCTCGAAGTGGCCGGAAACCGGGATGTTCGAGTACTAGAAACCGACAACCTACAGCGATGGGGGGCTCCGATGACGGAATGGCGGACGTTGACCGATAGCGAGATCGTCGAACTCGCCACTCGGCTGCGCTCACTCGAATGGTCATGGACCTTGGCGGACGCACCGAAACTGATCACGGACTTCGGATGGACCCTCAACCACACTTTGTCCGAGTCGGTGAAGTTCGACACCGGATTCGGCAGATCCTCCGGCGGAATATCCAGCCTGGGAGGACGGCCCGCACGAATCAGCGTGCGCGTCACCACTTATGCGGGCAACGATGGCTGGGCGAGGGTGACTGACGCATTCGCCGCCATGACGGCGGCGCTGACTGGCGCGGTCGGTACTCCGACTGCCCGCATTCCGGGTAAGTATCCCGAAATTCGCTGGGCCGGTGCACAAACCACGCTGCTTCTCAAGGCCTTGCCCCTGTCCGTGCACCTGGACCTGTGGACCAATGAGGGGCTCGCCGATAACGACGAGATCAGCGAATCTCAAGAGCAGGGACTGTTTTGACCGACTGGGACAAGTTTACCGACCGGCTGGCCGAGCAGTTGAGCACACTTCCCGACGGCGCGGTCGTGACCCTCAGCGGTGCCGGCCCCTCGACGTCGTACGTCGTCCATTCACAGGTCGTGCAACTCAGCGACGCAGTCTGGGGAGAATTCCAAGGCAGACCGAAGTCCGACCGCGAGACCCCCTTCGGGACCGACTCGACGGTAATGACCACGGCCGGATGGCAGCCACCCGGCAACACCGATCACGGCACCAACTGGTGGATCGAACTGCCATGGCCGTCGAACTCCGCGAACTATCGCCGGCTGGCGACCATGATCGTCACCGGATTCCGCCGATTCCATCAAATTCCCAGCCCCACGGCACTGACTTACGACGCCTGGAACACCGACGCGCGCAACCACTACTACTCACTCGAGCTGCCACTACTCGGAATCCCTTCCCTCCGCGACAGCCAGAAACTCCCGGATCCCCCACCCGCCCCCGTAGTAGCTACCAGACCGGCCTGGCCCTCCCTTGAGTACGACGAGGTCATGACGCTGGCTACGCAGCTGATCTCACTCGACCCTGCCTGGCAGCACGATCCCGACCTCGTAGCGCGGACCTTCCGATGGGTGATGCGCGAACTCGCGCCCGGCGTGTATCAACTCGACACCGGCCCGGAAACAGCCAAGGGGTACCTCTACTGGAAGGACGGCCGAGCGCAAGCACTGGAAATCCCGATCAGCACGCCGATACCCGACGACGATCAGCCGAGACTCGGCTACCGCTACACGTTGCTGACTCCCACCTTGTACGAAGCCCTCGGCGACTCCACCGAGCCACCTTCCACCTATCCCAGCGAAACCACTTGGGTCAATGCCGATCTCAGACTCGTCGTGTTTCACACATTGACCGATATCCGACTACTCCTCGTCCCCAAACGCTAGAGCAGACTCCGGCAGACCATTCCGAACGGCCCACACTACAAGTCGTTTCGGCGCGCCTTATCTTCCTTCATCTTCCGGACGTAGTGATCGTCGTCCCACGAGACATCCTCATGGTCTGGCGGGTCACCCTTCCAGGAGAAGAACCACTCGATCCAGTCCTCGCTCGGCAATTCGCTGACCGACGATCCATCGACAGCCAGGACGCGTGAAAACTCCTCCGCCGCTGCGCGATCTACGATCTCCCAGCGGTCATCGTTCTTGTAGTCGGTGGTGAATCTGATCGCTCGCGCGGGGTCGTATTGCCACATCTGTATCCGCTGAGCCCAGACCAACGCATCATCGGACTCGCTCGTGGTCACGAAGATGGTGAAGGGCGGCGTCTTTCCGAATTCTCCCTTGCAAACCGCCTTGTAGTACAGCACGTCACACTCCTCAACGCCGCAGGATCGTTCACGTGGGTGCAGACTTTCACCCGCCGGTTATGGCCTTCACCGCAAGGTCTTTTGCCGCCTCGCTGACCTCTCCGTGTCGGAAGCCGCGAGTGACTATGTGCCGCACCAAATCCGGCTCCGGCGGGACGCCGTGCTTGTGCAGGTAGTGCGGGACGGCTCCCGACCAGATCCAGAAGCCGTCGGTGTGGAAGTTCAGGGGTACGTCTCGGTCGCCGGGGGCGAATTCGTCTTCGTCCAGGCTGCGGGCGGCCAGGACTATGGGGGCAGATTCGAGGTAGGCGAGTACTGCGGTGCGGGTGTGCGGGTTGAGGGCCGGGCGGTCGACGGTGGGGCGGCCGTCTGTGCTGCGGCCGTCGTAAACCCGGGCCATACGCGGTGGATGAGTGGGGAGGGGCTGCGGTGCAAAGGGATTCGGGGGTGGGGGCGAGGCGAAGGCTGGCGGCGGCCGAAGGGCAGGCTGCGGCTGGGGAGCCGCGAGATTCGAGACCAGGCTGGCGATGATCGCGCCGATCGACAGCACGAAGGCCGCGGTGATCACCCATGCGCCGGGTCCGGCGGTATTCATTACGAGGCCGGTCCGCTCCATCGTCTGCGATACGACGGTCAGTGTCGTGCCGGACAGCAGTCCGGCAGCCAACGGCCCCGCAATACGGACCAGCTGGCTCCGAACTCCACTGCCCGCGAACAGGAGAACCGCCACGGCGATCGAAATAAGACCGGCGAGAACCAGCACCGGACCCAGCATCCGGATTGGCCCACCCGATTCGTGCCAGCTCCAGGCGGAATAGTGGCGGGTTAGATTCAGGAACGACCCGCCGATCGTCAACACTGCGCCGAGTATCAGGAATACACCCGCGACCGCACCCGACACCCGGCCTCCAGCCGCAGAGTGACCAGCGGATACACCTGGCGCACTGCCAGATCCGGACGGCCGCGTGTTCGCTCCTGCGATAGCGATCCCGGTCGTGACCAGCACCGCAATCGACAGGATCGCAGCGAAGGCCAGCAGCCAGAAATTCGACCCCAGGCGGCTGATCGCAT
Organism: Nocardia sp. NPDC051030; assembly: GCF_040683015.1. Lineage (NCBI taxonomy): Bacteria > Bacillati > Actinomycetota > Actinomycetes > Mycobacteriales > Nocardiaceae > Nocardia > Nocardia sp. NPDC051030. The sequence goes on along the minus strand of NZ_JBFBCD010000006.1, from coordinate 229,646 downwards.
GTCCGAAGTCGTCGATCGCCCACGCAAACGACAGCACGTCGAGGATCGGGGGCACAGTCGTCCCAATCGCCAAACCCGCAGCCAGCCCGGCGAATCCACGCGCACCGGCACTCCGTGCGCCGAGGCCGGCGAGCAGGAGCACCCCGGTGATACCCGCGACCACGCCGCACAGGACAGGTCCGATGTAAAACCAAAGGTCCGAGCGCGGCTCACCGAGGAATGTAGAAACGACCACCAGACCCGCGACAGCGACCAACAAGCCGCCCACCACTCGCCAGACCGCGGAACCGCCCGCAGACGGCGTCGGCCCAACCGGCGAAACATTGGGACTGAATGGATTCGGCACCGGGGCGGGATTGTGGAAACTACTCACCCAGCGACCCTAAATGATCTCGGACCGACGTGTTCCCCGCGGCATCCGCAGCTACCGGCGTCGTCCCTGAGGCTCGATTTCACGGCCCATCAGGGCGAGAGCTTCGGCGGGGAAGAGTTCCCGTGGCAGGGACACGCCCTTCCACACCCGATAGCGCAGGTATACGACGGGACCGTGATCGGTGAGTTCGTCGATCTCGTCGTAGGAGACGGTTGTGGTTCCGGTCGCGAGGATCACGTCGAGGGAATCCTGGCGGTAGAGGACTCGGAGGGTCTTGCCTTTGGAGGCGTAGGCCCGATAGTCCTTCGATGGCCAGACGAACTTCATCGCGATGACGGGCACCATGAGGACGAGCGTGACGGCCAGTAGGCCGAAGTAGATCTTGATGATGCCGAGCAGGCCGTCGCCATTGTGGCTGGTGTTCGTTATGACGTCGAAAATGTGCTTCGCCATCAGGATCAGTGGAATCGTGGCCACGAGGATCCACATCAACGGTGAGCGGATCATCATTGGCAGGGTTGCCCGTTGCAGCTGGATCGCGGTGCCGGATTGCGCGACCACGGACACGTCCAGCGGTAGCGAAGGCTGTTGCCGCGCAGCGCCGGACAAGTTCCCGGGCGTCGAGTTGTCAGGATACGGCTGGTTCATTACTCCCCCTTGTTCATTACTTGTGCGCTCCGCCACCTTCAGCGGTCAGTTTGGTCAGTAGGTCGTTTCCGGCGCTGAGGGCTTGCGCATCGTTCGCTATCCACGGAATCGTGTAAGAGACAGGTGCTTCCGGTTTCAGGCCGAGTTTCGAACCGCAGGTTGCGAAGCAGGGTTGACGTTCGCTGTAGAGGCCCGTGATCTGCTCGGCTTTGAATCCCTTTGCGGTGAGCTGGTTTACGACGTCGTCCTCGGAGCGACCTGAGGGGTTGTCAGATTGGCCGTCGCCGGAACCGATTACGAGGTCGCCGGTCTTCGGGTCATTGAAGCCGGGTACCAGGGCCACGATGATATTGCGGCTCGGTGTGGTGTTCCCGGCCTGTCGGGCGCGGTAGGCGGCTTGGCTCAATTTGTCGCTGTTATACGGGACCTGCTGGTAGTTGCAGTTTTGGCCGCAGCTGGTTCGGTTGCGGGCGCCGTCCTGTTCGGTGCGCACGAGGGTGACCAGGCGGTCGATCTCGGCTTGGACGATGGCTACGGCCTGGATGTCGATGCTGGCCTGGAAGTTGATGTTGTATTCGACGGTGACATCGCGGTGCTGTGCGCGGGCCTGAGCGTCGGCTTCCGCCTGCTTGCGGGCATTGACCTGCGCGACAAGCGGGGCGATCGTCGGGTCGATGCAGGTCATCACCGAACTGCCGCTGATCGGGAGCGACTGGGTGGTGGCGCAGCCGCCGCTGGGGGTGCCGTCGACGGTGATCGCGGCCTTCATCGCCGCGGAGACATTGCCGGTGAGTGTCGCGCCGCGGGTGGCGGTTGTGGAGGTCGTGACATTCGTGCTGACGGTGCAGCTGGTTTCAGAGCAGTTCAGGTTGCCGGTTTGGTTGAAGTCGAACTGGATTCCGATGTTCACGGCGTCGGTCAGGGTTTGGGTTTGCGCGGCGATGTCGTTGAATGCTTGTTCACGATCGGCGGGCGTCATCAGGACGAACGAGATCGGACCGACCGGCTGAGTGGTCGTCGTCGAGCTGACGTCCCAAGCGGCTGTGGTCGGGACCGTGCTCGAGGAAGTCTTCGTGGCGGGCGCGGGGATCCACCGCAGCAGACGGTGCGGCGCTGTAGCCGAAACAGCCAGGGTGCCAGTGGGTGTCGCGACTTCGTACGCCAGATCGGAGCCAACGCGCACCGTGTCGTCGCCCACTCGGGGATACGCGGTCGTTTGATCGAGGGCATGCAATAGCTCGGTGGCGAGTTGGCGAGGCGACCACACTCCAGCCGGAACCGAGTTGCCGAGATCGTCCGATCCCGTAATCCACTTCCCTCGCACCGATTTGGTCGACAGGCCGCGCGGGAGATTCGGAACATCCTTGGTTGCAGGAGGTTTGACGTAGGTCTTCCCATCCACCGTCAGCACATCGGTCTGCTGTCCCGCCGTGGTGACCTTCCCCAGCATCTCCCCGCCGGAGGTGGCGCGCACATCCCAGGAAGCGCCTTGTGAATCCGAGCCGGTGTAGTGCGCGGCCGACTGCGTCAGCAGATCCACCACCGCCGCATAGAACGGAGAAGTGTTCGCCGCCGCCACCGGGCGCCCCGGTACCGTCGAACACCCCGCCACGACGAGCAGCGCACACAACGCCGAACCGAGCATCACAACCCGGCTGCCGCGCAATCGCTTCGATGGTGAGCGCCGCCGAGTCGGCTCGCCCACCCCGCGCAGACCTGCCTCAGGCATCGACCGCCCCCTATCAACGACTCCGGTTCGACGGCTGAGTGTATCCACGAAACCGGTCACGCTCTCGGTACCAGCGAGGCGTGATACCCCTCACTCGCCGGTAATGATCCGGACCGCCGCGTCCTTGGCGGCCTCGTCGACTTCGCCGATCCGGAAGCCGCGATCCACAATGTGCCGCACCAGTTCCGGCTCCGGGGGGAGGCCGTGTTTGCGCAGGTAGTGGGGTACCGAGCCGGACCAGATCCATGCGCCGTCGGTGCGGAAGTTCAAGGGGACATCGCGTTCGGTGGGTACGAACTCGTCGACGTCGTAGCTGCGGGCCGCCAGTACCACTGGCGCGCTCTCCAGGTACGAGAGGATTCCGTCCAGCAAGTCGCCGGGCAGCGGTTCCCGGACTGCGATGGGACGACCGCCATCGTCGCGACCGTCATAGACGTGCGCAAGACGAAGTGCCTGATCGGATCCTGCATCCATTGGCTGAAAGCCCTCCCGCTCCCCCGACTGTGACGTGCCTGATCTTAGCCAGGCTACGAAACCACTGAACGGTGCGCATCTCGGGCTTCGGATATCGTCGGCGAGGACTTGCTGGGTGGAGTGCGGGGGTCGGTATGCGGTTGTTGTGGTTCATTCCGCACGGCATCACGTTCACTCGGCCGGAACGGACCAGCCGGTATTGGGGTGGGTTCTCTTCGACGGTGAAGCCGATCGGGCGGAGGCAGGCGGCGGCCGTGGTGGCGAACGGGCAGCGTTACGCGCGGGAGTTGGTTTCGTTGCTCGAAGGGGCGGGCTTTGTCGTGAAGGACGAGGGCAGCGAGGCGTGGAACAGGACTTATCGCGTCGGGGAGGGGTTCAATCGGTTCGATCCGGGATCCAACGGGCGGATCTACAACGTCAACATCGGATTCTTCGGTCCGCCTATGGAATTCGACGAACTGGCGCAACATCTCGCCGCCCTGCCGTGGGGTGTGGTTGCGGGCTTCGGGGATCAATCGTCGCCGTACCGCGCGAGCTATGTCATGTCGTTCAACGAGAGATACGGCCACAGCGGGAATGTCACGCTCTCTCAAAGAAAAGATGCGCAGCAGATCACCGCAGGACTGAGCGTGCACAGTCGAAGCCACTTCTACGGCTGGGCCAAGCATGATCCGCTGTGGCGGATACTCCGGCAAGGCCGCAGCGAAGACGCGGACGAGCGAATCGCGCGCGAACGCAAACGCCTTGGCTTCCAACGACAACCGTGGCTCGTCCACGCCGCCCCGCCTGGCGGCATGCGCCGGTCCGAAGCCCGCAGACGAATTCGGCTGTACCTCCGCGGAGCAGGCGTCAAGATCAAGCGCATGCGGTTCAGACTCAAGCGTGCCGAAACTGGTTGGAACATAGCCCTTTCCGGCAGTCCAACGACAAGCTTGAAGGGCCTTCACATCACCGACGAGGGCTACATCCAACCGCTCGACTGAAGCAGTCGCAAGACAACGCTCGCACACGTAATCTCGAAGTGGTGTCCGAGTTGGGCGGGTGACCTACCCGCGGGGGAACGGATGGTGGGTGACCGATGGCGCTACTTGTCTACTACCGCCAGATTCGCGATGATCCCGACGAGACGGAGTACTGGTTCGGGGAAAGCCGAGAAGCCCTCAGCCGCACCCTGATCATCGACAAGGAACGCCGAACCGCGCGCACGGATCGCGTGGAGGATGGCCTGTTTCGGGCCACCGCCGCGCGGATCATGTACCGCGCCAACCGCGAACAAGCCTGGCCGACGCACGGAGTGATCGCATCCTGAGCAGCTCGAGCTGGTTCGGCGCTACAGCTGAGACGACCTCCAGTTGACCACCTGGCTAGGCTGCACCCCGTTGATGTTGGTGACTCCATGGGGGGACTGTGTCCAAAAGTGTGCGGATCGTCGGTGCGGTGTTCGGCAGCCTCATCGGCATCGGGTTGATCGTGGGCGGGGGTGTCGGGCTGCGCGGAAGCGAGCCCGCGACCAGCACCGACACCAGCCTTCAGACGGAGCTCAACGAGGCTGGGATCCCCGTCAAGACGGGTTCGAGCGTCCCCATTCTTATTCGGTCCACATCTGGAAAGGTCGACACGGAGGCTGCGCCGATTCTCGACAAGGTGAAGTCGATACCGAACGTCGACACGGCCACTCTCCTGCCGACCAATAGTGGCAAGAGCGCTGCGCTCATCATGGCCCAGGTCGCCGGTGACGGATCCAACTACCGAGAGGTGAAGGCCGCTGTCACCGACACGGTGAACAGTTTGACCATGCAGGACGGCGTGACTGCCACCGTGCTGGGTCCGAGCGATCCACCCGCCTGGCGTGTACCGGCGAGCTGGGCCGCGATGGGAGTCGGTGCAGTGGTCGTATTCGCCGCGGGCGCAGTGGCTTTCGCGGGCTCGCGCCGCAGCGGTGGGATGCCGGGTGGCAATCCGATGGGATTCGCGGCGACACCGCACCCGATGTATCCGCCCACTCATGGACCGGCTCCGATACCGAATTCCCCTGCGCCGCAGCACTTCAATGGTCATCTGCCGCGCACGACACAGGTTTATGATGGGCACGGCACGGACGGGCCGACCCTGTAGCCCTGGCCGCGCGCAGCTTGGACGAGGACGAATTCGCGCCAGGCGAACGCGATGTGCCGCTGAACTTCCACACCGATGGGACCTGGGTGTGGTCCGGAAGCGTGGCGAACCACCTGAACAAGCATCGCTTGCCGCCGGAGCCGGAGTTGGTGCAGCACATCGCTGCTCGTGGGTTCCGGCTGTATGAGGTGAACGATGCGATGCAGGAGCGGGCGGTCCGGGTCATTACCGGCGTCTGAGCAGTGCGGGAAAAGTACGCCGGGAAATATTGCGCTGGAACGAAATTCGGCTGGCTTGGTATTATCCCCACGAACTTCGGGGAGGGAACAATGAAGGCTTTTTCAATAGTGGCGGCCGCGGCCGGGCTGGTGTTCGCGGGCATTGTGGCTGGTACGGGGGGCGCCGGTGCCGATGACTACAACTATCCGGGTTCCTGCCTGGTGGTGCAGAACCATTCGGGGACTACGGTTGATGTTTCGTTGAACTACCCGATTCATACCGGGTATTGGACGTCTTACCCGGATGACATCTGGCATCTGTCCGACGACGATATTCCGGTCACCACCCCGAATGGCGTCTGGAATGTCGAGCTCAACCCATCCGTGGACAGCACCTGGGTGTACGACTCGGGTATGAACATCGGGATTGGGTGCAATGGGTCGTGGGTGCTCACCTTGAACTAGGAATGGCTTCGGCCGCCCTGGTGAGGGCTACCAGTCGGCGAGCAGGGTCGCGTAGTGGTCGCGGACGGCTTCCAGGCGGGCATGGGTGAAGCGGCCCGGTTCGCGGTTGTAGGTGGCGCGGCCTTCGGCGGAGGTGAAGGCCGACACCGGGACTCGATCGGCTTCGGCGGGGATGAACTTCAAGACTTCCTCGATCGAGGCGAGGGCGGTGGCCAGGGCGTGGCGGGCCGAGTGGAGGGCGCGGTCGTCCAAGCCTGTGGTGTCGGCGGGGACCTGACGGATGGCGACGTCCGAATACCAGAGCCACACACCGGGATCCAGGAGTTCCGATGGGTTGTCCGCACCGAATCGCACGGTCGTGGCGGGTGGCGGCAGCACCTCGTCGGGGAGCCGGAACTCGTACTGGCGTTGCTCGCCGCAGGCGGGGCATACTCCCGAATATCGGCTGGCGAGAACACCATTCACGGTCACGACCGAGCTGGTGAACTTGGTTCGCTTGTCGCCGCAAGTCGGGCAGGGCTGCAGGCTCACGAACAGCCGGGCTTCGGCATTGGTTCGCGCGAGCGGCAGTACGTCCGGCACACCGGCTCCTTTCTTACGAGGGCTCAGCTCATCGAAGGTTCAGGTTGATCTTAAACACGGTTCCGCCTGTTCGAGCGAGTCCCCGGCATCCCCGTTCGCCCGGCCGAGCGCTGCTGTTCGCGTTGTGTTCACTGTTCGGCTGTGGCACAGTCGGTTTCTCCGTGCTGGGCACGGAATCGTGACCACCGAACTCGGGAGGGACGCTCTCATGACCGGAAGAGTCCATGTCGAACCGGAGAATGTGCGGATCGCCGCGGGGTCGGCGAGTGACGTCGCGCATCGGCTGGCCCGAATAGCGGATAAGACGCGGGCGGCGATTTCGCCCGGTGCGTCCGCCTGGGGCGATGACGAGTTCGGCGGGAAGTTCGCGGACGGGAGCAAGGGGTTCGGGGACGGCAGCAGCAATACCGCCGACAGCACCGCGACCCTGGCCGACTCGTTCTCGAACCTCGCCTCCGGCATGCGGAAGACCGCGAAAAAGCTGGAGAACATGGAACACGGGAACACCGAGAGCTTCTAGCCGGGAATCGAGGGGATCGAATTGACCAGGGAACGCGGGGAAGCCGCCGCCGCATCGATTCTCGAAGGCTTCACGCAGCAGATGCGGGAGATCGCCGAGGTGTCCCGCAAACGCACCCAGCTCACCGCGAGTGCGAGCGCCGCGAGCGGGCGGATCACGGTGACCGTCAACGCCGACCACATTGTGATCGCGACCCGGTTCTCCACCGATATCGGCGATCTCACCTATGACGAGATCGCGAAGGCCGTCACCAGCGCCTCCCAGAAGGCCTCCGCCGAGGTGGCATTCAGGACCAAGGAACTGCTGAAGCCGATCAGCGATAAACGCGCCAGGATGCCGAGGCTGTCGGAGCTGTTCGAAGGCATGCCCGACGTGCAAGCCGAAGCGCCGACACTGCCACCTGCCTCGCTGGCCGCACCCAACTCCCGGGAACGTCTCGCGCAACAGGCCACGCCCGCACCCGAATTCACCGATGCGCTGGACTACGACGACTGGCGCACCTCCGGGAACAGCGGCGGAGCCACCAGCCGGGAGTGGTGAACGCGGGCTATTCGGGCCGCTTCCCCAGCTCCGGGTAGTAGCCCCGCTGGAAGGGCTGCAATTGCGAGATGGCCAGCTCCCCCGCGTCCCGGCAGATCGGGCATACCCGCCGCCCGAGGCACTCCGGGCATTTCACCCGTCCGGCGGCCTCGTCCGGCAGCCAGCCGCGACCGCCGCACTCCGGGCAGCGGCCCAGGCCGTCGCACTCGTAGCAGAGCACATATCCGGGGGTCAGGTTCTCGGGCGTCCGGACCGGAGCGGGCCATTCGAACGAGGGCGTGAACAGCGCCATCGCCGGAGTGCGCCCGCTGAACAGCACGTTCGGAACATGCTCCGCGACACGGATTTCGATCGACATGCCGTCGCGGGTTCCGGTGACGACGGTGCCCGATCCGTCGGCCTCCGGGGCCTGCGATACCGTCCAGCCCGCGGCGGCCAACCTGCCCGCCCCGAGCCGCGCGACCTCCGCCGCACCGACTTCCGCCGCTCGCGCGCCCCTGAAGTCCGTCGAGTACCGGTACTTCAGCGGCTCATGCCAATCGACGACGGTCGGCTCATCCAGGAACAGAAGGTCGAGGCCGGTCCCCGGCGTCAACTCGGAAATGAGCTCGACGAGCTGCGCGCGCAGCGCACCGCCCAGCCGGTCCAGTTCCGCCCGCGCACCCGGGATTTCACCCATGCGACCTCCTTCCGGCCGGACCCTACCAAAGTCCGTCCGAGGTCCGGCCGCGACGCACGATCCACATCACATTTGCCGTTCATGTTGAGTTCACCTGCTCCGTTGTGGCACAGTCGGTCTCGCCGAGATCAGTCCTACAGCCCACCGGGAGCCGCCTTGCGCCGCAGCGTTTTCATCGCACCCGGTTACTGAGGTGTCCTGTGGCGCTGGAATTTCCGTCGTGGCTGGAATGGATGGAATGGCTGGTCGGATCCGACTGGCCACACGGCAATGAAGACCGCATGTGGCAGATGGGCCTCGATCTCGAGGACGTCGCCGCGGACGCCGACGGGCTCATCGGCGATCTCGACAAACTGCTCGCCGACGTGCGCACCGCCTATCCGGACGGCTCCGGCGGCGACAACATCCTGGACTGGCTGAAACCGCTGCGCGACGGCGATGCCGACCATCACGGCTCGCTACAGGAACTCGTCGACAACTATCACTCGCTGGCCAAGGCCGCGGACGACATGGGCGACCAATTGCAGTCCGCCAAGCTCAACTTCTATATCGCCGGAGCCTGGCTGGTCGGCGAACTCCTCTGGGCCGCGGCCACCGGGCCGTTCGCGCCGGAGGCGGAAGCGGTCGTCATCTCCACGGCCCGCGTCGCCTTCCGGGAACTGGGCGAGGCGCTGGCCAAGCGCATCACCAAGGTGATCACGGACCGCATCACCAATCAGGTCGTCAAGCGGCTCATCCCCAAACTGGTGTACGAGATCGGGCAGGAAGCGCTGGTCGAGACCTTCCAGGGCACCGCGCAGGAATTCCTGGTTCAGACGATCCAGCAGCAGACCGGGCACACCGATGGGTACGACTGGGGAGCGATGCGCGACAACGCCATCATCTCCGCGATCGCCGGTGGTGCGGGCGGTGGCGTCGGCGGGCTCGGCGGGCATTTCCTGCCGACCGATATGGGTGGATTCAAGGGCGCGTTCCACGGTGCGGTCAGCGGCGCTACAGCGGGCGCGGCGGGTGCGGGGGCGGCTTGGCTCGGCGGCGGGCTCCTCAATGGCAATTGGGATTTCGATCCGCGCTCGCTGACCGGTGGCGCGTTCTCCGGTGCCGCGCCCGGCAGCCTGCACGGATACGCCGGGCATTCCGGCCCGGATGGGGGCGGCCACGGGGCGAACACCGACGGCAGCGCACCGTCGACCCACGATCCGGCGGGCTCCAAGAACGCGCCCGAGACCGACGCCAAAGCCCCTGGCAGCACCAATGATTCGACAGGTGACGGCCACAAGCCGGGCACGAACGATCCCGCGGCCGATGGGCACAAGCCCGGCGCGAACGATTCGACAGCCGATGGACAGAAGTCCGGCAGCAACGATTCGACGGGCGACGGACAGAAGTCGGGCGCGAACGATTCGACGGGCGAGGGGCGACAGCCGGGCGCGAATGGGCAAGACCCGGGCGGCAACTCGCAGCAGCCGGGGACGCACGGGCAGGACTCCGGCGAAGGGAAGCTGCACTCCACGAGCGCGCCCGCGAGCGACACCCACGCCAACGCTCCCGCGCCGTCCGATCACGACACCTCGCGGAACGATAATCACGACGCCTCGGGCAACAATGACTCCGCCTACGTCGACAACCGCAAACAGGATCCGAAAGCCGATGTCGACGGCAATGATTCGACCTCCGGTGGCTCGGACAGCGGTTCGTCGCACTCGGCGGATACGCACGGGCGCACCGACGACACCGGCACCCGAAACGAGGACATCCAGCACGGCCGGGCGGACGACACCGCCACCGGGCCGAATGGTCGCGAACACCCGCACGACGGCCCGCTGCGGCCGGAGCACGCGGGAGAGCCAGCGAAAGAGTCGAACCTCCAGCCGAATACGACGGCCCCGGTCGGAGCGACCAATGTGTCGGCCAACCCGGGATCGACAACCCAGCCCGGTGGTCCGGCCGCGCAGGCTTCACACTCCGGCCCGGCCTCGCATACATCGACGAACACCACCACACCGAACAGCACCACACCGAACAGCGATCCCGCCAAGGCCGCTCCGGGAGCCCGTGACGGCCGTCTGGACGGCAGCGCGCCGCGACCGGTGGCAGCGGGCCCGGCGACTCCCATCCGGACGTCCGTCAGCGACCTCGGCACCGCGCCCGGCATAGACCCGTCGCACGCAGGCCCTGCCGCCCGGGCCTCAATGAGCGACTCCCCCGGCACCACCGGCATCGACAATCCGATGCAGGCCGGTCGTACAGGCGTCGAACCAACGGCACCGCATGCCGGAATCGATTCGAGGACAGCACAACCCGAGACCGCTTCGGGCGACCGCCAGGAGAGTCCAGCGGCCGATCACCGAGGAAATCCCGAGACCGATCGCCAGGACACCGCCCCGAACCCGGACGAGGGCAGGGTTCCCGACGACGACCTGGTTCCGCCCTACGTGCCATTCTTCGATCCCCCGGCTCCCGCCGACCACGCGGGATCCGCACCTCGCGACCTCGTCGGCGCGGGCCGCGGCAATGCCTCCCCGGTCGGCGAATTCGACGGTACGAACCGCCCCATCCCGCTCGTGGATGTCACGCCGAAGTTCGTGCTCGATCAGATCAAGAACAATCTCGGCGTGATCACCCCCGAGGGTGTGTCGTGGAATGGCGACGCGAAGCATTTCCTGCTGCCGGACGGCCGGACGGTGACGGTGAACGTCGGACCGACCAGCAATGGCAATGTCGCCGAATTCCATTCGCGGCCCGCCGATTCCGAAGGCCCCGGCGGTTTCGACGTGACGGTGTCCGAGCGGGCCCGGGACCAGGACGTCATGCGCGCGCTGGCGCACGAGCTGGCCGAGATCCGGCTGTCGACAGATCCGGACATCGATATCCTGATCGATCCGGACGACGATCGCCCCTCCCGGATGAGCAGCCATCTCGGCGGGCGGTTCGCCGAGATCCACGCTCTCACTGAAGACATCGATCGTGCGGCAGCGGATCCCGCTAGGTCGGAAATCCGTTCGGAGCGGCGCGCCGATCTGGCCGATCTGATGGACAGGCTCGGCTTCAACGATCCCGACCACGCGAACACCGTGCGGCAACTGCTCGAAGACCACGATCCGGCGCTGGCCCGCCGCCTCGAACTCGAAGAGCAGGGGCTGAACGAGCATCGACCGGTGTTCGATCCGGACCTGTCGGACGCGGACTTCCGGCAAGGGGCGGACGATCATCTGAATCAGCTGCGGCAGTTGCTCGATGGCGATTACTCGGACCACGTCGTGCGGGCCGAGGAGCGGGCCCTGAACGGGCGCATGCGCGAGGAACTCGCACGGCGCGTCTTCGATCCGATCATGGATCCGGACGCGAAACCCATCCGCAAGCTGGTGCGTGCCAAGGTTCTGTTCGGTGCGCTCGATCCGATCAATGTCGCCATCAACGATTCGTCCCTGAGCGGCCCGGAGCGTGCCGCTGCGATCCATCGCGCCATCGACGGATTCCACGACGCGATGCCACAGAACTTCCGGGACGCACTCGGACCCGAGGGCTTCGCCCAGATGCATGATGCCGCAGACGGTTTCGCGGACACACCCGCGCACATCCCCGCCGTCCTCGACCACGCCACCGGGCGGCTCACCGTCGACGGCCAGGAAACCACGCTGGGCGATTTCCTGCGCGACATCGACAATGCCAATCGCGGTGCCAGGGACAACGCGCTGAGCACCGAATACGTGGTGGTCGTTCACGATGCGGTGGACGGTAAGTCCAGCGTCGAGGTGCTTTCCCGCCCGCTGCCGCAGCATCGACTACCGTTGCACCAGAACGCATTCGGACCCGACAATGACAGGATCACCCTCCAGCAGCGACCGCCCGTGCCCATGTCGGCGGCCGGCGGGCACACCATCGATGTCGGAGTCGGCCGCAGCGCCTTCGGCCTCGAAATGACCCCGGACGCAGACCGATCCGGCGGCGGCTTGATCATCAAGACCGAATTGGCCGATGCCGCCATCGTTGCCCAGCGCAAGCGCGATCAGGGACTGCTCGACGCGGGACCGCTGGCCGCGCCCGGCAGCGTCATGGTCTACAGCAATATGTTGTCCGACGGCCACCTGCTCAGCGACGGGCCCACCGGTGACGTGGCCCGCATCTACATCAACAATGTCAGCGCCGACCTCCCCGATGCGGCCTACGACGCCATCGCGGCCACCTTGGCCGACACCCTCGCCCCGGGTGGGCGCGTCGAGGTGCAATGGGACATGAAGCCCGAGGAGGAGGGCGGCCAACCCGGCGACCGCAACCACATTCTCGGCACCACGCTGTGGGACGCGCTCGAAAGGCACTACCACGGCAGGGTCAACCCGTTCCGGGTCGACGAGAACACCACCTTCCCGCACCCGGGCAACTCCGACTACGACTACTCCATCGACGCCGGTGGCAGCAATACCCTCGATACCGACCGAATGGCCAATATCGACCCGCCGCTACCCGAGCACCGCATGGTGATCGTCTACGAGCCGGGCCAGACCGTGATATTCGACGGCAACCTGCCCGAGGGCGGCGACCCCCTGTATCGCGGTGTGCCACGCCTGCTTCCGGACGGTTCGGTCAACCCGGCATATATCGACGGCCTGCGCGGACACGTACCGGCACGCGGCGATATGGATCTCGACTACGACGGCCACACCTCACATCTGGGCTCCGAGAGCGACGCCACCTCGTGGACCCGAATGCGGTCCACCGCAGAACTTTTCGCGCACGGTGACGGCCTGATCATGGAATGGCGCACCGGTCTCCCCCCGGAAGGCGCCACCTGGCGTTTCAAACCGATCTACGACCTCCCCGACGGTTTCGCCCAGGTCCTCATTCAAGGCACCCTCGACGACGCCCGCGCCACCCGCTTCATCGCCGAGCCTGCGGTCGCGGACTCGAACCCGGAAACCACTGCGGCACAGCCCGACCCGGCCACCGATGACACTCGGCACCCCGACGCCGCCCCGGACCCCACCCCGAGCGTCGACGAAACCCACACCCCGCCCGGCGAACACACCGACGCAGGCGCTTCGTTCCACCCCGGCGACGACACCACCGCCGAACTCGCCCGCCAGGTCCAGCCGGACCCGGACCGGTTCACCGTCGACGTCCACATCGATGAGAACGGCCACGCCCGCATCGGCGACCGCACCTACACCCCGGACGAATTCGCCGATCTGGTCCGCCGATCGAACTGGGACGGCCAGACCCCCATCCGCCTCATCGGCTGCGACGCCGCGACCAATGGCTTCGCCACCGACCTGGCACGGCATCTCGGTGTCGACGTCCTCGCCCCCACCAAACCCGCCTGGACCGATGCCCACGGCAACGTCTACACCAGCACCACCGACATCGACGGCAATGGCAACCGCCGCCCTCGCATCCCACCCGACGGCGAATGGCAGGTCCACCACCCCGACGGCACCCGAACCACCGCTACGGACGATGGTTTCGCGCCCGGCACCCGCGAGGAGAACAAGCAGCACCTCAACCCGGACGAAGCCGGGGAACGCGGTGCGGACATTCCGGAGCCTGCCCGCGACCGCCCATCGGAGCTGACACCGCATCTCAGCGGTCGATTCGGCGAAATGCGGGAGTTGGTCGCTCATATCGATGAGGTCGTCGGGGATCGAGCTCGGGCACAAGAACTTCCGGGACTCCGCCACGACCTGAACACCTTGATCAATGACCTGGGTTTCCACGATCCACAGCACGCACCGACCGCCGAACGGCTACTGGCCGAACATGATCCGGACCTCGCTCGCCGAATCGATCAGGCGCGCATACCGGATCCGGGCATGCTGCGGCCCGGTGAGATCGACCCCGATGCCGTGCCGACCCCGCACGATCTAGGCAGGATCCAGCAGTTGCGTGAGCTGGCCGAGCGGTCGGAGCAGATCCCGCCGGCCGCGCGGCAGGCCGATCCCGCCGCGCGGGCCAGGTACGACTCCACCCGTCGCGAAGCGCTGGCCCTCGTCGAGCGGCTCGGATTGCGGGAGGGCACGCCGGGCGCGGCCGAACGGCGGGCGATCGTCGACGAGCGATTGGAGGAGCAGACCCGCGAGCAGGTCGATCGTCTGCTCGCCGACGTGGGTCGTCCCGAGGGCGATCTCTCCGACACCGACCGGCAGTTCGTCGACACGGTCCGGCTCGAGGCGCGGGCCGCGGACGCGCTCGACTTCCTGTCCCTGCCGTTCCACAAGGCCGTGATGAAAGTCCATCAGGCCTACCGGACCGAGGTGGCTCAGCTCGTCCCGGAATCGGCCGATCCCGGGGCCTACCGGCCAACCTCCGACAGGCCTCCGGCCGTGATCGACAATCTTGTCCGGGACGATTCCGGGGCGCGATGGTTCCGATGGCCGCCGACTGCGGAGGAATCCGCGGAGGTCGCTCCGGCGAGTTCACCGGAGCCGGACATCGAACTCCCGGCCGATCGGGTACGAGAACTCCCCACCGATCCGGAAGAACTGCACGAGCATTGGTCGGGGCTGTCCCCGGAGGAGAAGGACGCCTGGCATCGCGAGGACCCCTTCATCGGAAACCGCGACGGCATACCGCAGGTCGACCGCGACCATTACAACCGGCAAACCCTCGCCATGCTGCGAGAACAGGCCGAGCACACCCACAATGAGGAGCGTCTGAAGCAGATCGACGACATGCTGAAACTGCTCGATTCGGCCGAAGAGGGCCTGCCCGAGCACTTCCTGTCGTATGTCGATGACAAACTCCAGTACATCTACGCGCTCGGCAACCCCGATACCGCTCAGAACATCGCGATAGCGCTGGCCGGAGCGTTCCGGCGGCGCAGCGGTGTCGGATACGCCATGCAAACCCTGCAGCAATTGCGGCAGGCCGCCCTGGCGATCGACCCGACTGCGGAGACGTCGGTGCTGCTGTTCGGTGCCTACAACAACCCGGACTCGCTGGTCGCGACGCTCTCCTCCAAGGGCGCGGAAGACGGTGCGCTGAAAGTGCGGGAATTCCACGATGGTCTGCGCGCCACCCATGAGGGCCCGCCCGCGAACACCACCACCATCGCGCACTCCTACGGTGGCGTGACCGGCGGGCATTCGGCCGGACACGGCAGCGAATTGAACACCGACGCCCTGGTTTTCATCGGAAGCTGGGGTACCGGCGTGCCGAACGTGGCGGATCTCCGGCTGACCGGCGTCGACCCCGCCGACATCCGCGACCACGTCTTTGCGACCATGGCCGCATACGACTCCATCCAGCTGATGCCCCCGACCCACGGCCCCGCACCGGACGATCCGGCGTTCGGCGCTACGGTCTTCGAGTCCGACTCCTCACCCAGCCCGACCCGGCTGGGCTGGAATCCGGACGACCACCTGGCCACGAACTACTTCAGCTCCCACAACCAGTCGTATCGAAGTCTGGGGCTGATCATCGCCGGCTACCGGGACCTGCTGCGCTGAACAGGCAGCGGCACATCCCGCGACACTTCGACTCGACGAAATGAGGACGGTATGGCACCGGCGACCACTCAGGCCGCTGCCCGCGCACAATTGCTACGGCACTTCACCGAGACACTCCGGGCACTCCCGGCCGAACTCGCACTGACACTCCGGCATCCGGACCTTCCCGCAGCGGCCCTGCACCGCGGCGTGAACCTGCCCTGGGACGAAAGCGATCCCGACAACCCGCTGGAATTCTTCGATATCCGATACTGGGTCCTCGGAACCACTCCCGACACCTCGGACCGGTATTTCGACCTGGTGCTGAGCGCCTGGGGCGCACAAGGCTGGTCAACCCGAACCGATCGGGATTCGCGCCCCCGCACCGCTTACGCACGCACCTCCGACGGCTACGGCCTCACCGTCACGCAGAGTGTCAACGGCTACCTCAGCATGGCCGGATCAACACCCCCCTTCGCACCCGACTCGGACGAAGGAGGCCCGCTCCCCACCGGAATCGACCACCCGCCCAACTGACTTCACCCACATTTCCGGCACTTTGCGCACGCTCTTGCGTGGGTGGAGTGACAGAAAAGTGGGTGAAGTGGGTCAGTGATTCGTCAGGTTGGTGAAATCGGTGGTGCTGTCCGTCTCGACCTGATTGAAGGTGCTTGTCTGCGCGCGGACCGCGGCGGCCAGCTTGCGGAGTTCGGTTACGCCCAAGCCGGTTTGGTCGGCGAAGGACGCGCCTACTTCGGTCAATGTGCTTGCGGCTTGCACCGAGACTTCGTCGGCTCCTGCGGCCGAGACCGTCAGTGCCGGCTGGTCCGCGGACAAGGCCGCTTCCAGGCGATCTGCCAGCGCATCCAGGTCCGCCGCGGCGGACAGTGCGGCGGCTGCGTCGAAACGCACACTCCCCATGGTCATTTCGGTCACCTTCCCTCCCGTTCAGGGCATACTACCGTGTCACTGTGTGGTGCGCGGAGCCTGGTTTCCTACCGCGCCGACCACGGGGACGCCGGTGTTGCCGAGTTCGCCTACTACCTCGTCGCCGTGTTCGCCGGTGACCAAGTTCGTGCGGACCTCGCCGGAATCGTCGGCTTCGCCCGCACGGTGGCCCAGGCCCGCACCGGCTCCCATGGGCGGGACCATGCCGCCGGGGGCGGAGGTCGCGCCGCGGGCGGCGGGGACCGGATCGGCTGTGGGGGTGCCACTTCCGGGGGGCGCGCTCATGGTGCGGGTGCCCAGCTGGCTCAGCTGGGTGGAGGCGGACAGGGTGTTGATCGGGATGCCGCCGGTGCCGCCGCCCGAGGTATCGACGGTCTCCGAGAGCGGAGTGATCTCGGTGGTGTCGTCCGTCGTCGTGGTGGTCGGGTTCGCGATGGTTTGCAGCTGCTGCACGGCCGATACGCCGGAGCTCGCCACGCTGGACAGCGGCGAGATCAGGCTCAGTAGCTGGGTGACCTGAGAGAGCGAGTCCCCGCTGGTCGGGGCGCTGGTGACATTGACCTTCTGGCCCGCCGCGGTCATTTGAGCGCTGTGACCGGTCAAGGCCACGCGGGTCTGCGCGGTGACGGCGGTGGCTTCGGCGGCCGTCTCGGTGGCCAGCGACAGCAGGAAGGCCTGTCCGGGCGGGGTCACCAGGAAGGGGGCCGAAATGGTGACGCCGGTGACGAATTTGGTGATGATGCCCGCCATCGTCGCCGCACCGGTGGCCACGGTGGTCGCCGCACCGGTGAGCACGGTCTTCTGCTCCACATTCTGGACGCCCAGCTGGCCCGCGTTCGTCTCTGCCGCAGCGCTTTTCTCGCCCGCACCGCTCGCGCCGGAGCCCTCCCAGGAGGAGGCCAGCGACATGAGCGTGGACGCCATTTGCAGGACCGTGGACAGCGCGCTCTGCACGCCCTCCAGCACCTTGGTGGCGTCGACATTCTTGGTCAGCTCGCCGCTGCCGAACGCGGATGCCATATCGGTCAGCGGGCGGGTGAGCACGGACAGGTCGAGGGTCGGCAGTGCCGGGAGATCCGGGAATACCGGGGCGGGTGGGAGTTCGGGCAGCGAGGGCAGGCCCATATCGCTGAGGATGTCATTGATCGGGCGGTTGATCGCCGACCCGAGCGCGGTGCCGGTCATGACATTCGACACCGCGGAATCGAGTGAGCCCGGGTCGGACGGCGTGGTCATAGCTCCCGCGACAGGGCGATGAAGTCGCCACCGGAGTGGCCGTCGACGCCCTCGTAGGTGGCGGCGGCCTGGTGCGCGGTGACCGCGGTGCCCGCGTAGACGGCCGCGAGTTCGGCGGTGGCGGCAATGTGATTGCCCTGCGCGCCCACGAAACTCAGCAGGAAGTCCTGGCCGATCAGGCCGAAGACCGGGATGACCGCCGCCAGCGTGGCGGACTGGTCCGCGGCGGCGGCGGTCGCGACGGTCGAGGCCATCGCGGCCGAGGCGTCACCGTAACTGCGAATCGCGTCCGGCGTTGCAACGAGTTTGCTCATGGGACCCACTCCATCAGGAAGATCAAGTCGAAATGAACTATACAGAGCGAGGATTCACCCGGCACAGGAAAGCCTTTACCAACTACGAGCACGGCCGGTGAACATCCGATGATCCTACGGTGATCAACTGGAAACCGGAACAGGCTGTCACACTGGGGTTTTCGCTGCCGGAACAGCCCCGAATCCGGCCATCAGATGGGGCGCAACCAGCTGTCCGGCTCGGTCTCGTACTCCTGCTCCTCCACGAACTCTTGACGGGTCACCTCTTCCACGGTCGGCAATCCCGTCAACGCCAGCAGTTCCGGCGCTAATCCCGCGGCCCGCAATTGCGCCCGCCGCTCCAGGCCCGCGCGATTGGCGGACTGCTTGCACAGGCGCAGGATCTCGGCCGCCAACTGCTCCGGATCATTGCGCAACTGGTCGCGCTCCACCGAAATGGCGCGGGGCAGGCCCTGTTCGGTGGTGCTGACCACGATGGAACCGGTGCGCGAGGCCATGGTGAACTCGGTCGGGAACGGGATATCGTCGATCTTCATCGGTTCAGCCCTCCACCACTGGTTTCGCCACGATCGGGGCCTCGCCCATCGCTTCCTCCAAATACTCGGTGGAGTCCAGGAATTCGGGGCGCTTGTGCTCGCCCTTGCCCTGGCCACCCTGCGCGCCATGACCCATCGGGCCCATGCCGCCACCACCCATACCGCCGCCCATGCCGGTGCCGGTGGACGCGGCGGCGACACCCGTACGGATGCCCGCGGTCGACGTCTCCGCGGTCTCGGCGGTGAGTGCCGCGCGCGGGAAGAGGCGCTGGGTGGTGTCCTTCGGGGCACCGCCACCCGCACCGCCGCCGCCCGCACCGCCGCCGCCCTTGATGTCCTTGGCGAGATCCTTGAGCAGGCTGGACACCGGGTTCGTCGTGGTCGGCGAGGTGGTCGTCGGCGACGTCGAGGTGGGTGAGGTCGAGGTGGTCGAGGTGAGCGCCGACAGACCCTGCTGGAGCGCGCTCAGCAGCGAGCTCGAATCCGACGAGCCGCTCGAGGAGTTGCTCGAGTTGCCCGTGCCGCTCGGGTTCGTTGTGCTCGGGTTGGTCTTGGTGCCGTCGGGATTGGTCTTCGTGCCGTCCGGGTTGGTTTTGGTTCCGTCCGGATTCGCCTTGGTGCCATCCGGATTCGTCTTCGTGCCGTCCAGATTGGTCCTGGTGCCGTCCGGGTTGATCTTGGTGCCGTCCGGCAGCGTGGCCGATCGAATCCCGAGCTTGCTGGGGTCGATCCCGGAGCCGCCGCCACCGCCGCCACGGCCGGTTCCACCGCCACCGCCACCGGTGCCGGTGCCGCCACCGCCACCGCCGTCACCGCCTCCGCCGTCGGTCCGAGCCGGCGGCTTCGCCGTGGGATCGGTCAGCTTCGGAATCGCCGTGCTGGAGGCGGTGAGATTCGGTGTGTAGATATTGGTGAAGGCCGTCGTCCACGTCTTTTCCAGTGCGTCGTCGCGCGCCTGCTGACTGGACCAAGCTCCCTGTAATTCGGCCAGACCGCCTCGGAACGAGATCATCCATTCCTGCGTGTTCAGCACCGTGGCGGCCAGGGCGGCCAGATCCACCGCCAAGTCGTGCGACTGGGCCTTGAAGCTGTTCACCGCCGCGAGAGCGCCCTGCTGCCCCTTGGAATGCGCCCAATCTCCGTCGGTGGCCATGGTCTCCAGCCGCGTGGCAAGCGGATTGAAGACCCCCGCGATATTGACCGCGGCCCACTCCCAGAGCTGGCTGTTCGATCCGAGGAACTCCGGGGCCAGCGTATTGCGGATGCCGCGGAACCACTCGACGCCTCGGCCGTAGGGGCTTTCGGCGCCGATCGGGTCTCCATACTTCTGGCCACTCACCTTGGGCAGTCCGGAATCCCCCAGCGGGCCACCGAGCAGGCCTTCCAGCTCCTTCTTGAACGTCACATTGTTCTTGGGAGCCTCCGTCGGAACATGCAGCGCCGACGGGAGACTGCTCTCGATCCGTGCCTTCGCGCCATCCTTGTAGCGGCCGAACGCCTTCGCGGAATCCTCGTCGACCGACTTGTATTTCTTGCCCGCCCAGATCAGGGTGTCGGCCATCGAATCGATGAGTTCGATGTACTTCCCCACGACATCGCCGAAGTTGCGGCCCTGCTGGTTGAACCGGGCCATGAGGTCCTGAGCCGACGGCAGTGTCGTGGACGGCTGGTTCGGGGCGGTGCCGCCGAAAACGTTATGCGTCTCGAACTTGCTCGCGTTGCTCTTCAGCACACCCAGGATGTAGGAGGCATCCGCGGCCATTGTCGCGGCCGCATCGGCCGCGCCCGGATTGAACTGGAGTGCGCCGGCGTGCGCCTCCCGGGACAATCCCTCCCAAGGGTTCTCGGTACTCACGTCACGCTCCTACCCTCGACCACGACACGGCCCTGCGGCGGGCATCAGGGTAACGACGGGCGGTGAACGCCTGGTTACTCCGGCCGCTAATCCGTCCGAACTTATTACGCCCCAATGCGATCGGCAACCGCATGACCTCGACCACCCTTCAGACTCGCTCGTCGTCGATGGCGATGAGCACCTCGGAGATCAGCGTGTCGATGGCCGTACTCACTCTCCTGCGGTCGGCGGAGGTCGCCACCGGAGGAACGTCGTTGGTGATCAGATAGCGGCCGTCGCCCTGCACATCGCGGTAGCCCAGCCGGTAGCGGACGATGCCGCGCGGGCCGAATACCGAATGGCCCTGGACCACATCGATGGTTCCGGCGGTTGTCGCGGGCACGGCCAGGAAATCCGCGGCGCGATCGACGACCGTGCCCTCGGCGGTCTCATGGGCCGGGGACAGGTCGTAGGCGTATTCGAAATCGTCGGTGTGCTCGGGATCGGCGAGCACGATATCGCGACCACGGCCCGCGGTCACCTCCGGAAGCACCGCCACCAGCTCGTCGGCCAGCGCCTCGGCGTAGAACTCCGTGATGGTGAAACCGCCGCTGTGCACACCGGTTTCGCCGGGCTGCTGCACCAGCAGATAGCCGAGGTCGCCGCGCCGCGCACCGAGCACTCGGATGGTGCCCTCCGGCAGTTGCCATTCGCGATCGTCCCAGCCGCGCAACTCCACCCGCACATCCGCGGCATGCACCGCGGCGAGGGCCTCCTCGAGGGCGGGATCCCGGTCGAGCGCCTCGCGCGCGTGGCGCACCTGCGCCAGATGCTCATCCCACAATTCGGTGCGGCGGCCGAACTTCAGCGGGTCCGGCAGGAACTGCTCCCCCAACTCCTCCCACAGCGCCAGCAATTCCAGGTCGGTCAAGGACCAGCTTCGATGCACCGAATCAACCCTCCACCACAAGTTTCACCACGATCGGGGCGTCGCCCATCGGTTTCCCACCTCCGCCAACCACGTTCGGCTCCCAGTTCAGCATCACATCGAAGATAGAGCACCCCAGTCGGCTCTCCGCCCGAGCGAGTGAAATCTACGAATGCCGTTGCCGGAATCGCTGTTCGAACCCGGGCAGGTAGACCGAAGGCGGGGTGGCCGAGGTCGCGGATTCCACGACGCCATCGTCGGCGACATAGAACAGGGAGCGTTGCACGGCGATCTCACCGGGCTCGGTGGGAACGTACACCAGCCAGCCGACCGAAAGTCGATCGGCGCGTAAGAGATCCAGCGGATAGCCGGTGGAATCGGTTCCGGTGGTGGCGAAGTGGTGGCGGACCGACTCGATCGCCTCGGCCTCGGGCAGCGGATCCGGGCCGTTGCGGGCCACACCGGCGAGCACCAGTTGATAGTTGGCCGCGTCCAGATCCGCTGTGGGGCCGAAGGCTTCGGCCAAGACCGGGCGGGTGACATCACGGCGTTCGGCGGCGGCGACGAATTCGGTGACCGCGGTGCGCTGCTCCTCGGTCGGCTCGTCGGCCAGCAGGCCGCAGATGACGTCGATGACGGTGGCGGCGGTCCACATGCCCGGGACGGCCGGGGCGAGATCGGCCGCGGACGGGGACTCGCCGCGATACCAGCGGCCACGCTCCCACCAGTAGCAGAAGGTGAGCAGGCCGCCGCCCGCGCGGGTGTTCAGCACCGGGTTCGCCACCCATTCCGGAGCGCCCTTGTACAGGCGCGGCAGGGGGGCCTTGCCGTTGTAGGCGGCCTCGAGTTCGGGGGCGTCCCATACGCCACCGGAAAGCACCGCGCGGCCGCCCGGCAGGGCGTAGAGCGAAGAGCCGGAACGGCGGGAGCCCTCGAACCAGCCGAAGGACGGGAGCACACGCGGGCCCCACTCCGAGCGAACCGCGACGAAGGCGGCGGCAATGGCGGACCAACGGGACCACAGCAGTGGGAAATCCGGGAAATCGTCCGTCGAAACCGTTGGGAGGTAGCCGGATTCGGCATCGGCTCGGGCGGCGACGGCGGCCTGCTGCGCGGTGCGGGACTGCCGATTGTCTTGGCGCACATAGGCGGCCAGCCAGGTGGGCAGGGTGGAGCGGGGATAGGCCTCCAGGTCGGCCAGATAGTCCTCGGGAGCGAAGATCTGATCATCCGGGAAGGGCTCGTCGCCGTAGTCGTGATCGACGGTCAGGCCGCCCTCGGCGGTCAATTCGAGCTCGAGCCGCCACCAGGGGCCGTCACCGAGCTCGGCGGACAGACGGCGATGCGCGGCAACCAGATCCAGCGCCTCGGCCGAGGGCAGGACGCGGGCCTGGCGTTCGTCATCATCGGAGAAGATCACGCGGGAGTGGTGGCCGACCGCGGTGAGCGCGAACGCGGCGTGCACGCGCCGCCAGCCCTCCGGGCCCAGCTGCATCAGTTCCTGGGCGATGCGGTGGGCCAGGCGGCGGGCACGTTCGGGGGTATCGAGCTCGGCGGCCGCGGGTTCACGCGGCTCCATGCTGAAACCGATGTCGGGGGCGGATTCGGCCGATTCCGTTTCACCGGTGCGGGTTTCGCTGAATTCGCGGGACGTGGTCACGACTGCTCGGCGATCATGCGGTCCAGATTCGCACGCCAGCGGGCGGCATTGGTGCCATCCAACTGGTCGGCGAGGGACTGCCTGGCGGCGGCGATCAAATCGTCCGAGGCATTCGGATGGGCACGGGCAATGGCCCACAGGGCATCCTGCGTCGGCGAGTCCAGACCCGTCTCGCTGCGCACACCCTCACCCTGCAGGGCAGCACTCAATACGGACTCGAAATTGCGACGCAACTGCTCCGCGTCCGGACGGCCACTACGCACGTCCACCCTCCTCGTCTATCGAAAGCCAACCCTCAGCATCACATATCGAAGCCGACCGGGTGGTTGCCGAAACCATAAAAATCGGCGAACTCACAGCACTTCACTCACCCGAACAGCCGCGCCCGCCGAACCGGATCCGCCAGCACATCCCGGATCAACAGCCCCAGATCGGCATCCGTCGCAACCGCCCGATACCGCAGGTCACAGTACGGATTCCCCGCAACCTGCACCCTCAACCTGTTGAACCCGTGCTCGGCCCGCTCCCACAAAACATCAGCCCCCACCTGATCCACCGCGATCGTCTGCCCACCAACCTGCAAAGCCAGCCCGAACTGCCCGCGATAGAACACCACCCGCACCCCATCCAAATCGTCATACACACCACCCGGCACCGACGCCGACGCGGGCGCGGAATGCAACTCCCCCGTCATCGGATCGAACATCGCGAAATCCCCAAACCCCGAATGCAGACGCAAATAAACCTGCCCACCACCGACCGGCGCAGACGAGGCTCGCGGAAACCGCTGCCCCGCACGAGCATTCGCCCCACCACTCCCCACGCCCGAATTCGCCGCCGAAGGCATCATCGGCATCCCACCGGGATACCCCGCCGCCACAGGATCGCCACTCGACACCACCGGCCCGCCCGAAACATCGGGCACAGACGGAACATGCGGTGCGAACAGCTCCCGAGGAGCCCCCAGCACAGGCGGATGCCCCGGAACGCCTGGGCCGCCGGGAGCAGACGGCTGCCCGCCGACATCCCGAGTTCCAGTTACAGATGGCTCCCGGGAACCATTCGGGGCGGTCGTATCACCGGGAACATGCGGCGATGCACTGCCCGGATTACCTGAAGCGCCATGAGTGGTGCCACCCCCGCTCGACGGCCCACCCGATCCGCCTGGAAGCACAGTCGGAACCGTCGGCAGAGTCGGTGTCGGCACCGTGGGCAAGGTCGGGGTCGGCACCGTGGGCACCGGCGGCAAAGTCGGAGTCGGAGGCAGCGTCGGCACCGGAGGAGTCGGCACCGGAGGCAGAGTTGGGACAGGCGGAGCCGTGGGATGCGGTGGCTGCGGCACCGTCGGTAGCGGCGGAGCCGTCGGATGAGGTGGCTGCGGCTGCGGCTGCGGCTGCGGCTGCGGCTGCGGCTGCGGCTGCGGCTGCGGCTGCGGCTGCGGCTGCGGAGGATTGTGCGGTGGATCCACCGGATCGGAGGGTGGGGTCCACGGGGCGGGCTGGCGCGGCGGTTCCGGGGTGTAGTCCGGCATGTCTACGTCGAAGTCACGGGGAACCTTCGGCAGGTGCGAACGCCAATTCGGATGGTGCTCGTACGCAGGATCATTCGCGTCATCGGCAATGCGGGCGTCGACGTCGGCGTGCTCGGCTTCCAACCGCTCGAACCGGTCCTCGCGACCGTCACTACGGGGCAGCGCCTGTGTCTCGGCATCCGGGTCACTGCCATGCGGCAACGCCTGGGGGCCGCCATTCGGATCGCCGTTGGGGGGCAGTTCGAGGGTGTCGGCTTCTGGGCGGGGTGGGAGGAGGGTGGGTTTTTCCAGGGGGGCGGGCTCGTATTTGATGTTGGCGCGGTCGCCGGTGAGGGGTGGGCGGGCGGCGTCCCAGTGGTAGCCGTCGGAGGCGGCGGCGTGGGCGTTGGCTTCGCGCCAGGTGGCGGTTGGGTTGTCTCGCAGGTAGTTCGACTCGGCTAGGGCGTCTTGCAGGAGCAGGAGGTCCGAGGGGTGGGGGTCGCCGGAGCGGAGGCGGTTCCAGGCTTCCGCGACGTCGGCTACCGCGTCGAGGGGGCGACGTTCCAGGAGTCCGGTGACCGGGTCCAGGGAGTACAGGTTGTCGCGCATGAGGTGGTTTTTGATCTGCTGGAGTTCGTCGTGGGTGAACTCCGGCGGCACCATGGCATCCGCGGCGGCTTGCAGACCGTCGGCGAGCACATTCGCCAGGGACTGGCGGTCGTAGCTGTCGGACTGGTCGAGCGCTTGACGCAGGTCGGCGGCGAGATCCAGTACGTCGTCGGACATTTGGCCGCGACGCTCGCCGACGATGTCGGCGATCAGGTCGGCGGGGTCGGCATCCGGATGGTTGACGAGCTGCTCGCGGACGCGGTCGATGAAATCGGCGACACCGGTGTCCACCCGCTGGCGGTAGGCGTCGAGTCCTGTTGCGATGGAATCGATATCGGTGTCATCGGCACGGAATCGGGCGTACTGTTCGTCGGCCCAGCGCTGCACCTCCGCCCAGCGCGCGGCCTCCTCCAGCTTGCGCTTCTTGAACTCCGGTGAGCGTTCCGTGTCGTCGGTGTGCTCGACCGGATTCCACTCGCGCACCATCGGCTGTACTTCACCCGCACGCTTTTTGAACCAGGGATGGCCCTTGAACCCCGGATGGATCTTGCCCGGATGATCGGGGTCACCGAACCAGGTGAAGCCGCTCAACTTCGCGACTTCCAGCACGACGCGCATCAGGTTGGACACCGCGCCGTGGAACGGCAGATCGTAGGTCTCCATGCCCGGGGGAATCACCGGTTTGCCGCCGGGCATCTTCGGGAGCAGATCCTTGTCGACTCCGTGGTCGTTGGGACCCGGATGGACGAACATCTCCTCGACCACCGCCTGGGTCGGATCCACCGCCCAGCCGCTCACACCCTCCGGCAGATCGCGGGCGGTGTACTTGCGGCGCTTGGCACCGTCCGCGATCGCCTTCGGATCGGCCACGTGATAATCCCGGTCCGGTCGGCCCGGATCGACGTGATGCCAATTCCCTTCCGCATCACGCCATCTCACGCTGTCGAAGCGGCGTTCTCCGCCACCCGGCCAGCCCATATGCATGTGATCGACCGTCGGCGGCGGCAGCTCCGCCACATCCCGGCTGCCTTCGCGGTCGCCGCGCACCTGCTTGTACTCGACGCGCGTATCCGGATCCATCATCGCCTGTGCGATATCGGAGTGGTGCTTCACCGCATGATCCAGCGCCGCATCATGATCCGCGCGCGGGTGCCCGAGCTCATCACGCGGGCCGAAGACGATGATCCGGCGCGGATCGCCCTCCACGATGGCGACCCGGTCCGTCACCATGCGTGCGCCTTCGGCCTCGGCCAGCTGGCGGTAGGCGGCGGAGGCGCGCTCCATCTCGTCTTGGATTCGGCCGATTCTGTTGTGCGCCTGGTTCACATCGTCCGCGGCATCACGCAGGGCGCGGATGGCGTCGGCATCGTCGGGGAAACGAGTGTGCAGGTCGTCGATGGTCGCATCGAGCCGCTCATGACTCAGCGCGGACTCGTCGACGAGGCCGTGCTCGTCCGTTACGCCGAGGCGAGTGGCCAGATCGTCGCGCATCATGCGGCGCGGCTTGATCCGCAATAGCTCCTCGGCGCGCTCCTGCGCCAACCGCGTGTGCTCGGCCTGCAACTCGGCAGGCATCGGCCGCCCCACGATATCGCCGTGATGCTCCAAATCCTGTAGACGCCTGTCGATTTGCCCGACGTCGTCCTGCAAGCCGAGCACCCGCTCGGAAGCCTCGACAAGCTTGCGCAGCGCCTCCCGCCGACGCTCCAGCTCTTCATGACCAACCGGCTCCCGCACACGCTGTGGCCCCTCATCACCGGCCCCGGCGATCTCGACCGACCGCACCCCCAACTCGTCAACCAACCGAGTAACAGTCCGCGCCAACCGATCCCGTGACCCGAGCGCCTCCTCCGGATCCCCCGCATCGAGCAACCGCCCAATCCGGTCATCCCGCTTAGCCCGCCAAAACTCCAGCTCCCGCGCCATCTCCTTCCGCTGCTGCAACAGCCGGTCGTAATCCCCCTGCGCCTCAGCCACATTCAACGTCGCCTCATGCGGCTCTGACCCCGGACCATGCTCACCCGAGGTATCGGGATCCCTCTCGCCCGATGCGGCCGGATCGTGCGCAGGCGGCTGCGCCTGCGGATCACGCTGCGTCGGCTCATGCCCCGGCTCCGGCGCAGTCGGGTCACGCGGTGTCGGCTCTCCCAATGCGGCCGGATCACGCAAGGTCGTATCGTGAGCGATGGGCGGGGTGGCCTCTTCCACGCGACCACCGGCGTTCTCCCACAGGTGATCTGCACGTTCTGCGGAGATTCGGGCCAGGGCTTCGGCGTTGTCGGCGCGGAGTTCCGCGAAGCGGCGATCCAGGCTTTCGGGTGGATGGCGGTCGACAAGTTCGCGTAGCCAGGCGGCGTTCTTGGCGTCCTCGCGGGCGCTCCAGTCGGCTTGGATGGCCTGCTGGCGGTCGAACCAGGCGCTGTTCTCGTCCGGGTCGGATGATGAAGGGGCCCTGGGGGGTTCGTTCGGCGGTGCGCCGTCGCCTGCGCCGCTCGGCTCGGGGGTCTCACCGTCCGACTCGGGGTTGGAGTGTTGTCGGGCGGGATCGGTGCCGGGACGCTCACCGCTGGAGGCGTTCGAGGGCTCGGGGATGGAGTGGTTCTCGGCCGCATGCTCGGACAGGTGCGGGTGGGAGGCCGGAGTTTCACCGGCCGCGGACGGCGGGATGTAGGCGTCCTCGGCGTGCGTGACCAGGAGTCGATAGAGCACCTGGGCGGGCTCACTCGCGTTCTCGCCGTTCAGGATCACATCGGTGAAGGCTTCGGCCAGCGCTTCGGGGTGGTTGGTCCCGCCGGACTCGAAGCTGTAGTTCGACAACTGGGACAGCCACTCGAGATACGGGATCGTCTTGACCTCACCGTATTTGGCTTTGTAGTGGTTGAACAGCGTGCTGTCGACGTCGGCGCGCGCCAGCGTCTGACCGGCGAAGTCCAGGACGTGGCCGAACTCGTGCACCATGATCGCGTAGATCGGGCGGTCACCGGAATTCGGCACGTGGAAGGAGGACTCCTCGTCCAGCCTCGTGCTGGCGCGGAAGGCCTCCGGGTTGGTCGCCCACTTGTCGCTCAGCACGAGTTTCGCGGTGTAATTCCGGCCATTGGCGTCGGAGCCCGGATGCGTTTCGGCATAAGCGCCCGGGGTATCGGTCGGGCCGACTTCCAGCATGCGTAGATCGACGAAGCCGTGCAGAGCCTTCATATCGGTTGCGGCGCGGGCATATTCGCGCAGCACTTCCACATCGACATTCGGGTTGTCGAAGCCGATTACGTCCTTGAAACCCCAGTGTTCCTTCAGCTCATCGACGATCCCGTCGCGATCCAGCTGCGACCAGCTGTCATCCGGGCGCGGCGACCAGTCGTGCTCGGCCGGATCGAAATTGGCCGAAGTGTCTTCGGGAGGCTGTAAGACATCGTCCTGATGTGGATGCTCCGTCGTATTCGAGTCATTCGTCGTGTGCGAATCGTCTGTGGCCCAGCCACTTCCGTCGAAGAACTCGGGACCACCGTGCTCGTCGTGCGTGGGCAGCGCCTTGTCGGAGCGAGGCAGTCCGGCGCGGTCCGCGGCGGCGGGGTCGGACCCCGGGTGGTTGGGGCCTTCCGGCTTGGCGGGAGCGCCGCCGGTGGGGTCGTCGGGGTGCGGGCCGAAGCCATCGGAGTTCGGCGGGTCGACAGGGTCCGAATCCGGACGCTGCCTGCCACCGGCGTCTTCCCACCGTCGTTCGGCGTCGGCAGCGGAGCCCCGGGCCTCCAATTCGGCCATATCCGCCTGGAAGCGCGCGTATTTGGCGTCCGGGGTGTCGGAGGGGTCGGCGTCGGCGAGTTCGCGGAGCTCTCGGGCGCGTTCGGCGTCGATATGCGCAAGCAGGTCGGCGTTTTCGGCAGCCAGCCGCTCGAACCTGTCGGGGCCGTCGACTCGGGCGGTGTCGTCGGCACGGGGATCGGTGGTGTCTTCGGGTCGCGGCGCTTCGAGAGGCCTTGTGGTGCCGTCATTTCGAGGTTGCTCGAGGGGCTTGGTGTTGCCGTCTCGGCTTAGTGATTCGGACTCGCCACTTGACGGCGGGGTTTGCGGATCACGGTGGGGTGCAGGGGCATTCGGTGGCTCGTCCGGCCTGCCGCCGAGGCCATCCCACAACCAGTCCGCGCGGTCGGCCGCGATTCGTGCGTCGACCTCCGCCTCATCGGCCCGCAGGCGCAGCGCCAAACTATCGGGGTCACTGCTGGACTCGGCATCGGCGGCCTCGCGCAACCACGCGGCGCGCTCAGCCGCAATGCGAGCGTCCACGTCGGCGTGCTCAGCTTCGAGCCGCTCGAACCGGTCTTCCCGCCCGTCACCGCGAGGCAGCACCTGTGTCTCGGCATCCGGGTCAGTGCCACGCGGCAGAGGCTGGGTGTCGCCGTCCGGGTCGCCGCCACGCGGCAGCGCCTGAGTATCGCCGTTCGAATCGCCGCCATGAGGCAGCTCGGGGGTGTCACCGTCGAGACGCCAGCCCGGGGGCGGCTTCCAGGTGTCGGGTTCCGGGCGGCGTGGGAGGAAGTTGTCCTCCGGCAAGGGGGCGGGTTCGTATTTGATGCCTGCGCGGTCGTCGGTGAGGGGCGGGCGGGCGGCATCCCAGTGGTAGCCGTCCGCGGCGGCGGCGTGGGCATTCGCTGCTCGCCAGGTGGCGGTCGGGTTGTCTCGCAAGTAGTTCGACTCGGCGAGGGCGTCCTGCAGCAGGAGGAGATCGGAGGGGTGCGGGTTGCCCGCCTGGAGGCGGTTCCAGGCCTCGGCCACATCGGCGACCGCATCCAGTGGGCGGCGTTCCAGCTGTCCATTGATCGGATCGACCGAGAACAGCTCGTCACGCATGAGATGGTTCTTGATCTGCTGGAGTTCCTCGTGCGTGAACTCCGGCGGCACCATGGCATCCGCGGCAGCCTGCAAACCATCGGCGACAGCGTTTGCCACCGTCTCACGGTCATGGCTGTCCAGCTGACCGAGCGCCTGCCGCAGGTCGGCGGCGAGATCCACTACGTCCTCGGACAATTCGCCGCGACGCTCACCGACGAAATCGGCGATCAGCTCGGCCGGGTCGGCATCCGGGTGGTTTGCCAGCTGGTCACGGATCCGGTCGATGAAATCGGCGACACCGGTGTCCACGCGCTGGCGGTAAGCGTCCAATCCTGCCGCGATGGCATCGACATCGCTGTCGTCGGCGCGGAATCGGGCGTACTCCGCATCGGCCCATGCCTGCACCTCCGCCCAGCGCGCCGCATCGTCCGCCTTCTGCTGCCTGAGCTCCGGTGAACGCTCATCCGCGACGTGCTCCTGCGGAGTCCACTCGCGCACCATCGGCTGAACCTCGGGCGCACGCGATTTGAACCACGGATGGCCCTTGAACTTCGGATGGATCTTGCCTGGATGCTCGGGGTCGCCGAACCAGGTGAAGCCAGCTCCCTTCGCGACCTCCAGGAACACGCGCATCACCTGAGAAATCGCGCCGTGATACGGCAGGTCGTACGTTTCCTGGCCCGGGAAGGTCACCGGATCGCCGCCGGGGATCTTCTCGAGCATATCCGAGTTGACACCGTGCTCACCCTGAGCCGGGTCGATGAATATGCCCTCGACCTCGGCCTGGCCCTGATCCGTCGCCCAGCTGCTCAGGCCTTCGGGAAGGACCCTCGGCTCGTACGTGCGGTCCTTGACATGGTCCGCAACATCTTTGATCGCGGCCTTCTCCTTGGCATCACTGCGAGGCCGATTCGTTTCATGATCCGGGCGGCTCGGATCGACATGATGCCAATTCCCTTCCGCGTCACGCCATCTCACCATGTCGAAGCGACCAGGGCCGCCACCGGGCCAGGCGGCGTGCAGGTGATCGACCGTGGGCGGCGGCAGGTCCACGACATCGCGATTGCCTTCGCGGTCGCCGCGCACCTGCTTGTATTCGATCTTCGTATTCGGATCGGCCATGGCGCGGGCGATATCGCCGACATGCTGGACCGCGAAGTCCAGGGCCGCATCATGATCCGCGCGCGGATGACCGAGCTCGTCACGTGGGCCGTACACGATGATCCGCTTCGGATCGCCTCCCACGAGAGCCACTCGATCGGTGTGCATGCGCGCGCCTTCGGCCTCGGCCAGCTGGCGGTAGGCGGCGGAGGCGCGCTCCATCTCGTCCTGAATGCGGCCGATCTTGTTGTGTGCCTGGTTCACATCGTCGGCGGCGTCGCGCAGTGCCGTGATCGCGTCGGCATCCTCGGGGAAACGGGTGCGCAGGTCGTCGATGGTGGCGTCGAGCCGGTCATGACTCAAGGCCGACTCGTCTACTAGGCCATGCTCGTCCGTCACGCCGAGACGAGTGGCCAGATCGTCGCGCATAATGCGGCGCGGCTTGATCCGCAACAGCTCCTCGGCGCGCTCCTGCGCCATACGCCTGTGCTCGGTCTGCAACTCGGCAGGCATCGGGCGGCCGACAATATCGCCGCGATGCTCCAAATCCGAGAGATGCCTGTCGATTTGGGCAATCTCATCCTGAAGCCCGAGCACCTTCTCGGCGGCTTCGACAAGCTTGCGCAACGCTTCGCGACGGTGCCCGAGCTCCTCCCGGCCCACCGGCTCCCGCACATGCTGCGGGCTCTCATCGCCAGCTCCGGCAAGCTCGATGGATCGCACACCCAACTCGTCTACCAAACGAGTTACAGTCCGCTCCAACCCATCCCGAGACCCGAGCGCCTCCTCCGGATCCCCCACATCGCCCAAACGCCCGACCCGGTCATCCCGCTTGGCCCGCCAGAACTCCAGCTCCCGCGCCATCTCCTTGCGCTGCTGCAACAACCGATCGTAATTCGCCTGCGCCTCTGCCGAATTCAACGTCGGCTCATGTGACTCCGAACTCGGACCATGCTCACCCGAAGTCTCAGGATCCCTGTCACCCGATGTGGCCGGATCACGCAAAATCGGCTCATGCGCGGGCGGCTGGGATTGCGGGTCGCGCATGGTCGGCTCGTGGCCGAGGTCCTGTGCGCCCGGGTCACGGTGCGTCGGGTCTTGTGCGGCAGCCGGATTCGGGTCGGCATCGGGGGTGCGGCCGGGCGGAGTCTCCGGGTGGAGTTCGCGTGGGACCGTGTTGCCGGGGTCGGTGGAGGGGTCGGAGTTTCTCTCGCCAGGGCGCTCCGGGTGGTCGTCGGAGGCGGCGGGGGTGCGTGGGGGGTCGTTCGGGGGCTTGCCGTTGCCTGCCTCGCTCGGGTCCGGGTGGTGATCGGCACCGGACTCGTCGGGGCGGGGGCGGGGGGACGGGCCGCCGGTCTCGCCGTCTCGGCCGGAACCTCGAGAAGGGGACGTGATCTCGGAATCGCCCGCAGCGGCGGCGCGGGGCGGGGTTGAAGGCTCCGAGCGTGGCGCATCGGGTGTCGCATCGTGGGCGAGGTGGGGCGACTCGGGTCCGACGTCGACGGCGGACCAGCCGGTTCCCCATGGCGGAGTGGACGTGTCGTCGGCATGGGGACTGTGGTCCGGGACGGGGCGGATGTGGTCGGCCGCGATCTCGTGCGAGGTCGGGATTACGGCGTCGGGCGCGGCGTGCGAAAGCAGCAGGTTGTGCAGCACCTTCGCGGGCTCGCTCGCGCCGGAACCGTTCAACATCACATCGGTGAGCGCCTCCGCCAGGGCCTCGGGCGCGTTGAGTCCGCTCTCCTTGTTGAAGCTGTAGTCGGATAGCTGGGACATCCACTCCAGGAAAGGCAGGACCTCGGTTTCACCACGCGTGGCAATGAAGTGGTCGACCAGGGCGTAGACGGCGTCGTCCTGCGAGATGCGCTGGGAGCCGAAATCCATGGCGTGCCCGAACTCGTGCACGATCGTCGAATACACCGGGCGCTCAGCCGAATTCGGCACATGGAAGTCGGCGGCCTCATCGTTCCGGGCAGCCGCGGCGAAGGCCTTGGGATCCGCGGCCCACAGCTCGTTCAAGACGATGCGGTCGTTGTGCAAGACGTGGTCGGCGTCGAACCGCCCTTGAGCGACCGCGTAGGCGTTGGGATCCTCGACCGGGCCGATTTCGATACGGCGCAAATCGGTACTCGGGAAGCGGGTCATCATGTCGTCGATCGCGCGCGCGAACTCGCGGATCGACTCCGTGTCCGCCAAGCCATTGTTCAAGCCCGACGCATCCAGATCCGGCCAGCGCCGCTCCAACTCCGGAACGATCTCGTCGCGGCCCAACCCGGTCCACGAGTCCTCGATCCGGTGTGGTTCGTCCACCTTCCATTCCGAACCATCCCACCGCTCAGGCTGATCATTCGAATCATCCACATGCGGCGGCTTGTCCTCGGAAACCCAATCATTCCCGTCGAAATGCTCCGGCCCCTCCGCATCCGCGGCAGTCGGCCGCGGCTCGGACGCAGCCAACTCGAGCCGGTCCGGTTCCACCCGCATCCCCTCCGGGCGAGCCTCATCCGGCCGAACACCATCGGGCCGGTTCGGATCCTCGGGCGGATCGTCTGGATGGGATGGGGCTGGGTGGGGGTGGCCGTCCGGGTTCAGGGCGTGGCGGACCTGCTCCTTCAAGGGGTCGACGGCGGTTCCGTCGGCCTTGAAGAGGACGGCGTGGGTGCCCTGGGTCTCACGCGGGACGACCGGCGGATAGCCGTGATCGAGTCCGGCGCCCGGGTCCTTGACGACCAGTTCGCCGCCCTCGTTCACCAGCAGGTAGGCGTGTGCGCCGACGCCGTGCTCGTCGGCGGGACCGGCGTAATGGTCGATGACCAGGGCCGCCGAGCCCGGGCCCAGCTCGCGCAATTGATCGGCGATGGCGTCGTGACCGTCGAAGGTGCGCAGCTTGCCGCCCGCATCCGACACCAACTCCGAGGCCGACATGCCCTCGGGGCCGATCTCGCGCTCCGGGATACGGATCGAATCGTTGCCGGTGATCGACTTGAGCAAGCGCAACGCCAGCTCGCCGCAACGCCCACGATCCGACCTGTCCGGATTCGCATCCGGCTCCGATCGATTCGAATCCCGCTGCTGCCCACCAAGTTCCGACGACTCGTCAAGCCTGCCCGGATGCGGCGCGGCCCCATCGCCCCGATCGGGCCGCCCACTCCGATGCTCAGGAGCCGCACCCTCCGGCACGCGACCATCCGGCCCGTCACCCGCATGAACCACATCCGGCTCCCGCGTACCACCGGCGGTACGCCGCTCAGGCCCATCCGCCCCACGGGCAATCGCGCCATCCCCCACCGGATGCAACGGCACCAGCAGCGCGACATCCGGGTCATCACCCCGCGCCCGATCATCATCACCCGGACGACGACCCGAAGAATCGTCCTCAGCCTTCAACTGCCCCGCATCCGAATGCTCAGCATCTACCGGACGCGGCCTAGCCGACCCATCCCCCTCACCCGGCGTCCGCCCATCGGACGGCGCCTTCGGCATACCCGAATCATGTTCCCCAACAGGCGATTCGGACCGATCCGCCCGCCCCGCACCCTCATCGGCGCGCGGCCCGGTCAGCTCGTCCGGCTCCGCCGACCTCTCATCACGCGGCGACGCAACGTCATCCCGCTGTGGCGAACTGTCGTCGCGCAGCGGAGTGGACTCATCACGAGAGGACGGGCTCTCCTCACGCGGGACGCCGCCCTCATCATGCAATGACGAGCCATCGCCTCGGAGCGGAGTGTGCTCATCGAGGTTCGATGGGCTCTCATCACGCGGCACGGTGGGCTCGTCGCGAAGCGCTGACGGCTCATCACGCAGCGGGGCGGACTCGCCGCGAGGCGACCGGCTCTCGTCACGAGGCAAAGTCGCCTCGTCTCGCCGCGGCGGAGCGGACTCGTCACGGGGGGACGGGCTCTCCTCGCGGGGCGCAACGGCCTCATCGCGGGGTGTGGTCGCCTCGTCACGCAGCGGAGTGGAATCGTCGCGAGGCGACGGGCTCTCGTCGCGGGACACAGCGGCCTCATCGGGGCGCGATGGGTGGTCTTCGCGCGACGGCGCGTTCTCATCACGCGGCGATGCGGCTTCGTCGCGGGTGGGTGGGAGGTCGGAGGGGGCGTCGGACTTGAGGCGGGAGCCGTTGGATTCTGTATCCGTTGGCGCGCGGTGCTCGGTGGGGGCGTTGAAGTTTGGGTGGGAGGTGGTTTCTGCGGCGCTTGCCCCAGAGGTGGTGGGGTCGGTGATGGTGGGCTTGGTTTGGGGGGTGAGGGGGTCGACGGGGCGGGGGGCGCCTGCGGCGTGCTGGGGAGCGCCTGCGCCATGTTGGGCAGCTGCGACATTGGACGCACCAGCAGCAGGACCGGCACCAGCCGCCGGAGCCGTGCCGGCGGCCGGGGCGGCACCGGCGGCGGGGCCTGCACCGGCGGCTGCACTGGCGGGGCCTGCACCCGAAGTGGCGGGGCTTGTACCGGCGGGCGCGCTCGCGGGGGTGGGACCGGCGGTGGCGGAAGGGCCGGAACCTGTTGTCGCGGTGGACGGGCCGGAGCCGGTGGTGGTGCTGGACGGGCCGGAACCTGTTGCGGTGGACGGGCCGGGGGCTGCGGATGTGGTGTTCGGGGTTGCGTAGGCGGTGGAGGTGTCGGGGCCGTGGGTGGCGGGGGCGGGGGAATCGTGGGGGGAGGCTTGGACTCCGGTGTCGACCTGGCTGGCGTGGTCGGGGGCGGTCGCTTGGTGTGAGGCGGATTGGGGGGTGTCGGCGCGGGGGTCGGGGGTGGGGTGGGATTCGGGGGTGGTGGTGGGGGCGGGTGAGTGGGTTTGGGTGCCGTTGCCGTCGGGGGTGGCGTCGGTGGGGGTGCCGCGGTCGTTGGTGCGGGTGTCTACGGTTGCGCCGCCGTCGGTGTGGGCTTCCGGGCGGGGGGCGGTGCCGTCGTTGGAGGTGCGGGGGTGGGTGCCGGAATCCGATTCTCCGGTGGTGGATCCCGCTGGGTGCAGGCTCGCGCCGCCGTGTGCACCATTGGCACTGGATGCACCGTTCGCGCCGTGCGCACCATTGCCACCGGACCCACCATTCGCGCCCGACCCGCCATTCGCATCCGACCCACCGTTCGCGCCGGATGCGCCGTTGTGGGCGAGGTTGCCCGGGGTGGTGTGGGTGCCGTCGGCGCCGGGGCGGAAGCCTACGTTGGCCATGTCGGGGATGCCTGCGCGCATGCGCGCTACGCGGGGTTCCCAGAACTTGTGGGCTGCACCGTGATTCGCGCCGGAGAGGGCGCCGTTGGAGACGCCTGCGGTGAACATGCGGGGGTCGAATTGGGTGTTCTTCAGGTTCTCGACTGCTTGATCCCAGCCGTGCTGGGCGACGTCGAATCCGAACTGTGCGCCGGTGGCGGCGACGAAACCGGCTCCCGCGCCGACGATTCCGGCGCCTGCGCCGGTGATCATCGACGACAGGTAGTGGTTCATGGTGCCGGGCAGGTGGTGGCCGATCACTCCACCCAGGGGGCCCGCCGCCGCGCCGCCTGCCGCCGAGCTGATGGCGGTGACGCCGACGCGGGTCCAGTCGACGTTCTTGCGGTGGCCCTCGTGCTTCTGCCACTCCTGCACACCGATGTCCTGCAAGGTACCCAGGGCGGTGTCGATGATCATGTGCTTGAGCGCGAACTTCACGATGGCCGTGATGCCCATTTTGGCGGCCGCGCGCGCGATCGCCATCAACGCGCGGCGGCCGATGATGCGGACCGCGATGCGGGTAGCCGCGATCGCCGCCGCTTCTACGGCGGGTGCGGTGGGCGGAAAGCACCATGCCGCAATCTGTTCCGCCGCCAGCAGGACCAGCGACGAGTAGAACATGAGCTTCGTGTACTCGATCTCCGAACCGGTCTCGTAGGCCGATTCACCGATCTGATCGAGGTACCCGGCCAGATCCGGAATGGAGGTGTTGTCGTCCTTCTTGATCTTGCCGCTCAGCAGATCGAAGGCATTGGCCATCTCATCGCGGCCCTGGCCGTCGACATAGGCGGCCAGGGTGGCGTAGCGCGCGTCGTCGATGGATGAAAGCTGGTCGCGCAGACCATCGGCCGCGGTGTGCCAGTCCTCGGCCAGCGACCACATCTCGTCTTCATTGCCCTCCGGCCATTCCATGCCGACGAGCCAGCCGAGCCATTCGAGTTCGGGGGGCAGATAGATCATTCGCGGCCGACCGCCCCCGCGCGCACACTCACCATCCGGAGTCGGTGGCCCCGCCGCGTCGCTGTGCCGCCTCGGCCTGCGGATCGGGCTGCGCCGCAGCACGTTCCGCCGCAATACGTTCCGGCGCCTTGGGCGGCGCGGTCGACACCACCGGCGGCTCCGGGATGGCCAGTTCCCGGCTCAGGTCCGGCATGCCCGGAATCAGGTCGGCCAGCTTCGGCAGGCGATTGCGGGTCTGCGACACCGGCGCCATCACCTCCCGGCTCCGCCGCGCCACCTCGGCGGACGCCTGCTGCGCCGCCTCCAGCACCGCCTTGGCGATCTCCGGATAGTCGAGATCCTCTATGCCCGAACCGAATTTGATGTCGATCAAGGTGCCGTCCGCGTTCACCGTCACCGTGACGCGCTTGCTCCGCACGCTCGCCGACGCGGTGAGCGCGGCCCGCTCGCGCTGCAACTTGGTGATGGTGCGCATCTGGTCGGCGAAACCATCCAGAATGGCGTGCAGGTCGGACTTCTCGCGTTCGTTGGTCATGTCACTCGAAGCCCTCGCCATTTCCCGTATCCATACGGGAAAGCAATGCGGCGGCATCGGTCTGGCCCTTGGAGAAGTTGCCGAACGTGCCCGCCATATTGTTCGCACCCTCGATGAGGTTGCTGCTGCTCTTCAGATAGCCATTGGGCCCGTCGGCGAAGTTCTTGCCCATGGAGTCCGAACCCCACGGCTGTCCGCGCCCGTCGGTGCTGGAAACCAGTGCGTCCACGACCTTTTCGATCCCGTCGCGCACCTTGGCGGTCTTGCCCGCGGCGGTCGTCAGCAGATCCTCATAGGAATGCAGCCGGTCGTTCACGAACCACCTCCACCACTCACCAACAACCTCCGGGCATCAACTTTTTCAGCCTAGAGCAACCACCCAGTTGCTGGAATATGAACGGCGAGTGCCGATTCGGCGGCGTGGGCCGGATCGGCCGAGGCACGCCACAGGCACATTTGCGCCGCACGGACCTGCCGGTTCTCCGGACGCCGCAGCCAGCACACCTTCCGGTCACATCCGACGTGGACGCAAATGTTTACGACCCGGAAATAACGGTTACAGACCCAGTTACTAAACTGTGACTATTGATCTTCCTACCCAAAGGACTCTTCGATGACCCGTTCCGCCCGCATGACCGGACTCCGCACCGTGGCGATCGCGCTGCCCTCCGCCATCGCACTGGCAGGCGTGGCAGGACCCGCCGCCGCGGAATCGGTCACCGGACAGCCCGGCACGACGGCCTCCGTCAACACCGAATCCCCCGTCGCGCAGCCCGCAATCGCGCAGGCCGCACCGGTTGTGCAGCCGATCGCGTACTACCTGCCGGAGGACACCGCCGCGCCCGTGGCCGACCTTCACGCCGCACTCCCCAAGCCCGCGCAGATCAAGCCGGTCGCGCTGTACACGCCGCAGGACAATGGTGCGGTGATCGGTGGCGGCATCGGCGCCGGGCTCGGCGCGGTCGGGGCTGGAGTCGTGGGTGCCGGAGTGGGCGCGGTCATCGGCGGACTCATCGGCGCGCCCGTCGCCGGGTTCGGAGCCATTCCCGGAGCGATCATCGGCGGCGTTATCGGCGCGGCGGTCGGTGTCGCCGCAGGCACGGCCGGTGGCGGCGCGATCGGCGCGGGCACGGGTATCGGGATCGCGACCAACGATCTGACCGTATTCCCCTACATCCTCTGAATTCGCTTGATCTGGAACGATTCGATGTTGGCCGCCTCCTGAGTCCGCGCAACTGCTCCGTGAACCCGATGGCCGAGCCGGGCCGAATGATGTGGGCGGCGGGATTCCTTCCGAATCCCACCGCCCGCACTCAGAGTTCGTCTTGCTCGCCGCGCGATTCCATGCGCGCCAGAATCCGGCCGATGACTCCGTCGATGTGAGCGGTGAGCTTGCGCGCGTCCACACCCACCGCGGTCCGCGTCGGAGTATCCAGATCGATCAGATACCGGCCGTCACCCGGAAGATCGCGCCACACCAGCGTCGACTCCGCGACACCACGCGGACCGTACTTCGAGCGGCCCTGCAGGATCTGCATGGCACCGGTCTGATCGGCCGGAAGCGACAGGAAGCGCAGACTGCGGCTTTCCGCGGTCTCCTCGAAGCTGTCGAAGGCCGAAGCACGCGGCGCCTCATAGGGATCCGGGGTCGCCGGTTCCGTATGGAGATTTATAGGACCCGATCGGCCCGCCTCGACCTCCGGCAGCTGCGCCACCAGCAACCGAGCCAACTCCTCCGGCTCACACTCGATCAGCGTGACCTCACGGCTGTGATCCATAGTTTCACCCGGCTGCTGAATCAGCACCAACGCGCGGCGTCCGCGCAACGCACCATGCACCCGCAGATGCTTGTCCGGATTCTCCATATCGGCGTCATGCCAGCCATGCACGCCGATGAAAATCTCTGGGCGCGCGACCGTCTCGAATATCGCGCGGAAACTCGGATCCAGCCGTGCGTCGAGCTCCGCACCGATCTCTCGGAGCTCGCGCTGGTAGTCGTCGTCCACCCGAGTCCGAGCGAGATACACGAAGGGCGAAGGCAGCGCCCCCTCCCGATATCGATTGCACAGGATCTTGAACTCGACGTCAGTGAATTTCCAGCTCACGCCTCGGCCACCGGCTTCACCTCGACCTGCGACTCACCGATATGCGAGAGCGCCGCGACGAAGTCCACCGCGGGCGGCTCGGCATCGGCACCGGAAGTGGCCGAGCCATTCAGCACAGCGTCCGAAATACCAGCTGTCACACCGGATACCGGCTGGATGAAACCGCCATCCAAGAGTCCCGCGCGCGGGAACAGGTTGGTCAGCCCCGCCGCCGGGCCGCCGGGCAGCC
Organism: Nocardia sp. NPDC051030; assembly: GCF_040683015.1. Taxonomy (NCBI): domain Bacteria; kingdom Bacillati; phylum Actinomycetota; class Actinomycetes; order Mycobacteriales; family Nocardiaceae; genus Nocardia; species Nocardia sp. NPDC051030. The sequence goes on along the minus strand of NZ_JBFBCD010000006.1, from coordinate 189,339 downwards.
CGGCCGCGGGAGTCGTCGTCACCTGCGCGGATGTAGGCGTCACCGCCGTCGCACCGGAAGCCGTGGTGTCGACCGGCACCGTGGCATCGGTCGTGGTCGTCGAAAGACCCAGCAGCTGCCCCAGCTCGGCCAGCTTGGCCGGATTCTGCTCGACCGCCGTGATCGCGGCCGTCAACTTGTCCTCGGGCACTCCGAGCAGCGAAGCAAGCGTCGCGGTATCGGTCGACTTCACCGCGGATTCCAGCGCCGTGATGATGCTCGGCAACTGCTGCATCGCAGTCGATCCCGCACTGACCAAGGAGCTGAGCGCACTGGTCAGCGAGGAAATGCCCGAGCTGCCACTCGAATTGCTGGACGAGGGGCTCGCCGACCCGGACCCGGTGCCTGTGGACCCGGAGCCGGTATTGACCGGCAGCGTGGTGTTCGACCTCGGATCGACAGTGGGTTTGGTGGGATCCGTGGTCGACTTGGTCGGATCGGTCGTGGGTGGCTTGGTCGGATCCGTGGTGGGTGGCTTGGTCGGATCCAGATTGGGCATGGTCGGAGCCTTCGCCTGGCCGCCTCCGCCGCCGGACTGGCTACCGCCGCCCCCTTGGCTGCCGCCACCGCCGCCCGAATGGCTGCCTCCGCCACCGCCGCCCGACTGATCGCCGCCACCACCGCCGTCCCCGTCCCCCTTCGGGTTCGGCTTCGGCTCGGGTTTCGGTTCCGGCTTGGGCTCCGGAACCTTCGGCGGCTCCGGCTTCTTGGTCGGCGGGGGAAGCTGCGTCACCGTGGTCGCGGTGTTTTCCGCGCCGTCGTAATAATGCTTCTTGTATTCGCCCTGCATATCGCGCAGGGCCTCGCCTTTATCGCAGCTCGACGGCTGATCCCTGGTCTTGGGCATGACATAAGTCGTCTTCTTCATCCACTGATAGACGTAATGCAGAAGCTCACCCTGGACCTTCATGCCGTCGACGAGCGGCTTCGTATCGTTCGCGTACTGCACGACCGCGGCCTGAGCCTGCTCCGCACCACCCCCGGGCGGACCGTCCCAGGACTTCTTCAGCCCCTGAATCTTATTGGTGAACGCGCCCATCTTCTCGTCGATCTTGCCCGCCAGGAACTTCCACAGCTCGCTCGCATCCGAGTACGGATCCGGCTTCATCGATTGACCGAGGTCATACATCGCGGCCCAGGTCATCGAATCCGGTGCTTCCAGGTGGATCGACATGTTCTGCTTGTTCATGTCGACGTGATACTTCTTCAGGCTGTCCGGGAAATCGTCGTGCAGGCTGCGGCCGCCATCGTTGGTCGGCGCTCGGCCTCCGGTGACCTTGGGCTTGTACCTCTCGCCCTTCGGAGCCGTCAGACCCTGATCGACGGCCTTGGTCGGCATGGCCGTGTTCTGATACCGGAACGAATCCGCCGAGGCGTGCTCCGCGAGCAGATACGCCCGGCCCGCCGCCTTGAAGGTCTCGCCCATATCGGTCGCGACGAGGATGTGCGCGTCCAGCGAATCCAGCAGCAGCTGGCCGGTATCGGCGAGTTTGGTGGCCAGCAGCCCGCCCGACGGCAAATCACCGATCGGATTCACTTTGGCGAGATCCACGGCCATATCCCGGTAATACCGGAGCGCGCCCACCAGCTCCGCTGCCGCCTGCGCACCCGTCTCCGCCGCGGCGGACTCGAACTTCAGCGTCCCCCCGTCCGCCGCTTTCTTCAGGTCCGGCCAGACCGTCGTGTCTTTGATTTCAGCCATCGGTAACTTCCGTCGCTCCGCCCAAAGTCAACTATGTGTGTGCCAGCACAGCCTAGTTTCGTGAACTGACGGTGGCGCACAATAAAATTCACGCTCGACGGTACCGACAGGTGAGCCGGTCCGCGCGGCAGGGGGCGAACGAAACTGGGGTCTGGAAAGATCGACGCTGTGCGGATACTGGTGCAGCGGGTGAGTTCGGCGCAGGTCAGCGTGGACGGCGTGGTGGTCGGGCGGATCGATCCGGCCGCGCACGGGGCGCCGCAGGGGCTGGTCGCGCTGGTCGGGATCACCCACAGCGATACCGAGGCCACCGCGAAAACGCTGGCCGACAAGCTCTTCCGGCTGCGAATTCTCGACGGTGAACTATCGGCCGCCGATCTGAACGCGCCCATCCTGGTGATCAGCCAATTCACCCTCTACGCCGACACTGCCAAGGGCAGGCGGCCCTCCTGGAATGCCGCCGCCTCCGGGCCGGTGGCCGAACCGCTGGTCGACACCTTCGCGGCCAGCCTGCGCGAGCTCGGGGCGACCGTCGCCACCGGAGTATTCGGCGCGCACATGCATGTCGAGCTGGTCAACGACGGGCCCGTCACCATCCTCTTGGAGTCGTAGCCGGATCGCGGTCAAGCAGCGGGCCGGGTCATGGTCTTCAGGACCCGTTCGACCAATGCCGTATCGCAGTGCTCGATCACCTCGGTGATGCGGCCGTCCGCGATTCGGAAGAGGAAGCAATACGTCTGAGGGTAGGGCTCGCCCGCGACCGTGGTGCCGATGCCGCGGGCTTGGACCACTACGCGGTCGTCATCGGCCAGGATCAGGTCGGCCTCGCTGCGGTAGTCGGCGAATTGAGTGAGGAGCGGGCGCAGGAGGCCGTGCACGACGGTGGATTTCGGCTCCCAGGTACCGGACCAGGACCACTCGCCGGGGAAGGTCCAGCGGCACTCGTCCGACATGGCGTCGGTGAGGGCGCGGCCGTTGCCCCGTGCCATCTGCTCGAAGATTCCGCGGATCAGGGCTTTGTTTTCGATAGGGCTCACACCAGCGAAACTACGGGCGAAGCAGGCATGCGACCAGCGAGACTCTCGCATACCTGGTATCACGGATAGGCATGGGTGAGTTCACTGTCAGCGGGCTGCGCGTCGTGCGCGAGGCGGCTCGGAGCGGGTCGTTCACGCGGGCCGCGGAACGTCTGGGATACACGCAGTCCGCGATCTCGCGGCAGATCACACTGATGGAACAGGCGGCCGGGCAACCGCTGTTCGAACGCCAAGCGCGCGGGGTACGACCAACCGAGGCGGGCCGCATCGTGCTCCGCCACGCCGATTCCGTGCTCGACGCCCTCGCCATCGCCCGCGAGGAACTGCGAAACCCTCAGCCGCCCAGCCGCATACGTGTCGGAGCATTCTCCACCGCCACCGCGGCACTCGCCCCCCGCGCCATAGCCGCTGCGACACACAGCAATCCCGGACTGGAAGTGCGACTGCGCGAGGGCAACAGCCCCGGCCTGCTCACGGCACTCGCCCGAGGCCGCATCGACATGGCGGTGCTCTCCGGCATCATCGAACCCCCGGACGGCGTGGAACTCACCACCTTGCTGGATGATTCGCTGAACCTCGCCGTGCACCCCACCCACCCGCTGGCGGGCCACACCAGCGTCCAGCCTGCCGCCCTCCGCGAAGAACAGTGGATCACCGGCAGCGAAAACCCCCGCAGCACACTCCTCGGCGCCTGGTCCGATCCCGCCTGGCAACCCACGATCGCGCACGTAGCCCGCGACTGGGCCGCCAAACTGGGCCTGGTCGCCGCCGGACTCGGCGTCACCATCGTCCCCGGCCTGCTCGTACCAGCCCTCCCCGCAACGGTTTCCATCATCCGCATCGACGACCCGGCCGCCTTCCGCCGAACCGTCCTGGCCTACCGCCAACCAGGCCCCGACAGCCGCCACCCCTTCGCCGAGGCCCTCCGCGACACCGCCGCCCAACTCGCCGACGAGCTACGCCACCGCCTACGGCAATGACCGCTTGCGAACTGCTTCACCCCACGCCAGGTGTGCTCGCCAACGCAGCAATAGACGGACTCGGGCTGGCTGCCACAGCGGCAGTGATTCGGTCCGGCTGGCGAATGTCGCGGCGAGTCAGGCGCTCTCGTGGCTGTCCGCAGTCGGCGTGACAGTTCGACCTAGATGCATTCGGGATGGCGCACCAAGATCAGGGAGCACTGGTGGTGTGATTGAGCCCCGATTTCCACCATGAGAGCTCCCTCGGCGGCGAATGGCTCTGGTGGTGGGTTACTGGAGGTGTAGGCGGCGGTCGGGGCCGGTTTCGCGGGCTGGGGTTATCAGGGCCAGTAGGAGGCCGATGCCACCGAGGACGAGCATTCCGATGGGGAGGACCCAGCTGGTCGTGAGCACCATTGCCAGTGCGCCTAGCACCAGGGTGGCCGAGCTCAGCAACAGACTCTGGATATCGCGGTTCATCTCAGTGCCCTCTGGCGAACGAATTTGCTTGGCAGACAGTGCGGATCGCGGGTGTTGCACCGTCCAGGTCGGAGTCCTTCAGCCAGTGGCGGCCTGAGCCGGTGAACTTGTCGAGCTTGTCGCTGTCGGAGCGGACGGCGTCCTGCTGCTCGCCTCGATAGTTATCGGCCGCATCGCGTAGGGCCTTCAATTGGTCGGTGAGTTCGGATTTGGCTGCTTGCAAGTCCGAGAGCTTGCCGCATAGCTCAGCCTTGTGCACCGGCCAATTGCTCACGCAGGCAATGCCGAATGCGATGACCGCTGCGAGCGCGACCGCGCGATTGAAACCGCGCACGGTCAGCCGCCGTGCGAAGATCTTGCCCGCTGACTCCGGCAGGTCCGGGCGCAGCTGCCGCAGCAGGTAGCGGAATACCAGGAAATTCGGGATCTCCCCCACTCTACGCGTGACACGGAAGTCTTCCCCGGCCTCTACCGTGACGGTGCCCTGATCGACCCGAAAGCCGCGAAGCTGTTGCAACGCAATGACCTTGCGCCCCGTACCCAGCTCCGCTGCCGACAGCCACCACGACCCGAACTCGACTCGCCGCCCCGCCCGCACCGCGTCCACCGCTCCGGCGGCCTGCCGCACCGCGACCGCCTCCACCAGGGCGGGCCCCCACTCCTCCGGACCCCGAATCGCCTCTGTGAGCCGCAGTTCCGCACCATTCACATCGGTGACGCGATACTCGTGCGTGGTGTGCGTATGCACGCCATTGCGATGCACCCGCACCACGTTCTGACTGACCTGCGCCGAGTCGTACCGCCCCACCCGGACAGTCGACCCGTCCAGCACGGCGGTGAATCCGTTCTCATACAGATCCAGCCGCCCCGCCCCCTTGACCGCCGGATACGCCATCCGATGTGCCCCGAGATTCTGCGCGGCCGCGGTATCCGCGATCCGCCCCAGCAACCCTCGATCACCCTGCACGCCGGTTGTCTCTCCGGACATGTCCCTCCTCGGCCCATCAACTTCGGGCCCTAAGCTAGCCGCCCGACCCCCTCCCCGCCAACCGAAGAGAACGACCAGTCCGGCCGGCGACCCACTCCCATAGGGCCAAGCACGGCCGGATCCAGTGGTCCACACCCCATCTGTTCGGCACACCGGTTATCGATCACCGAAACGGGGTGCGAGCCGAACGCACGGGGTGTGTACCGCTCAAAGTTCGTGCCGGGTCAGCGGACCCAAGCACCGCCGGGTCCAGTGGTGCACACACCCCATCTGTTTGGCACGCACCCGCTATGGGTCCCCGATAGAAGGTGTGAGCCGAACAGATGGGGTGCGGACCCGGTCGAGGTCAGCGGACCCAGGTGGAGGTTAGGTTGAGGATGGCGGAGCCGTCGAGGTCGGCGAGGGTGGAGGCTACGAAAGCCTTTGCGGCGTCGGAGGTTTGCCTGCGGAAGACGATGGGGTCGGTGGTCAGGGCTTGCATTACGACCGCCGCTACATCTTCGGGGGTTTGGCCTACGGTGTATGCGCCGAGGGTGCGTTCTATGTAGGCGCGCAGGGCCGGGGCGTAGGGGCCTGCTTCGGCGATTTCCTTGGCGGGTTCGATGCCCGCGTTGGCGACGAATTCCGTTGTGACAGCGCCGGGTTCGATGACGCAGATGCCCACTCCCACACTGGCCGCGACGGGGGCCAGGCTTTGCATGAAGCCCTCAACGGCGAACTTCGCGGCGCAGTAGGCCTCATTGAAGGGCTGGCCCACGATGCCGCCGACGCTGGTCACGGTGACCACTCGGCCGCCAGTGGCGCGCAGGTGCGGCATGGCCGCCTTGGTCAGCTCGACGACGCCGAAGTAGTTGACCTCCATGGCGCGACGGAAGTCGTCCATCGAAAGGTTTTCCGCGGTGCCCAGCACGGAGGCGCCCGCATTGTTGACGATGGCGTCCACGCGGCCGTAGTCGGCGATCACGCCCGCGAGGCACTCCGCCACCGAGTCGGCATCGGTCACGTCCAGTTGGCGGACGTCCGCGCCGGTCGATCGCACCGCGTCCGCGCGGTCGAGATTCCGCAGGGTCGCCACGGTGGTGAAGTCGGACCGTACGGCCGCTGCCGCGGTCGCGAGGCCGATCCCGGTGGAGGTTCCGGTGATGACTACGACTTTGTCGCTCATGGTTTCCATCGAACCACCTGCGAGCCGCGATCCCCGGTAAGAAGCGGCCCCGAACATGACGAAGGCCCGCTCCGAATCGCGGAGCGGGCCTTCGCCGTACAAGCTGAAACCGGATTACTCCGGGCGGAGAGTGAGGATGCGCGGGCCGTCCTCGGTGACCGCGACCGTGTGCTCCCAGTGAGCGGCACGCGAACCATCGATGGTGACGACCGTCCAGTCATCCTCGAGAGTCTTGGTCTCGGTGGTGCCCAGCGTCAGCATCGGCTCGATCGCCAGCACCGAACCGACACGCAGCAGCGGGCCCTTGCCCGGCTTGCCCTCGTTCGGCAGGAACGGGTCCATATGCATTTCGCGGCCGATGGCGTGACCGCCATAGCCGTCGACAATGCCGTAGGCGCGGCCGTGCTCCTGCTCGGCGGCGTGCGTCCCCATCTCGATGGCGTACGAGACATCGCTCAGCCGATTGCCCGGAAGCATGGCGGCAATCCCGGCCTCCATGGACATCCGGGTGGCATCGCTCAGCAGCCGATCGGCCTCGATGATATTGCCGACCCCGAACGTCCAGGCCGAATCACCGTGCCAGCCATCCAGAATCGCGCCGCAGTCGATCGACACCAGGTCGCCCTCGGTGAGCACATCGTCCTTCGACGGGATGCCGTGCACGACACGGTCGTTCACCGACGAACAGATGGACCCCGGAAAACCGTGGTAGCCCAGGAAGGACGGGACCGCCCCCGCATCGCGGATGACCTGCTCGGCGACCTCGTTCAACTCCAGGGTCGAGACCCCGGGCTTGGCGGCAGCACGCGTCGCCACCAGCGCACGACCGACGATAGCGCCGGCCGCCGCCATGGCGTCCAGTTCACCGGCGGTGCGGAACGGCACCACCTTCTTGGTCTTACGGCCGAAGACCATTCAGCGACCCAGCGCCTGCATGGCCCGCACATTGACCTCGTCGATCTCGCCGACGCCGTCGACCGACACCACGAGCCCGTCGTAGTGCTCGAGCAGCGGCTCGGTCTCCTCGCGGTAGACGCGCATGCGGTTGCGGATGACCTCTTCGGTGTCGTCGCCGCGGCCACGGGCCAGCATGCGACCGACCACGACATCTTCATCGACCACGAAGCAGAGCACGGAATCGAGCTCGCGGCTCGCTTCCTTCAGCATCTTCTCCAGCGCCTCGGCCTGATCCACGGTGCGCGGGTAGCCGTCCAGCACAAAGCCATTGGCGGCGTCCGGCTCGGCGATGCGGGCATCGACCATGCGGTTGGTCACGTCGGACGGCACCAGGTGACCGGTGTCCAGGTACTGCTGCGCCTCGCGACCCAGCGGGGTCTGCTCGGCAATGTTGGTGCGGAACAGGTTTCCCGTGGAGATGTGCGGAACACCGAGCTTTTCCGACAACAATTCGGCCTGCGTGCCTTTACCGGCCCCGGGCGGGCCGAGCAGTACGAGTCTCACTTCAGGAACCCTTCGTAGTTTCGGTTCATCAACTGGCTCTCGATCTGTTTCACGGTATCGAGGCCGACGCTCACAATGATCAGCACCGCGGTGCCACCGAACGGCAGGCTCTGAATACCGCCCGAGGAGCCGATACCCAGAAGCAGGTTCGGCAGCACAGCGACAGCACCGAGGTAGATGGAGCCGGGCAGGGTGATCCGGCTCAGGACGTAGTTCAAGTAGTCCGCGGTCGGCTTACCGGGGCGATAGCCCGGGATGAAGCCACCGAACTTCTTCATCTCGTCCGCGCGTTCCTCCGGATTGAAGGTGATCGCGACATAGAAGTAGGTGAAGAACACGATCAACGCGAAGTAGATCCCGACGTACACCGGGTTGCTCGGGTTGACCAGGTACTTCTGAATCAGCTCCTGCCACTTGGCCGGCTCACCCGCGGTCTTCTGGGTCAGCTGGGCCAGCAGGTTCGGCAGATACAGCAGCGAGGACGCGAAGATCACCGGGATGACACCGGCCTGATTGACCTTCAACGGCAGATACGTCGAGGAACCGCCGTACATCTTGCGGCCGACCACACGCTTGGCGTACTGCACCGGAATCCGGCGCTGGCCCTGCTCGACGAAGATGACACCCACGATCACGACCAGGGCGGCGGCGGCAACCAGAGCGGTCACGCCCCAGCCACGGCTGTCATAGATCGACTTGCCCTCGGACGGAATACGCGCCGCGATACCCGCGAAGATCAGCAGCGACATGCCGTTACCGACACCGCGCTCGGTGATCTGCTCGCCGAACCACATGACCAGGGACGCGCCCGCGGTCATGACCAGCACGATGATGATCATGCCGAAGATGGAGGTGTCGTCGAGGATGTCCTTGGGGCACCCGCGCAGCAGTTGTCCGCGCGAAGCGAGCGCCACCAGACCCGTGGCCTGCAGGACCGCCAGCGCGACCGCCAGGTATCGGGTGTACTGGGTCATTTTGTTCTGACCCGATTGGCCTTCTTTACGCAGTTCTTCGAACCGCGGAATCACGACGGTCAACAGCTGGATAATGATGCTCGCCGTGATGTACGGCATGATGCCGATCGCGAACACCGACAGCTGGAGCAGAGCTCCGCCGGAGAAGAGGTTGATCAGCTGGTAGATACCGGCGGAATCGCCACCGGAAACCAGGTTCACACACTCTTGGACGTTCTTATAGCTGACGCCTGGCGAGGGCAGCGAGGCGCCGAGCCTGTAGAGCGCGATCAGGCCCAGCGTGAAGAGAATCTTCCGCCGTAAGTCCGGAGTCCGGAAAGCCGACACGAAGGCGGAAAGCACACATCCTCCTGGCTAACGACATGGGTCAGGCCATGGCTTCAGCGAAGGATTAACGCCGATCCCCATGACGGTGTTGGCAGACAACACTTGAACTCTAACAGTGACACCGGGTGAGCTCTCAGCTCACCCGGTGCCGCTGTGTATTCAGGTTACTGGTCAGCCCAGCACGGTGGTGGTGCCACCGGCCGCGGTGATCTTCTCCGCGGCAGAGCCGGAGAACTTGTCGGCGGAGACCTGAACGGCCACACCGATTTCGCCCTCGGCGAGCACCTTCACCAGTTCGTTCTTGCGAACGAGACCGGCAGCGACCAGCTCGGCCTTGCCGATGGTGCCACCCTCGGGGAACACCCGAGCGATATCACCGACATTGACGACCTGGTACTCGGTGCGGAACGGGTTCTTGAACCCCTTCAGCTTGGGCAGACGCATGTGGATCGGCATCTGCCCGCCCTCGAAGCGGACCGGAACGTTCTTACGAGCCTTCGTACCCTTGGTACCGCGGCCCGCGGTCTTACCCTTGGAGCCTTCACCGCGACCCACACGGGTCTTATCGGTCTTGGCGCCCGGGGCAGGACGCAGGTGGTGCAACTTGATGGTCATGCCTGAACCTCCTCAACGGTTACGAGGTGGCGCACGACGTTGATCAGGCCGCGGTTCTGCGCGTTGTCCTCGCGAACCACTTCCTGGCGGATGCCACGCAGCCCGAGGGTGCGCAGCGATTCGCGCTGATTCGACTTGGCGCCGATGCTGGACTTGATCTGGGTCACCTTGAGCTGTGCCATATCAGGCCCCCTGTCCCGCACGAGCACGGAGCATGCCGTGCGGAGCAACATCCTCGATCGGCAGACCGCGGCGAGCGGCAACCTCTTCGGGACGCTGCAGCATCTTCAGCGCGGCAACGGTGGCGTGCACGACGTTGATGGCGTTGTCGCTACCGAGCGACTTCGACAGAATGTCGTGGATACCGGCACATTCGAGCACGGCACGGCACGCGCCACCGGCGATCACACCGGTACCGGGCGAAGCCGGACGCAGCATGACGACACCGGCCGCCGCCTCACCCTGAACCGGGTGGACGATGGTCGAGCCGATCATCGGGACGCGGAAGAAGCTCTTGCGAGCCTCCTCGACACCCTTCTGGATGGCCGCGGGAACTTCCTTGGCCTTGCCGTAGCCGACGCCGACCAGACCGTTGCCGTCACCGACGATCACGAGGGCGGTGAAGCTGAAGCGACGACCACCCTTCACGACCTTGGAGACGCGGTTGATCGCGACGACGCGCTCGAGCTGGTTCTTCTCGGCCTGGTCCCGACGGTTGTCGCCACCGCCGCGACGGTCACGGCCGCCACCACGCTGGTTAGGGTCGTTCGGGCCACTGTTGTTCTGTCCGGCGGGACCGTTGTTTCCGCCGTCACGCCGCTGACGTCCCGGCATCAGACGTTCCTTCCCTTGGTGTTAGCAATCATCAGAACTTCAGCCCACCTTCACGGGCGGCATCCGCAAGCGCCGCGATACGGCCGTGGTAGTCGTGACCACCACGGTCGAACACGACCGCCTCGATACCGGCAGCCTTGGCGCGGGCGGCGATGAGCTCGCCGACCTTGGCGCCCTTGGCGGACTTGTCACCCTCGAATGCACGAACATCGGCCTCGACCGAGGACGCGGCGGCAATGGTCTTGCCGATCGAGTCGTCGATGAGCTGAGCGTGCAGGTGACGCGCGGAGCGATTGACCACCAGACGGGGGCGCTCCGTGGTTCCGACGACCTTCTTACGAAGACGGAAGTGGCGACGAGTCTTGGACAGACGACGCGCGGTAGACGCATCGGTGCCAATCGGAAGGCGCTTGGCCTTCTGGTTTTCAGTACGTGCCATGGCTTACTTACCCGTCTTTCCGACCTTGCGGCGAACGACCTCGCCGGCGTAGCGGATGCCCTTGCCCTTGTACGGGTCGGGCTTACGCAGGCCGTGGATCACCGCGGCGATCTGGCCGACCTTCTGCTTGTCGATACCCGACACCGAGAACTTGGTCGGGGCCTCGACCGCGAAGGTGATCCCTTCGGGGGCCTCGACCGGAACCGCGTGGCTGTAGCCCAGGGCGAACTCGAGGTTCGAGCCCTTGGCCTGCACGCGGTAACCGACGCCGAAGATTTCCATCTTCTTCTCGTAGCCCTTGGTGACACCCTCGATCATGTTGCTGATCAGGGTGCGGGTCAGGCCGTGGAGCGAGCGGTTCTGACGCTCGTCGTTCGGACGAACGACCTCGAGCTCACCGGACTCCGCGCGGGCGATGGTGATCGGCTCGGCGACCACGTGCGACAGGGTGCCCTTGGGGCCCTTGACCGACACGTTCTGGCCTTCGATGGTCACCTCGACGCCGGCGGGAACCGGGATCGGCTTCTTACCGATACGCGACATTGTTCCTACCTCCCTTACCAGACGTAGGCGAGGACTTCCCCGCCTACACCTTGCTGCTTGGCCTGACGGTCCGTCAGGAGGCCGGTGGACGTGGAGATGATCGCCACGCCCAGGCCACCGAGCACCTTGGGCAGGTTGGTGGACTTCGCGTACACGCGCAGACCGGGCTTCGACACGCGGCGCACACCCTGCAGGGAGCGCTCACGGCTCGGGCCGTACTTGAGGTCGACGATCAGCGACTTGCCGACGGGGGCGTCTTCGACGCGGTAGTCGACGATGTAGCCCTCACGCTTGAGGATCTCGGCAATGTTCACCTTGATCTTCGAGTGGGGAGCCTTCACCTGGTCGTGGTACGCCGAGTTGGCGTTGCGCAGACGGGTCAAGAAGTCTGCGATCGGATCTGTCATGGTCATAAGTTGACCGCTACCTTTCTCGCCGCGGTTCCCATTCAGCACCGTCACACGGGCGGTCGTGGGCCTACGACAATTCGGCTCTTTCCGGCCGAGGTTGCTCGGCCGAATGATTCGCTGCCCGGGGTTCAACACGCCGCACGCGCGAGGCGCATACGGACACAGGTGTGCCCAGGCAACCGGTCTAGTGTAGACAGCTGCAGATCAGCGACCAAATCGGGGGTACTGAGGAGGGGCGTTGAAGCGACAAACTCTCGGAATGCTGTTGGCGGTCGCGGTGGTGAGCGCGGGCTTGATAGCGGTGGGTTGCTCCAGCACGATCGACGGCCACGGCATCGCCAATAATGCCGATGTCACCGCCTACCGCTCCTCGGTGGCGAGCGCCTCCACCTCCGCGGCCGCGGCCGCCACGGCCCGCATGAACACCGTCTGCAGCACATTCTTCTCCGCCGCCATCGAAGCCAGCTTCAAACTCGACGCCGTCAAGAAACGCGCCGACGAACACGCCCCCGCCGAAGTCGCCCTCCCCACCTTGACCGACGCCGCCACCGCCCTCAAATCCGCAGGCACAAAAGTCGCCGACGCCCTGACGAACACGCCAGTCCCCGCCGACTTCAAATCCGCCCTGACCGAATACTCCCAAGCCGCAACAGCATTCAGCACCCAACTAACCAACCTAGCCCTCGGCACCAGCAACGAAGACGCCTTCATGTCCGCCCAAACCCGCTACTCGAACGCCAAAACCGCCGCCCTGACCGCCTGCCCCTGACCCGTTGGCTCGGCGGTTCAGGGCTCGGCGCGGCGTTTTTGCAGGATGCGAAGAGCACCGTTGAGGGTGGCGGCGTCCAGGACGTCTTCGAGTTGTTCCCAGCGGGTGATGAGGTCGGAGAGCATCATCATCATTACGTCGGGGAAGGCGTAGAGGAATGTTTTGTAGCGGTAGTGGTCCAGGTAGTAGAGGCGGACGGGGGTGGTGGCGGTGATTGTGGTGGTGCGGGCGTCGTAGAAGATGTCGTGGCCGCCGAGGACTGCGCCGCGGGACATGAGTGCGCCCTCGTAGACGCCGCCGAAGTCGACCTCCACGTCGCCGTCGGCTATTACGTAGATGCCGTGGGCTGGGTCTTCCTCTCGGCAGATGAGGTCGCCTGGGGCGTAAGCGATTTCGTCGAACATCGAGGCCAGGGTTTCCAGGTCGGTGGCGACGAGGGGAGCGAACAAGCGGACACCGAAGGGGTCGGTGCCCGCCGCCAGACAAGCGGTGCGCTCGCGGAGGGATTCAAAAGACAAGTGGCTCATGCGCATTCGCGCGAAACGCTTCATGCGGTCGATATCGCGACGCTGGCGGCGAGGAGTTTCGGTGGCGGGCGGGTTGTAGAGGGAGGGGTCACCCGCGATTCGGGCGGCCTCGCGCAGACCCGATTCATACGCGCTGTGCACGCAGCCCCAGTGGTAGCTGTTGGTGGCCTCGCCCGCGAAGAAGACTCGGTCAGCGACGGGTTCGGCCAGGGTATCGAGGTCACGCGGAGAGGCGTCCACGCCGATACAGGCGTAGGAGCCGCGCGCATGCGGGTCCGTGGACCAGGCTGTGCGGGAAATCTTCTGCGGCTCCGGCACATTCGTGCCGAAGATATCGCTCACCACCGTGGTCGCGTAGTCGCGGACTTCGGTGTCGGACCAGGATTCCATGGTGCGGCCGAGTGAAGCGCCCAGCAACAGCACCAGAATCGGCTTGGCGTGCGACTTCCACATGCTGATCACGACGGTGGGATAGCTGTCGGTCTCGCGGCACAGGTAACCGAAGACGTATTGCTCGGCGGGCCAGAAGCGGTGGTCATAGTGCAAGGCGATCTTATTGAGAGTGCCGAAACCGAGGCGGTCCACGGCCTGGCGTTTGAGTTCCGGAAGCGGTGGATCGAATCGCGGCTCACCGGCCTTGAGCACTCCCAGCGGAACAGTGACCAGCACTTTGTCGGCTTCGACGACACCGGCGGAGGTGGTGACACGCACCGGGCGAGTGGGATCGCCGTACGCGATGCCCTGGACCACGACACCGGTCTCGATGGTGAGATCGGCCGCGAGGGTCTGCACCAGCGAGTGATATCCGCCCGCCAGCACGCTGTCCCCATACCCGTAGACGCGATAGCCCTCCTCCCAGTATTTGAAGGACAAGCGGCCCGGATCCTCGCCGACGTCTTCGCGCAGAATCACATTGAGGTGATAGCGAATGGATTGCTCATCGGCAGGCGGATAGCTGCCCTCGGCCAGAATCGCATCGATGACCTCGGCCAGCGAGACATCGGGATCACCATGCCTACGCGCCAGTTCGGCCCGCAACTCCAACTCATGCAACACCGCATCGGCCAATTCGAGCGTGCGATTCTTCAAGGTCACCGGCGCGGGCAGCCCATCCGGCCCGAACAGCGTCAAACTGTCGAAGCCACCGGTGTACGAACTGTCACCCCCGACGTATCCGCACGGCAACTCGAGCCGCTCCACCAGCTCGGTCAGCGGATTTCCCTCGGTCCCGTGAATCCAATGCGCTCCCAGATCCACCCCGTCGTCATCGGTCCAGATCCGCCCGCCGATCCGATCCCGAGCCTCGACCACCGTCACCTCGTGCCCGAGCCGCCGAAGGGACTGCGCCGCCGCCAATCCCGCGATCCCCGCCCCCACCACCAACACCCGCAGCCCGCCCACCGAACTCACATTTGCCGCGAATTCACCCGATTGCGTCATCGCCCCAGTATCGAAGGAACGCCCGCATTCCATCCCCGGATCAGGAAACCCGCCCCCGGCGAGTCGCTCAGCGCTGCCAGATACCGCTGGATAGGAAGCAGTCCCACTGGTCTCCAGAGAACATCAGCGCTGGACCACCGGGGTTCTTGGAGTCACGGATCCCGACGTTGTTTGCGGAGTCACCGAGGAATGCGATCTCGACGCACTCGGACGCATTCGCGGACTTGGAGGACTTGAACCAGCTTGCGGCCGACTGGTCGATGATCACGCTTCGTACTCCTTCGCCACCGCCGACACCATGTCTCTGGTGTCCTGCTGATTCAACGCTACCTGGCGGAGGCCCTCGGCCGACTGGCGAAATCGGCCGATCATCCGGTCCTGTTCCAGATAGAGCGCTCCTTCGGAACCCTCCATGTAGACAACTGGTGGTTCAACCAAACGTATTGCGAGCGGCGGAAACTCGAGCAAGGTGAACGATTGGGATATCAGACCGGCATGCGTGCTTGCACTGAACGGCACCACCCGGATCGAAACGTTTTCCCTCGCATCGACATCCACGAGGTGACGCAACTGCTCAGCCATCACCGCATGCCCACCTACTTGATGCCGCAGCACCGCCTCCGATATCAGAATCTCCAGACTGAACCCGCTGTCGGCCAGTCGTTCTTGACGACGCGCGGCCAACTCGAGCCGACGGTCCACATCGACCGACGCCAGGTCAGGGTGGGTGGCCTCGATGATTGCCCGGCGGTATCGCGGAGTCTGCACTAGCCCGTGCACCAGCACGAGCTGGTGAGTTGTCAGGCGGTCCGCCGATGCCTCGAGCCGGAGATAGTGATCGAAGTGCGGGGCGTACTGATCGCTGTACGCCTGCCACCAACCCTTCGCGATGCCTTGCAGTTTGGCAGCCTTGGCCTGCTGTTTGACGTCCTCCCACAGCTCGAGCGCCTCCGCCCGATCCACCGCACGGACCTTGTAGAGGTCCAGTAGCGATTTTAGTTGCGGAGTAGACACTTTGGTCGGTTGACCATCCTCCAGTCGAAGGATCGTCTGCTTCGATGTGTCGATCTCCAGCCCGGCGGTCAGCAGGGTCACCCCCGCCCGCTCCCGAAGCCCACGAAGGAACCGGCCGAAAGCTCTACGAGGAATAGTGGAACCAGCCATTTTATTAGCCTCACTATCTGGGCGAACGCTTAGTGGAACGGTCCGTACTGGAATTCCAGCGTAGGTCGAGAATTCCCTCTTGGCGGCGTTTCGGCTGCGCCACAGTGGATTTCTACCGACCAGTCGCAGCAAGCTATAACGCAAGGAGTCCGTAATGTCCTGGGACACATGGGCACTGCTTTCAATCACGGCACTGTGCCTCACCGTAATCGCACGATCCTGCTTGGACTTCTACCGCGACAGCCACCCGCACGACACCGGCCCGCTCCGACTCCCCCTCCTCAACGGCGGCCACCTCGACGTCCCCTACACGGGAGAACACTCCTCCGGCCGCCACCGAGCCCGAAGGGAGTTCGCAGCATGAACCCCGCCGAAGTGGCCGTCCTGACCGCCCTCCACCCCAACGTGACCTTGACCGCCACCCAAGTCCAGCGCACCTCCGCCCTAACCAGCTGGCGCACCCGAAACGCCCTCGCCCAACTCGAATCCCGCGGCCTGATCCTCCCCACCCAACCCCGAGGCCGCTGGCGCATCACCCCACGAGGCCGAGCCGCCCTCGCCACCAAAGGCAACCGCTTCGCCTGAGACCAGCATCAACGCACATGGAGAAACTCGTGAGTCCAGGTCGTCTGGTGACCTTACTCACGGGTTGCCGGATGACTGGGGCTCGAGGCGGTCACCCATAATGGCTGGCATGACGGGGAGCAGCGGGGAGCGTCTCAGCGCCGATATCGACGACATGCTGTCGGTAGCCGATTGGGTGCGGACCACCGCGCAAGATTTCCACAACGACGTCGAGAAGCTCATCGGCGATGTTCAGTCGCTGATGGACAAATGGCGAGGCAGCGCCGCCGATACCCACCAGACGGCGTGGGACGAGTGGGCAGTAGCCGCGCGCAACCTTGTAGGCGCCTTGGCTGATGACGCGGCGGCTTTACGCAGTGGCGCGATAACCTTCCGGTCCACCGATTCCGGGTCCGCAGGGCGGTTGGATGCGGCGGCGGAGGGATTGGCCTGATGAGCGCGGATCCCGATGAATATCGCACCGACCTCACCGAGATGCAGCGACTGATCGACCGAGCCGCGCAAATCGAGACAACGGTCGAAACGCGACTCGACGATATCGAGAAGCGGATCAATGCCCTGCATGTGGAGTGGTCCGGGTTGGCCGCCGACGCGCACTCGGCCGCTCACACGCGCTGGGTGGCTGCCGCTCGCGATCTACATCAGGCGCTCCAAGATCTGCGCACCGGCACCGATCAGGCGCGGACCGTCTACTCCGACGTGGTGTCAACCAACCAGAAGATGTGGCCGGCATGACTCCGACCGCCACAATCAGCGTGCAACCAGCTGCCTTCAATTCCGCTGCAACAACTTTCGGTACAGCACACAAATCGGTGACCGAAGTGATCACCGCCTTGGCCAAGTCCCTCGACGACAATTGGGGTTGCGCCGGAACCGATAACACTGGCCAGAGCTTCGCCAACGGCTACGACTCGGCCGCGTTCAACGCGGTAACGTCGGGCGCGACAGTGATGCACCGCTGGGTTGGGGACTGATCACTCGATGGCTCCAAGGCAAGGTGTGGCCCAACGGCCACCAAGACGGGCTCGACAATCTCACCAGCGCGTGGACAACCGCCAAAGACGGACTCAACGCTGTGGTTCAAGGACTCCGAGATGCCCGCGAAATCGTCGATCAACAGGTATCCGACGAAGTCCCGCAGATCCTGACCCAGATCGATCTCGTCATCGGCGATATCACGAACATCGCAAACCACTGCGAAATCCTGTCCACCGCCTGCTGGGACTACTCCAAGGCACTTACCACCGCCCATCACGAAATCGAGAAGGCCCTGGCCGAACTCGTCCTCACGGTTGGGGTCACGGCGGTGATTTCATCGGTCATCGGTCCCGAAGGCACTGCTGGCGGCGCGGCATTAGCAGCGGGGCTACGAGGCGAAGCTACAGCCACGCGAGTGGTGACGATCATCGATGCGCTGTCCGAAGTGGTAACCGCCAAGAACGCCGCGCTGGCTGGAACGGCCATCGCCGCCGGACGCCTGACCGGCAACTTGCAGCCACTCCTGGACGCCAAACCCACCCGATTCGACGCCAATACCCGACCCATCGGCGAACCCATACAACCAAAACCCTACCGAGATTCCGACACAGTCACAGACTTCAACGGCGAGCAGGCCGCCCAGGATGTTCGCGATTTCCTCGCAAAGAGTGGCAACCAAGCCAAGGTCAAGAAGAATGTCGCAGTGGCTGAAGGTGAAATCGACGGGCAGTATGTTTCATCCCAGAGTCTGCGTGCGATAAGCGGTGAGGATCCGCCACCAGCGGGAACTCTGGGCGAGCCTAAGAATCCAATCTTCACCCCACGCAGCGATACTGGTGTCGAAGTCCGCCCGACTGATTCAGAGTATAAGATTCTCGAAAATCTCGCAGCTAAACTGAATCCAAAGTCGACGGGCAAGATAGAACTTTACACGGAAAGCGAGCCTTGCCCAGCCTGCGACTCCGTTATCAAACAATTCGAGAACAAGTATCCAGGAGTGGAACTGAATGTCACCTACAGCGTTCCAAAACCCCCCTAGCGACGCCGCTCTGGAGAAGGCCCTTCGGCTGCGCACCGCGCTGCTGGACTCTGAATTGGCTGATCAGGCGAGCATCATCGGTTGCACGGTCAGTGAGATTCAGCAAGTGGCACAGAAATCACCGATCCCGCTTCCCGATGAATACCTCGCCTTTCTTCAAGTCATGGGCAGGAAGGCCGGGAGGCTCTTCCGAGGCACGTCTGTATTCTTCCCCGAACCCCTGGATGCAGTTGTGGCCGCAGAGGATATTGCTGGCGATACAGGCGAAACGTTGACGTTGGAGAACCGCTTCTTCTTCGCTCATCATCAGGGTTACCAAGTATTCTTCTTCGAAAATCACCAGCCAAATGTTTATTGCTATGTCGAGCGAAATCCAGATCGAATTCAAACGCTGGCAGAGAGCTTTTTGGATTGGGCATGGCGCGCGCATGAAATTACATTGGAACTGAGAATCGAGGGCAAACGCCTATTCGAATCTCGACAACAGAAGCGCGAGGCCATGGGACTCCCCCGGGAGGAGTACCGCGAAATTTGATGGCGGGCCCTCGCTCAGCTGCCTACCACGGTGGCTTACCGTTCTGCTCGACGTCACAACAGGAAGCTCCAATGAACAGTGATCCGATCGCTGCACGCAATGAACGCATCGTGAGTGCGGTCGCGCAGGTTCGAGGCCGCGCCCAAACGTCAGGTGGCGCGGTTGTCGTCGAAACCGACGCCTACGGAACCATCACCGATCTGCAGATTTCACCGGCTGCGATGACGGTCGACGGTAGCCGACTGGCGAAGGCAATCTCGCAGTGTCATCAGAATGCCAGGGACCAGGCCGCTGTCGAAGCCAACCGGGTGTATGCGGAACTGATGGACATGCCTGCACCATCGCCCCCGAATCCCTCACCAACCGCTAGCTCACAAGACTGGGAGGAGCCCACTCCAACCCGCATCACGCATGTGGTGTGAAATGTCGGCTGGAGTGACGA
The DNA here is from genome assembly GCF_040683015.1 of Nocardia sp. NPDC051030. Lineage (NCBI taxonomy): Bacteria > Bacillati > Actinomycetota > Actinomycetes > Mycobacteriales > Nocardiaceae > Nocardia > Nocardia sp. NPDC051030. The sequence continues at coordinate 169,887 of NZ_JBFBCD010000006.1, read as the reverse complement.
GCATGCAATGGCTGGGGCAAAACCCAGGAAGCCCCTCAGCCAGTGCATGGTCGTGCGGATTCCGACCACGCGGTGCCAGGATGTGCCGGGGAGTTGGGGTTTCAGATCGGTGTGCGTGGGTGGGTGGGGTGTGCGGTCAGGCTGCGGCTAGGCAGAAGGATTTGGGGAAGGTCAGGCCGCCTGCGGGTTGGTAGGTGTAGGTGGCGATTGAGCCTGCTACGCGGTCGCAGAGGGATTCGTCGAGGACCGAGGACAGGATTTTGTATTTTGCGTCGGGGCTCGTGCAGGCGGTGATTTCTACGCTATCCGAGCCCTTTTTCTTCAGGCAGTCGCCGATTTTGGCGTTGTCGATGGTGCGGGTGGGGTCGGAATCCTTTGCTATCAAGCAGAATACGACGCCGGTGCCCAGGGAGCCGATGCCGCTCTTCGACTTGAGGACGTAGCTGTAGGTGGTTTGGGTGCCTGCGACGCTCTTGCAGGCCGCATCCGACATGAAGCCTGTTGTGTCCAAGCGGTCCAGGACGCGGTAGATCGCGGTGGGGTCAGCGCAGTTGGCTTTTCGGACATCATTGACCGCGGTGTCGGTGACGCATTCGCCCTTTTGCGCGGTGTTCACCGCGTGGGCGACATCGGCGCCCTTGATACCGACGCACACCGCGCCGTCGCCCTTGTCGTAGTAGACGTATTCGGTGCCCGCGACATCTACGCACTTGTCGTGCGCCGTGCCGGATCCGGCACGGTCGAGCACGACAAACCCGGCGTCGGACGCGGAACAGGACACCGTGTCGAAGCTGTCCTCACCGGCCTTCTTCAAGCAGTCGCCCTGCTGCACACCATTCGACGACCCGCCGATCAGCCCGCACCCGCTCGTGAACAACGCCAACAGCAGCGCCGAAACCGCCACTACCCACCGCATTCGAAACCCTCCCCATAACCACCCATTTCCGACGAACCGTCACGGTACTTGTCCGGCGTTGCGACAACCAATTTAGGCTGATTTCATGACCGGTGGTCTGTCACCGCGGTTGTCCGCGATCGTCGACGCCCTGCCACTCGAACCGCAGCTACGCGTGCTCGAGATCGGTTGCGGTCCAGGCGCGGCCGCACGAGCCGTCGCGGCCCGACTCACCACCGGGCACATCCTCGCCATCGACCGGTCCACGAAGGCGATCTCGCAAGCAGAGGCGAGCTGCGCCGCCGAAATCGCGTCCGGCCGAATGAGCGTGCGTCACATAGCCATCGAAGACTTCGTCCTACAGCCCAGCGAGCCGCCCTTCGACCTTGCCTTCGCCATCCGGGTCGGCGCACTCGACGGCCGCCACCCGACGATCGGTGCACAAGCAATCAAGCGAATCACCGCGGCCCTGAAGCCATCCGGCCAACTCTTCATCGACGGCGGCCAACCCCTCCGAACAGTGCCGCTGGCCCCCTCGCCCGACCGCCGATAGTCAGCGGCAACCATCCGACACACCGAGACGAGTCCGGGCAGGGACCTTTGGGCCCAGTCGAGCTGCAAGCACAGGCGTCAGGAGACTGAGCCCGGCGTCGAAATCCATTGGGTGGGTTGACCGGTCACAGGCGGTAGTTGCCCTTCCTCAACAGGATGTCGAAGTCACCCTGCTCCCCCATCTCGACTAGTTCGACGAGGGCTTCGGCGCGCTTGATCCGCTTCGCGACCTCGATGAGTGCGGCGTTCACGGTGTCGGTTTCAGTGGCGGTGCCCAGCACCCGCTGCGCTTCGGCGAGCACTTCGTCATCAACTTCGATCAGCAGCTTGACCATTGGCTTCACCTCATGGACTCGCGAACGTCGCCCCGAACCTCACGGTATCCCGTCGGCGTCGAATATTGCAGTAGCTCATCGTTACGGGGAAGGCCGAAGGCCCCTTCCGAGACGAATCTCGGAAGGGGCCTTCGGGGGTTCAGTTGATCAGCGCGAGGCTGGTCAGCTCACCAGGACGACTTGTGCACGCCCGGGAGCTCGCCGCGGTGGGCCATCTCGCGCAGGCAGATACGGCACAGGCCGAACTTGCGGTAGACGGCGTGCGGGCGACCGCAACGCTGGCAGCGGGTGTAGGCGCGGACGGCGAACTTCGGCTTCGCGTTGGCCTTGTTTACGAGGGCTTTCTTAGCCATGTGCTCAGTTCTCCTTGAACGGGAAGCCGAGGTGCTTGAGGAGGGCGCGGCCTTCCTCGTTGTTGGTCGCCGTGGTGACCACGGTGATGTCCATACCGCGCGGACGATCGATGCGATCCACGTCGATCTCGTGGAACATCGACTGCTCCGAGAGACCGAAGGTGTAGTTGCCGTGGCCGTCGAACTGCTTCGGCGACAGGCCGCGGAAGTCGCGGATACGCGGCAGCGCGATGGAGATCAGGCGATCCAGGAACTCCCACATGCGGTCGCCACGAAGGGTGACCTTCGCGCCGATCGGCATGCCCTCGCGGAGCTTGAACTGCGCGATGGACTTGGTCGCCTTGCGGATCTCCGGCTTCTGACCGGTGATCAGGGTGAGGTCCGCGACGGCACCGTTGATCAGCTTCGCGTCACGGGCGGCGTCGCCGACACCCATGTTCACGACGACCTTGACGACGCCCGGGATCTGCATCACGTTGGCGTAGCTGAATTCGGTGTTCAGCGCGGGCTTGATTTCCTCGCGGTAGCGAGTCTTCAGCCGGGGCTGGACCTTGTTCTCGGTAGAAGTCATCTCAGATGTCCTTCCCGTTACGACGGGAGATGCGAACGCGCTTGCCGTTCTCATCGGTGCGGTAGCCCACGCGAGTCGGCTTGCCGTCGGAGTCGACGACCATCACGTTGGAAGCCTGGATAGCGGCTTCCTGAGTGACGATGCCGCCCGAGCTGGCGCCACGCTGGTTCGCGGAGTTCGCGACGTGCTTCTTGATCCGGTTCACGCCCTCGACCAGGACCTTGCCGGTCGCGGGGAAGGCCTGAATGACCTTGCCCTTCGCGCCCTTGTCCTTACCGGAAACGACGATCACGGTATCGCCCTTGTGCACCTTCATAAGTCAGAGCACCTCCGGAGCCAGAGAAACGATCTTCATGAACTTCTTCTCGCGCAGCTCACGGCCGACCGGGCCGAAGATGCGGGTGCCGCGCGGATCGTGATCCGGCTTGATCAGCACCGCGGCGTTCTCGTCGAAACGGATGTACGAGCCATCCGGACGGCGACGCTCCTTGGTGGTGCGAACGACGACGGCCTTGACGACCTCGCCCTTCTTCACATTGCCACCGGGGATGGCGTCCTTAACGGTAGCGACGATGATGTCGCCGATACCGGCATAGCGACGCGACGAACCACCGAGAACGCGGATGCAGAGAATCTCCTTGGCACCCGTGTTGTCGGCGACGCGCAGTCGCGACTCCTGCTGAATCACTTCAGCTCCTCCTAAGACCTGGACGATATGCACGCCGGATTGCCGACCCGACGGGCATGGTCAGTTGTCCTCCGGAACGCCTTCCCAAGGGAACGCGGCACGCGCGCCTGCCAGCGGTTTTGCCGATCCCGGGGGACCTGCCACTGGGGGTTCGCGGCCGGAGCGCGGGCATAGAGCCCGCAGACAACCGCTCAAGTGTAGCCAAACCGCAGGTCGACCCCAAATCGGGTCCGAGAGCTGGTACTGAAGGGGCTGGTGTGGCGGATGTTACGACCGCCGACACGGACCGGGATCTCGAGTAACCTCGAAACGGAACCATCCTCTAGCAAATTTGTAGCTATAAGGAGAGGAACCGCGTGACCTCGTCCGGCCGTCCCGCCGACAACCGCCCGTCCCGCCGCACCATTCTCATCGCCCTCGGCCTGGCTCCGGCCGCCGCCTGGCTCGCGTCTTGCAGTAAGGACGATGCCGCCAGCACGCCGAAGTCATTGACCGGACCCGATCTGTCCGGAGTCGATCCGGCCATCCGCCCGCAGGACGACCTCTACCGCAGCGTCAACGGCACCTGGCTGCGCGACTACCAACTGCCCTCGGACAAGGTCTCGTTCGGCACCTTCGACGAGGTCAATGACCGCGTCGAGGACCAACTGCGCGCCATCGTGGACGGGATCAGCGATCCCGAACCGGGCAGTGCGGGCCAGCAGATCCACGATCTGTACGACGCCTGGATGGACACCGGCACCATCGAAAAGCTGGGCATGACACCGCTTTCCGAGCTGTTCGCCCAGATCGACGCCGCACCCGGCAAGCCGGAACTGGCCAAGGTGATGGGCGGGCTGCCGGTCGGTGCGCTGTTCGGCATGTACGTCGCCAATGACTCCAAGAAGTCGACCGCGACCATCGCCTCGATCGGGCAGACCGGTATCGGGCTGCCCGAGCAGTACTTCCGCAAGCCCGAGTACGCCGACAAGGTGTCCGGGTACCGCGGCTACCTGGAGCGCATCGCGACCGCCGCCGGTTTCTCCGACCCGGGCGGAATGGCGAACCGGGTGCTGGATCTGGAAACCCGGATGGCCGCGGGCTTCTGGGACAACGTGAAGATGCGCGACCCGCAAGCCACCTACAACAAGCTGCGGTGGGACGAAATGACCGCGCTGGCACCGCAATTCGAATGGAATCAGTGGCTGTCCGGCAGCACCGACCGGCCGCACCAGCTGTTCGACTCCGTCATTGTCGAGCAGCCGTCCTATCTCACGCATGCAGGCGGGCTGTGGCAGGACGTGGAGATCGGCGTCTGGCGCGAATACCTGAAGCTGTCGGTGGTCAACCACTATGCGCAATACCTGCCCAAGAACATCTACGACGCCTGGTTCGACTTCTTCAACAAGGACCTGCAAGGCATGGAGAAGGCGCGCGAACGGTGGCGCGACGGCCTGGGCGTGGTCACCGGCGTGGTGGGCGAACAGCTCGGAAAACTGTACGTGGACAAGCATTTCCCGCCCGAGGCCAAGAAGCGGGCGCTCGAGATGGTGGCCGATCTGATGGCCGCCTACCGCGACGACTTCCGCAATTCGACCTGGATGTCCAAGCCCACCCGGGATGCGGCGCTGGCCAAGTTGGAGAAGATCGACACCAAGATCGGCTACCCGGACAAGTGGCAGGACTACTCGGGGCTGAAGATCACCCGCGGGAAGCTGCTCCAATCCGTGCTGGCGGCCGACCGATTCGAGAGTGCGCGCAATTTCGCCAAGCTGGGCAAGCCCGTCGACCGGACCGAATGGGGCATGTCACCGCAGACGGTGAACGCCTACTACAACCCGGTCAACAATGAGATCGTCTTCCCCGCCGCGTTCCTGCAGCCGCCGTTCTTCGATCCGAACGCGCTACCGGCGGTGAACTATGCGGCGGTCGGCGCGGTCATCGGGCATGAGATCGGGCACGGCTTCGACGATCAGGGCTCGCAGTACGACGGCGACGGCAATCTGCACGACTGGTGGACGCCCGCGGATCGCGCGGCGTTCAAGGAGCGCACCGACAAGGTCATCGCGCAGTACGACAAGCTGGTGCCCGAGGGGCTCACACCCGAGCAGCATGTGAACGGCGCGCTCACCGTGGGCGAGAACGTGGCCGATATTCACGGTTTGCAGATGGCCCTGGCCGCCTACGCCATTGCCGAGCAGCGGCACGGCGTCGAGAAGCCGGACTACACACCGATGTTCGAGGCGTGGGCGCGGACCTGGCGCAATAAGTCGACCAAGGAGTCGATCGAAATGCAGATCTCCGAGGATCCGCATTCGCCCGCCGAATTCCGGGCCGATCAGGTGGTGCGCAATCTGCCCGAGTTCTACACCACGTACGGGGTGAAGGAATCGGACAGGATGTTCCTGCCGCAGGATCAGCGCGTCATCTTCTGACCCGCCAGCGGGCTCAGCCCATTTGACCCGCCAGCGGGCCTGGTCCCGTTTCACAGGTACCGACGCGATCGTTGCCGTACCGGTAGCCTCGCGTCGGTATCGCGCCCACGCAGCTCTTCGGGGAGAGGAAAGCCTGTGACACCCACCGGACGTCCGGTCGGTCTCGACCGCCGCCGATTTCTGATCGCCCTCGGCCTGGTACCGACGGCAGCCTGGTTGGCGTCCTGCACCAAGGACGAGACCACGGGCACCTCGGTGACCACGCCCCTGCAGGGCCCCGACATGTCGGGCTCGGATCCGGCGATCCGCCCGCAGGACGACCTCTACCGGTACGTCAATGGCAAGTGGCTCAAGGACTATCAGCTACCGCCGGACAAGGTGTCCTTCGGCACCTTCGACGAGGTGGGTGATCGGGTCGAGGGGCAGCTCAAGGAGATCATCGACGGGATCAAGGATCCCAAGGACGGGACCGCCGAACAGCAGATCCGGGATCTGTACGACGCGCGCCTGAATGTCGATGAGATCGAGAAGCTGGGCATGACGCCGTTGCAGGATGAGTTCACGCTCATCGACAAGGCCTCGAGCAAGTCGGAATTGGCGAAGGTGATGGCCCAGCTGCCCATCAGCGGGCTGATCGGGCTGGGCGTCGGCGCGGATCGCAAGAACTCCAGCGCGACGATCGCCTCGGTCGGGCAGTCCGGAATCGGGTTGAGCGAGAAGTACTACCGCAAGCCGGAACTGGCCGACAAGCTCGCGGGGTACAAGACCTTCCTGGAGAAGATCGCCGCGGGCGCGGGGTTCACCGATCCGACCGCCATGGCGGGGCGGGTGCTGGATCTGGAGACCAAGATCGCGAGCGGGTTCTGGGACAGCGTCAAGCTGCGCAATACCGAGGCGACCTACAACAAGATGTCGTGGAACGACATGGTCGCCCTCGCACCGCAATTCGATTGGGATCCTTGGCTTTCCGGGAATACCGATCGGTCGAAGGACCTGTTCGCCACGGTGATCGTCGGCGAGCCCTCGTACATCACGCATGCCGGAAACCTGTGGCATGACGTGGATCTCGGGGTGTGGAAGGACTACCTGAAGCTGTACCTGGTCCGCGATAACGCGCGCTATCTGCCGAAGGTGCTCGCCGACGCCAACTTCGAGTTCTTCGGCACCGTGATGAACGGGCTCGATCAGCGGCCCGAACGCTGGAAGTCGGCCGTCTCCACCGTCAATGACGCACTGGGAGAGCAGCTCGGAAAGCTTTACGTGGACAAGCACTTCCCGGCCGAGGCCAAGAAGCGCGCCCTCGAGATGGTGGCCGACCTGGTCGCGGCGTACAAGGATAATTTCACCAACTCCTCCTGGATGTCGCAGCCCACTCGCGATGCGGCGCTGGCCAAGCTGGACAAGATGGGCGTCAAGATCGGCTACCCGGACAAGTGGGAGGACTACTCCGGGATCAAGATCACTCGCGGCAAGCTCATCGAATCCCTGCGCGCGGTCAATACTTTCGGCTCGAAGAAGATGTTCAACGAGCTGGGCAAGCCGGTCGACAAGTCCGAGTGGGGCATGACGCCGCAGACGGTGAACGCCTACTACACGCCCGTCAATAATGAGATCGTCTTCCCGGCCGCCTTCCTGCAGCCGCCGTTCTTCGATCCCAAGGCCGAGGTGGCCGTCAACTACGGTGCGGGCGGCGCGGTCATCGGGCACGAGATCGGGCACGGCTTCGACGATCAGGGCTCCAAGTACGACGGCGACGGCAATCTCAAGGACTGGTGGAGCACCGAGGACCGGGACAAGTTCAACGCCCGCACCAAGAAGCTGGTCGAGCAGTACAATGCGCTCGCACCCGAGGGCGTGGACCCCGGGCAGCATGTGGACGGCGAGCTCACCCTCGGCGAGAATGTGGCCGACAATCGCGGTCTGCAAATGGCTTTGGCCGCATTCCGGATCGCGCAGAAGCGCGACAATATCGATAAGCCGGACTACAAGCCCATGTTCGAATCGTGGGGCCGCAATTGGCGCACCAAGTCGACCAAGGAGTACACCGAGAATCTCCTGGCCAATGACTCGCACTCGCCGGGCGAATGCCGGGCCAATCAGACGCCGCGCAATCAGCCGGAGTTCTACGCCACCTTCGAGGTGAAGGACGGCGACAAGATGTTCCTGCCCGAGGATCAGCGCGTCTCCTTCTGACCGATTCGGCTGGGCGTAAATAGGTTGCGCGGCAGCCGCATCGGGTGATCCCCTTCCCACGTTGACGGGGAGGGGATCTTGATGAATCGACGGGCGTTCCTGACTGCGCTGGTGGCGGCTCCGGCCGCGGCGGTACTGCTGCCGGGATGTTCGAGTTCGAACAGCGGCGGGGCGGTGGTGGCCGGGCCGGATATGTCCGGCGCGGATGCGGGAGTACGGGCGCAGGACGACTTGTACCGGCACGTGAACGGCGCGTGGCTGAAGGAGTATGAGCTTCCGGCGGACAAGAGCTGGTACGGGACCGGAGCCGCGGTCGAGGACCGGAACACGCAATGGCTGCGGGAGTACATCGAGGGCATCCATGATCCGGTGGCCGGATCGGATGAGCAGAAGCTGCGAGACCTGTACGACGCTGCGCTCGATCTGGACGCCATCGAGCGGCTCGGCCTGGAGCCGATCCGGGATCTGTTGAATGATATCGACCGGGCCGCAACGAAATTCGAGCTGGCCCGGGTCATGGGCGCGGTGACGGTGCAGTTGCAGCGGCGTGCGGCGCTGGATCCGTGCAGTCTGTTCGAGGTGCTGGTGCTCCCCGATTCGCGCAATGCCGGGACTCATGCGGTCTTGCTGGGACAGGCCGGAATCGCATTGGCGTACAGCGTCTATCGGACGCCGAACTTCGGCAAGCAGCTCGACGCCTATCGCACGGAGCTGGAAAGCCTGGCTACCACGGCCGGATTCACCGACCCGGCCGGGATGGCGCAGCGGGTGGTGGCGTTGGAGACGCGGATCGCGGCCGAGCATTGGGAGGATGCGCGGCTGCGGGATGTCGAGGCCACCTACAACCGCTTTGCATGGCGTGAGCTGGCCACTCTCGCACCGGGATTCGAGTGGGATGCGTGGCTGGCCGGACTGGGCGGCACCGAGTCGCAGTTCGGGACCGTCATCGTCGGGCAGCCGTCGTATTTCACCGCCGCGGCACAGTTGTGGGAGCAGACCGATATCGCGATCTGGCGGGAGTACTTGAAGCTCGGCGTGGTGCGCGAATACGCGGGGCTGCTGAGCAGCGCGTTCGCCGATGCCGATTTCGCCTTCGCGGCCGTCCGCATGGGGCTCACCGAGCGCCCGGCGCGCCGCGATATCGCGTTCTATCTGGCCGAGCAGCATTTCGGCGATGTGCTGAGTAAATGGTTTGTGGCCAAACACTTTTCGGATCTGATCAAGCAGCGGGTCGAGGAGATGGTCACCGATATCGTGGAGGTGTACCGGATCCGGCTGCGGGAGGCCATGTGGATGTCTCCGGACACCAGGGCCACCGCGCTGGCGAAACTGGACCGCATGGCCGTCGGGGTGGGTTATCCCGAGACCTGGCAGGACTATTCCGGGCTCACCATCACGAAGGGGCAGCTGGTCACCAGCATTCGGGCGTCGCTGCGATTCCAATGGCAGCAGGGCTTCGCCCAGATCGGCACGCCGGTGCGCGCCTCGGAGTGGCGGCTGCACGCGCACACCGTGGAGGCCATGTACCACCCCAATGCCTTCGAACTGCCCGCCGGTATCTTGCAGCCGCCGTTCTTCGATCCGCATGCCGCAGCGGCCTGCAATTACGGCGCGATCGGCGCGACCATCGGCCACGAGATCGGGCACGCCTTCGACGATCAGGGCTCGCACTACGACGCCGACAACACTCTGCGCGACTGGTGGACGGCGGTGGACCGGGTCGAATTCGAGCGGCGCATGCAGGTCGTGGTCAGCCGCTACGACGGCCTGGTGCCGGAGGGCGTGGACCCGCCCAACCATGTCGACGGCGCACGCACCGTCGGCGAGAACTCCGCCGATATCCGCGGCCTGACCGCCGCCGTCGCCGCCTACCGGCGCGCCCAAATGCGGCTCGGCGTGGACCATCCCGACTACGCCCCGCTCTTCCTCGCCTATGCCCGAGCCTGGCGGCGCAAGACCCGCCCCGAACTACTCGCCGCCCAGCTCGCCTCGGACACCCACTCCCCCACCGAATTCCGGGTCAACGAGGTGGTCCGCCACGTTCCCGAGTTCTATCAGGCGTTCGGCGTCAAGGAAGGCGACAAGCTCTACCTCGCGCCCGACGCCCGCATAACCCTCTGAACACGGGGAATAGCAGGTGGACCGGTGCGGTTGTGCCGGGGCGAACGACATCGAACAGCCCGAGGAGAAGACCATGCCCAGTCCCGAGATGCAGGACGTGTTCACTATTTTCCTGGAGCAGCGGGCGGCCCGGGCGACCGGTGGAACGCCACCGCCATTGGACGTGATCCGGGCCGGATTCGCGCCTGCGGGACAGCCGCATTCGATGCCCGTCGATGTCGAGGTGACCGAGGTTTCGGCCGCCGGAGTGCCCTCGTACTGGGTCGATGCCCCCGGCACCGATTCCGCCCGCGTGCTGCTGTACGTACACGGCGGCGGGTTCGCGGTGGGATCGCTGAACAGTCACGGTGAACTGGCGGCGCGGCTCGGCCGGGTCACCGGGCGGCGGGTGCTGTTCCCGGAATACCGTCTGGCCCCGGAAAACCCGTTCCCCGCCGGTGTCGATGATGTCCAGGCCGTGTGGCGCTGGCTACGTGCCGACCAGGAAATTCCGGCGAAGAACATTGTGGTGGCGGGTGATTCGGCAGGCGGCGGACTCCTGGTCACGCTCATGCTGTTCCTGCGCGACAATGGTGAGGATCAGCCCGCGGCGGCCGTGCTGCTGTCCCCGACGGTCGACCTGACCTTCTCCGGGCAGTCGGTCACCGACCGCGAAGGCGAGGATCCCATCTTCACGCCGGACATGCTGCACGGCATCGGCGCCGACTACCTCAACGGCGCGGACCCCACTCTGCCCGCCGTCTCCCCGCTGTTCGCCGATCTGACCGGCCTACCGCCGCTGCTCATCCAGGTCGGCTCCGCAGAACTCCTCCTCAGCGATTCCGAGCGCTTCGCCGAATCCGCAGCCGCCGCCGGAGTCGATGTCACCCTCGAGGTCGGCGAAGGCCTCCCCCACGTCTACCCCCTCATGCTCGGCACCCCCGAAGCCGCCGCGGCCACCGACCAGATCGGAAAGTTCCTGGCCGCCCACTGACTTCGGCACCGGTTCACTCGACGTCGGCGGCAGCCCGTTCCTCCAACAATTGCCTGGACGCGGCCTGCCGCCACGAATCCTCCACAATCGCCGCAAGCTCATCCAAATCATCGAGCATCCCCAGCCGCACCCGAACCCAAGCCCCGCCCGCCTCATGCGCAGCCACCCAGAACTTCTCCGGCTCCGCCAAAACCAACTCATCCCGATCGGCGATCGGACACCGCACAGCCATCGACGTCTCCCCCTCCGGCAACGTCAAAAACAACTTCCCCGCCACCCGAAACGTAGGCATCTCCCACTCGAACCGCTCCTGCACCCCGGGCAGCGAAACCGCCACCGCCCGAACCTCATCCCCACTAGCCGCCATACCCGCGATCTTCCCAGCCGACTCCGACAGATCAGCGAATGAGGTCCGCGAGAGCGACATCGCCGATGATGATGTGCTCCAAGCGGAGGAAGGGTCCGCGATGGGGACGGTGCAAGCGATATTCGCGGGCATAGGCGTCGAGCCGAAATTCGAGCACCTCATCGATCTCGTACTTCGCGTTGAGCACTACGACCAAGTACAGCGGGATGCCGACTCGGGCGTATTGGGCCTTTTTGTCGAGCAGATCTTCCTCGGCAGTGGAGGGAGACGACACCTCGACCACGATCAGGGCATCGCCGGCTTCCGGTTTCGCGCCTCGTTCCTCCAGGCAGCGGTAGACGATCACGTCCGGTCGGCGGAATGTGTACTTGGGGATGCGCCACAGGACCACGTCGATATCGGTGTCCACCCGGATGCAGGGTTCAGTGGTCGGCAATTCCTCCAGAGCGCTCGCCAGACGACGTGCAACCCGGTTGTGCTCCGGGGTGGGTGATTCGCAGACGATCACGTGGCCGTGCACGATTTCGATCTCTCGCGCGAGATCCTCGGGCAGCAGACGGTACTGCTCCTCGGTCATCGTGTGCGGAAGCGAATCCACTGGCTGGATCGTCATACCAGGAGCTTACCCAGCCGATAACCGGCAGCGGGAGGATCAGCGCGGCGCTGCGGGGGTGCCGATGATGATGCTGCCTACGTTGCATTCTTCTAGCTCGTTGACGCCGGTGGCGGTGGTGAAGGCGGCGGTGTCGCTGAAGCCTTGGGCTACCGCGCCGAGGTTCATGGCGGTGGCTGATAGGTAGAGGGTTTGGAGGAGGACGCCTACGTGTTTGAGGGTGTTGGCGTAGGCGACCTGTTCGTAGGACCACATGGCTCGGCCTGCCCTTGCCGAGATCAGCAGGACCAGTTGGGGTTCGGCTGCTTCCGTGAGGGTGGCGGAGGTCGTCTTCACGAGGCGTTGCACTGCGGGGGAATCCGCGGGGGCGACCAGACGGAGGGCGTGGTCGAAGGAGTCGTAGTGGTACATGCCGGGGGCGAGGCCTGCGACATGGCGGACTACGGGGTAGAGCTCGAGTTCGTGGACGCTGCCGCCGGAGGGGTAGGGGCGGGACGGGCGTTCGGTGCCGTCGGGGGTGGATTCGACCGAGCGGGTGCGGGCCGTGCGGTAGAGGAGTTCGCTCAGTTGGGCCAGGGTTATCGGGGTCGTGTCGTCGAAAGACCTGGTGGAGTGGCGGTCTTCGATTACCGCGGTGAGTGTGGGGTCGGTTGCGCGCAGGGTCGAGAGGTCCGGGACCGGGAGGGCGATGGGGGCGGACGGGTAGTCGGGTCTGCGGGCCGGGAGTTGGGGGAAGTCGGGGGCCGCCCATTGGGTGGGGCCGAAGTGGTCCCAGGTGATTACGCGGGGGCCGAGGGTGCTGCGACGGTGGAACCAGAGGTCGGGGGCGCTCCAGCTGCGGGTGGTGAAGGTGGTGTCCTCGGTGGCCGGGTCGGCAACCGTGAAACCGGCCCAGTGCAGGTCTGCCGCCAGTTGGGTCGAAATATCCGCTGGCAGGCCGAGTTCGGCCGGGTCGGCTCCGGCGGCCAGGGCCAGGAGGCGCGGGTCGTGGATGCGGAGGTCGCACCAGGAGGTGGGGTGCTCGAGCACGAGGCCGTCCGAATCACGGTGAATGATCGTGAATTTCGACAGCGTAGCCTTGGCCGCCGGGGTTGCGGTGCGGGCGGGCGGGGTGGAGAAGGGGCTCACTGTGTAGAGGTCACGGGCACCGTCGCGGACCGTGGTGGCGAGCCAGCCGCCTGCGGACAGCCGATCCAGGAGGGTGGTGACACCGTTGGGTTCGGCTGCGCCGCCGGTCATCTCGAGCAGGGTCGAGGGGCCTCGGTTGAGCGTTTTCAATGCCTGCGTCTCGGGCGCGCCGAGGCCCGTGAGCTTCTCTTTGTGCGGCGGGTTGAGCAGGATCGCGCCGCCGGGGACGGTCAGGCAGGTGACACCCGTGCGCAGGGCGTAGCGGGTGTGTGCAAGCGGGGTCGACATTACTTCGCCGCGTTGACCAGGGCCGGTTCGATCTTGTCCAGCAGGTACGGCAGGGCCAGCGGGGTGGGCTGGTTGATGGCGCTGATCTCCTGGGTGGTCAGGAAGACGATGGAGTTCTTCTTGACCGCGGGGAGGTCGTTGTATCCCGGTAGCTGCCGGTACTTTTCGTCCATGCCGGGCGAGTAACCGGCCAGCAGCAGGTCGGAGTCGAGTTCGTCGAGCCGCTCCGGGGACAAGGCGAGGCGTCCGCCCGAACCGCCCTGTTCGGTGAGGTGCTTGGGGATGGTCATGCCGAGCTGAGTGAACAGGCGGCTGGAACCGTCATTGGGGTCGGTGAGAACCATGAGCTGGGCGGGTCCGGCCAGCCAGCTGCTGATGAAGGTCTTGGTCTTCAACCCGGGATTGCGCTGCCCGATGCCGTCGATGCGGGCGTTCAGGTCGGTGACCAGCTTGTCGGCGTCCGAATCCTTGTGCAGCACCTTGCCGAGCGTGCGCACCAGGTCGGGCCACGGCGTGATGGCTTCTTTGCCGAGGCCGGGAATGGTCGGCGCGACTTTGGACAGGTCGCCGTAGGTCTTGGCATCGGCCAGGAACGAATCGACGAGGATCAGGTCCGGGTTCAGTGCCGCGACCTGTTCGGCGAGATTGCCGGTGGTGTCGAGGGACTTGGCCGAGGACAACGCCTTCGGCTCCCACGGCGGCGCGGTCTTGCTGAGGACGGCGATATTGTCGATGTACCCGACCGGGGTGACGCCCAGCGCCTGCGCGGTGTCGAGCCACTGATTGCCCAGGGCGACAATGCGTTCGGGGGTACCGGTGACGGTGGTATCGCCCCGCGCGTGCGAGACGGTGACGGGTTCGCCGCTACCGGCGGAGTCCTCGGACTTGCCGCCGCAGGCCACCAGACCGAGTGTGAGCGCGCCCGTGACGACGGCGATGGCCGCCCGGGTCCAGCCGCGTGAGCTGCGGACCGACTTCATCGTTGACCCTCCTTGGTCAGGAACGCCCGATCCCATCCGGCCGAGCAGAAGGTGAGCCTAGCCTAATATTGAGCGGGCTTGCCCATTGCCGTTGCCGGTTCGAGCCCCGATAGGCCTGCCTATTGTGTCCTCGATGGATTAGGTTAGGGTTGCTTAAGTTGTAGGCCCTGGATTTGGAACGATGGAGCGTGCGGTGTCCGAGTGCTTGTCCACCGTCGAGCGGCAGCGGCTCGCGGACGAATGGGCCAATGGCGTCGAACTCTACGACGTCCCCTCGGTTTCCGACCTGATCGAATGTGGTCGGCGTGTGCCGTCCGTGCGCACCGCCGTCCGCTGCGGTGGGCACATCCTCACCTACGCCGAACTCTATGAACGCCTCGACGGCGGATCCATCGGCACGGCCGGACCCACGCTCGATGATCTGGCCCGCTTGCTCAGCGATATCGCCGCCGCCGCGCACACCGGCGCGATGCTGGCCGAGCTCGGCCCCGAGGGCACAGGCCTGACCCCCGACGCGGTGGCCGCGGCTGCCGACGATCGCCGCGCCGTCGCCGCCGACCTGCGCAGCTGTCATATCGATCGCGCCTATGGTTCCGCCGATGTGCGTCTGCTCGGCACGCACTGGGACTGCACCGACGCCGCGGTCGAACTCCTCGCCACACTCGCCGACGGCGCGACCCTGGTGCTGGCCACCGCGGCCCAGCGCATGGATTCGAGCGCACTGGCCGAACTCGTCGCCGAGACGGCCGCCAGCCACGTGATGGCCGCGGCCGGAACCCTCGCCGGACTGACGGAGCTGCCCGCGGTGCCCGCACTGCCGAGCGTGCGCCGCTGGGATGTCCTCGGAACTCACTGCCCGGCGGCGCTTTCCGGCCTGCTGCGCGAGCTTTCTCCGGGTTCCTGCGCCGGATTCGCCTATGGCACAGTCGAATACGCGGGCGTCGCCGCGCGCGGGCCCCTCGATGGATCGGGGCGGGTGCGACCCATTCCGGGCGCGCGCCTGCTGGTCCTGGACGAGTCGCTGCGTCTGGTCGTGCCGGGCGAGACCGGTGATGTCTACCTCGGCGGCGCGGCCATGGCCGTCGAATTGACCGATGCGGCGGCGGGCTTCAGCATCGCCGATCCGTTCGGCCCCGGCCGTCTGGTTCGTACCGGTACGCGTGGGCAGTGGACGGCCGATGGCTGGCTGGTCTTCGCTCAGGCCGAAACCGCCGAGGTCGCCTCGGTTCCCACCGCAACCGAACTGATCGGTCTGATCAATTCGGGTGGCGATGACGATATGGACTACGCCGCAGCTTGATTCGGCGTGCGAATTTCCCTGCACGAACGAACGTGTTCTCATTCGGCGGCCACGAAATGACCGCACACCGCCCAAGCGCTGAACTTTGTCCGAATGAACCCCCGAACACTGCCGATCCGCGCATTTTCTGTTATCTCCAGCGATATTGTGGAAATCACCCAATGGCCGCCCGAGCGCGACGACGCGCCTCGGAAGTGTCATCGACGTCGATCACACTGGTCGACGTCGTTAATTGCTGAGCCGGGTGAATCCACCGCGACACAGTCGTTTTCGATCTTTCCGCCGACCACGGCCGTCTAGAAGAGCGCCCGCCTCATTCGGGCGTATGCGGTTGTGTTCTGGAAGGAGCGGTCATGAGCGCGGAATCCCCGACGCCCGGCCCGGCAGTCATCGCCTACGAGTACCCCACGGTGGAGCGCGAGAAACTTCGCATCGCCATGGTGGTGCCACCCTATTTCGATATTCCGCCCAAGGCCTACGGCGGCGTCGAAGCGGTCGTCGCGGATCTCGTTGACGCACTGGTGGATCGAGGGCATGAGGTCACACTGATCGGGGCGGGCGAGAACGGGACCAAGGGCAAGCTGATCTCGGTGTGGGACGAGATTCAGGCCAGTCGCCTCGGCGACCCGTTCCCGGAGGTGCTGCACGCCTTGAAGGTTCGCCGCGCACTGGAGCGGCTGACGCAGACCGACGGCCTGGACCTGGTGCACGATCACACCTTCGCCGGACCGCTCAATATGCCGGTCTACCGCGAACTCGGGCTGCCCATGGTGGTCACCGTGCACGGCCCGGTGAACGGCGACCCGTACATCTACTACAGCGAGCTCGGCGAGGACGCCCACCTGGTGGCCATCAGCGACCGGCAGCGCTCGCTCGCACCCGACCTGAACTGGGTGGGCCGCGTGCACAATGCGCTGCGTGTGCCGGATTGGCCCTTCCAGCCGGAGAAGCAGGATTACGCTCTGTTCCTGGGCCGGTTCACCGAGGACAAGGCGCCGCATCTGGCGCTCGAGGCCGCGCATGCCCGCGATATTCCGCTGATCCTGGCGGGCAAATGCGCCGAACCACCCGAGCTCGCGTATTTCGACAGTGCGGTCCGGCCATTGCTCACCGAACGCGATCACATGTTCGGGATGGCCGATGCCGCAGCCAAACGAGAACTGCTCGCCGGGGCGCGCTGCCTGCTGTTCCCGGTGCGCTGGGAGGAACCCTTCGGCATGGTCATGATCGAGGCGATGGTGTGCGGCACGCCGGTGGTGGCGCTGCGCGGCGGAGCCGTGTCCGAGGTGATCGTGGATGGGGTCACCGGCCGCATCTGTGATGATCCGGCCGAATTGCCGATGGCGATGAAGGAAGTCGAGTCCTACGACCCGCAGGCCATGCGGGATCACGTGATCGCGCACTTCGGTGCGGACACCCTGGGGCGCGGCTATGAGGAGATCTACCGCCGGGCGGTCCGTGCCCACACGGCGGCCGAACGACCGCGGCGCGGCGCACGCGTCACGATCCACAGCTGGCCCGGGGCACCGTCGCACCAACCGGCCCTGCCGCCACGCGCCGCGGGCACCGGCCCGGGTCGCGCGCCCGCCACCGCGGTGACCAGCAGGCCCGCCGCGCGCCGCCGACCACCGACGGGTCCCCTCGCCGAGGCGGTGGCCGACCTCGCGGCCGATCCACCCCTCTTGACCGGAGGCGGCCGCACGCCGGGCCGTAAAACGGTGCCGGATACCGGTTCTGCCCTGAACCCCGCGCCGGCGCCGAGCGGTAGTCCCGTCGCGGGAACGGGTACGACATGTCATCCCACAGGTTCCGTGCCCATCGCTGAGCCCGGCAACACGCCGGAGACGGGCACCACGGAGGAAGGATCTGCATGAACGATGAGGCTCCGTCCGCTCTCAACGCCGGCGAGCCGTCCCACATCGGTGGCGGCGGCGGTGCGATCACGCTGGTGGAGGGCAGCACATTCTGCCTGTCGGACCGGCTCGGCGATGTCGAGCCGGGCACGCCATACGGATTGTTCTACCGGGACGCGCGCGTGCTGTCCCGGTGGGAGCTGCGTTTGGACGGGCAGCGGCCGGAGCCGCTGTCGGTATTGAGTCCGGAGGCGTTCATCGCCCGGTTCATACTGCGCCGGCCTCCCCGGGCCGGCGCAGCAGACAGCAGTGTTCTCATCACCCGCGAGCGATTGATCTCGGACGGCCTGCGGGAAACCATCACGGTGGAGAATCTGGGCCGCGAAACCACCGCGCTGGACCTGCAATTGCAGGTCGACGCGGACTTCGTGGACCTGTTCGCGGTCAAGGAGGGGCGCAGCGGCAATGCCCGCGCCGAGATGCTGGTGGCGGATGTGGAGCTGCTGCTCAACGACCGCTCCGACCGGGCCCGGGGATTGGCGGTGTCCTCCTCGGAAACCCCGGTGGTGCTGCCGGGTTCGCTGTCCTGGCGGGTGGTGGTGCCCGCCGGTGGCAGCTGGCAGACCGAAGTCCTGGCCCTGCCGACCATCGGCAGCCAGCCCATTCACTCGCCGCTGCGGCCGGGAGAGCATTACGACTACAGCGCACCGAGCCGCAAGATCGCGGCCTGGCGCGATACCGCCACCAACATCACCGCCGCCGACCCGCTGCTCGCGTGGGTGCTCGAACGCACCGAAAGCGACCTGGGGGCCTTGCAGATTCACGACGATGCGCGCGGCGGACGACCGTTCGTGGCGGCCGGTGCGCCGTGGTTCATGACGCTCTTCGGCCGGGACAGCCTACTAACCGCATGGATGGCCCTGCCGCTGGATGTGCGGCTGGCGGTGGGCACCATGCAGCAATTGGCGGAGATGCAGGGACAGCACATCGATCCGATGACCGAGGAGGAGCCGGGCCGCATCATGCACGAAATGCGGCGCGGACCGGCCAGCGGTCAGGTGCTGGGCGGTGAGACGTACTACGGGACGATCGACGCCACACCGCTCTTCGTGATGCTGCTGGCGCAGGCCCGACGATGGGGTGCGGATACCGAGTCGGTGCAGGCGCTGCTGCCCGCCGCCGATGCCGCGCTGGCCTGGATGGCCGACTACGGCGATCGCGACGGCGACGGCTTCGTCGAATACCGGCGCGCCACCGATCGCGGGCTCATCAATCAGGGCTGGAAGGACAGCTTCGACGGCATCAATGACGCCGCCGGGCATCTGCCGGAACCACCGATCGCGCTGTGCGAGGTGCAGGGGTACGTGTACGCCGCCCTGCTGGCCCGTGCCGAATTAGCCGAGGAGTTCGGCGATCCCATGACCGCCGGGCATCTGCGGGATCGGGCCGCGGAGATGCGGACCAAATTCGCGGAGGCCTTCTGGCTGCCCGAAAAGGGGTGGTTCGCGGTCGCCTTGGATGGCAATAAGCGGCGACTCGACGCCTTGACCAGCAATATCGGGCACTGCCTGTGGTCCGGAATCGTGACCGACGAACATGCCGCCGAGGTGATCGACCGGCTGGGTTCCTCGGATATGGATACCGGATTCGGTTTGCGCACACTGGCTTCCACTATGGGCGCGTACAACCCGATGAGCTACCACAATGGTTCGGTGTGGCCGCACGATACGGCCATCGGCGTGGCCGGGCTGCTGCGCTACCGGCATATCCCCGGGGCGATCGAACTGGCCACCCGACTGGCCGAGGGCCTGCTGGACGCGGCGGGTGCGTTCGGCGGGCGATTGCCCGAATTGTTCTGTGGTTTCCCGCGTTCCAAGTTCTCCGCGCCGGTCCCCTACCCCACCTCGTGCTCACCGCAGGCGTGGGCGAGCGCGGCACCGCTGCTGCTGGTGCGGTCGTTCCTGGGGCTCGAACCGGATGTGCCGCGGCGGACGCTGACGGTGCTGCCGCATCTGCCCGCACGGTGGGGGCGAGTGGAACTCACCGATCTGCGGCTCGGCGGGCATGTCATCGACCTGATCATCGAGGGCGATCGGGTGACCGCCACCAACCTGCCCGAGGATTGGCGGCTGGTGACGCACTGACTTCGCTTCGCGCCCTGCGTCGTTGGGGCGGAGGGCGCGAAGCGGGTGGTCAGAGAGCGGCGGCCAGGGCGGCGATGCTGCGCTGCCAGAGTTCGGTCAGGCGCGCGGCATCGGCCTCGGTGAAGAGGGTTTCGCTCCAGCGCCAATTGGTGGTGAGCTGCGGGCCCGCCGGGGTGGAGCCGATGCCCGAGATGACGTCCAGCGCATAACGCAGCGGCAGTTCGGGTTCCGGGTCCAGGGGCAGCGCCTCATTGAGCGGACCGGTGAGCAGGGACCAGGAGGCCGGATCCTGCCCTCCGAGATCCACGCGGCCCAGATAGTTGAACTCGATCTGCGGATGGCGGGCCGAGACCAGCTCGGGGGCGCGAGTCGCGTAGCGCAGGACGCCGTAATCAACGCCCTGGTTCGGGATGGCCGCCAAGTGCGCGGTGACCGAATCCAGCAGGGCACGCGCCTGGGCCGGATCCTGTTCCGCGCGTGCGACATCCACGGTCGCACCGGCGCCGAGACGGACCGGGAAGATGGTGGTGAACCAGCCGAGCGTGTTGGAGGTGTCGGTGTCCAGGAGTTCGTCGGCGCGGCCGTGGCCCTCCAGGGCGATGAGCGTGCCGATGGACGGGTTCTCGGCGCGCTCACGCCGCCAGCTCGCCACGGTCATCGTCAGTGCCGCCAAAAGGAATTCGCGGACGCCTTCCTCACGGGTGAGAGCGGCCAGGACGCGCTCGGTGACCGCTACCGGCGTGACCGCGGTGGTGACGCGCAGAGAGGACCACTTGTCATCACGCGGGTACGGCACGCGACGGCCGATGGCCGGGTCGGGGGCCGACAGCTGGGCCGTCCAATAGTCGCTCTGCGCCAGCACTTCCGGATCCTCCGCGCGCTCCCATATGCGACGCGAGAACTCACGGTACGAGGTGGATTCGGGCAGTGCGCGCGGCTGTTCGCCCGCCTCCAGCTGCCTCCATGCCTCGCCCAGGGCGGCGAGCAGGATATGCCACGACACCACATCCACCGCGAGATGGTGAATGGTGAGCAGCAGGACGTCGCCCTGCGCGGTGCCGGGGAACCAGACCGCGCGCACCATATCGCCGGTGCCCGGATCGATCTCGTCCATGGCCGTGCGCGCGGCCGCATGCACGGCGGCTGCGAGATCATCCGATCCGTCTGCCTCCGACAGGATCTCGGCTGCCCGCATACTGCCGGGAGCCTCGGTGACCAGGCGCGGGCCGTCGGCGGTATCGACCAGACGGGAGCGCAGGGTGTCGTAACCGTCGAGCAGGACTTGCAGAGACGCTTCCAGCTGCGCACGCTGGATTCCGGACGGCAGGGTGAGCAGTGCCGTCTGGGTGAAGCGGCGGTAGTTGCCGTACTCGTACATCCACGAGACCACCGGCAGCGGCAGGATTTCGCCGTAGTCCGCCGCTTCGGCGGGACCGTCCGACGGTGCGGCATTGTCGAGCGCCGCGGCCAGCTCACGCATGGTGGGGGTGGCCAGAACCATGCGCGGGGTCAGTGCGAGCCCCCGGCGACGAGCCTTGTTGACCAGCGAGATCGCGACAATGCTGTCCACGCCGAGCGCGAAGAAGTCGTCGTCGAGGCCGGGTGTGCGGCCGTCGAAGAGTTCGGCGAGGACCGCACCCAGCTCCTTCTCGGTGGGAGTGCTCGGTGCGATGCCGGAGGCCGTATCCGAGAGCGCCGCCTCGGCCAGGCGAGCCAGCGCCGGGCCGTCGAGCTTGCCATTGGCGTTCACCGGCAGCTGCGGCAGCACCAGAATGCGGGCCGGAATCATGTACGCGGGCAGGCGATCCCCGAGCGGGGCGCGCAGCCGCGCCGAGTTCAGGACCCGATTCGGCTGTGCCACCACAAATCCCACCAGGCTCGCCCCACCCGCGCGACGGACCACGGTGACCGCGGCGGTATCCACGCCCGGCAGCTGCCGCAGCGCGGTCTCGATCTCGCCGATCTCGATGCGGTAGCCGCGCACCTTGACCTGATCGTCGGCACGACCGAGGTAGCCGAAGCCACCGTGCGGCAGACGGCGCACCAGATCGCCGGTGCGGTACATGCGCCGACCCGAACAGAACGGATCGGCGATGAAGCGGTCGGAAGTGATTGCGGCGCGGCCGATATAGCCGCGCGCCAGCTGCGGACCGGACAGGTACAGCTCGCCGATGACACCGCGCGGCACCGGGCGCAGCATGGAATCCAGGACGTACCCCGACATTCCGGCATTCGGGGTGCCGATGGTGGGGCTGTCGAAGTCCGCGACGGGGGCGACGACGGCCTCGACGGTGGTCTCGGTCGGGCCGTAGCAGTTGTAGACGGCGGTGCCGGTCTTACCGTCCTGCGGTGCCAGGGCGCGCAGTCGGGCCCAGAGCGCGGCATCGATGGCCTCGCCGCCGAGCGCCAGCACCGGGAGTTCACGATCGACCAGTCCGGCGGCAATGAGCTGCGCGAACATCGACGGGGTGGTGTCGATCATATCGATATCGTGGGCGATCATGCCCGCGCACAGGCGGTGCGCGTCCCGCATTTCCTCGGCGTCGAACAGGTGAATGGTCTGTCCGGCAAGCAAACCCACCATGGGCTGCCAGGAGGCGTCGAAGCTCAGCGACCAGGCGTGCGCGATGCGCAGCGGGCGGCCGAGGCGGGCCATGGCCGGACGGTAGACGCGGTCGCGGTGATCGGCGAAATAGGCCGTAAGCGCGGCATGGGTGCCCGCGACGCCCTTGGGCTCACCGGTCGAGCCGGAGGTGAAGATCAAGTAGGCGGTCTGATCGGGATGGCGGAGTACTTCGCCGGTCACGGCCGGACGCTGCGAGATCCGTTCCGCGACAGCCGGATCGTCCAGCACCAGGACCGGTGTGGACTGCTCGGCCACCAGTGCCTTGCAGTTCTCGTCGGTGAGCACCAGCGTCGGCTGTGCCTGTCGCAGAATCGATTCGATGCGTGCGGCGGGCAGCGTGATGTCGATGGGAACGTACGCCCCACCCGCTGCGAAGGCCGCGAGCAGGCCGATGACCGACCGCGTGGAGCGCGGCAGTGCGAGTGCCACAACCTTTTCCGGTCCGACGCCGTGCGCGGCCAGCTCACCGGCCATGCGGGCAGCGGCATCCCGGAGTTCCCGGTAGGTGTAGCGCTCATCCGAACCAGCCTGGAGGGCAAAGGCATCGGGCGTCGCCGCCACCTGCCGCTCGAACAGCTCCCAGACGGTCCCATTCGGCTCCGCCACGGTGCCGAATGGACGTGCGACGGTTCCATTCGGCTCCGCCTCGGCGCCGAATGGACCTTCGACAGCTCCGTTCAGCTCTTCGAGTTCGACCCGTTCAGCCGGGGTGAGCACGTCGAGTGCGTCCGGCGTGGCATCGCCGATATCGGGCAGTTGGCGCAGCACAGCGAGCAGTCGCTCGCCGATATCGGCGGCCGGGAAGTGCGGCAGCGCTTCGGGAACGGCCTCCACCAGCACCACCAGGTCCGCGCCGCTCAGGTGCGACACCACGGTCAGCGGGTAGTGGGCGAGGCTCTCCATCTCGATGGGCCGGAAGCGCGCGCCATCGGCGGCGGTGACGGTTTGAATGGCCTCGTCGATGGGCGCGTTCTCGAATACGAACAGCGAATCGAACAGCGCGCCATGACCGGTCGCGCGCTGCACGGCCGAGAGGCTGAGATAGCCGATATCGCGCATGGTGGCGCATTCGCGCTGCAGGCGGGTGCACTGTTCGACCACGCTCAGCTCGCGGTCGATGCGATGCGTGACGGGAACCGTATTGATGAACAGGCCGATCATCTGCTCCACACCCGAAAGGTGTTCGGGGCGACCGGAAACCGTGGTGCCGAAGACGACATCGCGGCGATCGGTGAGGCGGCCCAGCACCACGGTCCAGGCGAACTGCACGGCGGTATTGAGGGTCAGTCCATGGGCGCGCGCCCACTGTTGCAGCCGCGCGGTCTCCGCGGCGGGGAGCAGCAGCTTGGTCTTCTCCGGGACCGCACCGGCGGCGGGGCTGCCGTCTGCGATCATGAGCGGTCCGCTCAGGCCGCTCAGATAGTCCACCCACCGCTGGGTGACGGCCGCGGTGTCCTGCGCGGCGAGCCAGGCGATGTAGTCGCGGTAGGGGCGCGGTGCGGGCAGGCCGTCGGTGGAGCCGCCCGCCTGGTAGACCGCCAGAAGTTCGGTGAAGAACACCGCTACGGCCCAGCCGTCCATGAGGATGTGGTGGGCGGTGAGGATCATGCGCCGGGTGCCGGAGCCGGGCACCTCGAGGAGCAGGATGCGCAGTGCCGGACCGCGACTCAGGTCGAACGGGTTACGGCGTTCCTCGGCCGCGATAGCGTCGAACTCGCTGGGGTCGGCGACCCGCTCGGTCCATGGGAATTCGGCCTCGGCGGGCACGATCTGCACCGGGCGCGGGACATCCCGATCCCAGAAGGCGGCGCGCAGGTTGGCGTGCCGCCGCAGCATGGCATTCGCGCTGGCGCGCAGCACTTCGGTATTCAGCGGCCCGTCGATATCGACGACGAATTGCATTGTGTACAGGTCGATCCCGTCACCGGTGAGCCGCGAGAGGGAGAACAAACCCTCTTGCAGCGGGCTCAGCGCGAGGACGTCCTCGATCCGGGGCGGAGCGGCGGCTGCGGTCACGACTGTGCCCCCCAGGAGGCGGTGAGCATGGCCAGGGCGTCGGCATCCAGACCCGAGGCGGACATGGGAGCGGATTCCTCCTGCTGTGGTGACTCTTGCTGTGGCGCAGCCGGTTCGTCCGCATCGACGGCGGCGGCCAGTTCGGCGATGGTGATGTGCTCGAAGATCAGCTGCGGGGTGAGCGGCAGGCCGAGCGCCGCGGCCCGCGAGGACCATTGGATGGAAATGACGCTGTCACCGCCGAGGGCGAAGAAGTTGTCCTCGGCCTCCACATCGGTGATTTCGAGGAGTTCCTCGAGCAGTTCGATGAGGGTCCGCTCGGTCGCGGTCGATCCGCCCTCGGACGCGGCCGGAGTGGCGCGCGGGGCGACCGGAGCCGGAATCGCCAGCAGCCGTTCGAGTTCGGCGGCGGGGAGCACCGTCAGATCCGCGACCGTGCCGTCGGGCGCGATGGCGTAGCCATCCAGGGTGGCGGACAGGGCATCCGCGATCAGTCGCACCGTGTCCGGCTCGTACAGGTCGGCATTGGCGACCACCCGCACGTCCAAGCCGCCGTCGCCGGTGACGTTCACGCTGATGTTCAGGTCCAGGAACGACACGTCGAAGTCGGTCGGCAGCACGGTGGCCGTGGTCGCGCCCGTCATGGTGAGCGTGGCCGGTGCCCAGTCCGCGCCACGGAAGTGCAGCATGCTCTGGAACAGCGGGTTCCGCGAGCGTGAGCGCGGCGGGTTGAGCGCCTCCACCAGGCGTTCGATCGGCAGCTCCTGATGCGCGTGCGCATCCAGCACGACATTGCGGCTGCGCGAGACGGTGTCGCGCAAGGTGGGGGCACCGGACAGGTCATTGCGCAGCACGGCCATATTGGCGAACAGGCCCATGAGCGGGGTGGTGGCCTCGTCCACGCGGCAGGCCACCGGGGTGCCGAGCGCGATATCGGTGCCGCCGCCCAGCTTGTGCAGCAGGGTGGCGACGGCCGCCTCGTACACCATGAATTCCGTTGCGCCGCACTGCTCGGCGAGCGCGGTCAATCCCGCGCGCCGGGTGGCTGGGAACGAGAAGGTCTGCACCACACCGCGTTTGCCGAGCACGGGCGGACGCGGGCGGTCATGCGCCACATTGATCTCGTCCGGGACTCCGGCGAGCGCGGCACGCCAGTGGTCGATCTGGGCCTGGCCGAACGGGCTCGGCGCGCCGGTGGCATCGGGTTCGAAGGCCGCGCGCTGCCACAGCACGTAGTCCGGGTATTGGATGTCGAGGGGCGTCCACCCCGGGGCCTGCCCGGTTTCCACGCGCGCTCGGTAGGCCGCGACCAGGTCCTCGAGAAGGAGGCCGAGCGAGGCGTGATCGGCCACGATGTGATGCACCAGCAGCGACAACACATGCGTCTGCGGGCCGAGGACCAGCAGTTTCGTGCGAAGCAGCGGTTCGGATTCGACAGTGAAGCGGTAGTCGCCGATCTCGGCGAGCGCGGCGTTCAGGCCGTCGGCGGGGATCTCGGCGACCTCCAGATCGACCTGCCCGGTGGGCTGCACCACCTGATACGGGACGCCCTCGCGCTCGGCGAAACTCGTGCGCAGCGCCTCGTGCCGGGCGATCACATCGCCGAGCGCGGCCCGGAGCGCGCCGAGGTCGAGGGCACCGTCCAAGCGGACCGCGAACGGCAGGTTGCCGACCGAGCTCGCGCCCTCCATGCGGTACTGGAACCACATGGCCAGCTGCGAGTAGGACAGCGGAAGATGCTGTGGCCGTAACCGATTCGCCAGCACGGGACGGGCGGACGCGGATTCGACGGCGACAGGCACGCTTTCGCCGGACTCGACGCTCGATTCCTCCTCGTCGTCCATCGAGTCGAGGTCGATGCCGAACTCGGTGAGGAACTGTTCCACCAGGCGCGCGGCCAATCCGGCGGCCGTCGGGCTGTCGAAGATGACCCGGACATCCAGCTCCACACCGAATTCGGCGCGAATCTGTGCGACCAGGCGCGCGGCCAGCAGCGAATGCCCGCCGAGTTCGAAGAAGGAATCGTCCGCGCCGACCCGCTCGATCCCGAAGAGCTGTCCGAAGATTCCGCACATGCGACGCTCGGTGGCCGTCGCGGGCGCACGATGCGACCGCTCCACGGCGGGCGTCGGGGCGGGCAGGGCGCGCTTGTCGAGCTTGCCATTGACGGTCAGCGGAATCTCGTCGATGACGGCGAAGGCGCTGGGCACCATGTACTCCGGAAGCGCACCGGCGGCATACGCCCGCACCTGCTCCACCTCCACCGACTGCCCGGCGGCGGGCACCAGGTAGGCCGCCAGCATGGCGCCGACGGCAGGATCCTCGGTCACGGTGACCACGCAGTGTCCGACCGACGGATGCGCGGCCAGGGCGGATTCGACCTCGCCGAGTTCAATGCGGAATCCGCGCACCTTGACCTGCTCGTCCGCGCGGCCCACGAAGTCGATCTCGCCGAACTCATTGCGGCGGGCCAGGTCTCCGGAGCGGTACAGGCGCGCGCCCGGCGTGAACGGGTCGGCCACGAACCGCTGCGCGGTCAGCGCGGGACGGCCCAGGTAGCCGCGGGCCAGCTGCTCGCCGCCCAGGTAGATCTCGCCCACCACGCCCGCGGGCACCAGCTGCAATGCCTCGTCGAGCACGTAGGCAAAGACATTCTGGTTGGGCACGCCGATCGGCACGATGCCGGTGCCCTGCGGTCCGTCCACCGGCATGTGCGTGGCGCAGACGACGGCCTCGGTGGGGCCGTAGTGATTACGCAGTTCGGCATCGAAGACGCCCGCGAACTTGTCGGCGACCTCGCCCGGCAGGGCCTCGCCGCCGACCGGGACGTGGCGCAGTTCCCGCCATTCGCTGACCTCGGGCAGCAGCAGGAAGGTGCTGAGCATGGACGGCACCATGTGCAGCACGGTGACGCCGCGGCGGGTGATCAGGTCGGCGACATAGCGGATATCGCGGAAGGCGTCCGGCTTCGGCACGATCAGGCGCGCACCCAGTGCGAGGGTCACGAAGATATCCAGCAGCGAGGCGTCGAAACTGACCGAAGAGGATTGCAGCAGACGGTCTTCGGCGGTCATGCCCCATTCGGCGGTGAAGCTCACCACGTGCTCGGCAATGGCGGCGTGCGCAACCGGGACGCCCTTGGGCCTTCCGGTGGAGCCCGACGTGTAGATGACGTAGGCCAGGTTGTCCGGGTACAACGGGCGCAGCCGGTCGCTGTCGGCCGGGTTCGTGCCGGGGAGCCCGGCCGCGGCCTCTTCGGCGGCATCGAGTTCCACGCGGCCCAGCACCAGGCGCGGGTGGGCGTCCTCGACCAGGTAGTCGATGCGGTCGTCCGGGTAGGCCGGGTCGATGGGCAGGTAGGCGGCACCCGCCTTGAGCACGCCGAAGACGGCGACGATGAACTCGACGGAATTGCTCATGCGCAGGCCGACAATGTCTTCCGCACCGACGCCTTCGCGAATCAACCAGTGCGCCAGGCGGTTCGCGCGGCGATTCAGGTCGGCGTAGGTGAGTTCGACGGTATCGGAGACCAGGGCGAGGGTTTCCGGGCCCGAGGCGACGGCGGCCTCGAACAGGTCGACCATGGTGGTCGGGTCCGCCGGAACGAGCGTGCCGTGCGACTGCACGAGCAGGGCGGCGCGATCGTCGTCACCCAGCATGTCGAGGTCGGCAATGCGGCGGGCGGGCGCGGACAGCGCGCTGTCGAGCAGTCGCACGTAATGGTCGAGCATGCGTTCCACCAGCGGGCGGGCCAGCACATCCACCTGGTATTCGGCCTCCAGGACAGCGCCGTTCGCACTCTCCGTGACCACCGCCAGCGCCAGAGGCACCTGCGCGGTCGGTGCGCCGAGCTCGTCCAGCTGGGTGGAGGTGATGCCGGGCAGGGCGAAACCGTCGGCGCTCTTGCGCACGCTGAAGCCCAGGCGCACCAGCTGATCCATGCCGTCACGACCGGCGACCCGCTCCGGATTCACCTCGCGCACAACGCGATCGATGCCGACGGTTTGGTGGGCGAAGCCGTTCAGGCAGGTCTGCTTGGTGGATTCGACCAAGGTGGTGAAGGTTTCACCACCTTGCAGGGTTTCGCGCAGCAGCAACGTATTGCCGAAGTAGCCGATCAGCTGTTCGGCGGCGGCGGAGCGCCGGTTGGTGACCGGGATGGAGATGAGGAAATCGCCTGCGGCGGTGTAGCGCTCGACGAGTGCGGTGTAACCGGCCAGCAGCACCATGAACGGGGAAGCGGCGTGCTCGCGGGCGAAGGCGTCGACGCGGTCGAGAAGGTCACGCGGGAGAGTGAGAGTGCAGCGGTCGGCCAGCTTGGACGGGGCCGCGAGAGCCGAACCCGGCAGCTCGAGGGGTTCGGGCAGCGGGCGCAGGGTGGTGCGCCAGTAGTCGATATCCGCCTCGTCCTCAGCGGCGGCATCGAGGACCTCCAGATCCACGAACTGCGCTGCGGGAGCGGCAATCTCACCATTGCCGTTGTAGGCGGCGTTCAGGTCAGCGAAGAAGACACCCCACGCATCGTCGTCCCAGCAGATGTGGTGGGCGGCGAGCAACAGCACGAACTCCTCGGACCCGGTGCGCACCAGGGTGATTCGCAAGGGCAGCTCGGTGGCCAGATCAAAGGCGCGGCCGAATTCGCGGCGCGCCAGCACCTCCACCCGCACCGAACGACTCTGCTCGGGCAGCTCGGTCAGATCCTGCGACTGCCACGGCACCGTGATGTCCTCGGCGAACACCTGGAACGGCTCACCCTGCTCATCGACACCGTAGGTGGTGCGCAGAATGTCGTGCCGCGCGAACACCGCGCCGACCGCCGACCGCAGCCGCGCCTCATCCAGCGGACCCGAGAGACGGTATGCCACACAGATATTCAGCGTGGTGTCCTCGGGATCCCGCGTCTGCAGGAACCACATGCGGCGCTGACCGGCCGAAAGCGGCCGCCGCTCCCCCGCCTGGGTGCGACGCACCGGCGCGGCGGGCGACGCGGCGGCCAGGCCGGTCTCGGCGAGGCGGCGGCGCAGCAGTTCGCGGCGGCGATCCAGCGCGGACACGGTGGAGTCGAGCACGGTGGCTTCGGTGTCTGACATGGAAAATCTGGCCCCTAGCCCTAGTTGGTGTTCGTTGCCATCAGCGACACGACATCGTCCAGCGATGCGCCGCCCAGAATCGCCGCGACCGGCAGTTCACGGTCCAGTGCGATGCGGACCCGCTTGCGGAAGTCCAGGGCCTGCAAGGAATCCAGGCCCAGTGCGACCAGCGGAACCGACCCGTCGACGGCGTCACCGCCGTCGATGCCCATGACGCGCCGCAATTCGACCAGGATTTGATCGGCCAGCGGACGCTCATCGGCGGCGGGCGCGATGACAGGCGTGCTCACCGCAGCGGGTGCGGCCGGGGCCGCGACGGCGGATTCCCTTGCAGCGGTGGAAGTTTCCACCGGCGCTGCGACCACCGGTTCCGGTACCTCCGACAGCACGGTGGCCTGACCGAAGGTGCCGAGCACCTCGCGCAGGAACGGCCAATCGGCGGAGATGACGACGGCATCGGTCGGCTGACCGGTGAATCCGGCGGCAATCGCGTCGGCCGGGTTCATCGGGAATGCTCCCGCACCCGCGACCCGAGCGAATCCGGCATCGTCCAGCGGGCCCGCCACACTCCACAAACCCCATTCGATGGAGGTGCAGTCGATGCCCCGCGCCCGCAACCGGCGCGCGAGAACATCCAGCATGCGGTTGGTGACGGCATACAGAATCTGGCCCCGGCCGCCGAGGGTGGCAGCGACCGACGAGCACAACAGGACTCGGCAATCCTCGGTACGCGGCACGGCGGCCAGGATGGCTTCCAGCCCGACCACCTTCGATGCAGCGGCGGTCGCCACCATGTCGGCGGTGATATCCGTGATCGCGGAATCCACGTAATTGACGGCCGCGTGAATGAGCAGCGACACCGGGCGATCAGCCTGTCCGGCTGCGAAGCGGGATACCGCTTCGGGATCATTCACATCGCAAGCAACCGCGACGATCTCAGTGACGCCGATGGCCCGCAGTCGCGCCAACTCGCCTGCGGCAGCACCGGATTCACCGGACCGGCTCAACAGCGTGACCCGTCCCGCACCGCTCCGCGCGAAGTGCTCGCAGAACACCACACCCAACTGCCCGGTCCCGCCGACGATCACCACATGATCCAGATCGGCGGCCGCCCCTGCCTCGGATTCGTCCGCGACCAGGCGCTTGACGAACACCTTGCCCTCACGCAGCGCCAATTCCGGCTCACCGGCGGTATGCAGCGCACCGACAATCCGGGTCGCCTGCTCGGCACCGGCATCGGCGGGCAGATCCAGGTGCCGGAACCGCACACCGGGATATTCCACACCGACACAACGGAATCCGGACGCCACCGCACTATGGAACAGCTGTGGCACCCCATCCCCCGGCACCACGGACTCACCGCCCACGGTCACCAGCCAGCACTCACCACCGGCCCGCAACCCTTGCACAGCAGGCAGCCACGCCCGCTCCGCGAAGAACTCGGCCAGATCGCCCACGGCACCGGCACCATCGACCTCGGCCATCGGTGGCAACAGGATCACCATGGTGTCGAAATCACCGCCGACAGCCGAACCCACCGCGCCGCCGGAACCGCTGGCACCAGCCGCACCGGTCGATACGACCCGGCGGGACGAAGTCGTTTTGCCGGAGGTGGCAGCGGCCTCGGCAACGCCCGGCTCCATCACCGTCGGCGCACCCGAGGCAGGCGCTTGTCCGGTAGCAGCGATCGAACCCACTGCGCGGGTGGTGACGACAGCTTCGGATGAGGTGGCTGCACCGGCGGGAGCGTCCACGATTCGCGCGGTGGCACCGAAGCGGTCGGCGGCCTTGACCAGCGCGGCGGCGAGGTCGCGGCACTGGCCCATGGGGTCGGCGACGGCGAGGGTGCGTGGCGCGGTGAGCGAGCGGCGGTCCCACTGGTTCCAGCGCTCCACCAGGCGTTGCGGGGCGGGGACCGAAGGGGTAGCGGCTTTGATCTTGTCTGTGTCGTATCCGACTGCGGCCCACAGCTTCTTGGGGTTGAGGACCGTGTGCGGGAAGTCGCGCAGCGGGAGGGAGACCTCCGAGTCGATGCGCAGGGCATCCCAGTTGTAGTCGAGGTCGTGGACGGCGACGGTAGCCAGGTTGCGGGTGAATTCGCGCAGGCTGTCGGCGGTGCGCAGGGAGGTGCCGAGGACCTTGTAGTCGCGGGGGCCGCGGGCCGGGTCTCGGGGTACGAGGGTGAGGTTCTCCTGGAGGGCGAGTTGCAGCACCGGGTGTTCGACGACCTCGATGAGGGTGTCCACGCCGTCGGTGCCCGCCGCGATCACGGCATTGTCGAAGCGGACACGGTTGCGCAGGTTCCAGTACCAGTACTGGTCCTGAGTGAGGTCGGGGGTGATGGCCGCGCCGAGAGTCGCGCCGTAGCAGGTGATTTCGGATTCGGTGAAGGTCGGGCTGCTCATCTCGTCACCGAGGAAGCCTTCGAAGTCTTCACGCAGTTCCGCCACGATGGAGGTGTGCGCCGGGTAGGCGACACCGATCTCGCGGGCGAACTGGCCGCGCGCGGTGGCCGTGGCCACCATGTCGCGAATGGTGTCGCGGTCACCGGAGATGGCCATGATGTGCGGGGCGTTCACCACCGACAGTTCGGCCCAGCCGGAGTGCCGGGCCAGCAGTGCCTCGCAGTCCTCGCGGTTCATGGCCAGCACGGCCATGGAGTAGCCGCGCGGCGAGATGCGCTCCACCAGGTGGGCGCGGTGCGTCACCACCAGCACGGAGTCACGCACCGACATGACCTCGGCGACCGCACCGGCGGCCAGTTCACCCTGGCTGTGGCCGATGGTGGCGGCCGGGCGCACGCCCGCCGCCTGCCACATTGCGGCCAGGCCGGTCATGTGGAACATCAAGGCGGGCTGCACTTCCCACACCGTGTCCTGGTATTGCCCTTCATTGCCGAGCAGGTAGTGCAGCGGCTGGTCATGGCCGAAGCGTTCGGCGTGGTGGGCCGCGCATTCGTCCACGCGCGCGCGGTAGGCCGGGGACAGTTCGTAGTACAGCTTGCCCATGCCGGGACGCTGACTGCCCTGACCGGGGAAGACGAAGCCGATCTTGCGCGCGGTAGCGGGGCCTTCGCCTGCAACTACCGCCGCATGTGCGGTGTCGGTGGCGACAGCGCGCAGCGCATCCAAGAGCTCTTCGCGCGTGCTCACCATGACCAATGCCCGGTAGCGGCGCGCGGTCCGGGTGCGGAACAGCATGTCCGCCACGCGATCCGGCGTGATCGCGGGCCGCTGCTCCAGATACGCCAGGATGGCGGCGGCCTCGCCGCGCACGCCGTCGGCGGTGTCGGAGGACAGTAGAACGGGGATGCTGCCATCGGGCAGGCGGTGGCTAGACATCGCTTTCCTCCAGAACCGGCATGGCGACGATCGCGTGCGCATTGGTGCCCGCGACGCCGAACGAGGACACGGCCGCATAGCGGACGCCGTCGATCGGCTCCCATGCTTCGAGGTCGGTGGCCAAGCGGAGACTGGTGTTCTCCCAGTCGATTTCGCCGGTCGGCTGCCCGGCGTACAGGCTCGGGGCGATCTGGCCATTGACGCCGCAGAGCAGCACCTTGATGAGGCCGAGCATGCCGGAGGCCGCCTGGGCGTGACCGGCATTCGATTTCACCGAGCCCAATCGCGGACCCGACTCACGCTCGCCGCCATAGGTGTTCGACAGGGCGGTCAGTTCCAAGGGATCCCCGACCGGAGTGCCGGTGCCGTGGCCTTCGATCAGCCCGATCAGTTCCGGGGTGATATCGGCCGCGGCGAGGGTGGCGCGAATCAGTCGTTCCTGTGCGGTCGCACTGGGCACGGCGATCGGTGCGCCCTTGCCATTGTGGTTGACCCGCGAACCCAGCAGGCGGCCGTACACGCGGTGCCCGAGCTCCCGCGCCCGCGATTCCCGTTCCAGCACAATGACACCCGCGCCCTCACCCCACAGGGTTCCGGTGGCATCGGCGGCATAGGAGCGGCAGTGGCCGTCACCGGCGAGTGCATTGTTCTTGGAGAACTCGTAGAACGCGCCCGGCGAACCCATGACGCAGACGCCACCGGCGAGCGCCCACTCGCATTCGCCCGCGCGAATGGCGGCGGCGGCCTGATGCACCGCCGTGAGCGAGGAAGCGCACGCGGTATCGACGCTGATGGACGGCCCGGTCAGGCCGAGTCCGTGCGAAATGCGCCCGGCCACCGCACCCAACGCGGTGCCGGTAGCGCGGTAGCCGCTGTATTCATTGACCGACGCGGCACGCGGGCCGTACTCCATGAAGGAGACGCCCATCCAGCACCCGGCCGAATCACCGTCCAGGGCACCGGGATTGAGCCCCGCATGCTCCAGCGCTCGCCAGGC
Organism: Nocardia sp. NPDC051030; assembly: GCF_040683015.1. NCBI lineage: Bacteria > Bacillati > Actinomycetota > Actinomycetes > Mycobacteriales > Nocardiaceae > Nocardia > Nocardia sp. NPDC051030. The sequence goes on along the minus strand of NZ_JBFBCD010000006.1, from coordinate 136,049 downwards.
CACCCGCATGCCGACCCGCTGCTGCGGGTCCATGGCGACAGCCTCACGCGGAGTGATGCCGAAGAACAGCGGATCGAATTCGGTTGCACCGGTGAGGAAGCCACCGGCATCGGCGACCGGACTCCAGCCCTCAGTGCGATCCAGTGTCAGCAATTCGGCCAGCGGCCATTCCCGATCACGCGGGAACGGTCCGATCAATTCACGGGATTCGGCGAGTGCCGTCCAGAATTCCGGGAGGGTATCGATCCCGCCCGGGGCTTCGATACCCATTCCGACAATGACGATCGGATCATCCACGGTCGAAACGGTCATGCCGCGACGCTCTTCTCGGCCACCAGGAGTTCGGCAATGCCGTGCACATGATCATTGAGATAGAAGTGCCCGCCCGCGAACAGCGTGACCTCGATTCCACTGCGGCTGTGCGCTTCCCACGCATACAGGGCGCGCGGAGCCACGAATTCATCCTCATCGCCGCCGAGTACCAGAATCGGCGCTTGGAGAGCGATATCGGCGGCGCAGGAGTAGGCGTCGAAGGCCCGGTAGTCGGCCTTCATGACCGGCAGCGCCATGCGCAGCACATCGCGGCTGGCCATGACATCGGCCCCGGTGCCATTGAGCGCCGACATGTGGTCGAGCAACTCTTCGTCCTCGGTGGGATGCCCTGGTAGATCGGCGATCAGCGAGGGCGCGGCGGCGGACGAGGCGGCGACCAGGCGCACGCTCAGCCCGGCGGCCTCGGCCAGCCGCGCGAATTCGAAGGCGACGATGGCGCCCATACTGTGCCCGAAAATGGTGATCGGCACACCGGTGTTGTGCGCAGAGTCCCGGAATGCCGCGAATGCTCCGGCGGCGATCTCGGGAAGCGTTTCGGCGGCGGCCTCGCGGGCCCGATCCTGGCGGCCCGGATATTGGAACACCACGACATCGAATTGCTCAGCGAGGGTTTTGGCGAATACCCGGTAGGCGGAGGCTCCGGCACCCGCGTGCGGAAAAACCAGCAGCGGCGGGAGGATCACTTCTTCCTGCGAGGAACGCGGAGCCTGAAATTGCCTGATCCATCCGAGTTCCCGTGCCATTGAATATCTCTCCTACACACTGCCCGACAAGCCGCAGCGTCGGTTCACCTTGTCCCCCCGAATGTCCGGGCGACCATAACACTGACAACTTAGTATAGGCTAGCCTTACCAATCAGGGTGATCAAGCTAACGACCGAACGGAGCGCCCCACCGATGAACCGGACGACCTACGTCCTCGTGCGCGAACTCACGGACATTCCCGACGAGGTCCGCGCCGCGCCCGCACCGGTGATTCCCGAGTTCGCCGCACCGTTCTCGCTGCGACCGGTCGATATCGAGGGCAGCGATCCGGAGACCATCACCGAATGGATGCATCGGCCGCACCTGCTCGAAACCTGGGAGCAGGACTGGGATATCGAGCGCCGGTACGCGGACTGCACCGCTCAGCTGGCCGGAACCTTCTCGCGGCCCTGCATTCTCGGCTACGACTTCACCGCCCTCGGACTGCCCGAACTCGGGCCGCGTGAGGTTGCCTATGTGGAGTTGTATCGCCCCGCCAAGGACGAGATCGCCCGCCTGTATGAGGCGGACCCGCGCGATATGGGGTTCCATATCGCCACCGCGGACACCAATCTGCTTGGCCGGGGCGTCATGTCGCGATGGATGCGGCAGTTGGCGGAGCGCATCCTCGCCACCGAGCCGGAGTGCCTGCGGGTCATGTGCGAGCCCGACTACCGGAACACTCCCATGCGCAAGGCGCTCGAGAAGACCGGCTGGCATCACCTGGGCGACTTCGATATTCGCCCGGACCGGCGGATCTCGCTGTACGCGTTCCCGCGTGATGCCGCGGATCTGCCGGTCATTCGCTAGCTTTCCCCGCACCGTTCCGCCACGGCCGCGAGAGTCGCTCTCGCGGCCGCTTCGCGTGATGGATACCGCGCGTCTGTCCCCTAGCGGGCGGCGGCGAGCCGTTCACGCTGGCCTGTTCGCCGCTGCGCCGGATCCATGCCCAGCACCCGGTCCGAAAGTTCGCCCAGGCAGCTGAGATTCGGGAAGCCCGGCCCCTGGGACAGTGCGGCCATATTCGGCAGGTAGAGCTTGGCGTCCAGGCCGGAGACGGCCAGGTCGTAGCCGATGGCGTTCTCGATGCGCGAGCGGGTGAGCGGACCGCCCACGGCCAGCTCCAGGAGATCGGTTGCGCCGGAATCGAACAGGTCCAGGAACCACAGCGGCTGCCCGCCGGTGGCATCCACGACCAGGTCGAAGGTGTGCACCTGATCGGGGCGCAGCTCATTGCGCAGGGTCAGGGCGACGCGGTCATCCTCACCGGTCATGGTCACCACTCGGCCCTGGAGGTGGTGAACCCGGTTGTCGCCCAGCAGGTTTTCCTGCACCCGCACCGAGAAGACACCGCGGTCGGTGCGCCGGATGACATCGCGGCGCTCGTCCATGCCGAGCGCGCTCCACTTGGTGGGATCGCTGTACAGCGAGTTCTCGAAGTAACTTTCGCCACGCGTGTAGAGGGTGGCCTTCGGGGAGATCACCGAGACGGTCATCACATCGTGGCGAACCAGCTCGTCCAGGGCCGAACCGGCCGTCTCGCCGCCGCCGATGACCGCGGCCCGGGAGGACGGCGGCAGGGCGCGGCGGCCCGCCAGATTCCAGAATTCGGAGATGCTCAGGACGCGCGGGTGCTGGGTGAGGGCGCGGTCGCTGCGGCCGGGGCCGGTGATCATGACCGCGTCGCAGTCGATCTCGCTGGTGCCGCCGTCGGCGTCGGCCACCGTGACCAGCCAGCCGTCGGCGGCCGCGGCAATGCCCCGTACGCTGCCCAGGACCAGGTCCATATCGGTCTTGCGGGCCACCCACTGCAGGTATTTCGCCCAGACATGATGCTGCGGGCTGGGGCGGCCGCGGTCGATCCATTCGGCGTAGGTGCCGTGTTCCACCAGGAAGGCATTCCAGCTGAAGCCGCGCATGGCCTCATCGATGGCGCGATTGTGACCGCGGGCCAGGGTGGAGTGATACGGGAAGCCCACATCCTTCTCCGGGCTGGTGCCGAGGCGATGCTGGCCGTCGGTCCAGCCGCCGCTGGGCAGCCAATTGCCGCCCACCGCGTGCGCTTCCACCACGATCACCCGCGGCGCGGGCAGTCCGAGTTCGCGCAGCACATGCGACTTGGCCGCTACCGCCAGGGCTTTCGGCCCTGCGCCGACCACCAAGAGTGTGTCCACCGGTTCTCCTGCTCTGTCACGGTTGCCCGCTGTTGTCTGTATCGCACAACCCACCGCCCCTTCAGGTTTGCATAGGCTTACCTTATATTGCACAGGAGCGCTTGCGAAGCGCCAGTGACGAAAACGATTGGATAGGAACCGGATGTCTCGTACTACCCGCCTTCTCGCCGCGGCCCTGACCGCAACCGCCCTGCTCACCGGCACCGCCGCCACCGCGGTAACCGCTACGGCCGCACCGGTTGCCGCGCCCGTGCGCACCGCGACCCCGAGCGCCGGCGATCTGAAAGCCAAGCTCCAGACCGTCCTGAACTCCGGCGCCTCGCGGTCCGCCCGCGCCGCCGAACTGGAGGCCGGTGAAGCCGGTCTGCCGCTCATCGACCAGGCCGCCGGCGTCATGGCCGCCGCGCCGCCGAGCTTCAAGTGGACGATCCTGGGTCCGGTCACCGAGAACGGCGACACCCTGTCCGCAACGCTCCAGACTTCGGTGGATGGCTTCGACCCCTTCACTTTCCCGATCACCTGGAAGCTCGTCGACGGGGATTGGAAGCTCTCCCGTGACGGCGAGTGCACCGTGGCGAGCGTCGCCATGATTCCCTGCAGCTTGTAACTGTCAGGGGCTTCGCCCTCACACCCCAGTGAGGGAGAAACCGCTGACGCGGAGTCTCGGGGGCTACACCCCCGAACCCCCACAAACGGCCTCGGATCCGCGCGGAGATCCGGGGCCGCTTTTGTTATGCCGGAGCAGGTTCCAAACGCCAGCCTGAGGCTCGGGAACGCTCGTTCCAGAAGGCGGCGTAGCGGCCATCGAGGGCGAGAAGTTCTGTGTGGGTGCCTCGTTCGACGATTGCGCCTTCGGCCATGAACAGGATTTGGTCGGCGTGGGCGATGGTCGCGAGGCGGTGTGCGACCACGATCACCGTCTTGTCGCGGGTGAGTTCGTGCACACCACGGACCACGACTGCTTCGTTCTGTGGGTCGAGGGCGCTGGTGGCCTCGTCCAAGAGGACTATCGGAGCGTCCTTGAGGAGGGCGCGGGCTATCGAGACTCGCTGGCGTTCACCGCCGGAGAGGGCGGAGCCGCCCTCGCCTACGGCGGTTTGCCAGCCGTCGGGGAGGCGGTCGGCTATTTCGTCGACTCGGGCAACCGAGGCGGCGGCGTGGACTTCGGCGTCGGTGGCGTCGGGGCGGCCCGCTCGAATGTTCTCCAGGACAGAGCGGTTGAAGAGGTAGACGTTTTGGAAGACCAGGGAGAGTTGGTTCAGGAGGGTTTCGGTCGGCTGCTCGCGGACGTCGTGGCCGGAGACTGTGACGCGGCCGGAGTCGGTGTCGTGGAAGCGGGCGGCCAGGCGCAGGAGGGTGGATTTGCCTGCGCCGGAAGGGCCGACGATCGCCGTGGTGGTGCCGGGGGCCGCCGTGAACGAAATGTTCGACAGCACGGGAGCGTCGGGGGTGTAGCCGAAGGAGACCTGGTCGAAGACGACTTCGGGAGCGGCCGGGGTGACCGAGGTATCCGATTGCGGGAGTGATGGTTCCGCGAGTAGACCGGTGACCCGGTCGGCTGCCGCGGCGGCCGAGCGTAGGGCGGTGCCGAGCTGGGCGGCTTGGTTCAGGGGTTCGATGAAGCGGGCGCTCACGGCGATCAGGGCGATGGCCGCGGCGGCCTCGATCGCACCGCCGGTGACGCGGCCGACCACCAGGTACACCAGTACCAGGAAGACCGCTTGGACGATGAGGGAGAACACGATCAAGCCGGGAACGCTGGCGAACAGCAGGCCCGAGGCGGCCTTGCGTTGCCTGGCGAGGGCCGCGTCGAGGGCTCGGTTGCCGGTGCCGACCGCGCCGAAGGAACGCAGGACCGGTTGCGCCTGAGCGAATTCCAGGACGCGCGCATTGGCTTCCGAGGCCGCTTCGTGCATGCGCTCGTCGGAGGCGGTGTAGGAACGATTGGCCCACAGGTTCACCAGGAACAGCAGCGGGGCAGCCACCAACATGGCCAGGGAAATGCGCCAATCCACGAACAGCAGGCCGACGGCCACGCCGAGCGGAACCAGCACGCCGGTCAGCATTTTCGCCATCAGGTAGGCGATCAGGCCCTGCACCTCGCGGACATTCTCGACCACGATGCGGGACAGCGCGCCCGCGTTCTGGGTCTCGAACCAGCCCAGTGGCAAGGCATTCAGGTGATCGCCGAGCCGGGTCTGGAGACCGTGCTGCATGCCGACCCCGACCTTCAGGCCGAGCACCGATTGCAGGTAACCGAAGACCACCACGCCGGCCACGGCCAGCGCGAGCCACAGCGTCCAGAACCAGGCGCGGTCCATGTCATCGTCGAACAGCGCCTTCAAGACCGGGACGAGCAACACATAGGCGGCGGCCTGGGTGAGCGCCTGCGCGACAATGGCGAGCAGCAATCTCGGTGTGAGATGGGCGAACTCGCGCGGCACCAGGGCGAGCACCTTGCGGATCATCGGGTTCCCTCCCCGGTCAGGGCGACGGCGTGCACTGCCGCCTCATTGATTTCCCACAGCCGTTGGTACACGCCGCCCGCCTGGGCGAGGTCGGCGTGCGCGCCCTGTTCGACCAGGGTTCCGGTCTCCAGCACCAGGATTCGATCCACCGCGGTGATGGTGTGCAGGCGGTGCGCGATCACCAGCACGGTGCGCCCGGCGACCAGCACGGCGAGCGCGTCCTGCACGGCCGCTTCGGATTCCGGGTCGGCGAAGGCGGTCGCCTCATCGAGCACCAGCACCGGCGTATCGGCGAGCAATGCCCGCGCGATCGAAAGCCGTTGCGCCTCACCGCCGGACAGGGTCGCGTCCACTCCGATCTCGGAGTCGTAACCGCGCGGCAGGGCGGTGATCCGATCGTGGATCTGCGCGGCCCGCGCCGCCCGTTCCAGGGCGGCGTCATCCGCGTCGGCCTTGGCCAGCTTCAGATTGTCGCGAATGCTGCCGCGAATCAGCCGCACATCCTGGAAGACGAATCCGACCGTGCGATACAGCTCATCGCTCGGGAAGTTGCGAATATCGCGGCCGCCGATGGTGATTCGACCGGCATCCACGTCGTAGAACCGGGGCAGCAGCTTGGCGAGGGTGGACTTGCCGGAACCACTCGGGCCGACCAGTGCGGTCAGCGTGCCGGGAGCCAGCTCCAGATCGAGGCCGCGCAGCACCTGATGATCGGCGCGGTAGCCGAAACTCACGCCCTCGAACCGAACCAGCCCCGGGGCGACCTCGGCAGTGTCGGCGGCCTCAACGGTGCTCGTCTCGGCAGTGCCCATCTCGAGATCCGGTGCGCCCGAACTCAATTCCGGAGTCTTCATCAGCTCGGCCAGCCGCAGCGCGGCGTCACTCGCCGTCCGCAGGGCCTGCGCACCGTAGCTCAGACCCAGCAGCGAACTGCCCAGGCCGAGCCCGACCAGCAGGAACGGCAGCACATCGAGAGGCTCGATCCAGCCCGCGCCCGCACCCGTCAGACCCGCGACGACGACCAGCAGCATGACGAACACCGGCGAGACCACCGTCTCCGACAGCGACTGCACGGTCATGACCGGCATTTTCATCTTCCGCAGGCTGTCGGTCTGATGCTCGACGGCATCCTGGAAGACGCTGTGCGCCTTGCCCGCCCGCCCGAACGCCCGCACCACCTGGATGCCGTCCACGAATTCGACGGTGGCCTCACGCGTGCGCTGTTCGGCGGCGTTGTAGGTCATGATCCGCTCGCGCCCGGGTTCGTCCAGCATCTTCTTCATGCAGAGCGCGTAGACCACCAAGGGCAGCAGCAGGATCAGCATGAGCCGCCAGTCGACGGTCGCCAGATAGATCAACGTCACCAGCGGCACGGTCACCGAGCCGATGAAATCCAGCCGGGCGTGCGCGACCAGATAGTGCAGCGCCTCGACATCGTCCTGGAGGTATTTCTTGACCTCGGACGAGGTGCGCGCACCGAACCAGCCGAGCGGCACCCGGGTCAGCTTGTCGGCCAGCATGCGCCGCAGCGTCAGCTGATATCCGGCATCGACCGCGTGCGACCAGGTCAGCGCGACCGCCTGCAGGACCGCCCGGACCGCCAGCACGATCACGGCAATGAGCAGCAGCCGCCACACCCGATCGGTGTCGACGTGCTCATTCAGCAGTTCCCGGCAGGCCGAGACGATCAGCAGGAATGGCACGACCGCGCAGATCGAGGCGATCGCCACGATCAGGCTCGCGAGGCTCAGCGCACCGCCGACCGGGGCCAGAATCTCCTTGCGTGCCTGGGCCTCCCGTTGCTTGCGCGCCTTGGCCTCGGCCTTGTCCGGCGCCTCCACCGTCATGAGTCCTGCCTCTCGAGAGATCAACAGGAAAATAGGTTAGGCTAACTTTGGCAATATGCCTACACCGTCGCGGTGCGCATAACGCCCGATCGCCTCCGCGGCTTCCGATTGCGAGCGAAGCCCCTGGTCACCGCCCGAACGCCGCCGACTAGGGTCTTTGCGGTGAGACGCAGGCAGAAACCGCCGCTACCCAAGCGGCACGGGCTGGACCCGGCACGGTTGCGGTTGCCCGAAGAGGGCGACTGGGCGACCATCCGGGACCATCTCGTGGAGCGACTGCCGCGAGTGTCCCCGGCGCGGATCGATGAACTCCTGCACGAGGGCGGCATTGTCGATCTGGACGGACCGATCGCGCCCGACGCACCGTATGTCCCGGGCGGGGCGATCTGGTTCCACCGAGACCTGCCGGTGGAGAAGGACGTGCCCTTCGAGATCGGGATCGTCCATCGCGACGACACGATTCTCGTGGTCGATAAGCCACACTTCTTGTCGACTATCCCGCGCGGACAGCACATCTTGCAGACCGCTCTGGTGCGGCTGCGCCGCGACCTGGATCTGCCGGATCTGGTGCCCGCGCATCGGCTGGATCGGGTCACCGCCGGGCTGGTGATGTTCATTGTCGATCCGGCACGACGTGGCGCGTATCAGACGATGTTCCACAATCGCCTGGTTCACAAGGAGTACGAGGCGATCGCCCGGTTCGATCCGGAACTGGAACTGCCGCGCACGATCATCAGCCGAATCGTCAAGGAGCGCCAGGTGCTGCGCGCCTATGAGACGGACGGCGAACCCAATGCCGAAACCCGGATCGAGCTCTTGGAGCACCGAGACGGCCTCGGCCGCTACCGGCTGCGCCCGCGCACCGGACGCACCCATCAACTCCGATTGCATATGAACAGCCTCGGCATCCCGATCCTGGGCGACGACTTCTATCCGGAACTCACCGACAAATCGGTCGACGACTACACCCGCCCACTCCAGCTGCTCGCCTCGGCGCTCGAATTCACAGACCCATTGACGCGTGAGCCGCGACGCTTCGAAACCACCCGCCACCTGCAAGCCTGGGATGACCCGCAAGGCTGGGCGGACGGCACCTCGATCGACGGCCGCGGGTATTAACCACATTCGAAGTGCGTTCTAAGGTTCCGTACGTACACTGGCCGGGATGTCTCAGAACGATAACGGTGGAGTGGTCGCCGTACTCCCCGATGCGCCCGCTCCCGCTGGCCACAAAATGCATGCCTATATCGATGTGGCCGTCGTTATTGTCGTTCTGACCTGCACGAACCTCATCGCGCACTTCACCACGGCGTGGGCCAGCATCTTCACGGTGCCGATCGCCGCGGTCGTGCTGCTGGCCATGGTTCGCCGCCGCGGACTCGGCTGGGCCGAGCTCGGCCTGGCCCCGAGCCACTGGAAGCGCGGTTCGGTCTGGGCCCTCGCGGCGGTGGGCGTGGTGCTGGCCGCGGTCGTCATCGGCGCGCTGCTGCCGATCACCCGGCCGTTCTTCCTGAACAATCGCTACGCCACCGTCTCCGGCGCGCTCATCGCCTCGATGATCGTCATTCCCTTGCAGACGGCCATTCCCGAAGAGCTCGCATTCCGTGGCGTGCTGCACGGCACGCTCGATCGAGTGGTCGGGGCGCGCGGCCTGTTCGCTGCCGGTTCTCTGCTTTTCGGCCTCTGGCATATTGCCTCGTCGTTCGGGCTCACCAGCGGAAACACGGGCCTGAGTGGATTCCTGGGCAGTGGCGTCGCCGGGCAGATTCTCGGAATCGCGCTCGCCGTGGTGGCGACCGCCGCGGCCGGAGTCGTCTTCACCTGGCTGCGCCGCCGCAGCGGCAGCCTGCTCGCGCCGATCGCGCTGCACTGGTCGGTGAACGGGGCGGGCGCGCTGGCCGCCGCCGTGGTGTGGCATACGACTCTGCGCTGACGCTATGCGGCGGCTCCTAGGAGGAGCCGAGGAATCCCAGCGGGCCCGCGCCGCAGGTGGCGCTGCCGGTCAACGTCGGTTCGAGCACATTGACCTTGAGTTCCCAGGCCGAGCCTTGCAGCGTCGACAGGGTGTGGGTGCCCGCCTTCTTCGGCGTCCACTGGATGGTCGCCTTGCCATTGGACGGGTGCAGCGGGCTGCCCGCGATCACCAGGCCATTGTCGTAGAACCAGGCCTCGAACCAGTGGTCGTAGGTGGCGGTGACCTCATAGGTGCAGGCGGCGTAGATATTGCTGGCATTCACCGACAGGCCAGTGGGTACGGCCGCCGCGAAGGGCGCGGTCAGCGCCGCCGAACAGGCCATCGCGGCGAGGGCGGTGACGCCGACCCCGGCCCGCCGGGCGATGTGCTTGTTCACGGACATGGTCATGTCGAAACTCCTTGTGCCAACCCGCATCAGGTGCGGTCGGGCCGAACCATATCGGTTGTCCAGTTAGCCCCGAGGCACTTTCGACAAAAAACTGAAACGTGTTTCTGTCAGATGTTCGGAGAGGGGCCTGACCACCCGGAACGGGACCGAGCCCGCTTCCCCCAACAGGAAGCGGGCCCGGCATGTGCGCACTACCGCGAAGAGATCAGCGGCGGTAGGCGTCGTCGTAGGTTGGTTGTACCCACTTCGGGTCGGTCCATTCACCCTGGCGCGGAACGGCATCCCCCCCATGGCCCGGCCACCAGGCGCGACGGCCCACCAGCGCGGTCACCGCGGGAGTGAAGAACATCGCCATGACGAAGGCCGCGATCGCGATGCCCAGCGAGATGGCGAAGCCCATCTCCGAGACCACGGTATTGCCCGCCAGCATCATCGAGGCGAACGAACCCGCCAGGATCAAACCGGCCGCGGCCACGGTCGGACCGGTGTGCTTGATCGCCAGCGCGGCCGCCGTATGCGGATCATTGCCCTCGCGAGCCTCCTCGCGCAGCCGGGCCACCATGAGGATGTTGTAGTCCGTACCCAGCGCCACCACGAACAGATACATGATCAGCGGCAACGTGAAGATCAGACCCGAATGCCCTTGGATGTTCTGGAAGACCAGCACGGCCGAACCGAGCGTCGCGGCGAAGCCCATGAAGACCGAGGCCATCAGGTACCACGGGGCGACCACACTGCGCAGCAACAAGGCCAGCACGATCATGATGAGCACGGCGGCCACCGGGAACACCACCATGTAGTCACGGTTCATGGCGTGCTTGAAGTCCACGAACACCGAGGTCATACCGCCGACCACCGCCGTCGTGCCGGGCGGGGCCGAATCGTGCGCGGCATCCCGCAGCGGACCACTGACCGTATCCAGCGCCGCATCCGATTCCGGCGTATTCGACAACGTCACCTGGAATTCGGCGACCGCCTTGTCCTCCGACAGCTTCGGTGCCGAAACCTGGCCCACGCCATCCACCTTCAGCGCGGCCTCGAAGGCCGTCAGCTGGCCGGGGTCCAGCGCACCGCCGCCGTCATTGCGCAGGTACACCTGCGACGGCTGAGTGGTGCCCGCGGGCATGCCCTTCAGCATTTCCTTGCTGTAGATCGTCGACTCCGAAGCATCCGAGGTCGAATTCGAACCCAGATCGAAGGTCGGATTGAAGCTGAGCACGAAGGCGCCCAGCACCAGCAGCAGACCACCGGAAGCGATGGCGAATACCGCGGGCCGCTTGCCGAGCGCCTTGCCGATGGCGTCGAAACGCGCACCCTTGGGCTCGACCTGCCAGGCCTTGGAGGGCCAGAACACCTTGGTACCCAAGAGCGAAACGATCGCGGGCACCAGCGTCAGACCGGCCAGCAGCGCGACCGCCACCGCAATGGCCAGCGCGGGGCCCATCGCCCGGAACATGCCCAGGGTGGAGAGCGTCAGCGCGCCGAAGGCGATGATGACCGCCGCCGCGGCAGAGGTGATGGCCTCACCGACCCGGGTGACGGCGCTGACCATGGCGGTCTTGGCATCCTCACCCGCTCGCAACCGTTCCCGGAACCGGAACATCAGGAACAGGATGTAGTCGGTACCGACACCGAAGAGCACCACCGACAGCAGCGACTGAATCGACGAGTCGATCTTGAGGTCGAAACCCTTGGCCACCATGGCGATCAGGCCATTGACGATCATGGACACACCGATGATCACCACGATCGGCAACAGCGCGAGCACCGGACTGCGGAAGATGACCAGCAGCAGCACCAGGATCAGCACGATGGTCGCCACCAGAATAATGGCCAGCGCCTTGTTACCGGAGTCCTGCTGATCGAGCTGCTGCGCCGCGGATCCGGTGATACCGGCCTTCAGGTCGGAGCCGTTCGTCTCCTCCTTCAGGGCGTCACGCAGCGTCTTCACGGCATCGGTCTGCCGGGTGTCGCTCTGGCTGGTGATCTTGGTCATTCCGACCGCCGCGACCTGGACCAGCTTATTGTCCGAGGCGGGCGCGGCCTGAATTCCCGTGACGTCCTTGATGTTCCGCTCGGCCAGTTTGGTCGCGGCGGCCGCCACCGTGGCCTGATCGGTCTCGCTCAGCGGCGCCCCGTCGGCGCGCTCGAAGACGATGATCGCGGCCGGGGTGGCGCTATTGGGAAAGGCCTTCTGCTGCAATTCCATCGCCTGGATGGATTCGTAATGCGAAGGGAGGAAATCGGATTGGTCCGTGGTGGCGGTGAGCTTGGGCGCCGTCGCCACCACCGCGACGATGGCGATCAGCCAGGCGGCGATGACCAGCCACGGAAACCGGACGACGAAGCGCCCAAGGTAGGAGAACATGCGGGAGAAGTCCTTTCGGGGTTTCGGCCGCGATGGTTCAGATGTCGAGAACTTGCTCAGCCGGGTTCTCTGTCACATCGGCGACAATGCGGAATGCCTTCGCCGGAATCCGGTCTCGCAACTCCCCCAGCGAATCCACGATGTCCAGAGTGAAGTCGCCATACCCATCGTCACCGATACCGAGCAGTTCGCGCCAGTTTTTAAATCCCTTGGCCCAGTTCGCGATCAGAGAAAAATCCGACTGGTCGGAAGCATTACGCGCGGTGACGAACTCTTCCTTCTTCTCCGCATACGCCCGCTTGGTGGCCGTCGTGAAGTCCGACCACTCGATGAAGTGGCGGTGCACGACGAACTTGCCCTTACGGCTCAGGTAGACCTTGACCGCCTCGCTGCCGACCTTGGTGACCTGCTGCGATTCGGCCAGCAGGCGGCCGGTGAAGCGCTGGGTACGGCCGCCGCCGGGGCCCACGCGGACCTCGATCTCGCGCATCCCGGCGAGCGTCTCGTCCACGGCGACGGCGGTGGTGAGCACCGTGGTTTCCTGGGCGTCGGCCTGCGGGCCGGCGTTTTCTTCGGGCTTCTGCATATCGGGCATGGCGTGCTCCAATTCATCAGCGAATGCGCATATTGGCATGCGTCTACAACACGGGACTGTGGGTTGAAATCCGGTGTCCGGCATCGGTTCTGAGTTCTATTGACGGGTTCCCAACCGCCTGCGATCACTATAAGTAGACGTATACGTATAGCGCAACCCTGATTTCACCCTGAACTTCCCCCGATTCCACCCTGAGACGCGAAAAGGCCCGTCCCCCACCGGGAGACGGGCCTCTGACCTGCTCTAACGCCCCTTGCGCTTACCCTGCCGCTTCGCCGCGCCCGCCTGCGGCTTCCCCTTCGCCGCGCCCGCGGGCTTCTTCCCACCCACCGGCTTCTTACCGCCTACCGGCTTCTTCGCCGCGGGCTTCTTCGCACCGCCCGACTGCTTCGCACCCGACGGCGACCGCGTGCTGCGCTCCGAACGGCCGCGCACCACACCGACGAACTCCTCGACCAGTTCGGTCGTCTGCTCGGTCGGCCAGGCCAGCACGATCTCGGTATCGGGGACGCCCATCATGGTCCGGTAGACCAGATCCTTGCGACTGTGCAGGCGCGCAATGGAATGCGGCACGATCGCCACGCCACTGACCGCCGCCACCAGTTCCATGGTCATGGCGGCATCGTCCAGATTCGAGGCGTCCTGCATCAGCTCATCGGCCAGCTCGGCCATGCCGACCTGCTCGAATACCGAGAGCGGGTGATCCTTCGGCACCACGACCACCGGGATCTCGCGATAGAGCGGAATGGCGCTGATGCCGTCGCGGTCGATGGGGAGTCGCACGAAACACATGTCCACGCGGCCGTCGCGCAGGGCGGCGTCCTGCTCCCCCATCGGGATGGGGAGGAGTCGCAGGCGGATGTCCGGGTACCGGTCCGCCCAGATCCGTTCCCACTTGGTGACGGTCACGCCGGGCACGAAGCCGACGCGCAGCCCTTCCCCCTCGCCGGATTCCTCGACCGGCTGCGACTCGGGGATTGTGGCGATGATCTCCCGGGCGGCTTCGAGCAGCTCACGACCTTCGTCAGTCAATTCGGTCGGCGATGCGCCCGGCACAAACAGTTTCGTGTCGAGCGCTTCCTCCAACTCGATCACTGTCCGGCTCAAACGCTGCCGGGCGATTCCCAGCCCCTGCGCGGCACGCGCGAAGTGCAATTCCTCCGCAACCGCCACGAACCAGCGCAACTGCGTGACGTCAAGAGACTCGAACCGGCTCATTCCGCCTCTATGCAGCATGTGTGGGGGCCCTGCGTGGTTATGCTCCGCTGCCGCCTCCGGACCCTGACCACTCATGCTGTCCAGGTTATTGCACCGCGCGGTCAAGAACCTCCGCGCCGCCCGATACCCTGATTCGGTGAGCCCGGACAAGAACCCCCAAGACATGAAGCCGCTGACCGCGGCGGCCAAACTCGGCATCTACCTCCCGGCTACCCCCGAGGAGTTCCGGAACTCACCCGTGACCCGCGCCCAGCTCGAGGAGCTGCGCACCAATCCGCCCGAGTGGCTGACCGAATTGCGCCGCACCGGGCCCTTCCCGCGCGATGTGACGGCCCACAAGCTCGGCATCTCCAATTCGGGCCTGTCCCGCAACGGCGTCTCCGACTCGCTGACCGCCGACGAGATCGCGGCTCTGCTCGCCGATCAGCCGGACTGGCTGGTCAAGGAGCGCGCGAACCTGGTCGAGGTGCGCAAGGAAGCAGAGCGGGTCAAGGCCAAGGAAGCCGAACGGCGCGCCGCCTCCAACCGGCCCGCTAAGAAGCGCTTCGGCTAGTCAGCTCGGCCCCGAGCCGACGCAGCACCCGATCCACCAGGTCGGGGGCCGCGCCCAGATAGTTCTCCGGTCGCAGCAGCTCGGCCAGCTCCTCCTTGGTGAGGTGCATGGCCACATCCGGATGTTCGGCGAGAATCTCCGCCAGCGGGCGGGCCGTGGACCGCGACTCGTAGGCGGCCGACTGCAGGGTCTTCTTGGCGACCGGCTTGCCGAGCAGCGGGGCCAGGCGAATGGCGAGCCGTTCGGACACGATCTGCCCCTCGGTGAGCGAGAGGTTGGCGATCATTCGATCGGCATCCGCGGTGAGGCCCTCGGCGAGTTCGACGGCCGTATGCGCCGCACCGCCGACCAGCAGCAGACAATCCCGCAGCGGCTGCCATTCGGCATGCCAGGCTCCGGCGGAGCGCTCGTCTTCGGCGAGCAATGAGCCGAACAGGGTTGCGGCGAGCCCCGGAACTTGCAGCGCGGCGGCACGAATCATGGTGCTGAGCACCGGGTTTCGCTTCTGCGGCATGGCCGATGACTCGCCTCGCCCGGTGGCGGCGGGTTCGGCGAGTTCCGCTATCTCGGTGCGCGACTGGGAGATCACGTCCACGGCGAACTTGCCGAGCACGCCGGAGGTCAGCGCGAGCGCGGAGGCCAGATCCGCGATGGGCGTGCGGACCGTATGCCACGGGGTGGCGGTCACGGTGAGCGAGAGTTCGTCCGCGAACTCCCGGGTCAGGCGCTCCATGATCTCGCCGGTGGGAGCCTGCGCGAGAACGGAATCGGTGCAGCGGGCGCATTCCACATAGGACGCGAGGGTGCCTGCCGCGCCGCCCAACTGGACGGGAAGGCTCGCACGCACCCCGGTCAGCCGGTCCCGGGCGTCCAGGAGTCCCTGCATCCAGACGGCCACCTTCGCGCCGAAAGTCGTTGGCACCGCATGCATGGCGAGGGTGCGCCCGGCGATCGGCGTTTCGCGATGGCGGCGGGCCAGATTCGCCAGCGCGCCGACAATGTCATCGAGATCGGCGACTATGACGGTGAGCACGCGGGCCGCGATGAGCATGGTCGCGGTATCGAGAATGTCCTGGCTGGTGGAGCCGAAATGCACGTAATCCGCACTGGCCGGGTCCACATCGGCCACCGCGGCGTGCAGGCGCTCCACGAAGGTCACCACCGGATTCGCCGCGCCCCGCGACGCCTCGGCGATCTCGCGGGGGTCGAAGTCGTGCTCGCGCACCGCGATCGCCAGATGTTCGGTGAGGGTCTCGGGCACCATGCCGAGCCGGGACTGCGCGCGGGCGAGGGCGGTCTCCACATCCAGCATGGCCTCGATCCAGGCGTCATCGCCCACCAGGGATTCCACCGGTGTGCCCACACTCACGGGCGCGAGCAGACCGCATTCGATTGTCATATCGCCTTGCCTTTCCGGGGAATTGGAGGAGTGCTGGTAACGATGGGCGGTGAGGATCTCCCGCGCGATGGCGTCACCGTCGGCCAGGGTCACCGAATTGACGCCGGGGCGCGGACCGGCCGCGGTCACCCAGCGCACCGACTCGGTGGGGACACCGAAGGCGAAGCGGCGCGAATGGATTCGATCCTGGCTGTCCACCAGGTGATGCGAGCCGGGGGCGACCGCCAGACCGCCGGTGCGGTAGCCATTGCCGTCCGGTGAGGCGATCACATAGGCGCGCACCTCCGCCCGCTGGAACAGATTGCGCAGCAGCGGATCCGCGGTACAGCGCACATCCGGGACCGGCAGCCAGGCGTCGACGAGCGTGCGGCCCACCACCATCGACTCGTCGACCTGCGCGGACTCCACGACGAACCGCGTGCGGTCGGCATCCACGCGCACCCGCATGCCCGGACCGACGACACGCACCACGCCCGCCCGAATGAGCGCCGCCAGCTCCGCTATCCGGCTCGCGGGCGGGCCGATGGACAGGAAGGCGTTCATCGGCGTGTACCAGCGATCCAGATCATCGCGGTAGGAGGATCCGGCGATGCCGCCGTGATCGACCACCAGGCGGACCTCATTGCGCAAGTCCCGCAGCACATCCAGGGCCGCCTTGACCGGGCCGCGCACATTCCCGAGCTGGGCCTCGCGCACATCGGCGTCCAGGTAGGCGAGCAGCCATTCGTGATAGGCGGCGGGATCGGCGAAGTGGCGGCCGCCGGTCGGGTCCACCAGCGCCGCCCAATCCCAGCGCGTGTCGATGCCGAAGCGCTGCAACAGTTCCGATGCCTCGTCGTCGGTCGGCGCGATGAGATAGCGCATGCGGAAGGAGTCCAGCCGCTGCGGGCTGATCCGGTCGGCGAGCAGGGCGGTGTAGTAGACCGACTCCACCTCCCGGGCGATCAGCGGCCACACGTCGCGGCGGAAGGACACATCACCCAAATGCTTTGCACGGCGCCGCAATCGGTCAATGCGTTCGGCGTCGAGCAGCAGCGGCGTGTACCGGCCGTCCACGCCCTTCTGGTTCTCGCCTCGCGCATGATGCGGCACGCCCCGTCTACAGCCCGCGACAATGCTGGGCTCGCGTCCTGAGGCGATGTACTCCAGTCCGCCGTCGCATTCCTTGAAGCAACCGCCGCGACCGACCGTGAGCAGCGCCAGATAATCGAAGAAGGTGAGGCCCAAGCCCCGGATGAGCACCGGTTCGCGCTCCGGAATCCGATCGACGTCGATATCGGCCGCATTCGCGGGAGCCACATAGGTGAGACCGGACCGGCGCGCCGAATCCGCCAGGGAGCCGGGCACTTCCGCACGGACCTCACCGAGATGCCCCTGGGTCAGCACCACCGCGTGAATGCCGCGCAGCCGCTCCCCCGTGCTCAGCTCCAGTTCCTGCAAGCCGCCGGGGCCGTCCCACAGATTCACCGCGGTTGCCGGGATTTCGCGCACATGCGCCCATTCGGCATAGCGATCACGGGTGCGTTCGAATGCCCAGCGCAGATAATGGCCGTAGAAGTAGCGCGGCGGATAGGTATCGGGAGTGATTCGCAGCGCCTGGTGATACGCCGGTCCGGGCAGGTCCGCGAAATTGCCTATCTTGGCCAGGAAGTCGGACCATTCGTGCAGACTCGGGCCGCGCTCGACCGGACCCGCCATGTCGACGCTGTCGTCGGTGAATATGGTGACCTGCTCGGCCACGGTATTCATCAAGAGGTGCGCGGACTGATCCGTACGCCAGACCGCACCGGTGCCGACCCGCTGCGAATCGATGACGAGCAGTTCCACACCGGCGGAATTTCCGAGTTGCCGGGCATTCGCGCAAATACGTTCGAAAACATTGAGGCCACGCGGGCCCATACCGACTATTGCGATCCGTATTACGTTGTCGAGCATCCAGTCTCACCGATCGCGCCCGAATAGCGGTGCCCCCATTTCGAGCACATTCGCCGAGGCTAGCAGCGCCCCGAATGCACCACAAGAACGAGTGGTACGGAATGCCGGAATGCTCCCGAAACTCCGAAATTTCCTTTGCGGCAATATATGTCACGGCACAGGCCCACCTCTCGAATGGAGAAGTGGGCCTGCGAGTTTCGAATGCGACGGAAATATCAGTGGGCGGCGGCCAACTGCTCGGAAGGCACGGCACCCGCCTCGGCAGCCGGAACATCCCGGCGCTCCAGGACGGTCGAGAGCACGGCCAGCAGCAGCGCGGAGACGGCCAGGGCGGCACCGACCCAATTGGGCGCGGTGTAGCCGAAGCCAGCGGCGATGACCAGGCCACCGAGCCAGGCGGCCAGCGCATTACCGAGATTGAACGCACCGATATTCATGGCCGAGGCCAGGGTCGGCGCGGCGTGCGCATGATCGAGCACACGCTTCTGCAGGGAAGGCACCGTGGCGAAACCGAGCGCACCGGCCAGGAAGATGGTCACGGCCGCGAGCGCCTTGTCCTGCGCGGTGACCGTGAACAGCGCGAGCACAATGGCCAGCGCGGTGAGCGACACATAGAGCATGGGCATGGTGGCGCGATCGGCGAACCTGCCGCCCACCAGATTTCCGACGAACATGCCGAGACCGAGCAGGGCCATCAGCCAGGTGACGGCACCGGGGCCATAACCCGCGACCTCTGTCATCATCGGCGCGATATAGGTGATGGCGGCGAACACCGCACCGAAGCCGAGCACGGTCATCCCCATGGCCAGCAGTACCTGCACGTTCTTGAAGGCGGCCAGCTCGTCCCGTAGGTGCACACCGGCGGGCCTGGGCACCTCGGGCACCAGCTTCGCCACACCGATCAAACCCGCCACGCCGAGCGCGGCGACCAGCACGAAAGTGATTCGCCAGCCGACACTCTGGCCGACGAAGGTGCCGAACGGCACGCCCACCACATTGGCGAGGGTCAGGCCCGTGAACATGAGCGCGATCGCCCCGGCCTTCTTATCGGGCGCGACCAGATCGGCCGCCACCACCGAGCCGATGCCGAAGAACGCGCCGTGCGCGAGCGAGGCGACCACGCGGCCCAGCAGCAGCACACCGAACACCGGAGCCACGGCGGCGAGCAGATTGCCCGCGATGAACAGGCCCATGAGCAGCATGAGCATCTTCTTGCGCGAGACCTTGGTGCCGAGCACGGTCATCACCGGCGCGCCCAGGACGACGCCGAGCGCATAGCCGGTCACCAGCCATCCGGCCGTCGGGATGGAGACGCCGAAGTCCCCGGCGATCTCGGGCATCAGTCCCATGATGATGAATTCGGTGGTTCCGATCCCGAAGGCCCCGATGGCCAGGGCAAGTAGCGCGAGCGGCATGAACTGCACCTTCCAGACGATTGCAAGAGCACCTTACGTGCGTCCACAATAATTGCAGACGCGTGTTAATTGCAAGCGCGGACTATCTCGATAGTGGACTATCCTGGTAGCGAACCCGCTCCGACCAGGAGGAAACGCCATGACCGCCACCGACCCGGCCCTCACCGCCCTCTCCCAGGGCTGGTGCGCCCTCTCCCTCCTGCACGGCAAGATCGAAATCCATATCGAGCGCGCCCTCCAGGCCGAGCACGACCTCAGCGTCCGCGAGTTCTCTCTCCTCGACGTGCTGAGCCGCCAGCGGGCGGACGAGCCCGGCGGCATGCTCCAGATGAAGCAGGTCGCCGACGCGGTCGTCCTCAGCCAGAGCGCCACCACCCGCCTGGTCACCCGCCTCGAGGACCGCGGCCTCCTCGCCCGCTACCTCTGCCCCACCGACCGCCGCGGCATCTACACCCAGGTCACCGACGCCGGACGCGAACTCCTCGACGCAGCCCGACCCACCAACGACACCGCCCTACGCGAGGCCCTCGACGCAGCCGCCCGCAACCCCGAGCTGACTCCCCTGGTGCGCGCAGTCGAATCCCTGCACGTCCCCGCATAATTCGTCGAGGGAGCTCTGGTGGAGGCGAATCGGACGAATTCCCGCCACCATCGCTCCCTCAGCGGTTGGTCAAGCCAGGTAGATGGTTCCGATGCCCGCTACCACCGCGATGGTGGCCATGACGCGGGGGACGCCGAAACGTTCACCGAAGAGCAGGGTTCCGATGAGTGCGCCGACAATGATGCTCGATTCCCGCAGGGCCGCAATGTCCGCCAGTGCGCCCCGGGTCTGGGCCCACAGGATCAGGCCGTAGGCGAGGAAGCTCAGGACACCGCCGGTGAGGCCGATGTGCCAGACCGGGCGGAGGTCCGACCAGAGGTCATTGCGACGCGCGTACAAGGCGTAGGCGGGGACCGCGAAACCTTCCAGGAGCATCAGCCAGCCGATATAGCCCAGGGTGCTGCCGGATTCGCGCACGCCGATGCCGTCCACCGTCGTGTAGGCGGCGATCATGGTTCCGGTCAGGACCGCGGCACCCACCGCGGCCGGACGGCTCGGGTTGGTCCGGTGACCCCAGAAGACCAAGCAGCCCAACCCGATCGAGATGAGCAGTACGCCCGCCACCTGTCCGCCGCGCGGCGTCTCATTGAACAGCAGCGCCGCCACCAGCGTGACCACCAGCGGGGAGGTCCCGCGCGCCAGCGGATAGGTCTGGCTCAGGTCGCCGAGGCGGTATGACGCCATGAGCAGCACGTTGTAGAAGATGTGCAGGATGACCGACGCGCCCAGATACCACCAGCTGCGCGAATCGGGCGGAGCCGCCAAGAGCACCAAGGGAATCGCGCACAGTGATCCGCCCGCATTCACGAGCGTGATCGATACGAGTTTGTCGGGCACCCAGTGCGCGATCGCATTCCAGGCGGCGTGCCCGCACGCGGCCACCAGTGTTGCCGCCAAGACCACGGCGGGCACGCGTGCCGAACCGCTCAGCGCGGCAAGGGATTGCGAGGAGGAAAGCAGGACATCCACGGCCATCAGCACTCTCTGTCTCCGGCCCGTTCTCAGGGCAGGTGAATGGAGTACTCCAGGCTTTTATCCCTTCATATGACGAAGGCTCCGGCGGAATCCCTCGTGGCGTCGCTCGGACCAGTCCTCGCAGACCTGATTGTGTGTTGTACCAGGCGGTCTGTTCGCGGAACCCTAGACGCGATCACCATCGACCCTAGCAGTCATTGGTCTAGACCGGCCACCTTGTTTTCATTCGAAGGCGACCGTGGCAATCATGTTGCGGGCCATGGCTTCGGGGTCCGAGGGGTTACCCAGCGACGAATCCCCCAGCGCCCCTTCGCGCCAGAGCGAGGCGAAGCCGTGCACCAGGGACCAGGCGGCGAGGCGGGTCGACCGCTGATGTTCCGGGGTGCCGTCGGGCTGTTGCAGCGCGACGCCGGAGCGCAGCGCATCACCCGCAGCGGTGCGCGCGTCGGCCAGGCGCTGGTCGTCGGCGCGCAGGACATCGCGGCGGAACATGACGTCGAAGTGGCCGGGGTATTCGCGTGCGAAGCGAATGTAGGCCACCGCAACCTCACGGAAATCCCCTCCGGCAGCGGCCAATTGCGCGGCGAGCAGCCCGAAACCCTCGATGGCCAGCTCGGTGAGCAGGCCCGCGCGATCACCGAAGTGGTGCGCGGGGGCCGCGTGTGAGACATCCGCGCGCCGGGCCAGTCCGCGCAGGGACACCGCATCGAGGCCCTCCGCCGCGATCTGCTCGGCCGCGGCGGCCAGGATGGTGGCCCGCAGATCTCCGTGGTGATAACCGCTCTTCGCCATGTGTCGATGGTCGCCCATAATCTAGCCATTGACAAGTTCCCCAGCTCGCACCTAATCTAGCCACTGTCAAGATAAGCAAGACATGCAGGAGACTCTGATGGCACCGCTGGTCGTACTTCTCGCAATCACCGGATCGACCCGCCTCATCGGCTGGCTGACCGGCCTCACCTGGCTCGACTCGTGGCCGCACACCGCCGCCCTCGGCCTCGCCGTCATGTTCGTCCTGACCGCGAGCGCACACTTCGTGGAGCCCAAGCGCAGCGCGCTGCTGGCCATGGTCCCGCCGCAGCTGCCCAACCCCGCGGCCTGGATCGCCCTCACCGGAGTCCTCGAATTCGGCGGCGCGGTCGGCCTGCTCATCCCGCCGCTCACCACACTCGCCGCAGCGGGCCTACTACTACTGCTGATCGTCATGTTCCCCGCGAATGTGCGTGCGGCCCGGGACAATATCGGCATCAAAACCATGCCGCTGCCGCTGCGCACCGTCGTGCAGGGGATCTTCCTCGGCGCATGCGTGATCGTGCTCCTCGGTTGAGCCCGATGGCGATGGCGATGGCCGATCCTGGGGATTGCGCCACTGGGAAAATGTTCCGCAAATACCGAAGGCCCGCATCCAATCAGGATGCGGGCCTTCGGCTTTCGACTATGGGGTCAGCAGTACTCGCAGACGCCGTTCGCAGGGAGCTGGATGAAGCACTGCGAGCACAGGACCTCGCGGGTGGCCTCGGGCTTCGGCTCCACGGGTGCGAAGGCGGAAGCGACGGCGGTGCCGCGGCGGGTGGCGGCCACCTTCGGGGTGAGCGGCGGGATGCCGAAATCATTGGGATCGGCCGAACCGTGCGCGACGTAGCACTGCCAGCGCGCGTAGGCGGCATGCAGTTCGAGGTCGGCGGGAATGGGGAGGGCCGCCAGCTCGAGGACGTACTTGTAGCTGTCGCTGACCTTGTGGTTCTGCTTGACGCACAGGGAAGTCAGCGGGGGCTCGCCGGCGGAGTGGCAGCGGCGGGCCACCTTGCGCAGGATGGCGTCCATCCACGTGCGGGTGGGGGCGTCGGTCTTCACGCCCGACATGTCCTGCACCCGTTCGGCCAATTCATTGACCGTCACGAAATGGCCGTAGCCGGTTGCGGTTTCGGCGAGCACCTCATGCGCGGCCAGTGCCCATGCCACAGCCGCGTCGCGGAAAGTCACCGCCTCGTGGTCGTCGATCCGCCAAGCACCCGAAGTAGTTGTCGCAGCATCCCTCATAGCTCCTCAAAGGTAACTCCTCGAGCCGCCGGCACGCCAATACCACGCCGCTACAGATGAGATCCAGCCGACATGCGCTGGGCCGAGCGACCTTTGCGCAAACAGAACGAAGGCCCGCCTCCCAAAAAGGAAGCGGGCCTTCGCTTTACAACTGTGAGTCGTGGAGCAGCCTTACTTGGCGCGCTCCAGGACCTCGACCAGACGCCACCGCTTGGTAGCGGACAGCGGACGGGTCTCCATCAGCTGCACGAGGTCGCCGACATTGGCGGTCTCGTTCTCGTCGTGCGCCTTGACCTTCGAGGTGGTGCGGATGATCTTGCCGTAAAGCTTGTGCTTCACGCGATTCTCCAGCTCGACCACGATGGTCTTGGTCATCTTGTCCGAGACAACGTAGCCCTTGCGCACCTTGCGCTGGCCCCGCTCCTCAACTGTGGCCGGCGTCTTGGCCGGGCCCTTTACGTCGCTCATGCGGCGTCTCCCTTGCCTTCAGGACCGGAGGCCAGGCCGAGCTCGCGCTCGCGCATGACCGTGTAGATGCGTGCGATCTCGTGACGGACCACACGCAGGCGGCGATTGTTGGTCAGCTGACCGGTCGCCATCTGGAAGCGCAGGTTGAAGAGTTCTTCCTTACCTTCACGCAGCTTGGCGACGAGCGCTTCGTTATCGAGCTCGCGGAGCTCTGCGGCTGGATTAGCGGTAGCCATCAGAACTGCTCCTCCCTGGTGACGATCCTGCACTTCATGGGGAGCTTGTGCATCGCGCGGCGCAGGGCCTCACGAGCGGTCTCCTCATTCGGGTAAGACATCTCGAACATGATCCGTCCCGGCTTCACGTTCGCGATCCACCACTCCGGCGAACCCTTACCGGAACCCATGCGGGTTTCGGCCGGCTTCTTGGTGAGCGGGCGATCGGGGTAGATGTTGATCCAGATCTTGCCGCCACGCTTGATGTGGCGGGTCATCGCGATACGCGCCGACTCGATCTGACGGTTGGTCACGTAAGCCGGCTCCAGAGCCTGGATGCCGAACTCACCGAACGCCACCGAGGTGCCGCCCTTGGCCATACCCGAACGGCCGGGGTGATGCTGCTTACGGTGCTTGACCTTGCGAGGCATCAACATAGGTCAGCCCTCCTGGGTCGTCTCTGCCGGTGCCTCCGCGACAGCAGTCGCGGCGCGTCCGGCTTCAGTGCTGGTCGCCGTGGTGCCCTGGGCACCGGAACGACGCGGGCGGCTCGGCCGCTCACGACGCTCGCGACGATCGCCGGACGGAGCGGCGGTCGCAGTGACCTCACGCTTGCCACCGACGATGTCGCCCTTGTAGATCCAGACCTTCACGCCGATGCGACCGAAAGTGGTGCGCGCCTCGTACAGGCCGTAGTCGATGTCCGCACGCAGGGTGTGCAGCGGCACGCGACCCTCACGGTAGAACTCCGAGCGCGACATTTCGGCGCCACCGAGGCGGCCCGAGCACTGCACGCGGATGCCCTTGACGTTCGGCGAACGCATGGCCGACTGGATGGCCTTACGCATCGCACGACGGAACGCCACACGGTTCGACAGCTGCTCGGCAACACCCTGAGCAACGAGCTGCGCATCCGACTCGGGGTTCTTGACCTCGAGGATGTTCAGCTGCACCTGCTTCTTGGTGAGCTTCTCCAGCGCCGCACGGATGCGATCGGCCTCGGCGCCGCGGCGACCGATGACGATGCCCGGACGGGCGGTGTAGATGTCGACCCGCACACGATCACGGGTGCGCTCGATCTCGACCTTCGAGATACCCGCGCGCTCCATGCCAGTGGCGAGGAGCTTGCGGATCTGAACGTCTTCCTTCACGTATTCCGCGTACTGCTTGTCCGCGTACCAACGCGACTTCCAGTCGGTGGTGATACCGAGGCGGAAGCCATGGGGATTGATTTTCTGTCCCATTTACTTTTCCCCTCCCTTCCGGCGGTTGCGAGGGGCGTTGGAAAGCGAAGGCACGCTCTCGACCTCGATGGTGATGTGGCTGGTGCGCTTGCGGATCCGGAACGCACGGCCCTGGGCCCGCGGCTGGAAACGCTTCATGGTCGCGCCCTCGTCGACAAAAGCCGTCGAGATGACCAGGGTGGCCGGGTTCAGGCCGAGGTTGTTCTCGGCGTTGGCCGCAGCCGAGGCCACAACCTTCGCGACCGGCTCGCTGGCGGCCTGCGGAGCGAACCGCAGGATGTTCAGCGCATCTTCGACTCGCTTGCCGCGAACCATGTCCACGACCCGGCGCGCCTTCATAGGCGTCACACGGACGTGCTTGGCGGTTGCGCGCGCGGTCGGGTTCTGAGTTTCAGTGCTCATCGCCGCTTGCTCTTCCGATCGTCCTTGACGTGGCTCTTGAACGTACGAGTCGGTGCGAATTCACCGAGCTTGTGTCCAACCATGTTCTCCGACACGAACACCGGCACGTGCTTGCGGCCGTCGTGGACCGAGAACGTGTGGCCGATGAAATCGGGGATGATGGTGGAACGACGCGACCAGGTCTTGATGACCTGCTTCGTGCCCTTCTCGTTCTGAACGTCCACCTTCTTGAGGAGGTGGCCGTCGACGAACGGACCCTTTTTCAGGCTACGTGGCATGTCTAACCTCCTCCTTAACGCTTCTTGCCGCGGCGGCGGACGATGAGCTTGTCGCTCGGACGGTTGGGCTTACGGGTGCGGCCCTCAGGCTTGCCCCACGGCGAGACCGGGTGGCGACCACCGGAGGTCTTACCTTCACCACCACCGTGCGGGTGGTCGACCGGGTTCATGACCACACCACGGACGGTCGGGCGAACGCCCTTCCACCGCATGCGGCCGGCCTTACCCCAGTTGATGTTCGACTGCTCGGCGTTGCCGACCTCGCCGATGGTGGCGCGGCAGCGCACATCGACGCGACGGATTTCACCGGAGGGCATACGCAGGACGGCGTAAGCGCCTTCCTTACCCAGCAGCTGAATCGACATGCCCGCGGCACGAGCCAGCTTGGCGCCACCGCCCGGACGCAGTTCCACCGCGTGAATGGTGGTACCGGTCGGGATCGAGCGCATCGGCAGGTTGTTACCCGGCTTGATGTCGGCGCCCGCACCGGACTCGATCTTCGTGCCCTGGGCAATGCCCTTGGGCGCGATGATGTAGCGCTTCTCGCCATCGGCGAAGTGCAGGAGCGCGATGTTCGCGGTGCGGTTCGGGTCGTACTCGATGTGAGCGACCTTGGCCGGCACGCCGTCCTTGTCGGACCGACGGAAGTCGATCAGACGGTAGGCGCGCTTGTGGCCACCACCCTTGTGACGAGTGGTGATGCGACCCTGCGCATTACGACCACCGGTCTTCGAAAGCGGACGCAGCAGCGACTTCTCGGGGGTCGAGCGGGTGATCTCGGCGAAGTCCGAGACCGATGCACCACGACGACCCGGGGTAGTCGGCTTGTATTTACGGATTGCCATGAGTCTTCTCTACTTTCTGGATTCCCAGGCGCTTACGCGACCGGGCCCCCGAAGATCTCGATGGGCTTGCTATCGGCCGAGAGGGTCACGAGTGCGCGCTTCGTGCTCTTGCGCGTTCCGTAACCGAATTTGGTCCGCTTGCGCTTGCCCTGACGGTTGGCGGTATTGACGCTGGTCACCTTGACGCCGAAAACCTTCTCGACGGCAATCTTGATCTGCGTCTTGTTGGAGTCCGGGTGCACGATGAACGTGTACGTGCCCTCTTCGATGAGTCCGTAGGACTTCTCCGAGATGACCGGCGCCAGCAGAATGTCGCGGGGGTCGGCGATGGTGGTCACTTGCTCTCCTCCTGTGCAGCTTCGGCGGGGCCGTGCACGAAGGCGTTGAGCGCCTCGACGGAGAAGATGACCTCATCGGCCTTCAACACGTCGTAGGTGTTCAGCTGATCGGGAGCGATCGGGTGCACGTTCTGGAGGTTCGCAACACTCTTCCAAGTGGTGACGTCCTCGCGGCCCACCACCACCAGAATCTGCTTGCGGGTAGACAGTTCGGCCAGGAAGCTCTTGGCAACCTTGGTCGACGGGGTCTGACCCGAAACCAGCTCGGTGATGACGTGGATGCGCTCGCTACGAGCACGATCCGACAGGGCGCCACGCAGTGCGGCGACCTTCATCTTCTTGGGCAGACGCTGGGTGTAGTCACGCGGCTGCGGGCCGTGGACGATGCCACCGCCGGCGAACTGCGGCGCACGGGTCGAACCCTGGCGCGCACGGCCGGTGCCCTTCTGGCGGTACGGCTTCTTACCACCACCGCGGACTTCACCGCGGGTCTTGGTGGAGTGCGTGCCCTGGCGAGCCGCGGCCCGCTGAGCCACGACGACCTGGTGCATCAGCGCGATGTTCGCGGTGACGTCGAAGATCTCCGCGGGGAGCTCGACGGTGCCCTCGGTCTTGCCGCCCGGTGCCTTGACCGGAAGCGTCAGGTTGGTCTTGGTCTCGGTGCTCATGCCCGGGCACCACCCTTCACTGCACTCTTGACGATCACGACGTGGCCGCGACGGCCCGGGATCGCACCCTTGATCAGCAGCAGACCGTTCTCGGCATCCACCTTGTGGACCGTGAGGTTCTGCGTGGTGACGCGGTCGCTACCCATACGTCCCGACATGCGCATGCCCTTGAACACGCGACCCGGGGTGGAGCAACCACCGATGGAACCCGGACGACGGTGCACAGCCTGCGCACCGTGCGAGGCACCCTGGCCCTTGAAGCCGTGACGCTTCATGGTGCCGGCGAAGCCCTTGCCCTTGGAGGTGCCGGTGACATCCACGTACGAGCCCTCTTCGAAGGCGTCGGCGTTGATTTCCTGGCCGACCTCGAACGCAGCGGAATCCGCGAGGCGGATCTCGGCGATGTGGCGGCGAGGAGTGACACCGGCCTTGGAGAACTGGCCGGAGACCGGCTTGTTCACCTTGCGCGGGTCGATGGCGCCGTAGGCGATCTGAACGGCGGCGTAGCCGTCGCGCTCCACGGTGCGAATCTGCGTAACGACGTTCGGGCCCGCCTTGACGACGGTCACGGGAACGACGCGGTTCTTGTCGTCGAAGACCTGGGTCATGCCGAGCTTGGTGCCCAGAATGCCCGCGGCCGGACGGCTCTTGTTGTCAGTCATATTCGAAGTCCCCGTCACTGGATATTGACGTCGACAGAGGCCGGGAGGTCGATGCGCATCAGCGCGTCAACCGTCTTCGGCGTCGGGTCGAGGATGTCGATAAGCCGCTTGTGGGTGCGCATCTCGAAGTGTTCGCGCGAGTCCTTGTACTTATGCGGCGAACGGATGACGCAGTAGATGTTCTTCTCGGTGGGCAACGGCACCGGACCGACGACACGAGCGCCGGTGCGAGTCACCGTCTCGACGATCTTGCGCGCAGACGCGTCGATCGCCTCATGGTCGTAGGCCTTGAGCCTGATGCGGATCTTCTGTCCCGCCACGCTGAGTGTCCTTTTCTCCGCTTACGTCGTGATCCCTGAGCTCTCGCTCCTGAATCACCCTCATTTGCATAGCCCGAACACACGAAGACGCATCAGCCACCACACGACCGGCCCACCTGGGGCCTAATCCATCGCCGCTGTTCATCTGTCATGGTTCTATCCGGTCCACGCGGTCGGGCGTGTCGCCTGGCCGCTCATTCCTGTGCCCGGATGAAATCTCTATCTGGGCCTCGGAACGTTGTCCCGAACGCACCCGCGCCGTATTCAGCCGGGTACAAAATTGGGTCTCACTTACCCACGACCTGCGACGATTCATCGAAACGACGCAACGCGGTCTGGGCAACCCGAACAGTATGCCTCGAGCCAGGGGGGGACTTCAAATCGCCCCCCACTTACCCGCGAACCCCGATGGCCCTGGTCACACCAGGTGCCGCGAGTGACGGCCCGGCACACCACAATCCGAGTCCCGAAGCCCGGTCATCGAGGCCGCGTCGCCCGGATCAGCCTGACGAAAAGCCGGACTATGAGCCCTGTCACCGTGACCAGCGCCAAGCAGCCGATCGCGAAGTAGACCATCCAGCGCGGACTGTCGAGAACGGCGGCGTCATCGGTCACGCGCACGGCGACCGTCGTGCCCGGCGGCTCCGAATCGGAGACACCGTGCAGCGTGCCCACATCCGCGACCCCATTGCGAACCCAAGACCCAAGGCAGGTGTAATTCGTCCCTGCCTTGCGCCCCGCCAATTCACACTGCAGAACCTGCGCGGTGACCCGCTCACCGGCGAGATAGGTATCCACCTTGTCGTAGTAGGCCGGGATCAGAAAGCACAGTCCCCCGAACACCACCACGACAATGAACCTCAGCTTGTCCCTCCAGCCGTCCAGCACAGTGACGGAGTATGCCAGCGAAGTGACTAACTACCGTTTACGAATCGCTCGGCGTGGCCACACCGCGTGCCACGAGCGACGGCCCGGGGGTACTTCCGGATAACTTACTTCTGAGTAAGATACGCGGCATGACGAAAGAGACCGCCACCTACCGCGGCTGGAAGAAGCTCCCCGACAACCGCCTCGGCCACACCCTGTTCTCCCTGGGCATGGTGGCCCGCGTGCCCTACTTCGGCACCGTCCTCCCCACCGTCGTGCGCCTCGAGCCCGGCCTCTGCGAAGTAACCGCCCCCAAGTGGTTCGGCATCCACAACCACCTGAGCACCTTCCACGCCATCGCCGCCTGCAACCTCGCCGAGGTCGCCATGGGCATGCTCTCCGAGGCCACCGTCCCGGACACCCACCGCTGGATCCCCAAGGCCATGAACGTCCAATACCTGGCCAAGGCCAACTCCAGCCTCCGCGCCGTAGCCAAACTCCCCGAGATCCCCGACTTCACCAAGATCACCGAAGGCCAGGAACTCATCGTCCCCATCTCCATCTACGACAAGTCCGGCCTCGAGGTCGTCCACGCCGACATCACGACCTGGATCACCCCCAAGTAACACCTCCCGAACCTGGCAATTCTGTTGCGAATCAACAGGATTGCCAGGGTCAGGACCCATAGAAGGCAACCAGCAGGGTGGCTCCCGGAATCGCGGGCAGGAGCGGTGTCAGCACGGCGAGGACGATCCGCGTCGCCCATGCTGCCCGAGCGCCGATCGCCCACTGCGTGACGAGTCCGGCAATGGCCACGACAAGTAGCAATGCAGTGAACGCCGCAGCGGCCACCAAGCCCGCGGAGCCCTCGGGATCCATGCCCGCGAAAATGAATGTCACCAGTACCGCAGGCGCGACGCAGACACCCAGCACAATCGTCACGATGGTCGAGAACAGCGCTGGCAACCACCAGTTCCGATTGGCATCCGGCGTAATCGAAAACGCACCGGGATAAGGCGGCATCGGCCGCCAACCCGGCTCGTCGCCGCTCACTGCGCGTGGATCTCGGTCGGGTCGGGATCGAGGGGCTGCATGGCCGATTGCGGGAAGCAGGGGGAGCTACCGGTCAGGCTCAGGGAGCCGTCGCCTTTGCCTGCGTCTTGTAGTTGCAGGCCGTAATCGTCACTCGTCTTCACGACGACGACCCGATCTCGGGAGTCGACTTCCCGCCATCCGCTGTCCTGCCAGAGGCGTTTGATCCGGTCGAAGTAGTCCCGCGACGCGCCCGCCGGTACACCGACCAGCCAGTAGCCGCTGCGCACGTAATGCGGGCCGTCAGTCTCGGTGTTGCCATCTCGGCATGGCATCGTGAGCGGATACAGGTTGGTGTCTTTTCCCAGGTCCGGGCTGTCCGGCGTCTTCGACAAAGCCACCCCTGCGGGCAGGCCGCGCAAGGTCTCGGCCAGCAGCTCGTACACGCGGTGCTGGGCACGCTGCGCGGTCAGTGACGAATCCACATCCGATCCTTTCGAGGCACATCCGGTTACTGCCAATACGGCCGCGAGCACGACCGCCCATCGGGCACCAATCATTGGTAATGCACCTCCGAAAGATCACCGGTGATGATGTAGCCCATATTGATCAGGGATTTCGAATCGGCTTCCCAGTACTCGCTGTGGGCTTGCGTGCTGTAAGACGTTGTTGCCAGAAATCCCTTGAGCGGCAACGGAATCGGAGCCAATGCCGCCGCCAGCGGAACCACCTTGCTGGAGGTACCGGGATCGGACGTGAACACCTGAGCGCCGAACTTCGAGCCTGTCGGATCACGCCCGAAATCATCCGTGCCGCCCAGACCCGAAACGAGCGGGTACAGGGGCACCGGGTCGTTCTCCGCCTTGGTAGCGAAGACGTGCAGGTACTGCTGTCCATCTGGGACTCCGGTCAGCTTCAGGTCGGTTGCGTGGTCGACCGTGGTGCCGGGGCTCGCGACGAACACGACCGCATCCGCATCCAAGGTCCGACCATGTGAGGCGGCGTCGCCGACCACGGTCGTCCCATAGCTGTGCCCCAGCACCGTATTCCGCGAAGGCGGCCCGTCGTGGGTGACACGCAGCCCCTCTTGAAACCTGTCCAGTGCTGGTGCACCGGTGTCGGCGTACTTGCGATCGGTCGCATCGGTGAGTTCCGGTGGTGCGTCGTACCCGAACCACGCGATGGTCACCGGGTTCTTCGCGCCCGACCACCTCGCCTGCTGACTCATGGAATCCACCCGGGCCATGTCGTCGCCCATCTTCGATGGCTGGGAGCCGGTTCCGGGGACATACGTCGTGACATTGGTTGCGGCGTCGGGATTGCCGTCGGCGATGATCGTGTGTACTCGTTCCCCGGTCTGGCTGTCCAACTGCAGCAGAATCCGGTTGGGGTGGTTTTTGTCGTGCATGATGTCGTAGATCTTGCGCAGATCGTCGTACGGCTTGGCTCGACTCTCGGCGGAATCGAGCTTCGCTTTCCATTCGTTGTAGCCGGGTCGGGTCGAAAGCCAGTCGTCAGCTTCCTTGCTCGTGCCCCGGTATTTGGTCCAGTCGGGGTGCTGCGAACGCAGCTGCTCCACCTCGTTGCGAGCGGACGTGGCCCGGGTCATTTCGTCGTCGAGTTTGAGGTCGTTGTACTTGCTGCGGTCGCCGGATGGCATGCCCTCGTGGTTGCCCAGGTATTGGTCGTGCTGCCAGAGGGCGTTCTTGTCCTCGTCGCTGAGAGGGACCCAGAAGTCACGGAAGGCCTTGGGATCGTCCGGGATTCTCGCTTTGCCGTCGAGGATGTCCTGGACTTGTTGGCTGTGTTCGCCGAGTTTCACCGGGAGGGTGGAGGGTAGGGATTTGATGGCGCTCATGGCGGTGAAGGCGTTGTCGATCGCGGTGGCGGTGTCTTCGAGGATTTGGCCGAGGCCGGCGAGGGCCTTTTTGATGGGTGGCTCGTAGAGGGTTTTGGCGGTGTGGTCCAGGGCAGCTTGCGCGGTGGTGATGTCGGCGGCGCTCGCATCGCTCGGGAGGGAGAGTTTGGCGTCGGGGGCGGTGACGGTGCCGTCCTCGGCGACCTTGAATTTGTTCTTCTCGGTGAGGTCGATGGCGGCGACGGTGACGCGTTTGGCGGTGGCGATCTTCGTCTGCCCGTCGGTGGCGGCCGTGACCGCGCTGGTCAGGGCATCGATGACGGTGCGTCCCGCGGTTGCGGTGTCGGCGGCGCCGGTGCGGGCGCGGTCACCGGCGGCGCCGACCCAGTAGGCGGTGGAGGCCGCGTAGTCGCGGGAGCCTTGGTCCAGGTGCAGTTGGACGGTGTCGCGGACAGTGGTCCACTCGGTGATCTGCGGGGTCAGCGATTCGGGGACGATCGCATAGGCCTGCGATTTGGTGACGGGTGCGGCCGTCATGAGTTCGGCAGGTGGGTGGTCGCGTTCACGATGTTCATGCGCACGGCGAAGTCGGTGTGGTGGAAGGCGTCCACGCACAGAACCGTGGTGTTGCCGATCTTCGCCAATGCCTTGCCGAGAATGCCCGCGGCGTCAGCGGTGTCCTTGGAGCGCGCGGCGCATACGGTACCCAGGCGGAATCCGGCGAAGCCGCCGCTCACTGCCGCGGCGGCGTGACCGATCGGGTTGCCGCCGGGTGCGATGGTGTCGAGTGCTTGGCCGTGCGCGCGCATGGCGTTGGCGAGCGAGAGGGCATCGTTCTGGTCGATGCTCAGGGATTCGGCGAATGTGCTGCTCATCCGGTCACCGGCCGAGGCTGCGACGGAGGAAGGCCTGGTTCTCGCGGACGGCATCCTCGAATTCGAGTCTGCGAGCGAGCTCTTCCTCAGCCTTGGTGCGGAATGCCGGAGCAGACTGCGGTTGTGCGGGCTGCGGGCGGTCGAGTGCCTCGCGGGAGTTCCAGACGGCGGCGTCGATGCGGGGGTCCGAACGGAACTCGGCCAGGGCGGATTGCACCTGTTCCCGCGCCTGCGCCAGGGCCTGTGCGGCGAGGGCGGTCAGGCGGCGGCTCAGCTCGTCGCCGCCCAGCCGCAGCGCCTGGTCGTGGAGGTGGATCGCGATCTCGCCATCGGCGCATGCCTCGACGGCGAGCAGACCGTCCGCGGAGTGAGACCGCGAGCGGGCGGTGCTCAGCGCTTCGGTCAGCTGCTCGGATTTCTGCTGTAGCGGATCGCTGTCGTTTCTCATCCCACACCCCGAACCAAATGGTTGCCAATGAGTTGCACGCTATCAAATATGCCTGGTTGGACGAAGCCCTCGATGAGCCGGTGGAACGTCGTCGTCGCAGATAGAGCCGTATTCGGTCGATTTCCACGGTCTCGTTCACGGGATATTTCCCGGAGTCCAGACATGACACTCGACCGGGACTCGGTATGGCCGAATGCTTCGGTGGGCTGTTTGAATGCGGGTATGAGTGGGCGGGTTGGCGGGGCTGCTGATGTTTGCGTGGTGGGGCTGGGGCCTACCGGGCGGGCGTTGTCGCATCGGGCTATAGCCGCGGGGTTGACAGTGGTTGCGGTGGATCCGCGGCCGGAGCGGCTTTGGGGGCCTACCTACTCCTGCTGGATCGATGAACTGCCGGAGTGGGTGCCGCGCAGTGCTATTGCGAGCCGGATCGAGCGGCCCGCGGTGTGGACCTCGCGGGAATTGCGGATCGAGCGGCCCTATTGCGTGTTGTCCAAGCAGGGGTTGCGGGATGCCATGCCGTTGGATGACGCGACCGTCGTGGCGGGCCGGGCCCGTATCGTCCAGCCGCATCGGGTGGAGTTGGCGGACGGGACCGAGGTCCGGGCGGCGGCCGTGTTCGATACGCGGGGGCAGGGGTCGCCCGGGAAGCGGCGGACTGCCAGTGCGCATGGGATTTTCGTGGATGAGGATATTGCCGCGCCCATGGTCGCCGAGGGGGAAGGGCTGATGCTGGATTGGCGGGCCGAGAATGGGGCGGGGGCCGATGAGCCGCCTTCGTTCCTTTATGCGGTGCCGCTGGGGGATGGGACTGTCATCTTCGAGGAGACCAGTCTGGGGCTGCGCGGGGGGATGCCGCAGCACGAGTTGCGGCGGCGGACGTTGAATCGGCTTGCGGCGCATGGGATTCGATTGAAGGGCGATGAGCCCACCGAGGCCGCGCACTATCCGCTGGATGATGCGCCGCCGAAAGCCGGTCGCGGGCAGGTGATTCCGTTCGGGTCGCGGGGCGGGATGATGCATCCGATCACCGGGTATTGCGTGGCAGATTCGCTGTCGCAGGTGGACAAGGCGGTTGCCGCGCTACAGGGCGGGGAGGATCCGATCGAGGCCATGTGGTCTCGGGAGGCGCGGCTCGTCTACTGGATGCGCATGCGCGGGGTGTACGGGCTGGGGCGGCTCACCACCGCGCAGTCGATCGCCATGTTCGAGGCGTTCTTCACCCGGCCGCCTCGGCAGCAGCGAGCGCTGTTGTCCTCGCACGACGACTACACCGCACTCGGGGCGGCGCTGTTCATGACGGTTGCCACCACGTACCCGTTCCACTGGCGCTACGACCTGGTCGGCTGGACCAACCGAAATCGCTGGGTGGACTGGGATTACGGCCGTCCCGGCGCGGACACCCGCGGTGAGGGAGCGACTGTGTCACCGGAATCGGACATTCGCCGCCATGAGAGCTCCCTCGGCGATTTCTAGACCCAGTTCTCGATCCAGTACTTCCAGATGATGGGGGCGTAGCCCGCTAGGGGCGGCACCTTGATGTCGGTGCCCGCGAGACCCGCGGCGGTGTGGCGGGAGTCGAAGCGGCAGGTGAATTCGCTGTGTTCGATGACATCCCTGGGGAGGCCGACCTGACGCAGGGCCCAGCCCATGCCGGGGACTCGCAGGGACATGTCGAGGGTTTGTTTGGGCATGACCTCGACCAGGTGGGGGGCTCCCGCTTCGTCGGCGAAGAGGTTGAAGACGTCGGCGACGCTCTGGCGGCGCGGGTCGACCAGGTGATAGGTGGTGGATTCGCCGCCGGGGCGGTGTGCGAGGTGGTCGAGGGCGCGGGCCACGAAATCGACGGGGACCATATTGGTTTCGCCGAGCTTGGGCGCGACCACCGGCAGGATGCGCGGGAGTTGGGCGGCCATGCGGAGTAGGCGGAAGAAGTAGTAGGGGCCGTCGACGCGGTCGATCTCGCCGGTGCGGGAGTGGCCGATGACAATGGACGGCCGATAGATGCGCCACGGCACCGGAGAGTGTTCACGGACCGCCTGCTCGGCCTGCAGCATGGCGCGCTGGTAGGGGGTCGGCAGCAACTGGCCGACGTCGACCATGTCCTCGGTGAACAGGCCCTCCATCGTGCCCGCCACCTGCACGGTCGAAACATGATGCAGTTGGCCCGCTTCCAGCTCCCCGGCCAGTTCGGCCACGCGCTGGGTGCCGCCGCCGGGCGCGACCGAGTCGTAGCCGGCGGCCAGGTGGAAGACGTGTTCGATCGAACCCTTGTGCGCGGCAATCCAGCTCGCGTCGATGCCGAGTCCGGGCGCGCTCAGGTCGCCGCGCACCGGGCGGACCCGGCTGCCCGCATCCCAGGCGCGGGTGCAGCGGTTGTAGCGCAGCACGGAATCCTCGCCGGGTCGCACCAGCACGTGCACGTCGACGCCGCGTTTCAGGAGTTCGGGAACCAGAAACCTACCGATGAACCCAGTTGCCCCGGTAACCAGGTAAGCCATGAGGCCACCTTAACGTGATGCGGGACACACTTTTCCTGCGGCACCCAAATGCCCCAAACCTCCCACGTCCGGTGCACTTTCGGTGACCACCGAAAACGACACAGTGGTGACCACCAAAAACGACACAGTGGTGACCACCGAAAACGACACAGCGGTGACCACCGCTAACGACAGAACGTGACCACCGCAAACGACAGCGGCGGCACTCGGAGAACCGAGCGCCGCCGCCGCGAAACGATCCGGGATCAGGCCCCCGTCTCGGCCGCCCGGCGATAACCCCGAATGGCGGGATACGCGAACACCACGATCATGCCGATCGTCCATGCGAGCGTCTTGAGCAGCGGCGTCACGATCGGCCCGTCATAGGCGAGCCCGCGCATGGCGTCGATGGCCGTACTCATGGGCTGGTTCTCGACCGTCGTCTGCAACCAGCGCGGATACGCGAACACCGGCACGAATCCGGAATTGAAGAACATGAGCAGATTGGTGATGATGCCGATCACCTGCACCAGCATGATGCCGTCGGAGAACGTCGCCATGGCCGTCACCAGCACCGCGAA
Source organism: Nocardia sp. NPDC051030 (assembly GCF_040683015.1). Classification (NCBI taxonomy): domain Bacteria; kingdom Bacillati; phylum Actinomycetota; class Actinomycetes; order Mycobacteriales; family Nocardiaceae; genus Nocardia; species Nocardia sp. NPDC051030. The sequence goes on along the minus strand of NZ_JBFBCD010000006.1, from coordinate 99,444 downwards.
GCCGACGCCGAACAGGATCGGAATCCCGAGCATGGCGATCGAACCGGCTGGGCCGAACCAGAATCGGAAGCCCAGGCAGATGCCGACGGCGACCACGAACAGCGAGGTGATCAGCACGCGGATCGCCTCGGCCAGCAGCCGCCCGGTGAGCCCGGCGGCCCGGTGCACCGGCATGGTGTGGAATCGGCCGAGCAGTCCGGTCATCTTCTCGGTCTTGAAACCGAGCGCGCTGACCACGGAGCCGGTCATGGCGGCCACCAGGGTCACCATGGGCACGGTGCCGTAGATGGAGGGCGCACCGGTGGCGGCGGTGATCGAATCACCCAGCACCACACGGAACATCAGGAGTGTCGCCGCCGGATAGATCAGCGTCTGGATGGTGGTGGCGGGGTCGCGCGCCCAGCCCAGCAGCAGTCGCTTGCATTGGATCAGGCTCTGCTGCGCCCACACCGACAGCGCACGCTCCGAGCGCGGCTTCACCACGGGCAGCGGCTGATGCCCGGCCCACGAATCGGTGTCGACGACATCCGAATCGGCCTCGATGACAGAACTCATGACCGCCTCACACTCGCCGCGACCGCCAGCGGCGTGAAGACGACCGCCAGACCGACCAGCCACGCCAACGGCACCCAGAAGACCTGCCATGTCACGCCGTGTGCCGCCATGTCACGCAGTGCGAAAGAGAACTGCGAGATGGGCTGATTACGCACGAACGGCCGAATCCACAGGGGGAAGCCGGATTCCGGTACGAAACCGCAGGACAGCATGCCGAGGATCAGGGTGGGCAGGGTGAGCGCCTGGCTCAGTGATTCCGGACTCTTGGTCAGCGATCCCATCCAGTCCGCGCCGACGGCCAGCACCGTGCCGACCGCGAGCGAGAACCCGCAGAACAGCGCCGCCTGACCCCATCCGGCCACGAATCGGAAGCCGATGAGATGCCCCCACCCGATGGCGGCGACGAGCGCGGTGATCGAACGCACCAGACCCGCACTGATTCTCGACAGCAGCGGGACCATCTTGCCGATGGGCATGGTCTGCATGCGCATATTGAGTCCGGTCATGGCCTCGAACGCGGCCAGCTGCGCATTCGACATCATGGTGAAGGACATGGTCTGCAACACGATGATCGGCATGACGAACTGCGCGTAGTCGATGCCGCGGAACTGCATGACGTATTTCAGTGGCAGGTAGAAGCCGAGCGTGAACACCAGCGGCGTGATCACCGCAATGATGAGCTCGCCCTTGGTGGCCATGACCCAGACGATGCGCCCGGTCAGCGCACGCCACTGCGCGAAGCTATTGGGTTTGGCGACCGGTAGTCCGGCGAACAGATCGTCGGCCCGGGTCGTGGCGGGCGCGGTCACGGCTTGCCCCCGGAATGTCCGGTGAGGGAGAGGAAGACGTCGTCGAGCGAGGGCCGCCGCAGGCCGATATCGGCGAGTTCGATGCCCGCGCCGTCGAGCCGCCGCAGGGCCTCGGCGAGGGTGGCGGCACCTTCCGGAGCCGGAATCGACAGCCGGTCACCACCATTGATCTCGGCGCGCACCGCGGCGGGCACCAGATCGCCGAGCGCGTCGGCGGCCTTGCTCAGATCCTTCGGGTCGAGCGGCACGATCTCGCAGTAGCTGCCGCCGGTCTTCTCCTTCAACGCGTCGGCGGTGCCTTCGGCGATGACGGTGCCCTTGTCGATGACGATGATGTTGTCGCTGAGCACATCGGCCTCTTCGAGGTACTGCGTGGTCAGCAGGACGGTGATGCCCTGGTTCTTGAGCGCGGTGACGAGATCCCACACGCCCTGGCGACTGCGCGGGTCGAGGCCGGTGGTGGGTTCGTCGAGGAACACCACCTCGGGGCGGATGACGAGTCCGCAAGCGATATCGACGCGGCGGCGCATGCCACCGGAGTAGTGCCGGACGGCGCGACGGCCGGCGCTGGTCAGGTCGAATTCCTCGAGCAGGGTGTCGGCGCGCTTGCGGGCGTCCTTGCGGCCCAGGCCCATGAGACGGCCGAACAGTTCGAGGTTCTCACGGCCGGAGAGGTTTTCGTCCAGGGCCGCATACTGTCCGGTCATCATGATGGAGCGGCGCACCCCGGCTGCGTCGGTGCGCACATCGTGGCCGGCGACCCGGGCGATGCCGGAGTCGGGGCGCAGCAGGGTGGAGAGGATCTTCACGCAGGTGGTCTTGCCCGCACCATTGGGGCCGAGGATGCCGAGCACGCGGCCGCGGTCCGCGGTGAAGCTGATGCCCTGCAGGGCGTGCACATCACCGAAGGACTTGCGAACGTCCTCGACGTAGACCGCGGGTTCGCCGCTTGTCGCGGGCGCGGCGGCACTACTGCTCGCGGGCTTCTCGGCGTTGCTGCTCGCAGCCTCCTCGACACTGCGTGTCGCGGGCTGGTCCGCACCGCCCGGGGGCGTGTCTGGCGTGTGCGAATCCGGATTGTCCAAGCTCGGCATCAACTCTCCACTATCGGCTGGGCGGGCAAATCAGGTCGCCCCGTTGCGGCGGGTCCCCACATCCCTCCCGGGATGATCCACTCCGCCGCGCGTGATGTTACCGGCGCGGCAGATTCGGGGTCTTTCCTTCGGTCATGCGACCATTCGGGTGCTGTGTCCTTGGTCACAAACTGTGAGGTACCCGAATAGCCGCAGATCCGGGCACGGACCGGCCGGTATGCGGTGATTTCGCTACCTTGTCGCATCTGCGCCTCGAACCCTAGTCTGGCGTGGAGGGGAGAGATTTCGAGGCCGCGAGAGGGTAATTCATGGCCGAGTCCGCGCAGCCACGAGCCGAATCCGGGCAACCGCAGCCGGCAGCGCGCACCGGGGCGGGACGACCGAAGGTTCTGACCTCCTACGATCCGCGCACCGGAGAGGTCGTCGGCGATTACGCCGTCATGGGCTCCGGTGAGCTGACCCGCGCCGTCCGATCCGCGCGCACCGCCGAACAGTGGTGGGCGGCAATGGATTTCGACGGTCGCAAACGCTGGCTGCTGGATTGGAAGCGCGTCATCGCGCGCGGCACCCGGGAACTGGTGGACCTTGTCAGCACCGAGACCGGCAAACCGCGCATGGACGCCGCCATCGAGGTGACCCTGGCGGTGGAGCATCTGGATTGGGTTGCGCGCCAAGCCGACAGCGTGCTGGGCCGCTCCACCCGCGCGGCCCGCTGGTTCCACCGCGACCGATCCAGCTCGGTCGGATACCGGCCGCTGGGCGTGGTCGGCGTGCTCGGGCCGTGGCACAATCCCGTGCTCACCCCGATGAATTCGATCGCCGCGGCCATGGCGGCCGGGAATGCCGTGGTCTTCAAGCCCAGTGAGCTGACCCCGGGCGTGGGCACCTGGCTGGCCGACACCTGGAGCCGCCTGGCCCCCAATCAGCCTGTCCTCCAGGCGGTTACCGGTGACAGCTCGACCGCTGCGGCGCTCTGCCGGTCCCGCTTGGACAAGATCGCCTATGCCGGTTCCCCCGCCGGAGCGCGGGAGATCACCGCCCTGTGCGCGCAAACCGCCACTCCCCTGGTGCTGGAGCAGGGCGGGCGCGGAAGCATGATCGTCCAGGTCGATGCCCGGCTCGACACCGCCGCCGCGGCAGCCGTTTACGGGGCCATGGCCAATGCGGGCCAGCAGCCCGCCGGAGTGCACTGCGTCTATGTGGCGGAGTCGGTCTACGACCCGTTCCTGGAGTTGGTGGCCGATCAGGCCCGCCGCCTGCGCCCGGGCGCGGATCGCCGAGCGTCGTACGGCCCCATGGTCATCGAGGGCCAGCTGACCGAGGTGCGCCGACAGGTCCGGGACGCCATCACGCGCGGCGGCCGCACGGTATTCGGCAGCCTGGAGTCCATTCGCGAGCCGTACATCGAGCCGATCGTGCTCACCGAGGTACCGGAGGTGAGCCTCGCGATCACCGGGGACGCGGTCGGCCCGGTCCTGGTGGTGAACCGCGTGGCGAATATGGATGAGGCCATCGAACGCGTCAATGCCGCCGAACGCCCCTTGCCGGTAGCGGTTTTCACCCGCGATGTGCGCAGCGTCCCCGAATTCGCGGAACGCCTGCGCACGGATCTGGTGACGGTGAACGCCACCCCGGTCTACGGCGTCAATGGTCCCGGGCGCATTCGCGACGAGCGGACTCTGCGCGAATTCGCCCGCCCGCTCACCATTTCCGAGCAGCGTCACCGCGAACCGGTACTCGGCACCTTCGACAGCAGCCCCCGCCGACTTCGCCTGGCGCGGGCCGTCTTCCGCATGCGGCACCGAGTCTGAGCCGTCACACCAGACGGTGCCGGGAAGGCCCCTGCCATCCCGGCTCGCTCATGGCAGGACCCCAGAGCATGAGTCAGATTCCAGCCAAGGCACGCCGGAATTACGGAGCGCGACAATCGATGCGCGTAGTTACTCAGGATTCGAGGCCGGGCCCAGCAGGACCGCGCTCATCAGGGCGCTGACCCGGGCCATGGTTCCCGCGCGGGAGTCGAAGCGGAGGCGGCGGCCCACGTCGGCGACCAGGGAGATGGCGGCGTGCACGCGGAAGCGAGCTTCGACCGGGTCGCCTTCCAGGAGGTTGGCCCATTCCAGGACGTTCTGCCGCTGGATGGAGCGGAGCCGATGCTGTTCGGAGGCGGGCAGATTCGAGAATTCGGAGAAGTAGACGGGCAGGATCTCCGGCATGGCGAAGGTCATGCGGGCGAAGCGGTCCGCGATGCGGACGGCGGCGTCGGAGCGGCTGGTCGCCTCGGACAGCGCCTCGGCATTGGCGATGGCCACGCGTTCGCCGGTGCGATGGAAGGCGGCGGCCAGCAGATCGGACTTACTGGTGAAATACCGGTAGACGCTCGAGGCATTGATTCCGGCGGCCGCGCCGATCTCCTCGATGCTTGCCTCGTAATAGCCCTGGCGGCCGAAGATCCGAATGGCCTCGGTCAGCAATTGCTCGCGTTTGGAGATGACCGGCAGCCCGCGCGCGATCGGCTCGCCGGTGGGCGGCGGCAGTGCGGGTGGCAGGTCGGCGCGCAGGATGTCCCAGCAGATGTCCTCCATGAGCTTCACCAGGCGCGTGGTGGACAGTGCCGTGCGGTGCGCGGTGATACTGCCGATGGCGCTCAGCACCGCGGCAGCACGCAGCTGGATATCGGCGGGTTCGGCCTCGGGGTACAGCTCGGCGATGGGCACGGCGAGGGTGTCGTGCAGCGCGGTGTAGATGACGCGGATCCGGGCGCGGTCCTCGCGCTCCAGGTAGCGGCGTTCCCAGCGGTACAGTCCGCCTTCGCGGCGTACGTCATTGGTGTATTCGGTGACGCCGCGAATCAGTGCGGTGAGTCGCGGTTCGGGTTCGAGTCTCGGGTTGTCGGCGTTCTGGGCGGCGTCCAGCAACTGCTGGGCACCCATTTCGGCGGCGGCCACGAGGAGTGCGTATTTATTGGTGAAGTGCCGGTACAGCGCGGGCCCGGAGATGCCGACCTCGGCCGCGATCTCGTCCACGCCGACCGGGTGGTAGCCGCGCTCGGCGAAGGCGCGAGCAGCGACGCGCACGATTTGCGCCTTGCGATTCTTGGGGCGGCGACGCGGCCCGGCCGTTGTCGATGACAGAGTGCCGTCGGATCGCGGAGATTCGGTTTTCGGTCGCGCGGAAGCGAGTCCTGCCTCGCTGCGATCGGCGACCATTCACATTCTCCTTCTCAACGACACCGGCCATTGACAGTGCCGGACGAGCCCACCTAAGTTAACCACAATTCGCAAAGCTGAACATATCGCGCGGACTGACTGCCCGCACGCGGATCGGGAGCATCAATGAAGAACACCGCGACCACCCCGGGCTACACCGCCGTATTGGACGGCCGGGTGCTGCGTGTCACCATCACCAACCCGAAACGCAAGAACGCCATCGACTACGACACCATGGTCGGGCTCGGCGACACTGTGCGCGCCGCATCGGCGAATCCCGCGGTCCGGGTGATCGTGCTGACCGGCGAGGGCGGCGACTTCTGCACCGGCGCGGACCTGTCCGCCGGCCCGGGCGAGGCCGCCCGCGGCATCACCCCCGAGATGACCATGGTCGCGGCGAACGACATGATCAAGGCCATCGTGGACGCCCCGATCCCGGTCATCGCCCGCCTGAAGGGCGCGGCCGCCGGTGTCGGCGTCGCCTTCGCCCTCGCGTCCGATCTCACCTACGCCTCCGAGGACGCCTACCTCCTGCTGGCCTTCATCAATATCGGCCTGATGCCCGATGGCGGCGCGGCGGCCATGGTCGCCGCGGCGGCGGGACGCCCCCTGGCCGCCGAGATGGCACTGCTGGGCGAGCGGCTGCCGGTCGCCAAGGCCCTCGAGCACGGCCTGATCACCGGCGTCTACTCCGATGCGGATCTCGATGCCAAGGTCGAGGCCGCCGCCGCCAAGCTCGCCCACGGCCCGCGCCGTGCCCTCGAACTGACCAAGCGGGCTCTCAACGCAGCCGCCCTGACCTCCCTCGACGCCGCCCTGGCCGCCGAGGCGACCGGTCAGGTGGAGCTGCTCCAGTCCCCCGACTTCGTCGAGGGCGCGACCGCCATGCTCCAGAAGCGCAAGGCCGCCTTCGCCGAATAGCCCAAGGCGGCACCCCTTTTCGGTTATTTGCCGCTGACGGTCAGGTAGATCAGGGCGATATTCAGGGCCGTGATGATGGCGACCACCAGCCAGGCCATGGCGGTGGTGCTGCGCGGGTTGACGTCGTCACCCATGAGCCGACGATTACTGGTGAACCGGACCAGCGGGATCAGCGCGAACGGGATGCCGAAGGACAGCACCACCTGCGAGATGATCAGTGCGCGAGTGGGATCCACGCCGAGGGCGAGCACGGCCAGCGCGGGGATGAGCGTGATGAGGCGGCGCAGCACCAGCGGGATGTGACGGTGCAGGAGGCCCTGCATGATCATGGCTCCGGCGTACGCGCCGACCGAGGTGGAGGCCAGGCCGGAGGCCAGCAGGCCGACCGCGAGGAGCAGGCCCGCGATCGGGCCGAGGGTGTCCTGCACCGCGGCATGGGCGGTTTCGATGGAGTCGACATCGTCGCGCCCGCGCAGGGTGTGGGCGGCCATGAGCAGCATGGCCATATTGACGGTGCCCGCGAGGAGCATGGCCAAGCCGACGTCGTAGCGGGTGATCTTCAGTAGCCGGGCGCGGACGGGTCCGGCCTCGGGCTGACCGTGCCGGTCGCGGGAGAGCCCGGAATGCAGGTACACGGCGTGCGGCATGACGGTCGCGCCGATCATGGCGGCAGCCAGCAGCACGCTCTCGGTGCCGTCGAAGCGCGGGACCAGGCCGCCTATGGTGCCGGAGACCGAGGGCGGTGAGATGAACAGGGAGGCAAGGAATCCGATGGAGATCACGCCCAGCAGACCGAGGATGACCCGCTCGAAGGGCTTCTGCCCGCGATGGTTCTGGATCAGCAGCAGGAACATCGACACCACGCCGGTGATGACGCCGCCCAGTAGCAGCGGCAGCCCGAACAGCAGGTTCAGTGCGATCGCGCCGCCGACCACCTCGGCGAGATCGGTTGCCATGGCGACGGTTTCGGCCTGCCCCCAGTAGGCCAGGCGCATGGGCCGGGAGGCCTTGTCCCGCACGGCTTCCGGCAGCGACATGCCGGTGACGAGGCCGAGTTTGGCGGAGAGGAATTGGACGAGTCCGGCCATGACATTGGCCATGACGATGACCCAGACCAGCAGGTACCCGTACTGCGCGCCCGCGCTGATATTCGAGGCGACATTGCCGGGGTCGACGTAGGCGATGGCCGCGACGAAGGCGGGGCCGAGCAGCACCGTGGCCGATCTGGCTCGTTGAAACGTGGTGCGGTGCTCAGCCAAGGTACTCACGAAGTAAGTTTACGGGTAACCGAACTTTTTGTTTAGACCTACCCGGAAAAAGATGTCCGCCCTGCCCTTAAACAGGCAAAATCCGCTCAGTCGGTATGAATTGTGAGCCCGGGACGGGACCGAAAACGAACCGCCCCCGGCATCACATGCCGGGGGCGGTTCGTCAGCTGTGGACCGAGGTTCAGATACCCAGGCCGCGCGCCAGCACCGGCCAGGAGTTCAGGAACTCGTCGTTCCAGTAACCCCAGGAGTGGGTGCCGGTGGCGCGGAAGTTGTAGGTCGCCGGGATGCCCAGCGAGTCCAGCTTCGCCTGCAGATTGTGCGAGCAGTAGTTGGTGCCCGCTTCGATGACGCCACCGATGAGCAGCTGGTTGGCCAGACCGTACGCACCGGGCAGGGCGTAGGGGCCATTGAGCGTGTCGTACTGGCCGGGCAGGCCGCTGCCGGAGGAGATGTAAAGCTCTGTGCCACGCAGCTTGTCGGCATTGAGGACCGGGTCATTGGCGGCCCAGGCCGGGGAATCCTCGGGGCCGTGCATGTTCTCGAGCTTGCCGCCGCCCCAGGTCTCGACGGTGAGGCGCATGAATTCGCGGCCGACCGGATCGGCGAACTGGGCGCAACCGCTGTAGGCCGCGGCGGCACGGAACAGGCCCGGCCGGACCTCGGGCAGCGACAGCACGGTGGTGCCGGAGGTCGAGATGCCCGCGAGAGCGTTGACGCCATTGGTGCCGAGGGCGCCATCGATCAGCGGCGGCAGTTCATCGGTGAAGAAGGTCTGCCACTTATTGCGGCCGAGGGCGTCGTCATCGGACTGCCAGTCCTGGTAGTAGCTCCACTTGCCGCCGATGGGCTGCACCACATTGACGTTCTTGTCGGCGAGGAAGCCATTGACGATATTGGTCTTCTTCACCCAGGAGGCGTCGTCCTGACCGCCGCCCGCGCCATTGAGCAGGTACAGCACCGGGCGCGGTTCGGAGGTGTCGGCGGGGCGCTGCACGTCGACGGGGTAGGTGGCGTCCATGGCCGCGGAGTAGACGTACAACCGAATGTTCCGGTCGTTCTTCATCTCGGCCTTGGTGATCTTCGATCCGTCCGGGGCGACCGGGTCGGCCAGCAATTTCTTGCTGTCGATGATCGGGTCGGCGGAGGCGGTGGGACCGCCGACGCCGGCGACCATACCGGTGAGCACGGCGGTAGCTGCGAGGAAGGCGGCGGCCCGCGCACCACGCCTACGACCCGCAACTCCATTCCGGACAGTTCGAAGAATCAAAGTTCCACACCTTCATCTCGTTGCGAATTTGCTGGTCGGCGACTTACGGCCGGATTCTCCGGGCAGAGCCGATCCCGGGACAGACGATACGGCCTATCATGTCGCGGCGATAGCACAGGATGTTACGGATTGGTCGCCCTTCCGTGTTCGGCGAGGCCGCTCAATGCCAGGACCCAACCCTCGACCAGCTTCTTGACCTGTTCGAGTTCGAGCACCGCACCGGCGAAGTCGAAGCGGGCCACCAGACCGTCCTGACTCGTGTCGACCGTGAGGTCCAGGTACAGGTCGTCGGCCACCGGTTCCGGGTAGACCCGGGCCGGGCGCAGGTCCCGGTACCGGAAGCCGATGCGGCCCGGGGGCAGCGCGGCGATCTCGGCGATGGTGGCCGGATTCAGGTGCCGCAGCAGTCCGAAGCCGACGCCCTGGGACGGCACCGCACGGAACTGGTCGCGGATCTGCTCGATCACCGATCCGGCGGCGGGACCGCCCTGGCGGACCTCGGTGAAGTCCACTCCGTTGAGCCGCAGCGGGAATGGGTGCGCGGTGCTGAACGCGCCGACGGTGCGCAGCCCGGCCGGATCTCCGGCGACTCGTCCGTCGGCGATCAGCCGCACCACGGAACCCGTGGTGTGGCGGGCCAATTCGCCGCCGTCGTCCAGCAGTGCGACGGCGAGCGCGGCGAGGAGCACCTCGTCGATGGTGGCGCCGTAGCGGCGGGCCGCCGCGTCCACGGCCGCCGCGCCCTCACCGGTGATGGAGACCGAGACCCGGCCGCGGCCGGTCGGTCGTCCATCCACGGGCACCGCGTCCGGGGAGACGCCGGGCGTGGCGGAGGCGAGAGCGGCACGCCACCAGTCCAATTCGGCGACGGTCTCCGGGGTGGCGGCCAGCTCGGCGAGCGTGCCGGCGATGCCGACCGGGTGCGCGTCGGCGCTGGGCGGCGTGGCGTGCCCGCCGGACCAGGAGGCGGTCAGGTCCTCGATGATGGTGCGCCACGAGACGTCGTCCACGACGAGACCATTGGCGACCACGACCAGCATGGCGGCGGGCCGCTCACCGGTGTCGCTGTCGGCGTCGGGTTCCGCGGACATGTTCTCCAGCAGCACGAAGCGGATGTGATGCCCCTTCTCGGGGTTCAATTCCGCTGCGGCGGCATGGATCACGGCCTCGATGGGGTCGCCGACGGCTTCCACGGACGGGTCCAGCTGCCAGACGACGGCGGCACCGCGCGGCTGCTGGGCCGGGATGTCCAGGAGCGCCGATTCGCCGTCGCGGCGCAGGCGCGCCCAGAGCGCGGGGTGCCGGTCGAGCAGGGTGGAGACGGAGCGGCGCACCCGGGTGCCCGAGACATCGGCGGCGATATCGAGGGTGATCGCCCGGACCCACAGGCCGGATGGTTCGAGTTCGAGCAGGCCCACGGCGCCGGCGGGCAGCGGTGAAACATTGCCCACGGCGGTGAGTCTCGGGCCCTTGGTCGGTGCGGCGGCGGCATTCGCCGAGGCGGTCTGGCGCTGGGCCAGCGCGGCGGCAAGGGCCGACGGCGTGGCCGGGGCCGAGCCTGGTTCGGCGGCGGCGTTATTCGCGGCGGCGGCGTTATTCGCGGCGGCGGCCTCATTCGCGGTGTCGGCCTCATTCGCGGTGTCGACATCAGCGGTGCCGACATCAGGAGCGTCGACATCGGCAGTGTCGATATCGGAAGCGGCCGCGACATCCGTAGCAGCGTCGGCGGACGGATCCACTGCCGCCTCGAACTCGCCCTCGGTCTCCGAATCCGCTTCCGCCACATCTTCGTTCGACTCCGCGAGGGCTGCGTAGGCCGGGTCGGAGGAGAACAGCGTCACCCCGGGCGGCGGAGCGTCCATATTGATGACGGGGAGCACTTGCGTGGTCGCCCAGTCGACGGCTTCGGCGTCGTGCGCGGTGTAGTCCACGGGCGGGCCGAAGGGCTTGTCGGAGGTCAAGGCCTTATCCGACGTGAAGGCCTTGTCCGTGGTGAAGGCACTGACCGTCGTGAAAGCCTTGTCCGGGACCGGATTCGGGGTCTCGTCGACCTCCGGTTCGGCGGTTTCCTCCGAAGCGTGCTCGGCGCGCTCCAGGAGTTCGGCCACCTTCGGGCCGATCACGGCGAAGCCCTCGGCACCGGTCATGGCCTGGTGTTCGACCGGGATGCTGCGCACGGCGACGGCCTCGGTGGCGAACGGCAGCCAGTCGGATGCCGACCGGTCCTCGCCGCCGATCTCGGCCTTGAAGTATTCGATACGTCCGTCGAAAACGTCGGGCCGGTATTCGAATCCGAGTCGCGCGGAGTGCAGCGCGCCGCGGTAGATGCGCCGCAGTCGATCCATGGTGAGCACCGCGAGTTCGGCGGGGATCGCGGCGTGCAGCGCGGCGAGGGCCTCGTCGCCGAGTTTGCGCATGTCCTGCGGCAGCAGGTCCGGCGAGACACCCAGCTGCAGGAACTCGTCCCGCAGCGAGGACTGGAATTCGGCGAAGCTCAGGCCCGGGTAGGCGTCGAGGATGGCCAGCAGGTCGACCTCGTCGCCGTCGTCCTGCAGCTCGGTGGCGATGGCGTGCGCGACGACACCGCCGAGGGAGAAGCCGATCACCCGGTACGGGCCTTCCGGCTGTACCTTGCGCATCTCGTCGATGTAGCGGCGGGCCACGTCGGTGAGCGAGACCGGGGCGTAGTGGTCCTCGGTGAGCGCGGGCGATTGCAGGCCGAGGATCGGCTGATCCTCGGGCAGGTAGCGCGCCAATCCCGCGAAGCTCCACGACATTCCGCCGAGCGGCGGGGCGCAGAACAGCGGGCGGCGGTCGCCCGAGTCGCGAATCGGCAGCAGTACCTGCAAGGCGGCATCGGTGCCGGAGTCGTAGTCGTGCGCGCTCTCCAGTGCCTCGGTGAGCTGGCGGGCGATGCCTTCGACGGTCGGGTGGCTGAAGAACCAGGCGACCATGACCTGCGCGCCGGTGAGCCCGCGCAGCTTGCCGACCATCTGGGTGGCGAGCAGCGAGTTGCCGCCGAGCGCGAAGAAGTCGTCATCGAGTCCGACCCGTTCCACGCCGAGGGCTTCGGCGAAGGCCTCGGCGACGAGGGTCTCCATGCGGGTGACGGGAGCCTGGTATTCGCGCTGCGCGATAACGGGTTCCGGCAGCGCCTTGCGATCGAGCTTGCCGACCGGGGTGAGCGGGATCTGGTCCAGCACCACGATGGCCGATGGCACCATATGCGGCGGCAGGCTGCGCGCGGCGTGCGCGATCAGATCCTCCGCGAGGGCCGCGCGGCCGCGCACGCGCCGCACGTACGACACGAGTGCCGTTGTCCCGGACGGTGTCTTGTGGCCGATGGTGATCGCGAAGTCGATGTCCTCGTGCGCGGCGAGCACGGTGTCGATCTCGCCGAGTTCGATGCGGAAGCCGCGGATCTTGACCTGGAAGTCGGAGCGGCCGACGTAGTCGAGCTCCCAATCCACCTCGGGCGCGGCGTAATTGCCGGACCGCTCCCCCGGTTCGGCGTACCAGCGCACCACATCGCCGGTGCGGTACATGCGCGCGCCGGGTTCGCCCCACGGGTTGGCCACGAAGCGGTCGGAGGTCAGCCCCGGCCGATTGCGGTAGCCGCGGGCCAGTGCGCCGCCCGCCAGGTACAACTCGCCCGCGACGCCCGGCGGCACCGGGTTCAGGCGGCCGTCCAGGACCAGCGCGGACATGCCGTGCACCGGCTTGCCGATGGTGACGTGGCGGCCCGCGACCGGTTGCGCGTAGCTGGAGATGATGGTGGTTTCGGTGGGGCCGTAGGCATTGTGGAAGGCCCGGCCCGGCTGCCACTTGGCGAGCAGCTCCTGGGTCAGGACGTCGCCGCCGATGGACAGCATCTCGAGTTCGGGCAGTGCGATGGCCGGATCGAGGGTGCCGAGCACGGCCGGGGTCATGATGGCGTGCGTGACGTGCTCGGCGCGAATGAATTCGCTGAGCTCCGCGCCGCCCATGATCTCGGACGGGACGACGACCATGGTCGCGCCGGTGTAGAACGCGCACACCCATTCCAGCACCGAGGGGTCGAAGCTGGGCGAGCAGATGTGCAGCATCCGGTGCTGGTGATCCAGCTGGTACTGGGCGATCGCGTAGTCGGCGAGACCGCCGACACCGGCGTGAGTCACGGTGACGCCCTTGGGCATTCCCGTCGAGCCCGATGTGTAGATGACGTACGCCGGGTGATGCGTGCGCAGCGGGGCCAGGCGATCGTCGTCGGTGACGGTCAGCGGGGAACGGCGCGAGATCTGCCCGTCGGTGGCGGCGTCGTCCAGGACCAGCCATTCCACATCGTCGGGCAACTGGCCCACATACGCGGATCCGGTGATGCCGATGACCGCGCGCGAGTCGGTGATCATGTGCCGCACGCGATCCGCCGGGTACTTCGGGTCGACGGGGACGTGCGCGCCACCGGCCTTGGCGACGGCCACGACCGCGGCGATCATTTCGAAGGAGCGCGGGTAGGCGATGGCCACCAGCTGCTCGGGTCCGACGCCGCGTTCGATGAGCACCCGCGCCAGCTGCGAGGAGTAGTCGTCGAGTTCGCCGTAGCTGATGGAGTGACCGCGGTAGCGGACGGCGGTGCGGTTGCGGCCCATGGTGAGTCCGGCCGTGAGCAGCTCGGGCAGCAGCATGCCGGTGACCATGACATCGTCGCCGTGCACATGGGTGAGCAGTTCGCGTTCGATGTCATCCAGCAGCGGCAGATCGCCGACCGGGGACTGCGGTCGCGCGGTGATCTCGGTGAGCAGGCGGACGAACCGCTGCGCGAACACCTCCACGGTGGCGTCGTCGAACAGGTCGCGGGCGAAGGTGAACACCGCGCCCATTCCGGCGTCGCCGGATTCCCGAATCGCCAGGGACAGATCGAATTGCGAGGTCTCGACGTCGAAATCGACGGCGGCGACCCGCAATCCGGGCAGCTCGAAGGCCGCGTCCGGGAGGTTCTGGAAGGCCAGCATCACCTGGAAAAGCGGGTTGCGGGCGGTGGAGCGCTCCGGGTTGAGCACCTCTACGAGGCGTTCGAACGGAATGTCCGCGTGCGCGAACGCCTTCAGGTCGGCGTCCTTCGCGTGGGCGAGGAGTTCGGTGAAGCTCTGCTGTCCGTCGACCACGGTGCGCAGCACCAGGGTGTTGACGAACATGCCGATCACGTCATCGAGTTCGGCTTCACCGCGGCCAGCGATCGGGGTGCCGATGGCGATGTCCCCGGTGCCGGACAGGCGGGCCAGGAATACCGCGAGGGCGGTGTGCACGACCATGAACATGGTGGCGTTCTGCTCGCGGGCGATGCGCCGCAGTCCGGCCTGCAGGTCGGCGTCGATGGCGAATTCCACCCGGCCGCCGCGCAATGACTGGGTGATCGGGCGCGGCCGGTCCGCGGGCAGGTTCAGCTCGTCGGGCAGATCCGCCAGCGCGGTACGCCAGTAGTCGGCCTGGGCCGAGATAAGGCTCTCCGGATCGGTTTCCGCGCCGAGCACGTCGCGCTGCCAGATCGAGTAGTCGGCGTACTGCACCGGCAGCGGCGACCAGCCCGGTTCGGCACCGGAGGTGCGTGCGGCGTAGGCGATCATCACATCGCGGGTCAGCGGTCCCATGGACCAGCCGTCGGCGCTGATGTGGTGCGCCACGAATATCAGGACGTGCTCGGCGGTTTCGGTGCCGTCGATGCGGAACAGGGTGGCGCGCAAGGGAACTTCGGCGGTCACGTCGAAGCCGGTGCCGATGAGTTCGGCGATCCGATCGTGAATGGCCTCGCCCGGCACCGTGATCGGCGTCAGATCCGGCACCGCCTGCGCGGCGGTCACGATCACCTGGGTAGCGGCATCGCCGACCTGCGGGTAGATGGTGCGCAGGGTCTCGTGGCGGGCGACCACATCGGCCACCGCCTGCTGCAGTGCGGGCACATCCAGGTCGCCGGTGAGGCGCACCGCGACCGGCACGTTGTAGGCCGCGGCGGTGGGGTCGAACTGGTTGAGGAACCACATGCGCTGCTGTGCGAGGGACAGCGGGATCGCGGCGGGACGCGCCTGCGCGACGAGAGGCTTGCGATCGCCTTGTCCCGCATGCTGTTCCACCTTGGCGGCGAGACCCGCGACGGTCGACGCCTCGAACAGGGCCCGCACCGGCACCCGGGTGTCGAGGGCCGCGCCGATGCGGGCCGCCACCTGGGTGGCCAGCAGCGAGTTACCGCCGAGGGCGAAGAAGTCATCATCCGCACCGACGCGTTCGGCACCGAGCACGTCGGTGAAGACACCGGCGACGATTTCCTCGATCGGGGTCGAGGGCGCACGGAAGGCGGTGGCCTCGAACTCGGGCTCCGGCAATGCCTTTCGATCCAGCTTGCCGTTCACGTTCAACGGCAGGGCATCGAGCACCACGAAGGCGGCCGGGACCATGTAGGACGGCAGCGAAGACGCGAGCGCGGACTTCACCTGCGCCACATCGATATCCGCTCCGACCGAGACCAGATACGCCACCAGTCGGTCGCCGGTGCGCGGATCGCGCTTGGCCAGGACGGCGGTCTGCGCGATCTCCGGCAGCGCCAGCAGCGCGGCCTCGATCTCGCCGAGCTCGATGCGGAAGCCGCGGATCTTCACCTGGAAGTCGGTGCGGCCCCGGTATTCCAGTTCACCACCGGCGTTCCAGGCCACCAGGTCACCGGTGCGGTACATGCGCTCGCCGTCCGCTCCGCCTCTCCGCGCTTCGAACGGATCGGCCACGAACCGGTCGGCGGTGAGATCCGCGCGCCCGAAGTAGCCGCGCGCCAGCTGCGTTCCGGCCAGGTACAGCTCACCGGACACGCCGACCGGCACCGGGTGCAGGCGGGCGTCGAGGACGTACACCCGCGAATTCCATTCGGGCGCACCGATCGGCACCGATATCTGATCGGCGTCGGTCACCGCATGGCTGGTGATGGATACCGCGGCCTCGGTCGGCCCGTACAGGTTGAACAGGGCGACCTCGGGGAAGGTCGAGCGGAAGCGCTGCGCGAGCACGCCCGGCAGGGCCTCACCGATGGCCAGCACCCGGCGTAGGGTGCCGAGCCCCGGGCGGGTTCCGGAGGTCGTCGCGCGGGCGTCCGCGAGCAGCGCGTCGAGCATGGACGGCACCACATGCAGCGTGGTGACCTGCTCGCGGGCCATGAGCTCGTTCAGGTAGGCCGGGTCGCGGTGCCCGTCCGGCGCGGCAATGACCAGGCGTCCACCGCAGGCGGCGGCCGACCAGAATTCCCACACCGACAGGTCGAAGGTGGCGGCGGTCTTCAACAGCACCGCATCGTCGCCGCCGAGCTCGAATTCGGTGGTCTTCCAGCGCAACTGGTTGACGATCGCGGCGTGCGGCAGCGCCACGCCCTTGGGGCGGCCGGTCGAACCGGAGGTGAAGATGACGTACGCGGTATTCGACGCACGCAGCGGCTCGAGGCGATCCGCGTCGGAGAGCGGTGCGCCGTTCTCGTAGCCGAGGTCCAAGCGGTCGATATGCACCACCGGTGCGATATCGGTCGCGAAGTCGGCATCGGCATTGGTGATCACGCAGACCGGTGCCGCGGTATCGAGGATGTACTCGGTGCGGTCGGCGGCCTGGTCGGGGTCGACCGGTACGTACGCGCCACCGGCGGCGGAGACCGCGTACATGGCGACCACGAGATCCACCGAGCGTCGCAGTGCGAGGGCCACCCGGCGCTCCGGGCCGACGCCCAGCGAGATGAGGTGCCGGGCAAGGCGATTCACGCGGGTGCTGAGCGCGGCGTAGCTGAGTGCCGCGCCCGCCGGGCCGATGAGCGCGACCGCGGCCGGGTTGGCGGTGACAGTGGCATTGAACAGCGAGGCCAGGGTGGCCGACCGATCGAGTTCCTGGGTGGTGGCATTGCGCACCGCGAGCAGATCGGCGCGGTCCACCGGGTCCAGGAGTTCGATATCGCCGACCGGTGTGGCGGCATCGGTGACGACGGCGTCGAGTACGCGGCCGAGCAGTCGCACGAAACCGGTGACGGTGTCGGCGTCGAACAGGTCGGTGGCGTAGGTGATGAAGCCGCCGATGCCCGCCGGTGCGCCGGATTCGTCGTAGCCGTCGGAGACGATCAGGTGCAGATCGAATTGCGACACTTCGAGTTCCGCGTCGACACCGGCGACCTTGAGGCCCGGCAGTTCGAGTTCGGCGCGCGCCATGTTCTGGAACGACAGACCGGCCTGGAACAGCGGGTGGTGCGCGGTCGTGCGGGGCGGGCTGAGCACCTCGACCAGGCGCTCGAACGGAATGTCCGCGTGCGAGAAGGCTTGCAGGTCGATTTCGCGCTGGCGGGCGAGCAGGTCGGTGAAGGCGTCGCCGCCGTCGACCCGGGTGCGGAAGACGACGGTATTGACGAACATGCCGATCAGGTCGTCGAGTTCGCGTTCACCGCGGCCCGCGACCGGGGTGCCGATGGCAATATCGGTGGAGCCGGACAGTCGCGACAGCAGCACCGCGAAGGCGGTGTGCACGACCATGAAAAGGGTCGCATTGTGCTCGCGAGCCAGCTTGACCAGTCCGGCGTGGGTGTCGGCGGCGAACTCGACGTTCACCCGGGCACCGGCCATCGACGCCACGGCCGGGCGCGGCCGGTCGGTCGGCAGTTCGAGCAGGTCCGGCAGGTCGGCCAGCTGGCGTTGCCAGTAGCCGATCTGCTGGGCCGCAATGGATTCCGGGTCGGCCTCGTCGCCGAGCACGGCGCGCTGCCACAGCGCGTAGTCGGCGTACTGCACGTGCAGCGGCTGCCAGCCGGGTTCCGAACCGGCGGTGCGCGCGGCGTAGGCGATCATGATGTCGCGCACCAGCGGCCCCATGGAGGAGGCGTCGGCGGCAATGTGGTGAGCGACCACGGCGAGCACGTACTCGCGCATGGAGCCGGGCGCGAGATCGCCGATCTCCAGCAGCCGCACCCGGATCGGGACATCGCGGGTGACGTCGAACGGCGTCATGGCCAGCTCGTACACGGCGGCGGGCACCTCGGCGGCGTCGACCCGGGTGGGCTCCAGACCCATGGCGGATTCCATACCGGGCGGCAATACCAGCTGCACCGGCCCGTCGGCCGTCTCGGGGTAGACGGTCCGCAGTACCTCGTGCCGGGCCACCACGTCATCGAGGGCCGCGCCGAGCGCGACCCAGTCCAGGCTGCCGGTCAGGCGCAGCGCGAAGGGCAGGTTGTAGGCGGCGGATCCGGCACTCACGGTGCCGTCGCCACTGTCCTCGAACCGGTTCAGGAACCACATGCGCTGCTGCGCGAGGGACAGCGGCAGTTGCTTCGGGCGTTCGATGGCGCCCAGTTCGTGGGTGCGGCCCTGGTGAATTCGGGATTCGACGGCCGCGGCGAGGGCGGTGACGGTGGGCGTCTCGAACAGGGTGCGCACCGGCACCCGGTCGCCGACGGCCGCGCCGAGGCGGGCCACCACCTGGGTGGCGACCAGGGAGTTGCCGCCGAGGGCGAAGAAGTCGTCATCCGCGCCGACCCGGCCGATGCCGAGGACCTCGGCGAAGACTCCGGCCACGATTTCCTCGACCGGCGTTGCGGGAGCACGGAATTCGCGTCCGGAGAAGGTCGGGGCGGGCAGCGCCTTGCGGTCCAGCTTGCCGCTGGTATTGAGCGGGAACTCTTCCAGGGGCACGATGGCCGCCGGAATCATGTATGTGGGCAGGGATTCCGCGAGTGCGGCCAGCAGTTCGGCCGGTTCGATCTCGCCACCGGGGGCCGGAACCGCGTACGCGACCAGCTGATCGCCGAGTTCGGAGGCCATGACGAGCGCGGCGGCCGCGCTCACGGTGGGCTGGGCCAGCAGCGCGGTCTCGATCTCACCGAGTTCGATGCGCTGGCCGCGGAACTTGACCTGGAAGTCGGTGCGGCCGATGTAATCCAGGCGTTGTGGCCGATCACCGTCACCCGCACGCCAAACCACGAGGTCACCGGTGCGGTACATGCGGGAGCCGTCGCCGAAGGGGTTGGCGACGAAGCGATCCGAGGTCAGGTCCGGGCGGCGGACATAGCCGCGCGCCAGCTGGTCACCGGCCAGGTACAGCTCACCGGCAACACCCGCCGGGACGGGACGCAGACGCGAATCCAGTACGTAGACTTCGGAGTTCCACTGCGGCAGGCCGATCGGCACGGTCGGACGCTCATCGCCGCGAGCCTGCCAGTAGGTGATCGAGACCGCGGCCTCGGTCGGCCCGTACAGGTTGTGCACCCGCGCATCGGAGACGGCGGCGAAGGCGGCCACGGTCTCCGGCGGCAGCGCCTCACCGATCACGAACACGTCCCGCAGGCTGGCGATCGAGCCCGGCGCGGTGTGCGCGGCGAACACGGTCAGCATGGACGGCACGAAGTCGGTGACCGTGACGCTGTGGCGGGCAATCGATTCCGCCACGTACTGCGGGTCGCGGTGCCCGTCGTGGGTGGCGACGACCAGGGTGGCCCCGGTCCGCAGCGGCATGAAGTAGCCCCACAGCGACACGTCGAAGGTGGTGGCGGTCTTCTGGAGATAGACGTCGCCCGCGCCCAGGGGGTACTCGTCCAGCATCCAGGTGATCTGGTTGTGGATGGCGGCGTGCGAGACGGCGACACCCTTGGGACGGCCGGTCGAGCCCGAGGTGAAGATGACGTACGCCGGATGCTCCGGTAGCACCGCACCCATGAGTTCGGCAGGGGAAAGCGGTGCGGCGCTGAACATGTCGAGGTCGAGAATGTCCAGGTACACCACGGAGGTGTCGTCGTCCGGGACCGCGACCGCGTCGGCGATGGTGGTGAGCACGGCGGCGGGCCGGGCGGTTTCGAGGATGTGCGCGATGCGCTCGGCCGGATGATCCGGATCCAGGGGCACGTACGCGCCACCGGCGGCAATGACCGCGTACATGCCGACGACAAGTTCCGGGGAGCGGCGAATGGCCAGGCCCACCAGGGATTCCGGGCCGACGCCGTAGCCGACGAGCAGCCGGGCCAGCTTGTTCACGCGCGCGTCGAATTCGCGGTAGGTGAGTTCGGTGCCCTCGTAGTTGATGGCGATGGCGTCGGGGTGCCGGGCCACGGCGCGGCGGTAGTCGTCGAGCAGCAGGCCGGGGGTGATGGCGCGGCGGGTGTCGTTCCAGCCGTGCAGGATTCGCTCGCGCTCGTCCTGCTGGAGCAGGTCGATATCGCCGAGCGCGGCCTTGGGGTCGGCGGTGACGGCGGTCAGCAGCCGGGTCAGGCGGTCGGCGAAGCGGGCCACCGTGGCCTCGTCGAAGAGGTCGGTGGCGTAGGTGAACATGGCCGTCATGCCATCGGCGACGCCGTCGCGTTCGCGCGGCACGATCGACAGTTGCAAGTCGAATTTAGCTACGGCACCGTCGAATTCGACGGCTTCGGCGGAGAGTCCGGGCAGTTCCAGGCGCGGGGTCTCGATATTGTGGAAGAACAGCGCGACCTGGAACAGCGGGTGGTGCGCCTGCGAGCGGACCGGGTCGAGCACCTCGACGAGGCGTTCGAAGGGCAGCTCGGCGTGCGAGAAGGCCGCCAGGTCGGTCTCTTTGGCGGTGTCCAGGAGGTCCGCGAAGGAGGCCGCGCCGTCGATCCGGGTGCGCAGCACCAGGGTATTGACGAACATGCCGATGAGGTCGTCGAGTTCGCGTTCGCCACGGCCCGCGACGGGTGTGCCGATGACGATGTCATCGGTGCCGGTGAGCCGTGCGAGCAGGGCCGCGAGGGCGCTGTGCACGACCATGAACGGCGATGCACCGCTGGTGTGCGCGAGTTCGGTGAGGCTGGCGTGCAGGGCCGCGTCGATATCGAACGAGTACACAGCGCCCCGCCCGGAGGCGACGGTCGGGCGCGGCCGGTCGGCGGGCAGCTCGATGCGGTCGGGAATGCCGGTCAAAGTCTCACGCCAGAAGGCGATCTGGCCCGCGGCGAGGGACTCGGGGTCGTGCTCGTCGCCGAGCAGCGCGCGCTGCCACAGGGTGTAGTCGGCGTACTGCACCGCCAGCGGAGCCCACGCCGGTTCGTCGCCATTGTGGCGAGCGAAGTAGGCCGTCAGCAGATCGCGCATGAACGGCCCGACCGACGCGCCGTCGGCGGCGATGTGGTGCACCACCACCGCGATCACGTAGTCGTCGCGCCCCACCTCGGCGAGTTCGATGCGCAGCGGCACCCGGGCAGCCACATCGAAGCCCTCGATGGCCAGCGCCGTCAGCCAGTCCGGAATCCGCGCGGGGTCCACGACCTGCGGCTCGAGCTCCGGAATCGCCTGCTCCGCAGGCAGAATCACCTGGTAGCCGGTGCCGTCGACGGCCGGGTACACGGTGCGCAGGGTTTCGTGCCGTGCGACGAGATCGCCGATGGCGGCCCGCAATGCGGCGACATCGAGCGATCCGGTGAGCCGGATGGCGAACGGAATGTTATTGGCGGCCGAGGTGGTGTCGAACTGGCTCAGGAACCACATGCGCTGCTGCGCCAGCGAGAGCGGAATGTGCTCCGGGCGCGGCTGTGCCGTCAAGGCAGGTCGGCCGCCCTCCCCTACGAGGGGTTCCAGCTGTGCGGCCAGTCCGGCGACGGTGGCCGAGGTGAAGATCATGCGGGCGGGCACGCGCGCGGAGATCTCGGCACCCAGTCGTGCGGCGACCCGGGTGGCGATGAGCGAATTGCCGCCGAGTTCGAAGAAGTCGTCGTCCGCGCCGATCGGGTCGGCTGGCTCGAGAAGTTCGGCGTAGACGCCCGCGACCAGTTCCTCGAGACGTCCGGCGGGTGCGCGGAATTCCTTGGTGCGCAATTGCGGTGCGGGCAGGGCGCGGCGATCCAGCTTGCCGACGGGGGTCAGCGGGATGACATCCAGGACCATGATGGTGGTGGGCACCATATGCGCGGGCAGGCTCTGCTCCGCGTAGGCGGTCAGCTCGTCGATATCGACGGTGGCACCGGTGGCGGCGTGCACGTAGGCGGCCAGAATCGTTGCGCCGGTATCGAGTTTGTGCCCGACGGTGACGGCGAAATCCACGCTGTCGTGTGAGCCGAGGACGGCGTCGATCTCACCGAGTTCGATGCGGAAGCCGCGGATCTTCACCTGGAAGTCATTGCGGCCCAGGTATTCCACCTCGCCGGTCGGAGTGCGGCGCACCAGGTCGCCGGTCCGGTAGAGGCGGGTACCGCTGGGGTCGAAGGGATTCGCGACGAAGCGCAGGGCCGTGAGGGAGGGCCGCTCGTGGTAGCCGCGCGCCACCTGCGCACCGGAAATGTAGAGCTCACCCACCGCGCCGTCGACGACCTGCGTGAGCTGCTCGTCGAGAATGAATTCGGTGATACCGCGCACCGGCCCGCCGATGGTGACGAGTTCACCCGGCACCAGGGGCGCGCTGATATTGGTCATGATGGTGGTTTCGGTGGGCCCGTAACCGTTGTAGAACTCGCGGGTGGCACCGCCCGCGATGGGAAGTACCCAGCGCCGCACCAGATCCGGCGGGCATGCCTCGCCACCGGCGACCACCACGCGCAGGTCGTCGAGTCCGGCCGGATCCACCGAGGCGAGCGCGGCGGGGGTGATGAAGGCGTGGGTCACCCGTTCGCGGCGCAGCAGTGCGGCCAGTTCGTCGCCGCCGAGCACGTCCGGGGAGGCGACCACGAGCGCCCCCCCGCCGCCGAGTGCCAGGAGCAGTTCCAGCACCGAGGCGTCGAAGGACGGTGAGGCGAAGTGCAATGCCCGGGAGTCGGTTCCGGTGCGGTAGCGCTCGCGCTGTTCGTCGCAGAAGCCGGAGAGTCCGGCCTGGGTGACCACCACGCCCTTGGGCTTGCCGGTGGAGCCCGAGGTGTAGATGACGTAGGCGGGGTGTTCGGCGCGCAGGGGCCGGATGCGGTCGGCGGAGGTGATGGCCTCGTCCGGGTAGGCCGCGACCTCGGCGGTGAATTCGGCGCTGTCGATGGCCAGCCATTCGACCTCGTCGGCGAGGTCTTCGCGGACCTCGGCGACGGTCAGGCCGAGCACCGCGCGGGAGTCTGTGACCATATGCGCGACGCGGTCGGCCGGATAGTTTGGGTCGACCGGGACATATCCGGCACCGGTCTTGGCAATGGCCCAGACGGCGATCACGGAGTTCAGCGACCGTGGAATGCCCACGGCCACCAGGTCCTCCGGGCCGATGCCGCGGTCGATGAGCAGTCGCGCCAGCCGGGTCGAGCGCTCGTCGAGTTCGGCGTAGCCGAGCGTGCCGAGGGTCGCGGCGGCATCGGCGAAGACGACGGCGGTCCCGCTCGGATTGGCCTCGACCGCGGTCGCCATGAGCTGCGGCAGGGTGGTGACCCGAGGTCGGCGCGTGCGGACGGGCCGTTGGCGTGCCGGGCGCGTCATGCCTGCTGCCCTTCCAGGTTCAGCGTGCGCTGCATTCCGACTGCCCGACCCATCAACTTCGCCTCATCCTTGCCGTCTACCTGTGTGCCGTCTACCTGTGTGCTCCGCCTCGGGCGCACTGCTTCATCGCTCTGTCATATCAACGAATTGTCGTGCGGCGGCCGATACCCTGCGGGCGGCCACTCTAACCGCCGCCCGCCGGTCGTCGCTACACCTGCTCGAGCGGCACGACCGTGGGCAGCCACGGAATGCGCTGTGCCGCCTCGGCGTCCGCTCCACTGTCCACGATGACGGCGGCCAGATCGTCCAGGGGTTCGGTGCCCAGGCCGTCGATCCCGGTGCGGTCGGTGAACAGGTGTGTCACCCATTCGTCGGCCAGCAGCTCGTCCAGCGAACCGTCCGGTTCGACCGCGGTGACCACCACCGATGCCCCGCTCGCACCGGCCGCGAGGATCTCGACCGCGGCGGCGGGCGCGTCCGGGCGGCCGTAGCGCAGCGTGCGGGATTCGAAGGTCAGCTCACTGCGGGCACTGACCGTATTGACCAGCTCCGCGAGTTCGTCGTAGGTCAGCGCCTTGGACTCGTTCACGAAGGCTGGGTCCGCGCCCTGCAGCGCGCGGGTGCGGTTGGCGTAGGTGACCGGACGCGGCGAGGCGGCCGCGATCTCGGTGACCAGCGCCGGATCGGCGAGCACCAGCCAGTCGACGCCGCCCACCGTGGGTTCGGCACCGGCGGTCAGGCCGACCTTGATCACCAGATCGCCGGGCAGGTCGCCCTCGGCGTCGCGCACCGGAACCAGTGCGGCACCGGACTTGAGCACCGCCCAGGTCGCCACGACCGCGTCGATACCGCGATCCAGGCGCAGCGCGACACCGGTGCCCGGACCGCTGCCGCGGCCGATGAGCACCCGCGCCAGCCGCGAGGAGCGGGCGTCGAGTTCCCGATAGGACAACGCGTCCTCGCCCCACACCAGGGCGGGGCCGTCCGGATCGTCCTCCACGGCCGCGGTGAGCAGCTGCGGGAGCGCGGTGCCGCGGGTGATGGCGTCGGCGACCGGTGCGGCCACGGGCTGCGGGCGCTGCGCCGCGACCATGCCGAATTCGATGGCTCCGACGCGTCCGCTGGAATCGGCGGCGACCGCGGCGAGCACCCGCTGCAACCGTTCGCCGAAGGTGCGAATGGTGGCCTCGTCGAAGATGTCCGTGGCATAGGTGATGGCGCCGGCGAGTTCGCCGACGCTGTCCTCCCACTGCCGCGGATCCAGGGTCACCTGGAGATCGAACTTGGCCGAGACCGCGCCGGTGTCGAGTCCGGTGACGGTCAGGCCGGGCAGTGCCAGTTCGGGGCGGTCGGTGTTCTGGAAGGACAGCACCACCTGGAACAGCGGGTCCGGACCATTGGCCCGGTCCGGTGCGACGACTTCCACGACCCGTTCGAACGGGATGTCGGCATTGCCGTAGGCCGCCAGATCGGTTTCGCGGGCCTTGTCGACGAGTTCGTCGAAGCTGGCGGCCGGGTCGATCGCGGTGCGCAGGGCCAAGGTGTTGACGAACATGCCGACCACATCGTCGAGGACGCGTTCACCGCGTCCCGCGATGGGCGTGCCGATGGTGACGTCGCGGCCGCCGGACAGGCGGGCCAGCAGGACCGCCAGGGCGGCGTGCACGACCATGAACAGCGAGGCATTGTGCTCGCGGGCAATGCGCTGCAAGCCCTCGTGCACGTCGGCGGGCACCGTGAAAGTGGTTGCGCCACCCTGCATCGTCCGCACGGCGGGGCGCGGCCGATCCAGGGGCAGTTCCAGATTTCCGGCGGCTCCGTCGAGCTGATCACGCCAGTACGCCAATTGCCCTGCGGCGACGGAGTTCTCGTCGTCGTCGGTGCCGACGACCTCGCGCTGCCAGATCGCGAAGTCGGCGTACTGCACCGCGAGTGGCGCCCAGACCGGTGAATCGCCTTGCGAGCGCGCCACATACGCGGTCATGAGGTCGCGGGCCAGCGGGGGCAGCGACGCACCGTCACCGGCGATGTGGTGCACGACGACGACCAGATAGTGCTCGGTGCCCGCGGGGCCGTCGCTGCACAGTAGCGCGCGCACGGGAACCTGTGCGGTGACGTCGAATCCGCTCGACAGCACCTCGATCATGCGGTGCTGCGCGCTCGCGAGGGGCTCGACGGCCAGGCCGCCGGGCAGCACGTCCGCGACCGTCAGGATGTCCTGGTACGGCAGGCCGCCGGGACCGTCCACCGGGTAGCGGGTGCGCAGCGATTCATGGCGTTCCACGACGTCGGCCACGGCCTGGCGCAGCGCCTCGATATCGAGGGTGCCGGACAGGCGCAGGGCCAGCGGAATGTTGTAGGCGGGCGACTCCGGATCGATCTGGTTGATCACCCACATGCGCTGCTGCGCAAGCGAAAGCGGTACCCGGGCGGGACGTTCGACCGCCACCAGCGGCGGCCGGTTGGCGGCCGTACCGGTCACCACGCGGGCGGCCAGGGCCGCGACCGTGGAGGCCTCGAACAGTTCGCGCACCGCCAGATTCGCGCCGAGCGCTTCATTGATCCGCGCGAGTGCGCGGGTGGCGAGCAGCGAGTTGCCGCCGAGGGCGAAGAAGTCGTCGTCCACGCCGACCTCGGCCGCACCCAGCAGGGCGGCGAATTCGGCGGCGACCACGCGTTCGATCTCGGTGCGCGGGGCGCGGAATTCGGCGGAGCCGCCGAATTCCGGTGCGGGCAGGGCCTTGCGGTCCAGCTTGCCGTTCGGGGTGAGCGGCAGCGTGTCCAGGGACACGATCGCGTCGGGAACCATGTAGGCGGTGAGGAATTCGCCGAGCGCGGCCTTGGCGTCGGCCGGATCGACGGCGGTCTCGCCCTCCGGCACCACGTAGCCGACCAGCTGATCCACGCCATTGTCGGTGCGCACCAGCACGACCGCCTGGCTGATGCCGGGCAGCCGCAGCAGTGCGGATTCGATCTCGCCGAGTTCGATGCGGAAGCCGCGCAGCTGCACCTGCTGATCGCTGCGGCCCGCGTATTCGAGATTGGCCTCGCCGCCGAAACCGGCCCAGCGGCCGACGTCACCCGCGCGGTACATGCGGGTGCCGGGCGCGCCGTAGGGGTTGGCCACGAAACGCGTTGCGGTGAGCCCCGGACGGCCCAGGTAGCCGCGCGAGAGCTGCGCGCCATCGACATAGATCTCACCGGCGACGCCCACGGGGGACGGGTGCAGGCGGGTGTCGAGCACGCGCGCGCCCAGGCCCGGCAGGGCCCGGCCGATAATGCTGCTCGGCTGCTCCGCCAGTTCCTCGTCGAGGGCCAGGAAGGAGACGTGCACCGTGGTCTCGGTGATGCCGTACATATTGACCAGGGTCGGCGCGTCCGCGGGATGCCGTTCGTACCAGCGGCGCAGCTGGCGCAGATCCAGTGCCTCACCGCCGAATACGACATAGCGCAGGGCGTAGTCGCCGGTCTGCCCGGCGGCGGCCCGGTCGGCCTCGGCGAGCTGGTAGAAGGCGGACGGGGTCTGGTTGAGCACCGTGACGCGTTCGCGAATCAGCAACTCGCGGAACTGTTCCGGCGAACGCGAGGTGAGGTGGTCGACCACCACGACCGCACCGCCATTGGCGAGCGCGCACCACAGTTCCCACACCGAGAAGTCGAAGGCGAACGAGTGGAACAGCGTCCACACATCGTTCTCGTCGAATTCGAAGTGCGCCTGGGTGTTCGCGAACAGCTCCACCACATTGCGGTGGGCCACGCCGACGCCCTTGGGGACGCCGGTGGATCCGGACGTGTAGATGACGTAGGCGAGGTGATCGGCGCGCAGCCGAGCGCGGCGATCCACATCGGTGACCGGGGCGTCGGAGAAGCCGCCCAGATCGTCGAGCAGGACCACCGGGGTATCCCCCGACGGCACCGAGGCGCGCTCGTCCGTCGTGGTCAGCACGCAGGCGGGCTGGGAATCGCCGAGCATGAATTCGAGTCGCTGCGCCGGGTAGGCGGTGTCGATGGGCAGGTAGCCCGCACCGGAGATGAGCACCGCGAGCAGCGCCACCGGCAGTTCCTCGGTACGCGGAACGGCAACGGCCACCAGCGATTCCGGTCCCGCACCGTAGGCGATGAGGGCCCGCGCGACCGTATTCGCGCGGCGCACCAGTTCACCGAAGGTGAGCGTGGTGTCGCCGAAGCGGACGGCCGTGGCGTCGGGCTGCCGCGCGGCCACGGCGGTAATCAGGTCGACCAGGGTCACGTCCGGCACCGGTGCACCCGGCGTATTCCATTCGTGCAGCACCAGATCGCGCTCACCGGGCGCGTAGATGTCGATATCGCCGACCACGGCGGTGGCGTCGACGGCCACGGCGGTGAGTATGCGGCCGAGGCGGTCCGCGAAGTCGAGCACGGTCGCCTCGTCGAACAGATCGGTGGCGTAGGTGCAGGTGAGCACCACGCCCTCCGCGTCGGCGCTGAGGTCGAGTCGCAGATCGGCCGAGGCGATCGGATCGCCCTGTGCCGCACCCTGTCCGGCGGTGAGCAGCACCTGGAACGGCGGATGCCCCGCCGTCGTGCGCACCATGTCGAGGACATCGGCGAGCCGCTCGGAGCCGCCGCCGGTACGACCGGCCGCCTCGGCGTCGGCGCGCTGCACCACGTCGAGGAGGTCGGTGAAGGCGATGCCCGGGTCGATCTCGGTGCCCAGCACGACCGCACCGGCGGTCGAACCGGGCTGCGCCGCACCGAATTCCGGTGCGATGACGCCCATGGAAATGTCACGGGCCCCGCCCGAGAGGCGAGCCAGCAGCACCGCGAAGGCGGCGTGCACGACCGTGAACAGCGACGAACCGCGCTGGCGCGCCAGCTCGTCCAGCGCCGCGTGCAGGTGGGCGGGCAGGTCGAAGCTCAGTTCGCCGCCACGACGCGACGGCGTGGCCGGACGCGGGCGGTCGGCGGGCAGTTCCAGCCCGGCCGGTTGCACGCCCGCGCGCCACCAGTTCGACTGCGCCGCAATCGCTTCCTGCGGGGCGTCGACACTGTTGTCACGTTCGCCTCCGGCGAAGCGACCGATGAGAACACGCAGCAAATCGGCCAGGGCCCGAGCTGCCGGATCACCCACGGTGTCGAGGCGGTGCCAGACCTTGAAGCGCAGGCACGCACCGGATTCCACGACCACGGTGACCGGGTAGTGGGTGAAGGTCACCGACTGCACGCCCGCAATCTCGAGGCCGTCGATGGAGCCGCCCGCGGCCTTGAGGCCGTCGGCGTCCACCGGGTAGGACTCGTAGGCGACGAGCGAGTCGAAGGCCGCGCCCGTTCCTGCGGCACTCTGGATTTCGGCCAGGCCGAGGTAGTGGTGTTCGAGCAGGCCCGCCTGCTCGGACTGCACCTTGGTGAGCAGATCGCGCACGGTCGATGCCGCGTCGAAGCGCACCCGCACCGGGATGGTGTTGACGAACAGGCCGATCATGTCGTCCACGCCGTCCAACTGCGGCGGGCGGCCGGAGACCACGGCACCGAAGACGACATCCTCGCGATCGGTGAGGGTGGCCAGCAGCAGCGCCCACGCGGTCTGCACGACCGTATTGACGGTGACCTCGGCGTCGGCCGCGAAGGCCGTGACGGCCGCGGTCTCGGCCTCGGAGAACTCGAATTCGATTTCGCCGTAACCGATTTCCGGCTGTTCGGGCTTCTCCAGCACGGTGGAGATGACGGTGGGCTGGGCACCGGCGAGGGTGTTCACCCACTTGTCCAGGGTCGCCTCGCGGTCCTGGCGGGACAGCCACGTCAGGTAGTCGCGGTACGGCCGCACCGGCGGCAGCAGCGACGAATCACCGTGCGTCGCATACAGGATCAGCAGATCCTTCATGAGCAGCGGCAGCGACCAGCCGTCGAAGAGCAGGTGGTGGGTGGTCAGCACGAAGTGGGTGCGGCCGGTGACCGTGCGGTACACGGTGAACCGGATGAGCGGTGCCACGGCCGGATCGAACCGGGTGCGCTGATCCTCGGCCTGCAGGGCCGGAATGTCCTCGTCCGCAACGCCTTCGACGAGCTGCCACGGCGCTTCGAGGGAATCCACCACGACCTGCACGGGGGTGCCGTCGGCGGCGGTCACGAAGGCGGCGCGCAGTCCGGCGTGCCGATCCAGGATGGCTTGCGAAGCACGCTTCAGCCGATCCAGATCGACCTGACCGGCCAGTTCGAGCGCGAACTGGGTAACGTAATCATCGGCCGCGCCCTGGGTGAGCTGGGCGTGGAAGAGCAGGCCCGCGCCCAGCGGCGAGAGCGGCAGCACATCCGAGAGTCCCGGATAGGCGATGCGCCAGGCATCGAGTTCCGGCTGTGCGACTCGAACCAGCGGCACATCGGACGGGGTCAGGCCACCGGCGGCCGGATCCTGCACGTGGCGGGCCACGGCGGTGAGTGCCTTGACCCAGTCCTCGGCGAGCTCACGCACGGCGGCTTCGTCGAGAATCCTTGCGGCGTACTGCACGGACACCGACATGCGCGGTCCGTCCGGGCCGTCGGTGACGATGGCATTGAGATCCACGGTCATGCCCGCGGGCATGCTCGGATCCTGCTCGACCGACAGTTCGCCGAGGGCGTCGGTCGGCAGCCAGGCGGCGTCGGCCAGACCCTCGGGCACCTCGTCGGCGGAGACGCGGCCCAGGTAGTTGAAGCCGATCTGGGCGAGGCGGCCGTCGAGCAGCGCGGCGGTCTCCGGGTTCAGGTAGCGCAGCAGACCGAAACCGATGCCCTTGTCCGGCACGGTGATCAGCTGTTCCTTGACCGCCCGCATGGCGGCGGCGGTGTAGGAGCCACCCTCGAGGGCGGCGGTCGCATCGATGCCCGACAGGTCGAGCGCGACCGGGTAGACGCTGGTGAACCAGCCGACGGTGCGGGTGATATCCGCGCCGGGGACGGCGCTCTCCTCGCGGCCGTGGCCTTCCAGACGCACGCGGGTGACGGGCGCGTCCACGCCGCGGCGCGCACGCCACGACTGCACGGCGAGGGCCAGTGCGGCCAGCAGGCCGTCATTGACGCCGCCGCGGTAGAGCGCCGGGACCTCGGTCAGCAGGGCTTCGGTGACATCGGTCGGCACCTGCACGGTGAAGCGCTGCACCGTCGCGAAAGTGTCCACGGCGGAATCGAGTTCGCGCGTGCCCAGCAGCGGATCGGAGGTGGCCAGCACCCGCTGCCAGTACTCGACCTCGCTCGAACGGTCTTCGCCGGTGGCGGCCTCGACCAGTCCGTGCGCCCAGCGCCGGAAGGACGTGCCGACGGCGGGCAGGGTGGGTCGCTGCCCGGCCGCGCGCTGCACCCACGAGGCGACCAGATCGGAGATCAGGATGCGCCAGGAGACACCGTCGATGACGAAGTGGTGCGCCGCGACGAGCAATACGTCGGCGGCATCGGGGCGGCGCAGCCAGGTGACCGCGAACATGCGGCCCTCGGCCGGGCTCAGCGCACCGAGCGTGGAATCCATTGCGGCGCTGCCGATGCGGGCGAGGTCCTCATCTTGCGCACCGGCCGGAACCTCGACCTCGGCGATCAGCGAATCCGCCTGCACCGCACCCGATTCGGGCACCTCGAGGCCGAAGCGACCGTCCGCGTGCACCAGTCGCGCCCGCAGGATGTCGTGGTGGCCGAGCACGTCGTTCAGGGTCTCGGCAATGCCCGCGCGGTCGATGCCGTCCGGCAGCGAGAGCACCATGCTCTGCGAGAAGCGTTCGAAGACACCGTCTTCGAGGTAATCGGCCAGCACCGGAGTCAGCGGGATATCGCCGACGCCGCCGCCGGGCAGCTCGTCCAGGGTGACCGGGGCATTGCCCGCGCCCACAATGGCGACCTTGGCCAGTCCGGCCACGGTGCGCTGTTCGAACACGTCCTGCGGGCTGAAGACGATGCCCGCCGCGCGGGCCCGCGAGACCAGCTGGATGGACATGATCGAATCGCCGCCGACGGCGAAGAACGAATCGTCCGCACCGACCTCGTCCAGGCGCAGCAGCTGCCCGAACAGTTCGGCGATCTTCTCCTCGACCGGACCGGAGGCCGGGCGGGAGGCGGTGGTCTCGAAGACCGTTTCCGGCAGGGCTTCCCGGTCCAGCTTGCCGTTCGGGGTCAGCGGCAGCGTGTCCAGCACCACGATGGCCGAGGGCACCATATGCGCGGGCAGGCTGCGGCCGAGGTGCTCGCGCAGCACGGCCGGGTCGGCGGTGTGACCGGGCTTGGCCAGCACATAGGCGACCAGCGCGGTCGCGCCCGAGGGCAGCGTCTTGCCCATGGTGACCGCGTAGTCGATGTCCTCGTGCGAGGTGAGCGCATTGTCGATCTCGCCGAGTTCGATGCGCAGGCCGCGGATCTTGACCTGGAAGTCGGAGCGGCCCAGGTATTCGATGACGCCGTCCTCGCGGCGGCGCACCAGGTCACCGGTGCGGTACAGCCGCGCGCCCGGATTGCCGGTGTCCGCGCCGAAGGGGCTGGCCACGAAGCGTTCCGAGGACAGGCCCGGGCGGGCCAGATAGCCCTGCGCCAGGGCCGGGCCGGACAGGTACAGCTCGCCGATCACTCCGGCGGGCACCGGCCGCAGCCGGGTGTCCAGCACGAACGCGCCGACGCCCGCGATGGCCGGGCCGATGGTGATGGTTTCGCCGGGCACCATGGCCGCGGTGCTGGTGGCCAGAATGGTGGCCTCGGTGGGGCCGTAGCCGTTGTAGAAGTCGCGGCCCTGCACCGCCCAGCGGGCGACCAGTTCGGGACCGAACTTGTCACCGGCCACCACCACGACCTTCAGCTCGTCGAGCCCGGCCGGATCCACCGACTCCAGTGCGGCGGGGGTGATGAGCATGTGCGAGACGCGTTCGCGGCGCAGCAGTTCGGCGAGATCGTCGCCACCGAACACCTTGGGCGGCGAGACCACCAGAGTCGCGCCCGTGGAGAAGGTGAGCAACAGTTCCAGCACCGAGACGTCGAAGTTCGGCGAGCAGACGTGCAGCACCCGCGAATCGCCGGTCACCGCATAGTGTTCGCGCTCGGCCGCGACCAGGCCCGCGAGGCCGGTGTGGGTGACCACGACGCCCTTGGGCAGGCCGGTGGAACCTGATGTGTAGATGATGTAGGCCGGATGCTGCTCGGTGAGCGGGCGCACCCGGTCGGCGTAGGAGATGGGGTGCGCGGGCCGGGCGTCCACGCCCGCCGCGAACGCCGCGTCATCCAGCTGGACCCACTCGACCGTGCTGCCGAGGGCCTCGCGATGCGCGGCGACGGTCAGGCCGAGGACGGCCCCGGAATCCGAGAGCAGGTATTCGATGCGCTCGGGCGGATAGGCCGGATCGACGGGCACATAGGCCGCGCCGGTCTTGGCGATCGCCCAGACGGACAATACGGACTCGATCGACCGCGAAATGCCGATGGCGACCACATCGCCCGGGCCGACGCCGCGCTCGATGAGTTCGCGCGCCAGCTTCGAGGAGGATTCGTCGAGCTCCTGGTACGTGAGCTCGCGGGCATCTGCGGGAGCGCCGGTCGGATTGAACCGGATCGCGATCGCATCGGCCTCGGATTCGACCGCCGCCGTCAGCAACTGGGCGAACAGCGGGCTGCCCGACCGGCGCCGGCGGCTACCACGTGCGGAACGGCGGGCAGTATCCATTCGAGCTTGTCACCTCTCGCATTCATCAGGTCCGCAGGACCGAAGCGAATTCGGTTCCCTACCCAATGGTCTCGATCTCTGTCTGGGAGGGTTTGCGGTCCGAGCAATCCTATATGGGGGAAGCGCACCGGCGGAGACCACCCGAGCTCCCTTCACCCATCGCTACGGGGGTATCCGCGTGCTACAGACTTCCTCCGCGACGGTGACATACACCACTTTTCCGAGCCCACCGCCCGGCACGCGCACCGGCGGCGGGCGTGGGCCTCAGAGCCAGCCGCGGCGCGTGGCCTGCACTCCGGCCTGGAATCGGGTGCTCGCACCGAGCCGCTCCAGCAGACTGGCCGTGCGGCGCACCACGGTTCGCCGGGACAGTCCCAACCGGCGGGCAATGGTGTCATCGGTGGCGCCCATGCTCATGAGCGTGAGGATCGCCTTGTCCCGGTCGTCGAGGGCCTCGGCCGGGTTCACCGAGATCGGCGTGGCCATCGACCACAGCGAATCGAACGTCTTGACCAGCAGATCCAGCGTCGGCGAGGGGCCCACCCGGACGCCCATCGGATCGCCGCGGCGCTCATCGGTGTGCAGCACCAGGACCGCGCGGCGGTCGTCGGCGACGATCAGCTTCATGGGCGGATCGGGCAGCGTACGAGCCTGCGCGCCCGCGGCATTGGTGGCCAGCACATGCCGCAGCCGTTCCGCGTCCTGGTAGATGGTCTCCTGGTACAGGGTGCGGTAGTCGATGCCCGAGGTGATGCGCGCGGACTTGAGCTCGAACATGCGCTCCTCGGTCTCCACATCGGAGAGGAACGGGCCGCGCTCCACCACCTTCACGCAGGTGTGCGCGGTGTGCTGGAGATCCTCGAAATCGGCCAGCAGCTGGCGGCGTTCGTAGACGGCCACCACCGCGCCGTCGGCATCGGTGGTGCGGCGCACGGAACGGAAGGTCTCACCCAGGCGTGCGGCGGCCGACTGCATGCGCAGCATGTCGTGATTGCGGCGGCGAGTCTCGGCCTCGGACAAGGCTTCCGGGGCGTGCGCATCCCAGCGCACGGTGCCATTGCTTTCGGTGAGCCGCACGGCGGCGTCGAGCTGGCACAGGGTTTCCAGCGCGGCCTCGGTCACCCGGGGCGGCGCGTTCAGGCGCTCGGCTACTTCGAGCGCGGTCGACCGCGGATGCTGAATCAGGACCGCGTACGCGCGGCCGTGCAGCGAAGCGGGGTCGAACAGATCATCGAGCGTCGTCACCGCACCCACCGGCATTCGCCGGTCCGGGAATCGCCCGTTCGCTGGTGCCGGTGAACGCTCTACTGGTCCGGTCCCCACTGCTGCTGCATGATGACGCCCTTGCTGGCCAGCCATGGCAGCGGATCCATCTTGCTTCCTGCGGCATCCCAGATCTCCAAATGCAGGTGGGGACCGGTGGAGTTGCCGCGATTTCCGACAGTGGCGATCACGTCGCCGGCGTTCACATGCTGCCCGGCCTGCACGTACATATCGTTCACGTGACCGTAGACAGCGGTGGTGCCATCGTCCTGGAGGACGCGCACCCAGAGCCCGAAGCCCGAAGCCGGACCGGCCTCCACCACGGTGCCGCCCATGACGGAGTGGATGGGGGTACCGATGGCGTCGGCGAAGTCGATGCCGTAGTGCATGGCGCCCCAGCGCATTCCGAAACCGGAGCTGATCACCGAGTCCGCGACCGGGCGCACGGCGGCGGCCGGGGCGAACTGCTGCTGGAGATCCTTGAGGGTCTGCTCGGCCTGGGCCAGCGGACCGGAGACCTCGGGCGGCAGGTTCTGCAGACCGAAGGGGGCGGGCGCGGCGGCGACCTGCTGGGCGGCGGCCGGGGCGGCCTCCGGAGCGGGGGCGGCGACGTCGGTGGCCTGCTTCATGGTCTGCGAGGCATCGGCGAGGGCGAGATCCGAACCGATCGACTTCTCATCGTGGTTCGGGAGCAAGGGGGCCGCGTGGGCGAGCGCGGGAACCAGCTGCGACGCGGTGCCGATGAGGGCACCCGCGGCGACCGCGGCTCCGGCGGCGACCTTCACGCGATCAACGGCGGTGGATTCGGCCCGGTGCCGCCGGCGAGCGGCGGTGCCAGCACGGCCGGCACCAGAATCACCAAGCAAGTCCATAACTGATACGGAGTCTGCGGTCTCTCTGTGGTGCGGCAAAGCTCGTCCTAGCGTTCGGTGGTTCCGGTAACGATTCGGCATCGCTGTGACGGAAACTGTACTCGCCTGTGACCATTCCGCAACCTTCCTTGGGAAAACACCAGGTCGCGGGGTCTAACCCTTGAGCACGGGGTGCAAGGACAAGAGCACACTGGGGACATGGTTCTGGATGAGTTGGGTACCCCCATCGTTCTTGCCCCCATGGCCGGTGGGCCATCGACCCCGGAGCTGGCCGCCGCCGTCTCCGACGCGGGCGGGCTGGGATTCGTGGCCGCCGGATATCTCTCGGCCACCGACCTCGCCGATCGCATCGAGCGCACCCGCGCGCTCACCGCCGCACCGTTCGGCGTGAACCTCTTCTGCCCGTCCGCGCCGAGCCCCGCCGCGTCGTTCAGCGGTTATGTGGAGGAGCTGGCGCGCGAATTCCCGGTCGGCGAACCACGATTCGACGCCGACGACTGGGACGCGAAGCTGGAACTGCTGGCGAGTGCGCCGGTTGCCGTGGTGTCGTGCACTTTCGGGTGCCCCACCGCCGCCGAGATCGAGCGGCTGCATGCCGTGGGCTCGGAGGTGTGGGTGACCGTCACGTCGGTGGCGGAGGCGCGGTACGCGGCCGAAGCCGGTGCGGACGCACTCATCGCGCAAGGCGCCGAGGCGGGCGGGCATCGCGGCAATTTCGCCGACCGTCCCGAGGACGATGTCACCGATCCGCTGGGCCTGCTGACGCTGGTGCAGTTGCTCACCGCCGCCGTGGATCTGCCGGTGGTGGCGGCGGGCGGCATCGCCACGGGTGCGGGTGTGGCCGCCGCGCTGGTCGCGGGTGCGGCTGCGGCACAGGTGGGTACGGCCTTCCTGCGCTGCCCCGAGGCCGGGACCGCACCGCTGCTGCGCGATGCCATCACCCTGGATACGCCGACCATGCTGACCCGCGCCTTCACCGGACGCCGGGCGCGCGGGCTGCGCAATCGATTCATGCTCGAGCATCCGGACGCACCCGCCGCCTACCCGGAAATTCATTACGCCACGGGCCCTTTGCGGGCGGCCGCGCGGGCCGAGGGCAATGCCGACGCGGTGAATCTCTGGGCAGGTCAGGCGCATTCGCTCGCGGGCGAGCTACCGGCGGGCGAGCTGGTGCGGCAACTGTCGGAATCGGCGAAAACCGCTCTGAAGAGGGCGCTTTCGATCCGAATCCAGGGTTGTTGACAACCTTTTTCGTTTAGACTCGGCTGACACCATCCGCCATCCCATGAGGAGAGCGATATGTCACTCGACGTACCCACCGCACTGCTCGAACGTGCCGAACGCGGTGAAGTCAGCGACGAGGAATTCGTCGAATGCGTCCGTAACTCGCTGCCCTACGCCTATGAGGTAGTGGAGCGGGTGGCCGCCGACTTGCGCTCCGGCACCGAAGAATACGCGGACAACACCATTGCCCCGCCGGACGAGACGGCCCGCGGCCAACTGCTGCGCGCCATGGCCTCCGACTCCATTCGCGGTGGCCTGGAACGCCATTTCGGCATCAAGATCGCATTCCAGAACTGCCATCGCGTCGCGGCCTTCCCGCTCTCCTCGGTCGGCGGCGACACCTACAGCACCTTCATCTCCACCCGCGCTCAGCTGCTGAACCAGAGCCCCGAGCTACGCAACTGCTGAGACCGGCCTGAACGGCGCGACCGGGATCCGGTCGCGCCGTTCTACTTCCGGGCGGCCCGGAACTTCTTGACCTCGCGCAAGGCCAGATAGCCGAAGCCCGGGAAAGGAGCGGCGAAGAACACATACGCGACGATCGTGGTGCCCACGCCCCCGAAGCCCTTGGTGAACGTCACGCCGAGGACGCCGATCGTCATGATCCCGAAGAACACGATCAAGAGCGCCAGGACTACCCACCACAGCACTCGCCAGGCCCGGATTCGAGGTTGATCCGGCTGCCGGAGATAGGTGTTGACACCCGGCCGCATCGGCCCGCTCGTGTGTGCGGCCGCCATGGGGAACGGCGTGAACGGTGCGGGATGAGGTGTCGCACGCGGCGGCGTCATCGGAACGCGCGGCTGTGAGGCCTGCCCGGTGCCATAGGCCGGGAATGGCGCTCCCCCATCCCATCTCGCCGTCGGCGGTGCGGGCTGGGCGGTCGCCGAGGACGGATAAGCCAGCGGCGCACCTCCCGTGCGCAATGCCGCCCGAGCGGCCGTGGCCAGATCGCCCGCAGTGCGGTAGCGCCGCTCCGGATCCTTCGCCATGCCTCGCACGATCACCTCGTCCAAGGCGACGGGCACCAATCGACTGTGGTCACTCGCGCGCGGCGGCGGCGCCGTCAGATGCGCCGCCATCAGTTGCGCGGAATTGGTATGGGCGAACGGCCTTTTGCCCGTGAGGCATTCGAAGAGCAGGCAGGCCAAGGAATAGACATCGGAGCGCCGGTCGTCCTCCACTCCGGCGAAACGCTCCGGTGCCATGTACGCGGAGGTGCCGACCGCCACCCCGGTAGCGGTCAGCGTGGCCTGGCCCATACCGCGGGCAATACCGAAGTCGATCAGATACGCGTACCCACTGGGCAGCGTCAATACATTGGAAGGCTTCACATCTCGGTGGATGAGCCCGGCTTGATGCGCGATATCGAGCGCGTCGGCGATCTGCGCGACCAGATCGACCGCCCGCGCGGGCGTCAACGCACCCGTTTCGTCCAGGATCTTGTCGAGATCCGCACCGTCCACCAACTCCATATCGATGAACAACCGGCCGTCCAGCTCACCGAACGAATGAATCGGCACCACATGCGGCCCCCTCAGCCGCGCGGCAAGCCTGGCCTCCCGCTCGAACCGCCGCCGATATCCTTCATCGGCCGCCAACTCCGG
Source organism: Nocardia sp. NPDC051030 (assembly GCF_040683015.1). Taxonomy (NCBI): domain Bacteria; kingdom Bacillati; phylum Actinomycetota; class Actinomycetes; order Mycobacteriales; family Nocardiaceae; genus Nocardia; species Nocardia sp. NPDC051030. Next base: position 61,280 of record NZ_JBFBCD010000006.1, on the reverse strand, counting down.
AGGCAGCAGCTTGAGCGCGATCTCCCGCCCCAAATGCGTGTCCTCGGCCAGCCAGACCTGCCCCATCCCGCCCCGGCCGAGCAGCTTGATGAGTCGGTAGTGCCCGAGTTCGCCGTCCCCCGGCACGTGCCCTCCCCTGTACAACCGCGTATGCGAGGAGCTCAGCATACGGCGGCAACCCGACGCCGGACAGCCTGCGGAACGCGGCCACCCGCGAGAGTTTACGAAGAATTCGCTGCGTGGAGGGCAGTGTCGGGTTGCTATGGACACTCGGGTGGACCAGCATCCGAATGCATGCCGTCGAATCCGCTGAACCCCTCCGGCGACGTTCCCGATACCGGGGTGCCCGCACAGCTCGCCGCACACATGACCATGGCCGAGCAGCATGAATGGCATCGCGGGTATCTGCGCCGCCATGCCGTGTCGCGGCGGAATTTCCTGGTCGGATCGAGCGCGGCCGCGGCGGTGGCCGTTGTCGGGTGTTCGCCGTTCGGTTCTCGGGCGTATGCGAACGAGGCGCAATTGACGGTCGCGGGCAGGCATGTGGGGTTCGGGGCGGATGCGGCGAGCCAGTTGCGGTTCGCGGCGCAACTCTCGCGCAATCCCAAGGAGGCTCGGGTCTTTCTCGATCACGGGCCGACTCCGGCGCTGGGCGGGACCGCCGAGGCCGAGGTGCGGAATCTGGTGACGCAGATTCCGGACAGTGACGGCGGGGTGCTGGCGGCGGAGCAGTTCTATGCGCACGCGCCCGTGGATGGGCTAGCGGGGCGGATGCCGCACTTCTATCGGTGGCGTACCTCCGACGGGTTCAGCAGCGACATCCTTTCCGCCTCGACGGCCATGCCGACGGCGCGGAATGCGGTGCTGCCCTTCCGTTTCACCATGATGGGCGATCAGGGCACCGATGAGACGCCGACCATGCCCGCAGGTATCGCGCCCGGCGACTACGACGACCGCTATTACAAGCCGGACAATGATCCGAACGCGCCGCACGCCGCGAATGTGATGCGCCAAATCGCCGCCAGCCGACCGGATTTCCATGTGCTGGCAGGTGACATCGCCTACGCCGATCCCTCCGGCGCGGGCAAGAATCCGCAGTTCGTCTTGTCTGGCGGCGGGCGACTCGCGGGCGGCTTCGACAAGTTCAATCCCTATGTGTGGGATGTGTATTTCGGCGCGATCGAAGCCAGCGCCTCGGTCACGCCGTGGATGTTCGCCACCGGCAATCACGATATGGAAGCCGCGTACGGCACGCACGGCTACGGCGGCCACCTGGCCCGACTGGACCTGCCGGGCAATGGCCCCGCCGCCTGCCCATCGGCGTACTCCTTCACCTACGGCAATGTGGCGGTGCTGTCCCTGGACGCCAATGACATCTCCTACGAGATCCGCGCGAATACCGGCTACTCCAATGACACCCAAACCTCGTGGGTGGAACGCACTCTCGCCGCCTACCGCGGCGACCCGAATATCGATTTCATCGTGTGCTTCTTCCACCACTGCGCGTACTCCACCACCGATTCGCATGCCAGCGACGGCGGCGTCCGCGACGCCTGGTGCGGCCTGTTCGACCGCTACCAGGTGGATCTGGTGCTGCAGGGCCACAATCACGTCTTCGAGCGCACCGACCCGATTCGCGCCGACCATGTCACCAAGCCCGCGCCCGACAATTCGATCGTCTACCCCGATACCGACGGCACGGTCTACTACACGGTCGGCGGCGGCGGTCGTCCCCGCTACGGCTTCCAGCCCGGCTCCCCGGAAAGCTACCGCGGCAACACCGTTGCCGATCCGGCCGTCCCCAATAGCTACTACTGGACCAAGGACGGCTCCAAGAAGGACGAACCGGCCCCTTGGTCCCGGGTCCGCTTCCGCAACTATTCGTTCATCCGGGTGGACGTGCGCCCCGGCTTCTTCTCCAGCGAGATGGACGTGGTCGCCGTGGACGAATACGGCCGCGAATTCGACAAACTCACCTACCGCCGCCAAGTCCGGTCCTAGCAACCCGGGCAAACCGGTGTGACCATGACCGCCGCCCCTTGACCACGTCGGCGGGGTGCGGTCGAATGCTGCTCGCACCACCATGTTTCGGGCGGTGCTCCAGCACTACCGAGGGGGCTTCATGACCGCCGACACCTTCGACCTGTGGGACCAGGACGGCGACGGCCTGATCTCCGCCGAAGACATCCTCGCGGGCATCGTCGCCCTCGGCTTGGACATCGACTCCGACGCCGTCCAGCGCCTGGTGGCCGCCGCCGATACCGACGGCGACTGGCTCATCTCCCGCGCGGAGTTCGATGCCGCCCGCCTGGGGCGGGACCCCGAAATCAATGACCCGGACGCCGCTTTCGACACCTTCGACGTCAACCAGAACAACCTGATCGAACTCGATGAACTCGAATCCCTCCTCCGCACCTGCCCCGACCTGACCCACGAGTCGGCTGCATCCCTCTTGTCATCAGCCGACCTCGATGGTGACGGCTACCTGTCCCGCGCCGAGTTCGCCGCGCTACTGGCACACCTCGCCGGATAGTCCACGGAACCCGGCGAATCAGACGCGAAGGCGACTCGGATGCACGTCCTGGTCGGCCGGATGTCCCTATAGCTCGAGCTTGCGCTTGAGGACCTTGCCGGTGGGGTTGCGGGGTAGCTCTTCCAGGAAGACCACTTCGCGGGGGACCTTGTAGCGGGCCAGGTTGGTCTTGACGAAGTCCTTGACCTCGGCCTCGGTGAAGACGTGGCCGTCGTGGATCACTACGAAAGCCTTGAGGCGAGCGCCGTATTGGTCGTCGGGGATGCCCAGTACGGCGGCCTCCCGGACTGCGGGGTGGGTGTAGAGGAGTTCCTCGACCTCTATCGGGAATACGTTCTCGCCGCCGGACACGATCATGTCGTCGTCTCGTCCGTCGATGAAAAGCCTTCCGGCCGAATCGAAGTGGCCGACATCGCCGGAGGACATGAGGCCGCGGATCATCTCCTTGTGGCCGCCGCCGGTGTAGCCCTCGAACTGGACCACATTGCCCACGAAGATGCGGCCGGTGGTGCCGGTCGGAGTGGGGTGGCCTTCGGCGTCGACGATTTCCACCCGAGAGCCGAGCACGGGGCGGCCCACGCAACCGGGTTCCTCGGCCAGATCTTCGGGGGTGGCGATGGTGGCGTAAGCGACCTCCGTCGAGCCGTAGAGGTTGTAGACGACCGGACCGAAGGCCGCCGTCACCTCACGGCAGAGTTGCGCGCCCAGTTGGGAACCCGCCACGAAGATAATGCGCAGGGCGGCGAGGTCGCGGCCGGTGAGGGCCTTGCCTCCCAGGTCCATCATGCGGCTGAGCATGACGGGTACGACGATCATGGTGGTGGCGTGGTGTTCGGCCATGCTGTCGATGGCGGCCTGGGGGTCGAAGCGGCGGCGAATGACAATGGTGGAGCCCATGCCGAGAGACAGGATGGCGCAGGCGAATCCGAGCGTGTGGAACATGGGCGCGCAGCATTCGGTGACACCGTTCACCCGGAACGGAACCTTGGAGAGCAGGGCACCCAGGGCGGCAAGGGATTTCGGCTCCGCGCGGGGCGCGCCCTTGGGGGTGCCGGTGGTGCCGCTGGTCAGCAGGATGATCTTGGGTTCCGCGCCGGGGGCGGGCGGCGTATTCGGCGAGCCGATATCGATGAGGAATTCCAGGCTGTCCTCGCGCGGATTGTCCGTCCAGGCCCGGTAACTGCCGCGGCGCGGGCGCACCTCTTCCAGCATCTCGGCGTATTCGTCGTCGTAGACGAGCAGGTCGGTGCCCTCGCGGGTCGCGACATCGCGTATCTGCGGGCCCGCGAAGTCGGTGTTCAACAGGATGATTCGGGCACCGCACTTGGCGGCGGCGAAGATGGCATCCAGCAGGCCGCGGTGATTGCGAGCCAGAATGGCCACGCCCTCGCGCGGTTTCAGCCCGCGGTCGCGCCAGGCATTGGCCAGCCGATTGGACCGGTCCTCCAATTCGGCGAAGGTGAGCGCACCGAGTTCGTCGATCACGGCGGTGCGGTCGGGATAACGCGCGGCGGAGAGCCGCAGCCCCGCCGCGATGGTGCCGTAGCGCAGCATGGCGGTGCCCGCCGCCAGCAGCGGCAGCGGTGATTCAATACGCGCCAGCCCGGCCTCCATGACCAGGCGCGCCGATTCCAATTCCAGGTAGGCCCGCTCGCCCACCGTCCTGATCAGTCCGAGTGTCATGCGCGCACCCCGTTCATCCGCCCCTGCCACGCCGATGCTTCCATCGAATTACCTTGTGCGCGTGTCGATTTCACCCGGACCTCCTCGTCCAACCCCACCACTGCGGGCATCCGCAGTCAAACTAACGGTAAGTCCGCGAAGGCGCGAGTGGAACGCCTGGCCGAACCTCGCACCCGACACGCGGGAGGAAAGATTCACACCAAGCGACCGAATCCCGCGCCCTCCCGATCCGGTAGGGGCGCGGGGTCAGCGACTCAAGACAGCGTGGTGACGGTCAGCGCACCATCGGCGTACTGCGCGCGCAGCCGCTTCTTGTCGAACTTGCCCACACTGGTCTTGGGCACCTCGTCGATGAATGCCCAACGCTCCGGCAGCTGCCACTTGGCGAACTTGTCGGCCAGGAACTCGCGCAACTCCTCCGGCTTGGCCTCGGCGCCCTCCCTGAGAACGACTGCCACCAAAGGCCGTTCGTCCCACTTCTCATCGGGCACACCGATCACGGCGGCCTCGGCCACGGCCGGGTGACCCACCACGGCATTCTCCAGATCCACCGAGGAGATCCACTCACCACCCGACTTGATGACGTCCTTGGACCGGTCCACCAGCGTCAGGTATCCATTCGGGCTGATCTTGCCGACATCGCCGGTGCGCAGCCAGCCGTCATGGAACTTGTCCGGATCAACCACGCCACCCGAAGGCGAGTAGTACGAGGCCGTGATCCACGGACCGCGAACCTCCAACTCGCCCAGCGCTTCTCCATCATTGGCCACCACCGAACCGTCGTCGCCGACCAGCCGCGCCTGCACACCGGCCGGGAAGAGGCCCTGCGTGTAGCGGTAGGCCCAGGCCTCCTCGCCCTCGGTCCCGGCGGGCTCGTGCGCCACCGAACCCAGCGGCGAGGTCTCGGTCATGCCCCAGGCGTGCAGCAGCTTCACGCCGTGCCGCTCCTCGAAGGCGCGCATCATGGACGGTGGCACCGCGGCGCCACCGACCACACAGGTGCGCAGATGCGAAATATCCTGCGGCGCGGCCTGCAAGCCCGCCAGCACGCCGCCCCAGATGGTGGGCACGGCCGCGGCGAAGGTCGGCTTGGCCACGGCCATCATCTCCAGCAGCGGCGCGGGCTGCAGGAACCGGTCGGGCATCAGCACATTCGCGCCGGACATGAGGGCGGCGTACGGGATGCCCCAGGCATTGGCGTGGAAGAGCGGCACGATGGCGAGCACGGAGTCCGAGGCGGTGAAGCCCATGCCATTGGGCGAGATGACCTGCATGGCGTGCAGCCAGTTGGAGCGGTGCGAGTAGACGACGCCCTTGGGGTCGCCGGTGGTGCCGGAGGTGTAGCACATGCCCGCGGCGGAGCGTTCGTCCACGACGGGGAAGTCGAAGGTGTCCGGCTGGGCGGCGAGCAGTTCGGCGTAGGAGTGCACCTGCACGCCCTCGGGAGCGGTGAGGGCGGCGGCATCGCCATTGGCCACGATGACATGCCGGACGGTCTTCAGGTTGGGCAGGTATTGGGCGAACATCGGCAGCAGCGTGCCGTCCACGATGACGACCTGATCCTCGGCGTGGTTGGCCACGTACACCAGCTGCTCGGGGAACAGCCGGATGTTCAGCGCGTGCAGCACCGCACCCATGGCGGGCACGGCGATGTAGGCGACCATGTGCTCGTTGTTGTTCCACATGAACGTGCCGACCCGGTCACCTTCACCGATACCCAGGTCACGCAGGGCATTGGCGAGTCTGGCCGAATCCGCGCCGACCTCACGGTAGGTCTGGGTGCGAAGGCCGGTGCCGGTCCAGGTGGACACGGTGCTGTCGCCCTGGAAGGTGGCCGCGTAGCGCAGCAGTGTCGCGAGTGACAGCTGCTCGTCCTGCATGGTGCTCAACATTTCCCAACCGCTCCTTGGATATACCTACTGGAGAGTGAACTGAGTCACTTGCTGGGCAGAATAGCTGAAATCGGACACCCTTGGACATGGCCTCGAAAGCCGGGCGATTGTCCCCTGATGACCGATTGCCGGACTGTGGCCGAGCACATTCGGGGCAGCCTTCCCAAGTGTTGGCTGCGGGTGGCGAACCCCACCTTCGCCACCCGCAGCCGTGCTGCCGACCGTCCGCCGCCCAACACGGCGACCAGCCGACTTCGGAGTCCAGGTAGGCGATCGGCGCGCAACGACACCCCCTGCGGCGCCGCAGAATAGCCAATCACTAACCAGGACAAGCATATTGGAGCAAGAACTTCCGTGAATATAGGGAGTACGGCATATGGCTGTCCAGTCGGGGACAGGCGTCGCAGGTCAGACGGGCCTCACTGACCGAGACAGCTTGTTGTGAGCGCGAGTACCACCATTCGCGCGGCCTGATTCGCGCCCCCGCCCCCGCGGTATGGCCGAAAATAACGATTCACTGTCCGCGTATGCCTTCATGACCAGGTACGATGCGCCTTACCTTCAACATATGAAGCGAGAGCCGTCCATCCTCATCATCGGTGCCGGGTTCGCGGGCCTCGGCATGGCGCTGGAACTGAAGCGCCGCGGCCTGTCGAACTTCACCATCCTGGAGAAGGCCGCCGATCTGGGCGGCGTCTGGCGCGAGAACACCTATCCGGGTGCGGCCTGCGATGTGCCGTCCCCGCTGTACTCGTGGTCGTTCGAGCCCAAATCCGATTGGCCGCGGCGGTTCTCGGAGCAGCGGGACATTCACGGCTACATGGTCGATGTCGCGGAGAAGTACGACCTGCCCGCCAAGATCGAGTTCGGCGTGGAGGTCACCGACGCGGAATTCGATGAGGCGAACGGGGTTTGGCGGGTCAGCACCACCGACGGTGTCACCCATATCGCCGATGTGCTCATTCCGGCGGTGGGTCAGCTCTCGCGACCGGCCATGCCGAATCTGCCCGGCATCGACACCTTCACCGGGGCGGCTTTCCACTCCGCCGAATGGGATCACTCGGTGGATCTGACCGGCAAGCGGGTGGCCTGCATCGGCACGGGAGCCAGTGCGATTCAATACATTCCGCGAATTCAGCCGCAGGTCGAGCACCTCACGCTGTTCCAGCGTTCGGCCGCCTGGGTGCTACCCAAGTTCGACCGGGAGTACAGCGCGCTGCATCACGCCGCGTTCAAGCATGTGCCGATCACCCAGTTGGCCGAGCGCTTCGCCATCTGGTCCTTCTTCGAGGTGCTGGCGCTGGCGCTCACCGACATTCCGGCCATGAAGGCCCCGGTGGTCGCGATCGCGGACCGGCATCGCCTCGCTCAGGTGCCCGATGAAACCCTGCGCGCCAAGCTGACTCCCGATTACGCGGCGGGCTGCAAGCGCGGGCTGTTCTCCAATGAATACTTCCCGGCGCTGAGCCAGCCCAATGTGCATGTGGAGACCGGGGCCATCGCCGAGGTCACACCGAACGGGATTCGCACCGCGGATGGTGTGGAGCATGCGGTGGACGTGATCGTCTACGGCACGGGGTTCAAGGGCACCGAGTTCCTGGCTCCCATGAATATCTACGGACTGGGCGGTCGCAAGCTGGCCGACGCGTGGTCGGCCGAGGGCGCTCGCGCCTACCTGGGCATGTCGGTGCCGGACTTCCCGAATCTGTTCATGATGTACGGCCCGAACACCAATGTCGGCTCGGGTTCCATCATCTACATGCTGGAGGCGCAGTCGCGCTACATCCGGCAGGCGGTGGAGTACCTGTCCGGACAGCCCGGCCGGTTCCTGTCCGCGCGTCCCGAGGCCGAGCAGTCCTGGGACGACTGGCTGCAGAAGCGGCTGAAGGACACGCCCTGGAACTTCTGCTCCAGCTGGTACCGCAATGCCTCGGGCCGGATCACCAATAACTGGCCGGGCGCGACGGTGCTGTTCCGTTGGAAGACACGGCAATTCGATCCGTCGAACTACGACGAGAAGCGCGCCGAACGACGGTGAGGGGCTCTACCGGGATGCCCGAGAGCCCTTGACGCGCCGCCGCAACTGTCTGAGACTGTCATCACTCCGGCAATAGATCGTCCGAGACACAGGCGGCGAACGTCGGGGGACGTATCCGATTCTCGGAGGTCTCAATGACGTTGACCACCGCGGGCATCCCGGTCGAAACCCTGCCCCAGCGCGGCGCCCGCTGGGCCCGCGAATGCCTCGAATGGGCCAAGGTGCCCTTCCTCCCTTCCGGTCGCCGTGTGGGCCGCGTCTACGACATCGTCGGCCCCCAGAACCTCTTCGGCGAGGACTCGCTCTTCATCAATCTCGGCTACTGGCATGACAATCCGGCCAGTCTCGACGAGGCCAGCCGCGATCTGGCCCGCCTGGTCGCCCGCGAGGCCGAACTGGGCCCCGGCGATGTCCAGCTGGATATCGGATTCGGTTACGGCGACCAGGATTTCCTCTGGGCCCGCGAATTCGGCCCCGAGGAAATCATCGGGATGAACATCGCCACCGAGCAGATCGAAATAGCCACCCGCCGAGCCGCCGAACTGGGCCTATCCGACCGGATCCACTTCGAATACGGCTCCGCCATAGACCTCCCCCGCCCCGACGCCTCCTGCACCAAGGTCACCGCCCTCGAATCGGCCTTCCACTTCCCCTCCCACAAGGCCTTCTTCGCCGAGGCCTTCCGCGTCCTGGAACCCGGCGGCAAACTCGTCACCGCCGACATCACGGTCCGCACCAACCCGCTGACCGAAGCGATGATCCGAGCCTCCGATCGCCCTCTCCCCCGCCGCCCCGCCACCCTCCCCGAACGCAATATCTACGACCTCCCCCGCTACCGAAACGCCCTCACCGCAACAGGTTTCACCAACGTCACCGCCTACTCCATCCGCCGAGACGTCTATTTCCCCCTAGCCACCTACCTCAGCAAACGCCTCCGAGACCCCGACATGCGCCGCGTCAACCCGGTCCTCCGAGCCACCTTCAGCCGCCCCGGCCTCCTCACCTGGGCCCCCTGGGCCGACTACATAATCGCCGTAGCCACCAAACCCTGACCCCTTCCAGTCCGTCTGCCACCCCGGACGGCCCCACCCCATCCCCCCATCCCCGACCGGCCCAACATATGAATGCGGCCCCCCACCCCCCAACCAGGTAGACTCCCCGACGTCCCAGCTAAGCCGCACAACCAGCAGCCGGTTCAGCCCTCGTAGCTCAGGGGATAGAGCACCGCTCTCCTAAAGCGGGTGTCGCAGGTTCGAATCCTGCCGAGGGCACAAGTGGGAAACACATTTACGCAGGTCAGCTGGGGTTTGGATGTCGCAGGTAGAAATATGCGAACACGAAATCGCAGGTCGCGTGTCGCAGGTTCGCACCATAGGGGGTTGCTGTCAGCTAGCACGCCGGCTCAGAGCCCCCTCCGGGCCACGATAGTGACCACTGGAGCACTATCTGGCGAAGATCGCATTCAGCTTACGTGATCGGTTGTGGCTGTGGGCTCGGGCGGATGCGCGGTCAGGCTCGACAGTGCGGCGGTGTCGATTTCGGTTCCGGCAGCGAGGGCTTGGACGTCCGCGAGCATGGCGGCGATTTCCAGAGGGGTTTTGTCGGAGTGGCCGAGCAGGCCGTGTTTGGCGACGCGGATGGTGTAGATCGCCCACAGTGCGGTGGCGAGTACAGGGATGGGTAGGCGGGCGATCAGTCCCAGGTTCGTGGGAGTCGGTGTGACGCCGCTGGCTCGGACCGCGGCGAGTGCGGTGTGGACGGCGTGGGCCATCTCGGTGGTTTCGGCGCGGCTGAATTGTGGTCCCCGCCGATATTCCAGTCGGCGGCGGGCGACGGCCATCATCGGAGCCATCAGTGCGCCACGGGATTTCAGCCAGGCGTCGATGTCAGGGCTGCAGACAGCGGGGATTCCAGCGGCGCGGAACAGATCGCGCAGCGCGAGAAGGTCGTCGGTGATGCGGCCGTCGACGCGGCCGATGGTGGTGATCTGAGTCAGCCTGGCCAGTGGGCCGGGCAAGAGCCGGTAGTCGAGCACGCCACTGTCATTCAATTCGGCGATGACCGAGGGGAAGCCCCACAGCTGGCGCTCGCGGCCGATCGTGTCCGCCCAGTTGTCCGCGCCTGCGGCGCAGTTGAAGACGAACATGATGCGCGGCGAGGAATTCGCGGCCAAAGTCGGGACCAGCGCGTCGATCTGGTGCCGCTGCACACAGGCCAGCACCAGGTCGAAGTGGTCGCCGTGTACCAGTTCGGCGGCGACCCGGACCGAGACGTGCTCGATCGGGCCGCGTCCCTTGTTCCGCATCTGTACGCCCTCGGCGCTCAGCGCGGCGCGGCGGGCAGGGTTGCGGGCCACGACGGTCACCTCGTGGCCGGCCTGCGCGAGCTTGCCCGCGAAGAAGGTCCCGACACCACCCGCACCGACGACCGCGATGCGCATCGGATGGGGCAGTGCGGCAACGACAGAGCGGGGGCGGCCCCACGGCTTCTTCACTGTGTGCTCCTGTGTGGTGAGTCGAATCCGCTGTGTCGCACCGTCATTGGTGCGCGAAGCGCTGGCCGAGCCAATCGGCGGCCGAGAGCCAGAACACGGGCATGCCGGTGACGTGTTCGAGGGGACCGAGGCTGCGGAACTCGACGCTGGTGCCCGCCTGCCATGCGTCTGCCAGGGCGTGTGCGGTGCCCACCGGTACCGCTTCGTCGAATTCGGCGTTCGCCAGCAGCACAGGTGCGGCGGGCGCGGATGCGCCGAGCTTGTTTTCCCGAATTCGCGCCAGCCACGCGGGATCTCGCAGCGGGTTGGTGGTGACGTAGTCGTCGACGTGGCCGCCGAGGTGCTCGAGGGCGTTGAGCGTCCATTCCGGGAAGAGGCAGCTGTCGCGTAGCTCCCATGCCCAGTGCTTACCGGCGGGGTTGAGGATGGCCTCGAGGTCGAGTTCGGGATATTCCTGGGCGAGGCCCATTGCACCCCACAGCAGCAGACCGGTTTCGAGCCCGTTGTCGAGGTAGTGGAATTCGGCCTCCAGGTCGGCGGGCACCGCGCCCACCGCGACGCCGGTCAATCGCAGCTCCGGGGCGTAGCTGGGCTGCAACTGCGCGGCCCAACCGGCCGCGCCGCCGCCCTCGGAGTAACCCACCAATGCCAGTGGACCATCCAGAGCCAAACCGGCCGGGGCGAAGTGGCGGGCAGCACGGATGGAGTCCAGTACCGACGGGCCGAGAGCGCGGCCGATGTTGTACGGGTGCAGCCCCGAGGAACCCAGACCTGGATAGTCGGTGGCTACGACTGCCCACCCGCGCGCCAGTAGCGCACCGATGCCTGGCGCCTCGTATTCGAGGCCCGCCGACATCATGGTCGACGCCGCGCATCGGTCCGCCATCCCTTGTGTGCCGACGGCGTATCCGATCAGTGGCCGCTCGCCCGGATAGGGTGCGGTCGGCACGAGCAGCTGGCCGGTCACCTGGATCGGATCGCCGGTCGCGTCGGTCGACACGTAGCTGATCTGCCACGCCTGCACGTCCAACGGCACCCAGGGGATCAGCTTCGGCATGATCTGCTTGTAGGACAACAGATCTCCCGGCGCACCGGCCACCGGTGCGGTCGGGCTCACGATTGCCGGGGCCGGGGCGGCCGTCGCCACAGGCGTGGACGACACCGCCAGACCGGCGGCGACACCCGCTGCCGCCAGCCAGCGCGCGGCCGTCCGCAACCCGGACGTGTCCCGACTCTCTCGACGCACCAATTCCTCCTCGTCTGCCTGCGTGACGTCCTTGTCACTGCTCGACAGCAAGGCTATGAGCTGCACCTTTCGGTAGCCAGGTGGGAAATCGCCGCGTAAGTGATAGTTTCAGCCACGACGCAAAGTCGCGTCGAAGGAGGTATTCCATGAGCGCCACGATGACTGTGCCGCTACGCCGCTCGGCAGCCGGAGCCGCCATCCTGCTCGATGTGGGCATCGAGCGTGGTGTCTCCGTCGAGACACTGTTGCGTGACAGTCGACTCGACGAGCACGAGGTGCGCTTAGCCTCGGCAGAGATCGAATCGTGGCAGGAACAAGCGGTGGCGCGCAATCTGCTGGCGGCGTGCGACGAGCCCTGTCTCGGGTTGATCGCAGGCTCGCGCTATCGCATCACCACCTATGGTGCCTGGGGTTTGGGCATGGCGACGAGTCCGACCGTGCGCGAGGCGATCGAGCTCGGTGTGCGCTATGTGGGGCTTACCCATTCCTTCTGTGCGATGCGCCTCGAGGAGGATCGTGACACGGCGAGGTTCTTCCTCGACGCCAGCGCTGTACCGGATGATCTGCGTGTGTTCTTCACTGAACGCAGTACCGCCGCCTGCTTCATGACATTCCGGGGGATGCTTCCGGGCGCGCTGGTCGAATACACGAACTTCGCCTACCCGGCCCCGCCCGGGATGGATAGATATCAAGAAATACTCGGTGCGCCAGCGCATTTCGATGCAGAACAGACCTTCGCGGTACTCGACCGCGGCATCCTCGATCTTCGCCTGCCCCGTGCCAACGAGGGCACCGCCCGGTGGTACGAGCAGCAGGCGCGCGAGCTGCTCGATCAGCGCGGCGCGCATCCGAGCCTCGCCGGGGAGGTGCGCGATCATTTGTTCGCCAACCCGCATCGGCTGCCGACCGCGGCGGAGACCGCGATGCACTTCGAGATCAGCACTCGCACACTGTCTCGCCGGTTAGCCGCGGATGGAACCAATTATCGCGAGCTTCTCGACGAGGTCCGGGAACGGTTGGCCGAGGAATTGCTACAGGCGGGGTTGTCGGTGGAGGAAACCAGCCGCCGTCTCGGCTATGCCGAACCGGCCTCGTTCCAACATGCCTTCCGCCGCTGGAAAGACATGTCTCCCGGCAGGTTCGCCCGCGAGCGAAAGATCGCTCGGGCCTGACTACCCGTGTCGACCGCTCATCAGGCCCCACCGCTCGCGAGCATTGCGATGTCGGTTGCCGCGAATTCGGCGGTGGTGTGCGCGGCGACAAAGTCGGCGATGTGATCGCTGACCGGTTCCGGCGAGCCGTCCGGTCGCGGAGTCGCGAAGGGGATGTCGTCGTGGGCGTATCCCGGAATCACGTGTGCCACACCGGTGTTCATCAACGGTATGTACGGGGCGAGCGGGACGTGGCTTTCGAAGACCGAGAGCAGCGGTTTGGCGCGCATGCCGCGTTCGTGCCTTATCGCCGCGAGGTCCCCGCTGCGTACGCCGAGTAGCGCGAAGGTCTGATCCAGGGGAAATCGAACCGGGTGGTAGGGCTCGACGGCGCTGCGTGGCCCTCCGGCCACGGCGCGGGCGGTCGCCGCGAAGTCGGCCGGCTGGCCCGGTCCCGGTTCGTTGCGCCAGGAGTACAGGTGGCCGCGGTCGGCCGGTGCGACCAGCGGTCGATACCCGAACACGAACGCCACGGGTCCGCGCAGCACCGGTACCCGCCACAGCCAGGCCGGTGCCGGGAAGCTCCGCGTTCGCACCGGTCCGTCGAGCGCGCCGATCCCGATCCGTCCGATATTGGGCGTGACACCGGAGCCGATCCACATCCCGAATTCGGCAGCGCAGGTGAGTCTTCGATCGAGTGGATCGGGACGACCGGTGCGGGCCTGCCGCAGCGTCGTGGCGGAGAGCAGGCGCACCAGCATCCGCCACGGCCCGTGCAGATCGCTCCCCTCGACCGATTCGGTCACCCGCCGCAGCAGGTCCCCCTCGGCGTGCGGCGTCAGATGGGCGTACAGACCGAGCAGCCGGTTGACCTCGATCGCCATGGTGGACAGGCGCCCCGAGGATCGGTGCAGACGCCCGGCACGCAGGGCGCGCACCACCCACGGATAAGCCAGACCGGCGGCAGCGGTGAACGGTGCCGACAGCACCCGCAGCGCGGTATTGCTGCGCAGTCCGAAGTGGCAATCCAGCGGTGTGTCCAGGGCGATGAACCCTCGGCACATGTCGTGTCCCGGGGTGCCGTCGAAGTCCCATGAGCCGAAGGCGGCGGTCACCGACGCGCCACCGGAATGCCCGCCCAGGAACACCTTTCGCCGTCGGACCTGGGAGTCGGGGATCTCCCGTACTAGGATTTCGTGCAGATCACGCACCACTCGGGCGAATCCGAGTTCGGCCAGAAACGGCTGTTCGCCGCCGGACCGGAACCCCTCGAAAGCCCGGCCGGCGACGGTGGCCCCGCCGAAGTAGTAGTCGAATGCGATGTCGGGGTCGTTCGCGGCGAGCGCCGCCATCACCCCGGTCGGATCATCGGCGCCTTCACTGCGCCGCGCCAGTGCCCAGAACTCGACCACCCGCCCCTTGTCCGCCGCGGCGAGGACACTGCCGCGAGCCACGCCGTCCAGGGAATGCGGGCCGAGGAAATTGCCGGGCTGGATCACCAGGATGGCATCGGCATCCTCGGCTCGATCCGGACCGTCGGCCAATCGGTATCGCAGATAGGCGAGCCGGTCGAGGCGTTCGGGATGCGCCGGGAAGTCTTGCGGTAGTGGGGAATACAGTTCCACGAGACTGACCTGGATCCGGCCGTCACAGTAGATGGCTTCCTCGCTGCGGTCGGTGGCGTTCACCGGCTCGATCCAAGAACATGACGGCCCCGGTTGACCAGGTGATGAGAGGCCGCGATAGTGATAATTTCCGCCGTCGGCAACCACTGGAAGCCGGTGGCCGAAACTATCACGTGTTTGACTCCGCATATCCTGGCCACAGCCCGGCCCGGCGAATACCGTCGCTTCTCCAAGTAGGGGACACGACGAGGAGGTCGATGTGGGTCGCTGGGGTACGAGGACGTTGCGGACGGTGGTCAGCACCGTGGCGCTGGCGGGAAGTGCCGCAGTCGGCATGTCGGGAGCAGGACCCGCGACAGCCGCGGCACCCATCTCCTTCGCTCCGGCGCAGTTCCTCGACACCGCCTCGGGCGTGCCGTTCGTGGTCAAGGCCGCCGACTTCAACAACGACGGCAAACCCGACCTCGCCACCTGCGACATCCTGCAATTCGGCTGGGGCGGCATGTCGATCCAGATGAACTACACCGAACCCGGCTCGACCACTACGCATTTCGGTGGCCCTTTCCAATTGTCGGGCGTACCGGTCAGCCTGGGCTGCGATGTCGCCGACTTCAACGGTGACGGCAAGCCCGACGTGGTGGCCGCCGACGCCAGCAAGCTGGCCGACGGCGGTGTCAACATCATGCTCAACCACACCGAAGACGGCGCTGCGCAACCGGAATTCGGTCAGCCGCAGAAGTTCGCGGGCGGACTCATGCCCATCTGGACACTGACCGCCGATTTCAACGGCGATGGCAAACCCGACCTGGCGGTCGGCAACACCCTCAACGTGGGCGTCAACGCGATCGACATCTACCTCAACAACACACCGGCTGGGGCACAAGAGGTTTCGTTCACCGGACCGTTCTTCTTCAACGGCGGCATGTGTGTGGAAGGCATGGCAGCGGGCGATATCAATGGTGACGGAGCGGTCGATCTGGTGGTCGGCGAAACCGTCTCCAGCACGGTCACCGTGCTGATGAACCGCACTTCCAAGGGCAGCATGGTGGCCGACTTCCAATCCAGCGAGACGGTCTTCCCCTTGGCGACCTGGGTCACCCTGCACGACATGAACGGCGACGACCGCCCGGATCTGCTGACCAACATCGGATTCTTCGGCACGCCGCTGAACGGGTTGTGGACCTCGGTCAACAACACCGCCGCGGGCTCCATGACACCGAACTTCCAAGGATTGCTCGACGGCGCGAAGGGCCAACCGGCCGGCGGGTGGGCCACCGAAGGCACCGCGATCGCCGACTACGACGGCGACGGCAAACCTGATGCCGCCATCGCCAGCCCGTACATCAATCCCCGCAATCCGGTGACGGTGCTGCGCAACACCACTGCCGACGGTGCACAATCGCTGACCTTCGACGCTCCGGTGATCGCCGGGGACGCGGGCTGGGCGCCCAACGGCATCGACACCGCGGACTTCAACGGCGACGGCAAGCCCGACATCGTGACCTCCCAATTCCTCAGCCTCACCGGCGGGCAGGGCCTCGCCGTGCTGATCAACACCACGCGATGAGCGCCACCAGGAAGCTGGCCCGCTTCAACAAGCGGGTCACCAATCGGATCCAGGGAAAATGGGCCTGGCTGGTGCCATGATCTACCGCAACAACGGCGACCGCACCTTCAGCTTCATCGAACATCACACCATCGGACTCGGCTCTCAGGCCGGCGAGGCCGCCAGCTTGCACAACGACCGGCGACCCGACCTGATCACCATGGGCGCACTCTCCGAATCCGTTGCGGTACTGGCCAACAGGACGCCCCGATGACGGTGACCGAAACCGACAACTCCCGGAGATATCTACCCATGCGTGAATTCAGTGTGCCCGCCAGCTACGTCATCTCCGACGACCAATGCATGGCCGACGCGGTCACCCGTAACGAGCGTGAACACCCTGATTCGGTGTGTTTCCTGACCCCGACCAGCGGAGGGGACTGGTCGGAGGTCACCGCCGCCGAATTCGCCAACCAGGTACGCGCCGTCGCCAAGGGACTCATCGCCTCGGGAGTGCATGTGGGCGATCGGGTTTCGCTCATGTCCGACACCCGCTACGAGTGGGTTCTGCTGGACTACGCGATCTGGTTCGCGGGCGGCGTCACGGTCGCCATCTACGCCTCTTCGGCGGCCGAACAGGTGCGATGGGTGCTCGAGGATTCCGGATCCGAGCTGCTGATCGTGGAGCAGGCCACCCACGCTGCCGTCGCCGCGGAGGCATCCGAGGGTCTGCCGCTGCGCGAGACACTGCGGATCGACGGTGGCGCGATCGCCGAGTTGATCACACGCGGTCGAGAAGTCCCGGACACCGAATTGACCTCCCGGCGGGCACAACTCGGTGCCGCTTCGGACGCGGTGCTGATCTACACCTCAGGCACCACCGGCAAGCCGAAGGGCGTACCGCTGACCCACGGCAACCTGGGCGCCATGGCCGCCTGCGGTCCCGCCCGGCTACCGTCCTTCACCGCCCCCGGGTCGCGGACGTTGCTCTTCCTGCCCATGGCCCATATCCTCGCGCACGCGATCTCGTTGGCGGCCTTCGAGAATCGCGTAATCGTCGCCCACACCAGCGACTGGTCCAACCTGCCCGCACAATTCGCGATCATTCGCCCCACCGGTGTGCTGGCCGTGCCGCGCGTGTTCGAAAAGCTCTACAACACCGCGAAACAACTCGCGCACGACAGCGGTAAGGGCCGGATCTTCGACCGCGCCACTGATATCGCCGTCGCCTGGAGTCGTGCCCTCGACACCGGCGGCCCGAACCTGTGGCTGCGCGCCGAACACGTCCTGTTCGATCGGCTCGTCTACGGCAAGCTGCGCGCGATCCTGGGCGGCGAATGCGCCTACGCTCTCTCCGGCGGCGCACCCCTGGGCGAGCGCCTCGCGCACTTTTACCGTGGCGTCGGCGTCAGCATCGCCGAGGGCTACGGCCTCACGGAGACCACCGCCGCAATCACCCTCAACGGCCACGAAACCGGCAATCAACGCCTCGGCAGTGTCGGACAGCCCTTCCCCGGACATGACGTTCGCCTCGCCGACGACGGCGAACTACTCGTACGCGGACCCGTTGTGTTCCAAGGCTATTGGCGCAACCCGCACGCCACCACCGAATCGTTCACCGACGGCTGGTTCCACACCGGCGACCTCGCCGCCATCGACTCCGACGGCTATATCTGCATCACCGGCCGCAAAAAGGAGATCATCGTCACCGCAGGCGGCAAGAACGTGTCCCCGGCCCTGCTCGAAGACACCCTCCGCGCTCACCCCCTGATCAGCCAATGCATGGTCATCGGTGACGCCAAACCCTTCATCGCCGTTCTCATCACCCTCGACCGCGACGCCCTGCCCGGATGGAGGCACCGCCACAACGTACCCACCGCAACGCCACTGCTGGACCTGATCTCACACCCAGACCTGATTGCCGATATCGACCAGGCCGTAGCCGCCACCAATGCCCGCGTCTCCAAGGCCGAACAAATCAAGCGAGCCCATATCCTCGATGCCGAATGGACGCAGGAAACCGGCGAACTCACCCCGAAACTGTCCCTCAAGCGCCCCGCCGTCCTGAAGCGCCACGAAGCCGACATCGACGCAATCTACGGCTGATACCAAACACTCGAGCAGAGCCATCCCCCGTTGCGGCGGTAATCGCAACGGGAAATCGGCCTCCACAACCAAATGCCCGCCGAGAAGATGCTGGTCGGTACCGTTCCCATCCATATTGTGCCCCGCCGAGGGCACCACCTAGCCTGACCTTTCCCCCAGGTCAGGCTAGGTACCCATTTTTGTACCCAATCCCGGATCAGACAAACGCCACGTCACAGGTCGCAGGTTCGCACCATTGGGGGTTGCTGTCAGCTAACTCCCCAGCTCAGCGGCCTCTACAAAACAGGATAGCTAGTCCAGCGGCCGACACCCTCCTGAGAAAATCTCGGCCCACAACGGCGTCGAGTTACAACTCGAGCTAAACCAGACCGCTCCCGCTGTGGCGTCGATCTGCGACCGATGCCCACACGGGCCGTACTGCGTAATGAACCTCCCCGGGTTTTGACCTGCCCCAGGATTGGTTACCTGCCCGGATGTGAATCCCAGGCGGTGATGGACTGGTTTTCGCAGCGCATCTCGTGCTCGATCGGCGACACATAGGACCGCCCACTCCAGCGAGCGGCACGGGCGCTGCATTGAACAGTTCTCACGGCACCGCCGACCCGCGCAGACGGTCGGCGTGCGACTTCGATCCTTCGGCGGCGATAGGGGAAGCGGTTGATAGGTGGTCAGCAGGAGCTGGATGCGGCGGTAGAACTCGGAAGCGGGGACGCCGAATTGTTCGAAGATATCCGCTTCGGGGCCGCCCCTGTAATCGACCCATGCGACGGCGAAGCGGAACATGTCGTCGGCGGTTCGACCGAAATCGCTGCTCCAGTTCAGGGTTCGGGTTTGGGGTGCGCGTGGAAACGTCAGAGCTGCCCCACTCGGTGTTCGAGCCGTGCCGCGACGTGTGCACGTGCCTTGTCTCGTAGACCGGGCAGGTGACCCGAGGGCCACAGGCCGTCGTGCGGTGCGTATTCCGCGAGAACTTCCTTGGCGACGGTGATCTTGTGCACCTCGGTGGGCCCGTCGACCAGACCCATGATCTCCGAGTAGAGCAGCATGTCCGCGAGCGGCATTTCATCCGAAACACCTAGTGCACCATGCAGATGCAGCGCGCGCTGGGTGACGTCGTGCATCACCTTGGGCATGGCCGCCTTGATTGCGGAGATGTCCTTTCGCACCTTCCGATAGTCCTGGTATTTGTCGATACGCCAAGCTGTGCGCAGGACGAGTAGCCGGAACTGTTCCATCTCGATCCAGCTGTCGGCGATTTTCTCCTGCGTCATCTGCAAGGCGCCGAGAGTGCCATTGCGGGCCGGGCGGCTGACCGCGCGCTCGCACATGAGGTCGAAGGCTTTGTTGATCTGCGCGACGGTGCGCATCGCGTGGTGCACTCGTCCACCACCGAGCCGGGTTTGCGCGACCGCGAACGCGCCGCCCTGGGGTCCGAGCAGGTTTTCGGCAGGTACGCGCACATCGGTGAATCGCGTGTAGGCCTCGTGCTCACTGAATCCGTGCACAGTCACATCGCGAACGATCTCCGCTCCCGGCGTGCGGGGATCGACAATGAACATCGACATCCCACGGTATGCACTGACTTCCGGGTCTGTCACCGCCATCACGATCCAGAAGCTCGCGTGCCGAGCTTCGGAGTTGAACCACTTCTCGCCATTGATCACCCAGTCGTTGCCGTCCTTGACAGCACGGGTGGTGAACAGGGTCGGGTCCGAGCCCGCGTGTGGTTCGGTCATCACATAGCAGGAGCCGATCTCACCGTCGAGCAGCGGTCGCAGGTACTCGGCCTGCTGCGCGGGAGTGCCGTAGTGGGCGAGGATTTCGGCATTGCCGGAATCGGGGGCTTGGCAGCCGAAGATCGACGGGGCCCATACCGAGCGACCCAGAATCTCGTTCAGTAGCGCCAACTTCAGCTGCCCGAATCCCGGGCCACCGAGCTCGGGCCCGAGGTGGCACGCCCAGAGGCCACGCCGCTTCACCGCGTCTTTCAGCGGCTGCGTGTACGACATTGCGGCCGTATCGCTCTTGTCGAACGGGTTCTTGAAGACGAGATCGAGCGGCTCGACCTCGGTGCGAACGAATTCGTCGGCCCAGTCGAGTTCTCTTTGAAACTCCGGATCGGTGTCGAAATCCCAAGCCATAGCGATGTTCCTTTTCGGTTGATAGTCGACCTACCGCATGCCGCCGTCCAGGCGCAGGATCGCGCCCGTACAGAACGACGACGCGTCGGTGGCGAAATACAGTGCGGCGCCGACGATGTCGCCCGGATCCCCCACCCTGCCCAGGGCGAGACCGGCTTCCAGTCGTTCGCGCAACCCGTCCGGCCAGCCCGCGGCGATGTCGGTGGCGAAGGGACCGCATTGAATCGCGTTGGTCCGCACCGTCGGCCCGAATGCCTGCGCGAATCCCTCTGTCAGAGTGTTGAGTCCGGCCTTGGCCGCGGCGTAGGGCAATGCTTGCCCATCGGCGCGGATCGCTCCGATCGAGCTGATATTGATGATCGATCCGCCCGGTCCCGAAGCCATCCGCGTGCCGATCACCGACGTCAATCGGAAGGGCCCCTTGAGATTCACGCCGATAACCTTGTCGAACAGTGCTTCGCCGACCTGATCCAAGCTCAGATACAGGGGCGAGAGTCCGGCATTGTTGACCAATACGTCGACGCGGCCGAACTCGGCGTAGACCGCTTCGATCAGTGCGTCGCACTGTGCCCAGTCGCTGACATTGCATGCCACCGAAAGAGCTCGTGTGCCGTACTTTTCGCGGATCTCGGTCGCCAATCGCTCACAGCTATCCAGCTTGCGGCTGGCGATCACGACGTCCGCACCCTCGGCAGCGAATGCTTCGACCATCGCCTTACCCAGCCCGCGACTGCCCCCGGTCACCACGACAACCTTGTCCCGCAGCTTCATGAGGTCGCGCTCCGTGCGGCATCGACCGGCGCGGCAACGAAATCGATCGGAAGGCCGTCGGACGGAACTGGTCCGGTCCCCCACACCAGCGGGACGTCGTAATCGTCCGGGACGCTCCACCGATAGCCCAGCAGCATCTGATGCATGATCGCCTTGACCGTCATGCCTGCGAAGTAGAGGCCGATGCATTTGTGCGCGCCCGCGCCGAACGGGGCCCAGGCGTAGCGGTGACTCTTGTCCTCGGCCCGCTCCGGCGAGAATCGTTCAGGGTCGAAGGTATCCGGATCGTGCCACCATCTGTCCAGCCGCATATTGGCGTACGGCGGGACGATGACCAGGGTATCGGCGGGGACGAACTGCCCGAGAATCTCTGTGTCCTTGACGGTTTCACGGAAGTGCACGCCGACGGGCGCGTTCATGCGCAGCGACTCCCGGAACACCAGATCCATCGACGGCAGCTGGTCCAGGTCGTCGTAGTCGAGGGTGGATTTGCCGAGCGCCAGCGATTCCGCGCGCAGCCGGTCCTGCCACTGCGGGTTCTTCGCGAGCTGATAGGTCATCATCGACAGTGCGATGGTGCTGGTGTCGAATGCGGCCAGCAGCACGAAGATCATGTGGTCGACGATGTCCTGGTCGGAGAAGGTATGCCCCTCCTGACTTGCGGTGCGGCACAGCACACTGAACAGATCATTGCTGTCGCTGGATCGCTTGACGGGTAGTTCGCGCCGGAAATATTCTTCGAGCACCCGCCGCCCGCGCAGCCCCCGCGACCAGGATCCGCCCGGCGCATTGGTGCGAACGATGGCGGTGGCGCTGTGGACCGTGTCGATGAAGGCTTGTTCGATGCGCGTGGATTCGGGTCCGAGGTCGGAGCCGAGGAATACCTCGGTGGCTATGTCCAGCAACAGTTCTCGACTTCGCACATAGAACGGGAACCCGGATCCCGGCTCCCAAGAATGTATGCGGCGCTCGATGGCAGGGGTGGTGATGTCGAGATAGCCAACCAGCCGCGGGCGGGTGAAGGCCTGTTGCAGGATGCGGCGGTGATACTTGTGGTCATCGAGATCGCGCAGCAGGATGCCGCCACGGAAGAACGGGCCGATGGCGAAGCCGTAACCCCGCTCCGCGGAGAAGGCCTTGTCCCGGTCCAACAGTACGGTTTCGGCCGCTTCGGGCCCCACCGCCAGTACGGCGGATCGGCCCGGCCCGCCGATCCAGGAGACCGGCCCGAATCTATCGAGCTGTTGCTCGATCAGGGCCACCTGATCGCTGATCATGTTCAGCGAGAAGCCGATTCCCGGTGGTCCGTGGCGGCCGAGCACGGGGGCCAGCTCGCTACCGGGCGGTGGCGTGGCCAGCGGACGGACGGGCGAGGGATATCGCTCGGCCAGCCGTGCGCCGGCGGACTGCAGCTGCTTGGTCAGTGTCGAATACATGGTTCCTCTTTCGCGCCATTGCGAACGGACGGCCATCGACCGGCTCGCCTAGGTCTGAATGTCGGGCTCGGTGTCCGCGAACGCCGGTCCGGGTTCGGCGGTGACATTGTGGGTATTGATCTCTTTGCCGCAGGTCCGGCAGATGAGAGCGGGATCGATCGGCTCGCCGCACTCGTGGTGGCGGAGCACGATCGCGGGCCCCTCCGGAGAAGCGAGATAGGTGTCGCCCCAGTGCGTGAGCATCACCGCGGCCGGGAACAGATCGCGGCTGGCCTGCGTGGCGCGATACTCGAAGCGCTCGGGATCGTCCTGGTAGCGGACCCGGTCGAGCAGTCCCGTCTCGACCATCATCGAAAGCCGCGCCGACAGTGTCGGTCTGGGGATGCCGAGGTTGCGGGCAAACTGCCCGAAGCGGCGCACGCCGTACACCGACTCGCGCAGGATCAGCAGTGTCCACTTGTCCCCGAGCAGGGCGAACGCGCGCGCCCCGGCGTCGGCGTGAAAACGCTGGGTGAGGTCCTCGGCCGGATTGTTGCTCACTGCTGGTCCTTTCGGCGTGGGACGAGATCCCAGAAGCGCCGGTCCGCGTGGACCGCTGGGACACCGTCGCGACGCAGCGCGACGGCCTCGATTCGTGCGATGAGTATGGTGTGGTCCCCACCCTCGGTGATATCGGTGGTGGAGCACTCCAGACCGACCAGCGCACCCTCGAGCACCGGCAGGCCGCTCTCCGGGTCGGCGTGAAATTCATTGCCGCCGAACTTGTCCGCACCACTGGTGGCGAATCGGACCGCGAGTTGCTCGTGTTCGAGTCCGAGCACATTGACCCGAAACCTCGGCGCCGCACGGAAAACCGGGTGGCAGCGCGCGGTGCGGGCGAGGCAGACCAGGATCAAGGGCGGATCCATCGACAGTGCGGTGAAGGAACTCGCGGTGAACCCGAACCACCGACCGGACTCGTCCGCGGTGGTGACAATGGTGACGCCGCTGGCGAATCGGGCCATCGCGTCGCGGTAGTCGGCGGCGGCGACCATGGCGCTGTCCACGGTCACAACATCGCCGTCGCGGTCGGCTGACCGAGCAGCAAGCGGCCCGGCAGCTCCCAGGAGGCGGGATTGACCTGCACGTGTGCGGTGATGGCGTGCGCGTCCCGGAAGCGCCGCTGTAGCGGTGAGCGGTCGTAGATGGCGGTGCCACCGCCGAGGTCGTACATCGACTTCGCCACTTCGGCACCGGTTTTCGCGGCATGTGTCGCCGCCAGCCGCAGCCCGGCACGCAGCTCCAGTGAGACGGGCTCCGGTGATTCGGCTGCCACCCAGGCCCGTTCGATCGCGTCGTAGAAGAGTGCGCGCGCGGCCCGCAGCGCGGCCTCCGCCTGTGCGACCTCGACCCAGGTGGCGGAGCGTTGCGCGAGCGTCTTCGACGATCCCACCGCGGACTTGCCCACTGCCAGCCCGGACAGGTCGTCGATCGCGCCGCGCGCATTGCCGAGCGCGACGGCCGCGACGGCCTGTGCGAGAAACGCGACCACCGGATACCGGTACAGCCTCGCGGTCGAAACCGGCTGATCGAGCAGCGACATGCTCCGATGTTCGGGTACGAACACGTCTTCGGCGACCACGTCGTGGCTGCCGGTGCCGCGTAGGCCACTGGTATGCCAGGTATCGAGAACGCGAATCTCTTTGCAGGACATCCCCATCGAACGGATCGACGGTGCGTTGGTGTCGTCGGCTTCAACTATGCAGCCGCCGAACATATAGTCCGAGTGCATGATTCCGCTGGCGAACGCCCATCGGCCGGAAACGCGGTAGCCGCCGGGTACCCGGCGAGCCGTGCCGGTCGGCGCGCCGACTCCCGCCGCGACGGCGTACGGATCACCGAAGATCTCACCGGCACCTTCCAGGGGCAGCCATCCCGCCAGCAGGCTGCAGGTAGAACCGATCGCGACGGACCAACCGGCCGCCGCGTCACCGACGGCGACAGTCTCCGCACACGCCAACAACACCGCGGGCGGGGCCTGTGGACCTGTTATGGTCGCGGGCGCACCCATTCGAAACAGGCCGGATTTGCGGAATCGATCCAGGAGTTCGGTTGGCAGACAACGCTGCTGCTCGATGTCCTCGGCTTGGGCGCGGGCCAGCTCGGCCAGTTCCGCAGCCGCCCGCTCGAGCTCGTCGATCGAAATCGCGGAGGTGTCGGTCATGGTGTTCTCCAGAATCGATTGCCGGTTCATGCCGATTTCCGCGCTCATGTCGCCGTCCCGTCGTTGCCTGCCGCGCCCTGCGGCTCGGGTGCCCATCGGGTACCGAACCGGTCGCGGAACGCGAGTTCACCCGGCGGTCGGCGCGTAATCGGACCGTGCCCGCGACCGACGGGATATCCGATCGGGATCATGGCTGCGGTCCCCCACTCCGGCGGTACCCCGAGTACTTCTTTCACCGCGTCTTCGCGCAGGCAGTGCAGCGTGGTGAGAGTGCAGCCGAGTCCTTCGGCGACGCACGCCAGCATGAGATTTTGAATGGCGGGATACACCGACCCACCACCGACCACGCTGACCCGGTCCAGGGCCATATCGGTGATCGCCATGCGGCGCGGATCGAAGCAGAACACCAGAATCGCCGGTGCGTCCTGCAGGTGTGCGGCCAGATAGTTCCCGGCATCCAGATTCCGCTGGAATGCCGCGCGGGCCTGTGCGTCCTGCGGCGCATGTGCCGCGTACCCCGCCGAATACCGTTCCCATTCGGGTCGGTAAATATCGGCCAGTGCCTGCTTGACCTCCGGCGCGGTAGCCACAACCACCCGCCAAGGCTGCACGTTCCCACCCGACGGAGCCCACGCCGCGGCCTGCAGCACACGCTGAATCACCTTGTCCGGCACCGGATCCGGCTTGAGCCGGCGAACCGCGCGCAGTCTGCTCATCGTCTCGTACACGTCGTGCTCCTATCGCCCTCGATCGGTGTCGGAGAGATCCCGATGGACGGTTCAATCTCTTTACTGGTAAGAATTCTTTACCTTGAAACGGCTGTAGTCAAGGTTCCAGCAGAACTCGTTTGAGTACCTTGCCGGTGGTGTTGCGGGGCAAACGATCGAGGAAAACGACATCGCGCGGGACCTTGAAGCGAGCGAGGTGGGCGCGGACGTACTCACGAACGTCTTGTTCGGTGAGGGACGCACCCGGGCGCAGCACTACGAAGGCCCGCAAGCGCTGACCGTGGTAGTCGTCGGGGATGCCCAGGGCGGCCGCTTCCAGGATCGAATCGTGTTGGGCAAGCAGCTCTTCCACCTCGGCGGGGAAGACATTCTCGCCGCCGGATACGATCATCTCGTCATCCCGGCCGTCGACGAACAAGCGACCGGCCGCGTCGAAATGACCTACGTCCCCGGAGGACATGAGGCCGTCGAGCATTTCTTTGCCGCCGCCACCGGTATAGCCCTCGGCCTGGACTGCATTGCCGACGAAGATTCGTCCGGTCAGGCCCGTCGGCTGCGGAATGCCACGGTCGTCGACGATGCGGACCACCGCGCCACGGACCGGGCGGCCGACACAGCCGGGTGCCACCGCCAAATCATCCGGGGTGGCGATGCTGGCATAGGCGACCTCGGTCGAGCCGTACACGTTGTACACGACCGGACCGAACGCAGTGGTGGCCCGCACGCACAGATCCGCACCCAGGGCCGATCCCGCCACGACAATGACTCGGAGACAGGACAGGTCCAGGCGGGCACGGGCCTCGTCGCCGAGGTCGAGCAGACGCCGCAACATGATGGGAACGACGATCAGGGCGCTGGCCCGGTGCTCCGCGATCCCGGCCAAGGTGGCGGCGGGGTCGAATCTGCGCCGCACCACCAGGGTCGAGCCGAACGTCACCGCCAGCACGGCGTGTGTGAAGCCGAGGGTGTGGAACATCGGTGCGGCGCACACGGTGACCTCGCCCGCCCGGAACGGCGCGCGTTCCAGGAGCATGCCGAGCGGTGCCAGGGAACGCGGCTCCGGGCGCGGCGCCCCCTTCGGGGTGCCGGTGGTTCCGCTGGTGAGCAGGATAATACGGGGTGGCACAGTAGGTTTCGGTGGCGCATCGCGCGGGCTCGCCGCGATGAGGGCGTCGAGGGTGTCCGCGCCAGGGGCCTCCATCCAGGCGCGATACCGCCCGAACCGCGGGACGAGGTCACCGAGCAGCTCGGTGTATTCATCGTCGTGGACGAGCAGGTCCGTACCTTCCCGCTCGGCCACCTCACGAATCTGCGGTCCGGCGAAATCGGTATTGAGCAGGATGATTCGAGCCCCGCACTTGGCGGCGGCGAATACCGCGCGATGAAATCCGCGATGGTTGCGGATCAGGATGGCCACACCGTCACCGGCTCGCAATCCTCGTGCACGCCAGGCATTCGCGAGCGCGTTGGTGTCGCCGTCGAGTTCGGCGAAGCTCACCGATCCGAGCTCATCGATGAGCGCGGCACGGTCGCCGAAGCGTTCCGCCGCCACCGACAGCCCGCCGCCGATCAGCCCGAAGCGGCGCACTCCCGCCGCCATCCGGGCGATCCGTCGCGGCGATTCCACGGTCAGCACACCGGCTTTCACGCACTGCCGCAGATACTGCGCCTCGTCCCAGGCCCGCCGCACGATGCTCATCACCGGACCTCGATCCGATGCCGATAGTCCGGGACACTGTGCGGGCCGTCGATAACGACGCTGAAATCGTCCATGGTCTTTGCCGCTCAGGCCAGTTGCTCGGCGATATTGTCGATCGACCAGGGACCTTCGGTCTCGATGGTCTTGGTGTGGTGCCAGCCGCCGAGCTCGGAGATGGCGCCACCCTGCACCGCGAAGACCTTGCCGTTGATCGGGCAGTCCGCGGTGGCCAGGTAGGCCACCATGGGAGCGATATTGGCGGGCGAGAAGTAGTCGAAACCACCCTCTTCCAGCTGTGCCTCGAGGATCGCACCCATACCGGGGGTCTGGAGGGTGAGCCGCGTACGGGCCATGGGCGCAATGGCATTGACGCGCACGCCGTAGCGTTCGAGCTCGTCGGCCGCGACCTGTGTGAGCGCGGCGATACCGGCCTTGGCCGCACCGTAATTCGTCTGGCCTGGATTGGGCAGGGTGAGACCGGAGCCGGAGGCGGTATTGATCACCGCGGCACTCGGCTGATTTCCGGCCTTACTCTGCCTCTTCCAGTACTCGGCGGCATGGCGCAGCACGCAGAAGTGGGCTTTGAGGTGCACCGCGATGACAGCATCCCAATCGGCCTCGGACAGCCCCGCCACGAAACCGTCGCGCAGGATGCCCGCATTGTTGACGACCACATCCAACTGGCCGAACTCCGCGATAGCCTGTTCCACAAGTACTTTGGCGCCGTCCCAGGTCGCGACATTCTCGGTATTGGCGACGGCCCGGCCGCCTGCGGCGCGGATCTCGTTCACCACGTCTTGGGCGGGACCGGCGTCCGCGCCGTCTCCGCCGGTAGCGCCACCGAGGTCGTTGACGACAACGGCCGCGCCCTCCTTGGCGAACAGCAGTGCGTGTTCACGGCCGATGCCGCGGCCCGCACCGGTGATAACTGCTACGCGTCCTTCGAGTGCTCCCATGATGGCAGCTCCTTTACTGAGAGAGTTTTTGTGAAAAGTGCCGTGGCCCACGCGTATCCCGTGTGCCACGGCGGCACTGTGATCAGCCGATCGCGGCGACGTCGACGATCACAGCGAGTCCGTCTTTGACCACGACTTCGCCGTTCACCGTGGTCTCGAATTGGTATGCGGTCTCGCCGTTTTCGGAGCTCCGCCGCCAGATGACGGTCTCCATGGGCTGCCCCGGCAGCACCGGCTTGGCGAACCGCACCGCGAATCGCTTGAGCCGTCGCACATCCGAAGCCGCGACCGTGGTCAGCACCGCCCACGAGGTGAACGCCATGGTGCAGAGACCGTGGTTGATGATGCCCGGCAGGCCGAGGTCCTTGGCGACCTCGTCGTCCAGGTGGATGGGGTTCGGATCGCCGGAGGGCCCCGCGTAGCGGAACGTCTGATCCTGATCCACCTGCTGGGCCACGGTGGCGACCGGCGGTTGCGCGCGCAGGGTCTCGTCGAACCGATGCGCGGGGGCCAGGGTGCCGATCGTCTTGCCCGCGTTGATTCCTCGCGCGAAGGAGGTGACGTACTGGGTGCCGACCAGTTCACCGTCCACGGTCCGGGTCTCGAGCAGAGTCGTTGCCGCGGTGCCGTTGTCCAGGCCCTCGTAGCCGGTCATCTTCGCGCGGGTGAGCAGTTTGTCGCCCGGTCGCAATGCGCGAATGTAGTGAAAGTCCTGCTCGCCGTGCACGATTCGCGGGATAGCTGCGATGGGAAACACATCGAATGCGGGGGCGATCATCGTCTCGAAGACCGGGACGATACTGAAAACGGGCGAGGCGATATCACCACTGCGGTGTGCCTCGATGGGATCATTGGTCGCGGCCGCGTAGTCCGCGATCCGTTCCCGGGTGACCTCGAAGCTCTCCTGCTCGGTCCAGATGTCGATTCCGCTGTCGTCGAACTCGTGATGTTCGGCCATGATCTGTCGCCGCCCGTCGAATCAGGCTGCGGTGGCGGCGAGTTCGGCGAGCTTGGCCAGGCTCTTGTCGAGCTGTTTGGCACCGTCCTTCTCGGCGGCCTTGCCGAGCGCGCCCTTGATCAGCGCACCCTCGAAATCACCGCTGACGGTGACCGTGGAGCCCGCCGCGGCCGGGGCGATGGCGAAGCTGAAGCCGCACTTCACACCCGCCATTCCGGTGCCACCGAGCACAAGCAGTCCGGGAGCTTCGACCGTGCCGACGGTCCACTCGATCTTGTTCGCCATACCCAGCATGAGGATTTTGGCTACCAGCTTCGCGCCGGTCTCCAGAGTGGCGGGCGGCTCCTCCAGCCAGTGTTCGTGGATGGAGAACCAGTCGCTCCAGGTGGCGGGGTTGGAAATAATGGCGAACAGCGCCTCGGGGGTGGCGGGCAGTTCCCTGACGACCTCGATGTGTCCCATTGTTGTACTCCTCGTTCGAATTTCGGTGGTGCGAGTCGGTGAATCAGTGCTCGGCGCGCTGATAGGCGGTGACAACGGCGGCCCCGCCGATGCCGATGTTGTGTTGCAGGGCGGCGGTGACATCGGCGACCTGACGCTTGTCGGCGGTGCCGCGCAGCTGCCAGGTGAGCTCGGCACATTGCGCCAAACCCGTTGCGCCCAAAGGATGTCCCTTGGAGATCAACCCGCCGGAGGGGTTCACGACCCACTTGCCGCCGTAGGTGGTCTGTTCGTCGTCGATGAGCTTGGCGGCCCCACCCTCGGGGCAGAGGCCCAATGCCTCGTACAGCAGCAATTCATTGGCGGAGAAACAGTCGTGCAGCTCGATGACCTGGAAGTCCTCGGGACCCAGACCGGCTTGTGCGTAAACCTTTTCGGCCGCTTGCCTATTCATGTCGTAGCCGATGACATTGCGCGCGGTGCCGTCGAAGGTGGAGGCACTGTCCGTGGTCATGGCCTGACCGACGATCTCGACGGCCTGTGCGGCAAGGCCGTGCGCCTCGACGAACGACTCGCTGACCACGATGGCCGCGGCCGAGCCGTCCGAAGTGGGTGAGCACTGCAGCTTGGTCAACGGCGCGTACACCTCACGCGAGCCGAGGATGTCCTCCAGCGAGTACGCGTCCTGGAACTGCGAGTACGGATTGTTCACCGAATGCTTGTGGTTCTTGTAGCCGATCTTGGCGAAATGCTCGGCGGTGGTACCGAACCGCTCCATGTGTTCACGCCCGGCGCACCCGAACATCCAAGGCGCGGGTGGAAAGTGCGCCTCGTACTTCTCGAGCAGCGCGTTCAGGAACGGCATGGCCGGCTGTTCACGGTCATTGAAGGTCGAGCCCAGCGAACCCGGCTGCATCTTCTCGAAGCCCAGGGCCAGTACGCAGTCGGCCCGGCCGCCGCGAATGGCTTCCGCTGCCAGGTACAGCGCGGTGGAGCCGGTCGAACAGTTGTTGTTCACGTTCACCACGGGGATGCCGGTCATGCCCAGCTCGTAGACCGCGCGCTGGCCGGAGCAGGATTCGCCGTACACGAAGCCGACGTACGCCTGCTCCACCAGGTCGTAGGAGATACCCGCGTCCGCGAGCGCGCGGGTACCGGATTCCTTGGCCATGTGCGGGTAGTCCCAATCGGTGCCGTCTTCGTTCTTGCGGCTACCGGGCTTTTCGAACTTCGTCATTCCGACGCCGACCACGAACACTCTGTCCGTCATGACGGACCTCCTTGTCCTTCAGTGAATCCGCGCCGTCGCAAGGTTGATAACGCGTGTGATCACAGTAGGGTTGATAACATACGTAGTCAATATCTGGCCCTGTGACTCAGGTCACCAATCGACGGCGACTAGGGTGAGCGGAAAGGAGGCGGTGATGACAACGACATCGGACGATGCCGAGCCCAAGGGCATGTGGCTGGGCACCACGAAAGACGAACGGCGACAGTCACGCCGGACGGGCCTACTGGAGGCAGCACTCGAGATCGTCGGCGCGGAAGGCAGTGCCGCCGTCACGGTGCGCTCGGTCTGCCGCCAATCGAGCCTCACCGCCCGCTACTTCTACGAGAACTTCGCCAATCGCGAGGAACTTCTCGCCGAGCTCTACCGGCAACTCGCCGCCGAAGCCCAGATCACGCTGACCGAATCGCTGAGGAACAGCGGTGGCGAGCCCGCCGCACAGGCTCGCGCGACGGTGGAAGCCTTCGTTTCCTTTGCCCTGGACGATCCCCGCAAGGGGCGCATGCTGCTGGTCGAGCCGTTGCGCGATCCGGAACTGAGCGCCCTGACCATCCTGACCACACCGACTTTCACCAAACTTGCCATGGGCCACCTCCCGCCCGGCACCACCCGCACCAAGCAGGCGCTCATCGCGACCAGCCTGGCCGGCAGCCTCGGCATCGTCTTCGCGGCTTGGCTTTCGGGCAATATCAAGGCTTCCCGCGAAGAACTCGTCGACCACTGCACCGAATTACTCCTGGTCGCGGGGCTCGGCAGTCGGGTGCTCACCGACTAGCGAAGCGGGCACGACACATTCCCGCTCAACACTGGGCCTTGACATTGATAACGGGTGTTGTCAGCATTCGGGAATGAGTAGTTCGTCTACAGCTCCCACCGTGCTGGATCGATTTCGCCTCGAGGACAACGTGGTTGTCATCACGGGCGCTTCGTCCGGGCTCGGCGTCGCCTTCGCGCAGGCGTGCGCGGAGGCCGGAGCCGATCTGGTACTGGCCGCGCGACGCACCGATCGCCTGAAAACGACTGCGGCACTGGTCGAAAAGAGCGGACGGCGGGCACTGATCGTGCCCGCAGACGTCTCCGAACCCGAGGACGCACAGCGGATCGCCGATGCCGCCGTAGCCGAATTCGGGCGGGTGGACGTGTTGATCAACAATGCCGGAATCGCCACTGCCGTACCGGCATCCCGCGAAACCCCCGAACAGTTCCGGCGCGTCATCGACGTGAATCTCAATGGGGCGTACTGGGTCGCACAGGCATGTGGGCGCGTCATGCCCCGCGGCAGTTCGATTCTCAATATCTCCAGTGTCGCGGGCCTGATCAGCGGGCAGCTGCCGCAGGCCGCGTACGCGGCCAGCAAGGCCGGGCTCATGGGCATGACCCGCGACCTCGCCGTGCAGTGGACCGGGCGCAAGGGAATCCGGGTGAATGCCCTTGTCCCCGGTTACTTTCCGACCGAGATGGGCGAGCAGTACCCCGAGGGGTATCTCGACTCCCACCTGCCGATGCTGCCCGCAGGACGCGCCGGTGACCTCGCCGAACTCGCCGCTTGCGCCGTATTCCTCTCCAGCCCCGCCGCGGGCTATATCACCGGCGCGACGCTCGTCGTCGACGGCGGACTGACCATCATCTAGCGAAGGACAATTCTCGTGCCCGCACCGATCGACCTCGACGCACTTGTCGAGGAGTTCCTCATCGCACATCCCCCGAACACCACTGCCCCCACCGACTTTCACCGCGCCCGCTTCGACGCGGGGCTCGCGTGGGTGCACTTCCCCGCCGGGTTGGGCGGCCTCGGTCTGAACCGGGACTTCCAGGCGCACCTCGAAGACCTGTTCACCGCTGCCGGCGCACCGGTAGTCGCCCCGGTGGCCAAGGCCATCGGCTACGGCATGGCCGCGCCCACCATCGCCATGCTGGGCACTCCCGAACAGCGGCAACGCTTTCTGCGCCCGCTGTTCACCGGCGAAGAGGTGTGGTGCCAGCTCTTCAGTGAGCCCGGCGCGGGCTCGGACCTCGCGGCACTGGCCACCCGCGCGGTGCGCGACGGCGAGGACTGGGTGATCGACGGGCAAAAGGTGTGGACCTCCTACGCGCATGCCGCGCGCTGGGCCCTGCTGGTGACGCGCACCGACCCGAATGTGCCCAAGCACCAGGGGTTGAGCTATTTCATCTGCGATATGACCGACCCCGGTGTCGAGGTGCGGCCACTTCGCCAGCTCACCGGTGAGGCCGAATTCAACGAGGTCTTTCTGACCGGGGTACGCATCCCCGACGCCCATCGCATCGGCGGTGTGGGCGCGGGTTGGGCGGTGGCGCAGGCGACGCTGATGAACGAACGGGTGGCTATCGGCGGCCGTGCGCTCCCCCGCGAATCCCTGCTGATCGGCATTGTCGCGGAACTGTGGCGCAAACGCCCCGAACTGCGCACCGCCGAACTGCACGATCGACTCACCAAACTCTGGGCCGATGCCGAAATACAGCGCCTGACAGCCGATCTCGCACGTCAGCAACTCGCCGCGGGCACCCCCGGCCCGGAGGGTTCGGCCGTCAAGATCCTGTTCTCCGAACTGAACCAGGCGATCAGCGGTTTCGAGGTGGAACTGCTCGGCGAGGAAGGTCTGCGCTACGACGACTGGACCATGCGCAGACCGCTGGAATCCGAATGGCAAACGCGCGGAGCGGGATACCGCTACCTGCGTACCAAGGGCAATTCCATCGAAGGCGGCACCTCGGAGATCCTGCGCGGTGTCATCGCCGACCGAGTTCTGAACCTCCCGCGCGAATCGCGCATCGATACCGCCATCGCCTGGAAGGACGTACCACGATGACCACCACACCGAACCTGCTCTACAGCGATGTGGAGGACCAACTTCGGGCCAGCGTCCGCGATCTCCTCGCGGTGCGCAGTCCCGCATCGACCGTACTGGCACGCTGCGAATCCGAGTCGTGGTACGACACCGAGCTGTGGCGCACCCTCGCCGCGCAGGTGGGCGTGGTCGGCCTGCTCGCACATGACCTCGATGAAACCGGCGGCACGGCAAGAGAAGTCGCCGTCGTCATGGAGGAACTGGGCGCATCCCTCGCCCCGGTCCCGTTCCTCGGAAGTGCCGTCCTGGCGACCACCGCCCTACGGAACCTCCCCGCCGCCGACGACACGCTCGCCGCGCTCGCCGCGGGCAATTGCGTAGGTACACTGGCCATTCCGCTATCGACCGCCCCGAACCAGCCCTTCCCCACCACCGTCACCCGTATCAGCGATACCCTGGACGGTCGCGTCACCAGTGTGGTCGATCTACCGATCGCGGACGTCATCGTGGTACCGGCACTCGGCCCCGACGGTCCCGAACTACACCTCATAGACACGACCGCGCCGGGGGTTCACATCACCCCGGTGACCACACTCGATCTGACGCGGCGTCTCGCAGATCTCGACCTGACCGAAGTGTCCGCTCGAATCGTCGCCGGACCCGACCTCGCCGAAAGCTCTTTACAGACAGCTCTTTCCACCGGCGCTGCGCTACTGGCCAGCGAACAGGTCGGCCTCTCCGAACGCTGCCTCACCAGCACCGTCGAATACACCCGGACCCGCATCCAGTTCGGCCGCCCGATCGGTTCCTTCCAAGCCGTCCGGCATCGGCTGGCCGACGCCTGGATCGAGGTCGTCTCCGCCCGCGCCGCGGCCCGTGCCGCAGCCGACGCCATCGCCACCGCTGCTCCCGACAGCCCGCTGCTGACCGCGCTCGCCCAAGCGCACTGCTCGACAGTGGCAGTATCCGCCGCCGAAACAATGATCCAACTGCACGGCGGTATCGGCATGACCTGGGAACACCCGACCCACCTGTACCTCGGCCGCGCGAAAAGCGCCGCGCTCAGCCTCGGCACACCCGCCGAACACCGTCGCCAACTCGCCGTTCACGCTGGTCTGCCCACCCCGAACCCACGACCACCTAGCCAACGGCCCCCATCTGACGGTGGAGTGCCGCGCCACCTACCCTGACGACTCACAGTCAGGATCAGAATCGGCAGTTCACCAACCGAGTCCGCATCGAACGCATCGGTTCGGGTAGGGCCATCCCCCCGAACAAGCGCCGAGTAGATGCCACCATCGACAACGGCCATCACGTGGAAGGTAAGCGATGTGGCATTAGCCATTGGTTCACGGCCATCGACTTCCTACGTCCGTCTAGCACAGAACGCCCAGACTGCCCGGCCCTTGTATGCGCAGCACGGAGCTTGCTCAAATGGCGCAACCGTCCACTATCGCACCGTGGACTCGTGGACCCGCACATGAAGAGTAGTGCGCCATCACATCCCAGACACCCACCGTGGCCGAGGCAGCCCCTTGGGCCGATCTGCGTCGGTTGCCACGCCGATTCCTCGTCGACGAACACCCTTCCTCCGAAGCCGTAGATCTCATATCCGGTGAGCCGCAGACAGCGGTCTTCGGCCATCGTTCGGGCGTAGATGTTGTGCCCGAATGTCAACGCTGAAGTCCAGCCTGGCGCAGGATTCTTGTGTCCGCCTCCCGCCATGCGGGACACGATTGGGAAAGCCTCAAGGGTTCAAGACGGCCACATCCACTGTGCCGGAACGGATCACCGAGGAGTTGAGCCATGCAACCTCGCCGACATTGCGCAATACCACCGGCACGATCGGAACACGCGCGGCCATCGCCATTCGGAACGCGCCATGGTGGAACGGCGCGGGACGTGCGGTGTAGGTCGTGGTGCCCTCGGGCGCGATGACCGCTGATCGGCCCTCGCGCAATGCCTCGATCATTCGGCGGAACCCCGCCATCCTGCCGATCATGGTGTCGCGGTCGATGAAGGTCGCGCCGGCCGTGCGGAAGATCGAGCCGATGACCGGAAGACTGTTGATCTCCCGCTTCGCGAGGATTGCCGCGTCACTCAGATGCCGGAACAGGTGCGCCAAAATGACGAAGTCGGCGTTGCTTTGATGGTTGAAGATGAATACCGCCGGTCCGAGGGTGGTGCCCACCTCGTGCGCTGCCGCGAATTGCTTTACCGCAGTGACCTTTTCGTCGCGGTGCAGGACGGGTCCGGCCAACCGCCCGGTCAAGGTCCCGTCATCGGATTGCAGCTGGGTACAGACGATATGGCTGATACCGAGCTGGTCCGCCGCTTCCTGGACATGGAATCTGGTCAGGGTGGACACCAAAACAACGGTATGACCGGCATTTTCATGCGCACGGACCAGTGGCCAGACCTCCATGTAGAGATGACCGCCCATCATCTGGCGGAACAACCGCCGCCCGATATCGTCCAACTCGCTCTCGGCATGACCACACCACGTTCGCCGCACCCGCCGTTCCATCTGTTCGATATCGACCGCCGACCGCTCACCGCTCACACCTTCCAGCAGTGACGCGGCCAACCGGCGATCCCGGCGACTGCCACGGCCCACCTTGCGATACGAGCGGACACCACGGAACCGACAAATCAGTGCGTCGAAGTCGAAAACCGCCGCCACGGTCGGCCCCTGCGGCCCCGAGCGGATGACCCGAACCATGTCAGATACAGCCGAATCGTTCATCCTGAGCCACCCCCGACAATCGCCGATACCCGACACTGGGACGAAACATCAAGCGGCAGTGCTTATTTCAATCATCATATGATATTCCGTCGCCACACACGGCCGGATTGGCGAGCTTCGTCGAGGATGACCACATACCCTCGGCGGGACCGATCCCAACCGGACCGACGGCGCGTCGCAGTTGACTACATACCCAGTGGGGGTATAGTTTCTGCGACGAGGCGGCGACCGGAACGGCCGCTCGCACCCAACGAGACGAGGTGTGCGTGAACGCGATCGGGCATGCACTGGCATTGGCCGGATCGATGACCTGGGAGATCCTGTGGGCGTTGATCCTCGGCTTCGCACTGTCCGCGGTCGTGCAGGCAGTTGTCCGCAAGTCGACGATTCTGCGGCTGATGGGCGATGACCGGCCACGCACCCTCGCCGTATCGGCACTTTTGGGTGCAGCCTCCTCATCGTGTTCGTATGCCGCTGTGGCGCTGGCCCGTTCGCTGTTCCGCAAGGGCGCGAACTTCACCGCAGCGATGGCGTTCGAGATCGGCTCCACCAACCTCGTCGTCGAACTCGGCATCATTCTGGCCCTGTTGATGGGCTGGCAGTTCACCGCCGCCGAATTCGTCGGCGGGCCGATCATGATCGTGTTGCTCGCGGTGCTGTTCCGCCTGTTCGTGCGCTCCCGGCTCGTCGACGCCGCCCGCGAGCAGGCCGAGCGCGGTGTCGCCGGCTCCATGGAAGGCCATGCCGCCATGAACATGTCGGTGACTGCGGAGGGTTCGTTCCTGCGTCGGCTGCTCTCGCGGCAAGGTGTCACCGCGGTCTCGCATGTGTTCGTGATGGAATGGGCCGCCATTCTGCGCGACCTCGTCATCGGCCTGCTCATCGCCGGTGCGATCGGCGCGTGGGTACCGGACACGTTCTGGCAGAGCTTCTTCCTCACCGACCATCCGCTACTGGCCGCGATCTGGGGCCCGATCGTCGGACCGCTGGTCGCGATCCTGTCCTTCGTCTGCTCGATCGGCAACGTGCCACTGGCTGCGGTGCTGTGGAACGGCGGCATCAGCTTCGGCGGCGTGATCGCATTCATCTACGCCGACCTGCTGATCCTGCCGATCCTCAATATCTACCGCAAGTACTACGGCACCCGCATGATGCTGACCCTGCTCGGCACCTTCTACGCCGCCATGGTGGGCGCCGGGTACCTCGTCGAAATTCTCTTCGGTGCAACAAGTCTCATCCCACAGGAGCGCAACGCCATGGTGATGACCGAAGGCATCAGCTGGAACTACACCACCTGGCTCAATATCGCCTTCCTCATCCTCGCCGCGCTACTGGTCGCATTCTTCGTGCGGACCGGCGGGATCCCGATGCTGCGGATGATGGGCGGCAGTCCGGACGACGAGCACAGCCATGGTCACAGCGAAGACGACCATTCGATGCCGGACCACAGCGGACACGATCACGCACCGAACGACTCGACCACACCCGAGCACCCCGAGCACCATCACCGCTGAAACAAGACCGCTGGCTGAGATTGCTTGGCGCACTGTGACTTACTTGCCGCGCGTGGTCCCGGCGCCGATGAGTGTCGCGATCACGACCAGTGCCACAGCGAGACCGGCCAACCCGAACGCCAGACTGCTCGCGACAGCCACGGCTCCGACCAGGAGTGGGCCTCCGGCATCGCCCAGTTCCCGGCCGACCTCGGCCGCACCCATCGTCTGCCCCATCCGTTCGGGCGGAGTCGAGGCGGCCAAGTGAGCGAAGCCGATCGGGGTGATCACTCCGGCTCCGGCGCCGATTGCCAACGCGGCGACCACGATTCCGGCGATACCCGGTATCGCAGCGGCACCGGCCATGCCCAGGGCCGCGAGGACCAGCCCGGCGACCATCGCGGCGCGATCCCGGATCCGCCCGGCGTCGCGGGCGCGGCCCACGTACGGCTGCACGAGCGTGGTCGTCGCCGCCAGCAACGACACCAAGGCTCCGGTGGCCAACGGACCGAGCCCGCGCCCGGCACCGACCACGGGCAGGAATCCGACACCGACCGCCAGAGCCGCGGTCGCACCGGCGAGCGCGGCCGTCGGACGCAGAAACCTTCCGGCAGTGAGGCGGCGAGCCAAATCGAGTACGGTCTGGCGGGTGCGCGACAGCGGCGCGACGGCGGGCACCGCCAGCGCGGCCCACCCTGCGACGAGCAGAGCCAGCACACAGAGGGTCGCGAACAGCAGGGTGTAGCCGCCGAGGGTGATGAGAATGCCGCCGAGTACAGGCCCGAGGGTGTAGCCCAAGCCTTTCCACGCCCCATAGCTGCCGAAGGCGCGCCCGTGCCGAGTCTTCGGCGCGAGCCGGGCGACCAGAGCACCCGCGGCCGGAGAGAACGCCGCCGCCGCGGCACCTTGCCCCAGCCGGGCGACCCCGACCA
Organism: Nocardia sp. NPDC051030; assembly: GCF_040683015.1. Taxonomy (NCBI): domain Bacteria; kingdom Bacillati; phylum Actinomycetota; class Actinomycetes; order Mycobacteriales; family Nocardiaceae; genus Nocardia; species Nocardia sp. NPDC051030. The sequence continues at coordinate 22,367 of NZ_JBFBCD010000006.1, read as the reverse complement.
GCGCCGGATCACCGGCGAGCACGAACGCAGCCGAGGCGAAAGCGAAGGCCACCAACCCGCCGAGCAGGACCGGGCGGGGCCCGATACGGTCGGCCAACGACCCGAAGACGGGCTTGAGGAGCACCTCCACACCGTCGTAGACCGCCAGCAGCAAGCCGAGAGTGAGCAGCGAGGCATGCTCACCGGCGGTGTAGCCGCCGAGACTCGCGGCGATACTGTGCGCGCCGAACGCCGTGACGAATCCGGCCGCATACAAAGGAAATACGCGGCTCGGCACCGCAGTCGCGGCCTGCTCGGTAGTCATAACTGCGCGCTGGTTGCGGGAGTGGCGGTGAGCAGCGGTCGCAGCGGGGTGCGTTGGGTTCGGTCCAGCAGCCAGACCAGCAGCCGGCGCGCGGCCAGGTATCCGAGCCCGGTAACCGCAATGCCGAGCAACAGCCCACCGAGCACATCCTGCGGGTAGTGCGCGGCGATGTAGATCCGGGAGAAGGCCATCAGCGCCGCCAGGACCGCGATCAGTCCCATTCGGGCACGAATTCCATGTCCTTGAAGGTCCACCGGAGTTACGGTAGCCGGGTTCGCCGCCCGGCCCTGCACAACGCCGTCGAGGGAAATTTGCTCAGGGGCGGAGTGTGATCTTGCCGCGGATTCGGCCGTTCTCACTGCGGTGATGAACTTCGGCCAATTCGGTCAGGGGTAGCGATTCGGCGATGTCGATGTGCAGTTCACCCGCGTCGACCAAGGCGACGATCCGAGCCAATTGCGCCGCGTCGTTGCGGGTTACGAAATGGACGGCCGTCGCTGCGGGAATGGGCGTCGCGATCGAAACCAGTGCGCCGCCGGGCCGGACCAGCGTGGCCAGTACAGCAGCCGCGTCCGAATCGATTGCGGCGAGATTGATTACCGCATCCACTCCGGCCGGTAGCGGGTCGCGGGTGTAGTCGATGATCTGGTCCGCACCGACGGCACGGATTGCCGCCGCGCTGCGCGCACTGGCGGTGGCGAGCACGACCGCGCCGGCGCGCTTGGCCAACTGGACGGCGAAGCCGCCCACGCCACCGCCTGCGCCATTGATCAGAACCCGCTGTCCCGGGACAACTTTCGCGTGTTCGAAGACCGCCTGCCATGCGGAAAGCGCGGCGACCGGAATCGCGGCGCTGGTTTCGAGCGGCAGTTCCGCGGGGGCAACGGCCAGCAGCTCGGTGTCGGCGACCACGTACTCGGCGGCGGCCCCACCGGCATCCAGTCGGCCGATCACTCGATCCCCCGGCACGAATTCGGTAACCCCCGAACCGATCTCGACCACGGTTCCCGCCACGTCCCAGCCGAGCGTGTACGGCAGCGTCAGCGGCATGAACGCCTGCAACGCACCTGAGCGCAGGGCCGTTTCGGAGGGATTGAAGGAAGTCGCGGCGACCCGGATCAGGACCGCGCCGGGACCAGGCAGCGGCACCGGCACCACGTCGAATCGAATGTTCTCGGGACCGCCGTATTCGTGAATACGGGCGGCACGCATGGTGGTCCTGGTCGCCGTGTCGATCTCGGTAGCAACCGTCGCTGCGGTGATTTGACGTGCTGACATCGTTTTCCCTCTCGTTTGACCTTGGTATGACCATATTTGCCGAGGGTAAGACGATCAATGCGTGAAAATCTTCGATTTATACTTGATCGTCTTGATCTATGCTGCTGTGGTGGATTTCCTCAGTGATGTGATCGCGAGCATGCGAACCGGGCGAGCGAGTTCGGCGCGGGTCGAATGGCGTGCCCCCTGGGGGCAGCGGTTTCCCGCCATGGACGGTGCCGCCGGTTTCCAGGTGATTCTGCGCGGTACGTGCAGACTTGTTCCGCCACAGGGTGATCCGATAACCCTCGGAGTCGGCGATGTGGTGTTCTTCCCGCACGGCGACAGCTACGGACTTGCCGATGAGCTGTCCACACCGTTGGCCGAACCCCGGTGCGATCCGGTGGAGAACACCGAACTGTTCGTTTCCGATTTCATCGGAACCGACGGGGCTGCCACGGTAACCCTTTGTGGCGGTTATCAACTCGATCCGACCAGCAAGCATCCGCTACTGCGGGATCTTCCCACCGTCATCCATCTGCCCGCCGAGCTCGGTAAGCATCCTGAATTGCGTTCTGCCATAGAGCTATTGGGCGCGGAGGTGGGCACTCCCCGACTCGGCGCGGACATCATCGTGCGGGCACTGCTCGATATGCTGCTGCTGTACCTGCTGCGCGCCTGGTTCGAGGACCAGCCCGCCGGTGCGGAAGTAACCGGATGGGCTGCGGCACTGGCTGATCCGGCCATCGCCGCCGCCCTACAGGCAATTCACGCGGATCCAGGTCGGACGTGGACGGTGCAAACACTCGCGGATGTGGCCGGACAGTCCCGAGCCGCGTTCGCACGCCGCTTCCAGACCATGACCGGGCGTCCGCCACTGACCTACCTCACCTGGTGGCGGCTCGCCACTGCCGGTCGGCTGCTGCGCGAATCCGATGCACCACTCAACGAGATCGCTCGCCAGGTCGGGTACACCTCGGAGTTCGCCTTTGCCACCGCGTTCAAACGCGAATACGGCACCGCGCCAGGCAGATACCGCCATGCCGACCGTCCGGTCAGCGAACCCGGGAAGGCCGCCGCAGGTAGGAGCTGATCGCACCGGATGGTGAGCTCGCCGTCGTGGCTGTAGGCCAGCAGTCGAGTGCCGGGAAGTCGCCGCGATGGGTAGCGGATCAGGGCAGGACCCAGCCGATGAGCGCGCCGATCGCGGCTCCGATCACCCCACCCGGGATCGCCCCGAAGGGGAAGAGGAACGGTAGACCGACCAGGATTCCGATGCCGAGACCGATGAGCGCGCCGACTCCGGCGTTGTATTGGTGCCGGTTGAGGTCGGCGGCGGCGTCGGCGAAGTTGATCGGCAGGTCCGCACGCTGCGCGGGGCTCAGGGTGGGCATTGCGACCGGGCTCAGGGTGAGACTGCGTCCGGCTTGCTCGATGCCGGGTGCGAGCAGGTACTTCACCCCTGCGACCTGGATCGCCATGGGTAGCGTGTCGACGATCTCACCGTTCCGGTCGAAGAGGGTGACCGACCGCACATCGGGGCTCAGTTCGAAACGGCCGGAATCGATTTCGGTGACCACACCGCTGCCATCGGCGTTCGGGACGGTCGCGATCGATACCCCGTGATCCTGGGTGCGGAGCGCGGTGTCCGCCGGAGCACTGATCGGAGCATCTGCTCGCCAGAATTGCGTCGGCTGCGCCTGCGCGGTGCCCGAGACGACACCGACGGCGGTCGCGGTCATCACCGCGGCCACTGCGAGGTTCTTGACCTTCATGACGCTCTCCTTTGCTTCCAAGCCCCTTCGGGGGTGTGGCGATGTAGCTGAACGTTTGTCCAGCTTGCTCGGCGAGGGTGGCCGGGAGATATGCCCAAGTGGCGCGAATTCGCGCCTCGCCACGCGCCGACCGCGCCCCGCCGGCACCCTGGTCCACAGCTGAGGAAGTAGGCTGACCTGGCACTTCTGCTCCACGCACGGCTGTCGGCAGTCTTCAGCGAAGGTGGCACTGTGAACGAGGAACCCGATCCACTCGCGGACCCGGACGGACTTCGGCTCGGTGATCCGGCACTGCTGGAGATCGTCATCAGCCGCACCCGGTCCGTCGCCGATCGCGCCCGCGCGCTACGTCTGCTCGGCGTATTGCCGACGACGCCGATGACCATGGTCGCGGTGGCCGGACCGGCGGAGTCGGGTCCAGCCATGGCCAAGCAGTTGGGTACGGGCGGGGCGTGGACCCGGCATGCGTCGCTCGGATCGGTGCACGCGATCGCCAGTGCGGCACCGGTTGGCCGGGAACTTCAGGGCGCGAAGGGAATTCGGATCGGAGTGGGGACCGTGTTAGCGGCATCCGACGCTCCGGACTCGTGGGAGCAGGCACTGATAGCGCTGCGTTTCGCCGCTCCGTCCGGCGCGACTCGGTCCGAGGTCATCCGGGATTCGATATTCCACTACGCCGATCTCGGCGCGAACACCGTGCTCGCCCGGCACCTGCGCAGTGCCGACCTGGCCGGTCTCGCCGACGTCGAAGCCCTCGACCTGATCGCCGCCAGCCGAAACGGCGATGAAACCCTCGAAGCCTTAAGGGTTTTCGTGTGGGCGGGCTCATTGCGCAACGCCGCCCGGGAGCTACATATGCACCACCGGTCGGTCGCCACCCGCATTGCCGCCGCCGAGACGATGCTCGGATTCCGGCTCGCCGATCCGTACGGAGTCATCAGGCTCGGCGTGGCCCTGATCCTGCGCCGCCTTCGCGACAACGACCTCATTTCCTGACACCGCCCCCTTGAGATACAGAGAAAGCGAGTGATCATGCGCGTGGGATTCATCGGTTCCGGCCGCATCGGCGGCAATCTGGCACGGCTGCTGGTGGCCGGCGGTCACGATGTCGTACTCAGTGCCAATCATCCGGACGGGCCCAAGCGGCTGGCCCTCGAGCTGGGTCAGCGTGCCGCCGCCATGAGCCCGCTCGACGCCATCGCCGCGTCCGATGTGGTGGTGATCGCGGTGTGGTGGGAGGGTTTCCCGGATATCGCCCGCGACTACGGTGCGGCGCTCGCGGGCAAGATCGTCATCGACCCCAGTAACCCCCTCAGCGAACGGGACGGGAAGATCGTGCCGCTGGCTATCCCCGATGGCCTGACCAGCCCGCAATACCAGCTGCGCCGACTGGGTGGCGACGTCCGACTGGTGCGCACCTTCGGCGACCGCCTCGCCCCCGACCTGCTCGCTGACGGTCAGCGCGGTCAGAACGGTGGCGAGCGCTCGGAAATGCGGTACTGGAGCGACGACCCGAGCGCCGCCGAGATCGTGAGGCCCCTCATCCGCGACGCCGGATTCACCCCGATCGACGGCGGCGCACTGGCCGACTCCACGAACGCGGGGGAATGAGCCGCTTGTCGTACACGGGTCGCCGCAACTCGTGCGATGTGTCTTGCCCGTAGAGTCGCAGCTTCGCATCATCGGAGCAGGCGGTACCGGAAGGACGAACCGTGGTGGCTGATCTTCGGTTCGGGGTACTGGGTCGATTGCAGGTGTGGCGAGACGGTGTGGAGTTGGACGCCGGGCCGCGGCAACAGCGCGCATTGCTGGCGGCATTGCTGTTGCGGCCCGGCAAACTGGTGCCGGTCGGAGACCTGATCGACGGGGTGTGGGGCCAGCAGCCCTCGGAAAGCGCTGTCCGGATCGTTCGCAACTACGTTTCGCAGCTGCGCCGACTGCTGGAGCCCGATCGAGCGCCACGCGTCGAATCGCAGGTACTGGTCTACGCGAGCGGGGGTTACAGCCTGCGAGTCCCACCGACCGCGGTCGATATCGGAGTGGTCGAGGAGTTGGCCGCAGCCGCGGACGAGGCTCGCGGATCGGGTGACCGCGACACCGCGGCCACATTGCTGTCCGAGGCGCTGGGACATTGGCGCGGCGATCCGCTCGCGGGACTTCCCGGCCCGTATGCGCAGACTCAGCGTGCCAAGCTGGTCGAGCGCCGGCTGGGGTTGATCGAGTCTCGGATCGAGGTCGACCTCGAACTCGGGCGGCATACCGCCGCGGTCAACGAACTGCCCGAGCTGATCGCCGAACATCCGCTGCGGGAGCGGATGCGAGGTTTGCTGATGTTGGCGCTGTACAGGTCCGGCCGGCAAGCGGATGCCCTGTCGGTGTATGACCAGGTGCGGCATTCACTCGCTGAGGAATTGGGCATCGACCCCGGCGCCTACCTGCAGCGGGTCCGGCAGCAGATCCTCATCAGCGACCCCGCCCTGTCGCCACCGAATGCCGAGGTCGCGACCAGTCTGCCGAAACCCGCGCAACTGCCCGCCGCGGTAGGCGACTTCACCGGTCGTGAAGCCCTCGTCGAGGAACTGTGCGCAACGCTGCGCGCGGAAGATTCACCGGCACTGGCGGTTTCGGCTGTCGCGGGCATGGGTGGCATCGGGAAGACCACACTGGCGGTGCATGTCAGCCATCGGGTGCGCGATCGGTTCCCCGATGGGCAGTTCTATGTGAACCTGCGGGGAGCGGGTGAGGACCCTGCGGATCCAGGGCTGGCGCTGGCTGCTTTCCTGCGGGCGATGGGCCTGCCGGAGATCGCCATTCCCGATGGGCTGGAGGAACTTTCAGCGCTGTATCGGTCGACACTCGCCGACCGCAGGGTGCTGGTCCTGCTGGACAATGCCCGCGATGCCGCCCAGATCGAGCCGCTGCTGCCGGGCAGTAGCGGATGCGGCGTGCTGATCACCAGCCGATCCCGGCTCGCCACGCTGCCGGGCGTACGCCTGGTCGACCTCGATGTGCTCGAGTCGAGCGAGGCGGTGGCCATGCTCGCCCGCATTGCGGGCCCGGAACGAATCGTCACCGATCCGACTGCCGCCGCCGAACTGGTGACGGCTTGCGGGCGGCTGCCTTTGGCTCTCCGAATCGTGGCTTCCCGCCTGGCGTCTCGCCGATCGTGGACCCTGCGATCGATGGTCGACAGGCTGGCTGACGAAACCCACCGCCTGAGCGAGTTGCGGATCGGCGACTTGGCCGTGGACAGCAGTTTCGCACTCGGCTATGCACAGCTGGACATTCACCAAGCCAGGGCGTTCCTGCTGCTCGCCCTGCCCGACAACCCGGATTTCTCCCTGCACGGAGCTGCCGCGATCCTGGGCTCGGGCTTACGTGAGACGGAGAACCTCGTCGAATCGCTGGTCGATGCCGGCATGCTCGAGGCAACCGGTCCCGGCAGATATCGATACCACGACCTGCTCCGCCTGTTCGCCCGCGAACAGACTCTGTCCACCGAGAACATCGCCGAGCGGAATGCGGCGATCATCCGGTTGCTGCAGTACTACCTGGTGAATGCGCGCGACGCGTACGGGCTGATCTGGCCCGGACACCCGTTGGCGAGCGATATGACGAATCAGATGAGTGAGCTGCTGTTCGACGTCGGAGGGATCGGCCCGGCCACAAACCTGCCGCTGTACATCACCGATCTGCTGACCGCGCAGATGTGGGTCGTCAGGGAGTTCCCCGGCTGCTTCGGGCTGGCCATCCAGATCAGCCGAGACCCGGCCGTCCCCATCCTCCCGGCGGCGGTGCTGATGCTCGGGATAGCCCGCTCTCACGATGAGGGTGTGCTCTGGTCCGGGTTCGAATCGGTCCGGGCCGCCGCGCACACGCTACTCGGTGTCGCCGAGCAACGCGGAGATCGGCGCGCTGAAGCTATCGCCGCATTCACCCTCGGACGGACGGCCCAGCGCAATGGCAGCCTCGACGAGGCGCAACGATACGCCGAACAAGCCGAACTAGCCTGCCGCCGAACAGAACTCGAGTCCGGCGGCACCTACGATCCGACCCGGCTCATCGTCTCCGGAATGATCCAGCGGCTCTTCGGCGCGATCGCCGCGGGTCGCGCGGACTACGACACCGCACTGGCCTGCTATCTGGATTTGCTTGCGGCACATCGACGTGACAGCAGCCCGTCCTGCGAAGTCGAGACTCTGATCGACATCGCCCAGGTCCACATCGACCGCGGCGAGTCCCGTGCGGCAGTGGCGATGTGCGAGCAGGCCCGGGCGCTGGCCGCCGAGATCGGTTGCCGCCGAGGCGAAGCGATCGCCCTGGGCGTCTCGGCACTCGCCCACGAGAATCTCGGCGAGCATGACGCGGCCATCGGTTGCTACCAGGACAGCTTCGATCTGCACGGCCCCGACCCGCTGCGACAGAAGCAGGCGGCGTTTCTGCTGGTCCGGATCGCGGTGGCACACCTGTCGGCGGGCCGCGCACACCAGGCCGCCGATGCTGGACTTCAGGCAGTGCACCGCAGCCGTGAAGTCGGCTCGGAACTGGCAGAAGCCGAATCGCTGACCGTGCTGGCCACGGTTCGGGCGACACTGGGCCTGACCGGAGAGGCCGAGCATCTCGTTCGCCGGGCCGACGACATTCTGCGCCGCCTCGGACTGTCCCCCAACTGATCCGACGGCAGCACGTCGGCGGTCGCGACCGCCGCCCAACTCATCGTATGAACGAACGTTGATCGGCATTCCTCAGTCTGAACGTCGGCGTCACCGATACGCCGACTTCGAACCGTACTTGGAGGCATGCATGATCCCGCCCTTCTCCCAGGAGAGCATCGCCGCGTCTCTGCGGCGGCCAACCGCGACGGCAGCCCGGTGACCACGACGGAAGCCCGCACGACCGGCAGCAGGGTGCTGGTGGTGTTGTGCATGGCGATGTTCATGGCCTCCGTCGAGATGACGATCGTGAACGTCGCGCTCCCGACCGTGCAGCGGGAGCTGAATTTCAGCGGTGCCGGGCTGGCCTGGGTGGTCGATGCCTACTCGTTGACCTACGGCAGTCTGCTGTTGCTCGGCGGGCGCGCCGCGGACCTGTTCGGACGCCGACGGCTGTTCGTGGCCGGGTTCGTGATCATCGCCATCGGCTCGCTGATCGGCGGCATGGCCGATACCCCGGGATGGCTGCTGGCAGGCCGCTGCCTACAGGGAGTGGGTGCCGCGGCGGCCACCCCTTCATCACTGTCGTTGATCACCAACACTTTTCCGGCCGGCCCGGCGCGCCAGCGGGCGATGGCGATCTACGCGAGCATGTCGGGGATCGGAGCGGCCGGCGGCATGGTGGCCGGCGGTCTGTTGACCCAACTGGCCTCCTGGCGCTGGGTGCTGTTGATCAATGTGCCGCTGTGCGTGGGGATTGTGCTGGCGGCGTTGGTCACGCTTCCCGAATCTCGTGGCGCTCGCCGACGGCTCGACGTGCCTGGCGCAGTGATCGGGACCGCGGCGTTGTCATGCCTGGTCTACGGAGCGATCCACGCGGGCAGCGCAGGCTGGGACAACAGACTCAGCGTAAGCATGCTCGCGGCGGCGATCGTGCTGTTCGTGCTGTTCGCGACGATCGAAGCCACCACGGCGGTGCCCATGCTCCCGCTCCGGCTGCTCCGCGATCGGGTACGCACGGGAGCCCTCGTCACGGCCGCGCTGACCTACGCGTGCCTGTTTCCGGTGTTCTTCTTCGGAACTCGCTATGCGCAGGACATATTCGGCTACAGCCCGATGCGCACCGGGTTGTCATTCCTGCCGATGACCGTGGCCATTGTGGTAAGCGCGGGCCTGGTCAAGGCGAAGTCCGGAAAGGTCGGCCCGCGCGTATTCACCACGGCGGGTGCGATTCTGGCCGCGCTCGGCGCGTTCTGGCTGTCCCGGCTCGGGGTTTCCAGCTCGTACGCGACGGGTCTGCTGCCCGGGTTGCTCGCCCTGGGTGGCGGTATCGGCGTGATGTTGTCTGCCAATACCTTGCTCGTGGTCGGCAATGTGGCCGAGGAAGACACCGGGATCGCGTCGGGGATGTCGGCCTCGGCCCTGCAAACCGGAGGCACGCTCGGCCTCGCCGCCATCGCCTCGATCGGTTCGACCGTCACCGCGGACTCGATCACGTCATGGACGGCCACACACCCCACCGAACCGCCCACCGAAGCACTACATCAGGCGCTGGCTTCCGGCTCGAGTGCGGCGCTGCTGGTTGCCTCGGCGCTGGCCGTGCTGGCGGCCGCGGTGACCCTGGTTACCACCCCTCGCCGACCTTGATCGACCGGTGAGTGAGCTGGGAGCGGGCGGGCGCACGGGAGGCACGGGCGCCGCGAAAAAAATCTGTAGTGATGGCTCTAGACATTCCGTGCGCCAGTGTGTAATTTGACTGTCGTTCGAGAGAGAAGTTGAGTGGCTGGGCAGGTGAACTGCCTGGCATGCAATACACCCGTCCCCTCCGGCGCAGACGAGAAGCCGGCTGGACCCCCCGCAGCCCGGACCGCCGCCGGAGGGGACGGGGCACAGCAAGGACCAAGACCATGACAGGCAGAACCCGACACCCGCGGAGGTGGTGGCCACTGAGTAGTCCCAAACCTGTTCCACATCCCGACTCATCGTGGGTGCGGTGTATGCCATCGGCCCTCAGGGGCCGGTGAACAGTTTGTTCCTTTCGTATACGTAGATCCCAGGCCCCGGCGCACCCGCGCCGGGGCCTCCCGTCGTTTCAAAAACCCTTGAGAGGTGTTGTGCAGCAACCAGATACGACTCCCCCCGGCAATGTCGGCGGGGCGGACAGACTCGATGACGAGGATTTCCCCGCCTACAGCATGGGTCGCGCGGCGGAGATCCTCGACGTCACCCAGGCATTCCTGCGCACCCTCGACGCCGCACACCTGCTGACCCCGCAACGCTCGGCGGGCGGACACCGCCGCTACTCGCGCTACCAACTGCGGATCGCCGCGCGCGTGCGTGAGCTGGTCGATGCCGGAAATTCCCTCGAAGGGGCGTGCCGGATCGTGATCCTCGAGGATCAGCTCACCGAAGCCCAGGCCCTCAACACCACCCTGCAAAGCGCCTTGGACGAGCACGGATCACAGGACTCGCGGCCCTGAGCGCGACTCGATCGCTTACCGCCCGGCAGATCTCAGCTACGCCGACAGGTATGACGCAGCCCACACTTGCTCTCCGCGCAGTGCGATACCAACTCTCGTACTATCAAAAGTTAGTTCAGACAACTAATGGATGCTCGCCGACCCGAACAAACTATTTGAAGCGTTGACGCCGGAGGAGGGGATGGGGCGGGGGCGGGCATTGCGTCTATTTCGTCCACGAGATCGGGGAGTGCCGTTGACCAAGATTCGTATTTATGGCGCTGTTGGCGTCGTCGTTCTCATTTTGGTGGCGGGCTCGCTTTACTTCGGCTTGCGCAACACGTCTGATGAAGCTCCGGCGAATCAGAAAGCGATCTCGGTGGCGGTCGACGTGACCAATCTGCCGCAACGCGTGATTCAGGTGAAAGAGACGATCCCCGTTCAGCCGGGCGAGGTGGATTTACTTTTTCCGCAGTGGCTGCCGGGCAGCCACTCTGCGTCCGGTCCGATCGACAAGATCGCGGGCATCACCTTCACCAGCGCAGGGAACAAGCTGGAGTGGAAGCGTGACCCGCTGAATGTGTATTCGTTCAAGGTGTCCGTGCCCGACGGCGTGGAATCAATTGACGCGAGCTTCCAGTTCCTCACCCCCACAGATTCCGCTCAGGGGCGCGTGGTGATGACGCCGAATATGCTGAATTTACAGTGGAATGCCGTGGTCCTCTATCCAGCTGGCACTCCCGCCAGTGAGATTCCCTTCATCGCGAGCGTTACCTACCCACCAGGATTCGAGGCCGGAACCGCGCTGGATGTCGCCGGAAAGAACGGCGACACCGTGAATTACAAGCCCGTTCCATTGGACATCCTCATCGACTCGCCCGTGTATGCGGGGCGCTATCACAAGGAGTTCGACCTGGCTCCTGGCGCGAAAACCCCTGTGCGGCTGCAAGCATTCGCCGACGCACCGGAGCAGCTCGAGGCCAAGCCCGAGCACATCGAGTTGCACAGGGCTCTGGTGCGACAGGCCGTGGGACTGTACGGCTCACAACACTACGACCACTACGACTTCCTGCTGTCGTTGTCGGATCAGCTCAGCTCCAACGGGTTGGAACACCAACGATCCAGCGAGAACGGCCAACCCACGGACTATTTCACCGGGTGGGACCCCGCGGTTGGCAGCGACGATCTGCTCGGGCACGAGTACACCCATTCCTGGAATGGCAAGTTTCGACGCCCGGCAGATCTGTGGACACCCAACTTCAACGTCCCGATGCAAGACAGCTTGTTGTGGGTCTACGAGGGACAGACGCAGTATTGGGGCAATGTGCTCACCGGCCGGTCCGGCTTGGAACCTGCGGAAGTCTCCCGTGATGCGTTGGCTTCGGTAGTCGCTGTGTACACCGATAACCGGCCCGGACTCGCCTGGCGCGGCCTGCGGGACACCACGAACGATCCCATCATCGCTCAGCGGCGCACGAAGCCGTATCGGTCGTGGCAGCTCAGCGAGGATTACTACCAGGGCGGGCAACTGGTGTGGCTGGGGGTGGACGCGCGTATCCGCGAACTGTCGGGGAACACGAAGTCACTCGATGATTTCGCTCGCGCGTTCTTCGGTGTCGACGATGGCAAGTGGGTGTCGCAGCACACCTACGACTTCGACGACGTCGTCTCGACACTGAATGGCGTGGTCTCCGACGACTGGGGGAAGTACCTGCGCGATCGCCTCGACGGAAAGGAATCGTTCGCCGCGAGTGTCGAGAAGACGGGGTGGAAGTTGGTCTACGACAACAACCCGGGTGCCTTACTCACGGCTCAGCGGAAAAAGGCCGAGGGCGCCGTCAACTACACCTACTCGATCGGTCTCAACGTGTCCGGTGCGGGCAAGGTCACCGACGTGCGATGGGACGGACCCGCATTCAAGGCAAAGGTCGGCTCCGGGATGACGGTGGTTTCGGTCAACGACGCCCCCTATTCCCAAGCCACGATGGAAGCCGCGATCGAGGCGGCCAAGACGGACCCCGCACCGATCCGATTGCAGGTGAAAGACTTCGATCAGACACGGACCATTGAACTGAACTATCACGATGGCCTCCGTTACCCGCATCTGCAGCGCATCGACGGCACCCCGGACTACCTCACCCAGATCCTGACCGCGCGGAACTAGCGCCGCGGTCAGGGCTACGCGTAGTCATATCCGATTGCCGCACAACACCTCTCGAGGGTTTTGAAACGAAGGGAGGCCCCGGCGCGGGTGCGCCGGGGCCTGGGATCTACGTATACGAAAGGGTCGAACTGTTCACCGGCCCCCCTAGGCCGATGGCGTACACCGCATCCGAGACGTCTCGGGTCGCGGAACAGGCTTTCGACTACTCAGTGGCCACCTCCATACGTATCGGTCTGCTTGCGAATGTCTTGCCGTGTTACGCCCCGCCCCTCCGGCGACGGTCCAGCAGCCAGAGGGCCAGCCGGATTCTCGCCTGCTCCGGAGGGGACGGGGAGTACTGCATACCAGGCAGCTCACCTGCCCAGTCACTCGATCTCTCATATGAACGACAGTGAAATTACACAACCACTTGCCGAATGTCTAGAGTTTTCACTACAGATTTTTTCGGTCAGGCGGGCTTTGTGGGGAGGAGGACTCCGGGGTTGAGGATTCCGGCGGGGTCCAGGGCCTGTTTGGCGGCGTGCAGGGCGGTGGCGAAGGGGGCGGGGCGTTGGCGGTCGTACCAGGGGCGGTGGTCTCGGCCTACGGCGTGGTGGTGGGTGATTGTGCCGCCGGAGCTCGAGATGGCTTCCGAGACTGCGGTTTTGATTTCATCCCATTGGGCCACGGTGCTGCCCCAGCGGCCGGGGGCGTAAATGCCGTAGTAGGGGGCGGGGCCGTCGGGGTAGACGTGGGTGAATCGGCAGGTGATCAGGCCGCCGCCGCAGATTTCGGCCAGGGCGGACTGGGCCGCGGACGTGATATTTGCGTGCAGGGTCTCGAATTTATCCCAGGTGCAGGCGGTTTCGAAGGTTTCTACGATCATGGCGCGGCGGGCCAGGGCATCCCGCTGGTAGGGCATGCGCAGGAAGGATGAGCGCCAGTTCGTTGAGGCGTCGGGGTCGGACTGTTGTCTGTCGCGGCGGGCCGCGGTGGTGCCGCCGTGGTCCGCCGCGATTTCCAGGGCTCGGTCCAGCCAGGAGTCGACGGGGTGGTCGGCGGATTCGAAGGCCAGCACGAGGACGCCGCCGGGGGCGGTCGATCCGGCATTGAGGAAGGCTTCGGCGGGGTCCAGCAGTCGGCAGTTGGCGGGGTACAGACCGGATTGCGCGATGGCGCGGGTTGCCTCCACCGCACGCCGGTAGTCCTGGAAGGCGACGGTGGCGGTGACTTGCCAGCGCGGGCGATCCTGCAGTCGCATCCACGCCTCGGTGATAATCCCCAGCGTCCCTTCGGATCCCAGGAACAGCCGATCCGGCGAGGGCCCCGCCCCCGACCCGGGTAGTCGCCGGGACTCGCTGACACCGACCGGCGTCACCACCCGCATCGATTCGGTCAGGTCATCGATATGCGTGTACAGCGTGGCGAAATGCCCGCCCGCGCGAGTCGCCAGCCATCCGCCGAGCGTGGAGAACGCGAACGACTGCGGGAAGTGCCGCAGTGAAAGCCCATGCCCGCGAAGCTGATTCTCCAGATCCGGCCCGAACACCCCGGCTTGAATCCGCGCCGCGCGACTGGTCCGGTCGATCTCCAGCACTCGATCCAGCTTCGACATGTCGATCGTGACGGCGGGCCCGTCCAGCCGCGGTTCGATCCCGCCGACTACCGAACTCCCGCCGCCGAACGCGATCGCGGCAATGGATTCCCTTGTGCACCAATCGAGTACGTCGATCACATCCTGTTCGGTGCGCGGCCGCACGATCAGATCGGGCACATGTTCCAACCGGCCGTGCAGATTTCGCACCACATCCCGGAATGCCTTCCCATGCGCATGCGACGCCCGATCGACCGGATCGCTCGAGCACAGCCCGGCCAGCGATTCCGGCGGCGTCACCCGGGCAGCCGGTATCGGCAATGACGCCGGATCCGGCGGCTCGTGATCGGTGAGGTCATGCCCCGGCAGCAAGCCCGAGACCCGTGCCGCGAGCGCCTCGGATTCCTGTTGTGAGAGCGCCTCGTTCGTCGCACCCCACCCCCACCACGACCGCGACGACGTGCGTTCCGGACTCGATGTCATCGGCATCTCTCGCATCTCAGGCACCGTATCAGCGGGCGTGTCAGCGCCACGTCAGTCCACTGTCAGCGGGGTTGGCGAAAGTAGTCCTCGTTGAACAGCACCGGCCAGGTCGAAGACCCCGCCACGCAGCTCACGGACCAGCCGTTTTCACTCGCACAAGGAGTAATGCCATGACCGTTTTCCAGACCCCCGCCGCCATCACCGTCGACGCCGAGGTCCTCTCCGGCACCCTCACCGTGATCGCCTCCGACCGCAACGACACCGTCGTCGACATCCGCCCCTCGGACGCCTCCAAGAAGGCCGACGTGCGTGCCGCCGAGCAGATCAAGGTCGATTTCACCGACGGCGTCCTGACCGTCAACACCCCGAAGAACTGGCGCAACCACTCCCCCTTCAGCGGCACCCCGACCGTCGAGGTGCGCATCGAGGTCCCCACCGGCTCCGCACTCAAGGCCGTCGGCGGTGTCGGCCACCTGCTGGGCCTCGGCGCACTCGGCGTGGTCGACATGGAGATCGCCTCCGGCGACATCATCGTCGAACGCCCCCTCGGTTCGGTCACCGCCAAGGCCGCCCAGGGCGACATCCGCATCGTCGAAGCCGCCCGCGGGGTTATGCAGCTGGAGACCTCGGTCGGCGAGCTGGAGGTCGGCATCCGCCCGGGCAGCGCGGTCCGCGTGGAAACCAACACCCCGCACGGCTCGGTCCACAACCAACTGTCCTCGGTCGCCCCCTCCGAGACCGGCGACTCCGTGCAGGTCTTCGCCCGTAATTCCTTCGGCAACATCATCATCGGACACGCCGCCGCCGTCTAACGCGGTGCGCGCCTCACCACCAACTGGTCAAAATGCTGCGACCCCGCTCGTAGTTCTCCAAGAAGTTCTTCCGGATGTTCGCGGTCGTATCGAAGTAGTCAGGATCCGCGAATTCCTCGAGCATCCGGAAGTCTTCCTCCCGCACGTAGTGCCCCAGATTGCGGAAGTGGTCATAGAACCCGGATGCCATCCCCTTGCGCTGGTACCCGGCGTCGACAATGTGGATCACCGGGATGATGACCGGCTCGTAATACGAGAGGTTGATCGAGTCGTAAGCGCCAGGGCCCGTGACGAAGTCGATGACCGACTTGCGCCGCTCGCAATGCCCCATCCCCAGCTGCTGTTCCAAGCCCCGAAGCCGCGTGGCATCGGTCTCCGGCGTACCCACCAGGTAGGTGTGGCCCGATTTATCACCGCGATGGGCCGATTCCGCGAAGGCCCGCGTCTGTTCGTCCTTCAAAGAACACGACGGAATGCACCATCCGAGTGCTGGGGATATCCCGTACATACCGCTCGAACCCATATTCCGACAGCGCCTCGGGGGGCATACTCCCCACGCCGATATAACTGTCGCCATCCATGGCGGCTTTCTGGTGATGGATGTCCAGGCCCATGGTCGGCTACCGTTCCGAACTCGGTGAACGCTGCGATTGCAGGTAGGCAATGCCGCGCGGGGACAGGCGATATCCGACATCGAGGCTGTGAGTGAGCCCAAGGTTTTTGAGTTTGCGAACGTCGACCTTGAAACGATCCGTCTCACGCCTGAGCCGGGCGGCCAGGTCGGGAGCACGGGTGGCCGGAAACTGGTTGATGAGACGGAGAGTTTGTAAGGTCCAGGGACCCAGCGGACTCGAGGCGTCCATTCGCCCCAACTTGCCGGTGATGATCGCGATGTCCTGGTCGGTTAGTTGATCGGAGGCGGCCAGCTCCTCGCGTGGGTCGGCATCTTCGGCCAGGTGGATGCGAAGTAGATAGATCGGGGCGTCGGCGTCCCCGCGTAGATCCGCTAATACCGCAGCCACGGATTTGTATCCGGCGGCCCGCGCATCGAGGGACCGAATCCGCCGCGGCGTGACAATCTCCATGCCATCCACGACGATTCGCCCAGCCCCGGTTCGGTACGTCTGCCCGGGTGTGGCCTGGGTTTTGCGCCAGCGCCTGAACAGGACGGTCACCGACCCGTCTTGGATCCCTGCCCACCGTTGCTTCTCGATCAGCATCGAACCCCCAACCAGGTGCGATTCAGGCGGTCATCAGCCATTCAAGCATCCCTGCTCAGACTTCCCAATCGAGGATCGGGGCGAGGGCTTTGAATTGGGCTGAGGAGGGGGCCAGGCGCATGAGGGTGTTGCGGGCGAGGACGGCCAGGGGGGAGGAGAGTTGGCCTACTGCGCCGATTGCTCGGGAACGTTTGACGATCATTTGGGTGCGGGGTCTGCGGAGGGTGTCGTAGCGGGAGAGGTCCGCGTCCTTGGCGGCGACTCGGGACAGGACTACCGCGTCTTCGAGTGCTTGGCAGGCGCCCTGGCCGAGGTTGGGGGTCATGGCGTGGGCGGCGTCGCCGATCAGCGCGATACGGCCTGCGACAAAGGTTTTCAGGTCGGGGAGGTCGTAGAGGTCGTGCTTCAGGAGGGCTGATTCGTCGGCCGCGGCCAGGAGGGCGGGGATCGGGTCATGCCAGGTGCCGAAGCGGGAACGCAGTTCGGACAGGCCGCCGCCCGGGGTTCCGGCGGGCATATTGGCCACGGCGAAGCAGTAGACCCGGCCGTCCGCGAGCTTGGCGTAGCCGAAACGCTCTCCGCTGCCCCAGGTTTCGCCCATATCGCCGATCGGCTCGGTGGGGGTGATCACTACTCGCCATGCGGTGTATCCGCTGTAGCGGGGTTCGATCTCGCCGACGACCGCGCGCCGCACCACGCTGCGAATGCCGTCCGCGCCTACGATCACGTCGCCGGTGGAGGTTCCGGCCGAGTGCACGACGGTTCCGTCGGACCGCACCTCGGATACCGAAATGCCGGTGCGCAGTGTGGATTTCGGTACGGCCGCACGCAGGATGTCCAGCAGGTCGGCCCGGTGCATCATGATCGGGCTGCCGTAGCGGACGCGGACGGCCTCCACATCGGAGCGGGAGAGCCAGCGGCCCTTGCTGTCCCGGATTCCGGCCAGCCCCTCCTCCGCTGCCCGGGCCCGGACCTCGTCCCCGAGGCCCAGTTCATCCAGTGCCCGAAGCGCATTGGGCCAGATCGACAATCCCGCCCCGACCTCGGCGATCCGTGCCGATCGTTCCAGGACTTCGACCTCCCAGCCCTGCCGGATGAATGCGATGGCCGTTGCCAGTCCACCGATGCCGCCGCCGACTATGACCGCCTTGGACATGTCGTGATCCCTTCATTCCCCTCCGGTTCGAGAGTGAACCGGCCGCCTTGCTGACATCAAGCTACTACAGCCGTAGTGTCGAATACTACGGCTGTAGTGCAAGTCACTACTGATGTAGTATCCGGCCATGCCCACCAAGCGTGAACAGGTCTTGGATGCCGCGATCGAGCTACTCGGTTCGCGCGGTTCACGCGCCCTGACCCACCGCGCGGTCGACGAGATCTCGGGCGTGCCCTCCGGTACGACCTCGAATTACTTCCGCACGCGGGACGCACTGCTCTCCGGAATAGCCGAACGCTTGGAGGCGCGCGACCACGCGGACTGGGAAGCAATGAACCGCGCGCCCGCACCCGCCACCCTCGATCAACTCATCGACGGCATGGCCCAGTTCGCCACCCATGCCACCACCACCGATCGCGCCCGCACCCTCGCCAGGTACGCGCTGTTCCTGGAGGCACAAACCGTGCCCGCGGTCCAGGAAACCGTCCGCCGCGGCCACGAACGCCTGACCGAATGGGCCGCCACCCTGCTGCGCGACGTCGCCCCCGGCACAGACGTGGCGAAACCGCTGGTCGACTACTTGGACGGCGTCATCCTGCACCAACTGGCCAGCCCCGCAAAACAATTCGACCCCCACATCGGCCTGGAGCAGATCGTGGGCGGTCTACTCGGCCGGTGAAACCCCGCTAGGGCTCGGAAATTTCGCGATAGCGCAGTGCAAGAGTAGTTCCCCACCGCCGCAACGCATTAGAACGCGCTGAACGCTCGAACTGAGAATGCTGTTCCGACTGCTTCACAGCGCGCCTGGTTATCATTCGGACGTCATCACGAATGCGAATGGAGTGTGGCGCATGCGCGCGATTCAGATCGGCGAATTCGGTGGTCCCGAGGTTCTGCGGCTGGTGGAGGTCGAGGCGCCCGAACCGGGGCCGGGTGAGGTGAGTGTTGACGTCCAGTACGTCGGGATCAATTTCGCTGATCTGCAAGCACGTTCGGTGGGGTACCGGGTGCCTTCGCTGCCCTTCGTTCCAGGACTGGAGCTTTCGGGCGTGGTGCGGGCGGTCGGCGAGGGGGTCGAGGGGCTGACGGTGGGGCAGCCGGTGGCGGCGATCACGCAGGGCGGCGCGTACGCGGATGTCGCGGTGGTCTCGGCGGCTACGGTGTTCGCGATTCCCGAGGGGGTCGATATGCGGACCGCCGCAACGCTTCCCACGGTGCTGCCGACCGCGTATGCGCTGGTGCATACGGTCGGCAGGCTGCAAGGCGGTGAGAGCGTGCTGGTGCAGGCGGCGGCGGGCGGTGTGGGCACCGTGGTGGGGCAGGTGGCCAAGCTGGCGGGCGCGGGTGCGGTCTACGGGGTGGTGTCGAGTGAGTCCAAGGCGGAGTTCGCGCGCAAGGTCGGCTACGACGATGCCTTCCTGACCGCGACCTTCGAGGAGGATGTCCGGCGTGCCACCGGTGGGCGCGGCGTGGATCTGGTGCTGGATCCGGTGGGTGGGGAAACCCTGCGGCGCGGGCTGGAATCGCTGGCGATCTTCGGGCGGATGGTGTCCTACGGCAATGCGAGCGGTGAGGCGCCCTGGCAGATCGGCCAGCCCGAGCTGTACCCGCGCGGGCGCTCGATCGCCGGTTTCTCCATTCTCGGCCTGGCGGCCGGAGCGCCCGAGGTGCTGCATGAGATCGCCGCGGCCGCATTCGGTTTGGTGACGACGGGCCGGGTGGATCTGCCGATCACCGCCGAGTTCGCGCTGACCGAGGTCGCCGAGGCGCACCGATTGATGGAGAGCCGCACCTCGACCGGCAAATTGGTGCTCGCGGTCAATCCCTGACCGTCCTGCTTTTCTTCAGCCCGGCGTAACCCCGGCGGCCTACGCTCTCACTCATGACGCCACTGCAACGCTATATCGCAGAGGAAATCGCCACTGATCACGCCGAAGGGCTACTCAGCCGCCGCGAGGCCATGCGGCGGCTGGGGATGCTGGGCTTGGCGGCACCGGCGGCGGTCGCGCTGCTGGCCGCCTGTTCGGACAAGGCGACGCCGCCCGCCGCCACGAGTGCGGTCACCACGTCGCCGGGTTCCGGGGCCCCGCCCGGAACCAGCACCGCGGTGACACCGGCCGCGATCACCTTCGCCGGGCCGGACGGGCGCACCTTGCAGGCGGCCTGGGCGGAGGCGGCGCAGCCGCGCGGCGGGGTACTGGTCATTCACGAAAATAAGGGCCTGACCGATCACATTCGTTCCGTGACAGGGCGTTTCGCGGGAGTCGGGTATTCGGCGCTGGCGGTCGATCTGCTGTCGGAGGAGGGCGGGACCGCCACCTTCACCGATCCGGCCGCCGCCACGGCGGCGCTCGGCACGATCTCGCAGGACCGGTTCGTGGCCGATCTGCGGGCGGGACTGGGCGAATTGCAGAAACGGGTACCGGGTAAGAAGCTGGGAGCCACCGGATTCTGCTTCGGCGGCGGGCTGACCTGGCTGCTACTCACCTCCGGGGTATCCGAATTGGCCGCTGCCACACCCTTTTACGGACCGTTCCCGGACGGCGGTGAGGTCACCGGGGCCAAGGCGGCGGTGCTGGCGGTGTACGGGGCGCTCGATGCGCGCGTCGACGCGTCGCGCCCGGCCGCCGAGGCGGCGCTGACCAAGGCGGGCCTGCCGCATGAGACCTTCGTCGCCGAGAATGCCGATCACGCGTTCTTCAATGACACCGGCCCGCGCTATCAGCCGACCGCGGCCGCCGATGCCTGGAAGCGGGTAACCGACTGGTACGGAAAGTATCTCGGCTGACCTCCAGCCGATCGTTGTGTCGGCTCGGATACACAATGGACGTCGCCGGGTGAACAGAACATTCGGCCCGGAAACCGAACAATTGCCTCAACCACAAAATCAGTGAGGGGCATTCCATGACCGTCCGTATCTCCGCCATCAAACCCTTGATCCGTGCCGCCGCCGTCGCGGTCGCCGCGGCCGGAGTGCTGACCCTGTCCACCGCACCGGCTTTCGCCGACCCGACGCCGACCGGCGCACCCACCTCGGTCTCGCAGGCGCAGCTCGAGCGGCAGCAGGGCTGGCTGAAGATCTACAAGGGCACCGCACCCACGAATGCCGATTCGGTGCAGCTGAAGGTGGTCACCGATGGGACGATCGGGCAGCACGTGGTCGATAAGGACGGCCGCTCGCTCTACCGGTTCGACAAGGACACCGCCAAGCCGTCGGTCTCGAACTGCAGTGGTGACTGCGCCACCACCTGGTCGCCGATGCTGGTCAACCGCGGCCAGTCCCTCTATGTGGACGGCATCGATCCGGTCCTGACCGGATTCATCGAGCGCGCCGACGGCACCTGCCAGCTCACCGTGGGCGGCTGGCCGGTCTACTACTTCTCGAAGGACAAGAAGGCGGGTGACCTGCTGGGCCAGGGCGTCGGCGGCACCTGGTTCGCCGTCGCACCCAATGGCGGCAAGGCGCTCGCGAAATAGTGGCCTGAATGGCAGTCGACCCCCGTACCGCAGTCGGTACGGGGGTCGAACGCGTTCAGTTACCAGCCGAGATCGGTGAGGAACTGGTAGCTGGTGGGATCACCGCTCATCTTCCAGTGCAGGCCCTGCAGCAGGAAGCAGGCGACCAGATTGGTGGCGACGAAGGTCATCAGAATGGCCGGGGTGATCTTGGCGGCGCGGCTCAGAGCGGCGGAAGTCCTTGCCACGGTGCCGGGTTCACTCACCGCGGTGAGGAACAGGGCGATGGCCGAGGCGAGGATCGCCAGGACGAAGGTGATGAAGGCCCAGGTGTAGAGGTGCAACCCGAACAGTGCGCCCGCATAGCCGGGGTCCGGGGGCACGATGTGCATGAGCACCTGCGAGGCCGAGATGGCCGAACCGAGCACGGCGGCCAGGATGGCCCAGCCGAAGCCGGAGGCGAACTCCTGGGTGGTCACCACTCCGGTACGCGACCTGACAATGATCCAGGCGGGTCCGATCGCGCTGAGCAGGAAGAACATTCGCTGCAGCAGGCACATGGGGCAGGGGTATTCGCCCAGGCCGAACTGGAAGAAGTAGGCACCGGCCAGAGTGCCGCACATGCCGAGCACGTAGAGGTGAGCGAACCATAGCCCGAGCTTGTGGGAAATGCCTGTGCCAGCGAGCTTCTCGACGGCGGGGGCGGTAAGTGTGGTGGTCATCGGATTCTCCTTTACCGCGCGCATCAGAGGGCGATGCCGAAGGGACGGCCGACCACATGGGGCAGGAACGCCAGCACCGCGAGGGCCAGGGTCATCGAGCAGAGCGACATCGAGTACCGGCGTGGCCAATCGCGAACCACCGCCAGCACACAGAGCAGAATCAGTGCGAATAGCAGGGTGTACATGGTGTCCTGATTTCAAGAGGGGATTTTTTGTATAACCCCACTCTCCATCGCAGGTCACGGACCCGGTAGCCACCCTGGACCGATGCACTCATAGAACCGGGCTATGGCCGGGTGGACGCCAAACGCCGTCGGCTCCCGCACTGTGCGGG
>NZ_JBFBCD010000005.1:569874-727696 GCF_040683015.1 Nocardia sp. NPDC051030 | reverse complement strand
GGGCGCCACCCCCTAAAACACGGCCCACCCCTATTCCCCGCAAACACCCCCCGCAAAAAAAACCCGGGGGGGGTGCCCCCCCCCCCTCCGCCCCCCCCGCCGTCGTTCGTGGCTCGCCTAGCGGCTCGGCGAGCTGGCGATGCCGACGAAGAAGAGCGCCAGGCACACCACGCCGATGGCCAGCCCGGCCGCACCGACCCAGATCCCGCCCAGCGCCAGCCCGCGCCCCTGCTGCCCGGAGGTCTTGATCTGATTCACCGCCACCACACCGAGAATCAGGCCCACGAGCGAACCGACCGGCAGGAACAGGCAGAAGAACAGCATGGGCAACCCGGCGATCGACACGATCAGCGAGCCGATCGCCATGCCATTGGTGCCCAGCGGAGGCTGCTGATACCCGTAGGGCTGATAGCCCGGATACCCATACCCCGGTGTCGGCCCCTGCGCGGGCGGATACCCACCGGCGGCCGGAGGCGGATAGGCGGCCGCCGGATTCGCCTGCGGCGGCGTGTAATTCGGATATTGCTGCTGCGGCGGCGGAGTCATCTCCGGCTGTGAATAATTCGGTGCGGAGGAATAGCCGGCCGGCGGGGGCGTCGGCTGCTGCGGCACCGAGGGCGAAGCCTCAGGCGACACGCCCTCACCGCCGTACTGCTTCCACCACTCGTCGGACCCGCCGGGATTCGTCATTCGCTCAGCCTAGGCCACCCCACCAGCCCATAACCATCCGTCGCGGCAGGGATACTTGCCGCGTGAGCGATATGAAAACGGTCGATTCAGACCGATCTGGACACCCCGCGCCCAAGCATGCGGCATTCGCACAGGCGGCGGGGGGCTACTACACACCGGTCGTGGCACTGTTCACGGCGACACTGATCATCTCGAATATCTGCGCCACCAAGGGCGTCCAATTCTTCAGCGGCAGCGAGCTGAAACTGGGGCCGATCGAGATCCTCCCGATCACCACCGACGGCGCCTGGTTCCTGTTCCCGCTGGCCTACATCATCGGCGACGTGCTGAGCGAGGTGTACGGCTTCAAGGCCGCGCGACGCGCCATCTACATGGGCTTCGGCATTCTGCTGCTCATGACCGGCTGCTTCGCCATCGCCATCGGGCTGCCCGCGGCCACGTTCTACGACAACCAGGAAGCCTTCCACACCGTGCTCGGCTCCACGCCGCAGCTGGTCGCGGCGGGTCTCTGCGGCTATTTCGTCGGCGAGATGCTGAATTCCGCCGCCCTGGTGGCGATCAAGGAACGCACCAAGGAGAAGCACCTGTGGGCGCGGCTGATCGGGTCGACCGTGGTCGGCGAGTTCGGCGACACGCTCATCTTCTGCTCCATCGCGGCGACCGCCATCGGCATCGACTCGTGGGGACAGTTCATCAACTACGTGATCGTCGGCTTCGTCTGGAAGACCATGGCCGAGGTCATCGTGCTGCCCATCACCTATCGGGTGATCGCCTTCCTGAAGAAGCACGAACCCAGTTACGCGCCTTTGGAAGTGCCCGCGATCGAGAGCTGAGTCACTCGGTTCGAAAGCAGCAGCCGCGGTCGCGTCTACAGGCCAGGCGCCTTGACGCGACCGCGCCACTGGCCCAGGAATTCGGTCTTGTAATCGCCGAAATACCCGCCGTCGATGCTCTCCCGAATGCGATCCACCAGGCGCACCGTGAAGCGCTCATTGTGGATGGTGCACAGGGTGGAGGCCAGCATCTCCTTCGCCTTGAACAGGTGATGCAGGTACGCGCGGGTGTAATGCGCGCAGGTGTAGCAGTCGCAGGTGTCGTCGATGGGCGTGAAATCGCGCTTGAAGCGCGCGGTATTGATATTGAATCGGCCCTCGTCGACATAGATGGCCGCATTGCGCGCCACGCGTGAGGGATTCACGCAGTCGAAGGTGTCCGCGCCGTTCTCCACCGCGGTGAAGACATCCTCGGGCTCGCTGATGCCGAGCATATGCCGCGGCTTGTGCTCGGGCAGCTCGTCACAGCACCAGCCGACAATGGTGCCGAGATTGTGCTTCTCCAGCGCGCCGCCGATGCCGTAACCGTCGAATTCCGTTCCGGCGGTACCGCGTAGGGCTTCCAGATCGCGACATGCCTTGCGGCGCAGGTCTTCATACTGCGCGCCCTGAATGACGCCGAACAATGCCTGATACGGGCGGTGTGAACGCGCATCGGTCAAGCGCTCGTGCTCGTCGAGGCAGCGCTGCGCCCAACGACGCGTGCGTTCCAGCGATTCCTCTTGGTAGCCACGGGTATTCATGAGCGTGGTCAGCTCGTCGAAGGCGAACATGATGTCCGCGCCCAGCTGATGCTGGATGCCCATGGACACCTCGGGGGTGAAGCGGTGCTTCGAGCCGTCCAGGTGTGAGCGGAAGGTGACGCCGTCATCGTCGACGTGTGCGAGGCGTTCCTTGCCCTTGGCGATCACATCGTCGTTCTGCACGCCGACGGACTCCATGGCCAGGACCTTCTTGAAGCCCACGCCCAGTGACATGACCTGGAAGCCGCCGCTGTCGGTGAAGGTCGGGCCGGGCCAGTTCATGAACTTGGACAGGCCGCCGCCCTCGTCCACGACATCGGACCCGGGCTGTAGATACAGGTGATAGGCATTGGCCAGCAGCGCCTGTGAGCCGAGTTCCTTCATGGTCTCCGGCAGGACCGCCTTGACCGTGGCCTTGGTACCGACCGGGATGAACGCCGGGGTGGCGATATCGCCGTGCGGCGTGCTGATCAGGCCGGATCGGCCATGCTGACCATCCAGCCGGGTACCGACCTTGAAAGCGAACTCGGAAGCAGACACCCGTCCATCCTCGCAGCCGGGACCAGATCACAAAGGTCCGGCCCACACCGTGAGGTGCGGGCCGGACAATTCGTGCGTGGTGCCGTTAGTTCTTGCCGAGCGAGACGGTCTCGTCCTCGTCGAACTCGATCCCTTCGCCCTCACCGTCGGTGATGGCGGCGGCGAACTGCGCGTTGTAGAGGCGGAAGTACGGGCCGCGGGCGGCGAGCAGGCGTTCGTGGGTGCCCTGCTCGACGATCTTGCCCTTCTCCATCACCACGATCGTGTCGGCATCGCGAATCGTCGAAAGCCGGTGCGCGATCACGAAACTCGTGCGATCCCGGCGCAGCGCGGCCATGGCGTGCTGCACCAGCAGTTCGGTGCGGGTGTCGACCGAACTGGTGGCCTCGTCGAGGATGAGGATGGACGGCCGCGACAGGAACGCGCGCGCGATCGTGATGAGCTGCTTCTCACCGGCGCTGACGCCGGAGCCCTCCTCATCGATGACCGTGTCGTAGCCGTGCGGCAGCGCGTGCACGAAGCGATCCACGAACGCGGCGCGGGCCGCCTCGAGGATCTCCTCCTCGGTGGCATCGGTCCGGCCGTAGGCGATGTTCTCGCGAATCGTGCCGCCGAACAGCCAGGTGTCCTGCAACACCATGCCCATGCGCGAACGTAGATGATCGCGGGTGATGCGGGTGATGTCGACGCCGTCGATGGTGATGGCGCCGGAATCCACCTCGTAGAACCGCATGAGCAGATTCACCAGCGTGGTCTTGCCCGCGCCGGTCGGGCCGACGATCGCCACCACATGCCCGGGCTCGGCGACCAGCGACAACTCGTCGATGATCGGGGTCTCCGGCTCGTAGCGGAAGGACACCTTCTCGAAGGCGACCCGGCCGCGATCCACCGGCCGCGAATCCTCGACCTCGGGATCGGCCACCTGCTCCTCGGCATCGAGGATCTCGAAGATCCGTTCCGCCGATGCCACGCCCGACTGCAGCATGTTGATCATGGAGCCGATCTGGGTGAGCGGCTGCGTGAATCCGCGTGAGTACTGGATGAACGCCTGCACCTCACCCAGCGACAACTGACCCGACGCCACCCGCAGGCCGCCGACCACGGCGATCAGCACATAGTTCAGGTTTCCGAGGAACATGATGGCGGGCATGATCAGCCCGGAGATGAACTGCGACTTGAACGAGGCCTCATACAGCTTGTCGTTGGTCTCGTCGAACTTCTCGCCGACCTCGCGGACCCGGCCGAACGCACTGACCACCTCGTGGCCGGTGAAGGCCTCTTCGATCTGGGCGTTCGCATCGCCGGTGAGCTTCCACTGGGCCACGAAGTGCGGCTTGGAGCGCTTCGCGATCTGCGCGGTCACCACGACCGCCAGCGGCACGGTGAGCAGCGCGATCAGGGCCAGCACCCACGAAATCCAGAACATCATGCCGAGGATGCCGATGACCGACAGCACCGAGACGATCATCTGACTCATGGTCTGTTGCAGGGATTGCGCCATATTGTCGACGTCATTGGTGACGCGGGAGAGCACGTCACCGCGCGGCATGGAGTCGAAGTAGCTCAGCGGCAGGCGATGCAGCTTGTCCTCGATCTCGCCGCGCATCCGCCTGACCAGACGGTTCAGGACGATATTGAGCAGATACGCCTGGAACCAGCCGAATACCGACGAACCGACGTAGACGGCGAGCACCCAAGCCAGCACGTGGCCGACCGCTGTGAAGTCCACGCCCACACCGGGAATCACGTTCATGCTGGCGAGCATGTCGGCGAAGTTGCTGTCCTTCTGGCGGAGCGCCTCGACCGCCTGCTCCTTGGTGGTGCCGGGCCCGAAGGTCTCACCCAGCTGCTTGCCGACCACGCCGTCGAAGATGAGGTTGGTGGCATTACCAAGGATGTGCGGGCCCAGGGTATTGAGCACCACCGACGCCGTAGCCAGCGCGAAAACGATGGAGATATAGAACTTTTCGGGTGCCAGTCGGCGCAGCAGGCGCTTCATCGACGGGCCGAAGTACTTGGCTTTCGCGTCGGGCGCGCCGGGATTCACGGCTCCGGGCCTCATCGGACCTCCTCCGCGCTGAACTGCGACTCCACGATCTCCTTGTATTCGGGACAATCCCGCATGAGTTGTTCGTGGGTACCGATTCCCGCCATCGCGCCGTCCTCCAGCACCACGATCTGATCGGCATCGCGGATGGTCGAAATACGTTGTGCGACAGTGATGACCGCCGCATTGCCGGTCACCGGCTTCAGGGCGTCCCGCACCCGCACGTCGGTGGCGACGTCCAGGGCGGAGAAGCAGTCGTCGAACAAGTAGATGCGGGGCTTTCGGACGAGCGCGCGGGCAATCGCCAGGCGCTGCCGCTGACCGCCCGACACCGTCGTACCGCCTTGTGCGACAGGGGTTTCCAGCTGCCGCCCCATCTCGCGGACGAAGTCGGCGGCCTGCGCGATTTCCAGGGCCTCCCAGAGCTCCTCGTCCGTGGCGTCCGGATTGCCGTAGCGCAGGTTGGAGGCGACGGTTCCGGAGAACAGGTAGCCCTTCTGCGGAACCAAGCCGATGTTATTGCGCAGCGCCTCCAGTTCGATGTGCCGCACATCGGTGCCGCCCACATAGACCGCGCCGTCGGTGACATCGATGAGCCGGGGGATCAGATTGATCAGCGTGGTCTTGCCCGCGCCCGTCGCACCCACGATGGCGGTGGTGGTGCCCGGCTCGACCCGGAACCGAATCGCCCGCAGCACAGCCTTTTCCGCACCAGGGAACTTGAATTCGGCGAAGGCGAAATCCACCGAACCCGCGTCGGACTTGAAGTCCTGAGGCAGGCGCGGCGGCTGCACCGAGGAGTCGGTGTCCAGCACATCGCCGATGCGCTCAGCGGAGACCGCGGCGCGCGGGGCCAGTATGGCCAGGAAGGAGGCCATCATGACCGCCGTCAGGATCTGCATGATGTAGGACAGCATGGCGGTGAGCGAGCCGATCTGCATGGTCCCGTTGTCGACGGCATGGCCGCCGAACCAGATCACGCCCACCGCGGTCAGATTGGAGATCAGCATGACCAGCGGGAACATCATCGCCATATAGCGGCCGACGAACAGCGACTGCTCGGTCAGCTCCGAATTGGCGACGCCGAAACGCCAGGTCTCCTGCCGTTCGCGCACGAACGCGCGCACCACCCGGATACCGGTGATCTGTTCGCGCAGAACACGATTCACCCCGTCGAGCTTGGTTTGCATGCGCCGGAAGCCCGGCACCATGCGGGTGATGATGTAGGCCATCGACAGGCCCAGCGCCGGCACCGCGATGAGCAGCAGCCAGGACAGGCCGAGATTCTCGCGCAGCGCCATGATGATGCCGCCGACACACATGATCGGGGCCATCACCAGGATGGTCGCGCTCATCAGCATCAGCATCTGCACCTGCTGCACGTCATTGGTATTGCGGGTGATCAGCGACGGTGCGCCGAATACGCCGACCTCGCGGGCGGAGAAGGTGCCGACCCGGTGCAGCAGCGCGGCACGCATATCGCGGCCCGCGCTCATGGCGGCCTGCGCGCCCAGATAGACGGAAGAACCTTGGGCGATGACCTGGACGCCGGTGACCGCGAGCATCAGCAGGCCGGTGCTCCAGATGTAGCCGATATCGCCCTTCGTGACGCCGTCATCGATGATGTCGGCATTCAGACTCGGCAGGTAGAGCATCGCGATGACCGAGATCAGCTGAAGCACGACCACGCCCACCAGCTGGGTGCGGTAGGGCGCCAGGAAGGTGCGGAGTAGTCGAATCAACATGATGCCTCGCAGGCTACCGCCTACCTGTGACGCACGGCGTGATGATTTTCAGTTATAAGAACACCGTCAGATGTCAGGGCTGATCTAGATCGTCCCACTCGGTGCTGGCGATTTCCTCATCCCGCGCACCCGGGCGCTCGACCGGGCGAGGCTTGCGATTCCAGGCGTGCGGGTCGTGCAGGAGCTCGTCCAGGAAGGGCGGGAGCAGGTCATTGGCGATATCGGCGACCGTGACGCGTTCCAGGACCGCGCGGATGTTCACGCGCAGGCCGATCCACACGCGCTGCAGGGGTTCGGCCGCTCCGGAGTAGGTGACGTCCTCCGGCCGCTGGCCGCGCACCGAGGCGAGCGGGCCCTCCACGGCGCGGATGACATCGGCGATGCTGATGTCTGCGGCGGGGCGGGCCAGGCGGTAACCGCCGTCGGGGCCGCGTCGGCTGGTCACCAATTTGCCGCGGCGCAGATCCGCGACGACGGATTCGAGCACCTTCGGCGGAATGTCCTGCGCGGCGACGATCGCATCGGCCTTCACCGAATTCGATTGCGCCTTGGCGATTTCGACGAGCGTGCGCACCGCGTAGTCGACCTTCGCGGTGATGTGCACGGGGGGCTCCTGATCTTGTCTGCGAATTCGGTATTCGGAAAAACGAACTTTAGCGGGCGGGCTCGAGCACGCTCAGTGCCGCGTCCAGCAGTACGCGCTCGATGAGTTCCTCGCTGGCGTCGGGGACGCTCTCCTTCGACATGAGCGCCGCACCGAGCACTTGCATGGCGGCGGCGGCGCGCAGGGTCGTCTCCTCGTCCGCGCCGGGACCGGCCAGCCACTGGCACATGCGGCGGTGCATTTCCATCATGTCCGGGTAGCGATTGCCGAGGGCGTTGACGATGGCGACGGTGTCGCGCATGCACAAGACGCCAATTGTGCGGTGGCTGAGCATCGAATGCACATGTTCTGTCAGTACTTCGCGCACCGATTGCGGGGAATGCGGGATTTCGTCGAGCTTCTCGACGAGTGCGCGGTGATCATCGAACATCGGCTCGATGATGGCTATGAGCAGATCCACTTTCGAGGCGTAGTGATAGTAGAGGGACGCTTTTGTGATTCCGACCGCATCTGCGACCTCGCGGAGGCTGCTCTGTTCGAAACCTTTGGTGGAGAAAAGCTGTACGGCGGCATCACGAATCGCGTCCTTGGTGCTTCTACCTGCGACAACAGTTCCTGATCCAGCTCGGGCAGCCATTGCCTCATCCTCTCACCCTCAATCGTCGTGCGAGCAACGCCGCTAGAGTCGAGGTTGTTCCTCCGCTTACGGCTGGATAGAGTCTACCTACCGCACGGTAGGCAGAAAATTCGTGAAGGCGGGGAGCGTTCTCAGAACTCCCGCGGCAGTGCTGTCTACGCGCTCACACCCTGACAGAAACCACCGCCAGGAGAACCGTCGTGTCCGTATATCTCTACCGGTGGGGCAAATTCGCCTTCCGCCGGAAATGGATCGTCCTACCCGCGTGGCTGGTCTTGTTCCTCATCCTCGGCGGCCTGGGCGCACAGCTCAAGCAGCCCATGAGCAATGACTTCAGCATGCCCGAGCTGCCCTCCGCCCGCGCCAATGACATCCTCGACAAGCATTTCCCGGGCGCTTCCAGCGCGTTCAAGTTCGAGGCCGTCACCGGCACCTATGTGATCAAAGCGCCCGAGGGGCAGAAGCTCACCGCCCCGGCCAATCGCGCCGCGGTCGACGCGCTGATCACCAAGATCAATGACCTCGGCATCGTCGCCAAGAACGCCGACAAGCCGCTGACCAACCCGGTCACCACCGCGGAGAAGATGGGCTGCCTCGGCGCCGATCGCGATGTCTCCGCTTGCACCGCCGCGCCTTTGAACGTGCTGGGCAAGACCGACACGGACGCGGTCGCGCTGCTGAGCGTGCCGTTCACCATCGCGAAGTTCAACGACATCAAGGCCGACGATCGCAAAGCCGCGTACGACGTGGCGAATGATGCCCGCAATGCCGGGCTGACCGTCGAGCTGAGCGGTTCTATCGCCATGGAGCAGTCGCAGCCGAGCGGTAAGTCCGAGATGATCGGCATGGCTGTGGCCTTGGTCGTCATGATGGTCGCGTTCGGTGCGATCGTCGCGGCCTTCGTGCCGATCGTGACCGCCATCATCGGCCTGGGCGCGGCCACTTCGGTGATCTTCCTGGGTACCTCGGTGATCGAGGTACCGAGCTTCACCACCTTCCTCGCGTCCATGATCGGCATCGCGCTGTCCATCGACTACGCGCTGTTCATCGTGTCTCGGTACAAACATGAACTGGCAGTACAGGATTCGCCCGAGGAAGCCGCGGGTGTCGCGCTCGGCACCGCCGGTTCCGCCGTGGTGTTCGCCGGTCTGACCGTGATCATCGCGCTGGGTGGGCTGTCCATCGTCGGCGTCGAGTTCATGACGTTCATGGGTCTGGGTGGCGCGATCGCTGCCGTCTTCGCCGTGCTCACCGCCATTACTTTGATGCCCGCGATCATGGGTGCGTTCGGGCGCTTCCTGTTCAAGCCGAAGCTGCCGCTGGTCGCCCAGTACGACCCGGAAGACGAGAAGTCGGTTACCAATGGCACCCGCTTCGCCCGTGTCATCGGCAAGTGGCCCGCGGTGACGCTGGGACTCAGCGTGGTCGTGCTCGGTCTGCTCGCCGCCCCCGCCGCCGGGCTCAACCTGGGCCTGCCCGGTGACGACAGCCTGCCCAAGACCTCCACGGTCCGTAAGGCTTACGAGCTGCGCACCGAAGGCTTCGGTGAGGGCAGCAATGGCACGCTGATGGTCGTCGCCGACCTGGCCAATGTCCCGGCGAATCAGCGCGAGGCCGCGGCCAATGAGCTGCGCACCACGCTGGAGCACTACGACGGCATGCTGTACGTGACCGCGCCGGAGTTCAGCCAGGACAAGATGGGCGCGATGCTCAGCGCCGTGCCCAAGTCGGGTCCGAACAATCAGGCCACCAAGGATCTGGTGAGTGCCGCTCGCGATGCCGAAGGAAAGCTGAAGTCCACATACGGCATGGAATACGGCATCACCGGCACCACCGCCATCTACGCGGACGTGGACCATGTACTGCTCAGCAAGATCGTCCCGTATCTGGCGATCGTGGCAGGTGCGGCCTTCGTCCTGCTGATCCTGGTGTTCCGCTCGATCCTGGTCCCGCTCACCGCGGCGCTCGGCTTCCTGCTGTCCATCGCGGCCACGTTCGGCGCGACGGTGCTGATCTTCCAGCAGGGCAAGCTGGGCTTGATCGAAGACCCGCACCCATTGGTCAGCTTCCTGCCGATCATGTTGATCGGCTTGGTATTCGGTCTGGCCATGGACTACCAGGTCTTCCTGGTGACCCGCATGCGCGAGGAATTCGTGAACGGCAAGTCGCCGAAGGAAGCGATGATCGAGGGCTACCACCACGGTGCCCGCGTCGTAGCCTCCGCCGCGATCATCATGATCTCGGTCTTCGGCTCCTTCATCCTCGAATCCGACGCCACCGCAAAGTCCTTCGGCTTCGCCCTGGCCGCCGGTGTCCTCCTGGATGCGTTCATCGTCCGCATGATCCTCATCCCGTCCCTGCTCGTCCTCATGGGCAAGTGGGCCTGGTGGATCCCGGCCTGGCTGGACCGCATCCTCCCCGACATCGACGTCGAGGGCACCAAGCTGCGCGAACTCCAGCAGCGCGGGCGCGAAACCGTCGTCATGGAAAAGGAACCGGCCCCGGTCGGCTGATTCCAGCACCGCGACAACAGCGTGCCTCCAACCGTTCCGGTTGGAGGCACGCTTTTTCATATCCTGTCGCAAGCACCGCTCCCGACTGTGCTTGTCTAGCAGGGTGGTGTCCAAGATCGTCCGAGTGTCCGCAACCGTGGCCGGGTGTGCCGCCACACTGCTGGGCGCAACCGGCATTGCCCTCCACTTCAGCCGTTCCGACTGGCGGGGTTTCGTCGTACTCGCCGCCGTCGCGCCATATCTGATGAGCGCCGCCACCCTCGGCGTGGTGCTACTGGCCATCGCCCGTCAGCGAATAGGCATGGCGATCGCAGCCTGCGTGGTAGTCGCCGGGGTATGGACCCAAGCACCCCTCTACATCGGTGACCACTCAACCGAGACCGGCCCCACCATCACCGTGATGCAAGCGAACCTCCTATTCGACGGCGCAGACCCCCAAGCCTTCGTCGACACGATCCGCACCCACAACGTCGACCTACTCACCGTCAACGAACTAACCCCCAAAGCCATCGAGGCCCTCACCACCGCAGGCCTGAACGCCCTACTCCCCCACAGCTATCTCTCCCCCGGCCGCACCGCAACCGGCACCGGCATCTGGAGCCGCCACCCCCTATCCGACCAAGTCGAACACGACGGCTACGTCCTCAACCAACTCTCCGCCACCGCCACCATCCCCGGCGCAGGCCCCCTCACCATCCACGCCTTCCACCCCGTCCCCCCGATCTACGGCACCGCCACCTGGTCCAACGAACTATCCCGCCTGAATCGAATCCTCCAGCAAGACAACCCCTCCCGCCCCTCAATAGTCGGCGGCGACTTCAACGCCACCTACGACCACACCCAATTCCGAGCCTTCCTCTCCGCCCGCTTCCACGACGCCACCGAACAATCCGGCTCCGGCAACCTGCCCACCTACCCCACCGACAAGTGGTGGCCCGCCATAGTCGGCCTAGACCACATCCTCACCGCCAACGCCCACGCAACATCCGTCCAAACCCTCGAAACCCCCGGCTCAGATCACCGAGCCCTAATCGCCAAAATCCAACTCCCCGCCATACAGACCTAGCGGAGATACGGCTGAACCAGGCCCTTTCGGGGCAGAAATCGTTGCCCGATATGGCTCGGATTCAGTTGTTGGAAGGTTCTCGACTCATGGATTTACTACATCAGCGAAGCCGAAAGCATGTATTCATCGGGGATGTGATGGGCGGCGGCAGTGCTGTGGATCAACCAGCGTAGAACTCGGCGGCGGGCATCACCTGGTGTGGCATATCCGTCGTCGTGGTGATGCTGACGCGGCCGACTCCGGTGAAGAAAGTGGCACGGCCGATGGTGCCGGAGTTCGCGGGGAGGGCGAAACCCCAGCCGCCACTGAGCGGAACGTCCACGGAGCCGGAGTCTCCGGTGTCGAGGTTGGTCCAGTGTGCGGTGACGGTCACCGTGCAGGGGGTGTAGATGAAGGCGCGGTGCTGGAAGCCGTACCAAATGCCGACTGTGCCCAGCGGACCGAGATCGGGGCGGCTCTGCACGTTGCCGTTGATCTCGGCAGGGATGGGAAAGTCACGGCAAGCGGTGGGTGTGTTCACCAGCTGAGCGCCGTAGGGTCCGGCCGCGCTCGCGGTTGTGCCGGACGAAAGCAGTACAGCGGCAACGCACGCTCCGATGATCGGCATCCGAACGAGCATGTTGCGGTGTCGCATGGTGTCTCCTAGGGATTGACGGGGAGACGCAGTCGATCTGAGTGCCGTCGTATTCGGGTCTCCGTTCGGAGTCGTGGATCGCACATCCCAACGGCAACGTCACGAACCCAGAAACATCGCGTCGCGCGTCCGCACGGTACACCGAACCGGGGCGCGCCCACAGAATTGTGGGCCCCCGATCAGAGGCCCTTGTTGGGG
Source organism: Nocardia sp. NPDC051030 (assembly GCF_040683015.1). Classification (NCBI taxonomy): domain Bacteria; kingdom Bacillati; phylum Actinomycetota; class Actinomycetes; order Mycobacteriales; family Nocardiaceae; genus Nocardia; species Nocardia sp. NPDC051030. The sequence goes on along the minus strand of NZ_JBFBCD010000005.1, from coordinate 715,446 downwards.
ATCGGTTCGGAAAGCGAGCGGGATCGCCGCAGCTCTACGGCATTTCCGTAGCGGTCACCGCGACCGGTTCGATATCGACAATCGCGTACCGATCAAGTTCGGTCCGTACGGCACGGTCCTCGAGTTCGGGGGTCTCGCCGTAGATGGGGAAGCCATCCTCACCGATCGGGACGATTCCGTTCTCGCCATGTAGAAACCCCATCGGGCCACCCTCCTCAGGTCCACGAAACCTTGCGCATGCTCGCGAATACGCGGCGCGGGACCGACAAACTCGCCCACTTTGCCAAGTGGGCGGACGTCAAGCTCTGATTCGGCCCACGGCGGATCGATTGAGCTCCGCCGCGACGGCAAACCGTGACCACGAACGGCCAGCGCTCACCAGGGCTCGCGGCGGGTACTTAGGAAGCGCGCTCACCTGGTGGCGGAGAGATTTCACCCTCCGTGACACGCTTGATCGAGATAGATTTTCGGACATTGAAGGGGCTGCACCAAATGGGGTGGGGGCTTTGACTTTTGGGGCTAGCATTTCGAGATGATCGCTCGTATTTGGCGCGGGGTGATCCGCGCGGCTGATCTGGACGAGTATGTGGCCTACATCGAGGACACCGGGATCAAGGAGTACAAGCAGACTCCGGGGAATCAGGGGGCTTGGATGCTTACCCGGTTGGATGGCGATCGGGCCGAGATCCTCACACTGAGTTTTTGGGAGTCCTATGCGGCTATAGAGGGGTTTGCGGGGGCTGATCTCGACAAGGCTGTCTACTATCCCGAGGACGATCGGTTTCTGCTGGAGCGGCCTGACAAGGTCCTACATTATGAAATCGCCTGAGCTGGCTGATGGGCGGTTGTCATACCGTGTACAGGCGGATGGCTGGGTCGAGGGTGGTCAGGTCGTCGGGGTCGGAGGTGACGACCAGGGTTGCTCGGAGTGCCCGGGCAAGCACGATCACGTGAGCGTCCACCACATCGGCGGTGCCGCGGGTAGCGAGCAGTGCGCCGACCGCGTAGGCGTGGGCTTCGGTGAGGTCGGCCACTCGGACTGCGTTGGCTTTGAGTAGCTGCGACACCGCATGCTGGCGTGGGCTGTTACGCCATATTTGTGCGAAAACCGTTGCTGGGATGATGATTTCATACTTGCGTTCCAGGACACGGCGGATGAATGCGGTGGCGGCTGCGTTGCGTTTCTCGAGGCCGATCAGCGCGCCGGAGTCGAGCACGATCACGCAGCACCACCGAGATGTTCAGCTGCGGCAGCCTTTTCGGCCGCATCGAGTACCGCGTCGGCCTCGGCCAGGTCGACCTCTGTGACGCCCGCCTCGGCCGAGAGTTCGGCCATGATTTCGGCCGCGGCAGCCCAGTCGGGTTCACGCTTGGCCAGGTCGGTGAAATAGGCGGAGACCGAGGAGGCGAGTCCGGCTTTTACCGCGCGATTGGCCTTGTCGGCGATCTCGTCGGGGACGCTGATCGTGATCTTTGCCATGAGCACAGCATACGCCGCAGGTATGACTCGGTCATACCTCATTGGGTCCAGGCATCCCGCCGCCACATACTTGCCACACGCGCTGTGCATACACACTATTCGAGATCGATCGCGATGTGGATGGCTTCCGACCGAGCGGCCTCAGCGAAAACAAAAGCCCCGCACCGGGTTTCCCTGGTGCGGGGCTTTTCAGCGGTGGCGGAGGGATTTGAACCCTCGGAGGGGGGTTACCCCTCACACGCTTTCGAGGCGTGCTCCTTAGGCCGCTCGGACACGCCACCGGTGGTGACTTTACCGGACGATGCGGCGGAATCTGAAATCGAGGGGGCGGGCTGGGTAGCGGGCGGTTATGTGGCCGTCGGGGCGGACCAGGAGGGCCTCGTGGGAGTGGAGGGAGAGGGTGGTGGCTTGGGTTGGGGTGAGGGGCTCGACGTGGAGGGGCCAGGCGGGGAGGGGGTGATGGTTCCAGTGGGTGGGGTCTGGGGTGAGGAGGGTGAACCATTCGCCGAGGGTGTCGAGGGTGGAATGGGTGGGAGTCAGCCAGAGGTGGGGGAGGCGGTGGCCAGGCTCGGGGATGGGCAGGTAGTCGGTGCCGGGTTGCTCGGCTGCGGCATCGGTGGCGGGCTGCTCGGCTGCGCCATCGGGATTTGGGGAGGTGGGGGCGGATTCGGGGGCGGTGAGGATGGCGCGGGAGGTGTAGGTGACGCCTAGGACCAGGCCTAGTTGGGCGAAGTAGCGGTCGGTCCAAGGGAGTTCGAGGGGGGTGGGGGGTGAGGTGGTGTTTTGGAGTTGGGTGCGGCGGTTGGTTTGGACTTGGAGGCTTAGTTGGGTGTTGGCCACTGCTTGGTGGAGGGTGCGCTGGGCTACGGGGTGGCGTTCGGAGTCGTAGGTCTCCAGGAGGGTTGGGCCGGCCCAACCTTGGAGGATTCCGGCCAGTTTCCAGCAGAGGTTGTGGACGTCGGCCAGGCCTGTGTTCATGCCTAGGCCGCCCATGATGGGGATGGCGTGGGCGGCGTCGCCTGCCAGGAGGATTCGGCCGTGTTGGAAGTGTTCGGCCACAGCGGCATTCATTACCCAGTGTTGGACTCGTAGGACTTCGGGTTTTACGTCGCTGTGGGGGCCTAGGGCATGGGTGACGAGGGCGGACCAGTCGGTGTGGGCACGGTCTTCGGGGGTGGGGCCGAACCAGGCCCAACCGCCTTCGGGGTAGAGGGGGAGGAAGGTGCCGTGCGCGGTGAGGTAGACACCGGCGGGCTGGTCGGCGCTCCAGCGGCGGAGGTCGGCATCGAAGACCACGGTCGTGACGGCCGCCAGGGCTCCGGGGCCGGTGGTGCCGATATCGAGTAGGCGGCGGACGGTGGAGTTCGCGCCGTCGGCGGCGAGGACATAGCGGGCGCGGACACGGGCTTGGTTGCCGGTGCGGCGGTCGGCCAGTACGGCCATGACGCTGTCGGCTGCTTCGGTCAGGCCGACGAGTTCGACGCCGAAGCGCAGCTCGGAGTCCGCGGCGGCGAGCAGGGTGGGTTCGAGGCGATCCTGTGAGGTGACCACGCCGATCACGGGACTCTCGGGGATCGGCGCTTCCACTCCGACCATTCCCGCGGTGGCGAAGTCGCTGCCCTGCAAGGTGTCTCGGAAGCGAATGCGACCGTACCTCGGCGCGAACGCGCGGGCCTGGATCTCGGCGGCCAGGCCGAGCTGGCGGAAGATCTCCATGGAGCGCACATTGATCAGCCGGGAACGCGGGAAAGGGGATAGCTCCACGTGTTTCTCGATCAACAGGGTGCGTACGCCCCAGCGTTCGAGTAGTGCTCGCGCGGTGAGCCCGACCGGCCCGCCCCCGACGATCAGAACCTCCACCTCGGCATCTGCGACAGGCATGTCGGGCCTCCCACCCCTCGGTCACGCCCAGTGTGTTTCTGCACACAGTGTCCCAGGGGATTGCCGACGCGCCCAGCGGTTTTACGAGCGCTGGCCCCGCGACCGTTGCGAGTGGAAGAACTCGTCCAGCAGTGCGGCGCATTCGGATTCGAGGACGCCGCCGCGCACCTGCGGCCGGTGATTGAGACGTCGATCACGGACCACGTCCCAGAGTGACCCCACCGCACCGGTTTTCGGCTCCCACGCCCCGAAGACGAGTTTGCCGATGCGGGACAGGACCAGCGCCCCGGCGCACATGGTGCACGGTTCGAGGGTGACGGCGAGGGTGCAGTCCTCGAGTCGCCAGCCATCGCCGACGACCTGCGCGGCCGCGCGCAGGGCCAGTACTTCGGCATGCGCGGTCGGGTCGCCGAGCGCCTCACGGGCATTGGCGGCGCGGGCGAGTTCTCGACCGTCGGCGTCGAAGACGACCGCGCCCACGGGGACGTCACGTCCGTCGGCGGACGCGGCGGCCTCGATGGCGGCGCGGATCATCGCCTCGTCGGAATGCAGAGCGCTGCCGCCGAACCGGGGGTTCGGGGCAGCGCGGGGGTGTGAAGGGGGGGTCATCCGCTCAGCGCGGGAGCTTGTCCAAAGCCTCCGACAATTCGTCCGCGAAGCCGAGGCTGCGGGCGATCATGCCGAGCTGTTCGTCCGGGTAGAGGTCGGTTTCGGCGAGGATGACGCTGAGGACCGGTTCGGGGAGGCCGAGGTCGGACAGGACGCCGAGGTCGCCTTCCTCCCAAGGTTCGATGTCGTCGAGCTCATCCGGATCGATATCCGGGATCTCGACGTTCAACTCCTCCAGCACGTCGGCGGCGATGTCGTAGTCGATAGCGGCGGTCGCATCCGAGAGCAAGATGCGGCTGCCGGTCGGGCCGGGGCGCAGGATGACGAAGAATTCGTCGTCGATGTCGAGCAGGCCGAACACCGCGCCCGCAACTCGCAAAGCCCGCAACTCATCCTCCGCCGCGGACAGACTGTTCAGTGCCGCCGCGCTGAGCGGGGTCACCTTCCAGTTGGCTTCTTCGCGGACAACCGCCACTGCGAACCCTTCCACGTCGTCGAACTCGTCCGACGTCGCCCTGTTCGTGCTCGAGCGCTGTGCTGCCATGGGCGCAACGGTAGTCCGCTTCGGGGGAAATGTTGAAGTCGTATGCGAATCTGATCGCATGACGGGCCATCCGAAAGCTGCTGTGTGTGTCCTCGGCACCGGTTTGATCGGCGGATCGGTGCTGCGCGCCGCCGCCGCGGCCGGGTATCAGGCGTGGGGGTTCAATCGGTCGGAGTCGGGGGCGCAGGCCGCGCGCGCCGATGGATACGACGTGGTCAGCGATGCGGAGGCGGCGCTGCGCCGGGCCGCCGAACGGGATGCGCTGATCGTGGTCGGCGTACCCATGCCCGCCCTGGACACCGTGCTCTCGGATGTGAAGTCCTTCGCGCCGGACTGCGTGCTCACCGATGTGGTCAGCGTCAAGGCGCCGGTGGCCGCGGCCGTGCACCGGCATGAGCTGTCCGCGCATTTCGTGGGCGGGCACCCGATGGCGGGGACCAGCGAATCCGGCTGGGCCGCATCCAGTCCCGATCTGTTCAAGAATGCCGTCTGGGCGCTGAGCGTGGACGCCGGAGTGAAGGCCGACCCGTGGACGCGGGTGGCGCGGCTGGCATTGGACTGCGGGTCCATGGTGGTGCCGGTGCTGGCCGAGGAGCATGACCGCGCGGTTGCCCGCATCTCGCATCTGCCGCATGTGCTGGCCGAGGCCCTGGCCATCGAGGGCGCGGCCGGTGGCAAGCTGGCGCTGGGCCTGGCGGCGGGCTCCTTCCGGGATGGCACCCGGGTGGCGGCCACCGCCCCCGACCTGGTGCGCGCCATTTGTGAGCCGAATGCCGCCGCCCTGCTCGAGGTGCTCGACGACACGCTGCGGGTCCTGACCGCGGCCCGGGACAGCTTGCGCGACACCGATTCCCTCGCCGATCTCACCCGGGCCGGTCACGACGGCCGCACCGACTATGAGGACACCCGCCCCTGGGCGATCACCGGAATCCGCCCCGGCGACCACGATTGGCTCGCGAAGCTCGCCGAGGCGGGCCGCCGCGGCGGCGTCCTCGAGTCGCTCGACTGATCGAAGCTGCATGCGTTGTCGACAGTTGCAGGGGTTGTAAGGCCTGCAACTGTCGAGACGGCCTGCAAGTTCGGGTCAGATGCGCTCGGCGAGGCCGGGGTAGTCGAGGAGGAAGCCGTCCTCGTCGACTTTGACGGTGGCGCTGGAGACCGGGGAGAGGACGTGGATGCCGTCGGCTCCGCTGCTGTAGGTGAGGCTGGCTTCCTGGACGTGGAGGTCGGGGAGGCGGACGTAGACCACCGGGACCTGGACGTCCTCGCTGGCGTGGCCCAGGCCGTAGCGGCGGATCGGCAGGGTGTTGAAGAACGGGCTCAGCACCACGTCGACGTCCAGTGCGCCGCCGAAGGTCGAGCGCACATGATTGCCACCGGCGTCGATGAGCCAGTAGTTCTCCTCGTCACGGGCGATGGAGGCGTGCCGTTCCCCGGTGGCGAGGGTGCTGCGCAGTGAGAGTCGCCGGGTCACCCCGTTCTCATCGGTGACCAGGTCGTAGGAGGCGCTGAAGGCGGGGTGATCCTCGCATTCACCGGCGATGATGCGGCCGGCCGCGCGAATCCGATTGCCGCTGAGTACCACCCGTGCCGATTCCATGCGTGAGCCGTTGTGCGCGCGCCAGGTCAGTATCGACGGCCATTTGGGCGTCGGCTTCGAGTCCTCACTCCCGCTGTCGGTCACCCCTATCACCGTAGTGCCACATTCGCCGGTGACCCCGCTCGGCGCGATGTGAACCACACAGCGGGCGACCGGTATGGAAACGCCAACAGGGTGCCGGTGGGCGGTGGGGGTGCCGCGACTCGAGTAACGTCTTCGGAGGCATTGTGGGGACCTCGGCGTGAAAGGGACTGTTGTGACGAGCGCGCGGATGGTCGGCCTGTTCGCCGGCATCGGCGGACTGGAGCTCGGGCTGGCCGGACACGGGTGGCGCAGTGAACTGCTGTGCGAGATCGACGCGGGGGCGCAGGGCGTCCTGGCCGCTCATTTCCCCGATGTGCCACTGGTTTCCGATGTGACCAAGCTGCGCTCACTACCCGAGGGCACCGAGCTGGTGGCGGCCGGATTCCCCTGCCAGGACTTGTCGCAGGCGGGACGCACGGCCGGAATCACCGGTGCCCGTTCAGGTTTGGTGGACGAGGTGTTCCGCCTGGTCAAACGCAAACGCGGCCCGCGCTGGCTGCTGATCGAGAACGTGCCGTTCATGCTGCAACTGGGTGGCGGGGCCGCCATGCGGCACATCACCGAAGCCCTCACCGAGCTCGGCTACACCTGGGCCTACCGGGTGGTGGACGCCCGGGCGTTCGGACTGCCGCAGCGCCGCGAGCGAGTCCTCATGCTGGCCTCCCGCACCGAGGATCCGCGGCCGATCCTGTTCGGCGCGGACGCGGGCCCGCGCGATGTGGGCGATCCCGCGCACGATCCGTGCGGCTTCTACTGGACCGAGGGCACCCGCGGCCTGGGCTGGGCGGTGAACGCGGTCCCGACGCTGAAAGGCGGTTCGGCCCTGGGCATCGCGAGCCCGCCCGCGGTGCGCCTGCCGTCGGGCGAGATCGTCACCCCGGGCATCACCGATGTCGAACGCCTGCAGGGCTTCGACCGCGATTGGACCTTGCCCGCCCTGGACATTCCGGGCGTGCGCCGGGGTCATCGCTGGAAGCTGGTCGGCAATGCGGTGAGCGTGCGCATGGCGTCGTGGATCGGGTCGCGGCTGGCCGATCCGGCCGGTGAGGCCTTCCCCGACGGCGAACCGCTCACCCGCCGCAGCTGGCCCACGGCCGCCTGGGGTCATCGCGGGACGGTCGAGCGGATCCCGGTGTCCACCTGGCCCGTTCATGCCCCTTATGAGGACCTGCGCTGGTTCCTCGACGATTCGCGCCTGCTCTCGGCCCGTGCCACCGCCGGATTCCTGCGCCGCACCCGCATGGGTTCGCTCCGATTCCCACCCGGATTCATCGAGGACATGGAGAACCACCTCGACCGGATGGGAGGATTTCCGCGCGAGGCGGCATGACGGGAGCGTGATGTGAAGCCGGTGACGGATGCGGTGACGAGCGCCCGCATGTCGCGGCAGCGGCGAGTGGGAACGAAACCGGAAATCGCGCTGCGCCGGGAATTGCACCGGCGGGGAAAGCGGTTCTTCGTCGATAGGGCTCCCCTGCCGGGTTTGCGGCGGCGGGCCGACATCGTGTTCCCGCGTCGGAAGGTGGCTGTGTACGTGGATGGGTGTTTCTGGCACAGCTGCCCCGAGCACGCGACCTTCCCGAAGAACAATGCCGAGTTCTGGTCGGCGAAGCTGGCGGGAAATGTGGCGCGGGATCGGGATACCGATGAGCGTTTGCGCGCGGCCGGGTGGACGGTGGTGCGGGTCTGGGAGCACGAGGGCGCGGATTCGGCGGCCGACCTGGTCCTGCGGGCCGTGACGTGATGGGTGCGAGCGGCCCGGTGCGCGGATGGGCGACAATGGACCCATCACCGGACCATCCGACCAGTCCGGAAAGATCGAACTGCGGGCAGGGCAGCGAGAGCGAGTTGAGCCAGCGAAAGCGAGCACGGCGATGATGCCAACCGAGCAGAAACAGGCGACAGCGGCCCCCGAGGAGTCACCTCCCACGCCGCGGTGGCGACGCATCCTGCGCTGGGTCATCGCCATCCTGATCGGGCTCGCCGGTGTCGGCTACTCGTCCTGGGTGCTGGAGTTCTTCCTCCCCATCACCAGCGATCCCACCAATACGTTCCTCAGTCAGCTCGCCGAGAAGGGCGCACCCTTCCGCTGGGTGTTCAGCACCGGCGACACCGTCTCGGGCTCCATGCTGCTGGCGGCCGGACTGGGCGGGCTGCTGCTGTTCTCGCGCCGCCGCTACTCCACCATCGGCTGGATCGCCCTGGCCTGCTTCGGCGCGTCCACCATCGCGGACGCGCAATGGCCGATCCAGCCGGAGGACCCGAACTCGCCGAAGCGCTATGTCGACACCGGGCTGTTCCCGCAGCTGCATCAGATTCACGCGCTGACCAGCTCGCTGGCGGTGTTCTCCATCTACATCGCGATGATCGCGTTCAGCGTGGCGGCGTTCAAGTACAAGCGCTGGCCGATCCTGCGGCACACCGGCCTCTGGGTGCTGATCGTCGGTTCCGCCGTGACGGCGTGGATGCTGATCGCCGACAACCTACCGGGCAATTACGGTCTGGGGATCGCCCAGCGCATCCAGGTGGGGGCCATGTCGCTGTGGCTCATTGTGCTGGCGGTGCAAATCGTTGTGGCGGAACGCGATTCCTTTGTGAAGCCAACAGCAATCAGCAAGCCGCAGCCACCCTCCGATGGGTAGGGTCGGGGCGTGACCAGCGACGCACCGGAACTCACCGAAATATCGACTCGGCTCGACACTGTCGCCGCCGCGACCACCCGCCTGCTCGATGCCGTCGGCGCACTGCGCGACGCCGATCTGGTGGATCCGTCGCTACTACCCGGCTGGACGCGCGGCCATGTGCTGGCGCACCTGTCCCGCAATGCCGACAGCCTGGTGAACCTGCTGTTGTGGGCCCGCACCGGCATCGAAACCCCGCAGTACGCAAGCGATTTCCTGCGCGAGGCCGATATCGAGGCCGGTGCGCCGCGGCCGCTGCGTGAACAGCTGGAGGATCTGACCGCCGCCTCCGAGCGCTGGCTGGCCCTGGCCCGGGTGATGCCCGCGGATCGCTGGCAGACCACCGTCCGCAATCGCAAGGGCGGGGAGATGCCCGCCACCCGTGTGGTGTGGATGCGCCTGCTGGAGGTCGAGATCCATCATGTGGACCTCGATGTCGGGTACACCCCCGCTGAGTGGTCTGCGGACTTCGTGGGCGGGTTGCTTCCCCAGTCCGTGGCGGAGGTGAAGCCTGCCGAGGGTTCGGGGTTCACCGTCGTCGCGACCGATACGGGCTATTCGGGCACGGTCGGCACTTCCTCGACGACCATCACGGGTACGGCCGCCGACTTGGCCGCCTGGCTCATCGGGCGCTCCCCCGGCACCGGCCTGTCCGGCGAGCTGCCGGACCTGTCCGCCTGGAAGTGAGAAGCCTCATACCCGAATAGATTCGGGCGACTGAACGAAAAAAGGTCCCGCACCGAGCTGGTGCGGGACCTTTTATTGTGCGCCCGAAGGGATTCGAACCCCTAACCTTCTGATCCGTAGTCAGATGCTCTATCCGTTGAGCTACGGGCGCATGGCTATTCATTTTGTACCCGGCGAGCCGGGGTCTTGCAGCCCGGCGAACCGGGCTTGGCGGAGGCGAGAGGATTTGAACCTCCGGTCCCCGTGAAGGGACAACTCATTAGCAGTGAGTCCCATTCGGCCGCTCTGGCACGCCTCCTGGAGCCTTCTCTTACGAGGGCGCCGGTCCTTTCGAACCGCCGGGACGAAAGATTACACATCGCCCGACCAAGACGCCAAATCGGCTGGTCAGACCCCCTGCGGGGGCAAGATCATCAGCGTAAGTGGCTGTCGAACCATTCGAAGATTCGGGTCTGCGCGTCGATGACGGCGTCGTCGTCGTGCGCGGCGGGGTCGAAGCCCGGGTGGTCGGGGCGGTGATGCAGGCCCGGATAGGTGACCACCAGGGTGGCGACATCGGCGCGGGCGGCGGCATCGCGCAGGCGGTCCACCTCCTCGGGCGGGGTGAGCGGGTCGTCCGCGCCGAACAGGGCGAGCCAGGGGGCCTGCAGGCCGGGAGTGGCATGGACCAGGGGGTCGGCGTGCGGATGCAGTGCCGTGTCGATGCCGGGTGCGGCGACGCTGACGGCCGCGCCGACACGGCGATGGGCGGCGACCAGGGCGGCGGCGGTGCCCGCGGAGTCGAAGCCGAGGACGCCGATGCAGTCGCGGAACACCCCGTGCTCGGTGAGCCAGTCGAAGCAGGCGTCGAAATCGTCGAACAGGTCGGCACCGAAGACACGGTCGGGGATGGTGCCGTTGTCGCGATGGAAGAGGTCGGGAGCCAGGACGGTCCAGCCGTCCGCGGCCAGCGACCGCATGAGTTCCAGCAATGGCTCAGTGAATTCGCGTGATTCGTGCAACACCACGATGCCGCCGCGCGCATGACCATCCGGTTCGATCACGGTGAGGGGGACTCCGGTCGTGTCCTGCACAGGCGCCAGATCTCGATAAATGCCTGCCATGGAGCCAGCGTAGTTGTACTAGGTAAATTTGGGATAAAGCTTCTCCGGGAGCCATTCGGCACGAAGATTTTCCGGCTCGATACCGGACCGACCGATCGTGCACGGTCTAACCCAGCAAACCCCGTCTTGGTGCGAACGGCCAACGCGGTTCGTGCGAACCACCAACATGGGCGGTACGGGCGCCACATAGGGTGGAGGGGTGAGCGCGCACATTCGCCCGGACCTCGATGCCATTCCGGCTTACGTGGCCGGCCGCACCCAAGCCGGAGTGGTCAAGCTGGCCAGCAATGAGACCACCTTTCCGCCGCTGCCCTCGGTCGCCAAGGCCATCGCGGAGGCCGCGGAGCTGGTGAACCGATATCCGGACAACGCGGCGGTCGAATTGCGTACGGCCATCGCGGAATTCCACGGTGTCGAGGTCGAGAATGTCGCCGCCGGGTGTGGCAGCGTGGCGATCTGCCAGGAGCTGGTGCAGATCACCTGCCTCGCCCCCACCGATGAGGTGCTGTTCGCGTGGCGCTCGTTCGAGGCGTATCCGATCGTCACCCGGGTCGCGGGCGCCAAGGCCGTGACCGTGCCGCTGGACGGTGAGTACGCGCATGATCTGGACGCGCTCGCGGCGGCGGTGACGCCGAATACCCGAGTCGTGTTCGTCTGCAACCCGAACAATCCGACCGGTACCGCGCACGGCCGGGCCGCGATCGAACGCTTCCTCGACAGCGTGCCCACCGACGTACTGGTGGTGCTGGACGAGGCGTACTTCGAATACATGCGCCTCGAGGACCAGCCGAACGGCGTGGAACTCGGCCGCACCCGCCCGAATGTGCTTGTGCTGCGCACCTTCTCGAAGGCGTACGGTCTGGCGGGCCTGCGCGTCGGCTACGCGGTCGGCGACCCGGCGGTGATCACCGCGCTCATGAAGGTGCACATCCCGTTCAGCGTGAACCGGGTCGCGCAGGCCGCCGCCATCGCCTCCCTGGAGGCCCGGCACGAACTGCTGGAGCGCACGGACGCCGTTGTCGCCGAACGTGATCGCATGCGCGCCGCCTTGCTCGAGGCCGGTTACCGCGTCCCGCCGAGCGAAACCAACTTCATCTGGCTGCCCCTGGGCGACCGCAGCGGCGAATACGGTGAAGCCAGCGCCGAAGCCGGTGTCCTGGTCCGCCCGTACGGCGCCGACGGCGTCCGCATCACCGCGGGCGCCCCGCACGAGAACGACCTCTTCCTCCGGTTCGCCACCGACCCCGCGACCGTCGCACGTTTCCTGGGCTGACCCTCTCCCGGCTGCCGCACCGACTCTCGTCATATCGGCGCGGTCGGCCGGGATTCGGCAGTGCCCCGGTGGATTCCGGCCGATCAGTCGGCGGCGAGGTCGGCTTCCCAGCGGGCTTCCACACCGGTGTACCGCCACACCGCGAGGGCGACGGCCCAGGTGAACACGAACAGTCCCACGATGATGAAGCCGAGATCGCCCAGGTCCAGATTGCCGATCCAGGCCACGAATCCGGTGGTGACATCCAGCTTTTCGACGAATATGGAGATGATCTCCTGCACGCCGATGAGTAGTGCCACGGCCACCGACAGCCCGGTGATCACCAGGTTGTAGTAGATCTTGCGGACCGGCCGCGCGAACGCCCAGTCGTAGGCGTAGCTCATGAACGAGCCATCCAGGGAGTCGAACAGCGCCATACCGGCCGAGAACAGCACGGGCAGTACGAGAATCGAGTACCAGGGCAGTCCGGTGGCGGCGGCCCCGCCCGCGATCACCATTAGCCCGACCTCGGTGACGGTATCGAAGCCGAGCCCGAACAGCAGGCCGACCGGATACATCTGCCAGGGCTTGCGGACCAGCTTCACCACCGGTCCGAGCACCCGGTTGAGCAGGCCGCGATCATCGAGGGCGCGTTCCAGTTCGGCTTCGTCGAAATCCCCGGCGCGCATGCGCCGGAACACTTTCCAGATACCGACCAGCGCCGCGAGATTCAGCAGGCCGATGGCGATGAGGAAGGTGCCGGACACGCTGGTGCCCCACAGTCCGGTCCACTTGTGCAGCGCCGAGCCCTCGTCCTCGAGGGGTCCGGCCAGTGCCCGCACGCCGAGGGCGAGCAGGGCGACCATGACGAACACAATGGTGGAATGCCCCAGCGCGAACCAGAATCCGACCGTGTGGGTCTTGGCTCTGCCGTTCTCCGCCACCAGTTTCCGGGTGGTGTTGTCGATGGCGGCAATGTGATCGGCGTCGAAGGCGTGCCGCATGCCGAGGGTGTAGGCGGTGACGCCGAGCCCGACGCCGAATACCGCGCCCTGCACCACGTGATGGCCGGGCACCACGAACAACAGGAGGGTGCCCCAGCCGAGGATGTGCAATGCCAGGACCGCGAGGCCCATCCCGATCCAACCGCGCACGAAACACCCTCATCGTTCGGTCTTTTGCGGAAGCAGAGGGATTTGAACCCCCGGTCGCTTTCGCGACGCTCGCTTTCAAGGCGAGTGCATTCGGCCGCTCTGCCATGCTTCCAGGCGTTCGATGTTAACAGTCCTGATCGAGCTCCGAGGAAGGCCTCGAACCGGCACGCTGATCGGCGGCCAGGTTCACCAGGTCCAGGGCGGTCGCGACGGCGGCGAGCTGCTGCGGGGTGAGCAGGTCCACGAAGTAGCGGCGGACCGCGGCGACATGGCCGGGGGCGGCGGCGCGCAGGCGGCGCATGCCCTCATCAGTGAGCTGGGCGAGCACGCCGCGGCCGTCGTCCTCGCAGGCGACGCGGCGCACCATGCGCTCGTTCTCCATGCGCCGGATCTGATGGGTGAGGCGGCTGCGGGAGGAGAGCACGCCGTCGGCGAGATCGCTCATGCGCAGGGAGCGGCCGGGGGCCTCGGAGAGTTTGACGAGAATGCGGTAGTCGGCGAAGGAGAGATCACTGTCGCGCTGGAGTTGCCGATTGAGATCGGCCATCAGGCGCTGCGAGCCGTCCATGTAGGCCCGCCAGGCGCGCTGCTGTTCCGGGGTGAGCCACCTCGGTTCGGCCGTGACACGGCCCCCGGTTTCGACAGCCACGGGCTTAGTGTATCCGCCCGGTTGCTGCCCGAAACCCGGCGAGCCGTGCGCCCGCTTCACCGATAGGAGGAGAGCATGGTGCGGCTCAGGTCGCCGAGTGTGGTGCAGCCCGAAAGTCCCATGGCCGCATCGAAATCCGCGAGCAGGCAGCGCAGCGCGTGCCGGACGCCGTCGCGGCCCGCCAGGCCGAGCCCGTAGGCCCAGGGGCGGCCGTAGAGGACGGCCTTCGCGCCCAGTGAGAGCGCGATCATGACATCCGCGCCGGAGCGGATGCCGGAGTCGAAGAGCACGTCCGCGCGATCACCGACGGTGGCCACGATGGTGGGCAGCGCGTCCAGGGCGGCGACCGCGCCGTCCACCTGGCGGCCGCCGTGATTGCTGACGATGACCGCGTCCGCTCCCGCGTCCACACACTGCCGGGCGTCATCGGGATGCAGCACGCCCTTCACTGCGATGGGCAGTTCGGTCCAGTCCCGCAAACGGTGGATGTCGGCGGGCCGCAGGCCGTGATTGCCGAACAGGCCGATCCAGGTGAGGATGGCCGCGCGCATGGCGTCCTCGCCCTCCTCCGGCGCGGCGGTGAGCTTGGCCCGGAAGACCGGATCGGACAGGTAGTTGGCAATTCCCTTGCCCTGCAGGAACGGCAGGTGCCCGAGCGCCAGATCGCGGGGCCGCCAGCCCATGGCGGGCGTGTCCACGGTGACGACAATGGCTGCCGCACCGGACTTTTCGGCGCGCTCCACGAAGGAGCGGGCCAGCTCCATATCGTTGGGCCAGTACAGCTGATACCACCAGTTACCGGCCGCCTCGCCCACCTCCTCGATGGTGGAGGAGGCGGCGGTGGAGAGCACCATGCCGATGCCGAGTTCCCGGGTCACGTCCGCGACCACAGTCTCGCCGCGCTCGTGCAGCAGGCCGAGGACGCCGATCGGCGCGGTCAGAATCGGCGCGGCCAGGCGGGTTCCGAGCACCTCGATCGAAAGATCCCGCGCGCCAGGGGCGCTCGCGCCGCGCAGCATGCGCGGCAGCAGCCGGTATTTCTCGAAAGCGGTAAGATTGGCGGCCGCCGTGCGCTCCGCGGAGGAGCTGCCCGCCACATAATCGAAGGCCGCCGGTTCCAGAACTTCACGGGCCCGCGCTTCCAGTCCCGCGGCCGTGATCGGCAGTGCGGGAACCTGGCCGGCGAGGCCGCCGAGATAGATCTCGTTCTGGAAATCGACGAAACTACTCATTCCCCGAACGCTAGTACTTGCGGCCCGGACGGGGGTTCGTTTCAGCGGCGGCGAACGCGAACCAGTGCGCGCGGCGATTCCTCGGCCACGAATCCGGAAATCGCCATTGCCGTGAGGACGGTCAGGGCGGCGATGGTGGTCAGTACGGTGGCGATCATGGAATCTCCTTGTCTGATGCCTTGATTCCACTGTGCCGGGGAAAGCTGACAGGATGCTGTGCCCCGACCCAGGACGGCCTGACAGTAATCGCTGAGCGGCCGTCGTACGCTCGGTTTCATGTATGCGGTGACGCTGGACGGTTTCGGTGGGCCCGAGGTCATGACGTGGGCGCAGGTCGAGGACCTGCCCGCGCCCGGCCCGGGTGAGGTGTCTATCCAGGTGACGGCCGCGGGAGTGAACCGCGCCGACCTGCTGCAACGGCAGGGGTTCTATCCGCCGCCGCCCGGCGCGAGCGAGCTGCTCGGGCTGGAATGCTCCGGCGTGATCGCGGAAGTCGGCCCGGGAGTGCAGGATTGGAATAAGGGCGACCGAGTGTGCGCGCTGCTGCCCGGCGGCGGATACGCCGAGACCGTGGTGGCCCCCGTGACCCGATTGCTGCCGGTGCCCGACGGCCTGGATTTGGCGGCGGCCGCGGCATTACCGGAGGTGGCGGCCACCGTCTGGTCGAATCTGGTGATGACGGCCGGACTGCATTCGGGGCAGTTGCTCCTCATTCACGGGGGCGGCAGCGGAATCGGCACGCATGCGATTCAGGTGGCGGTGAGCCTGGGCGCGCGCGTGGCGGTGACCGCGGGTTCGCAGTTCAAGCTGGATCGTTGCAAGGAATTGGGTGCGACGATTCTGATCAATTACCGCGAGGAGGATTTCGTCGCCGCGCTGAAGTCCACGGTGTCCACTCGCGACGGATCGGGCGCGGACATCATTCTCGACAATATGGGCGCGAAGTACCTGGCCCGGAATGTCGATGCCCTCGCCCTCGACGGTCATCTGGTGGTGATCGGCATGCAGGGCGGTCCGGTCGGGGAATTGAATCTCGGTGCGCTGCTTGGCAAGCGCGGCAATATCCACGCCACCGGACTGCGCTTCCGCCCGGAAACCGGGCGGAGCAGCAAGGCCGAGATCATTGCCGAGGTGCGGCGGCAGCTGTGGCCGCTGGTCGCCGACGGCACCGTGGTGCCGGTGGTGTCGGCGGAGTTGCCGGTGACCGAGGCCGCCGAAGCCCATCGATTACTGGACTCCGACGAAACGGTCGGCAAGGTGGTCCTGCGAATTCGCGAAGACTAGGTGTCGAGCGCGGTGAGCGCGCGGCCGAGCTGGTCGATCTCGAATTTCGTTGTGTAGGGGGCCAACCCGATCGTGACCGCGCCGCCCTCGTCATTGACACCCAGGGCGTCGAGCAGGCGGCTGCCGCCGTGCGAACCGCTCAGGGTGCCGATGCGGGCGTCCGCGAGCTTGGCCGACACCTTCTCCGCCTGCATGCCGGAGATGGTGAAGCTCACCGTCGGAATGCGGGTGGAGGCGCGGCCGATGACGGTCAGGTTCGGGATGGTGTCCAGGACCGTCATCAGATGCTCGAAGAGCTGATCGTGGTAGTCCTGCAGCGACGTGATCGAGACCTCTAGGCGTTCGCGGCGGGTGCCGGTGGCGCGCTCGTCGAGTGCGGCCAGATAGTCGATCGACGTGGTCAGGCCCGCGAGCAGCGCGTACTGGTGGCCGCCGACCTCCAGCCGCTCGGCCCCCTTGGCATAGGGGTTGAGCGACATGGACGGAATGCGGTCCAGGAACGCCGGATCGCGGAAGACGAGCGCGCCGATCTGCGGTCCGCCCCACGCGGGTGCGCTGAGCGCGATCACATCGGCATTGAGTTCGTCGATATCGATGAGCGCGTAGGGGGCCGCGCCGAAGCAGTCCGCGACCAGCAAACCGCCGACCTCGTGCACGCGGTCGGCGGCGACGCGCACGGCGGGCGCGGAACCGACGATCGGGGACGCGGCGGTGAGTGCCACCAGGCGCGCGGTGGGACCGATGAGCTCCTCGAACTGCCAGGCCGGCATTTCGCAGGTCTCGATCTCCACTTCGGCCCAGCGCACATGTGCGCCATAGCGATTCGCGATGCGCAGCCATGGCGCGACATTGGCTTCGTCATCCAGACGCGACAGCACGATCCCGGTGCCCAGACCCAGGCGGGAGCTCAGTGATTCGGCGAGCCAGGCCAGCAGGACCGCGCGATCCGGACCGAGCACCACGCCCGCCGGATCGCCGCCGACCAGATCCGCGATCGCCTCACGGGCGGCCTCGAGGATGGCGGCGCTGCGCTTGGCGGCGGCATGCCGATTGGTGTGTGTGAAGGCGGAGGTCCGGAAACCTGTTGAGACGGCTCGTGATACCGAATCCGGGACCAACATGCCCGCTTGCGGGTCGAGGTGGATCCAGCCGTCGCCCAGGGACGGTATGAGGCCCCGAACCCTTGCGACGTCGTAAGTCATGGTGGCCACTCTAAAGGGAGAGGGCTAGTCAGGGTAACGGTAGGCGGGGTTTCCCCGGTCGACCTCCACTTCCATTAGGACACGGAGGCGAGCCACCTTTCGGACACGGAGGCGAGGCACTTCGGACACGGGGGCCGGGCCGCTCGGCACGCTCGGCCGCGTCACGGAATGATGGGGGTATGACGCAATCGGACGGTGCACCGGAATCCATTGTCGTAATCGGTCCCGAGGGCAAACCGCTGCTCATTCCGGCAGCGGCGCAGATCGGCGGGGATCCCGTCGCGCTCACCGGACAGGTTGTCGGCGAGGACAATTCCGACGTAACCGGCGAAAAGGAAGAATCGCTGGCAGATATGGTCGAACAACCCGCCAAGGTCATGCGCATCGGCACCATGATCAAACAACTGCTCGAAGAGGTCCGGCACGCGCCGCTCGACGATGCCAGCCGCACTCGCCTGCGCGAGATCCACCGCACTTCCATCCTCGAACTCGAACAGGGCCTCGCTCCCGAACTCCGCGAAGAGCTCGAGCGACTGGCACTGCCGTTCAGCGAGGACACCATCCCCTCCGACGCGGAACTGCGCATCGCACAAGCCCAACTCGTCGGCTGGCTGGAAGGTCTCTTCCACGGAATCCAGACCGCCCTGTTCGCTCAGCAGATGGCCGCCCGCGCCCAACTGGAGCAAATGCGCCAGCTCCCGCCCGGCGCAACCCACGCGGACCCGCGCCAACAGGGCGGCGGGCAATACCTCTGACGCAAAGAAGGCGCGGTCCACGGCAGGTTCCCGACGCAAAGTTTCGGCTATTAGATAGGGTCGGGTGCTGTGCCTGCTGCTGCCCCTCCCGACTCGGCCACGGCCGAAGCGCGCCCGGATGACGCTCCGGTGCCGCTAGTGTCGGATTCCCAGTCCTTCGGCCGCGCCTTCAAGGATTTCCGCGACGGATTCTCCCAGCGTGAGCTGTGGCTTTCGCTGGGGTGGCAGGACATCAAGCAGCGGTATCGGCGATCGGTGCTGGGTCCGTTCTGGATCACACTCGCCACCGGTATTCAGGCGGCGGCCATGGGTGTGCTCTACGCCGCACTGTTCCATCAGCCGCTGCACACCTACCTGCCGTATGTGACCGTCGGCCTCATTGTCTGGAATGTGATCAATGCCAGCATTCTCGAGGGCTCCGATGTGTTCATCGCCAACGAGGGGCTGATCAAACAGCTCCCGTCGGCCTTGAGCGTGCACGTCTATCGACTGGTGTGGCGGCAGTTCCTGTTCTTCGCACACAACCTCGTCATCTATCTGGTGATGCTGGTGGGCTTCGGTGTGTGGCGAGACCTGAACTGGTCGAGCCTGCTCGCGCTGCCCGCCATGCTGCTGCTGTTCGCGAACGCCATGTGGGTCTCGATCGCCTTCGGCATCTTCAGTACTCGCTACCGCGATATCGCGCCGATCCTGGGCAGCATGACGCTCATGCTGTTCGTGCTCACGCCGGTCATGTGGAGCACGCAGGCGCTGCACGATCAGGGCGGTTCCACCAGCGACCGGGCGAAACTGGCGGAGCTCGTGCCCACCTACCACTATCTGGAGATCGTGCGCGCGCCGCTGCTCGGCGAGCCGACGCAGCTGCGCTCCTGGATCGTGGTGCTGACCATCACCGTGATCGGCTGGGTGGCCGCGATCCTGGCCATGAAGAAGTTCCGTTCGCGCGTTCCATACTGGGTGTAGAGGCGATATGACCGAGCATGTGAGTATCGAAACCCAGAACGCGTGGGTGGAGTTCCCGATCTTCGACGCGAAATCGCGGTCGCTGAAGAAGGCCTTCATGGGCAAGGCGGGCGGCTCGATCGGGCGCAATCAGTCCGATGTAGTGGTCGTCGAGGCGCTGCGCGAAATCAACCTGTCGTTGAAGGAAGGCGACCGCATCGGGCTGGTCGGTCACAATGGCGCGGGCAAATCGACACTGCTGCGGCTGCTTTCGGGCATCTACGAGCCCACCCGCGGCAGTGCGCGGATTCGCGGACGCGTCGCGCCGGTGTTCGATCTCGGTGTCGGTATGGATCCCGAGGTGTCCGGGTACGACAACATCATCATTCGCGGACTGTTCCTCGGACAGACCCGCAAGCAGATGATGTCCAAAATCGATGAGATCGCCGACTTCACCGAATTGGGCGACTATCTCGAGATGCCGCTGCGCACCTACTCCACCGGTATGCGGGTGCGCCTGGCTATGGGCGTGGTGACCTCCATCGATCCGGAGATCCTGCTGCTCGATGAGGGTATCGGCGCGGTGGACGCGGAATTCATGAAGAAGGCGCGAGTCCGCTTGCAGGAACTGGTATCCCGGTCCGGCATTCTGGTCTTCGCCAGCCACTCCAATGAATTCCTGGCCCAGCTCTGCGATTCCGCCATGTGGATCGATCACGGCCAGGTACGCCTGCACGGCGGCATCGAAGAAGTGGTGCGCGCATACGAAGGCCCGGATGCGGGCGATCACGTGGCTCAGGTGCTGCGGGATTTGGAACGTGAATCGGAACGGAATCCTGCATGACTGAACAGATGGTCCCGCACTTCGGCGACGATGCGCGCATCGTCGCCATCGTGGTTACTCACAAACGCCGCGAAATGCTCGCGGAATCGTTGAAGGTGCTGTGTAGCCAGTCGCGGCCGATCGACCATCTGATCGTGGTGGACAATGCCAATGAGGCCGAGGTGGGCGAGCTGGTCCGCCAGCAGCCCATCGAAACCACCTATCTCGGTTCGGAACACAATCTCGGCGGCGCGGGCGGTTTCGCGCTCGGCATGCTGCACGCGCTCACCATGGGCGCGGACTGGGTGTGGCTGGCCGATGACGACGGCCGCCCCGAAGGCCCGGAAGTGCTTGCCACCCTGTTCGATTGCGCGCAGCGGCACCAGCTGGTCGAGGTGTCCCCCGTGGTCGCCGATATCGATGATCCGGACCGTCTGGCCTTCCCGCTGCGCCGCGGCGTGGTGTGGCGGCGACTGCGCTCCGAACTCGGCGACGAGGATTTCCTACCCGGCATCGCCTCGCTCTTCAATGGCGCGCTGGTCTCCGCCGAAGCCGTCGACGTGATCGGCGTGCCCGACCTGCGCCTGTTCGTGCGCGGCGACGAGGTCGAGGTGCACCGCCGCCTGGTGCGCTCCGGGCTGCCCTTCGGCACCTGCCTGCAGACCGCCTACCTGCACCCCAATGGCTCCGAAGAGTTCAAGCCGATTCTCGGCGGGCGCATGCACACGCAGTACCCGGACGATCCGGTGAAGCGGTACTTCACCTACCGCAATCGCGGCTACCTCATGTCCCAGCCCGGTATGCGGAAGCTGTTGCCGCAGGAACTGGCCCGTTTCGGCTGGTTCTTCCTGATCCAGCAGAAGGATCCCGCGGGCCTGATGGAGTGGCTGCGCCTACAGCGGCTCGGCCGCCGCGAACAGTTCCACAAGCCGAAGTCCTGACGGCCGAAAACGCCTGGTCGGACGGGTTTCAATAAATACGTTGCGAAGACTCGGGCGGCCTGACAAGGTTGTGCCGTCTTGTTCGGTGACGCAGTCGCTTCGGTGACTGCCTGAGGGAGTGAAGGAGGTGGATTACGTGAGGACGACAGTGCGGATTGTCGTGCCCCGGCGAGGGTCTATGCAGACCACTCATGCCGCGCATGTATCCATCTCGAATTCCCTGCGCTGAGTCCCTATTCGGGCTCGGCCCGAAAAAGGACAAACGAATGTCTTCGGTCGATTTCGACCTGCTCGTTCCCTACGGCTGGACTCCGGCCATCGCAGCGGATTACCTGCCGCTGCTGGGTGAATCGCTGATTCCCGCTCGCGTGCTCCGCATGGATCGCAGCGAATGCGATGTCGCCGCACCGCTCCCCACCGCCGACTACCAGAGCCGATTGACGGCCGCGGTCGTCCGTGCGCGCCTGCCGCGTTCGGATTCCGATATCAGCGGCCTGTGCACCGGTGACTGGGTGGCGCTGGACGGCAATCGCGAAGTGCGGCAACTACTGCCGCGCCGCACCGCCATTGTGCGGGCGGCCGTCTCCGGTCACTCCGACTCCCGGGCTCGTTCGGCCGATCAGGTGCTGGCCGCGAATGTGGACACCGTGCTGGTGTGCGTGCCGGGCGACAATGTGGACCTCGGGCGCATCGAACGCATGCTGGCGCTGGCCTGGGAATCCGGCGCGAACCCGGTCGTCGTGGTGACGAAAGCCGATCTGGCGGAGGATCTTTCGCTGGACGAGGTTCGCGCGGCAGCGCCGGGGGCGACCGTGCTCGCCATCAGCGCCTCCACCGGGCTCGGCATGGAGGTGCTCACCGCCGTCCTGGACGGCACGGTCGCCTTGATCGGCCCGTCGGGTGCGGGCAAGTCCACCCTCGCCAATGCGCTGCTCGGCTCGGACGTGTTCGCCACCAATGCCGTTCGCGAGGGCGACAAGCGGGGGCGACACACCACCGTGCATCGGGAACTGCGGGCGCTGCCCGGCGGCGGCACCCTCATCGACACTCCGGGACTGCGTTCCGTGGGATTGTGGGATGCCGCCGAGGGCATCGGCCGCACCTTCAGCGATATCGAATCCCTTTCCGCCGAATGCCGTTTCGGCGACTGCTCGCACACCGGTGAGCCGGGCTGCGCGGTGCTGGCCGCCATCAAATCGGGGGTGCTCCCGCAGCGCCGCCTGGACAGCTACCGCAAGCTGACCCGCGAGAACGAATGGATGGCCTCCCGCACCGACCACCGCCTACGCGCCGAGCGAGAACGTGCGTTCAAGGGCATGATCAAGGAGCAGCGCCGCGGCTACAAGGAGCGTGGCCGCCGCCGATGAACTCTCGATGACCGCCGTCCGCGGCGGCCCGAGTATCGAGAACGGAAGCAGGGGTGACCAGTCCGGCGGCCACCCCTGCTTTCCGCTATCGCGCCCACGAACACGCGGGTTGCGGGCCGGGGCCTGATGCGGCCGGGGCAGCCATGCGGCAACTGCCAGTGCCGCTTACCGTCCTGCCCCGTTCCCGCCCGGCCTGCCGGACCCGCACAGCGGCGGATAGTGTCGATCACGTGCAGTGTTTCGAATCGAGCGCCGGGATCGCCCACCCATGACCGCCACCCGGCAAGGTCCAGCGCCTGGCGCTGTGTGGAGCCGGTGACCGTGCTGCGGTGGATCGGGCGGCGGCTGCGGCAATTGCCTGCTGCGGTCGGGTATCTGGCGGTCGGGGGCGTGACCGCGGCGCTGTCGATGCTGGCGCTGGTCGCGCTGTTCGTGGTCGGCGGATTGAGTTTGGGAGTGGTAGGGATACCGGCCAT
Organism: Nocardia sp. NPDC051030; assembly: GCF_040683015.1. Taxonomy (NCBI): domain Bacteria; kingdom Bacillati; phylum Actinomycetota; class Actinomycetes; order Mycobacteriales; family Nocardiaceae; genus Nocardia; species Nocardia sp. NPDC051030. Next base: position 692,700 of record NZ_JBFBCD010000005.1, on the reverse strand, counting down.
ACCCGAGACGATCCGGCTGCTGCGACCGCTGCTCGGGCTCGAGCGACAGCGTGCGGGGGCGCGGCTCGGCGAGCCGATCGCGGGGGCCTATCAGCCGTTGAGCGGGCCTTTGACACGACAGCTGGGGACGGTTTTCCGGGATCCTGCGAATCTGCGGGATATCGGATGGCTGATCCTGCACGCGGTGGTGGGGATTCCGCTGGGTTTGTTCGCGGTGGCGCTCCCGCTCAGTGTCCTCATACAGGTGAGCGGGGCGTTCTTCTGGCAGGAGCTGCCGCCGGGCTCGATCGACAATTACGGCTTCGTGGTCGATTCCTGGACGACGGCGCGGCTCAGCGGGCTCATTTCGATTCCGCTCGCCATGCTGACCTTGCAGCTGCCGGTGATCGCGCGATGGCAGGCCCTCACGGCGCGCACCATGCTCGGGCCGTCGGAGGGTGCGCTGGCGGTGCGGGTGGCCGAACTGACCGCCACCCGGGCGGCGGCATTGGATGCGCACGGGGCGGAACTGCGGCGCATCGAGCGGGATCTGCATGATGGGGCGCAGGCGCGGATCGCGGCGGTGATCATGCAGCTCGGGCTGGCCGACCAACTGCGGGACCGGGATCCGGCGCAGGCGGACACGCTGGTACGGAAGGCGCAGGGCACCGCCGAGGCCGCGCTGGCGGAGCTGCGGGACGTCGTGCGCAGCGTGTATCCGCCGGTGCTCGCGGATCGCGGACTGGCCAGCGCCGTGTCGGCCTTGGCCGCGCGTTCCCCGATCCCGTGCACGCTCGACGTCGAATGGCTCGGCCCGGGCCGCCGTTCCGGCCGGAGCGAAGGGCCCGGCACGAGCACGCAGCCCGAAGAGGGGCGACGTTTCGGTATGAGCGAAGAGCCCGGCGCTGACGCTCAGCCCGACGAGGGGCGACGTTTCGGTACGAGCGAAGAGGCCCGCGCAACGGAGCAGCCCGGCGATGGTCGGCGTGCGGCTGTACCCGGGAGCATCGGGCGGCGGCCTGCGGCGGTTGAGGCGGCGGCCTACTTCGTCGTCGCGGAGGCGCTGACCAATGCGACCAAACATTCTGGGGCCGAACATGTCTCGGTCACGCTGGGTGGGAGCGATGAGCGATTGATCGTGGAGGTGCGGGACGATGGGGCGGGCGCGGCCATGGAGACCGAGGGCGGGGGGCTGGCGGGGATTCGGCGGCGGGCCGAGGCCCTCGACGGGCGCATGGTGCTGAGCAGTCCGGACGGTGGACCTACTGTGGTGCGCGTGGAGTTGCCATGCGGGTCGTGATCGCCGAGGACGATGCCCTTCTGCGGGAGGGGCTGGTATTGCTGTTGTCGACCGCTGGGATCGAGGTGGTGGCGGCCGTCGACAATGCCGATGATTTCTTGAAGGTCGTGACTGCCGACAGGCCCGATGTCGTGGTGGTGGATGTGCGCATGCCGCCGACCTTCACCGACGACGGGCTGCGAGCCGCGGTGCAGGCCCGCAAGATTCATCCCGGGCTGCCGGTGCTGGTGCTCTCAGGCTGGGTCGAGGACAGTTATGCCGCCGAGCTACTCGGGGATGGGGCCGGGGGTGTCGGATACCTGCTCAAGGAGCGGGTCGGCAAGGTGGATCGGTTCCTGGACACCCTGCGCAGGGTGGCCGACGGCGGTACCGCCATGGATCCCGAGGTGATCTCGCAACTACTCGTGCGGCGGAAAGCCGACGACCCGCTCGCGGCGCTGACGGCGCGCGAACGGGAAGTCCTGGAGCTGATGGCCGAGGGGCTCGACAATGGCACCATTGCCGAGCGCCTCGTGGTCACCGAAGGCGCTGTGCTCAAACACATTCGGAGTATTTTCGCCAAGCTGGGCCTGGCCGCCGATGACGCCGGTCATCGGCGGGTGCTGGCCGTGCTCGCCTACTTGAACGCCTGAGCCACTAGGACTCCGGGTCCTTCTGGCAGTTGAAATCGGCGGCGGGCAGGCTGCCATCGAGGAAGTACTTGTTCACGGCATCCCATACGCAGGCATTGGGGAAGCGCCCGAAGATGGCGTGGATGGCCACATCCTGGAGCGTGACCATGCGCGACGCCTTCAAGGCCCGGTGCATGCCCTGCGCGTTCGCGTAGGTGGTGCGGGTGTCGCCGGTGGACTGCACGATCAGCGCGGGCACCGAATTGTCGACCACGGTAGGCGGTTCGGCGGGCTGCTGTGTCCAGAACGTGCAGGGTGTGACGTTATTGACGAACGCGCCGAACACCGGCTCGGTGGCCCGGGCCGCCTCGATATTGCGCCAGTACCAATCGGTTTCGCGGGGGGCGGCGACATCGCCGCACATGATCGCCATCTGCGGTGACAGGTCCCGCGGCTGGGCCTTCAGCGACATGGACAGGTTCGCCACCAGTTTCGGATCGGGATCCACCGTTTTGCCGTCCGCCGCGTCGGCCAGCTGCCGCATCTGCTTCGCCACCGATGCGTACTCCCTGGGATCGTCCAACCCGCTGAACAGGACTACCGGGAAGCTGTGATCGTCGATCTCGAAGTCCGCGAATCGAATCGGCTGCGCGGCCGACCGACGGATCAGGTCGAGAATGGAGGTGCGGACCTGATCCCGAGTTGTGCCGAAGTGATATTCGCCGTCACGCTCGGCCGCCCACTGCGCCCAGTTCTCGAAAACGGCCTCATTGGCCGGACCCATGTCCCGCATCATGTCGACCGACCCGTAGCGGGCCGGATCGACCGCGCTGTCCAGCACCATGCGGTCACTGCGCTGCGGGAACATCTGCATATAGACCGAGCCCAGATAGGTGCCGTACGAGGTACCGAAGAAGCTGGTCTTCTCCTCCCCGAGGACGGCGCGGATGACATCCATATCGCGGGCGGTATTGCGAGAGGTGATGTACGGCAGCCGATCACCCTCGGCATCGGCGCACCGCTGCGCCAGATCCTTCTGCGTGGCAACCGATTCGGCGAAGCTCGCGGCATCGATACCCGCCGATTGCAGGCCGAAGCCGATGGGCCAGTGGCAGTTCACCGCGCTGGAGCGGCCGACACCGCGCGGGTCCATGCCGATCAGGTCGTAGCGGGCGCGGACCTCCGGGGTCATGGCGGCACTGACGCCCAGCATGAAATCGAGGCCCTCACCGCCGGGACCGCCGGAATTGGACAGCATGATGCCGTGGCGCTGCGCCTTGTCGGTGGCGGCGATGCGGGAGATGGCGACCGTGATGGTCTTCCCCTCGGGCTCTTGGTAATTCAGCGGAACGGTGACGTCGGCGCACTGCGCGCCCGCCTTGTCCAGCTCCTCGACCTCGCAGGACTTCCAATTCAACGGCTGGCTGTAGAACCGGTCCAGGGTCGGTTCGCTCTTGGTCTCCTCGCTCGATTCCGAGCATCCGGTGATTCCGGCGAGGGCGGCGATCACGGCCGCGACGGCTATCGTCTTGGTACGCATGTGTTTTCCCCTCATTCACATACTGCTGCGTCGAATGCCTTGACCACGATCTCGGCGGTGGCGTCATCGGTCGGCAGCTGATTCACACTGATGGTGACGGCCCTGCCGTCGGCGGTGACGCCATTGCGGGTCTCGAAGCCGGGAATGCTGCCACCGTGGCCCCACACCTCCTTGCCGCACGAGACGGGCAGGTGGATCAGGCCCAATCCGTAACCGGCTCCGGGCATCCGGTCGAACGGCACGGTCTTCTTCATCTGTTCCAATTGCGCGGCGGGCAGCAGTTTCCCGGTCAGCAGGGCGGTGAAGAAGCGGTTGATATCCGCGGCGGTGCTCACCATCGCGCCCGCCGTATCACCCCAGGAGGGGTCTTGATCGGTGAAATCGACACGCTTGCCATCGGTTTCCTGATACCCCCGCGGATGCGGGCCGCGAATTCCGGTCTCACCCCGGTCCGGGAAGTAGGTTTCTCGCAGGCCGAGCGGTTCGATGATGCGGCCGCCGATCTCGGCGGCGGTGGAACGGCCGGTCACCCGCTCGATGAGCATGCCGAGCAGGATGTAATTGGTATTGGTGTAGACGGACTTCGCGCCCGGCTCGAACTGCGGCGGCATGGACATGGCTATCGCGACCAGCTCGGCCGGTTCGTAGTGACGCCAGCGCACCGCATCGGTATTCACTTCCAGCTGCGGCGTATTCGCGGCGGCGCGGAGTTCCGGGTTGCCGCCGCCGAGGTATTCGGGCAGGCCGGAGGTGTGCTGGAGCAACTGCCGCACGGTGACGCGATTGCCGTCATTGCCATTGCCCTGCACCACGCCCGGGAGGTAGCGCTCCACGGGGGCGTCGAGCTCGACCTTGCCCTCGGCGACGAGTTGCAGCAGCACGGTGGAGACGAAAGTCTTGGTATTGCTGCCGATTCGGACGCGGGCGTCGTCGGTGATCGGTGCGCCGGTGGCGAGATCGCCCACGCCCGCCGTCACGGTGCGCTGTCCGTTCGCGTCTGTGATCACCGCTTGTACGCCCGGAAAACCGCTGTGCACCACATCGTTCAGGGCCGTGGTGAGCGACGAACCCGGGCTGCCGGGTTCCGAGGCGGAGCTGTCGTTCGTGCATGCCGCCGCGGCGAGCACGGCCACTATCCCGAGACCCGCCGTCACGGTTCGGCCGCGGTACCGCCGGAATGAGCTCATGTGAAGGAGTTCCTCCTGTTCAGGCCGGTGATCTCCGGCTGCACACGAGCCTAGGAACCCGGACCCGCTATTTCGATGACGCTCGCACCCGAGTCGCGGGTATCGGAGGCGGCCGTGGCCGGGGTAGCGCTGGCACTACCAAGTGGCGACACGCAGGTGACAAGCTATGCAACTTGTTGCATAGCTTTGATTTCTCGCCTAGTGTCCGAATCGAAGGTCTTTCGCCCCGGGGATTCGCGCAGACGCGGATGATCGAAGGCGGGGCGAAGCAGGATGCCGGGTCATTCGAAGAAACAGGAGCTGACCATGACGGAAGCACTGAAGCCGCTGGCGGGCCGGACCATGATCATGTCGGGCGGTAGCCGCGGCATCGGGCTGGAGATCGCGAAGCGGGCGGCGGCGGACGGGGCGAACATCACCCTCATCGCCAAGACCGATACCCCGCATCCGAAACTGCCCGGGACTATCCACACCGCGGCCGCGGAACTGGAGCAGGCCGGTGGCACGGTGCTGAAGTACCTCGGCGATATTCGCGACGACGAGGCTGTCGCGCAGGCGGTGCAGCAGACGATTCAGCAGTTCGGCGGGATCGACATGGTGGTGAACAATGCCTCCGCCATCGATATCTCGCCCACCGAGCTGCTGCCGATGAAGAAGTACGACCTCATGCAGGACATCAACTGCCGCGGCAGTTTCCTGCTGTCCAAGCTGAGCATTCCGGCGCTCAAGGAGTCCGCGCAGGCGGGCCGCAATCCGCATATCCTCACGCTGTCGCCGCCGCTCAATCTGGATCCGAAGTGGGCGGGCATGGCGCTGGGCTACACCATCGCCAAGTACGGAATGTCGCTCACCACACTGGGTTTGGCGGAGGAGCTGCGCAAGTACGGCATCGGCGTGAATTCGCTGTGGCCGCGCACCACCATCGCCACCGCGGCGGTGCGAAATCTGCTCGGCGGCGACGAGATGATGTCCACCTCGCGCACCCCCGATATCTACGCCGATTCCGCCTACCTGGTGCTCACCTCACCGGCCAAGGACACCACCGGCAACTTCTTCATCGACGATGAAGTGCTTGCGGCGCATGGGATCACGGATCTCGAGAAGTATCGCGTGGTGCCCGGCGATGGCGAGCTGACCACCGATTTGTTCCTCTGACAATCTTTTTCGCTAGCTAATGAAACGTTTCGCAATCGGATTCCGGTAGACCAACCGTCCACCACGGACGTTCGGGGGATGACGGATTGGGATTCATTCATGAAGCATCGGTACATCTTCGGCGGCACCCTCGCCGCCACAGTGGTCGCCGCCGCCCTCGGTCTCAGCGCACCGGCGGCGTCCGCGCAGGAACTGGCCTCGGGAGTCTCGTGCCACGAGCTCTCTTGCACCAACGACACCGATGACACGTACCGCGTGGAATCCAAGGTGACCTGCTCGGCCGTCAAGGTCTTTCCCATGGACGAGACGGTTTCGGTGACCACCTACGTCGCACCACACGCGAGCGCACGCCTGTCCGTCTCCTGCCCTTCCGGGCGGGAGATGGGCAAGTGGGAAGACCAACCGGACAGGATCAAGTCCGACGGCACCCGGGAACACCAGCCTTCGGTATGGAAAGAAGGCGACCTGGTCCCTCGCTTTGTCGCCAGGATCGAACACCTCAGCGCGGTGGTCGACAATGACCCGAAGCTCGTGCGGACAGGCTCCGCGGGCTGAGGTCGGGTTGTCGCCGCGGTCATCGGATCGCGGCGACGGCTTCCTGTTCGGCCAGATCCCGCAGGGTCAGTAGCTGTTTGCGCATCATGACGAAATTGACGAGGAGCACCGGAGCGAACAACCACGCCGGGCCGCGGAAGCGGACGCGGACATGCAATCTGCTGCCCTCGCGGTCCGGGCGGACGGCGTAGGTGACGGCCGCACCCCTGGTACGCAGCGTGATCTGCTCGCCGGGGGTGAAGTCGAGGAGGCCGAACAGTCGCATGAAGCGTTGCCCCACAGCGAGTTCGGTGAGCCGGGGATCGCGGTGCCGGGGACTGCGGCGGCCGAAATTGTCCAGCAGGTCATAGCTGTACGGGGCGGCGCGCAGCTGACACAGCCAGGCGTAGACGACGTCCGGGGGCGCGGCCACCGAGATGGCCCGGTCGCAGACCGTGACGGTGCCGGAAAACTCACTGTCACACGGCAGTTCGGCCCACAGTTCGGCCACACGCACGCCCCACGCCTGTCCGAGGATCATGACCGCTCCGCCGTTACGGCTATGCGGCGCAACATTTCCCGCACCACCAAGCGGTGGCCGCCGCTGCCGATCACCAGGGCGCGATAGATGCGCCCGTGGATGCCGGGGAAGACGCCGCGGGATTCGGCGGTAAGCCGGGTGTGACCGGGATAGGCCTCCTCGAGGGTGAAAACGAGTGAGTACCGGGAGAAGGGATGCTGTCCCTTCGTGGCCAATCGTTTCGGCGGGTCGGCCTCGTCGAGCACGAATCCGCTCGGAAGTGTGCTGAGATCTTCAGGGTTCTCGCAGGTCGTGCGCAGGAGGGCCGCCCATGCCCGCGCGCGATCGGTCTTGATTATCCTGGAATGCTGATCGATATAGGGCAAACGCTCCATATAGAAGGACTGTACTAGTTCATGGCTCCTCCCCGGAAGCACGACACCGACGTGATCCTCGACGCAGCCCGCACCCTGGTGCTGCGCGACGGCCCCCGCGCGGCGGGCGTCGCCGCCATCGCCGAGGCCAGCGGCGCACCCGTCGGCACGCTCTACCACCGCTTCGGCAATCGCAATGGCGTACTGACCGCGGCCTGGATCCGTGCCCTCGAACGCTTCCAGTCCGGCGTCCTCGCCGCCGCCGAGACCGAGGACCCCCTGGAAGCCGCCGTCGGCATGACCGTGGCCGGTGTCGCCTTCGGCCGGGAACACCTGGACGACGCGCGCTTACTGCTCGATCTGCGGCCCAGCGACCTGCTCGACGGACCCGACAAGGAATTCCAGGATCGCCTGGCGGCCATGAACGCACCGCTCATCGAGCAGCTGCGCCGGATCGCCGCCGGTATCTACGGAGCCGACGGCCCCCGCGAACTCGACGCCGTCGCCCGCGCCATCGTGGATCTCCCCTATGCGGCCCTGCGCAGGCACGCCCGCGCCGAAACCCTGCCGGACTGGCTCGAGGCCGATATCGCCGCCGCAGCCCGCACCCTGCTCACCTCGTAGCCGAAAGCGAAGCGGCCGTGCCCGATTCGGGCACGGCCGCTCGAGGCGATTCGGATTCTTCCGGGAATCGATTCGGCTACTTCTGGGAATCGATGCCGTACAGGCGTTCCCAGTTCTCGCGGCTGGTGAGTTCCGGCATGGCTGCGCGCCAGCGGTTCTGCAGGGACGGGAGTTCCTTGCGGAGCTGCTTCAGCACCTTGTACGCACGCCGCAGCAGACGGCGGGCGGTTTCCTCGTCCCGCTGACGGATTCGCACGCCGGACTGGGAGGCGTCGGTGACGACCACATGGTCGTAGAGGCCGACGTGCCACCAGTGCGCATCCTCGCGGGTGACACCGACCAGGCCGGGGATGGTGCGCCCGGTCCACTGGTTGAAGGCGCGCTTGAACAGGATCAGCAGCGGACGGCTGGGTTCACCGCCCGCGCGCCGAACATTGATGTGCGCGTTGGGGACCGGGGCGGTGGCGGCCGGATGCTTGATGGTCTCCGAGTAGTCGCCGCGCGAGCCGCGGGCAGCCGCGAGGGCCGCGATACCGCCGTCGCGCAGGGCCTCCGGGCCCTTCAGGTAATCCTCGATGCCCTGCAAGGTGGTGTGCGCCAGGCCGTACTGCATGCCGACCAGGTATTCACCGATCTCGCGGAACAGCTGGCGGGTGATCGCCTTCGGGTCCAGGTCCGCATGCAGGGAGGACACGATGAGCGAGTTGCGGGAGGAGAAGTAGCGCGCCCAGTCGTCGAAGTCCTTCCAGTAGAAGTCGGCGTGCCAGACGGCCGCGTTCGGCAGGGTGACGGTGCGGAAACCGTGCTCCCGGGCGCGCAGGCCGTATTCGACGTCATCCCACTGGAAGAAGATCGGCACCGGCAGCCCGATCGTCTTGACCACCTCGGCGGGGATGAGGCAGGTCCACCAGGCTTGGTAGCCCGCGTCCACGCGGCGTTCCTGATGCTTCTTGAGCATGCTGGTATTGCGCAGCGCCTTGGACACCTTCTGCCCGTGCCGCAGCTTGCCCAGATTCGTTTCCTCCGCACCGACATTCAGGTAGTCGGGGTTGAACAGGAACAGCATCTGCGCGCCCACCAGGGTGGGTTCCACGGTCATATTGGCGAAGGCGTTGAGCCGCAAGACCGTTTCCGGCTCGCACAGGATGTCGTCGTCCATGAGGATGACGTCGGCGTGCTCATTGGCGGCGGACACCTCGTACAGGCCGCGCGTGAAGCCGCCCGCGCCACCGAGATTCGGCTGCCGGATGTAGCGCAGCTTGTCGCCGAACTTCGGCTGGGTCTCGGTGAACAGCGGCTGGTCCTGCACCAGGTCGGTGCCCTGGTCGACGACGTAGACGGCGTCGATGGCGGCCAGCACGGTGGCGTCGGAGGCCAGCGCGGCAACCGTGATGGCGCAGTCCTGCGCCCGGTTGAACGTGCAGATGGCAATGGCGACCGGGCGCATGTGATCGGGGGCCTGCGCGGTCCACTCCAGATCGGAGATGGTGACCTCGCTGCCGATGGCGTCGACCTCGATCCAGATCGCGCCGCCGTCGATGTACATGTCGAGCGCGGTCCCGAGCACCACGCGGCCGCTCTCGCTGGTCTCCGCGGTGGCGACGATGCGCCGATGCCCGGCGATATCGGAGGCCGCCAGCCGCACCTTGGTCTTGCCGGTGGTCTCGAGGGTCATGGCGACCTCGACCTCGGTGACGGTGGTCCAGCGCTGCCAGTAGCTGGCGGCGAACCGGCCGAAATAGGTGTTGGTGTGCGCGGTCGTGCCCTTGTCCAGGCGCAGTGAGAAGCGTTCGCGGTGCGACTTGCCCTTGATCACGGCGTACAGGTCGTCGTTGATCTTGGGGGCGGGTCCGGCGAAGACGCCGCGCGCCAGCACCAGCCGCTCGGGCGCGGTGTGATCGGCGCGCAGGGCCGCGGGGGCTCCGGCGGTCTCACTGATTTCGCTCACGGCTTGTCCAGCCGACGCATCCATGAATTCCTCGACATCCCTCGAATACAACAGATACCGGCACACCCGACGTGTGGTCGCACTCCCACTGTCACGCTCGGCGGGCCGAGAATATCAGCTAATCGGCGCGGCATCGGGTTCTGGCCACACATGCGCGAACCTGCACTAACGATTGTCTTCCCGCGCACCGGTGAAGACGAATTTGTCATAAGCCCAGTAGCGGAACGCAACCGCGACCGCCTGGCCGATCAAAGTTCCGGAGATGTTGTCCGCCAAGGGAGTCGACAGGTGCAGCACATAGCGTGAGAAGCCGAGGCACCCCAGTTGCAGCCCGATCGCGACGATGTTGAACAACGTGTAGAGGACGTATTCGCGCGCGGCAGACCCGCCCTTCTTGTGCGCGAAGGTCCACCATTTGTTGCCGAAATAGGTGACGACGGTGGCCACCAGGATGGCAATGATCTTGGCGAGCAGCGGCTGCTCGAACAGCGGCCCCTGTCCGCCCCAGAAAACCAGCAGGTTGTAGGTGCCCGCGTCGACCACGAAGCCGATGCCACCGACTACCAGGAAGGCGCTGCCCTGCCGCAATGCGGTCTTGACCTTGGTGACGAGGGACTCGGGCGCTTGCCCACCCACGGCCGTCGACTCGCTGCTTGACACCGGGTGACGGTACCCCGACACGCCCGAGGTTGGCGGCCGGGAGGGTGGGTAAATCGAGAAATGCGAGGGTGAGCGGGCACGTTACCGTCACAACCCGGTACCCTCCCCGTGTTCGTTCGTATTCGCCTTCCGATCAGATCAGAGGATTGACCGGGTGGACTCCACCGAGCTTCGCATTGCCGCGATCGTGCCGTGCTACAACGAGGAAGCAGCTGTTGCGAAGGTCGTCGCCGACCTGCACGCTGCGGTCCCGGGCATTGCCGTCTACGTGTACGACAACAACAGCACCGACGCGACCTCGGAGCGGGCGCTCGAGGCCGGTGCGATCGTGCGCAAGGAACACCGCAAGGGCAAGGGCAATGTGGTCCGCCGCGCCTTCGCCGATATCGAAGCCGACATCTATTTGATGATCGACGGCGATGACACCTACGACGCCTCCGCGGCCCCGAGAATGATCGAGGAGCTGCTCGCCGGGCCCTACGACCATGTGCTCGGCGTGCGCCGCGAGCTGGACGGCATGTCCGCCTACCGGGCGGGCCACGAGACCGGCAACAAGGTGCTCAATGGCGTCGTCGCCCAGGTCTTCGGCGAGAACGTCGAGGACATGCTGAGCGGCTACCGGGTGTTCTCCCGGCGTTTCGTGAAGAGCTTCCCGGCGGTGTCGAAGGAATTCGAGATCGAGACCGAGCTGACCGTGCACTCGCTACATCTGCGAGTTCCGCAGTCGGCCGTCCCGGTCGGTTTCAAGGACCGCGCCGAGGGCAGCGAATCCAAGCTGCGCACCTATCACGACGGCTTCAAGATCCTGCGCCTGATCATCGGCCTGGCCCGGCATGAACGGCCGGTCGCCTTCTACGGCCTGTTCGGCACCCTCGCGTGGCTGGTCTCGGTCATTCTGATCACCCCGATCGTGATCGAGTTCTACCGGATTCACGAGGTTCCGCGCTTCCCCACGCTGTTCCTGGGCTTCACCCTGCTGCTACTGGGCAGCCTGGCCTGGACGGCCGGGCTCATCCTCGACGGCATTCGCCGCTCCCGGCACGAGGCCGCGCGGCTGGTCTATCTGAACTATTCGGCGGTCGGCGCGCACGAACCCGCCACCGAGCACTCGGGCGGTTCGCGACGATGACGATTCGGACCGAGCCGGAAGCCACCATGCCCGGGGAGGACCCGAGTTCGACCGGAAAAGACGTGCCCTTGCTTGACGTGCAATCCCCGCGGGACACAGCACAATCGGACAACGTGGTTATCGAAGCGAAGGACACCATCGCGCAGCCCGCCAAGATCGAGGCGGCGGCATCGCAGGCACAGCCCACCGGCTGGCGCGGCATGCTGGAGCGCATCGAAACGCGGTTCGGCTCCGCGGCCGTGGCGTTCGTACTGATCGCCGGAATCTTCGGCGCGGTGTTCTCCGTGGTGACGCCGCCCTTCTGGGGGCATGACGAGATCACCCAGTTCGGGCGCGCCTACCAGGTGGCGCAGGGGCAGATCACGCCGCAGAAGATCCATGACGATCGCGGCCCCGCCTGGGGTGGCGACGTACCGGTCAGCATCGACGCGCTCATGAGCTACGCGTTCGACGACTACCGCAATAATGCCGACGAGCCCGATCCCATGGTCGTCGACCCGCACGCCTACGACCTGCTCGGCGCGGCCCCGGTCTCCAAGGCCACCACCCAGGTCTGGTTCACCAATACCGCGGCCTACTCCCCCATCCCGTATCTGCCTGCCGCCGCGGGCATTCGGATCGCGCAGGCCTTCGACCTCAGCGTCGGCGGCATGGTCCTGGCCACCCGCTGGGCCGGACTGCTCGCCTACCTGGCGATCGTCGGCTTCGCGCTGCGCACGCTGCGCGGGCATCGGATCCAGTGGCTGGCACTGACGGTGGCGGTACTGCCGATCGCGGTGTTCCAGGCGGGCACGGTCACCGCCGACACGGTCACCAACGCACTGGCACTGCTGGTTTCGGCGCTGGTCGTGAAGGGCCTGTTCCTGGGGCAGCGACTGTCCCGCCCGGAAACCGTTGCGGCCCTGGCGGCAACCATTCTGCTACCGGTCTGCAAACCCACCTACGTGCTGATCGCCATGCTCACTGTGCTGATTCCGCCGCAGCGCTTCGGTTTCGGCGATCCCGACCGGGTCGCCGTCTGGCAGCGCGCGCTGCCGTGGGCGACCGCCGCCGTGGGCGGCGTGGCCTTCGCGGTGTGGATGAAGATCGCCGCGCCCACCGGCGACGGCATGAGCCTGATGCGCCCGCAGGACCAGTGGGGCAGCGTCCGGCCCGGCGACCAACTGCACGAAATCCTCGGCAACCCGGGGCATTTCCTCAGCGTGTTCGGCGACAGCATCGCGCGCCGCGACCAGCGCTGGTTCACCCAGTTCTTCGGTGAGCTCGGCTTTGCCTACATCGACGTCCCGGCCATCACCATTCTGGCCAGCCTGCTCGCCTTCGCGGTGAGCATCGGCGTGGCCGACCGCATGACCGGTGCGCGCGGCGCGAATACGCTGCGCACCTGGCTGGTGCTGCTCACCATTCTGGCGAGCGTCGCGATGATCTATGTAACCCTGTATATGTCCTTCACGCCCGTCGGGTACTACATCATCGATGGCGTGCAGGGCCGCTACTTCGTGCCGCTGGCGGTGCTGGCGCTCGCGGTATTGCTGCGCTGGATGCCCTTGCGTCTCAGCGACGCTCGCGGCCGCATCCCCTCGCGCGGCCCGGCCCTGACTGTGATCGCGGCGACCTCATTCGCGCTGATCGCGGCCATCGTCAAGTACAGCACCATCGTCTGGGGCTGAAAGTCCGCACAGCCGAAACCCCCTGCACTACACAGAAAAGCGGGGCTCACCGGAAATCCGGTGGGCCCCGCTTTTTGGCACGTGTGCGTCAGAGGACTTTCTCGCCCGCGGCCACGTAGGCCGATTCGGTGGCGGATTTCTGCGCACGCCACCAGGGTTCGTTTTCCCGATACCAGTCGATGGTGGCATCGAGGCCCTTGCGGAAGTCCCGGTATTCGGGTTCCCAGCCGAGTTCGCTACGCAGCAGGGTGGAGTCGATGGCGTAGCGGAGATCGTGGCCGGGGCGATCGGTGACGTGATCGAAGTCGTCCGGATCGCGGCCGAAGGCTTCCAGGATGAGCTGCACCACGGATTTGTTGCCGCGTTCGCCTTCGGCACCGATCAGATAGGTCTGGCCGATTCGCCCGCGCTCCAGGATTTCCCAGACGGCGCTGTTGTGATCATCGACGTGGATCCAGTCGCGAACCTGATGTCCGGTGCCATACAGGCGCGGTCGCACACCGTCGATGAGATTGGTGATCTGGCGTGGAATGAATTTCTCGACGTGCTGATACGGCCCATAGTTGTTGGAGCAGTTGGACAATGTCGCCCGCACGCCGAACGAACGCACCCAGGCGCGCACCAGCATATCGCTCGAGGCCTTGGTGGCCGAATACGGACTCGACGGGTTATAGGGCGTGACCTCGGTGAACGCGGCCGGATCATCCAGTGCCAGATCGCCGTACACCTCATCGGTGGAGATGTGGTGGTAGCGCACCTGATGGCGGCGCACGGCCTGTAGCAGCGAATAGGTGCCGACAATATTCGTCTGCACGAACGGCCACGGATCGGCGAGTGAATTGTCATTGTGGGATTCGGCGGCGAAATGCACCACCGCGTCCACACCGCCGACCAGTCGGTCCACGAGTGCGGCATCGGCGATGTCGCCTTCCACGAACTCGATCCGCTCGGCGATCGACGCCAGTGAGGCGCGGTTTCCGGCATAGGTGAGTTTGTCGAGGACGGTGACTTGCACGCCGGGGCGGCGAGTCAGGGTCTGATGAACGAAGTTCGCGCCGATGAAGCCGGCGCCGCCGGTTACGAGCAGTCGCACGAGAGAAACACTACCGCCGCCGGGGAGAGGGCCCGCCGCACGGCCTCGACATGTTGCAGCCAATACACCTGCCGACCGGTTCGTGTGAGCGGAATCGGATACGAGAAGGAAACAATATATCGACGCCGAAACGGCATGGTCACCCTAAATGTCGCAATTTCGTGGTGTGCCTGCAAAATTCACGCTCGAACCATTGTGGTTTATCAAGCTCGTAGTGTGACCTTTGTCACAAAGAGACTTCTTGGTAACCAACCGCCGGATCAGTGGTATGAATGAAAACCGTACGCACGCAGGACATTTCCGGAACCTCTCAGACCGCGCGAGCGGCATGGTGAACGGAAATTGAACAAACGGTCACGACGGGTTCACCGCTCGTTAGCTGATCTCCATTTCGATTCCCCTTGTCCCCCCGAGCTCTTCCCTGATGAGGTTTGCACCAAATGCTGATGAGGAAATTCGCCGCCACGTCGGCGCTGCTGATCGCCGCCATGGGCGTCACCGCCGGTACCGTCAACGCGGCCCCGGCCGCCAACGAAGCCGACGCGATCAACTACACCACCACCACCACCGAGACCAGCACCGTCATCCGCACGGACGCCGGTTCGCTGGTCGTCGAGGACGGCGTTTTCAAGGTCAAGGCTGCCAATGGCACCACCGTCGCCGGAACCGAGCTGAAGTTCCGCGTCGATGACTTCGTCTTCCCGATCGCGGCCGAGATCAAGGATCGCGTCGCGACTCTGACCCCTGAGTACAGCGTCGAGAAGGCCGTCTACTCGCCGGTGGCCCAGGAAGTTGCGCTGCCCTACGAGAACCAGGCTCCGTGGAAGTCGGACTACGACCGTGAGCAGGCCGCCTGGAACCGCATGAAGGACACCGTCTCCCTGGGTGCCACCATCGGCACCCTGGTCGGCGGCCTCGGCGGCGCGGCCCTCGGCTGCGTCCTCGGTGCCGGCGTGGCTGTCGCGGCGACCGCTCCCCTGGCTCTGCTGTTCGGTGCCGGCCCTGTCACCGGCTGCTTCATCGGTGCTGCCACGGTGGGCTTCCTGGGCACCATCGCGGGTCAGATCTTCGTGACCGCCCCGGTTGCCATCCTGGCCGCCGCGCAGTACTTCACCACCATCAACCAGCCGTCGGTCCAGCCTGCCAAGTAATTCGGCAGCAGTACGGCAGAAACCCCCCGCCCGGACCACCCGGGCGGGGGGTTTCCCTTTTCTGCGCTGCCCATTTCCTGGACGTCGCCATCGCCGGTTCTCGTAGGGGGAGAACCGGCGAATCAGGCTGTGCGCGCGATCTGCCCGGCCTCGAGACGTGCCCGCACGAACTGTGCGACATGCGCCAGCGCGGCCCGGCTCTCCGGCATATTCGGGAAGATCGCCATGAACGCGTGCACCTGACCGCGCCAGATCTCCAGTGTCGCGGGCACTCCCGCGCCCGCCAGGCGTTGCGCCATGATCTCGCTGTCGCGCCGCAGCACCTCGTCCTCGGCGACGATGAGCAGCGCGGGCGGCAGTCCGGCGAGCACATTGTTGACCGGTGACATATCCGGATCCAGCCGCCCGTTCACCTCGGCGCCGAGCTTCACCACCGATTCCAGCGCGGACAGCGGAATCAGCGCGTCCCGATGGTAATTCGGGTGCGCCCGCTTCTCGGTGCAGTCCAGATCCAGTGCGGGACACAGGCCCACCAGTCCGGCGGGCACCGGCAGTCCGGCATCGCGGGCCCGCAGCGCGGTCGCGAAAGTCATGTAGCCGCCCGCGGAATCGCCCGCGAAGACAATGCGGGACGCATCCGCGCCGTGGCTCAGCAGCCATTTGTAGGCGGTCAGGCAGTCGGCGACGCCTCCGGCGATATCGGTCTCGGGCAGCTGCCGGTATTCGACGCTGACCACCGGCAGGCCGGTGCGGCGGGCGAGGGCGGCCACCACGGGGCGGTGGGTGTCGAGTCCGCAGAGGAAGAAGCCGCCGCCGTGCATGTACATGACCACGCCGTCGCGCAGTGAGCTGCGCGCCCCGGCCGGTCGCACGATCTCGATGCGGAAACCCTTGAGCCGTACCTCTTCCCGCTCCACGCCGCGCGGGGTGGGCCGCAGCTTGGCCAGATTATTGATGACGCCGCTCACCACCGGCATGGATGCCTCGGTCACCGTGGCCCGGTCGCCCAGGGGCCGGATCATGGTTCGGCAGGCGACGGTGAGGGCTCGGGCGTAGGCGCTGACTCCGTGGGGATTCGCTACCGGCTGAGTGTCGTCCTTGTGGGACTTGCCGCCGGGCGTCACCGCATTGTGGGCCTTGGACATCGCGCACCTACCTCATTGTTGGCGCGCCGAGTCGTCGTCGGGTGGCGAGGGCTCGGCACCAGGCGCGCGAGTGTCGGCGCTGACATCTCACAAAGCGTTATTTCAGAACACCATGAGAACGTGACCTACGCAACACTTATCGACCGTCCGGGACGCCGGTAAACGGCTGTCATCGATTCGCCGTCGACTCGGAACCGGACTGGCCCCCCTCGCGACCGAACTGGCAGACTCTCGTGACATGCGCGGAATCATCCTGGCGGGCGGCACGGGCTCACGGCTGCACCCCATTACGCGCGGGGTGAGCAAACAGCTGGTCCCGGTGTACGACAAGCCGATGGTGTACTACCCCCTGTCCACCCTCATGCTGGCGGGGATCAGGGACATCCTGGTCATCACCACCCCCGAGGACAGCGCCGCCTTCGCGCGACTGCTCGGCGACGGCAGCCAATTCGGGCTGTCCATCAGCTACGTGGTGCAGCCGGAACCCGACGGGCTCGCGCGGGCCTTCGTGCTCGGCAGGGCCCACATCGGCGGCGACAGCGCCGCACTGGTGCTGGGCGACAATATCTTCCACGGGCCCGGACTCGGCACCAAGCTGAACCGGTTCGACAATCTGGATGGCGGCGCGGTATTCGCCTACCGGGTCTCCGATCCGACCGCCTACGGCGTGGTGGAATTCGCCGACGGCAAGGCCATCTCCATCGAGGAGAAGCCCAAGCAGCCGCGCTCCAATTACGCCATTCCCGGGCTGTATTTCTACGACAATGACGTGGTCGAGATCGCGCGCGGACTGAAGCCCTCCGATCGCGGCGAATACGAGATCACCGATATCAACCGCGTCTACCTCGAGCAGGGCCGCCTCCAGGTGGAGGTGCTGCGGCGCGGCACCGCCTGGCTCGACACCGGCACCTTCGACTCACTGCTGGACGCCGCCACCTATGTGCGCACGATCGAGGAACGACAGGGCCTCAAGATCGGCGTGCCCGAAGAGGTGGCCTGGCGGCTCGGGTTCATCGACGACGAACAACTGTGCAAACTGGCCGAACCCCTGGCGCGTTCCGGATACGGGAAGTACCTGCTCGGCCTGCTGGAACACGGGCGGGTGGAGGAGTAGGCATGCGAATTCGGGAACTATCGGTGCCCGGGGCGTGGGAATTCACGCCGCGGCTGCGCGGTGACGATCGCGGGGTATTCCTCGAGGCGTTCAAGGCGTCGGACTTCGAGAAGGCGGTGGGCCGCCCGCTCGACCTGCGCCAGGTCAATATCTCCACCTCCGCCGCCGGGGTGCTGCGCGGCATCCACTACACCGAGGACCCGCCCGGCCAGGCCAAATACGTGACCTGCGTGCGCGGTTCGTTCCTCGACGTGGTGGTGGACCTGCGCCCGGCCTCGCCGACCTTCCGCAAGTGGGATGCCGTGGTCATCGACGATGTGGAGCGGAAGTCGGTGTTCCTGTCCGAGGGGCTCGGGCACGCACTGCTCTCCCTCGAGGACGATTCCACGGTCAACTACCTGTGCTCGCTCGAATACTCTCCCGAATTCGACCGGGACCTGGACGCTTTCGATCCGGATCTGGCCATCGAATGGCCGACCGTGAATCGCAATGGCGAACCGTTGACCTTCATCCGCTCCGCCAAGGACGCGGCCGCGCCCCGGCTCGCGGATCTGAAGCTCCCGCACTGACTTTCGCGGGACAGACGAAAACTGGGACGCACCGCTTGTCGCGGTGCGCCCCAGCGCATTTCATGAGGTCCGCCGCGCCCGTGTGAGCGACGGGCGCGGCCGACGTTCTCAGCTGACCAGCTCGACCTCCCGGTCGGCTTCCAGTTCGCGAGTCTCCTCGCGACGGTTGCGCACCTTCGGGATGTAGATGGAGAGCGCGACCAGGGCTCCGACAATGGCGACACCGGCGGCGAATTGCAGGCCCGGACGGTAGTTGTCGAGCATGGCGCTCGGGCTGGTGTCGGTGTGCGAGCCGGAGGTGACGATGGCGGTGGTCACCGCGAGCACGATGGCCGCACCGACCTGCATGGCGGTCTGGAGGACACCGGCGGCCAGGCCCTGCTCGTCATCATCGATGCCACTGGTGGCCTGGATATTGATGGCGGGGAAGCCGACCCAGCCGATGCCGACCAGCAGGACCGCGGGCAGCAGCATGGTCACGTAACCGGGGTCGGTGTCCAGACGCAGGTACAGCAGGTAACCGATGGCCATGACCACCAGGGTGACGGCGATGATCGGGCCGGTGCCGAAGCGATCGACCAGCTTGTCCGAGACGAACGCCGAGGCGACCACCAGCAGACCGACGGGCAGCAGGGCGAGAGCCAGGTGCAGCGGCGACCAGCCGAGGGTGTCCTGCAGGTACAGCGTGGTGATGAACTGCCAGCTGAAGTAGGAGCCGCCGACCGCGATGATGGCCAGGCTGGCCCGCCACAGGGTGGGCTTCTTCAGGATGCCGAGGCGGATGAGCGGGTACTTCACGCGCTTCTCGACCGCCACGAACGCGGCGAACAGGGCGATGACCGCGGCGAACGAGCCCAGGGTGCGGAATCCGGTCCAGCCGGCCTCCGGCGCGGAGACCACGGTGTAGACGAGCAGCAGCATGGCGCTGGTGGAGAGCAGGGCACCGAACAGGTCGTGTCCGCCTTCTTCGGCGGGCTTGTCCTTGGGCACCAGGTAGGCGGCCGCGACCAGGGCGGCAATGGCGATCGGGACGGGCAGCAGGAAGGTCCAGCGCCAGCCGAGACCGGTCATGAGACCGCCGAACAGCAGGCCCATGGAGTAGCCACCGGCACCGAAGACGGTGTAGATGGACAGCGCCTTGTTGCGGGCCGGGCCCTCGGCGAAGTTGGTGGTGATGATGGACAGACCGGTCGGCGCGGTGAACGCGGCGGCCAGGCCCTTGATGAAGCGGGTCAGGATCAGCAGCGGGCCGGAGCTCACCAAAGCGCCTGCGAGAGAGGCCAAGGCGAACACGGCCAGGGCGATCAGGAAGACCTTGCGGCGACCCAGCAGATCCGCGGTGCGGCCGCCGAGCAGCAGCAGGCCGCCGTAGCCGAGGACGTAACCGCTGACCAGCCACTGCAGGGTGGAGGTCTCCAGGTGGAGTTCGGAGCCGATGGACGGGAGGGAGACGCCGATCATCGACACGTCAAGACCGTCGAGGAACAGCACGATGCACAGGGTGATGAGCATGCCCCAGAGCCGGGCGGTCCACTGCGTGGAGTCTGCCGCGTTGCTCACCGCGGGGCGGGTCTCGGTGGAAGTCACGAGAGGGAACATTACATGCACGTGCATCAAATGCAAAGGCATTAAATGCAGTTGCATGGGTTGGGGTTTACGTCTAGGATCGGGGCCATGCCGAAGTCGACAGTGCCTGTCGAAACGGCCTTGACCGACAAGTCAGGGCTGGTCACCGAATGGCGCGATCTGCTGTCCCGGCACGCGACGACCTCGTGCGCCCTGGAAAAAGAGCTGCAAGGCCGCCACCACATCGGGCTCAGCGAATTCGAAACCCTGGACCGGCTCATGGAGGCCGGGGGCGAGAGCTACAAGATGAGCGATCTCGCCAATGACATCTACCTCAGCCAGAGCGCGCTCTCGCGAGCGGTCGCCCGGCTGGAGCGCGATGGCTTGGTGAATCGCACTCTGTGCACGAACGATCGCCGCGCGATCTTCGTGTGTCTCACAGAGAAGGGCAGGGAACTGCACGAGCAGGCCGCGCCCACCCACCGCACCGTGCTCGCACAGGAATTGAGCTGAGGCTCAAAACCTTTCAGATCGCGGCGCGGATCGTCTCGATCATCGGGAGCGCATCCACCGCGAGGGAGGTCGCTGCCGCGAATGCCTCGCGGTAACGGTCCACGTCGGGCTCCTTGTCCAAATAGGACGCGCCCGTGAGGGATTCCACGTAGACCACCGGCGGTTCGGCGGCTTCGCCTGCGAGAGACGGGAATTCGAGCAGGACGAAGCGGCCCGCGTCCATGCCGTGGTGATAGCAGCAGTCGGCGGGGACCAGGCGCAGGCGCACGTTCGGGAGTGCGCCGAGTTCGCGCAGGCGGTCCAGCTGGCCGAGGGTCACGTCATCGCCGCCGATGCGATGCCAGAGCACGGCCTCGGAGATCACGACATCGAGTTTGAGGGGCGAATCCGGGCGGGTGAGCAGCCCTTGGCGGGCGGTGCGGACCCGGACCCGGCGGTCCATCTGCTCGGCGGAGATGCCGGGATACGCGCCCGCGAGCACCGCGCGCATGTACGCCTCGGTCTGCAATAGCCCTGGGACCAGCTCGTTTTCATAGGTGGTGAGACGTGCGGCGGCCTCTTCCAGCCCGATGTAGACCTCGTACCCCTCGTCGATCACATCGCTGAATTCGGTCCACCAGCCGCGCGCCTTGGTTTCCCGAGCCAGGCTGGTAAGCGGTTCGATGGCGTCCTCGGGCGCCCCGTAGATGCGGCACATGGCCTCGACATCCAGGCTGCGGAGCGAGGTCTGGCCGGTCTCGATGCGCCAGATCTTCGCTTCCGACCATTCCAGCCGCTGAGCTGCCACCCGAGTCGTCATCCGTGCGCGATTTCGCAGGTCGCGCAGGTGACGGCCGAGTTGTCGGCGTGGCATCGTGGAACCGGTAATCCCCTGCGGTAGTGCCATCAATCCCCCTGAATCAGTGTGCGATCGCATTGTTGCACAAGAAGACTGGGGGGACTATGGACGTCATTTCCGCGAGGAACGCTTACGGTAACGCCAGAACTGCACCGCACGCATGTCTTCGGACAGTTGATTGACAGGTTCCGCCACATCCGAGAGCGCCTGGAAAAGATCGTCGGCGAGCACCGAGATGTGCTCCACCCGACTGGCCAGCCGGGAGGCATTGAGCACGAACTCCAGCAGCAGGCGCACCACGGCCGCGATGGTCAGGCCCAGCGGAATCGCGAAGACCAGTGCGAAGACCAGGCCCAGCCAGGCCGAAACCCGCCACAGCCCTATGGTTCCCACGATCGGGATGGCGAAAGCGCTTGCCAGGCCCAGGACATAGGCCAGCGGCAGCAGGGTGCGGGTCGCCGAGCGCTGGAATTGCAGGTCGAGCAGGGCGCGGGCCGCGTCGATGCTCCATGAGCCGAAAGCGCTTGGGCTGGCGAAGGGTTCGACCGGCGCCTCCTCGGCCTCGCTCTCCTCGGCGGCCCGCCGTGACATCCGCTTGGTAGCGGACTCCTTGAAGGCCGCCCAGCGCCCTTCCGCCTCGATCTCCAGCTCCTCGAATTCCTCGAGTTCCGCTGCGCTCCCACCCGATTGGTCGGTCATGCCGAAGTACTCCTCTCGCACAGACCATCTCAGCCATGCGAAGTCTCATCGGTATCTCGCGCGGGGTGTAGAGCGGCGCAGTGTGTTCTAGAACACGTCCCCGATTTTCGTTCACGAAGGCCGGGTCGCGCCCGATACCTCCCTTGACACCGTTGTCGCAGGCAGCGCCGTTCGAGCCGTCTTCTGTCGTAAATGTGACACAGACGCGATCAGGTCAAAACGGACCGCAAGTTATCTGTTGAAGGCCCGCAACCGAACCCGATTCAGAAAGACTCTGTAACGCTCTGAACCTCTCGTGCCGATACCAGGCACAGAGCAGGACATAGATCTACCGGGGAATGGAGAATCCAGTGCGTAAGACGTTTTCGTCTGCCGTCGAGGAATCCGCGCAGGAATGCATCCAGCGCGGCTGGACGGTCGCCGAGACGGCCAACGGCCTTTGCCTGATCACCGATGACCAGATTTCGGGCATCGAGGTCACCGGCGAAACCGCCGCTTTCGTGCGCCGCTACCTGCGGGCCAACGACCTGACCGGGCCGGTCATCGAGATCCCGGGCGCCGAGCGCCGCGAGATCCACCTGGTCACGGGCCTCCGCAAGGCCGCCATGGCCATCGAGGCGCTGCGCACGGCTGGCGTGATCGTGCACACCGACGGCGCGGGCATCCCGCTGCCGCCGACCCAGATCGCCACCGGCTCCACCTGCTGGGGAGTCACACCGCACGAGGCCCGCTGGGTCCCGCCGGTGGTCGCGGTGGCCGCCGCGGTTCGCGCCGCCGCCGCCAAGGGCGTCAAGCCGCGGGTGGCGCGCATCGCCTCCTGACCCACAGCTTTCGAATACCGCGAAACCCGCGGGTGCACCCCGGCACCCGCGGGTTTCGCTGTATCCGCGGTAAAACGTTGCGAAATGATCGATAACGCACATCATGCGCGCTAGGCGCTGTGCAGGAACCCCGTTCGCGCCGAATCACCGTGCGACACCGGCCGCCTCGGCCTGCCCGGATGCGGAGTGCGTTGCGGTGACGCGTAATTCAGCACCGCGGCGCGGGCGGCGCGCCGATTCGAGACGCCCAGCTTGCGCAGGATCGCCGACACGTGATGGTCGACGGTGCGAACCGACAGGACCAGGTATTCGGCCATCTCCACATTCGTCAGGCCCGCACACAGCAGGTGCAGGACATCGCGCTGGCGGCTGGTGAGGTCCGGGAGCCGGGCGTGCGGGGCCTCGGGGGCCGGGCCGGTGATGCGGACGAACAAGCCGGGTTCACCACCGATACTGAGTTCGACCACCGTGCCGGAACCGTCCGCCACCTCCGAGCTCGCCCGGCGTAGCGCTTCGAGTGCCTCTGTTCGCTCCAAGAACCGCATGTCACCAGCCTTGCCGGGGCGGCAGCGGCGGTCTGTCCGCGCCGACATGGTGGCAGCGTCAGCAAGCCGACACAGCGGCAGTGTCATCAAGCCGACACAGCGCACAGTGACGTAGACATGACGTAATCCGCCGCGCAAGTGTTTCGCCTTCGGCCGTGCCGGGCGATCATTGGTTATGACCCATGTCACGGACGGCCCCCGGACACTGCTGCGCACCTGCCCGCTCTGCGAGGCGGTATGCGGGCTCGTGCTCACCCTCGACGCCAATGACCACATCACATCGATACGCGGTGATCACGCCGATCCGTTCAGCCGAGGATTCATCTGCCCGAAGGGCGCCACCCTCGGGCACCTCGACGAGGACCCGGACCGGCTCACCACACCGATGATCCGGGATCGCGCCACCGACACCTGGCGCGGCGCGAGCTGGGACGAGGCCTTCGGCATCATCCGGGAGCGAATGCCGCAGCTGGCCGCCGAACACGGCAATCAGGCGATCGGGCTGTATCTGGGAAATCCCAACGCGCACACCGTCGCCGGGGCGCTGTATGTGCCGCTGCTGATCCGGGCGCTCGGCACCCGCAGCCTGTTCTCCGCGAGCACCGCCGACCAAATGCCCAAGCAGGTTTCCAGCGGGCTCATGTTCGGTGACCCGCTCACCGTCGCGGTGCCGGACCTGGATCGGACCGACTATCTGCTCATGCTCGGCGCGAATCCGCTCGAGTCCAATGGATCGCTGTGCACCGCACCGGATTTCCCGGGACGGCTGAAGGCGTTGAAGGCGCGCGGCGGCAAGTTCGTGGTGGTGGATCCGCGACGCACGCGCACCGCCAAGCTGGCCGACGAGCATCTGTTCGTGCGGCCCGGTAGCGACGCCTATCTGCTGTTCGGGATCGTCCACACGCTGTTCGAGGAGAACCTCACCGACGTGCGCGTCGAGGTCGAGGGTCTCGACGAAGTACGGGCCGCCGCAGCGCCTTTCACTCCCGAGCAGGTGGCTTCGCGCACCGGGGTGCCCGCCGAGACCATCGTGCGGCTGGCCCGCGAGCTGGCCGCCGCGCCGACGGCCGCCGTGTACGCGCGAATCGGCACCTGCACAGCGGAATTCGGGACCCTCACGCAGTGGCTGGTGGACGTGGTCAATGTGCTGACCGGGAACCTGGACTCCCCCGGCGGTGCGATGTTCGCGACGGGCGCGGCGCTGGGGATCGTGCGCAGCCGCCCGTTCCGCACCGGGCGCTGGGGCAGCCGGGTGCGCGGGCTGCCCGAGTCCATGGGCGAACTCCCGGTGGCCACGCTCGCCGACGAGATCCTGACGCCGGGTGACGGGCAGATTCGCGCCATGGTGACGGTGGCCGGGAATCCGGTGCTGTCCGCACCGGGCAGTGGCCGCATGGATGCCGCCTTCGCCGCCCTGGACTTCATGGTGAGCGTCGACCGCTACCTGAACGAGACCACCCGGCACGCCGACGTGATCCTGCCGCCTCCGCGCATCCTGCAGTCCCCGCACTACGACTTCGCCCTGCTCAACTTCGCGGTGCACAACTACGCCCGCTACTCGCGCCCGCTGGTGCCGCTCGGCGACAGCATGTCCGAGCCGGAAGTGCTGGCCCGGCTCGCCCTCGCGGTCAGCGGTCAGGAACCCCAGCCGGGTCTGGACCCGCTCACGGTGGTGGACGAGATCGTCATCGCGGGCACCCTGCACAAGGCGGGCATCCCCGACCGCCGCGCGGAACTACTCGGCGACAACACCACCGAACAGCGCATCGACCTCATGCTCCGACTCGGCCCGTACGGCGAATGGAACCCGGGGGCGAGCGACGAGATCGCGCGCGCGACCGCGACGGCGGACGGCGGCAGCTCCCGCGCCGAGGACGGGGCGCTGCAATCCGGCCGCCATGGCACCGGGCATCCCTCCGCCGAGAGTGCCGCACGGGTACCGGTCGAAGGCACCGAGCACACGTCGCTGCCATTCGCCGACGGGCTGAATCTGCAAGTGCTGCTGGATAATCCGCATGGCATCGACCTCGGGCCGTTGCGGCCGCGGTTGCCCGGGGTGCTGCGGACCGCTTCCAAGCGGGTAGAGCTCGCGCCGGAGCAACTGCTCGCCGATGTGGCGCGGTTGCACGGGCGGTTGCTGGATGCCGCGCCGGAGATGGTGCTGGTCGGGCGGCGGCAGCTGCGGTCCAACAACAGCTGGCTGCACAATGTGGCGCCGCTGGTGGGCGGGTCGAATCGGTGCACGCTGCACATTCATCCGGACGATATGGAACGGCTCGGGCTCGATGGGCATGCCGTGGTGAAGTCTGCGGCGGGCGCGGTGACCGTGGATCTGGAGCCGACCGAGGACATCATGCCGGGAGTGGTGAGCCTGCCGCACGGATGGGGGCACGAGGACAGTAGTCAGCAGGTCGCACGCGCGCACGCCGGCGTGAACGCCAATGCGCTGACCGATGATTCGCTGGTGGACGCGCCGTCGGGGAATGCCGTGTTCAACGGTGTGCCCGTCACGCTCACACCGGCCTGAACACAGGGAACGCATGTCTCCGATCCGGGTACTGCTGTGGGCGGTACACGTGGCATTGCCCGCGGGCGGGCTGGCGCTGCTCATCACCCGTCCGCAGCTCGACCACCTGTACATGCACAGTGGCTTCCACTTCTGGCTGATTCTCGGCGCGGCCGTGCTGTCGCTGGGGCTGGGCGTGCTGCTGTTGCGGGCCGCCCGCGCACACCGGGATATGCGCCTGGTCCTGGTTTCGCTGGTGTTCCAACTGAATTCGGGATTTCTCGGATTGCACGCGCTGGCGACGCCGGGCGTCATCCTGTCGTCCGCGAATATCGGCTTCACGGTGGCGGTTCCGGTCGGCATGGTGCTGGGCGGGCTGGCGGCGCTGGGCTCGGTGGTGGAATACGGGCCCACCCCCCGCGCGCAGCGGTTCACCGAACTCCTCGCCGCCGTGCCACTCACCGTGATGGCGGTGTGGGCGCTGCTGTCACTCACCCGCGTCCCGCCCTTCGACACCGTGCCCGATCCGTCCGAGGCGCAGGGGCCGCTGGTGGTGCTCGCCTTCGTCGGCGCGGCCTGCTATCTCGTCGCGGCCGGTTGTTATGCCGTGCTCTACCTGCGTAATCGCAGCACCGTGCTGCTCAGTGTGCTCACCGCGTTCGTGCTGCTGGCCGAGGCGCTGTTCGCGGTCGGGTTCGGGCGCAGCTGGCGGGTGTCGTGGTGGGAGTGGCATGTGCTGCTGGGGGTTTCGTTCGCGCTGATCGCGATCAGCGCGCATCGCAGCTTCCTGAAGGAAGGGTCGGCGCGCGGGCTGTTCGACAGTGTCACCCAGCGCAGCACGCTCGGTGCCATTCAGCGCGACTACGACCGGGCGCTCGAGGAGATGGTGTCCGCGCTGGAAGTGCGGGCCAGTGGCGGGGTTTCGGCGACCGAACCCCTGGGCGCGGTCGGGCAGCAGTTAGCGCGCAGGTTCGGGCTGACCGAGCGTCAGGTGGCGGTCCTGCAGCAGAGTGCACAGGCGCTCGGCAATGAGCGCGAACAGGTGCGGCGGCTCGGTGCGCTGGTGGCGGTGGGCGAGCGGTCGAGTGTGATTCGCGGGGAGCGGGAGCTGCTGGCCGAGATTCAGCGGCTGGCGGGGTACGCGTTCGATCGCGATGTGGTGCGGATCGGGATTCTGCGGCGCGGGCATCTGATCTTCGCGGACGGCAGGCCACTCAACCCGGCGGCCTTCGCTTTTCCCTTGAATGTCAAAGGTATTCAAGCCGGTGTGCTCGAGTTGACCCGGCACAATGTGGTGCCCCAGCCCGGCGCCGGACTTGGTCCGGCCGAGCACGCGGTGGCGCGGTCGTTCGCGGCGCAGACCTCCGTGGTGCTCGAAAATGCCCGGCTCTACCAGCAATTGGATGGGCTGTTCCGGTCCTACATGTCGCCGCAGGTGGCGACGGCGCTGCTGGCCGATCCGTCACAGGCCGGGCTGGGCGGGGAAAATCAAGAGGTCAGCGTGCTGATGGCGGATCTGCGCGGGTATACGCCGTTCGCGGAGCAGGCCGGGCCGGAGCAGGTCATGCGCATGCTGAACACGTATTACGGCGCGATCGTGCCGGAGATCCTGGCCGAGGGCGGGACCGTGGTGCAGTTCGTCGGCGATGCGGTGATGGCGCTCTTCAATGCGCCGGTGCGGCAACGGGATCACGCCCTGCGGGCGGCGCGGGCCGGGCTGGCATTGCAGCGGGCGACGGCCGCCGTGCGGGAGAGCCACGACGGGGCGCACGGGGCGTGGCCCATGTTCCGGGTCGGGGTGAACACCGGTCCCGCGATCGTCGGCAATGTGGGTGCTCGGGAGATGCGGAACTTCACCGCCATCGGCGACACCACCAATCTGGCGGCGCGGCTGGAGGGGCTGGCCGAACCGGGGACCGTCGCGGTGGGGCCGCTCACCCGGGAGCGACTCGGTGATCGCGCCGAGGTAAAGAACCTGGGCGATTTCGACATCAAGGGCAAGAGCCAACCGGTGACCGTCTACGAACTGGTGGGCTTGCGATGAGGGAGCGGATGCGTTGACGGAATTCGAACTGCTGGAGGGACTCTCACCGGCCGAGCGGCGGGAGTTCATCGCGGCCTGCACGCCGCGACGGTTCCATCGTCGCGATATCGTCTGCCACGAGGGCGATCCCGGTGATTGCGTGCATCTGATCACGACGGGTCGCGTGATCGTGCGCGTCACCACGCCGCTCGGGCATATCGCGACGCTGACCATTCTCGGTCCCGGCGATATGTTCGGCGAGCAGGCGCTGCTCAGCCCGGACGCGCGGCGCACCGCGACCATCGTGGCGGTCACCGACGCGCAGACGCTGACCTTGAATCGGGCGCAGCTGGAGAAGTTGCGGGCCGAGCATCCGCAGGTGGAGCGGTTTCTCACGAATTCGCTTGCGGCGCAGGTGCGGCGGCTGTCGGCGGCGGTGCTGGAGGCGCTGTACCTGCCGGTGGAGACGCGGGTGCTGCGGCGGCTGGCGCATCTGGCGCGGGTGTACGGGGATGGGGACGGGAAGCCGTCGATGATCCGGCTGACGCAGGAGGATCTGGCGTCCATGGCGGGGACCACGCGGGCGACGGCCAATAAGGTGTTGCGGGAGTTGGAGGATCAGGGCGTGGTGCGGCTCGGGCGCGGGGCCGTGACGGTGCTGGATCGGGCGCGGCTGGACCGCAAGGCGAAGTAAGAATTTCGAAATAGGCAGGGCGGTCGGTTCTTTCAGGCCCTGCAAGGGGGATGGCACCCGGACAAATTGGGGCAAATCCATGCAAAAGGGATTAATCAGTATTGCGAAATCCACTTGCCACCTGCGGAACTCACCGACCGGGATTAGTGAGGCAAGGTCAGCATCCGCATAGCTAAGGGACAAAGGACTCTTGCTGAAGTTTTCATCCGGGAGGATCCTCGCTCGGGAAGGTTTGACCGGCTCCAGTCGACCTCCCCTCACCAGGGCAGATGGGCCGGTTCACGCATTCGCCACACCAAAATAGTTCAACCGTATAGGATTTCGGATGGCCGAGTTTCGTGGCCGAGCCTCTTCTATCCGGTGTTCAGCTACCAAAGGGGTGCACGATGCCCGGTATCAGAAACGGCAGCGACGGCGAGCGAGAACTCCAGGAACGCTACGGAACTCAGGGTCGGGCAGAGCGCTTCTATAATGATCAAGTCCGAAATCGGCTGAATGAAACCATGATCGAATTCATCGGCCGAATGGATATGGCCTTCATCGCCACCGCCGACAAGACCGGCGAATGCGACAATAGCTTCCGCGCCGGTAAGCCCGGCTTCCTGCACGTGATCGATGACCGCACCCTGGCCTATCCCGAGTATCGCGGCAATGGCGTCATGGCCAGCCTGGGAAACCTCCTCGAGAACCCCCATGTGGGCATCCTCATGATCGACTTCGTCCAGGACCTCATCGGCCTGCACATCAACGGCACCGCCCGCATAGTCGACGACACCCTCATGCGCCGCTGCGTCTCCGACCTCCCCCCGGACGACCGCGGTCGCCTCCCGGAGCGCTGGGTGGTGGTGGATATAGAGGAGGCCTACATCCACTGCCGCAAACACATCCCGCACTTGGTCCCCGCCCAGCGCGAGACCCGCCAATGGGGCACCGACAATGTCCGGGCCAAGGGCGGCGACTACTTCCGCGCCAAAGAGGAGTCGCGCGCCCTCGCCGACCTCTGAGGTCGGTACCTCTGCGGTCAGTGGATCTTGAAGATGACCGCGCGCTGGACGATGAAGTTGATCACGGTCGCGGTGCCCTGGGCCACGCAGAATGCGATGGCCATGCGCCACCATTCATCGGGCAGCGCGTAGAAGGTGACCTGGTTGATGCCGACCTGGATGGCGAAGGTCACGGCGTAAAGGGCTATCACCGCGATGAAGCGCTTGCGGCTGGGCTCCGCCTTGAAGGTCCAGCGGCGATTGATCAGATACGCGGTGGTGGTGCCCGCTATGAAGCTGATGGACTTCGCCACCGGCAGCGGCAGGCCGAACACCTTGAAGAGCAAGGTGTAGAGGCCGAAGTCGACGATGGCGGACAGACCGCCCGTGACCGCGAACCGGATGATCTGGGTTTTCAGATCGACGTCCGTACCACCCGGCTCGTCTACGAGGGGCAGCTCGGGCGGGAGGGGCAGATGGGGTTCCGCGGTCACAACGCACGAGAGTAGTGCCAGGGATCAAGGACACAAGCCTCGAATCGGTTATGTCTGTACTCTCTATCCCGATGTCCACGAAAGCTCAGACCACCACGGCCGCCGCCGACAACTCGGCTGGCGAAGGTGCGGACACGGCGTCGACCGGCTCGTTTACCCTGCCGACGCGCACTCGCACACTGACCGGTTGGGGTCGCACCGCACCCACCACCTCCGAAGTTCTCTCGACCAGTGACCCGGAGCTCATTGCCCGTGCGGTCGCCATGGTCGCGGAGGACAACGACTCCAAGCCCGCGCATCTGCGCCGCGGCGTCATCGCTCGCGGTCTCGGCCGCTCCTATGGCGACCACGCGCAGAACTCGGGCGGCCTGGTCATCGACATGCCCGCGTTGAACCGCATCCACCGCATCGACCGCGATTCCCGCCTGGTCGATGTGGACGGCGGCGTCAGCCTGGACCAGCTCATGAAGGCGGCACTGCCGTTCGGGCTGTGGGTTCCGGTGCTACCCGGTACGCGGCAGGTCACCATCGGCGGCGCCATCGCCTCCGATATTCATGGCAAGAACCATCACAGCGAGGGTTCTTTCGGCAATCATGTGCGGTCCATCGACCTGCTCACCGCCGACGGCACCGTGCACCACATCGGGCCCAAGAAGAACGCCAAGTTGTTCTGGGCCACCGTCGGCGGCAATGGGCTGACCGGCATCATCCTGCGCGCGACCATCGAAATGGTGGCGACGGAGTCGGCGTACTTCATCAATGACGGCGTCAAGACCACGACGCTGGATGAGACCATCGCCGCGCACAGCGACGGCAGCGAAGCGAATTACACCTACTCCAGCGCCTGGTTCGATGTGATGAACCCGCAGCCGAAGCTCGGCCGCGCCTGCATCACTCGCGGCCGGTTGGCGAAGGTCGACGAGCTGCCCAAGAAGAAGCAGAAGAACCCACTCAAGTTCGATGCGCCGCAGCTGATGACGGTGCCGAATATCTTCCCGAGCTTCACCGCGAACCGGCTCACCCTCGGTGCGGTCGGCGAGGCGTACTACGCCATGGGCGGCAACTACACCGGCAAGATCCAGAACCTGACGCAGTTCTACCACCCGCTCGACATGATCGCGGAGTGGAATCGGGCGTACGGTCCGGCCGGATTCCTGCAGTACCAGTTCGTGGTGCCGACCGACGCGGTCGAGGAATTCAAGAAGATCATCATCGATATCCAGGCCTCCGGGCACATTTCGGCGCTGAATGTCTTCAAGCTGTTCGGCGCGGGCAATCCGGCTCCGCTGAGCTTCCCGATGCCGGGCTGGAACATCTGCGTAGACTTCCCGATTCGGGCGGGTCTGAACGAGCTCGTGACCGATCTCGACCGGCGTGTGATGGAATTCGGCGGTCGTCTGTACACCGCGAAGGATTCCCGCACCACCGCGGAGACCTTCCACAAGATGTACCCGCGGATCGACGAGTGGATCAAGATCCGCCGATCCGTGGACCCCACAGGCGTTTTCATGTCCGATATGGCGCGAAGGCTGGAGCTTCAGTGATCAATGCGGTAGGAAACCCGCAGTCCATTCTGCTGCTTGGCGGTACCTCGGAGATCGGTCTCGCGATCTGCTCCAAGTACCTCGAGAAGGGCCCCGCCCGCATCATCCTGGCGGCGCTGCCCGGCGATCCGCTGCGCGAGGACGCCGTCGCGCAGATGAAGGCCGCCGGTGCGTCCGAGGTCGACGTCATCGATTTCGATGCGCTCGACATGGATTCGCACCCCAAGGTCATCGACCAGGCTTGGTCGCACGGTGACGTGGACGTGGCGATTGTCGCCTTCGGCATGCTCGGTGATGCCGAGGAACTGTGGCAGGACCAGCGCAAGGCCGTCATCGCCTGCGAGCTGAACTACACCGCCGCGGTCTCCGTGGGTGTGCTGCTCGGCGACAAGATGAAGGCCCAGGGCTACGGCCGCGTCATCGCCATGTCCTCGGTGGCCGGTGAGCGCGTGCGCCGCTCCAACTTCGTCTACGGCTCCACCAAGGCCGGGCTCGACGGCTTCTACCTCGGCCTCGGCGAAGCCCTGCGCCCGCACGGCCCCCGCGTCACGGTCATCCGCCCCGGCCAGGTCCGCACCCGCATGTCAGCCCACGTGAAGGAAGCCCCCCTCACGGTCGACAAGGAAGACGTGGCAGCCCTCGCCGTCGCGGCCTCCGAAAAGGGCAAGGAAATCGTCTGGGCCCCCGGCACTTTCCGCTACATCATGATGATCCTGCGCCACATCCCGCGCCCGATCTTCCGCAAGCTCCCGGTCTAACCTCCGAGCCTGTACCGAACTGCCGCACCTTCCCCGGAAGGTGCGGCAGTTCTCATATGCCCACCCACACGAACCTGGTCGAAACGTATCCTGATTCGAACCACCTGTTGACCGACAGGAGTTGAGATGTCACCGACCGACGACGAACGCCTGGCCCGCTCTGCCGCCTACGACCACTACTTCCAACTGGCCCGCGACTGGGATCTCGAAACAGCCGAAGCCGCTCACATTCGATTGGACAACGAGTTCCTCAGCGAAAGAGCGCTTCCACCAGACGAGTAAGAAGCGATGTGTCAGTAACTATCCCTGCGCAGTCACCCAGTGCGGACAGTGGATACCAACTGATCAGATCCGGTATAGCCAATCCGATGGTGTCGATGCCGTCAGCATTCCGGTACGAAACCCGACAGATTGACGTGAAGTCGTCCGGAACAGCCCCGGGCACTACCTGACACACCACGACCCTGCCCTTACCCGCTGCGAGATAGCGGGGTCCCGACAGCACCAAGGCGTAAACAGGTGTGGGAGAAGTTGATGCGAGCAGCCGTCGGATCTCGCCCTGCTTCAAACGGTCCCCCCGTTGTCCAGCGCTTCGGCTCGAATCGTGTCACGCAACCGCACCTGCTCGTACATCCAGTCCTCGGTGATGCCGAGCATCTGATCGACGGCTTTGGACTGCTCCCACATCTCGCGATCCAAACGATCCTGGATGGCTTCGACGACCCATTGCGAGACATTTCCGCCCGCCGCCGACCGTAGTCGCGCATCGAGATCATCCGGGATCTTCACCGACAGCTGCTGGGTCATACCGATCAGGTTACTGCAAGTATTACCTGAAGTGGGCCAAATCGCGATGCCATCGGCGCGCTCTGGATGCGGCGCACCGGGTCGCCGCTAGGCTGTCGCAGCGGCGAGCGGTCAGGGATATGAGTCCGGAGGCGGAGTGCGAATGAGCGAGCAGAAGTCGAGTGGGCGGGGGGGCTTGCTGGTGCGGCAAGCCGGTGGTGCGCTCGGCGAAGCCGGGATGGCAGCGTTGGTCGCTGCCGGGGTGGCCGGGGTGGGGCTGGTCGCGTTTTCGGTGGTGCACTGGCCGGCGTTCAACTCGTCCAATGTGACTCGGGCCATCACGACGGTGGGGCAGGTGGTGGCGCTTGCCATGCTCGCCGGGTCGATCGTGTTGCTGCGCATGCACAAGTGGCCGTGGGTCGCGAAACTGCTTTCATGGGCGGGGATTTCGGCGTTCGTGACGGTGACGTTGGGGATGCCGCTCGCGGCTACCAAGCTGTATCTGTTCGGGCTTTCGGTGGACCAGGAGTTCCGGACCCAGTATTTGACGCGGCTGACCGATAGTGCGGCGCTGCGGGACATGAATTACGCGGAGCTGCCGCCCTATTACCCGGGTGGGTGGTTCTGGCTCGGGGGGCGGTTCGCGAAGCTGGCCGGGATGGAGGGGTGGGAGGCGTTCAAGCCCTTCGCGATCCTCGGGTTGGCGGTCGCGGCGACCGTGGCGCTTGTGTTGTGGTCCAAGTTGATTCGGGCGGATTGGGCCGTCGGGGTCGCGGGGGCTACCACGGCGGTGGTGCTGGCTTATGGTGCGCCCGAGGCCTATAGCGCGCCGCTGATCTTGCTGTTGGGGCCTGCGCTACTGATGGCCTGGGGAGCACTGCACCGGCCTGCGGAGCCTGCCGTGGGGACCGCGGGCGGATGGGGTGCCGTCATCGGGGCTGGATTGTTCCTCGGGCTCGCGGCCACCTTCTACACGCTGTACTTCGTTGTCGCCGTGTTCACGGTGTGCCTGATGGCGGTGATCGCCGCCTGGCTCGCGCTGCGGGAGCGGAAGGGCGCGCGCCGGGCTCGGGTGACCGTGCCGTCGGTGTGGGCGGTGTTGCGGCCGATTCTGGGGCGGCTGATCGGCATGGGTGTTGTCGCCGGGGTGCTGGCGCTGACCGTGTGGGTGCCGTTCCTGGTGAAGATGCTGAGCGGGAAGGCGAGTTTCTCGTCCGGAAGCGCCTTCCATTACCTGCCCGAACCGGGGTCGCGGTTGCCGCTGCCCATGACCGAGTTCACCCTGTTGGGTGCGTTCTGCCTGCTCGGGACCGTGTGGCTGGTGGTTCGGGTGGGGAGTTCGCGGCGGGCTCAGGCGCTGGGGATCGGCGTGGTGGCGGTTTATCTGTGGTGCCTGTTGTCGATGGCGGCCACTGCTGCCGGGACCACGTTGCTGTCGTTCCGGCTCGATCAGGTGCTGTTGGGGCTGTTGAGTGCGGCCGGGGTGTTCGGGTTCGCGGAGGGGGCTCGCGCCGTTTATCAGGTGTTGAACGAGCCCGACCGGTTCCGGCCTGCCGCCGCGGCCGTGGCATTGGTGGGCGCGGTGGCGTTCAGTCAGCAGATTCCGACCGTGCTGGCCGCCGAAATCTCCACCGCATACACCGATACCGATGGGAATGGGGAGCGCGCGGATAAGCGGCCGCCGTCCGCGGTGAAGTACTACCGGGATATCGATGCGGCGTTGCTGGCGCAGACCGGGCGGGCTCGGGATGAATCCGTGGTGCTGACGGCGGACACCAGCTTCCTGGCGATCTATCCGTACTTCGGATTCCAGGCGCTCACTTCGCATTACGCGAATCCCCTCGCCGACTTCGCGGGGCGGGCGGCCGAGATCAAGCGGTGGTCGCAGATGAAGTCGACGCAGGAGTTTCAGGACTCGCTGAATCACTGTGTATGGCGGGCTCCGGATGCGTTCCTGTTCCGGCGTTCCGGGGACGAGTACACGCTGCGGCTGGCCGAGGATGTGTATCCGAATGATCCGAATGTGAAGCGGTACACGGTGGCGTTCCCGAAGGCATTGTTCGAGGATGAGCACTTCCGGGTCACGGATATCGGTCCGTTCACGCTGGTCGTGCGGCGCTAGCTCGAGACAGCGGCGCTAGCTCGAGACAACTGTCACGTTATCCCCAAATTTGGTGAGAATCTGGGGATAACTACCCTTTTCTGTGGATAACTCAGGCACTTGCCAGCGCAATCTCAGTCGTACCCGGTAAGTTGAGCGGCTGATTGTGAAGGCAAGAGGAGTTATCGCGTGGCACAGGGGTGGGCAACCGACCGGACAACTGAAGACCGATCGGCGGTGACGGTGCTGGAGCCGTTCGCTCCGGCCTCGGCAAAACCGGCTTCTCCCAAGCTGACTCGCTCGCGCCGTGCGCTGCTGCGCATCCGCACCGCGCGCACCGATCTGATCGTGGCTACCGGTTATCTGTCCCTGGCGGTGCTGGTGTTGTCCGGTCAGTGGCGCAATACCGAGAGCGGCTACCTCATCAAGAGCGGCCAGGACCAGACCATGTGGGAATGGTTCTTCGCCGTCACCGCGCACCGGATCGAGCATCTGCAGAATCCGCTCGGCACTGTCCTGCAGAACTATCCCGACGGCGTGAACATGATGGCCAATACCGCCATGTTCGGCGTCGGCGTGCCACTCACGCCGATCACCCTGCTGTTCGGGCCGACCGTCACCTTCGTGCTGGTGCTGACGATCGGGCTGTTCGGGACGGCGTTCGCCTGGTACTGGCTGTTCTCGCGACACCTGGTCGGCTCGAAACTCGCTGCGGCCGTGGGCGGTCTGTTCTGCGGCTTCGCACCCGCCATGATCTCGCATGCCAACGCACACCCGAATTTCGTACTGCTGGCACTGCTTCCGCTGATCGCCTTGCAGATCATTCGAATGGCCAAGCGGGCTGGCAATACCCTCGAAGCCCGCAAGGCGCGCCGCCTGCGGGACGCGTTCGTGCTGGGTCTGCTGGTGTCCTTGCAGATCGCGCTGGGCGAGGAGCCGCTGCTCATTTTCGCGCTCGCCTTCGGGCTGTTCGGGCTCGTCTACTACCTGCACGCCCCGCGCACCGGACTGCGCGCGCTGCGCGCCATCACCCCGACCGTGCTGCTTGCCGCGCTGATCACGGTGGCGCTCACCGAGATTCCGCTGTGGTGGCAGTTCTTCGGCCCGCAGTCCTACCGGTCCATCGACCACGGGCCGATGAACAATGACCTCAAGGCGCTGTTCCAGTTCCCGTCCGAATCGCTGGGCGGCCTGTTCGCGCACGGCCAGAACGTGGCCATCAATCCCACCGAGGAGAACTCCTACTTCGGCTGGCCCCTGCTGCTGCTCCTCACCGTGACCACCGTGCTCATGTGGCGCGAACGCGTGGTGCGGGCCGCCGCCACCGTGATCGTGACGGGCACGGTGCTCTCGCTCGGCGCGACCCTCATGATCGGCAAGCACAACACCGGAATCACCCTGCCGTGGACGTGGTTCGAGAAGGTGCCGCTGCTGAACTCGGTGCTCGAATCCCGCTTCACCATGGCGGCCATCCCGGCCATCGGCGTCATCCTGGCCATGGCCACGCAGCGCGCCCTGGAGTACTGGCGTGAGTCGGCCACCGATTGGCGGCCGCTGGCCTGGTTCGCCGCAATGGTGCTGGCGCTGCTGCCGCTCACCCCGACCATCCTGCCGGTGGTGCAGCGCAGCGAGACTCCGGCCTTCTTCACCGATGGCACTGTCCGCCAGTATGTTTCGCACGGTTCGGTGGTGGTCGCCCCGCCGCCCACTCCGCCGGACGCCCGCGCCCTGCGCTGGCAGATCGATTCCGGCTTCCAGTTCCCGCTCGCGGGAGGCTATTTCGTCGGCCCTACCGGCACCGACAAGAAGGGCCGCTACGGCCCGGACGACCGGCCCACGGCCAGTCTGCTCATCAAGGCCCAGCAGTCCAACAAGGTTCCCGTGGTGGACGATGCCGCCCGCGCCCAGGCCCTGGCGGACCTTCGCTACTGGCAGGCCGACGTGGTCGTGCTCCCTCCGACCGATAACACTGACGCCCTCCGCATCACCATGGACGAACTCCTCGGCTTCCCGGCCCAGAAGGTCGACGGCGTCTGGCTGTGGGACGTGCGCAACTTGGTCTAGCCACGAGTCCGGCTGTGCGAGCGCCTATTTGAGGGGCGCTCGGTACAGCCAGTCGGTGAGGACCTGATCGATCGTGTGGCCCGGCCAGCGGACCACGAGGACGAAGCGGGAGCGGGGGTCGCCGTCGGGGAAGGTGACGGCGGTGAGGATGTGGCGGGCGTCGGAGTCCTTCTGGTTCGCCGGGTCGACCGCGCCCTCGGCGGTGATGGTCAGTTCACCGGGCACGTCCTGATGGCTGAATATGGTGGTGCGGGTGGCCTTCTCGGCGAAGAACAGGGTGGCGGCGGATTGGGCCGGGCGGGTGCCGAAGTCGAAGACGTCGAAGCGCACCTGGCCGGTGGAATCCTCCGCATTGCAGACGATTCGGCGTGCGCCCTGGGCGCCCGAGGTGTCGGCGGGGCCCGGATCGCGTTTCTGGCAGGACGAACCCTGCCAGCCGACCGCGCGACCGTTCGAGGCGAGCTGGCCGACCAGACTGGGGAATGCTTGTGCGATGGCGGCGTGATCGCCCCAGGATTCGGCGACCTTGTCGGCATTGGTGTACGTGATCAGGCCGCTCACATCGGTTTTGCGGCTGACCCGGCCGTCGGGAAGCAGGGTGAGGGTGGTGGGTCCATTGGCGCGGCAGGCGTTCGCCGGTTCGCGGGCGACGATCTCGGAGGTGCCGATGAGTATGCGGTCGCCATCGGAGGGCACCTGGTCCAGCGGAGCCGAGAACTGGCAGTGGAACGTGGATCCATTGGGCAGCACGCCATCCACGATGTTGGACAGCACCGGATCGCTGCGCTTGCCCTGCTGCACGACCAGGCGATAGTTGGTCTGGCCCTCGGTGGCCAGCCAGGTGCCGACGAACTTGTCCGGCACCAGGCCCGCCGCCGGGTTGGGCTCCTCGCCGCCTTGGCTGAGCGCGTAGGCGACCCCGCCACCCACGACCAGTGCGACGATGGCCGCGGGAATGACGACCTTCCTGCGTAATAGCCGCTGCCACGGTGACTTTCGCTCGTCGGCGGGTGCCGGAATCGGTGTGGAGCGTGGCCGCGGGGTGAACAGGCTGCGCGCCGGTGCGGTGACCGCCATGGCCGGGTCCGAGTAGTACGCCTGGGTGGCGGCCTGGGTGAATTCCACGCAGCTGGGGTACCGGTCGTCCGGGTTCTTGGCCAGGGCGCGTTCCAGCACCGCGTCCAGGGCGACCGGCAGATCGGGGCGAATGGTGCTGGCCCGCAGTGGTTTCTCCTGGGTGTGGGCGTGCACCCAGCCCAGCAGATTGTCGGCGGTGAACGGCCGCTGATCGGTGAGCAGCACGAAAAGCGTGCACGCCAAGGAGTATTGATCGGATTTCGGACCGACCGGTTTGCCTGACACCTGCTCCGGTGACGCGAAAGCGAAAGTGGCGGAGATATTTCCGGGATGCGTGAGGTTCGTCGTCTCATCCCGAATCCGGGCGATCCCGAAGTCGCCCAGCAAGGCCCGCTCCGGCCGCCCCTCATCGGGCGCGGCGATCAGGATATTGGACGGCTTCACATCGCGATGCAGTACGCCCTTGCCGTGCGCGTAGTCCAGCGCGCCGCCGATCTCCTCGCCGATACGCAGCGCCCGCTCGGCCGAAACCCCGTGCAGCTCCGCGGCATCCACGCCCTCGATGTACTGCATGGAGATCCAGAACCGGTCATCGGCGACACCCCGGTCATAGACCTGGACGATATTCGGATGGTCGAAGTGCGCGGCGATATCCGCCTCACGCTCGAAGCGTTTCCACACCTCGGCGTCGGCTACCTCGCCCTCTTTCAAGATCTTCAAGGCCGTGAGCCTGGGTAGACGTGGGTGTCGCGCCGCGTAGACGACGCCTGAACCCCCCGCTCCGATTCGTCGCGCGATCACATACCCGGCGATCACTTCGCCAGGTCGCAGCTCGCTCATGCTTCCTCTTCACTCCCGGCCCGGCCCCTCGCCCAGTTCGGATACCAACCATCCTGGCCTACATCTGTCGTTCCGGCTACAGACGAGTCGCGAGTGACTGGATTCTCACGGTCTATAGCATCGGTGCTCGTGCGCGAAGACACCCGAAGGTTTCACCGCATCCGCCTCATCGCCCTGGTTTCCGGAGTCATCGGAATCCTGCTGGCGGTGTTGAGCCCCGTCCTGCCCGTGAAGCAGGATCGGCCGACCTTGAGTTGGCCGCAAGGTAATACGGTCAACGTCGAGGCACCCCTGGTGTCTTACGTGCCATTGAACTTCGACGTCAACCTGGGGTGCGAGGTCTTGCGGGACGCCCCGAACGGGACGCTGTTCTCGACCGTGCCGGCGGCTTCGGGGAAGGCCGCGGACAAGGGCCTCGTGATCAGGATCAGCGACGAGCCGACCACCGGACGCACGGTATCGGTACTGCTCCGGCTGATTCCGGTGCTGTCCGCGCCGCTGGCGGAGATCCAGGACTGCGGCTCGCTCGGCGTACATTCCGACGCCACGGAGACTCGGGCCGAGATCACCGGGGCCACGCGCAAGGACGGGACGCCGTTCGCGAACCGGATTCTCGGGGATACCCGGCCCCAACTGGTCGGCATGTTCAGTGATTTGAACCGGCAGCAACTCGGCGCATCCATGGCGTTCGCCGATATCGATGCCCGATTCAGCTCCAGCCCGACCTGGCTCAAGCGGCTGGCCATCATCGGCGCGGTGCTGTTCACGCTCAACGCATTGTTCGCCCTGCACCTGCTGGACACCAGCGACGGCCGCCGCCCGCGCCGCTTCCTGCCCGCGCACTGGTGGCGTGTCAGTCTCGCGGATGTGGGCGTACTCGGCACCCTCGCCGTCTGGCATGTCATCGGCGCCAATACATCCGACGACGGCTACATCCTGAATATGGCCCGGGCCTCCAAGGAATCCGGGTACATGGCCAACTACTACCGCTGGTTCGGTGTGGCCGAGGCCCCGTTCGGATGGCCGTACGAGGTGCTCGCCTGGATGACCCGGATCAGCGATGCCAGCCCGTGGATGCGATTGCCCTCGCTACTGGCCGGAATCGTCTGCTGGCTGGTCATCAGCCGGGAAGTGCTGCCGCGCCTGGGTTCCCGGGTGCGACGCGACCGGGTGGCGATCTGGACCGCCGCGCTGGTGTTCCTGGCCGCCTGGATGCCCTACGACAATGGCCTGCGCCCCGAACCGCTGATCGCCGCGGGCGCACTGCTCACCTGGTGCTCCATCGAACGCGCCATTGCCACCGGACGACTGCTGCCCGCCGCGATCGCGGTGCTGATCGCGGGCTTCTCGCTCGCGGCCGGGCCGACCGGTTTGATCTGCCTCGCCGCGCTCATCGCCGGATCCCGGCCCGTCCTGCAGGCAATCCTGAAGCGCGCCAAGGGCGAAGGCTCGGCATTGCTGCGGTACGGCGCGCTGTTCGCACCCGGCATCGCGGCCGGAACCCTGGTGCTGGTGGTGGTTTTCGCCGATCAGACGCTGGCCTCGGTCATGGAGGCGACCCGGGTCCGCACCCTGATCGGCCCCAATGTGGCCTGGTTCGATGAGCGCACCCGCTGGGATTCGCTGCTCATGCTCTCCCCCGACGGGTCGCTCTCACGCCGGTTCGGGATTCTCGCCATGCTGCTGTGCCTCGGCGTCTGCGTGCTGGTCATGCTGCGCAAGAACGGCCGCATTCCGGGCACCTCGCGCGGGCCGTCGGCGCGGATTCTGGGCATTGTCTTCATGTCGCTGTTCCTGATGATGTTCACGCCCACCAAGTGGACGCATCACTTCGGCGTGTACGCCGGGCTCGCCGGATCGGTGGCGGCGCTGGCCGCGGTCGCGGTGGGGGTCAACGGTATTCGCTCGCCACGCAATCGCACGCTGTTCACGGCGGCTGTGTTCTTCCTGCTCGCCATGACCTTCACCGGCCCCAATGGCTGGTGGTACGTGTCCAGCTACGGCGTGCCGTGGTTCGACAAGGCCCCGCTCATCGCGGGCAAGGGCTTCTCCACGCTGTTCCTCGGC
Organism: Nocardia sp. NPDC051030; assembly: GCF_040683015.1. Lineage (NCBI taxonomy): Bacteria > Bacillati > Actinomycetota > Actinomycetes > Mycobacteriales > Nocardiaceae > Nocardia > Nocardia sp. NPDC051030. The sequence continues at coordinate 651,478 of NZ_JBFBCD010000005.1, read as the reverse complement.
CTGGCGATTCTGTCCCTGCTGTTCGCGCTCTGGCAGCACTATCGGGAGCCGTACGCGAAGGCCAAGCCGGAGCGCAAGTTCGACAAGTTCGCCACCATGCCGCTCACCATCGCGGCGGCCGTCCTGGTGCTGTTCGAGGTGCTGTCGCTGGCCAAGGCGGCGGTCACCCAATACCCGGCATACTCCATTGCCGCCTCGAATCTGCGTTCGCTGACCGGGGATTCGTGCGCATTGGCCAATGACGTGCTGGTGGAGACCGATACCAAGGACTCCCTGTTGCACCCGTGGACCGGCTCCGACGCCGACGGATTGTCGGCCAAGAACACCGGATTCACGCCGAACGGCGTGGCATCCGACCTCACCGCCGATGCGGAGGAGACCGTCTCCGGCGGTGCGAACTCGGTGAGCAAGGACTCCAAGAACAAGACCACCAACACCACCGGTGCGGGCACCGGCGGCGGTAAGAGCGAGGAGACCGGCATCAATGGCAGCACGGTCGCGCTGCCGTTCGGCCTGGACCCGGCCACCACGCCCGTCCTCGGCAGCTATACCGATGGCGAACAGCAGGTTTCGAACCTGACCACCGAGTGGTACAAGTTCGATCCCGCCGTGCGCGACAACCCGGACTACAAGGTCCTGGTGATCACCGCGGCGGGCCGCATCCGGTCCTTCACCAAGGACGGGGTGGAAACCTACGGTCAGGACCTGTTCCTGGAATACGGGACCCGCGCCGCCGACGGCACCGTCACCGACGTCCACCAGATCCGGCCCACCGATATCGGCCCGAACCCGTCCTGGCGCAATCTGCGTATCCCCCTGGATCAGATTCCGGCGGGGGCCAATGCCGTTCGCCTGGTCGCCGACGACCGCGACATCACCCCGCGTCAGTGGCTGGCCGTCACCCCGCCCCGCCTGCCCAAGCTGGAATCGCTGAATACCCTTGTCGGCCACACCGACCCGGTCCTCGAGGACTGGCATGTCGGCCTCGCCTTCCCCTGCCAGCGCCCGTTCGACCACCACGACGGCGTGGCCGAGGTGCCGCGGTGGCGCATCCTCCCGGACCGGACCGGGTCGGACGCCTCCAATGCCTGGCAGGACGATATCGGCGGCGGCCCGCTCGGCTGGACCGGCCTCCTCCTGAAATCCCAGACCATCCCGTCGTATCTGAACCACGACTGGGCCCGTGACTGGGGTTCGCTCGAGAAGTACACCCCCTACGTCCCCGACGCCGTCCCCGCCAAGCTGAACGTCACGGTCGAGACCCGCTCGGGCCTCGCCAAGGACTCCCCCATCCGGGCGAAATAGCGGCAGACACCCCATGCGATTCGCATCGCCGGAGTGAAGAGGGCCACTCCGGCGATGGGCAGATACCATCAGCAACCGTGCCCGACGCCTCTGCTGTGCTGACAAAGCCGAATCCACCGGCAACCGCCCCCGCGACGCCGGGGGATTATCGGATCGCGAAGCTGATCGCGATCGTCGCGGGCGTGCTGGGGGCGCTGTTCGCGCTGGCCACGCCGTTCTTGCCGGTCAAGCAGACCACCGCGGTGGTGAATTGGCCGCAGGACGGGACGCTCGCCAGCATCGACGCGCCGCTCATGTCGCAGGTGCCGTTGGACCTGAGCGTCAGCATCCCGTGTTCGGCGGTGCAGCAACTGGATCCGCGCGGCGGCATTCTGCTGGCGACCGCGCCGCCGCAGGGCAAGGGCGCGGACCTGGAATCCATGTTCGTGCGCGTCTCGGGCGAGAGCGTGGATGTGCTGGACCGCAATGCGGTGGTGGCGTCGGCGCCGCGATCGGAGTTGAGCCAGTGCTCCTCGATCGATATCAGCTCCGATATCAACCGGACTTACGCGAAATTCGTCGGCCTGACCCACACCGTCGAGAAGGCCACTCCCGACGGCGGCAAGGAATTGGTCACCGTCGATGTCGAGGGCAAGCTCGACGGTGATCTGCGGCCGCAGGTGGTCGGCGTCTTCACCGATATGAAAGGCGCGGTCCCGGAGGGCCTTTCGTTCCATATGACGGTGGACTCGCGGTTCTCCTCCACTCCCACGATTCTCAAGCTGGTCGCGATCATCGCCGCCGTGCTGCTGACCCTGCTGGCCATGGGCGCACTGGCCAAGCTCGACACCAGCGACGGCCGCGGGCACCGGCGCATTCTCCCGGCCAAGTGGCTGCGGCCGACCTGGGCGGACGGCGGCGTCATCGGCACGCTCGCGGTGTGGCACTTCATCGGCGCGAACACCTCCGACGACGGCTACATCATGACCATGGTCCGGGTCGCGCCGCACGCCGGTTATATGGCCAACTACTTCCGCTGGTTCGGCGTGCCCGAGGCGCCGTTCGGCTGGTATTACTACGTGATCCAGGCGTTCTCGGAGATCTCCACCGCCAGCCCGGTGGTGCGAATTCCGGCGCTGCTGTGCGGAATTCTGTGCTGGATGGTGATCAGCCGCGAGGTTGTACCGCGTCTCGGGCGCGGCGTCGCCACCTCCAAGGTGGCGCTGTGGACCGGCGGTCTGGTGTTCCTCGCCTTCTGGCTGCCCTACGACAATGGCCTGCGCTCGGAGCCGATCGTGGCGCTCGGCGCACTGCTCACCTGGGTGTCCATCGAACGAGCCATTGCCACTTCACGATTGCTGCCCGCGGCGGTCGCGGTGCTGGTCGCGGCATTCACCCTCGCAGCCGCACCGACCGGTCTGATGTGTGTGGCGGCCCTGCTCGCCGGTATCCGGCCCCTCGTGCGGATCGTGGTGCGCCGCCGCAAGCAGTTCGGTGATCTGGCACTGCTCGCACCCATCGCGGCGGCCGGAGTCCTGGTGCTGGTGGTCGTCTTCGGCGATCAGACCTTCGCCGGGATCATGGAGGCCAACCGGGTTCGCCAGGCCGTCGGCCCGAACCTGGCCTGGTACGAGGACTACCTGCGCTACTACTACCTGTTCGTGGAAACCGTGGACGGCTCGCTCGCGCGCCGGTTCGCCTTCCTGCTCATGATCCTGTGCCTCATCACCACCATGCTGGTGCTGCTGCGCCGGCGGCAGGTGGCGGGCATCGCGTCCGGGCCGACCTGGCGGTTGATGGGCGTGGTCTTCGGAACCATCTTCTTCATGATGTTCAACCCGACCAAGTGGACACACCACTTCGGCGCGTACGCGGGTATCGCGGGTGCGCTGGCGGCGGTGACCGCGGTTGCGGTGTCCGCCACCGCATTGCGGTCGCGGAAGAACCGGTCGGTGTTCCTGGCGGGCCTGCTGTTCACGCTGGCGCTCGCCTTCTCCGGCATCAATGGCTACTGGTACGTGTCCAGCTACGGCGTGCCGTGGTACGACAAGCGCGTCTCGCTGCACGGCTACCAGTCCAACACCCTCATGCTGGTGCTGTTCGGCCTGGCACTGGCGGTGGTCGCCTGGCAGTCGCTGCGCGAGGGCTACGCCAAGCCGATGGAGAACGGGAAGACCAAGCGCGGCAGGCGGGTTCGCAAGTTCGCCGCCATCCCGCTCACCGTGATCGCGGCGCTCATGGTGCTGTTCGAGGTGATGTCGCTGGCCAAGGGCGCGCTCTCGCAGTACCCGGCGTACTCGCTGGCCCGCTCCAACTTCGACGCGCTCGGCGGCAATAGCTGCGGACTCGCCAATGACGTACTGGTGGAAGCCAATCCGAACGGCGGCAATCTGCCGCCGATCATCGACCAGGCCAACCCGCCCAAGGACAATGATCCGCTCGCCGGGGCCAACCCGGTCGGCTTCTCCCCCAATGGCGTATCCGAGAAGCTGGACGCCGACAGCGTCGAGGTGAAGCCGGGCACCGGCAATACCTCCAGCCAGACCGTCGGCCCGGCCTTCGAGAAGGGTCAGAGCGCGGGCACCGGCGGCGGCAAGGGCGCCGAGGGCGTGAACGGCTCGACCGTGGCGCTGCCGTTCGGCTTGGACCCGGCCACCACGCCGGTCATGGGCAGCTGGCAGGACGGCGTGCAGCAGCCCGCCAACCTGACCTCCAGCTGGTATCAGCTGCCTGCGCGCTCGGAGGATTCGCCGCTGATCGTCATCTCGGCGGCCGGGCGCATCATGTCGCACGACGACACCGGCAATATGACCTACGGTCAGTCGCTGCTGGTGCAGTACGGGCATCAGAACCCGGACGGCTCCGTCACCGATCTCAAGCAGTTCTACGAGCCGCGCGATGTCGGCCCGGCCCCGTCCTGGCGCAATCTGCGGGTGCCGATGGATGCCGTTCCGGCCGAAGTGAATGCGGTGCGCATTGTCGCCAATGACCCGATCCTGATCGGCGATCAGTGGCTGGCGTTCACCCCGCCGCGCGTGCCCAAGCTACAGACGCTCAATACCTTCATCGGTACCGAGCAGCCGGTCCTCGAGGACTGGGCGGTCGGCCTGCAATTCCCGTGCCAGCGCCCCTTCGACCACCGCTACGGCGTGGCCGAGGTGCCGAACTACCGCATCCTGCCGGACCGCCCGCTCGCCATCAGCTCCACAAATACCTGGCAGGCAGGCGAGAACGGCGGCCCGCTCGGCTTCACCGAGATGCTCGCCAAGTCCGAGACCATCCCGACCTATCTGAAGAACAACTGGGCGCGGGACTGGGGTTCGCTGGAGAAGTACGAGCAGTACTACCCGGCCAAGGCCGCCGAGATCCAGACCGGGACGGCAACCCGCTCCGGCTTCTGGTCCCCCGGCAAGCTCCGGGTGTTCTAGCCCGAACCACGCAAACCTGAAGCAGCCGCCCGCACTCCGCGGGCGGCTGCTTCCTTTTCGGTCGATGCCGTCACCACCGACTTCACCGCGACGCGGCACCCGTTGTGCGGCCGCCCGGTTCCACCCGGGAGGATGTACGCATGTCTAACGTTCAGCTCGGTGATGTGGCCACTTGGTACGACGTGCACGGGGACGGCGAACCGGTGGTGCTGCTGCACGGCGGGCTGGTCGACTCGCGCATGTTCGCACCGGCCATGCCGGTGCTCGTGGGGCGCTTCCGGATGTACACGACCGACCGTCGCGGGCACGGACACACTCCCGATATCGACGGTCCACTGTCCTATGACGTGATGGCCGACGACACCATCGCCTTCCTGGAGAAGGTGGTCAGGGAGCCCGCGCATCTGGTCGGGCACAGCGATGGCGCGAACGTGGCGCTGCTGGTGGCCTTGAAGCGACCGGACCTGGTACGCCGAATCGTGTTGATCAGCGGCAACTTCCACCACGACGGGGTCGAACCGGAGTTGCTCGAGGAGATCCTGGAACCGGACACGCTGCGCTATCTGGGCGCTCGCCACGGCGAGGTGTCGCCGGACGGTGAGGAGCACTTCCCGGTGCTGGCGCGCAAGGTGGTCGAGATGGCGCGCACCCAGCCGACTCTCACCCCCGAGGACCTGCACGCGGTGGCGGCACGCACGCTGGTCATGGCCGGGGACGACGACGCGATCACGCTGGAGCACACCATTGCGCTCTACCGCGCGATTCCGAATTCCGAACTGGCCGTCGTCCCGGGCACTTCACATCTGCTGGTCATGGAGAAGCCGAACGAGGTCTACGGCCTGATCGCCGACTTCCTTTCCACAGAGCCGGTGCCGACGCGGCAGCCCATCCGCCGCGCCGCTGAGGTCTGATCGGCCTGAGCTACGACGGTCACCCGTCTATGTGAGCGACCCATTCGTAGACGGGGAGGCTGCCCTCCGCTGTGTCTTCCCACCGCGGCGTCACCTTGAAGCGTTCGTAGCCGCTGCCGTGGGCCACCCGCAGCTCGATACCGGGCGGCGTAATCGGGACGATCCGCGGTTTCAGGCCGTCAGGCCCGCCTTCGAGCAATGCCTTCGGTGAGCTACTCATAGCTGAAGGCTCTCACATCCGACACGGTCGACCGGTCGATTCGGTGTAATCGGCGAGCCGCTACGACTGGGCCTCGAGGTGCAGGCGATGGTGCGCCCGGGCGGCCTCGTCGTGGTCGTGGGTGGCCTGCACGACGGTGACATTCGTGGCGGCGATTTCATGCAGCACGCGCGAAATCTCGTCGCGGGCCGCGATATCCAAACCCGTTGCGGGCTCGTCCAATAGGAGTAGATCCGAGTCCTGCGCCAGGGCCTGAGCCAGCAGCGTGCGCTGACGCTGACCGCCGGAGAGCGCGCTCAGGCGGCGATCGGCCAGGTCGGCGACGCCCATGCGGTCCATGCAGCTCCCGATGAGCGCCTTGTCCTGCCGGGTGAGCCGACGCCACGGGCCGCGATGCGCCCACCGCCCCATGGCCACCGTCTGCCGGACCGTGATCGGCAGCGCCTGCGGAATCGCGGCCTGCTGCACGACCAGAGCCGGTCGTCGGCTGCCGGTGCGCTCGACGGTTCCCGAAATCGGCGACAGCACCCCCGCGAGCACCCCGAGCAGCGTGGATTTCCCGGAACCGTTCGGACCGACAATCGCGGTCACGCGACCTGCCGGAATAGCGGCCGAAAGCCCGTGCAGAACGGTACGCCCGGCATAACCGGCACATAGCTCGTCGATCCGGATGGACGTGGGCTGATCACTGTGCACTATCTCACCTAACTTGAACTGAAAATCATTTTCACTATACGGTCTGGCCCCATGGATTGGCTGACCGTCCCCCTCGAGGTGTCCTTCGTGCAGCGCGCACTCTGGGGCGGCCTGCTCGTCTCCTGCCTCTGCGCACTCGCCGGAACCTGGATCGTGGTGCGCGGCATGGCATTCCTCGGCGACGCCATGGCCCACGGCATGCTGCCCGGGGTTGCGGTGGCCTCGCTGCTCGGCGGGAACCTGCTGCTCGGCGCGGGATTGAGCGCGGCGGCCATGGCCATCGGAGTGACGGCGCTCGGGCGGAATACGCGATTCTCGCCGGATATAGCCATCGGGCTGCTGTTCGTGGGAATGCTGTCGCTCGGCGTGATCATCGTGTCGCGGTCGCAATCGTTCGCTGTCGACGTGACCGGATTCCTCTTCGGCGATGTGCTCGGCATTCGCGACCGCGACCTGCTCTACCTGCTGATCGCGCTGGCAGCAGCCGCGACGATCACCGCACTCGGGCATCGCGCCTTCGTGGCACTGGCCTTCGACCCGCGCAAGGCCGCCACCCTGGGACTGCGCCCCCGCCTGGCACAAGCCGCCCTACTCGCCTTGGTCACCCTTGCGATCGTCTCGTCCTTCCACATCGTCGGAACACTCCTGGTATTCGGCCTGCTCATCGCGCCACCGGCGGCGGCGACCTACTGGACCAACCGGATTCCGATCATGATGCTGCTCGCCGCGATATTCGGCGGAGTGGCCACGGTGGCCGGACTCTCGATCTCCTGGCATGCCGAGACCGCGGCGGGAGCAACCATCGCCGCGGTCGCGGTCGGGATATTCTTCGCGTCCGCGGTCGCCGCGCAGGTGCGAGATCGACTGCGGCAGCACGGATCGGGACACCTACCGCGAGGCGGCCCGCCCGCTGCCGACCACGGGCGCGCGCGGAAATTCGGGCGCGGACCACAGCAACCGGCCAGGACCAGATCGAATTCTATTGTCCCGCTGGCTGTCCTGGTGGCAGCAGCACCGCTGGCGGGGTGCGGAGCGCAGCAGCATGGCGAGACACCCGAGGAAGTGCCACACGGATTCGTCGCGGGCGCGACGGAAATGGCGGAGGAGCAGCCTCGGCTCGTGGTGGCGGACAAGGGCACCGGCGCGATCCGGGTCGTCGATCTGACCAGCGAGAAGGTCAGTGATGGGGGTCGGGCACCCGGCGTCGAGCGACTGTTCACGGACGGGCGGCACGCGTACGCGATCACCGGGGGGATGGTGCGCATAGTCGACGGCGGTTCGTGGGTCGTGGACCACGGCGACCATATGCACTACTACCGGGCCGGAGTCCGGGAGGTCGGCGTACTCGACCACACCTGTGTGGCGCGCGAGCGCGGTGACCTGCGCGGGTGCGCCGACGTGGTGTCGGTGCACGGCGATGCGGGGGTCACCGCCGTCGCGTCGGAAACGCGCACCGTATTGCTCGACCGGGCCGCATTGGATGACGGGAAGGTCGTCGAGCGGAAGGCGGTCGACGGAATCGCCGTGCCGTACGCCGGGCGGCTCGTCGTGGCCTCGCCCGAGAACGGGCAGGTGGAGATCCGCGACCGGGATAGCCGATCGATCGCGGGCGTCACGGAGAGTTGCCCGGGGGCGAGCGGGACGGCGGTGACCCGGCGCGGAGTCGTATTCGGTTGTGCCGATGGGGCTTTGGTGGTGAATGAATCGGAAGGGACATTCACGGGGTCGAAGATCCGGTATCCGCAGAACGTCTCCGTCGAGGAGCAGGCAGTCGCCTTCACGCATCGGCCGGGGAGCGCCACTCTTGTCGCGAAGGCGGGCAAGCGCGGCGTGTGGGTGCTGGACCTCGCCGCGAAGGCGTGGACGTTCGTACCGACCGGACCGGTCGTGGCGGCGAATACGGCCGGGGAATCCGCGGCACTGTTGACGCTCACACGGGACGGCGTGCTGCATGCCTTCGATATCGCCACCGGCACGGAAACTGCTTGTACACAGGTGATTTCCGGGGCAGTGGATGACGCCGCGCCACCTGCGATCCACGTCGATCGGAGCCGGGCCTACCTCAATGACCCTGCGGCTCGGGCCATCCATGAGATCGACTATCGCGACAACCTGCGCCGGGCGCGGACGCTGCCGCTGGATATCGCGCCGACCTCCTTCGTGGAGACCGGGCTGTGAAGACACTCCTCCGGGCCTGCCTGGCCCTCGCGCTGCTGGCGGCCGTGACGAGTTGCGCGGAGCGCGGGTCGAGTCGCGCCGAAATCATTGTCACCACAAATATTCTCGGCGACATCACCCGGAATGTGGTCGGCGATGCCGCCCGGGTGACCGTGCTGATGCCGCCGAATGCCGACCCCCACCAGTTCGCCATCTCGGCGCGTCAGGCGGCAGCTCTCGAACGGGCCGCGCTGGTCGTGCACAACGGGCTGGGCCTCGAAGCGGGTGTGCGGCGCAATGTCGAGGCCGCCGAGCAGGCGGGTGTTCCGGCGGTGGCGGTCGGTGCGGCGGTCGATCCGATTCGGTACCGCGACAATGATTCCGCTGATCCGCACTTCTGGACGGATCCCATGCGAGTCCGCAAGGCCGCCGAGGTGATCAGCGCGCAGGTGCTCGAACATGTCGGCGGTATCGATGCGGGGGCGGTGCGCGCCGCGACCGACCGGTATCTGACCGAGCTCGACACGCTCGACGGGTGGATGCGGGAACGGTTCGCCACCATCGCGCCGGAGCAGCGCAAACTTGTCACCAATCATCACGTATTCGGTTATCTCGCAGAGCGATTCGGGTTCGAGGTGATCGGCGCGGTGATTCCGGGCGGCACCACGCTCGCCTCGCCCAGTGCCTCGGATCTGGCCGGACTGGCCGGAACCGTGCGCGCCGCCGAAGTGCGCGCCATCTTCGCCGATTCCTCGCAGTCCGATCGGCTGGCTCGGGTACTGGCCGAGCAGGCCGGACTGACTGTGCGGGTCATCTCCCTGTATTCAGAGTCGCTGACCGAGCCCGGCGGTGGGGCGGGCACCTACCTGGACATGATGCGCGCCAATACCGAGGCCATCGCGCGCGGACTGACCGGCATCTGAAACACCGAACCATCTCTGAGAACTGGAGTAGCACATGAGATTACGCTCGCGTGGCGGTCACGCCGTCGCATTGACCGGGCTCACCGTATCTGTCATTGCCCTGAGTGGTTGCGGCACCGGCGAATCCGAGCACGGTGCGCGGACCGCGATCGCCGAGCCGATCGCGGTCACCTATGACGGCGGTATCTACCTGCTCGATGGCAAGACACTCCAGCTCGCCGACGACGTGAAGCTGGACGGCTTCAACCGCCTCAACCCCGCCGGGGACGACAGCCACGTGATGGTGTCGACCACCGAGGGCTTCCGGGTGCTGGACGCGGCGCACGCCGAATTCACCGATATCGAATTCCCCGGAGCCAAACCGGGACACGTGGTCCGGCATGCCGGTCGCACCGTGCTGTTCACCGATGGGACCGGCGAGGTCCGGTCGTTCGATCCGGCGCAGCTGGAGAACAAGGCCCCGATCGTCGACTCCTACCGGGCCGCCGCACCGCATCACGGTGTCGCGGTGCAGCTCGCGAACGGCGATCTGGCGGTCACGCTCGGCACCGAGGAGAAGCGGGTCGGCATGGTGGTGCTGGACGCGCAGCGCAAGGAGATCGCGCGCAGCGAGGACTGCCCCGGCGTGCACGGCGAGGCGACCGCGCAGGGCGAGGCGGTCGTGATCGGCTGCCAGAACGGCGTACTCGTCTACCGCGACGGCGTGATCACCAAGGTCACCAGCCCGACCCCGTACGGCCGCATCGGCAATCAGTCCGGCAGCGACCTGTCCCCCATCGTGCTCGGTGACTACAAGCAGGATAAGGACGCCGAACTCGAACGGCCCCAACATGTTTCACTGATCGACACCCGCACCGGCACGCTCCGCCTGGTCGATCTCGGCACCAGCTACACCTTCCGCTCGCTGGCCCGCGGCCCGCACGGCGAGGGCCTGGTGCTCGGCACCGACGGCCGCGTCCACGTCATCGACCCGGAATCGGGCGCGGTGACCCGCACCATCCCGGTCGCCGCCGCCTTCGAAGAGCCGATCACATGGCAGCAGCCCCGCCCGGCCCTGTTCGTGCGCGGCGACACCGCCTACGTCTCCGATCCGGCGACCAAGCAGGTCCATCGCATCGACCTGACCACCGACAAGATCACCACCACCGCCACCCTCGCCGCCGCCCCCAACGAACTCAGCGGCGTCACCGGCCACTGATCCCGAAAAGCGAAGCGGGCGCCCATTTCTGGACGCCCGCTTCTTTTGACCGTTGATCGGAGGAAATCCATGCAGGCAATCGGGGGGTGGGTTTGCCTCCACGGATCCTTCGATTCAACAGCCGGTCTATTTGGCGTTAGGCGCGCTCGACTGCGGCGACGCGGCCCCGGAACTGGCCACCGTGGTCGGCGCGACGGTCGTGACCGGCGCATCGGTGGTCGTCGGCGCGACGGTGGTGGTCGGTGCGACAGTCGTCGTAGGCGCGACGGTCGTGGTCGCCGCAGCACTGGTGGTGGCGGCCGGAATCGGATCCGGGCACTTCCCCTGCTGCTCACCGAGAATATTGATCTCGGCATTCGACCGCGGATCCCCCGCGTAATTGATCTGGTCCGTGCACTTCACATAATTGTCCATAGGCGGCTGCCCCGGATCCCCCGCTGGCGGCTGCCCGCCCGAATCCCCCGGCTGCGCCACCGGCCCGGCCCCCGGCACACCCTGACCTCCGCCCGGCGCAGGCTGCCCGGCCTGCGGACCCCCCGGATTCCCCTGCGTAGCACCCGGACTCGTAGTCACCGTGGCCTTCACCGTCGAAGTCACCGACCCCGACCCCTTCACGGTCGTCGACGCCGAACTACCCGAATCACTCGAGCACCCCGCCAACCCCAGCACCGACACCGCAGCCAAAGCCACTGCGGCCAAACCAATCCGGGACACTCTTCCTCCTGCTACCCCAACCCACACTGAGGATCGACGGTAGTCAGGAATGCCCCACCCCGGTATAGGGCGAATGCCCTAATTACAACGGCAGCAGGTGGTGTTTGCGGGGGTTTCGGGGGATGCGTTTGTCGCGGAGGAGGTGGAGGGCTCGGCGGATTTCGAGGCGGGTGTGGGCGGGGTCGATCACCGAGTCGATGTAGCCTCGTTCGGCTGCTACCCAGGGGGTGGCGATGGTGGCGTTGTAGAAGTCGATCATTTGCTTGCGCATGGCGGCGCGCTGGTCTTCGGGGGCCGCTTCGAGAGACTTTGCGCCGATGAGGCTTACGGCGCTTTCCGCGCCCATGACGGCGATGCGGGCGGTCGGCCAGGCCAGGTTCACGTCCGCACCGAGTTGTTTGGAGCCCATGACGGCGTAGCCGCCGCCGTAGGACTTGCGGATCACGACGGTGACCTTGGGGACCGTGGCTTCCACGAAGGAGAAGATGAAGCGGCCGCCTCGTTTGATCACGCCGATCTTTTCCTGTTCGACACCGGGTAGGAAGCCGGGGGTGTCGACGACGAAGACCAAGGGGATTTCGAAGGCGTCGCAGATTCGGACGAAGTGGGCGGCCTTATCGGAGGCTCGAGCATCGAGAGCACCGGCGTAGACCATGGGCTGATTCGCGACCACGCCGACCGGGCGGCCGTCGACCCGGGCGAAGCCGCAGATGACATTCCGGCCCGCGGACTCACCGAATTCGTGGAACGCGCCGTCATCGAAGATGCGGATCAGGATGTCGTGCATGTCGTAACCGGCATTGTCGGCATCGGGGACGATGCCGCGGAGTTCCTGATCGGATTCGGTGAGCTCCGGTTCCAGACCGGGATTCACGATCGGCGCGAGTTCCTGACAGCTGGAGGGCAGGTAGCTCAGATAATCGCGAACCCATTGGAACGCTGCCGCTTCATCTTTCGCGACTTGGTGGATATTGCCGTACTCGGCCTGGCTACGCGCCCCACCCAACTCCTCGAGGCTGACATCCTCACCGGTGACCTCGCGAATCACCTTGGGACCGGTGACGAACATGTACGCCGCCTCGGTCGCCACCACCACATCGGTATTGATCGGGGCGTACACCGCGCCACCCGCGCAACTGCCCAGGATCATCGAAATCTGCGGCACCAGACCGGAAAGCGGCTCCTGACGACGGCCCAGCTCCGCATACCAGGCCAGCGAGGTGACCGCCTCCTGAACACGCGCGCCACCGGAATCATTGATGCCCACCACCGGGCACCCCACCTTGGCCGCGAACTCCATGATCCCGGCCACCTTGCGGCCGAACATCTCACCGACCGAACCGCCATAGACGGTCTGATCATGCGAGAAGACCGCGACGGGACGGCCCTCCACCAGCCCATGGCCGGTGACGACGCCGTCGCCGTACAGCGCGGTCTTGTCGCCCGGATTACGCACCAGCGCACCGATTTCCACGAAAGTCCCCGGATCGAGGAGCATTTTGATCCGGTCGCGGGCCGAAGGGATACCCTTCCTGGCCCGCTTGGAAACTCCCGCTTCTCCCGCCGGTTCTCTCGCGACGTCCAGCTTCAGTCGCAGGTCCGCGAGTTTCTCGGCGGTGGTGCTCACATGGCTCCCTTCGGCAAAAACCTACTTTCGCAGAACCTGTTTCGCGGTGGGGCTATTTCGCGGTCGTGTCGATCTCCGCCAGTTTCTTGGTGAGATCGGCGCCGATGGTCGCGATGCGGGGCTCGTCGATGATCTGGAGGTGATCACCCGGGATGTGGATAACTTCCAGATCCGTCAGGTACTCGTCCCAACCGCCGTTCGGCATCCGCTTACCGAAACGCGGTTCCAGCTCGATCATTCCATCGTGGTAGCGGTCGGCGAGGTAAAGAACCACGTGACCGTCGTAACGCGACGGGGTGACGGCCTGGAGTTCCCGGCTCTCGATCCACGAGGTGCGCTGATGCTCGATCACGCCACCCGGAATCTTGACGCCCGCGAACTTCACGAGCTCGAGGATGATCTCGATCTGATCGGCGTCGGAAGCCGCGGCCAGTTCCTCCAGCTGCTCCTGATCCAGTTCACCATTGAAGCCATAGGTCTTCTGCGCGAAGGCCTGGAAGCGCTTGATCCGCTCCACTCGCTCCTCGGGGGAGTTGTTCTCCGGCTCGGTCGGGATGGCCAGGTCGATCAGACCGACCTCACGCACGTCAGCGCCCTCGGCACGCATGATCTGCGCGACCGTCAGCGAGAACACCGCACCCAGTGACCAGCCGTAGAAGACGTACGGCCCCTCGGGCTGACGCTTGCGGATCTCCGGAATGTACTGGCGTGCGCGCTCTTCGATGGAACCATCGACACGCTCGAAGCCGTACATGGGCGTACCTGCCGGGAGACGCTTCAGCAGCGGCTCGTAGACCAGCGTGTTGCCACCGGACGGGTGGAAGACGAAGACCGGCACCGCATCCGACCCGGCTTCCTTCGCACGCAGGGTGCGGACGAAGCCTTCGACGTCGTCGCCGTGCTCCTGGTAGGTGGCCACCACGTCGGCGATGTTTTCGATCGTTGCGCAGGCGCGGATCTCGGCGGGATCGATCTGCGCCTTGGCGCGCTCGGACAGACGCGCAACCAGCTTGTCGAAGGTGGCGTCGTCGATCTCGGGCAGCGTATTGAAGATGCCACCGGCCGACTTGCCCGTCACCATCGCCCACGTCGCGAAGACCAGCCGCTCGGGAGCGTTGCGCGGGGGAACGTTATCCGCGTCGGTCTCGGCGGGCGGCGGTGCGGCGTCGAAATCGGCTTCGGTCGCCGAAGTCTGGTCGCCCGCAAGGGCTTCCTCGGTGATCTCGGTGGCCTCGGCGACCACGTCGGTGCCCTCGGCATCGAGTCGGTCGGTCATGGTCGGCTCGGTGGTGCCGATCGAAGCTTCCGGCTTCGGCAGCACGGCCGCGGGGTCTTCACCGGCGGCCAGGGCGGCGCGGGCGGCGGAGACGAAGTCGGCGTCGACCGTGATTTCCTCACCGGCGGCCTGGCGGGCGGCGATGTCCGCGAGTTCTTCGCGATGTTCGATGGCGTAGCGGAGGACCTTGCCGACCTCCAGGAGGCTGGCGTCGCGCACGGCCTGGATCTGGAGTTGCGGGATGTCGAATTCGTATTCGACGCGGTTCTTGATGCGCATGGCCATGAGCGAGTCGAGGCCCAGTTCCATGAGCGGGATCTCCATGGGGAGGTCCTCGACGGCGTAGCCCATGGATTCGGCGACGATGATCGCCAGCCGCTGCTCGATGGACTGTGAGCCGTTCGGGTTCCAGCGCTCGCCGACGGCCTCGGCGACCTCGACCTCGGCGGCCGGGGCGGCGGTGACGGCCGCGACGGGCTGTGCCACAACCGATTCCGGCAGCGGAGCACCGGAGGTGACCACCGCGTCGAAGACCAGGCGGAAGGCGTCGCCTTCCTTGGCGTGCACCTGTACCGACGCGCCGCCCGGATGCCGGGTGAGGGTGGTGGTGAGGGTGCCCGAGGCCGGAATCACGCTGTGCGCCACCGAGGCTCCCAGCGTGACATCCGAAAGCACCTGTGCGGCAGCGGCATTCACCAGCGCGCCGAGATCGGTGACGGCTCCGGCCTGGACCTGCCATACGTGGCGGCCGTCCGGCAGCGAGACGTGCGAGCCCGGTACCTGGGTGTCGCCCGAGCCGCCGAAGCTCGCGCTCTTGGGCCAGTACTGCTTGCGCACGAACGCGGTACGCGGCACGTCCGCGTAGTCGCCCTCGGACAGCAGCGAGCTCAGGTTCACGGCGTGGCCCTGCACATACAGCTGCGCCAGCGCGGAGAGAACGCCGGAGGCCTCGTCTTCCTTGCGCTTGAGGGTCGGGATGAGCGCGGCATTGTGCACGCCCGCCGCGTAGGTGGTGCCCAGCACCTGCATGAGCGCGACCGAATTCGGCGCGAGCTCCAGGTAGGTGGTGATGCCGGTGTCCACGGCCTGGCGCACGGCATTGGTGAAGTACACCGAGCCGCGCATGTTCATGACCCAGTAGTCGACATCGTGCACGGCCGGATTGCCCGCGCGGTACACGCCGTCCTTGTGGACGGTCGAGTACAGGTCGCGCTTGAGCTTGGTCGGCTCGATGCCCGCGAGCTCGGCGGCCAGCTCGCCCAGCAGCATGTCCATCTGCGAGGTGTGCCCGGCGCCGCGGGTCGGCAGCACGCGCGCGAACTTGCCCTCGGATTCGGCGCGCGACACGATGGCGGCCACCTGATCCGGGAGTCCGCCGATGACGGTATTGGTGGGTGCGGCGTAGACCGACACCTCGATGTCCGGGTAGTCCGGCAGCAGCCGCTCGATGTCCTCGGCGCTGTACTCGACCAGCGCCATGTGGCGGACCTGGTCGTCGGTGAGCATCTGCTCGCCCTCGCCCATGAGCCGCGACCGCGAGCAGATGACCCGCACCGCGTCCTCGAGGCTCAGACCGCCCGAAATGTACGCGCCCGCAACCTCACCCATCGAGTGGCCGACCACGCCGTACGGCTCCGCGCCGTGATGACGCAGCAGCGCCGCGAGGGCGACCTGGATGGCGAAGGTGCCAACCTGGCCGGTGCCGACATCCCAGTCCTGCTCGTCGTCCAGGATCATTTCCCGGACCGAGTAACCGGCCTCGTCCTCGACCAGCACATCGACCTGATCGATGGCCTTGCGGAAGATCGAATTCTGCTGGTAGAGCGGCTTGCCCATCTTCCGGTGCGCCGCACCGAAACCGCCCATCACCCACAGCGCGCCCTTGGCGGCCGGAGCGTCGGCGGTGAACACGTTAGTGCCCGGCTTGCCCTCGGCGATCGCGCGCAGACCGGCAATGGCCTCGTCGTGCGTGGTGGCCAGCACGATGCCGCGCGAACGGCCGTGATTGCGCTTGGCTAGCGAGCGCGCCACATCCTCCAGCGGAGTCGCCTGTCCCGCTTCGGATTCCAGCCAGTCGGCCAGATCCTTGGCGGCGCGGCGACGACGCGACGGCAGGTAGGCGGACACGGGCAGGAGCAGCGGGAGCGGCTCGGTGCGAGTCCATTCCGGTTCCGGCGCAGCGGCTTCGGTGATCCGCTCGGCCTCGGACACCGGATCGGTGGCCTCGCGATCGAGATCGGCGGCCTCGTTGTCCGACTCGGGGACGGCGACGGTCGGCACGTACTCCTGGATGACCACGTGCGCATTGGTGCCACCGAAGCCGAAGCCGGAGACACCAACGGTGGCCTTACCGCTGTAGCGCGGGAATTCGGTCGGCTCCTCGACGATCTTGAGGTGCGCCTGATCCCACGGGATGAAGGGGTTCGGGCCCGAGTAGTTGATGCTCGGCGGAATGACGCCGTGCTGCAAGCCCATGATCACCTTGGCGAGGCTGGCTACGCCCGCGGCCGACTCGAGGTGACCGAAGTTCGACTTGGCCGAACCCAGCAGCGCGGGCTTGTCCGCATCGCGGCCGCGGCCGACGACCCGGCCCAACGCGTCCGCCTCGATCGGGTCGCCGATCAGGGTGCCGGTGCCGTGCGCCTCGATGTAATCGACTGTGGACGGCGGGATTCCGGCATCCCGGTAGGCCTTGCGCAGCACCTCGGCCTGCGCATCGGGGTTCGGAGCCAGCAGGCCGTTGGAGCGGCCGTCATTGTTGACCGCACTGCCCTTGATAACGGCGTAGACCTTGTCGCCGTCACGCTCGGCATCGGCGAGGCGCTTGAGCACCAGCATGCCGCCACCCTCGGAACGGACGAATCCGTCGGCGTCCTTGGAGAACGCCTTGAGGCGGCCGTCCTTGGCGATCGCGCCATTGGCCTCGAACCCGAGGGTAGGCATCGGAGCCAGCAGCATTTGCACGCCGCCCGCGAGGGCCAGATCGGAGTCGCCGAGGCGCAGTGCGCGCACGGCCTCGTGCACCGCCACGATGGTGGAGGAGCAGGCGGTGTCGATCGTCATGACCGGACCGCGGAAGTCGAAGAAGTAGGAGATGCGCGCCGGGATGATCGAGGACGCGCTGCCCATGATGCCGTAGGCCTCGGCCGACAGCGGAGTGTTCGGATCGCGCGGCGCACCCAGCGAGTTCGCGGCGATGAACGCGAAGTCGTTCGAGGTGGAGCCGATGAACACGCCGACCGGATCGCCCTTGAGCTGGCTGGCCGGAATCCTGGCGTGCTCCAAGGCTTCCCAGGTCAGTTCCAGCATGAGGCGCTGCTGCGGATCCATCCGCTCGACCTCGACCGGCGAGTGGGCGAAGAACTCCGCGTCGAAGCCCTTGATCACTTCCTGATCGAGGTAGCCGCCCTTGGTGTTCGCGTTCGCGACCGCCGCCGCCATACGCGGGACGCTGGTGAATTCCTCCCAGCGGCCCTCGGGTAGGTCGCGAATGCCGTCGCCGCGATTGATCAGGAATTCCCACGTGGATTCGGGCGTATCGCCCGCACCCGGCAGACGCGTGGACAACCCGACAATCGCGATATCGTGCGCCTCGCCCGGCTGGAATCCAGCGGTGTAGAACGAGTCGTCAGCCGATTCGGCCGGAAGATCGGGTTCCCCATTGATGATTCGTTCCGCGAGCGAACCGATGGTCGGATGCTGATAGACGACGGTCGCGTTCAGCAGGACACCGGTGAGTTCCTCGATGTCACCGCCGAGGGCGAGCGCATCCCGCGAGGCCAGGCCGAATTCCTCCATGGGCCGGTCCACGGTGATGTTCTCGAGCGGCTGCCCGGTCGCGTCGGCGACCCAGTGGCGCAGCCATTCCCGCAGTTCCTGCACCGACATATCCGCACCCGTCGGGGCGGCCTTCGGTGCGGCTGCGGCGTCGCCGGACACCGTCGGGGCAGTTTCGGTCGTCTGGGTGGGGACCATGTCCTCGTTCTCAGCCATCAGTTCCTCAAGTTACCTGTCTGCGTACGGTGCGCGGCAGAATTGTTGAGATCCTCGCTGTTCCGCCTGGTTGCGGCGGGTGCGATAACCATGAATGGCGCGGTCCGGATCGGGCCGCGCCATTCACCAGTGAGGTAGGTACCTCACTCCTCGTCTGGTGCATCGGGGAAAGCCTGCTGCGTGTAACCACCACGCAGTGTGCCTTCCAGGTATGCCGCCTTGCAGGCGCGACGCGCGATCTTGCCGCTGGAGGTTCGCGGAATCGATCCGGCCGGCACCAAAAGGATGTCACGCGCGGTGACACCGTGCCGCTGGGAGATCGCGCCACGCACCGCGTCGGCGATCGGGCCCGGATCGGCCTTACCGGCGCCGGGACCACGCTCGGCCACGATCACCAGCTGCTCGGAGGCATCGTCGGCGTCGTAGCTGATGCCCGAATGGCTGTCCTGCGCAAAGACTTCGGCGGGCAGCTGGTTGGCCGGGACCGCGAAGGCCGCGATGTAGCCGGGGCGCAGCGCCTTCGAGGACTCCTCGGCGGAGAACTCGATGTCCTGCGGGTAGTGGTTGCGGCCGTCCACGATGACCAGGTCCTTGACGCGGCCTGTGATGTAGAGCTCGCCGTCGTAGTAGACGCCGTAGTCACCGGTGCGCAGCCAATTGCCCTCAGCGGGGACGCCTTCGGCGTGGCTGCCCTCGGCGACCCGGTTGACCAGGCGATTGCGGAAGGTGTTCTGGGTTTCCTCGGCGCGACCCCAGTAGCCGATGCCCATATTGTTGCCGTGCAGCCAGATCTCGCCGACCCGGCCCTCGGGCAGCTCGCAAGCGCCGTCGGGATTGTCGATCGAATCCTGGTCCACGATGGCCGCCCACTGCGACAGCGCCACATAGCCGCAGGAGACCTGCGCGATGGCGTTCTCGTGGCCCTGCTCGACCCGCACCATGCGACCGGCATTGAGCTCGTAGCGGTCGACGTAGATGTGCTTGGCCTCGTCCTCGTGCCGGGTGGCCGACACGAACAGGGTGGCCTCGGCCATGCCGTAGCAGGGCTTGATGGCGGTCTTGGGCAGGCCGTACGGCGCGAACGCGTCGTTGAACTTCTTCATCGACTTGGTGGTCACCGGCTCGGAGCCGTTGATCAGGCCGATCACGTTCGACAGGTCGAGTTCCTCGCCCGGCTTGGGCAGGCCGCGGGCGGCGGCATGCTCGAAGGCGAAGTTCGGTGCGGCGGCGAAGGTTCCGGCGCCGTCGGACACCGCGGCCAGCTCATTGATCCACCGCGACGGGCGGCGCACGAACGAGGCCGGCGACATGATGGTGATGTACTTGCCGCCCACGGCGGGCAGGATCACCGTCAGCAGACCCATGTCGTGGTAGAGCGGCAGCCAGGTGACACCGCGCGAGTTCCAGTTCAGGTCCAGCGCGTTCACCATCTGAAGCACATTGGTACCGACCGCCCGGTGCGTGATTTCCACGCCCGCCGGGACGCGTGTCGAACCGGAGGTGTACTGCAGGTAGGCGATATCGTCTACCGCGATATCGGGGCGGATCCACGAATCACCGACAGCGTCGGGAATCGCATCCACCGCGATGATGCGGGGCCGCTGCGCAGCCGGCAGCGAACGGAAGAACTGGCGCACACCGGCGGCCGAGGAGCTGGCCGTCAGGATCGCCGAGGGAGTGCAGTCACCGAGCACAGCATGCAGCCGATCGGTGTGACCCGGCTCGTCCGGATCGAACAACGGCACCGCGATGGTGCCCGCATAAATGGCGGCGAAGAAGGAGATCACGTAGTCCAGACCCTGAGGGGCCAGGATCGCGACACGATCACCCCGCTTGGTCACCTGTTGCAGTCTGGCGGCCACCGCGCGCAGCCGAGTGCCGAACTGACTCCAGGTCAGGTCCTGATACTCACCGTCGCGCTCGCGTGAGTAATCGATGTAGCGGTACGCCAGATCATCTGCGTCGTTGCCGTGGGTGTGCTTCTCGACGTAGTCGACGAGGGTACGGCCCTCGGGGATCGTGATGTTCCCCGTTTCGTCGAGGTAATCGTCGAAAGTCTCGTCCATTCCTTCTTCTCCTCCAAGGCACACGCGGCATGCGGCATAGCCGCTGTTACCTGTGAGGCCCAGACTCTTCGCCCGCGGGAGCTCCATGCGAGAGCCAACCTGCAGAATTGTGTTGCGGTCTGCGCGGTGACCGTCTATTGGCTAGATGTTCTCAAACCAGAGACATGTTACAGAGGAGCCGCCCTGCCATGCTCTGGAGCGGCCAAACATATCCCAGCTCACTCGACTCGCGTTAACGGGATCACCGGTGCGAATGCCGTCCTGTGGACGGGGTATACCCCCGCCGCGGGACACAGATGTGAGTTGCCGCACGGGCAGGGTGCGATCGGCGATTTCGACGAGTGTGCCGATCACCACATGCGACGTGGTCGCCGTCATGAACCACCTGCTCCTGGCTGTCCGGATTGCGCTGCGGCACAAAGCCGGTGCCGCAACTCGGAGCACTCTACAACGTGACCCTGAAACTGGGGGGTCTGCCGAGTGCCGCCAAGGTCAGGAGTGCGCGGGATGCGGCGCATTGTCGATCAGGCCCGACGCCCAGTTGACCGTCCACTGGGTCGCGGTGGTCCCGTCGTCCTGCACCTTGAAGCCGTTGTAGAGGCTGTGCACCGGATTGCCCGCGGCCTTCACCAGGACGTTCAGGCTGCCGAGGATATTGCCCGGACTGAGCGCCTGGTTCGGGGCGTCGCAGACCATATCGCCGGGTGCGCAGATGGTGTAGGTGCGGCCGACCAGCTCGCCGAAGCCGCCGCGATCGCCGGTCATGGTGATGCCCGGGACATTGAGGCCCTTGAGCGCGACCTCCGCGCCGACCCCGGCCGGGGATTCGCCGATCTCGATGGCCTTACCGCCCTCACCGTCGTCGCGGCGGCCGTCGGCGAGGGTCGTCACGCCCAGCACCTTGTTCGCCGGGACCGGGCCCTTGCCCTGACCGATCTGCGCGGCCACATCGCCCGCGATCACCGCGCCCTGCGAGAAGCCCACGATCACGTACGAGGTGAGCGGGCAGGCCTTGTAGGTGGCCGCGAGCTTGTCGGTGGCCCGCTGGGTGCCCTCGGAACGGCTGTTGTTGTAGGAGGCCTGCCCGTCCGGCGGCAGCGCGATGGGATTGGAGAACTGCGCCACGTACGGAACCGTGTAGACCTCCACCCGCTCGTTCGGGAACTTCTCCCGGATCGGGTTGGAGATATTGAGCATGAGCGACGCCGGATTCGCGGTCGGGTTGTAGGGGTCGTCATTGCTGTTCGACTCCCACGTGCCCGGCACCGACAGGAACAGCACATCCGGGCACGTGGCCGGTTGCGAGGTGGGTTCCTTGGGCGGTTTGGTCCCCGGACCGGGCACCCGCAGCCGGCCCGCCAGCAGGTACCAGAGCAGCAGCGCCACAATGATCGCGATCACGATCAGGGCGATGAGCAGCAGGCATCCCGCCGGCTTGGACCGGCGTCCGGGGCGGCGTCGCGTCGTGGTCACTTGTTGCAGTAACTCGCGGTCGCGACGTCGACGTAGATCTTGCCGGCCTGATCGACCGACATCTTCGACTCGTCGAAGGACGGATCCGAACCGGCGATCGCGGTCACGTAGGTCAGGATCTGCTCATCCGTCGCGCCACCGGACTTGCCCTGGCACACCAGGTTTCCCGCGGTGAGGGCGATATCCGAGGAAGCCGGGCTGATGCCCTTCTTCTTCAGCTCCTCCAGGAACGTCTTGTCCTTGTCGGTGAGCGCCGGGGCATTGCTGGGCGTGGTGATGAACTGCGACGGCACCGGCTGCGGGCGCTCGGCCGCGACGCTGGTGGTCGGGGCGGTCTCCGGCGCGGACTGATCCGTGGACGGTGCGTCACCGCCGGGGGTGGTGGGTGCCACGGCGCTGGCCTTGGTCGTGGTCGGGGCCAGCGTGGGCGTACTCGTCGCGGTGGAATCACTATTGCCGCAGGCTGCGAGCAGTCCGGCGGCAGCGACTGCGGCCACCATGCCGAAAACCTTTCCACGGGTCCGATGCATTTATTCGTTTCCTTGATCTGTCTGCGGGCACAAGGTCGCAACCAGGCTAGCGGCAAGCCGCCTCGCTGCGCCCCCCTCGCGATACACCCTCACACACTTCTCAGGACGAGTCAGCACCACTTCTCAGGACAAGTCAGTTCGGCCGGACATCCGGTCCGAGCGCCGGGATGGGCAGCGGCAGGCCCTCGATCGGGAGCGGGAGACCCTCCACCGATTCCGGCCGGGCGGCGGGTTGCGGCTGGACCTGCGGTTGCGCCGCGGGCGCGGGAGCGACGGGCGCTCCGATCGGGCGGCCGTCCAGGCCGAGCACCTGGGCCTTGCCGTCGCGCACCTGGATGGAACCGCCCTGGAAATTCTGCTGGGTCGCGCCCGCCGGGTTCTGGCCCTCATCGCTGATCGGGTAGCCGAGGACGCCGTTCTCGAAGCCGAGCGCACTCCACGCGTCCATGATCGGGCCATTGCGCACACCCCAGGAGCCCGAGAGCGGACTCCAATAGATATTGCCGCCCTCGAACCGGGAGAACCGGCCCAGATCCTTCAGCGCGCCTTCCTCGGCGATCGGGAAGCCGTACGGACTGTTCTCGAAACCGACCTGCGCGTACTTGCCGAGCACCAGGCCCTGCACCAGATGCGCGCCCGTCTTGGCGCTGAAGTACATCGGACCGTGCTCGAAGCCCTGGACCACGCCGTCCTTGTTCGGGGTGCGCTGCTCCGGGCTGTTCGGGTAGCCCGCCGGGCCGCGTTCGAAGCCCTGCTTGCCCCATTCGTCGAGGACCGCGCCGCGGATCATCTGCGCGCCGGTCTGCGGAGTCCAGTAGATGGAACCGCTCTGGAAGGTCTGCCAGCGGCCGCGGCCGTCGGGCAGCGCCTGCTCGACGCCGGTCGGGAAGCCCAGCCCGCTGCCCGCACCGCTGAGGCCCGCGTAGCTGCCACCGATCGCACCGGCCACCGGGCGCGCGCCGGTGGCGGGCGAGAAGTAGACCTGGCCGCCGCGGAAGTCCTGCACCACGCCGCCCTGCACCGGGTACTCACCGGTGAGGCAGTCGCCGAGCCAGTTGTTGCCCTGCACGACTCCGGCGATCGCGCCGCCGACCTTGCAGTCGGTGAGCGCGGTGTCCACGCCCAGCGCGGTGGCCGTCTGCGCCCAGGACTGCCGCATCTCGAAATCCCAGTACGGCCACGAATGTGTGCCGGAGGGACGGTAATTCACCGAGACCGGGATGGTCAGCTTGTTCAGCTTGGCCACGAAGTTCTGCGAGCTCAGCCGGGACAGGATCTCCAAGCCCATGCCCGCGTAATTGGTGGTGATGCCCGGAATATCGGAGGCCGGATCACTCGCGCCCGCGGAGCCGCTGCCGCTGGATACGTACAGGCTCAAGCCCTTCAGCTTGTCGGCCAGCTCGTACGGATCGTGTTCCTTCCACGCCGGATTGGTCGGCGGACCGAACATGGCATTCGAGTCGTAGCCGCCCGCGTCGTGCATGGCGAAATTGACCATCTGCGGCATGCCGAGCGAGGTGAGGGTCAGGAAGCCGGAGTAGGAGGCGGCGTGCCGCACCCAGCCGGGGTTGCGGGCGGCCAGCATCATGGCGGCCGTGCCGCCCATCGAAAGTCCGGCCACGCCACGCACATTGGTGGCGCGCCACTGGCTTTCCAGCAGCGGCGGCAGTTCCTTGGTGAGGAAGGTTTCCCACTTGTAGTTGTGGCCGTTGAACGGTTGCTGCCAGTCGGTGTAGAAGCTGGACTGGCCGCCGATCGGCAGCACCACGGTGATGTTCTTGTCGGCGAAGAACCCGGCCGCGCCGGCATCCTTGGTCCAGCCGTTCTCCTCGTCGGTGGCGCGCAGACCGTCCAGCATGAACATGACCGGGAACTTGGCGTCGGTGCGGTTGTGCCAGTCGCGCGCGAGCAGCAACTGGACTTCGACGGGGCTGCCGGACGCGGGCGAGTTCACCCACAGCGACACCCGGCGATCGCTCAGCCACTGCACCTTTTGGACGGTCGCCGGGACGGGCGCGGCATCGGGTTCGGCCACCGCCGGGGCAATGCCCACGACAGTGCCCGCGACCAGTGGAAACACCACGGCCGCGGCGCACGCCGTCCAGCGCCGGCGAGCCCGCTTCGTCCCACTGACAACTCCAACCACACAAGTGTTGTACCCCCGAAAGGGTTCGTCGCCCGGTAGGACGCGCGGAAACCGGACCTACTTCAGCAAACGACCAGTTTCTCTACCGGCTACCGATTTCCTGCTACTGAACGCCCAGCGCAGCCAGGATGTCGGGCCGGGCGTTTTCCAGCTGGTCCTGCCAGTAGCCCCACGAATGCGTGCCCTTGGTCTGCAGGTTGTAGTGCGCGCCGATATCGAGGGAATTCAGGCGGGCCATGAAGGAGATGGTGTTCACCATCGACAGCGCCTCCAGGGCAACGGCATTGACGGTATTGAAGACATTGACCGCGGAGTCCACCTGGTCGTGCACGCCGAGCACGCCCCATGAGGACGAGACGTACATGGGCAGGCCGCGCAGCTGCGGCGCGAAGACGAACGGATCCATGCGTAGCCAGGCCGGGCTCCACGGCCAGGCCATGGAATCCACATTGAAGCGCCCGGCGTCGAGCATCGCGATGCGAATGGCCTCCCGCATGCCCGGCGCGGAGATGTTCAGATAGCCGGAGAAGGAGGAGGCGTGCTGGAACTGATCGCGGTGATAGGCGGCCAGGGCCAGTGCGGCGCTGCCGCCCATGGAGAGTCCGGCCACCGCGTTATTGGTGCGCGAGACGCCGTAGCCCTCGAGGAAGGCGGGCAGCTCCTCGGTCAGGAAGGTCTCCCAGCGATAGGTGAACTTCTGGCCATTGGTGCTCGATGGCGATCGCCAGTCGCTGTAGAAACTGGACTGGCCGCCGACCGGCATCACCAGGGTGACATTGTCCTGCGCGAACATTTGCAGCGCATTGGTTTCGAAGGTCCAGGCATTGAAGTCCTCGCGCGCCCGCAGGCCGTCGAGGAGATACAGCGCCGCGTCACCGCCGTGCGCGGCCCACTGCACCTGCACCTTGATCGGTCCCATGCTGGAGGGGACCATCAGCTCCTCGAACCCGCCCTCCGGGGTGGCTCGGTGCGCTATGCCGTGCCCGGGGACCGCCATGGCGGGAGCGGCCAATCCGGGCAAAGCGATCACGGCGGCCGTGGCCGCCAATAACTTTCGCCAGCGCAATGCGACTGGAAAGCGCGATTTCGATACCGAATTCGGGCATGACTCACCCTGTGCTGTCATGAGATTGAGCTCCTGAACCGCAAGGGAACGCTGTTAAACGTGACGGGCGTCACGGACCCGGAGCACTTTACCGCCGGTTGCGCCGCAACTGGCGGGTATCTCTTTCAGCTGGCGTGTATCTCGGCTTTTCCGTCGGCGAAAGTGATGTAGCCGTGCTGGAAATTCTGACGCGCTCCGCCCGGAATGGGTGTTTCGTCGCCTATCGGAAATCCCAGTCTCCCAGTCGGTCCCGACGCGCCCTCGTACGCGCCGCCGATCATGCCGCCCACCGCATGCGCGCCGCCCTCGGCCGACCACAGCACCCGGCCGCCCCGGAAATCCTGCGCCGCACCGCCCGCCACCGCGAATTCCCCGGTCAGACAGTCGCCCAGCCAGGATTTACCCAGTGCCACAGGCAGAATCGCCCCCGCCGCGGCACAATCCGGTTTGGCCGCCTCCACACCGAGCGCGGCCGCCGCCTGCGGCCAGGACTGCCGCATCTCGAAATCCCAGTACGGCCACGAATGCGTCCCGGACGGACGGTAATTCACCTGCACCGGAATGCTCAGCTTGTTCAGCTTGGCCACGAACTGCAAGGACGACAGCCGCGCCAGCACTTCCAAGGCCATGCCCGCCCAATTGGTGCTCACGCCCGGAATGCCGGACGGAATGTCATTGGCCCCGGCCAAACCGCTGCCGCTGGACACGTACAGGCTGATCCCCTTGAGCTTCTCGGCCAGCGCGTGCGGATCGTGCGACGCCCATTCCGCGTCGGTGGCCGAGCCCCACATGGCATCGGAGTCGTAGCCGCCCGCATCCTTCATGGCGTACTGAATCGCCTGCGGCATACCGAGAGTGGTGAGGGTCAGATTCCCGGAGAAGGAGGCCGCGTAGCGCACGAATCCGGGATTGCGGCCCGCCAGGCTCATGGCCGCGGTGCCGCCCATGGACAGGCCCGCCAGGCCGCGCACATTGGTGGTGCGCCAGTCACGATCCAGGAGCGGCGGTAATTCCTTGGTGAGGAATGTTTCCCACTTGTAGGTCTTGCCATTGTCCGGGCGCTTCCAGTCGGTATAGAAGCTCGCGGCCCCGCCGACCGGCAATACGACAGTGATGTTCTTGTCCGCGTAGAACGCCTCCGCCCCGGCGTCCTTGGTCCAGCCGCTCTGATCGTCGGTGGCGCGCAGGCCATCGAGCATGAACAGGGCTGGGAATTTGCTGTCCGGCTTGCCGTTCCAGTCCCTGGCCAGCAGCAGCTGCACCTGAATCTGGGTGCCCATCGAGGGTGAATCCACCCACAGGGCCACCCGTCTATCGGTCAGCCACACCACATTCCGGATCGCGGGCGTCGACTTCGGTGGCACGGCTACGGGATCGGCCTGCGCCGTCACCCCCGTCGCCAGCACCGTCGTACCCATCACAAGTACCGAAGTGGCCGCCGCGAACGCCGCGAATCCGCGGCGTCCCCGTCTCCCCCATCTACCAATCGCCACACGTGTCACAGTAGTTTTCTACCCCGCCGGGGCGAATCATGGGGAGCCACAAGAAAACCGGCCACCCCGTAGGGTGGCCGGTTCCTGGTTTTTCGATCGGGCGCGAGCCCGGTGTATCAGCCGTTCAGCGCGGCCAGGATGTACGGGCGAGCCTTGAAAAGCTCCTGCTCCCAGTTCTTCCAGTTGTGCACACCGGCACCCGGGTAGTCGTAGACCGCATTGATGCCCAGCGAGTTCAGGCGAGCCTGGAACAGGCGGGTGGTGACCATCGAGATCGCCTCGATGCCCATGGCATTCGCGGTATTGAAGACGCCGACCGCCGAGTTCGGGGCATCCGTGGGCAGACCGTTGGCCGCCGAGATGTACATCGGCAGGTTCTTCAGCTGCGGCGCGAAGACCGCGGGGTCCATGCGCAGCCAGGCCGGGCTCCACGGCGCGGCCATCGAGTCCACATTGAAGCGACCGGAGTCCAGCATCATGACCCGGATCGCCTCACGCATGCCGGGGGCATTCCAGTTCAGCGGGCCGGAGAAGGAAGAGGCGTGCTTGAACTGGTCGCGGTGGAAAGCAGCCAGGCGAAGCGCGGCCGGGCCGCTCATCGACAGGCCCACCACGGCGTTATTGGTGCGCGAAACACCGTAACCCGCAAGGAAATCGGGGAGTTCCTTGGTCAGGAAGGTTTCCCACTTGTAGGTGTACTTCTGACCATTGGTATTGCTGGCCGAGGTCCAGTCCGCATACCAGCTGGACTGACCGCCGACCGGCATCACCAGGGTGACATCGTCGTTCTCGAACTGCTGCTGTGCGTTCGTCTCGAACGACCAGGCGTTCTGATCATCGCGGGCCCGGAGGCCGTCGAGTAGGTAGATGGCCTTGTTGCTGCCGTTGCTGGCCCACTTCACCTGGACCTTGACCGGCCCCATTTCCGAGGGGACCATCAGCTCGTCATAGCCACCGGCGGGCGTGCGATGCACGGGCCCGGCCACGGGAACGGCCATTGCGATAGTAGGAGCCGCCACAGCCGCTGCGGTCGGGATGGCCAGTGCCGCGGCGCTCGCAGCCAGAAGTCGTGCGCCCCAGCCGCGGTGAGCCTGACGGCTCGCCTCCGGCACGACGGACCTGCCGAAACGCATGGATACTGCTCCTTCTCTACACCTAAAAGTTTTCAGTTGTCTCGCGTATGAGCGCATGGCGAAGCCACCGCACACATACCCGATCAGCACTCACAGCGAATCCCGACGCTTCGATGTGAGTACAGCGCCACCACGTTTGGTCACACTTGCTCGCTGGAGGGTATTCGACCGTCCGAGCGGTTGGCAAGGTCACGCTAATGAGTGACCGATTCCGACTATCAAGTTCCGGCCGTAATCGTGCGGTGACCTTATCGCGAATCGCTGGTGATGTCGCGACAACGGCGGGAAAATCCTTACGTTCAACCGATGTTGGCGCTCATGTCCGGCAGCATCTTGTAGACCTGATCCGCCCAGTAGCCCCAGCTGTGCACGCCTTCCGGGGTGTAGTCGAAGACCACATTGCTCGGGCCGAGCGAGTCCATCCGCGCTTGGAAGGCGCGAGTATTGGCTAACGCGATGGTCTCCAGCCCCGCCGCATTGGTGAGGTTGTAGGCATCGAGCGGAGTGCGCACCACATCCCGCTGTCCGGGAAGGCCGTTACCGCTGGACACCCACAGCCGGGTTCCGTTGGCGCGCAGTATCGGCGCGAATACGAAAGGATCGTTGCGCAGCCACAATTCGCTCCACGGCGGACCCCACATGCAGTCGATGTTGTAGCCGCCCGCATCCAGCAGCGCCGCACGCAACGCCTCCCGCATGCCCGGCGCGGAGATATTCAGATAACCGGAATATGATGCGGCATAACGGAACTGATCCGGGTGATACGCTGCCAGCACGAGTGCGGCGCTACCGCCCATCGACAAGCCGAACACGCCGTTCCCGCGCGGATTGAAACCCAGCCGGGCCGAGAGCGCATTGCGGAGGTCCCGGGTCAGAAAGGTCTCCCAGGCATAAGGCACGGTCTGCCCATTCGTATTGCTCGGCGTCATCCAGTCCGAATAGAAGCTGGACTGACCTCCCACCGGCATAACGACATTGATGTTCCAGGCCGTCAGCACCCGCTCGATATCGGTGTCGATCTCCCAGCCGGACAGATCATCGCGGGCGCGCAATCCATCGAGCGCGTACACCACGCGCTGCGTATTGCCGTCCTGCGCGCGGAAGATGCGCGACTTGATCGGGCCCATGCTCGAATCGACCCAGAAGTCGTGCCCGCCCGGATCGAAGGAAGCCGCCGCGGGTGGCGCTCCCCCGCCCATCGCCACTGCCCACGGCAGTGCCAGCGCGAGGGCCAGCCCCGCCGCCGAGCGGCGCAACACCGTGCGCCCATGCCGAACCGCCACCGACCCGACCAACCGCACAGACCGCATCGACTCGCCTTTCGTGATCACCGTTGACCACATACGAAACGCAGGAACTGCTGCCGCTCTGAACTTCTCTATAGGCCCGTATTCGGAGCCGACGACCGGTGAAACACCTCGGGATGCGCAATCGTAACTATCCGTAGCGCGGGAAGGCCCCCACCATAATCGGTGGAGGCCTTCCTTATCAGCGTATTTACCCGATATTGGCCGACATGTCCGGAATCATCCGATATGCCTCGTCTTGCCAGTTCGTCCAGGCGTGCAGGCCCGTCGGCGGGAAGTCGTAGACGACATTTCTCGCACCGAGCGAGTCCATTCGGAGTTGGAAGGCACGGGTATTCGCCAGTGCCAGGCCTTCGAGTGGCGCGCCTCGGATCAAGCGGTCCGCGGCCATGCCGAGCGGGATGTCGAGGTCCTGTTGCATCGGCGTACCGCTACCCGCCGCGATCCACAGCCGGGTGTTGTTCCCGATCAGGGTGGGGGCGAAGACGAACGGGTCCATGTGGAACCACTGCGGGCTCCAGGGTGGGGCCATCGAGTCCACGTTGTAGCCGCCCGCGTCGAGCATGGCGGTGCGGATGGCCTCCCGCATGGAGGGCGCGGAGATGTTCAGATAGCCCGAGAACGAGCCCGCGTAGCTGAACTGGTCCGGATGGTAGGCCGCCAGCACCAGCGCGGCGCTGCCGCCCATGGACAGGCCGAACACGCCATTGCGATTCGGGTTGAACCCCAACCGGTCTCGCAGCGCCCAGCGCAGCTGATTGGTCAGGAACGACTCCCAGTCGTACCGGTAGCTCTTGCCGGGGCCCGCACCGAACATCTCGGTCGCGCCCGAACCGGTCTGCGCCGACGATCCGCCACCCGGTATGCCGAAGAACGAACTGGGCGCGGCCCAGTCGGCGTAGAAGCTGGACTCGCCGCCGACCGGCATGACCACATTGATGTTCCAGCTGCTCAGGACGTTCCCGACATTGGTGTCGTTCTCCCAGCCATTGAGGAGCTCGGTGGCGCGCTGGCCATCCAGGGCATACACGACACGACTCGTGTTCCCATCGGCCGCGCGGAAGATCCGCGTCTTGATCGGACCCATGACCGGAGAGTCCACCCAGAAATCGAAGGCGCCCGGGTCGAAAGCCGCCGTGGCCGAGGGAGTTCCGGCCATGGTGACTCCGAGTGGTAGCAGCAATGCTGCCGCTATTCCCAGTACCGCCCGTTTGAAACCGCTACCCCGCATCGACCTAGCCCTCTCGTTGGAGCTGAAATCCCGATCCCGCAGTAATATTCTTCGATCCTGAAGGAGTATCGAACCACCTATTCGGCATCTTTGGGCGGATCCCGATAGCGAGTCTCGAATGCGGCCTCCCCGAAACGCACTGCGCCCCGTTCCGAATGGAACGGGGCGCAGGGTTCTTGCGAGTGCGGGTTAGCGCAACAAAGCAGCTATCCGATGTTGTTGGACAGGTCCGGGATCATCCGGTAGACCTCGGCCGCCCAGTTGTTCCAGTTGTGGACACCGGTGCCGGGGAAGTCATAGGTGACATTGCCCGCGCCGATGGCCGCCATGCGGACCTGGAAGGCGCGAGTGTTGGCCAGGGCCAGGGCCTCCAGCGGCATGCCCTGGATCACCGACATCACCGAGGTGACATCGCTCGCGGCGGGGATGGCGCTCGCGGCGGAGATCCACAGGCGAGTGTTGTTGTCCTTCAGGCGCGGCGCGAAGACGAAGGGGTCCATGCGCAGCCACTGCGGGCCCCACGGCGGAGCCATCGAGTCCACGTTGTAGCCGCCGGCGTCGATCATGGCGAGGCGGATGGCCTCACGCATGCCGGGCGCGGAGATGTTCAGATAGCCCGAGAACGCACCCGCGTAGCTGAACTGGTCCGGGTGGTAGGCGGCCAGCGTCAGTGCGGCAGAGCCGCCCATGGACAGGCCGAACACGCCATTGCGGTTCGGGTTGAAGCCGAGTCGCGCGCTGAGCGCATTGCGCAGGTCCTGGGTCAGGAAGGTCTCCCAGGTGTAGCGGTAGCTCTTGCCGGGGCCGCCGGAGAGCATCTGGAGGCCGCCCGAACCCGAGGAGGAGCCCGACGCCGAGCCCGAGGAGGACAGCGTGCCCGAGCCGGAGGCCGAACCGGAGCCGTCACCCGAGCCGAGAATGCTGCTCGCGGCGTTCCAGTCGGCGTAGAAGCTGGACTGGCCGCCGACCGGCATGACGACATTGATGTTCGCGGCGGTCAGCGCCCGCGCCACATCGGTGTCGTTCTCCCAGCCATTGAGGTCCTGGCGGGCACGCATGCCGTCCAGGGCGTACACGACGCGGGAGGTATTGCCGTCGGCCGCACGGAAGATGCGGGACTTGACCGGACCCATGGAGGCCGAGTCGACCCAGAAGTCGAAGGCGGACGGATCGAATGCCGCATTGGCGGAGCCTGCTCCCGCCACCGACACCAATGGCATCAGCATCGCCAGAGCGACACCCACCACGGATTTCTTGAGCCAACCGCCGCGGGAACTCTGACGTCTCTCGCCTCGCATATGCCTGTCCGGCCTTTCGTGTCATCGGCTTGTTCTGTCCACCGCAAGTTCGTGACCACGGCAGAGGTCTCGGGGAGCCTATCGTGCTGGCACCAACAGGGCGTTATCAGTTCGTGACAAAAGTGACGCGGGCCACGGTTTACCCGGAATGTGGCGCAGGACTGTGCCTCGTAAGGGCTCGAGAGACACAATCCGTCACGTCAGACTCATGCTTACGCGCTATAACTCCTGGACTTACATTGTTGTGATTCTCGGGGGCGCACTTTTCTCACCCGATATTCGCGGAGAGATCGGGCAGCATCTTGGTCAATTCGGCATTCCAATTGATCCAGTTGTGCACGCCCAGCGCCGGGAAGTCATAAGTGACATTACCGCCGCCCAGGCTGGCGTACCGGGACTGGAAGGACTTGGTGCCGACCAGCGCGACCGCCTCGATGCCCATAGCATTGACGGTGGAGGCATTGATGCCGTCGATCGAGGAGGGCAGGCCGCTACCCGCCGAGATGTACAGGCGGGTGTTGTTGGCCTTCAGCTTGGGCGCGAACTGGAAGGGGTCCAGGTGCGCCCACTTCGTATCCTTCGACGAGGCCATCGCCTCGATGTTGTAGCCGCCGCAGTCGATCATGGCGACCCGGATGGCATCGCGCATGCCGGGCACGGACAGGCTCAGCGCGCCGGAGAAGGAACCCGCGTAGATGAACTGGTCCGGATGGAAGGCCGCCAGCATGAGCGCGGAACCGCCACTCATGGACAGGCCGAACACGCCATTGCGAGTCACGCTGAAGCCCAGGCGATCTCGCAAGGCATTGCGCAGGTCCGTGGTCAGGAAGGTTTCCCATTTGTAGGTGGAGGACTTGCCGGGGCCGCCGGAAAGCACCTGTGTGCCACCGGAACCGGAGGTGCCCGCATTCGCGCCCGCGGAACTGCCGAGGAAGGTGCTGGGTGAGTTCCAGTCCGCGTACCAGCTGGATTGGCCGCCGACCGGCATGACCACATTGATGTTCGCGGCGGTCAGGGCGCGAGAGGCTTCGGTCTCGATCTCCCAGCCATTGAGGTCGTCGCGGGCGCGCTGGCCGTCCAGTGCATAGACCACTCGGTTTGTATTGCCGTCTGCCGCACGGAAAATGCGTGACTTGATCGGGCCCATAGCGGAGTCCACCCAGAAGTCGAACCCATCCGTATTGAGCGCCGCATTCGCCGGACCGGCGGCGATCGCCGACGCCCCGAACGGCAACATGGTCGCCAGCGCCAACCCCAGCACCGACTTCTTCAGCCAGCTCCGGGACCTCGAAAATCCCTGTCCCCGTGCATGTCCCGACCGAGCCCCACCGTTCACAGCCATGCCCCGCATATTCGTTCCGGCCTTTCGTCCGAGCGCCCGGGTCCCCTACCAGCCCCGTTCGTATTGCGACAACCGTTGCGGCACATGAATTGTGGGCCGCCACGAGCGTCCTCATGGAGCCTATCGCGGAACCGGCCCCTCGGCGTTACCTAATCGAGACGGAACTCGAGAAACGTTGCCCCAAAACGTGATAAAAGGTTCAAACCAAACTCTCGGGACTCTCAGGGGCTTCGCCCCCGAACCCCCTCGGGACTGTGGGGGCTTCGCCCCCACGCCCCCCATCAGGCAGAAGACCGCTGACGCGGAGTCTCAGGGGCTTCGCCCCCGAACCCCCATCAAAAACGAGACCCCGCGCCTGTCCGGGCGCGGGGTCTCGTTTTCGTCTCAGTTCACTTGGGTGGGGCTGTGGGGTCTGGCAGGCCGCAGCGCTCGAGCTCGTACTTGGGTACGCGGTCGATGCGGTATTTGGCGAAGTCCAGGGACTGCTGGACGTTGTGGCGCCAGCGGTCGAAGGTGAGGGGGGCTCGGGTGGAGGCCAGGAGGGATTGGGTCTCCGGGCACTTCAGGGCCGCGCGGGCCTGGGTCAGCCAGCGCTCGTCCATGAACCAGGGCACCCACGGGTGCTGGTCCACCATGCCCGCGTCCACGACGACCCAGTCGGGGTAGAGGTTCTTGTCGTGGCCGATGCGGCCGTCGGAGAGGCGTTCGGTATGCGCGGCAAGCGGATACGCGAGGCCCATCTGATCGACGACGCGGACGTCCAAGGACACGTTCATGCTGGTCATACCGAGGTTCAGGAAGAACACGGTGTGGCCCGCGCCGCCGTCGGGGATGGGTTCCGGCGGGGGTGCGATGTACCAGTTCATGTAGGACGGCGAGTTGATCAGCAGGCCGCCGTCGGGAGTGTTGGTGATATCGCGGACCATGGCGCGCATGCGCGGGTAGTCCAGGTAATCCTCGGCGCGGATCGGGTGATCGTGACCGGTATTGAGGACGTAGTAGATCCGCTCGTCCACGATGCCGGTCGAGCTGATCTTGGTGCCCGCCTTGATCGCGGTCGTATTGGCAGCGAACAGGGCCCAGCCCGCCGTACCGACGAACGCCGCCAGCACGACCACGAAAGCCCAGTCCCGGCCGTGCATTCCGGACGATTCACCCCGGAGGAGCCCCGCGGGAATCCGCACCGGCAGCACCGCCACCGGCAGCAGCAGGCAGAACAGCTGCGGCAGCAGCATGCGGCCGTGCATGAAGTCGCCGCCCACGCGAATCTCGTAGACGGTCAGCAGCAGGCCGCTGCCGACCATCAGCGCCACCACGGCGGACGGCGAGTGCAGCCAGACGCTGAAACGGTGAATCCGGCTGCGCAGACTGGTATCCGGAGCCTCGTCGGCCTCGCCGTCGAAGTCCACGCCATGGCGACCGTCGAGATCGGCGGTGCGGCGCGACCACATGGCGATCCCCGCCGCGAGCGCGAGCACCAGCAGCGGCAGCCACAACCAGTACGGCCCGACCAGATCCCACAGGTAGACGAACCCCTGCTTCCACTTGGCCCCACCGGCGTCCTTGGCGACCGCCGTATTCGGATAGGGCAGACCGTAGTAGCCCATCCGCCACACCTGATAGACGATCGGCACCAGGCCCGCCACCGCCACGATGGCGATGCGGAACTGCCATGCCCGGAAGCGGGTTTCGGGCACCGGCGCGAGGAAGAGCATGAGCAGCGCGAGCGCGCCGACGAGGGTCATCTCGGGCCGGACCAGCGGTGCCATTCCGGCGAAGAAGACCAGCCCGAAAAAGCCTGGCAGGCGCACCTTCTCGGTCTGCGACCAGCGAATCAGCCACCACCACAGCACCGCGAGCCAGAAGATGACCAGGCTGGATTCCAGGCCCGAGGTGGCGTAGTCGCGGGCCGGGGGCACCGCGATATAGACCAGCACACCGGCCGGCACCAGGAATCCGGAAGCCGTTCCGCCCCACAGTCGTGCCGTGCCGAGCATGGCGAACACGACGGCCAGCACGGACAGCGTGAGCGCGATGCCGAGCACCACGTATTCGAGCCGCGCCTGGGTCAGCCAGCTGAAGAACCAGACCAGGTAGGTCCATACGGTGCTCGTATTGGCTTCGACGCGTTCGCCCGCATTGAACACGGGACCATTGCCCGCCATCAGGTTTCGCACCGTGCGCAGGACGATGAGGCCGTCGTCGGCGATCCAGCGCCGCTGCCAGCCGCCGGCCGCGAACAGGGTCGCGGTCAGCAATATCCCACCGACGAAGATGATGCGAGATAGTCGCGAGCTGCGGGCGACCGAGTCGTCCGCACTCCGTCGAGCGCGACCGACCGGCAACTGTGCCGTCGGCGCGCCCTCCTCGCGCTCTTCTCCCACTTCCACGTCAGGTGAGATAGACAGCGACACCTACCGCTCCGATCCAGGCTATTGCGAGGAACTGCAGGACACGATCCCCGAGTGCGATCTCCTCGGGTTCACCGGCTTCACCGCCATCGACGTCCACGGCGTAGCGGAGGATGGCGACGGTGAACGGGATCATCGAGATGGCGAACCAGACGTTTTCGTTGTGCTTGACCGTCGGATCGAAGGCCCACAGCCCGTAGCAGAGCACCAGCGAGGTCGCCGACAAAGTCCAGACGAAGCGCAGGTAGGTCGGGGTGTAGTACTCCAGCGACTTACGAATCTTGGCGCCGGTGTCGAGCGCGATCTTCAACTCGGCGTAGCGCTTTCCGGCCGCCATGAACAGCGAGCCGAAGGCCATCACGAGCAGGAACCACTGCGACAGCTTGATATCGGCGGCCGCGCCACCGGCCACCGCGCGCAGCAGGAACCCGGAGGACACGATGCAGATGTCCAGCACCGCTTGATGCTTCAGGCCGAAGCAGTAGGCCAGCTGAATGCCGATGTAGATGGCCATGACCACGGCCAGCTGCCAGTTGGCGAGGAACGAGCCCAGGATCGAGGCCGCCAGCAACACCACCGACAACCCGTAGGCCAGGTTGACCGGAACGACTCCGGCCGCGATCGGCCGGAAGCGCTTGGTCGGGTGCGCGCGGTCCGCCTCGACATCGAGCGCGTCATTGACCAGGTAGATGCCCGAAGCCGCCAGGCAGAACACCACGAACGCGATGGCGACATGCCCGACCACGTGCATATCGGTGATCACGATATCGCCGGCCGCGGTCTTGCCCGCGGCCATCGGTGCGGCCAGCACCAGGACGTTCTTCACCCATTGCCGCGGCCGCATGGCCTTGATGAGGCCGCTCGCGAGGGTCTTCGGCGGGCCCTTCACGACCCCCTCGGCTAGGTCGGTGCCGGTCGGCTCTTCGCTCATGTCTACAAGCGCTCTTTCTCCCTGGGCGGTCACTTGGCGAATCTCTTTTCGGCGGCGAGCACTGCGGCGGCGGATGCCGCGCCCAGCGCGGAGCCTGCGAGCACGTCGGAGGGGTAGTGCACACCGAGGACGACCCGGGAGAGCAGCATCGGAGGGACGAGCACCGCGGGCAAGGGTAACCCGGTGAGCCTGCCGAGCAACACAGCCGCCGCCGTGGTGGATGTCGCGTGCGAGGACGGGAAGCTCATCTTGCCCGGCGTCGACACGTTGACCTGCACCGATGGATCATTCGGGCGCGGACGGCGAACAATGCGCTTGATCACGACCGAAGCGGCGTGTGCGCCGAACGCGCCGACGGCCACCCCGGCCCACTGGCGGCGGCGCGGCTTGTCGGCGAGTGCGCCGACCGCCGCGATACCGACCCAGCCGAGCGAGTGGTCACCGAAATACGACATGCCCTTGGCGGCCTTGACCACGGCCGGGCTGCGGCCGATCGTGCCCTGCACCAGGTTGAGGATCTTGACCTCGGCAGACGAGGCGACCGGAGCCGCCGCCTGCGGGGCTTCGGGAACGCTGTGTCCCCCCCGAACTACATGCAAACCACGGTCCGGATCGGGCGTCGGCACGGATGCGGTCATTTGGGCTCGTTTCCTGAGTGCGCGTCGGAGTCGATTCCGAAGATGTCCTCCCACGCCGCCTTGCTCGTGAGATGCGAATGCGCGCGACGATACTGCTCGCGCACCTCCGGGAAGCGCTCGGCCAGCTCCTTGCGCAGGCGCATGGCCTCCTTGAAGAGCTCCATGGCCTTACGCGGATCCCGCTTGCGGTAGACGACGCCGCGCCCGTCCGCGGTGGTGACGGTGACGCCGTCCACCTGCGAGAGCAGGAACCAGCGCGCGTCCAGGGTGGGGACGTTCAGCTGCGGGGTCTCGTGATGCTTCGGATCCGCCTTGCGGAAGTTGTGCAGCACGCCCTTGCCGAGCCGGGCGACCTTGGCGAGCGGGTTACCCGGTTCGCCGACCGCGCCGACGCCCGCATGACTGGCGAAGGGCAGCTCGGTGGAGGAAGGCACCACGACCGCGTCCGGGAACTCCTTGCGCATGGCGTGGATCTTGCCGAGCGCGGTGGGGAGCAGGTCGAACAGCTTGTCCGGACCGGCCAGGTAGTCGCGGATGGCCTCGTTCTGGATGGCGACCGTCGAATACTCCAGGCAGAGCAGGTGTTTCAGCGTCGCCTTGATGGTGTTGACCACCATCGGGCGGCCGTCGTTCGGCAGATGCAGCGAGGCGACCACCAGGCGATTGCGCAGGTGGAAGTACGCCTGCCAGTCGATGGCGTCGTCCTTGTCGCTCCACGCCATATGCCATACGGCCGCACCCGGCAGGGTGACGGTCGGATAGCCGTGATCGCGTGCGCGCAAACCGTATTCGACGTCATCCCACTTGAGGAACAGCGGCAGCGGCTGCCCGATCTCCTCGGCCACACTGCGCGGGATGACGCAGGTCCACCAGCCGTTGAAGTCCACATCGATGCGGCGATGCAGCAGCTTGGAGTTGTCGCGGTCGCGCAGCGGGTACTTGGCGAAGTCGTGGTCGTACTCGACGGTCGGGGGCGCGGTCCACATGAAGATGGAGCGGTCCACGATCTCGCCCATGGTGTGCAGGTGCGAACGCTCCTGCAAATTGAGCATCTGGCCGCCGGTCAGGATGGGCGACTTGGCGAAGCGCGAGAAGGCCAGTGCCCGCAGGATGCAGTCCGGCTCGATCTCGATATCGTCGTCCATGTAGACGATGTACTCGGCGTCGGTGGTCTTGAGCGCCTCGTACATGACCCGGCTGTATCCGCCGGAACCGCCCAGATTGGGCTGGTTGTGGAAGGCCAGGCGGTCGCCCAGGGGCGCGGCGGCCTCGGCGAAACCGGGCTCGTCCACCACCTTGCGGGTGCCCTGGTCGGGGATGATGACGGCCTTGATCTTCTCCAGCACCAGCGGGTCGGAACCCAGGGCCGCAATGGTTTTCACGGCGTCGGTGGGGCGGTTGAAGGTCGGCATGCCGACCGCGATGGAGCCCTCGCCCGGCGCATCGATCGGCGCGTACCAGCCGCCGCTGTGCAGTTCGACCCGACTGTCGGTGGTGATGTCGAACCAGATCCAGCCGCCGTCCTCGAACGGGCCCAGATCCACCTCGAACTCGACGATGTCGGCGGCCGCGATGGAATCGCCGGGCGTGCTGAATTCACTGCCCTGCACGTGGATTCGCGAACCGTCGGCCTTGGAGCGGTAGACGTCGACGCGGCCGTGGCCGTTCAGCTCCAGCTGCAGCACGACCGACTTCAGCACGCTCCAGCGCCGCCAGTAGCTGGCGGGGACGGCGTTGAAGTAGGTGCAGAACGACACCTCGGACTCCGCGCCGATGGACAGCGAGGTGCGCGAGGTGGCGTGCGCGCGCCGGGCATTGGTGTCGGATTCCTCGAGGTACAGCGTGCGCACGTCGAGCGGCTCGCCCGGCCGCGGCAGGATGATGCGCTGCAGCAGCGACTTGGCGCGGGTCTCGGTGGTCATTTCTTCCAGCATCGCTTGTGCGGTCATTCGCTCTCGTCCACCAGGGGCTCGCCGGATTCCAGATGCGGGCGCAGCACATTGTCGAACATGCTGAGTGCCGCGCCGATCGCCATATGCATGTCCAGGTACTGATAGGTGCCCAGGCGGCCACCGAAGAGCACCTTCTCCGCGGCGGTTTCCTTCTTGGCGAGTTCGCGGTAGGCGAGCACCTTGGCGCGGTCGTCGGGGGTGTTGATCGGGTAGTACGGTTCGTCGCCGGTCTCGGCGAAGCGCGCGAACTCGCGCATGATGACCGTCTTGTCGGTCGGGTAGTCGCGCTCGGGATGGAAGTGGCGCGGCTCGATGATGCGGGTGTAAGGGACGTCCGCATCGTTGTAGTTCATCACCGAGGTGCCCTGGAAGTCACCGGTTTCCAGCACTTCGGTCTCGAAATCGATGGTGCGCCAGCCGAGCTCGCCCTCGCGGTAGTCGAAGTAGTGGTCCAGCGGACCGGTGTAGACGACGGGGGCGTCCGGGTTCTGAGCGCGAATCTCGTCGCGCACGTCGAACCAGTCGGTGTCGAGGCGGACCTCGATGTTGTCGTTCTCGGCCATCTTCGACAGCCAGGCGGTGTAGCCGTTCTTCGGCAGGCCCTCGTAGGCGTCGTTGAAGTACCGGTTGTCGAAGGTGTAGCGCACCGGCAGGCGGGTGATATTGCCGGCGGGCAGGTTCTTGGGGTCGGTCTGCCACTGCTTGGCGGTGTAGTCGCGCATGAACGCCTCGTAGAGCGGGCGGCCGATCAGGGAGATGGCCTTCTCTTCGAAATTGGCGGCGTCCTTGGAGTCGAACTCGGAGGCCTGCTCGGCGATCAGCTTGCGCGCTTCTTCCGGGGTGAAGTAGCGGCCGAAGAATTGGGAGATCAGCCCCAGGCCCATGGGGAATTGGTATGACTGGCCATTGTGCAGCGCGAAGACGCGGTGCTGGTACTTGGTGAACTCCGTGAACTGATTCACGTAATCCCACACCCGCTTGTTGGAGGTGTGGAAGAGGTGAGCACCGTACTTGTGGATTTCGATACCGGTTTCGGGGTCCGCCTCCGAGTACGCGTTGCCGCCCAGGTGATAGCGGCGTTCCACGACCAATACCCGCTTGCCCAGCAGGTTGGCGGTGCGTTCTGCGACGGTCAGCCCGAAGAAACCGGAGCCGACAACAATGAGATCGAAGGGGGATGCGACGGTCACGGGTGCCCAGCGTACCGGCAGAACCTGCGGGCGTGCGTCGGCTCCATCAGGTGGAGTTGACGGACGCTCTACGAGCGGGGTTGATGGGCTCCCGGAGGCCGGTTTCGCGGGTGGTGAGGGTACCGGCCGGTCGGCGGGCTGTCATCCCACTGAATGAGAGGTCTTGTCGAGGTATTAGCCCAATGTTCACGAAACCGCGGACAAGCAGGTAATGGGGGCTGTATTACATAGCAACCCGAACTGAGCATTCGACCAGTTCGGTTGCCGTGAGCAGTTTGCGGCCGGTGCCCACGATCGACCCGGAAGACCTGATACATGCGGTTCCCCCGTTTTGCCCCGCTCGCGGGCGCTTTGACCCTCGCTGCCGTGCTCAGCACCGTCGCACTCCTCCCCACCGCCGCCCCGGCCCGCGCCGATGGGGAAACCCTCGCCGCAGTGCCCGTCGCCGAGGCAGACGGCCTCTGCGGCAAAGGTGCGGCAACGTTCGACGACATTGTCACCAATGCCGCCACCGCCCTCCGGACCGTCGTGCCGGTCGGGCAGCAGTCCGCCTACGACCAGCAGGTGAACGACTTCCGGATGTCCATCGCGCAGGTCCGCGTGCATCGCGCCGGACTGCCGACGGGCCCGATCAACGATCGCACCCAGTTCCTCGACGATCCGATCGTCAGCAATCTGGTGAACACCCTCGACGCCATTCGCACCGGCCGCATCGACAAGACCGTCTCGGTCTCATCGCTCAGCGTCAATGACGTGATCGAGGTGTTCATCCTCGCCACCCGCATTGTGAAGATCCCGGCCCAGCTCGCCTCCAGCCTGGTGCCGACCGTCGGCTTCGTGCTCAAGCCGATCGTGGGCGCGCTCTTCAATGGCGTGAAGTCCCTGGCCCGCGCCGTGCAGAACCAGTTGTCGCTGGGCTGCAACACCTCCGGGGCCTATCAGAAGCTGCAACTGGACCTGCCCGACGAGCATGTGGCCCTGCCGCAGCCGCTGGTCGATCTGGCCAACCAGCTCACCCTCGCCGACGGCAGCTGCACTCCGCTCGCGGAACTGAAGACCGCCGATCTGGTCGAGCGCACCCGCAACTTCCTGACCAGCACCGCGGGCCTGCCCGTGGATCCGAACGCGGTGAACTCCGGAGCCGATGCGCTGCAAGGCTTCCTGCGCGACAACCGGGTCGCCGACATCATGATGCTGCGCCGCACCGAAGAGCTCGGCCCGATCGTGGACGCACTGGACTACGGCCCGATGACCTTCCTGGCCAACCTCGGCTTCGACATCTTCGAGGGCCGCGGCCTGAACACGGTGCCGCTGTCGGATGTGAAGGTGGAGAACGTCTTCGCGCTCATCACCTTCACCCTCGATACCGCCAGCCTGCTCATGACGCTCGGCACCACGATCGCGGGCTTCACCGGAGTCGCCTCCACCGTCACCACCCCGCTGTCCATGGCGCAGACCCTGGCCTTCGCGCCCACCACCTACGGTGCGCCGATCCTGCGCGGCGTCATGCAATCCATGTGCGCCGCATAGGTTTCCGTCAGTACGGGTACGGCGTGTATCCACCGGCGGGCGGGTAAGGGGATCGCGACTGCGGCTTTCCGGCCGCGATCCACTTGCCCGTGGCGGGGACGGCGGCGAGCACCAGCACGGCGAGGCCGAGCAGTCCGCCGAACGCGCCGGAGCCCGGGCTCGAGCTGTTCGCGACGCTGATCACATTGCCGATCAGGCCGAGCGAGGACAGCACGACCAGCATCCAGCGGCCCGCTGCCTTACGGGCGAACAGCAGCATGGCTCCGGCGAACCAGAGCACGCCCATCACGATGACCACGACGCCCAGCCCGAGCATGAGCGACGACAGGCCATCGGACGCACTCGAGCTGTGACTGCCGTAGCTGTCGTGCTTCGACTTCGTGGTAGCGCCGACGCCGATCATGACGACGCCGGCCAACCCGGCCAGCAGACCGAGGAGGGTGGCTAGCACCGCCGCGGTGATGGCGGTGCCGCCGCTCGGAGCGGGCGGCGGGTAGGCGGGCGGATATCCCGGCGCGGGGTATCCGGGTTGCGAATAGCCTTGCTGCGGAAAGCCCTGCTGTGGTGGATAACCCGACTGCTGCGGGTAGGCGGGCTGCTGCTGATACTGCGGACCGGGGTTCCCGGGCTGCTGGCCGTACGGGTAGTTCATGGGACCTCCCCCTCTCGTTTCGGCGCGAACTCTACCGGGCCGAAACGAGAGCGGGCGTCCCCAATTCAGGGTGTCACGCGGTGAACCGGGCACCCTTTATTCGGATGACAGGTTCGCGGCGGCGAAGACCTTCATCGCGTCGCGGACGTAGACGGCGGTGCCTTCACCGTGCTTGTCGTAGTTGATCGCGAATCGTGGGTCGGCGACGTACATTTCACCGAGGCCATTGAAATATTCCGCGTTGCCACGCTTGCCCTGCCAGCCGATGGTGACCCAGTCGTAGTGCCGGCGCACGATGGCCTGCACTTCGTCGCTGTCGACCGGGAGACCGGCGGTGTGGGCGCGGCCGTAGTCGGCGGCGATATCCAGGTGGGTCTGGAAATGCTGCTTCTTCTCGGCTTCGGACATGGACTTCCACCATTGCTGGCCGCTGTCCCAGGCATCCTTGCCCCAGCGGTCGATGACCTCGTCCTTGTACTGGGTGTTGTCGAATCCGTCGAATACTTCCTGTGCCATGAGTGGCTCACCTGCTTCCGTTTTGCGCAATGTGGTGTGCACCGAGGCGATTTGGCGGGCCAGCCGGTCCTGCTCCTGTTTCAGCAATTCCAGATGGGTGCGTAGTGCGGCGGCCGTATCGGTCTGTCCCGCGAGCACTTCGGCGATGGCCGGTAGGCCGAGGCCGAGTTCGCGCAGCAGCAGAATCCGCTGCAACCGCACCAGGGATTCCTGGTCGTAATAGCGGTAGCCGTTGGTTCCGATCCGGCTCGGCGGCAGCAGATCGAGTTCACCGTAATGCCGTAATGTGCGGCTGGTGGTCCCGGCGGCCTTGGCCAGATCCTGGATGGACCATTCGCTTGCTCCCACGTTCCGTCCTTTCCTCCTTTGTTCACCTCGATGAATTCCAGGATGCAAGTTGACGTAGCGTCAAGGTCAAGCGTAAGAGTATGCACGGAAGATCTTTTTTCTGGGGATGAGGGAATCAATGTTCGCAACGGGCCGCGCCCGAGTTCTGCGCTGGGCGGCCGTGGTCACGGCTGTCCTGGGCTCCACCGTGCTGTTCACCGGGGGGACCGCCGACGCGATCGCCCCGGTGGTACTGGGTGGAGGCTCCGGCATCTACATCGAGCAAATCGATGGCTCGGACTCCAGCGCCGAATGCACACTCACCGCGATCGGCTATGACCGC
Source organism: Nocardia sp. NPDC051030 (assembly GCF_040683015.1). Lineage (NCBI taxonomy): Bacteria > Bacillati > Actinomycetota > Actinomycetes > Mycobacteriales > Nocardiaceae > Nocardia > Nocardia sp. NPDC051030. The sequence goes on along the minus strand of NZ_JBFBCD010000005.1, from coordinate 607,437 downwards.
GAGAACCGCCTCGTCGGCCTGACCGCCGGGCACTGCGGACAGGTCGGCTCGCGGATCGCCGCCGAGTACACCCGCAGCGGTGGCATCGGCAAGATCGCCGAGAAGTCCGAGGGAAATGACTGGGCCATCATCGAATTCGATGCGTCCCGGGTGAACCCGACCCGTCAGGTGGCGCAGTCGGTCATCAATGGCGTCGGGTCCGCACCGAAGATCGGCGATGTTCCGTGCAAGAACGGCCGCACCACGGGCTACACCTGCGGTCCGGTCTGGGAGGTCAAGCCCGCCTACTTCCGCAGCCAGGTCTGCGCGGACCACGGCGACTCGGGCGCACCGGTCATCCTGGGTGACCGGCTGATCGGCATGATCGTCGCCGGCACCGATATCGAACTCGGCCCGGTCTCCATCGACCTGCCGTCCTGCAAGGGTGCGGGCGATCTGATCCACGAGCCGGATCTGTCCACCAATATCGGCATGGTCCTGGCCGATATCGACCGCAACAATGGCGTCGGCGCGGGATTCCGCCTCGTCTGAGCCTTGCTCACCAGTGAGCCGCCGCCCGAAAACCCTTAGCTCAGGCAAGGTTTCGGGCGGCGGCTTTCTCATGCGCCGTCCCTCCGGGTGTGATAAACGGACACCGTGCCGTATTCCGCCGAACTGCCGCTACGCCCGGTAGGTGTCGCGGAAGGCTTCGCGGACCGTTGCGGCGTCCGCCGCGTCTTGGTCTTCGATACGGGAGACCACCTCGGACACACGCCAGTAGTTCGATGGCACAAGTCGCCGGGACTCCACCGCTGCCAGCGCCACGTGCGCCGCTTCGTCCGGCTTGTCGGCCGCGACCAGGGCAAGCCCCAGATCCAGATTGGCCGAGGCGATCCGGCGCGGGCGGGCGGACGCGGTATCCGAGAGATCGACGAGAACGTGCCGGGCGTAGGACTCCGCCGCCGGATCACCGAGCCATGCCAATGTCGTGGCCACGTAGGCATTCGATTTAGCCGGGTCGTATCGGAAATGGTGCTCGGGACGGTCGGGGATACTCAGACCGGACACCAGCCTGGCGACGCGGCGTAGCGCTTTGTACGTCCCTTGGCCGTCCCCGAGCCGTGCCAGTGCACGGCCCTCCTGAGCGGTGGCTTGGATATATGCCGAACCGTCCTCAGGAGCGAGAGCCTGTGCCGCACAGGCCAACTCGGCCGCCACCGTGAACTCGCCACCCGTCAGTTTCTGCCATGCCCGTGTCTCCAGGCACCACGCCGCGATCTCCCGGTGTCCCGCCTCGTCCGCAAGCTTCCACGCCAGGTGTCCGCGCGCCGCAGCAGCGGAGTTTTCGCCCAGGTCGACATGACACGTGCTCGCCAGCAACGACAGCCAGCCGACTATGACCAGCAACCGGCGATGCTGGGTCAGTGTCTTGCGGCTGTCCATCAAGCGTCCGGCGTACCCGAGATGCTGCCGAATGCGCAGCAGAAGTTCGCCGGGCGGTGTGGTCGGATACGCAGAAGCCAGGTCGTCCACGGCCAGCTCCAGGCGCTCGAGGGTGTCCCCGCCGATGTCTGATGCCGACGCCCGTTGAATCCACTCCGCCGCCGCCCGTTCACCATCGGCCGGTTCCACGAATAGCATCGAGCCGACCCCCAGCGCATCGACGTAGGCGCACACATGCTCCGGCCTGACCTGGCGCTGCCCGGTCTCGAGAAGTCCGAGCAGAGCCTTGCTGTAATGCGTCCGCGCGGACAGCGCCGACAGGCTGAGCCCCGCCGCCTCCCGCGCGGCGCGCAGCCGCTCACCTGTGACGCCATCCCCGCTGGGATCCATGCGTCCACGGTAGCCGTGCATTGTCCCCCGTTGTAGACGGTTGTGGACGGCTAGACGGTTACGCCGCGAAATACCCGCGCATAGCGTTGTTTCCAGCTCTACAGCACCTTTCCTGCCTTGCCGTTGTGGCCGTCATCGTGCTTGGTGACCAGCTCCTGATCTGAGTCCACTTGGGCTGCACGTCTATTCACCCTCTTCCGTCTCTCACCTGGAGTCGACGATGACCAATCCATACATCGCTTCCGCTGACTACCCGATACCCGAATGATGAAAGCCCTAGTAGCCGACGGTGAAGCGGGTGCGGTGGTGTTTGGGGTGTTCGGCCTCGTCCAGGAGGGCTACGGCGAGGTCGGCCATGGTGATGGCGGAGTTGCCGTGCTCGTCGATGAGGAGTTCGTCGGTGCCGAGGCGGAAGGTGCCGGTGCGGTCTCCGGGTTCGAGGAGGGCGGGCGGGCTGAGGTAGGCCCAGTCGACCGGGCCGCCGTCGGGTTGCTGTGCGGCGGTGCGGAAGACGTCGAGTTGGTGGTTGCAGGCGGCGGCGATGGGGATCCAGTCGGCGGGGAAGTCGGGTTGTTCGATCACGGTTTTGCCGGTGCCGGGCACGGTGAGGCTGCCTGCGCCGCCGACCACGAGCAGGCGGGTTCCCTTGTTCGCCAGGCCTTTCAATAGTGCTTCGGCGGCGGCGACGAGGTCATCTTCGCGGCCGAGGTCGGGGCGGGTGGTGCTGATCACCACGTCGCTGCCCTCGCTCAGGCTGGTGACCTGGTGGGGATCGGAGACGTCGCCGGTGCGGACTTCCACGGCGGCGGGCAGTCCGCGCAGGCGGTCGGCGTGGCGGGAGACCGCCACCACCTGGTGGCCCCGGCTCAGCGCTTCCTCGACGACCCGGCTGCCGACTCCGCCTGATGCTCCGAACACGGTGATACGCATGACTTCTCACTCCTGATGCTGGTTGGTGTCCCGGCGGCGGAGCGCCGGAGGGTGACTTGCTGTGGATAAACGACTGCCGCAGCGATTCCCGCGCGAGGTGGGGTGCTGCGGCAGGTGGGATCAAGCGGCGGTGCGGACGGGTTCGGGGGTGGGCTGGGCGGCGGGGCGCGGGGCCGTGGCCAGCTGGCCGAGCAGGGTGCCGCCGAGCGCGATTCCCATGCCGAGCACCTGGAGCGGGGCCAGCGACTGGCCGAGCGCTGCCCAGCCGATGATGGCGGCCGACACCGGGCTCAACAGTCCGAGGAAGGCGACCGAGGTGGCATTGGCGACGGCCAGGCCGCGGAACCAGAGGGCGTAGGCCAGGGCGGTGCCGATCACGCCGAGGTACAGGTAGCCGCCGATGGCGGAGGCGTCCAGTGCGGGCGGCATGCCCTCGACCAGCAGGGCCAGCGGGAGCAGTAGCAGGCCACCGGCGGTGAGCTGCCAGCCCGTCATGGCAAGCGGCGTAACACCTTCCGGGCGTCCCCAGCGCTTGGTCATGATGGTGCCGGAGGCCATCGAGGTGGCTCCGAGGAGTCCCGCGATCACGCCGAGGGTGTCGAGTGCGGCGGAGGCCCGCAGCACCACCAGTGCGACACCGAACAATCCGATCACTCCCGCGAGCACCTTCCGGGTGGTGAGCTTGTCGTTCAGAGCGATCGAAGCCAGTCCGAGCGAGATCAGCGGGGCGGCGGCGCCGAGTACGGCGGCGACACCGCCAGGCAGCCGGTAGGCGGCCAGGAACAGCAGCGGGAAGAACGCGCCGATATTCAGCACGCCGAGCACACCCGCCTTCCAAATCCACTGTGCTTGAGGCAGTTTCCGCGTGACGGCCAGCAGCAGCAGCCCGGCGGGCAGCGCCCGCATGAGGGCGGTGAACAACGGCCGGTCCGGCGGCAGGAACTCGGTGGTGATGGCGTAGGTCGAGCCCCACACGAGCGGTGCGAGTCCGGTAATGGCCAGGACGCCCGCGTAAGAGGCGGTACCGGCGCGGCGGGTGTTCATCATTAGCTCCTCATTGATAATCTCAACGTTGAGATAACACCATCTACGATGCCTTAGTGTCAAGTATCTTGATGTTGAGATTGTTTCCCTCGAGAGGAACCACCATGCCGGACGCCGTAGACCTGATCACCGCCGCCTGGCGTCAGCAACGCCCTGACGTCGACGTCTCCCCCATGGAGATCATGGCCCGCCTGACCCGCCTCTCCCGCATCCTCGACCACGAGTTCCGCACCTTCTTCGCCGCGCACAAACTCGAGTTCTGGGAGTTCGACGTCCTGGCCACCCTCCGCCGCTCCAATGACGAAAACGGCCTGACCGCAGGCGCATTGAACAAGGCGGCCATGGTCACCTCCGGCGCGATCACCAACCGCCTGGACCGCCTGGCCGCCAAGGACCTCGTAAAACGCATCCCCGACCCCACGGACCGCCGCGCGGTCCGAGTCCACCTGACTCCCAAGGGCCGCGCCCTCGTGGACGAACTCCTCCCCCTGCACGTGGCCAACGAGCAGCGGTTGCTGAAGGACCTCGACGCCTCCGACCGCGATCAACTCGCGGGTCTGCTCCGCGCGCTGTCCGAATCCTTCGGCGACACCACCATCAGCTGACCGCCCGAACGCGAAAGAGGCGACACCCCGCGTCCGGGATGCCGCCTCTTCGAAATCGTCAGAACGTCAGGGCAGAACCTGCGGGACGACGTCCGGGCGCAGCACGCCGACGAGAGCGCCGATCACGGTGCCCCACAGCGCGCCATTGAGGGCCCCGCCGAGCGCGCCCGGAATGCTGAGGATGCCCAGCCCGGCGATAGCGCCCATGACCGCACCGGCGGCAGCGCCGATACCGGCACCGGCGGCAATGCCGTTGTGCACCGGATCGTGGTCCTGTGCATCAGGATTGGTGGCAATGTCCTGCAACTCGACCGCAGCCGCGACCGGTGCGACCTCGACCACGGGCGCGACCTCGACGACAGCCGGAGCGGTCTCGATCGGCGCCGCGGCGGTCTGCACGATGGCGGCCGGTGCGGCCACCGGAGCGCCCTGGGCCTGCGCGCCACCGGCGAACGTGATGGCGACGGCGACCGGCAATGCCGCCGCGATCACCTTGGCGGTTACGTTCCGAAACTTGACCATGATTCCCGAATCCTCCCCGACCCCGATCCCCCGAAGACCGAATGCCGTTGACATAAAACAAAAGCTGACTGAGACGATGACGTCGATTCAGTCGGTATCGCGCGCGTTCGACACCGGCTGTGAATTCCTATCACGCAAACTGGACAAGGGCCCAATAGGAGCGATGCGAATCACAGAGTGGCAATTCGGCAATAACACACCTGACGGTCCACTCTGAGCAATTCCGAAATGCCTACGGCTGGATGCCCTTCGGATGGTCGATTGCCCACGCGCAGATGGCGGCCAAAGGTTCCTCCAGGGATTTTCCGAGGACAGTCAGGGCGTATTCAATGTGCTGCGGAGCGGATTCTTTGTAGACGTGACGAGTCACCAACCCGTCGGCTTCCATGTGGCGGAGCGTTTCGGTGAGAACCTTCTGGGTGATGCCGGGAAGCCGTCGGCGCAGCTGGGCGTGCCGGTGCGGCCCGTCGAGAAGGGCATAGACCAACAGGATCCGCCACTTCGCGGACAGCCTCTCCAAGGCCTGGCGGGTAGCGCAGCTTTCCTCGAGAACGTCGGGGATGGTCAGGGTCATCTCGGCTCCGGAGGTGAAGGGCACTTCAAAGTGCCTTCTTTCGGCGGCAGGCGCAGCCTTCTAACGTCCCCTCTACCGTAATGGAGAGGGAAAAACCGCAATGACCAACGAGTTCCACATCCACACCTACACGGCCGCCGAGGCCGGAATCTTCGTCAACAGCTACCTGATCGAGACGGCGCAGGGCGTCATCCTGATCGACGCCAACCTCCTCGTCTCCGACGCGAAGGCACTCGCCGCCCGAGCGGCGGCTCTACACAAGCCACTACTGGCCGCATTCGTGACCCATCCGCATCCGGACCACTTCAATGGCCTGCCCTACGTAATGCCCGAGGACGCACCGGTCTACGCGACCGCCTCGGTAGCGAAGGTGATCGCCGAAAGCGCCATCGCCAAGCGCGAACAGTGGGGCCCCACCTACGGCGCAGAATGGCCCGACCGCTACCGAGTCCCCGACCACCTGATCGAGAGCGGCTCCCCCATCGAAATCGACGGCGTCCGCTTCACCCCCCACGAGGTCGGCCCCGCCGAAAGCCACTCCGACACCTGGATTCTCGTCGAGTCCGAAACCCAACGCGTCGCCTTCATAGGCGACCTGGCCTTCGGCGGCGTCCACTCCTACATGACCGACGGCCATTCCACCGACTGGCTGGCCGCCCTCGACCACCTCACCGAAGAACTGTCCGGACTCACGTTGTACCCGGGCCACGGATCGTCCGGATCCGTCGAAATGCTGGCGGCCCAACGCAAATACCTGCTGATGTACCGAGAGGCCGTCGACCGCCTCCGCGGCGACAATGCCACCCTGACCGACGACCAGAAAGCCGAATTGTCAGTGCGCATGGCGGAATTCGCACCGACAGCCGCATTGAATTGGCTGATTCCCCTCGGCGCGGATCCCGTTGCCACGGAACTGGCCGCACCCCGCTAGGGGCGGTCCGGATAAAGCGGATTCGACGCGATCGTCAACTGCGGGGTTCGGATCGGAAACGGAATCGAGGGTGGTGTGGGGGTGGAGGCGGTGCTGGGCGCGGCCGTGTTCGGCGGGAGGACCGGTTTGATGGCGACCTCAGGAGTCGCGGGCTGCGTGGACCAGAGTTGGTCGGACAGCACTCGGAAGGTGTTGGGCGGCAGCGGGGCTGGAGCGCCTACCCGGGTTCGGGGGTTCGGGGACGAGTATTCGGTGTCTGTTGCGGTGGTGGGGGTCGAGAGTTCGGGGGCGGACGGATCGACCGGCGTCGAGTCGGGGTAGGCCGGGTCCGTCGGAGCCGTCTCGGTGGGCGCGGCCGGATCGGTCAGGAACGGGAGACCGGGGGTGGATGGTGCTGCTGCCGCGGGGAATTGGTCGATCGAGGGGCCTACTTCGAGAGTCTCGACCGGGGTGGGGGTGCCGCCGTCCGGGGCCGCGGAGTACTCGGAGCGCAGGATGTGGTTCTGGCGCAATAGGACTCGGCCGGAGGTGGCTTGGACGGCGGCGCTGGTGCGGGCGTCCTCCTTGTCCGTGCCGGGGTACATCTGGCAGTCGGTGGTGTCGCAGGTTTGGGCGTAGGAGTAGCGCTGTTCGGCGAGGGCGTAGGAGCGGGCCGCGATGGCTTGGGCGCGTAGGGCTTCCGCGCCGCCCTGGTCGGCCCAGTTGGGGACCATTTCGGCGGGGACCACGCCTTGTAGGTAGTCGTCCACGTCGACGTCGTTGATGGTGCGGTAGGAACCGTTGTCGAGGGCTACGCCCAGGACGCCGCGGTAGGCGTTGCCGCCGCAGATCTCGAGTTGCTCATTGGCGGGGCGGTTGGTGCCGTCGGCGGCGGGGTAGGCGTAGGGGTCGTCGGTCGTGCCCTCCCACAGGGTTTCGCCGGTGCAGCCCTGGGTGATGGTGATGTCCGCGCCGGTGGCGGTGGGGGTGAGGTGCGCGGCCTGGCCGGGGATGACGCGGCGGCCCGCGACGAAGAAGGCCGAGTCGGAGGCCACGACGAGCGGCTTGTCGTCGCTGGAGGTGATGCGGACCCGGACCGTGGTCGGGCCGATCGCGCCCAGATCCGCACCCGGATAGTAGTGGGCCAGGATGGTATCCGCGGTCCAGCCCTGCTGGGAGTGGTCGAAGGCGCCGGTCTGGCTGAGGCCGCGGCCGTGGCCCGGACCCGCGGCGGTGGTGGGGAGATAGTCGCCGTCGGGCCAGGCCCAGAGCAGGACGGCGGTGCCTCCGGTAAGGGTGGCGGCGGCGAGGGACAGGGTGATCAGTCGTTGTCGTTTCCGACGCTGGTGTAGATACCCGTTCGGCATGTCATACCCATTCTTTCGAGAGCCGAAGCTACATTCGAGTTATCGAAGGCTAATCCTCAACCAAAGATTCAGGGATTGTGACAGTTGGGACTAGTGTGATCCGAGACGCGCCGGTAAGCAACCTTGCCGTTCCGGCGAAGTTCAACGGATTTACCTGGAATGGGAGCTGTACATGCCATACCGCAGAAGCAAGACCTCGTACCTTCTCCCGGTAGCGACCATCTTGGCCATCACCGCGCCCATGGGGATCCTGGCGTTGAGTGACTCCCCGGAAATCCGGTCCACCGACGAGAGCAATCTGGCAGCTATACCGGCCAATCTGGCCGAGGTGGCACTGTCCACCGCACCCGACATCACGCTGCCGCTACGCGAACTGACCGGGCTGAACCTGCCCGATCTCCACCTGTCCGATCTGCGCATGCTGTCGCTACCCAAGTCGATCAAGGTGCCGCCGGGACTACCGCTCCCCGCCGGGATCCGACTACCCAGCGAAATACCCCTTCCGCGACTAGGTCAGAACGACAAGACCGGTGCGCCCAGCAAGTCCCCCGGACCCTTCCCCTCCAGTCCCCGATTGATCGCCGAACCGGGACCGGACACCCAGCACGAACCCGCCGAATCCGGCGATCCCGGTAGCGCTCCCGCACCGGAAATGCCCGCCGAGCCGCCGATCGTGGCCGCCGATGCCCCCGCCGCCGCGGGTGACAATCCTTCGGCCCCAACAGATCCCGGTGTCGCTCCCGCCGCGGCCCCCGCTCCCGAAGGCCCCGCCGCGGTGTCTCCCGCCGCACCGATCGTCCAGGGCGATCCGAAGACGCCCGCCCTCGCTCCCGGCGCGGTCCCGCGCGATCTGGTCGACAAGGTCGGGGCGCAGGTCAAGGAACTCTCCCGCGACACTCCGTTCAGCATGGTCGCCCTGACCGCGAAGCAAATGGCCGGAACCGCCGCCATGATCCGCGCGCAACGACCCGACGGAACCTGGGGACCCTGGCAGCCGACCGAAGAGGTCGACACCCGCGCCAAGGGCGCCCAACGCACCGGCACCGAACCGCTCTATGTCGGCCAGACCAAGCGGGTGCAGGTGCTGGTGACGCAGGCGGCCAAACCGGTGCCCGCGGTTCAGCCCGTGCCTGCGGCCCAGCCCGTGCCGGAGGACTCGATCACGCCGGGACCGCTCGCGCATGATTCCACCGATCCCGCCCAGATCAATCTGGAGAAACTGGCCGCGGTGCTGATCGATCCGGGCCGCGGCGCGATCGACGAGAACCTCTCCCAGGTGGCGGCCGCGCTGCCCGGCGGCGGACCCAAGGTGATCACCCGCGCGCAGTGGGGCGCGGACGAATCGATGCGCTGCGAGGAACCCACCTACGACGACGGTGTCTCCGCGATCACCGTGCACCACACCGCCGGTCGCAATGACTACTCCAAGGCCGAGTCCCCGGGCATCGTGCGCGCCATCTACGCGTATCACGCGAAAACGCTGGGCTGGTGCGATATCGGCTACAACGCGCTGGTCGACAAGTTCGGGCAGATCTTCGAGGGCCGCTACGGCGGGCTCGACCGCGCGGTCGAGGGCGCGCACGCGGGCGGATTCAATATCAATACCGCCGGTGTGGCCTTCATGGGCAATCACACGGAGGAGGCGCCGACCGAGGTGGCCTTGCAGTCGATGGGCAAGTTCATCGGCTGGCGCGCCAAGGTCGCCGGGCTCGACCCGGAGGGCAATACCACCATGACCTCCGAGGGCAGCGACTACACCAAGTACGCGCTCGGCCAGGCCGTGAAACTGCCGAATGTGTTCGCGCACCGCGATGTCGGCAACACCACCTGCCCCGGCGACGCCGCCTACGACCTCATGGACCGCATTCGCGAGATCGCCGAACAAGCGGCCGGGGGCACCAATGCCGTCGCCCCCAGCACCACGCCGCCGACGAAGCCGCAGCAGCGCAATGCCGGTAACCCGCAGCAGCAGGGGCCGACCACCAACGACTCCACCGACACCGACATCGCCACCCTGGCCGCCCTCACCCAGCGCCTGCTCGGCCTCATCGACCGCAGCCCCGTCGCGAAGTACTGGAGCGAACAAGGCGGCCCGAACAGCACACTCGGACAACCGAAGTCGGTCCCCATGGTCACGGCGGACGGTGGCCAATCCGCCCAGTTCGTCAACGGCTACGTCTACTCGACCCCGAATGGCCAGATCTTCGCCGTGGTCGGCAAAATCCTGGAGCGCTTCCTCCAATTGGGCTCGGGCACAGGCGTTCTCGGCCTCCCCCTGAGCAATGAATACCCGGTCGAAGACGGCGTCCGCACCGACTTCCAGAACGGCTCACTGATCTTCAGCAAGCTGACCGGAATCGTCACCACCGTCCTGAAGAACTACAGCGCGGGCGCACCCCCGGTCGCCCCCATCCCCGACGTCCCCAGCGAACCAGTCCAAGCGTCCCCCATCCCCTCGGAAATCCCCGAATCCCCCGAGGGCCCTTAACAAACCGGTGAGGGAACTCTGGTGGTGGAAATCAGCTCGATTTCCCGCCACCAGAGCTCCCTCACCTTTTCCAGCTAGGGGTTTATGTCCACCAGCGTTCGAGGACTTGGGCTACGCCGTCCTCGTGGTTGGCCGCGGCTACCTCGTCGGCGGCCGCTTTGGCTTCGGGGTGGGCGTTGGCCATGGCTACGCCGTGGCCTGCCATGCGGAGCATGGGGACGTCATTGGGCATGTCGCCGAAGGCGATCAGGGTGGCGTGCTGGACGCCCAGGCGCTGGGCCACCGAGGCCAGTCCGGTGGCCTTGGTGACTCCGGGGGCCGATAGTTCGATGAGGCCGTTGTCCGTGGAGTAGGTGAGGTCGGCGCGGCCCGCGAGGGCGGGTTCCAGGACGGCTCGCATATCGGCGCTGGAGGCCCCGGATAGGCGGATGAGCATTTTGATGGCGGGGGCGGAGATGACCTCGGCGCGGGAGACCTCGGTGTCGTCCGGATTCAGCCAGGCGTGCTCATATTCCGGGGAGCTCACGAACTGCGGGGTAGCGGCGTCGTGGGCGCTCGAACCGACACGCTCGGCGGCCAGGCCGCAGCCTGGGAGCAGGCGCTCGGCGATATCGGCGGCCCAGGCCAAGGTGTCCACATCGAGGGTGTAGGTGGCGAGAATGCGGTCATTGGCGCTGTCGTAGATGACCGCGCCATTGGCGCATACGCACAGCGGCGCGTAACCGAGTCCCTCCACGACCGGATCGATCCAGCGCGGCGGCCTGCCGGTGGCGAGCACGAACGGCACACCGTCCGCGATGAGGTTGTCCACCGCGGCTTTGGTGCGCGCGCTCACCTGCTCACGGTGGTCGATGAGCGTGCCATCCACATCGGTGGCGACCATCTTGGGTTTGGGCAGGTGAAAGAGTGTCACCTAGTCCATCCTGCCTCGAGCGCCGGGCGCGAGTGTCCACTCAGGGCGGTTCGTGGCCGTCTCGATTCCGGGGAGACACCCCGGATTGCCCGCCATTGGCTACGCGTACCACGCGATCGACCTCTCCTGTCCCTATGATCTGGGGCTAAGACTCGACCCGAGAGGGACTGATGGCCGGTTTTCTGCTGCGACGTGCGCTCAACTACGTCGTGCTGCTTGTGCTGGCGTCGTTCATGGTGTTCACGGTGGCCTCACTGACGTTCACCCCGCTCGACTATCTAGAACAGCGCAATCCGCGACCACCGCAATCGGTGATCGACCAGAAACGCGCCGAACTGCATCTGGATGATCCGATCCCGCAGCGCTATCTGGCGTGGGCGGGCGGCGTCGTCACGGGTGATTTCGGGAAAACGCTGCCGGGGCAGCCGATCACCGAGGAGCTGCCGCGCCGGATCGGCGTCAGCCTGCGCCTGCTGCTGATCGGGTCGCTGGTCGGCACCGTGCTGGGCGTATTGATCGGTGCGGCCAATGCGATACGGCAATACAAGTTCAGCGACTATTTCAGTACCGTCCTATCGCTACTGCTGCTGTCCACCCCGGTATTCCTGCTCGCGACCATTCTGAAATTCGGTGCGCTGCATATCAATCAGGCCACCGGCACGCAGATCTTCCTCTATACCGGTGAAACCTCGGCCACCCAGATCAGCGGGCTGTGGAATCAGATCGTGGACCGGGCGCAGCATCTCGTGATCCCGACTCTGGGCCTGGCGCTGGGCACCATGGCCGCGTACAGCCGATATCAGCGCAATGCCATGCTGGATGTGCTGAGCCAGGATTTCATTCGCACCGCGCGCGCCAAGGGATTGACCCGCAGCCGTGCCCTCTACAAGCACGGACTGCGCACCGCGCTCATTCCGATGGCCACACTGTTCGCCTACAGCCTGGGCGGTCTTATCACCGGCGCGACCTTCACCGAGAAGATCTTCGGCTGGCACGGCATCGGTGAATGGATCGTCAATGGAATCGGCGCGCAGGACATCAATATCGTGCTGGCGTCCACCGTGTTCGCCGGTGTGGTGATCCTGGTATCGGGCCTGCTGTCCGATATCGCGTACGCCCTTCTCGACCCCAGGGTGCGTGTGTCGTGACCGAAGTAGAAATGATCGTCCAGGGCGCGCCGCGGGCAACCGGGCGCCGCAAGCTCGTGGTGCGGCGCTTCCTGCGCAATAAGGTCGCCGTGGTCGCGCTGGTGGTGTTGATCCTGGTGTGGCTGGCCGCATTCGTGCTGCCGCACTTCATCACCTACTCCTACACGGATCTGGATCCGGTGCGCTCGCACTGGCTGAAACCGCCGAGCAGCAAGCACTGGTTCGGCACCACCCTCTCGGGTGAGGATGTGCTGGCGCAGACCCTGCACGGTTTGCAGAAGTCGCTGATGATCGGGTTCGGCGCGGCCTTCATCTCCGCGATCATCGCCACCATTGCCGGGACGACCGCCGGACTGCTGGGCGGCTGGACCGACCGGGCCATCATGTGGCTGGTGGATCTGCTGCTGGTGATCCCCAGCTTCATCATGATCGCGTTGTTCGCACCGAAGACCAAGGGCAATAATTCGCTGATCCTGATCACCCTGCTGATCGCCTTCTTCGGCTGGATGATCAGCGCCCGCATCATTCGCGGGTTGTCCATGAGCCTGAAGGAACGCGAATTCGTGCGCGCCGCACGCTATATGGGCGCATCCACCTGGACGGTGATCACCACCCACATCGTCCCGAATATCGCGTCCATCCTGATCATCGACACCACGCTCGCCATCGGCGGCGCGGTCATGGCCGAAACCGGTTTGAGCTTCCTCGGATTCGGTGTGCAGCAGCCCGACGTGTCGCTGGGCTCGCTGATCGGGCGGTACAGCGCGTCGGCGCTGACCTATCCGTGGACCTTCATGTTCTCCGGCGCGTTCCTGATCACCATCGTGCTGTGCGCGAACCTGATCGGTGACGGGCTGCGGGACGCGTTCGATCCCAGCGCCAAGCGGGCGCGATCCAAGAAGGCTCGAAAGGTCGAGGCATGAGCGACGATTCGGCGGAGCGCGTGCGCGCCACCACCACGCCGCTGCTGGAGGTGTCCGAGCTGCGCGTGTCCTTTCCCACCGAGGAAGGGCGGGTCGAGGCCGTACGCGGGGTGAACTTCACGGTCAATGATGGTGAAGTGCTCGCCATCGTGGGCGAATCCGGGTCGGGCAAGTCGGTGTCCTCCATGGCGGTCATGGGGCTGCTGCCGGAGCAGGCGCGAATCAACGGCTCGGTCCGATTGCGCGGCAAGGAATTGCTGGGCCTCGGCGACAAGCAGATGTCCACGCTGCGCGGCAGCAAGATCTCGATGGTGTTCCAGGACCCGCTGTCGGCGCTGACCCCGGTGTACCGGATCGGCGATCAGATCGCGGAAGCGCTGCTCGCGCACAAGAAGCTGAGCAAGGCCGAGGCCGCCGCCAAGGCGATCGAACTGCTGGATCTGGTGGGCATCCCGGAACCGGCGGTGCGCGCCAAGGCGTTCCCGCACGAGTTCTCGGGCGGCATGCGCCAGCGCGTGGTCATCGCCATGGCGATCGCCAATGATCCGGAGCTCATCATCTGCGACGAGCCGACCACCGCACTCGATGTGACGGTGCAGGCGCAGATCCTGAATCTGCTGCGCAAGGCCCGTGATATCACCGGCGCGGGCGTCATCATGATCACCCACGACATGGGGATCGCGGCCACCCTCGCGGATCGAGTGGCGGTCATGTACGCCGGGCGGATCGTTGAAACCGCTCCGGCGGAAGAGATTTTCCGAGCGCCTCGGATGCCGTACACCGTCGGACTGCTGGGCTCGATTCCGCGCATCGACGGCCCCGCCCGCTCCCCGCTCATCCCCATTGTCGGGGCCCCGCCCGCCATGCACGCGCTGCCTCCCGGCTGCTCGTTCGCGCCGCGCTGCCCGATCGCGATCGAGGATTGCAAGGCGGCCGAACCGCCCTTGCAGGACACCGGTCCCGGGCATCGCGCCGCCTGCATCCGGACCGCCGAGGTCGGGACGGACGCGCTGTTCACGGCCTATCGCAAGGAGATCGAATCGCCCGCGGTCGGCCTCACCAAGGTCGACGAATCGCAGGTGGTGCTGAGCGTTCAGGACCTGCGCAAGACCTTCGCCATCACCCAGGGCGTGGTGTTCCGTCGCCGCACCGGTGAGGTGAAAGCGGTGGACGGCATCAGCTTCGAGGTGCGCTCGGGTCGCACCCTGGCGCTGGTCGGTGAATCCGGATCCGGCAAATCGACCACGCTCACCCAGATCCTGGACCTGGTGAAACCCGAGTCCGGCCGCATCGAGATCCTCGGCCACGATGTCACCACGCTGACCAAACTCCAGCGCCGCGAGATTCGGCGCAAGATGCAGATCGTCTTCCAGGACCCGTCGTCCTCCCTCGATCCGCGCCTGCCCATCTCCGACGTGCTGGCCGAACCACTGCGCATCGACGGCCGTTCCCGCGCCGAGATCGACAAGCGGGTACCGCAATTGCTGGAGCAGGTGGGACTGCGGCCCGAACATGCCGACCGGTACCCGGCGGACTTCTCCGGTGGGCAGAAGCAGCGCATCAATATCGCGCGCGCCCTGGCCCTGGACCCGGAACTGCTGGTGCTGGACGAACCGGTGTCCTCACTGGACGTCTCGATCCAAGCCGGTGTGCTGAATCTCTTGCGGGACCTGCAAACCGAACGTGGGCTGTCGTATCTGTTCGTATCCCACGACCTGTCCGTGGTGCGTAATCTGGCGCACGACATCGCGGTCATGTACCGCGGACAGATCATCGAATACGGTCCAGCGGAACGCATTTTCGCCAGTCCCGAACACGAGTACACCCGCGCGCTCATCGACGCGGTGCCAGTTCCGGTGACTACACGGTAGGAGTGGCGAAATGCGGATCCGTCGACACAGTGGGCCGGTGCGCACCGGAGTATGGTGCGCCGCACTGGCATTGACCGCGGGGATGACTCTCACCGGGTGTGGCAGCGGCACCGAGGACGCCACCGGCTCCGCGACGATCGGCGTCACCGCTGATATCAATCCGCACCCGCGCGAGGATCTGCGCGACGGCGGCAATCTGCGCCTGGCCTCCACCTCGTTCCCGGCCAACTGGAACACCCTGCAGATCGACGGCAATGACGCCGAGATCGCGGATATCGTGCGGCCCATGATGCCGCGCGCGTTCGACACCGACGCGTCCGGAAATCTCACCGTCAATCACGACTACTTCACCGATGTGCAGCTGACCAGCACCGATCCGCAGGTCGTCACCTACACCATCAACCCGAAGGCGGTCTGGTCCGACGGCAGCCCGATCACCTGGGAGGACATCGCCTCCGAGGCGAATGCGCTGAGCGGCAAGAACAAGGACTACCTGATCGCCATCAGCAATGGCTTCGACCGAATGGCGAAGGTCGAACGCGGCGTCGACGACCGGCAGGCCGTCATCACCTTCGACAAGCACTTCGCCGAGTGGCGCGGCCAATTCGCGGGCAATGCCACGCTGTACCCGAAATCGGCCACCAAGGACCCGGATACCTTCAACAAGGCGCAGGCCGACGCCATCGGCCTGACGGCCGGGCCGTTCGTGATCCAGTCCACCGACAAGACTCAGGGCCGAATCGTCATGGCCCGCAACCCGAAATGGTGGGGCAATACCCCCAAGCTCGACACCATCACGGTCAGCGTGCTGGACCGCGCCTCCTGGACCGCCGCCGTGCAGAACAAGGAACTCGACGCCGCACTGCTGTCCACCATCGTCGATGTGCAGAACATTCGCAGCACCCCCGGCGCGACGATCCGGCAGGCCCCCGGCAATCGGTGGCGGCACCTCACCTTCAATGGCGCACCCGGCTCGATCCTCGCCGATCCCGCACTGCGCGTGGCGATCTCGAAGGCCATCGACCGCACGCGTATCGCCCAGACCATTCAGAACGGACTCGTCGCCGACCCGCAGCCGCTGAACAATCACGTCTACCTGCGCGGACAGACCGGCTACCAGGACAATAGCCTCGGCTTCGACCGTGACGCCGCCGCCCGCGAACTGGACGCCATCGGCTGGAAGCTCGAGGGCGACGTGCGGGTCAAGGACGGCAAGCAGCTGATCATTCGCGATGTCATGTACAACGACCCCACCTGGGTGGACATCGCCAAGCTGATCCAGGACGACCTGGCCAGAATCGGCGTCAAACTGACCATCGACACCAAGCCCAGCGCGGGGTATTTCCCCAATGTCATCCAGCCCGGCGACTTCGACGTCTGCCAGTTCACCTTCCAGGGCGACGCCTTCCCGCTGGCCAGCCTCCCGCAGATCTGGGGCTACTACCCCGACAATCTGCAAGCCAACTACGGGCGCATCGGATCGACGGAACTCAATGACCTGATCGACCGGACACTCTCCGAACTCGACCCGGCCAAGACCATCGAACTGGCGAATCAGGTGGACCGGAAGATCTTCGAAGAGGGCCACTCGCTGCCGTTGACCCAGTCCGAGGGCAACTACGGGGTACGGTCCGATCTGGCCAATTACGGCGCGCCCGGGCTGGCCTCCTACGACTACACCTTGATCGGGTTCCTCAAGTAACGAATGAAAGGAGCGGTCCATGCGGACACGTTCGACACTGACACGCCTCGCGATACCCATGGTCGCTCTCGGTCTGATCGTGTCCGGATGCAGCTCGAGTGACGGTGAGGGCGGCACCGCCGACATCGGCACCACCAATGACATCAACCCGCATCCGGTTTCGGACCTGAAGGATGGCGGCAATCTTCGGCTGTCCCTGACCTCGTTCCCGGAATCGTTCAATGCGCTGCACGTGGACGGCAACACCACCGACACCAACGATGTCATCACTCCGCTACTGCCGCAGAACTTCACCAGCAATGCCGCCGGTGAGCTCAGCGTCGATAACGACTACTACACAGACATCAAACTGACGGGTACCAATCCGCAGGTCGTCACCTACACCATCAACCCGAAGGCGGTCTGGTCCGACGGATCCCCCATCACGTGGGAGGACTTCCAGTCGAATTGGCAGGCCCTGAACGGCCGCAATCCCGACTACCAGGTGGCCACCTCCACCGGTTACGACCATGTCGGCAAGGTTGAGCGCGGCGTCGATGACCGGCAGGCCGTCGTCACCTTCGACCAGCCCTACGGCGAATGGCAGGGCCTGTTCGGGCCGCTGTATCCGAAGGCCGCCACCGAATCCGTTCAGGCATTCAATGATTGGGCGCGCACCTCGCTGCCGGTCAGCTCGGGACCGTTCATCATCACCAATCTCGACCGGACGCAGAACCGGATCACGCTGGGCCGCAACCCGAAGTGGTGGGGTGACACTCCGGTGCTCGCCAACATCACCTTCAGCGTGCTGGACAGCAGCTCCTGGCTTCCGGCCATCCAGAACAATGAACTGGATGAGGCGTACATGGCCGGGCTGGAGAACGTCTCCGCGGCCCGCGCCGCCGCGGGCGTGGAGATTCGCCGCGCCTCAGAGCCGTCGAAGAACATCGTGACGTTCAATGGCGCGCCCGGTTCGCTGCTCGAGGACATGAAGCTGCGCCAGGCCATTGCCAAGGCCATCGACCGGCAGACCATCGTCGATTCCAGCCAGCACGGCATCGTCGACAACCCGAAGGTGCTGAACAACCACATCTTCATCGCAGGCCAGAAGGGCTACCAGGACAATGCGTCCGTGGTTGGCTTCGATCCGGACGCCGCCGCCAAGGAACTCGATGCGCTCGGCTGGGTGCTGAAGGGTGACGTGCGGGAAAAGGACGGGCGCAAGCTGGAACTGCGCGATGTCATGTACGACCAGACCGGCTGGGTGGACACGGCCAAGATCATCCAGGCCAACCTGGCCAAGGTCGGCGTCAAACTGACCATCCAGACCGTCCCCGGCACCGGCCTCTTCACCAATGTGGTCAACCCGGGCAACTTCGAACTGGCTCAGTTCGGTCTGTCCGGCGGTGTCCTGCCGCTCGGCGTGCTCCGGCAGACCTACTACTACGACCCGGCCAACTGGCAGGGCAACAAGGCCCGTGTCGGCTCGCCGGAGCTCAATAAGCTGATCGATCAGACACTGGCCGAGCTCGATCCCGACAAGGCCCGTGAACTCGCCAACCAGTGCGACGCGAAGATCTTCGAACAGGTCAATTCACTGCCGCTCAACCAGGCCTCCGGCACCCACGCGGTCCGCAAGGACCTCGCTAACTGGGGCGCGTTCGGCCTGGCCAGCCCCGACTACACGAAGGTCGGCTTCCTCAAGTGACCCTCCGGACGGGCCACCCCCTGGCCTATCCGGTGATCGTGACGATCGGCGCCCTGGCGATTTGCTTCGCCTGGGCGCCGTTCGGCGATTCGGAGCAGGTGGGTTTGATCGGCGCGGTCGCGCTGGTCATCCTGGGGTACAGCGCATTTCGCCTGGCCATCGCCTTGGGGTATCTGCCTTCCGGGATTCCGGGGCAGACCCGCAAGGGTGAGCACGGGCGCGAGGTGGCCGTGCGCCGAGTACGCCAGCAGCATCGACTGGTCAGCCGGTCCTGGCTGGAATTCACCATTGGCGGCCGGACCCGTTGGCTGCCGGTCTATTTCGATCCGGCCTTCGTCGCGCTCACCCAGTCGTCGGCCGAATTGTCCGGTCGTGCAGCGTATATCGATGGGCGGCGCGTCTACCCTTCCGGACGACTCCGGGATAGCGAACCGGTCGGCCGCCTCATCGACAATCCCGCCCGGCCGGACCCGCAGGCCACGGCCATCGCCACCCAGGCCGCATCGCTCGGCCGGAGACTGCTCCTGGACGCGCAATCCGCCATCGTCGCACCCTTCGCCGGTCTGCTCTGGGTGTACGTAGCAGGCGGCGGCCCAACCGCTTTCGGCGGCGCGACGGTCATTGCCGCCGCCGCGGCCACCTGGCTCGCCGCCATTCGCGGCTCCGACCCGAGCTGACGGCCGCACAGCTCCTCGAAAGTTGCAGGGGTTGTCGACAGCTGCATGCGCTGTCGACAGCTGCAGGGCTTATAAAGCCTGCAGCTGTCGAGAAAGCCTGCAAATAGCGGCGTTCGGGGGTGGTGCGCTGCGGCTATTTCGCGCGGCGTGCGGCCTTTTCCGCCGCTTCGGCGGCGTCCATGGCGTTCGCCTCTTCGAGAGTCGGTGCGCTGCCGCCCAATCGGGCCGGGACCCAGTACGCGCCGGGCTCGTGGTGGTAGTCCTTCTGGACGTTCAGCAGCATGCCCTCCATGGTGGAGTGCAGCTGGTCGGTGAGAGCCTGGGCGGGTTCGTAGGGCGCAATGGGGGCACCGACTTCGATGGAGATCGGGGTGTTGGTGCGGCCCAAGCGCTTCGGGAAACCCTTGGTCCAGACACGTTGCGCGCCCCAGATAACAATCGGGATGATCGGGACATTCGCCTCGATTGCCATGCGCGCCGCGCCCGACTTGAATTCCTTCAACTCGAAGCTGCGGCTGATGGTGGCCTCGGGGTAGACGCCCACCAATTCGCCTTGGCGCAGCCGGTTCACGGCCTCGACGTAGGAATCGCCGCCCGCCGACCGGTCCACCGGAATATGCTTGAGCGCCCGCATGACCGGACCGCCGATCGGATTGTCGAACACCTCTTTCTTCGCCATGAAACGGATGTACCGCTTCGGCGTACGCACGGGCAGGCCGGCGTACGTGAAATCCATATAGCCGGTGTGATTGACGGCAATGACCGCCCCACCGGTCGCCGGAATATTGTCGTCGCCAGTGACGGTGAACTTCAGGCCCTGCGCAGCGAACACGGTGCGAGCCAGCCCGATGATCGGGAAGTAGACGGGTTCCACAAGTCCGCTAGCCTAGTCGCTACCCACGCGGCAACCAGTGATCCAGGTAACACCCGATCGGCGGCGGCCGCGTTACGAGCGGCCGCGTGAAGACGAAAGAGGTTCGCAGGAGTGGAAAGCGCCCGAACAGCACTGCGTGAACATCTCCGCAGGGGACTGCTCGGAAGTCTCATAGTGGCCATGGCGTGTCTCGGCGGCGCCTGCGACTCCGCGGTCGGAATCCCGCGCGATGACACCGGCTCGGATGATTCGCCCGGCTCCTCCACCGCGAGCGCGACGACCGCACCCGGCCCGGCGGATGCCGCGACCGTGGCGGTCGGCCGCTGGGCCGCCGACCTGCGCGAGCACGGACTGTCCGGGATGGAGAACCGGTGCTGGACCATCGCACCGAAGCATGTGCGCGCCACCTACGCCGACCCGCAGCCGATCTTCGACGCCCTCGCGCAACCGGGCGTGCACACCGGGGACCTCACCGTGTGGAAGAACGGCCCGGTCGCGGTGGTCGCCCAGGATCGGGACGTGGCCAGCGGATACGCCTGCCCGCAGGTGTATAGCGGCTGGCCCGAGCTCTCCTTCGACGACGCCGACGCGCGCCACACCGTGCGGCGCTACCTGTCCCGGCTGATCGGGAAACCCCTCGACGCGCGCGATACCGAGGCCGAATATCCGCTGGTCTGCTCCGCGGCCGCGGGGAATTGGGATCCGGACGGGACCGGCAAATCGGTGGTGCCGCCGCTGGCGACCAATCCGGGCAGGCAGGTCGCGGTGACCGCGTTCGTGGACCAATCCATCAATTCCGAATGGCCGCGTGGGAGCTACATCACAGTCTCGGTACCGGTCACGACCGGCTCCGGAAAGCAGGTGAAACAGACATTTACCCTGAAGTCGGGCGGCGAGGGTTACTGCATCGGCGACGTCTCGGGCTAGCCAGTACGCTGGGTGGCTGGTAACGGTCAGGGAGGAAGATAGCTCGTGCAGATCACCAGCGTCGGACACGCCGGATTCCACATCCGCACCGCAGCGGGGACGATCCTGTGCGATCCATGGGTCAACCCGGCCTACTTCGGATCGTGGTTCCCGTTCCCCGACAACACCCAGCTGGATTGGGACGAACTCGGCAACTGCGACTTCCTCTACGTTTCGCATCTGCACCGCGATCACTTCGACGCGAAGCACCTCGCCGACAAGGTCAATAAGGACACCACCGTCCTGCTGCCCGACTATCCGGTGCCGGACCTCAAGCGCGAACTCGAGGCGCTGGGCTTCCACAAGTTCGTGGAGACCGAGGATTCGGTCAAGCACACCGTGACCGGTCCGGGCGGCGACCTCGACATCATGATCATCGCGCTGCGCGCACCCGCCGACGGACCCATCGGCGACTCCGGCCTCGTCGTCTCCGACGGGGAAACCGTGTGTTTCAACATGAACGACGCCCGGCCCGTCGACATGGACGTGCTGCACGACGCCTTCGGGCACGTGGACATCCACCTGCTCCAGTACTCCGGAGCCATCTGGTACCCGGCCGTCTACGACATCCCCGCGCGCACCAAGGCCAACTTCGGCAAGCAGAAGCGCCAGCGCGGCATGGACCGGGCCCGCGCCTACATCGAACAGGTCGGCGCCACCTGGGTCGTGCCGTCCGCCGGGCCGCCCGTCTTCCTCGACGACGAACTGCGCTACCTCAATGACGATCGCGGTGAGGAAGGCAATATCTTCCCCGACCAGATCACCTTCCTGGACCAGATGGAGATCCACGGCAATGCCGGTGGACTGCTGATGATTCCGGGATCCACCGCCGAACTGCGCGGCAAGGAACTCTCCTCCATCACGCACCCCGTGGTGCCGGACAGCATCTACGGCGACAAGGCCGCCTACATCGAGGACATGGCCCAGCGCATGGCCCCGGTGCTGGCCGCCGAAAAGGCTTCCTGGGCAAACGAAGACACCGGTCCGCTGCTGCCGCAGTTGAAGGAACTCTTCGAACCGATCATGGCGCAGAGCGACCTCATCTGCGACGGCATCGGCTACCCGGTCAGCCTGGTCATGGGCGACGAGACCGTGGTGCTCGACTTCCCCAAACGCGCCGTCCGCGCGCCCATCGAGGGAGAAGGCAAGCACCGCTACGGCTTCCGCATCGACCCGGTGCTGGTCCGCACCGTGCTGCGCGATAACGAACCCGACTGGGTGAACACCATCTTCCTGTCCACCCGATTCACCACCTGGCGGGTCGGCGGCTACAACGAATTCCTCTACACCTTCTTCAAATGCCTCACCGACGAGCGCATCGCCTACGCCGACGGCTGGTTCAACGAAGCGCATGACGATTCCGCCTCCACCGAACTCGACGGCTGGGAAATCCAGCGCCGCTGCCCGCACCTCAAGGCGGATCTGTCGAAATTCGGCGTGGTGGAAGGCAATACCCTCACCTGTAACCTGCACGGGTGGCAGTGGGATCTGGAATCTGGGCGCTGCAAGACGTCCAAGGGACACGAGCTGCGGTCTGCCAAGCTCTGACACACGACTCCGGTCGGTGCCGTCGCACCGACCGGAGAATGCCGCCGCTATCCGCTATTTGATTTCCCGGGTCATGCGCGACGACCACGGACACCAGAAGCAGCCGGGCAGGAAAGCGCCGCATGCCTCGTCGAGGTGATCCTCGGTGTATTCGATGCTCGCGTCGCACACCTCGATGGCGTAGGTGAAGAAGCTGATGGTGTCGGGGTCGAGGTGGAAGTTCCATCCCGGGTTGTAGTCGGTCTGGACCTTCCTGATCCGGCCCATGACATGCGTCGACATTGTTTCCTCGCCGGATAGGATCCGGCGCGCCTCCGCGACGCGCTGCTCGTTGGTCAGCCGAATAACGAATTCCTTGCCGGAGTAATCGGTGAATGCGAAGTCCGCCATGATAATCCTCGCTCGATGCGTTCGGATGGATGGAGTCCTGCCACTCGATGGTAAGGCTCACAAACCAGGCAAATTGTCGAATTCGCTTGTGTGACAATGTATTTAGAGAACCGACCCGTTTCCTCCGACGCAAACGGCGGACGCAAGATCCACTATCGGCGATCCGGAACCTGTTGCCCGTTTTGCCGCGAATCCGCCCGTAATCCAGCCTGTTTTGCCTGGACGACCAGATCCCGGACCGCCATCGCGCCCCGCGCCACCGGAGCGGCCACCCGCCCCTGCGCATCGATCAACACCCCAGACGGCGTACCCCGCACCCGGAACCGCAGCGCCGCCTCGTTCCCCTGCTGCACCAGCACCGGAATATCACCCACCCCTTGCTCCAGACCCCATTCGGCGTGCTCGGCCACCTCGCCGTTCCCCACGAACGCAATGCTCAGCACCTCCGCCGTGCGGGCATGCCAGCGCGGCAACTCGCGGGCGAGCGCCGCGCACATCTCACAATGCGTGTGCACGAACACCAGCAGCAGCTGACGGCCCGCGGCCAGCTCCTCCCGATTCGTCTTTCCCCCAGCCACATTCAGCAATTCGAACTCCGGCGCGACCGCCCCCACCGGCAGTCCCTCACCACCCAGCGTCGACAGGACCTGCTCATCCAAGCGGCGGCGCAATACCAGCACCACCCCGCCCAGCCAGGCCAGCACCGCCACCAGAGCAGCGACCACCGTCATACCCACCGCATGATCGACCGGCAGCCCACCCGGAACCTCCGGCCGGACAAGCACTCCCGCAATGGTCACCAACCCCACCGCCAGCAGCACCCCGTTGCGCACCACCGTCCGCGTACCGATCGGCGCGGCACTCGCCGCCCCGAAACACGAACACACCGGCCGCTTACCCAACCTCAACAGCCGCACCACCGCCGCCGTGAAACCCGCCAGCAGCAGCACCGCCAGCACCGACGCCGCGAGCGCCGTCCACGGCGGCAGCATTCCGATCGCCGCACCCGCCTCCACCACCGGTAGGCCCCAGGCCACGGCGGGCACCCATCGCAGGGGAACCCCGAACTCCCCCACCGCCTTCCGCGTCCCCGGCAGGTCAGCGAACTTCCCCCACGCCGACAGCCCGAACACGACCGCCAACCCCAACCGCGCCACCCACACCCCGTAGTCGATAGCCATGATTCGCACCATGACACATCTCGGTGTGCCTCGAATCATGAATCCCTGGACCAGTTTTCAAACCATCAGGGCGATTCGGTCACCAGCGTGCGCGGCGATCGAGCCGCCAATGCCACCGCCACGAACGTCAGCACACAACCGGCCACCGCCGCCATCGACAACACGGCCCCGGTCGGAGCCACCACATCCAGCACCAGCGACGCCAGCAGCTGCCCCGCCACCGAACTCAGCCCGAGCAGCAGCACCCCGATCCACCGCACCACCAGCACCGCCAGCGCAATGAACACCACCCCGATCGCACCACCGAGGTAAAGCCAAGGCTCCGAAGGAAACTCGGTCGGCAACCCGGTCCGCGCCCGCAAGAGCGCCTCCACCACCAGCAGCCCGGCCAGCCCGGTCACGAAATTCCCCAACGTCGCCGACAAGGGCCCGCCGACCGCTCCGACCCGGCCATTCACCGCCTGCTGCCAGGCGACCCCCACCCCCGCCAGCACCGGCAGCACGATCAAGACTCCCACCGGTGCCGACCGGAAAACCTCCGGCGCGGACAGTGATTCACTCACCCCGCTATGCCGCCCCACCGCCGCCAGCAGCACCGCCACCAATGCCACCCCCGCACCCCCGATCCGCCACCGGGTCACCGGCGTCCGCCCACCCGGCCCCAGCCCCAGCCGATCCACCACCAGACTGCTCACCAACTGCCCCGCCACCACCGACACCGTGAACGCCGTAACCCCGATGGCCGCCACCGTCAGCCCCTGACAGGCGACGAACACCGCCCCGCACAACCCGCCCAGCAGCTGCCACCACCGCAAGGTCCCCTCGGCCACCGCCGCCCGAATCCGCCGCACCCCCGCACGCAATCGCCCACTCCCCAAGAACACCAGCCCGACCAGCACCAACCCGGTCCCGAAACTCACCACCGCGGCCCCCACCCCATCATGCAGCCGCTCCCCCAACGCCCCATTCACCCGCGCCTGCACCGCCACCCCCGCGCCGATACAACCCCCCAACACCAACCCCACCTGCCGCCGCACCATCACCCCCCGATTCTCCCCACCCATCACTCTCACTTGCGCACGGGTTCGGAGAGCACGCGGGACGGCAGCCACGCGGGGATCAGGACCGCGGTGGCGAGCAGCGGGACGCCGAGCAGCGCCACCACGGTCGGGATGGGGAGCCAGAGCGAAACCACGGCCACGAAGGCGAAGACCGCCAGGGCGATCACCTCCGAGACGAAGCCGGAGACCGAGGTGACCGTGGCTCGTGCCGGACCGGCAATGGCGTCCTGGAGACGGGCGGAGGCGATCACATCCGCGTTGTAGTCGATGCCGTAGGCGATACCGATGGCCGAGAAGCCCACGGCCGTCAGCAGATACATGGATTGCGGATGAGTGGCGGACATTCCGGCCAGCAGGGCACCGCCGATGAAGAGCAGACCGCCCACACCCAGTGCGAGGGCCATGGTGCGGGCGCGAATGGACTCGGTGCGCCCGGCCAGGGTCGCACCCGCCAGCGCGCCCGCCACCGTCACGCCCACCAGCACGGCCGTGACCGGCGGGGAGACACCGGCATCGTCCGCCAGCAGGGCGAAGTACTCGTCGAAGGCGGTAATGCCGTTCAACAGCGCGACCAGCACCACGCCACGACGGATCACCCTTACGCGCAATGCTTCCCGTAATCCCACCCGCAGCATGTCGCCATAGCGCGCGAGCAGCCGAGCGGATTCGCCTGTGGGCGTGAAGATTTCCGGATCACCGGATCCGGTCTCCTGGGCATCGGCCTCGAGATCCTCCGCATCCTCGAGCTCCTCGACATCGCTCGAGGACACCCGCTTCGGAGCGCTGGGCAAGGCCATCGCCGCCAAGGTGTGAACCACGGCAATGGCGACACTCGACCAGCCGATCAGCGAGTAGCCGCCCCAGGCATACAGCGGGGCTGCCGCCAAAATGCCGAGCAAGGCAGCGGATTCGGCCGCGGCACGGGTGTATCCCATGACACGCGAATAGGCGGCGGTGGCATTGCGCTCGGCGAGATCGTCATAGAGCAAAGCCTCGAAGGTGCCCGAGCGCAATGAGCTCGAGGTGCCCCACAGCACGAAACCCACGGCGAAGCCGAGGAAGGTAGGGAACACCGTCCAGACGGCGAAGCCCGCGGCAAGCAGGATCGCGGAGAGGATCAGCAGGCCGCGCCGAGAGACCGTGTCGGCCCACGCGCCGCTGGGGATCTCCAGCACGAATGCGGTGGCGGACCAGATCCCGAGAAGTACGGAGATCTGACTGGTGTTCAGGCCGTGCGCGGCGAAGAGCAGCGCGTACAGGGCGTAGAACGGGATCAGATCAGCTGTCAGGGCGAACAGAACAGCGCGCGCGGTGAGACCACGCAGGGCGGTGAATCAACAGGCGTAGACGACCAAGCGCATGAGGTCAGCTTGGCGCGCTGCCGGAGCCTCCGTCAAGGGGGTTATCGATGGGGATCCAGCCATTGGTGTTGAGCTCGCCGTCACCGTGCTGATGGTCCGGGCCGAGCGCCGCACCGACCAGGCCGTGACGCTCATTGAGGTCATTGATCAGCTCGGACACCGGGTGCGAATCGCTGTAGTGGTAGCCCTGCGCGAGCGCGAAACCGAGCTCGGTGAGGACCGCGGCCTGGTATTCGGTCTCCACGCCCTCGGCGATCACCTGAAGATCCAGGGACTTGCTCAGCGCCGCAATGACTCCCAGCAGCGGGGGCGCCGGGGAATCGGAGCGGATGGCCGCCACGAAGGACTGATCCACCTTCAGAATGTCGCTGGGCAGGGTGGCCAAGCGGCTCAGCGAGGAGTAGCCGGTGCCGAAATCGTCGATGGCAATGCGGACGCCGCGCTCGCGCAGCTTGTGCAGGTTCGCGATGGCGGTATCGGATTCGGCGGCCAGTTCGCTCTCGGTGACTTCCAGGACCAGCTGCTCGGCGGGCCAGCCGGTATCGGCGAGGATGCCGGAAACCCGGTCGGCATACTCGGTTTCGGCCAGTTCCAGACCGCTCACATTCACGTTCAACGTCAAGTCGAGCTGCGCGAAGGTCTCCTGCAGGCGGGCCGCGTCGGCGCAGGCGCGGCGCAATACCAGCTCGTCCAGATCGGAGATGAGGTCGTATTCCTCGGCGACCCGGATCAGGCCCTCGGTGGTCACATCCGGTTGCGCGTGCGAGGACCAGCGCAGCAGCGCCTCCACCCCGACCGCGCGGGTCGCGCCGTCGGCGAGGCTCACGATCGGCTGATACTGGACATCCAGGGTGCCGCGGTCGATGGCCTCGCGCAGCTCCACCGCCAAGGGCAGCTGCCGCGAGGACTCGAGCACCGTGCGATTGCGGCCCGCCTGCTTGGCGCGGTACAGGCCCACATCGGCGCGCGACACCAGCAACGAACCGGATTCGCCCGGCTGCCAAGACGTCACGCCCGCCGAACAGCCGGTGGTCACCGCCGCGCGCAATTGCTCGGTCAGCAGGATCGCGGCCTGCTCGGTGGTGCCGGGCAGCAGCAGCGCGAACGCGTCACCGCCGTAGCGGGCCAGACGCTGATCCGGCGCAAGCAGTTTCGCCCAGGTATCGCCGACACGTTGCAGCACGGCATCACCGGCACGATGCCCGAGATGGTCATTGATCTTCTGGAAGCGGTCCAGGTCCACCAGCACCAGCGCCAGGCCCTGACCCGAACGCGCCGCCTGCGAGATGGCCGAATTCAAGGCGCGATCGAAACCACGCCGATTCAACAATCCGGTCAGCACATCGATATCGGCATCCGAGGCCATCCGCGTCAAAATGCCGACCACAATGCCGATTCCGACCGTGATACCCGCCGGAATCAGACCCGACCACCACGGCAGACCACGCGAAGGCACCACCCACAAACAGCACACCACCGCGAAAGTCAGATGCGCGGCCAGCCATCGCCAGGAGAAGAAGATCGCCGCATCGGTCGCGACGAACACATAGAACGCCGCCAGACTGATCGCACCGACCGTATTCGGAAACCAGTGCACCGCAATGGTCACCAGCACCGTCGCCGCCGCCACATATCCGTGATGCACCGAATGCGGCACCCGCGGACCCCAGATCAGCAGGCTCACACCAAGTAGCAGCGCCACGAACGCCGCGGCACCCACAAGCGGCCGATTGCCCTCATCACCCGGAGCGACAGCCGTGATCACCAGACCCAGTACGCCACCCATGACGTAGAACGCCCCGGTGGTCCTGGCCATGACCATTGCCGTCGCCAGCGCCGAAGCCGCCCGCACCCGCGTTCGGGTATCGCCGCGAGACCCGATTCCTCGCACGCCTGCCAGCCTAAACGCTGTATTGATTTTTGCCTCCGCTTCGCTCCGGCGGATTCAGACTTCGCACCGAGGCACGAAATTGAGGTCAGCGCGGCTTAAGGACTTCGGTTCCGACGAATGGCACCAGTGCGGCCGGAACTCGCACCGAACCGTCCGCCTGCTGATGGTTCTCCAGCAGCGCGACAATCCAGCGCGTGGTTGCCAGGGTGCCATTCAGCGTGGCCGCGGTTTGCGGCTTGTTGTTCTCGTCCCGGTAGCGCACGTTCAGGCGACGGCCTTGGAAGGTGGTGCAGTTCGAGGTCGAGGTGAGTTCGCGGTAGGTCTGCTGGGTCGGAACCCAGGCCTCGCAGTCGAACTTGCGCGCGGCCGAGGAACCCAGGTCACCGGCGGCCACATCGATCACGCGGTACGGCACCTCGATCGCGGCGAGCATTTCCTGCTCCCAGGCCAGCAGGCGCTGATGCTCGGCATCGGCGTCCTCCGGCTTGGCGTAGACGAACATCTCGACCTTGTCGAACTGGTGCACGCGAATAATGCCGCGGGTGTCCTTGCCGTAGCTGCCCGCCTCGCGGCGGAAGCACGACGACCAGCCCGCATAGCGCTTCGGGCCTTCGCTCAGGTCCAGGATCTCGCCCGAGTGATAACCGGCGAGCGGGACCTCCGAGGTGCCGACCAGGTACAGGTCGTCCTCTTCCAGGTGGTAGACCTCGGCCGAATGCTGACCCAGGAAACCGGTGCCCTGCATGATCTCCGGGCGCACCAGCACCGGCGGGATCATCATGGTGAAGCCATTGGCGGTGGCCTTCTGCGCGGCCAGCTGCAACAGGCCCAGCTGCAGGAGCGCGCCGTAACCGGTGAGGAAGTAGAAGCGCGCGCCCGACACCTTCGCGCCGCGTTCCATATCGATGATGCCCAGCGACTCACCCAGCTCGAGATGATCCTTGGGCTCGAAGTCGAACTCGCGCGGGGTGCCGACGGTGTCGAGCACGATGAAATCGTCCTCGCCGCCCGCGGGCGCACCCTCCTGCACCACATTCGAGATGGCGCGCTGCGCGGCATCCAGGTCCGCGTCCGCGGCATTCTCGGCCGCTTCGGCCTCGGACACCTTCGCCGAGAGTTCCTTGCCCTGCGCCAGCAGGACCGGGCGCTCCTCGGGGGATGCCTTGCCGACCTTCTTGCCGATGGCCTTGTGCTCGGCGCGCAGGCCGTCGGCGTTCGCGACGGCGGCGCGGCGGGCCGCATCCGCCGCGAGCAGGGCGTCCACCAGGGCCGGGTCCTCGCCGCGAGCCCGCTGCGACGCACGGACCACGTCGGGATTCTCCCGCAGGAATCGAAGGTCGATCATGGGTAAACAGCCTAGTCGGCGGGTGCCAATGCTTTTCCCGTAGGTCCGAGCCTGCCCGCACGCTGCGGCAGCGCCGGATCAGACCGCGCGGCCTCACAGTTCCGACTGATTCCCCCGTATCCCTGGTGTCACCGCGCGCCGCCGCCCATAGTGATGGCATGGGCTCGGCCGGTGACGCAACAGCACCTCTCGCCGTGCCCACTCCCGGGCCGCCGATGAGAACGTCTCGGCGCCAAGCATCTTCCGAAACGACAGCCGGCCGCGACGGTTCGCGTGTTCCCGCACCGCCCCGGTCCGCAACTCGCCGTTAGCTCTTACCGAGGAGTCCCCATGCCCCAATACACACCCAGCACAGTCGATTTCATCGTCGTCGGGGCCGGATCATCCGGGGCGGTACTGGCCTCCAGACTCAGCGATCGGGTCGGCACCAGCGTCGCCGTGCTGGAGGCGGGCAGCGAGGACAAAGACAAATTCGTGCACATTCCGGCCGGATTCGCCCAGCTCTTCGAGGGCGTCAATGACTGGAACTACCGCACCGCACCGCAACCGCAGCTGTCCAACCGGCAGGTCTACTGGCCTCGCGGCAAAATGCTCGGCGGCTCCTCCTCCATGAACGCCATGATGTGGGTCCGCGGCTTCGCCTCCGACTACGACGAATGGGGCGTCCACGCCGGACCCGCCTGGTCCTTCGAACAGGTGCTGCCCTACTTCCAGCGCATGGAGACCGTCGAAGGCGCCACCGAACCCGAAGAGGGCACCGACGGCCCGCTGCACATCTCCCACCAGCGCAGCCCGCGACCGCTCACCCGCGACTTCCTCACCGCCGCGCTCGACGCCGGATATCAGGTGGAACGCGCCAATAAGCCGGAGCCGCAAGGGTTCACGCAAACCATGGTCAACCAGAAGCGCGGCGCGCGCTGGAGCACCGCGGACGCCTACCTGCGGCCCGCGCTGCAACGGCGACGCGATCTCACCGTCATCACCGACGCGCACGTGACCCGCGTACTGTTCGACGGCACCCGCGCCGTCGGCGTCGAATACCGGGTCGGCGACGAAATCAAACAGCTGCACGCCAAGCGCGAGGTGATCCTGTCCGGCGGCGCCATCAATACCCCGCAGCTGCTCATGCTGTCCGGCATCGGGCACGGCGACGACCTGCGCGAACTGGGAATCCCGGTGCTGCACCACAATCCGGCCGTGGGCCGCCGCCTGCGCGACCACCTGGCCGCGCCCATCGTCTACCGGACCGGCGGCGGCAGCCTCTACGGCGCGGACAAGAGCATTCCCGAACTCGCCAACTATCTGCTGCGGCGGCGGGGACAGCTCACCTCCAATGTCGGCGAGGCGTACGGATTCGTCCGCAGCCGTGAGGAACTCGCGCTACCGGACCTGGAACTGATCTTCGGACCCGCGCCCTATATCGGCGAGGGCCTCGGCGATCCCGACGGTCACGCCATCACCCTGGCCGCGATCCTGCTGAAGCCGGAATCCACCGGCACCATCACCCTCACCTCCCCCGACCCGTTCACGCCGCCGAAGATCGACCCGCGCTACTGCAGCGAGCCCGCCGACCGCGCCGCCCTGCTGTCCGGGCTGCGGACCTGCGTCAACCTGGCGACTCAGCCCTCATTGAAGGGGCATATCGGCGAGCTCATGCAGCCCGCCATTCCCTCGGACACCCCCATGGAGGAGATCCTGCGGCGCTGCCTCGAGGATCACTCGCACACGCTGTACCACCCGGTCGGCACCTGCCGCATGACCGCCGACGACTCCGGCGTCGTGGATCCGGAACTGCGGGTGCGCGGCGTGGTCGGCCTGCGCATCGCGGACACCTCCGTCATGCCGGTCATCACCCGCGGCCACACCCACGCCCCGGCCGTCCTGATCGGCGAGAAGGCGGCGGATCTGATCCAGCAATAAGGAACACGTCGTGGCGGGGGCGGGTCTGCGCTGCAATGATGGAGCGCGATGAGCGATCAGAGGCGTCCCCGAAAGCAGACCGAGCCGTCGTCCGGCCGTCCCCGGCCCGCGGCCGCCGCGGGTGGCGGTCCGCTGTCCGCGCTGCGCTCCAAGCTCGACAAGGACGGCCCGCTCTCCGCACCGACCCTGCGCTGGGGACTGCTCGCGGTCGCCATCGGCGCGGTGGTCGCCGCGCTCATCACCATGTTCGTTTCCGGATTCGACTCGGGGCGGGTAGAAGCGCACAACCCCGGCGTACAGCCGACCGGCGCGGTGGCGGGCACGGCTTTTGGCACGGCCAAACCGGGCAGCTGCCTGAACTGGACCAAACCCGACGCCTCCGATCTGACGAAGGTCGACTGCTCGGAAAAACACCTGTTCGAGGTGACCGCCGATGTTGACCTCAGTAAGTACCCGGGCAAGGAATTCGGTCCCGGTTCACGACATCCCGACTCGCTGCGATTCATGGAACTGCGCGACGACGTGTGTGTCAGCGCGAGCGAGAACTATCTCACCGGCAGACTCGATCCTCGCGGCAAGTTCGTAGTCGGAGTGATCAACCCCGGCAAGGATGGCTGGAAGTCCGGCGAACGAACGCTGCGCTGCGGCCTCCAGGTCAAGACCAGCACAGGTGATGCCAGCATTCCGTCCACTGGCAGTGTGCGTGATGTCGACCAGTCCAAGGTGTATGAAACAGGCAGCTGCGTCGGTATCAACCGCAGCCTGCCGAGCGATCCGGTGGACTGCACCAAGCCGCACACCTACGAAATGATCTCGACCGTTGATCTCTCCACTCACTTCAACGGCGGCCCGCCGAACAAGGACGATCAAGACCAGTTCATGGCACAGCAGTGCGCCAACGACTCCACTTCCTACCTCGGCTCCCCGGACGCAATCCGCAATAAGACACTCACGGTGTTCTTCGACTATGTCGACGCCCGAAGCTGGCTGACCGGCAGTCGCAGCCTGAACTGCATGATCGGCAAGGGCGCGGACCAGGGCTTTTCTGCCATCACCGGATCCGCACGCGGTGAGATCCTGATCGACGGACAAGCACCCGTGCCGCCGCCCAATAATGGCCGCTCCACCCCGCAGCCGCTGCCGGGTGCCGCACCGGTCGTCCCGCGCTGACAATGTCGGTCCGCATGTCGGACGACCGCTTCGAGGAACTGGTCGGCGATGCCCTCGACCTGGTTCCGCCCGAGCTGGCCAAGGCGATCGACAATGTGGTGGTTCTCATCGAGCCGCGCAGCGAGGAAGACCCGCATCTGCTCGGCCTGTACCACGGCATAGCACTCACCGACCGGGACTTCTCCCACTACGGCGGCGCCCTACCCGACACCATCACCATCTACCGCGAAGCCATCCTCGAGATGTGCCGCAGCGAAGAAGAGGTGGTGGAAGAGGTGGCAATCACAGTGATTCACGAGATTGCCCACTATTTCGGGATTGACGACGACCGCCTTCATCAGCTGGGATGGGGCTAATCCGGATCGCGGGAACCTTTCAGCAACCCGTCGCGTCCAATCTTCATAACGGCGTGATTCTCAGCGACCGGTAACCGGTCGCCACGCGGGGGAATTCTTGGAAGGGAGTTCGATCATGGTTGGCCACGTCCTCGTGCAGCCCGAGGTAGTCCTTGCCGCTGCCCTCGAGCTCGACCTCCTGGCCGAACGCCTCGCGTTCGCCTCCACCTCCACCGCGCCCGCCACCCACGTGCTCCCCTCCGGAGCCGAGGAAGTGTCCTTCCTGGCCGCCGCGCACTTCAATCACGCGGCCCTCAGCCACGATCGAGCAATCGCCCAGGGCGTGCTCGAACTGCATCACGCGGCCGCCACACTGCGCAGCCAGCTCGCCCAGTACCTGATCCAGGACACCGTGCGCGCGGCCGGTATCGCCGCCATTCAGGTGTAGAGGGGAAACACCACATGACGCTGGGAATCACCGGGGTGTTCTGGCTGCCCCGCATGGCCGAAGTCAATTCCGTGACCCTCAATGCGGGCACCCATGCCATCCCGATCTCGGCGGCGGGCACCGCCTGGGGCGCGCTCACCGGCGTCTGGGTCGAGGCCACCGCCACCGTGGCGCGAGTCATGGCCGAGGTCGGCGTCGGCCTCCAGGGTTTGAACGGGCTCAATGTGCTGGCCCGGCTCGGTGGTTTCACCGTCTGGGCCGAACAGCAGGGCGTGCAGTCCGCGATCATGGCCGGTAAGGCCGCCGGGAACGCCATCGCCTACACCGTCGCCTCCATCGCCATGCCGAGCCTGCCCGAGATCGCCGCCGTCGAGGCCGCCCGCGTGGCCGCGCACTCCACCGGCGGTGCGTTGAACGGCACCGCCGAAGCGGCCGAAGCGGCCAAGCTGGCCTTGGACATTCGGGCCGCGCTCGTCATGGAGACCTACGAGGCCGCTACCAGCCTCATGTTCACCGCACCCGGCGAATTCCTGATGCCGCCGCCCATCGCCATGGGCGCGGGCTCCGCCAATGCCGCCGGGGACGCCTTCAGCAATGGCAGCGATCCGGTGCAGGCCGCACTGGCCACCGCGGCATCGCTCGCCAGTAATCCCGCCGTGCTCAGCGCCCTGTCGCAGGCCGCGCAGGTGGCCGGAACCGTGGCCACCACCGGGGCCAGCAGCGTGACCAATGTGGCGGGCAGCGCGATCACCGCGGTCGCCAATGGTTTGACGCAGGCCCCCGCCGCCGGAAACCATGTGCCGGTCATGGCCGAAGCGAGTGTCGCCGCGGTGGGTGCGGGCGGCGCGGGCGTGAGCACGCGGGCCGTCTCGTTCGGCGGGGCGAGCACCGTCAGCATCGGAAACGGCGGCGGCACACTGAAACTCCCGGACGGCTGGGGAGCGGGAGCCGGAATGGGCGGCGGCACAACGACGGTCGCACCGGTCGCCGAACCCGTGAACATCGCACCCAATACCTCGACCGTCGCGCCGACCCGCGCGGCGAGCACAAGCAATCCGCTGCTCGGCGGTCGCGGCGACGGCGATGAGGACGACACCCACAATGGCCACGACTACGGCCGCTCGGTGGAGCATTTCGCCGACGGCCGGGCGATCGCACCCGCCGTGATCGGCAGCGATCCGTCGGACGATCGGTGACCGTACTCGGTGCGGGCCGCGGGCCGTCCCTCTTGCGGGCGGTCACGCTCTCACTCGACGAAATGCAGTATCTCCAAGAGACATTGGAGATCGACGAACTGCCCACGGTGCTGAACGCCATGGGCCGCTACGACAATGCCGACGACCACGACACGGCCATGACCGCGGCCGCCGCGAGCCTCACCGACCGCGACCTGCTCGACGGCGAGACCGTGCACCCCGAACTCGCCGAACGGCTGCGCGTGCTCTACCGCCCGCACTGGGTCCTGGCGCTGCGCTGGTACGTGGCCGGTCAGGTCAACCGCCTCTGCCTCGCCAAGGGTGACGACTTCGAGGTGATCGCGCTGCGCGGCAATGACTCCTACGTCCTCGACGAAGCCGGGCACGATCTCCCCGGCACCGTCATGGCCGCCCTCGGCCCCGCCGATCCCCTCGACATCGACGGAATGAACGCGCCCACCGAGGAATTGGCTCCCATCTTCGACGACGCCGGTGATACGACCACCACGGCCGCCCGCCTGGCCCGCGTCGGCAAACCGCCTCGCGATGCGAAAACCCTTGCCGCGGCGCTGGTTCAGGTGGACTCACACGCCGAGATCGCGGGCGTCGTCTACGGCGACGGCATCCGGGAGACCACCGACAATCACATTGCCGTCTTCAACACCCGCCACGGCCGCCTGCTGGCGACCGCGAGCCGCGCCGAGGACGGCACCCGATGGACCTCGCTCAGCAGCGGCACACCGGCCCGCCTGCGCACGGCCCTACAAGATCTCATCGCCACACTCCCGCTGCGCCGGGAGTTTCCGACCGGCAAGGGCTGAGCCTGAGCCCTGCGGCGGCGGCATCGCTCGTCATCCCGGCATGTTCGTGGCCGGGGTCCACAACGCTCGGGTCGGATTCCGGCCGAAAGCACACCGGAATGATGGGGAGGACCCGACGCGGAATGGCCAGAAGTTCCAGCCAGCCAGCCGGTCGCTCAGCCCATCGGGTCGTCGCCGGTGGGGTCGATATCGCTGGTGAAGGGCGCGGGGTAGCGGCCCCAGCGGGTGCATTCCCAGCCGCCGCCGGCGGTCGGCAGCAACTCGATGGTCTCGGTGTTGTCGAGGTGGTTATTGGCGGCGAAAGCCCTTGGCACATCGGTGAGTTCACGGGAGACCAGGCGCATGGCCGCGCCGTGGCTGACGAGAATGATGTCCGGGACGTCCGGGGTGGTGAGGTACTCGGCGCGTAGGCGCTCCAGGGTGGGGACGTAGCGATCCAGCACCTCGAAACCGGTTTCGCCGCCGGGCACCCGGGCGCTCAGATCGCCGAAATGCCAGGAGTGGTAGATGTCCTGGAAGGCGTGGTGCGCATCGGTGGTGTTGAGGCCCTCCAGATCGCCGAGCTGCACTTCTTGCAGATCCTCGAGGACCTCGAGCGGGACCCCGGTGGCGGCCTCGATGTAGCCGCCGGTCTGTTTGGCGCGCAGGGCCTCGGAGGAGAACAGGCGCTGCGGCGGCGCGACAAGGTTCGCGCCGAACGTCTTCGCCTGTGCCGCACCGCGTTCGGTGAGGGGCAGGCCGGGGAGGCGGGTGTCGAGGATCTTGGCTACATTGCCCTCGGTTTCGCCGTGCCGCACCAGGATGAGTTTGCCTGTCACAGGTCGGCGACCCCCTTCTTCAGATCTTCCAGCCAGGCCGTCGCCGGTGCGTCGTCCGGCGGCGGGGTGCCGGTGGTGGCCGAGACCGCGGGCCAGGAGCCGAGATAGCGGATCCGCCCGGCGGTGCGGTGCAACGCCTTGAGCGTCTCGGCGACCGCGACATCGTCGATATGACCGACACAGTCCAGGTAGAAGCGGTAGGTGCCCATGCCGGTCCGGGTCGGCCGCGATTCGATGCGAGTGAGATCGATACCGCGGGTGGCGAATTCGGCGAACGCCCGCATGAGCGAACCGGGCTCGTTGGCCAGCTCCAGCACGATGGAGGTGCGATCGGTGCCGGTGCGCGGCGGCGCGGGCTGCGGCGGCGCGACCAGTACGAACCGGGTGATCGCCCGATCATGGTCGGCGACACCGGAGGCCAGCACCGAGAGTCCGAGCCGCTCCCCCGCCAGGGCGGTGGAGACCGCGGCATCCGCATGCCCGGCCGCGACATCCTCGGCGGCGGCGGCATTCGAGGCCGAGGTGTACATCTGCGCCTGCGGCAGCCGATTCGCCAGCCACATCCGCACCTGCGCGGCCGCCACCGGATAGGCGGCGATCCGCCGCACCTCGGCGAGCTCGATACCGGGCCGCCCCAGAATCGTGAACGCCACATCCAGATCGGTCTCGGCGATGATCTGCAAGCGCGGCCCGACCGCCAGCGCGTCCAGGGTCGGCGCGATCGATCCCTCCACCGAGCTCTCGATGGGCACCACCGCCCCCTCGACCTCGCCCGCCCGCACCAGCTCGATGGCCGCGCCTTGACTAGGTGCGGGCACACGCTCGACCGGCCCACCGAATATTGCGGTGGACTCCAGTTTGGCGAGGGCCATCTCGGTAAAGGTTCCCGACGGCCCGAAGTAGGCGATACGCGGCACGGCTACGACATTACTTGCGTCGCCCCCGGCACTCCGCGCTTTATCCGACTCCTCAGTAAGTCCCTAACCGGAGTTGCAGGGTTTCTCGACAGTTGCAGGGGTTGTAAGGCCGGCCACAGTGGTGAAACCCAGCAACAGACAGGTGAGC
>NZ_JBFBCD010000005.1:0-569864 GCF_040683015.1 Nocardia sp. NPDC051030 | reverse complement strand
CCTGCGCCCTTTCCCCCCTACTTTTTTATACACTTACCGTTTTTTGGTGGGTTTCTCTACTTTTTCGGGTTTTTTAAGGCCTGCAACTGTCGAGAAACCCTGCAACTCTCTCGTCAGCGGGGGGTGAGGACGGCGAGGGCGGTGGTCACGGCATCCGGGGTGTCGGATTCGATGGCCAGCAGGACACCGCGGAGGGCTTCCACCGCGGGTTCCTTCAGGCCGGTGAGGAAGGGGATGTCGGGGGTGGTCAGTGCGGCACGGATGTCGAAACCGCAGAGGGCGGCGACGGTGGCGGCGACGAGGGCCAGGGCGCGGTCGCCGGAGTCGGTGCGGGCGATGAAACCGGTGTCGGCGTGCGCGATTCGGACCAGGAATTCGGAGACGGTCTCGTCGTCCACGGCCAGGTCGAGGACCTCTACCGAGCCCGGATCCGCAGTGATGGGCCGGACGAGTCCGTCGGTCAGACCGCGGCCGCCCGGTTTCGAGGGCACGGTCAATTGCATGAAGACCGGTTCGGGAGCGGGGGCGGAGTCATGCGGCACGCCTCAACCGTATGTGAGCCGATGGGTTGCGCTGGATCACACTCTGACTTAGCTTAGGACTCGGACTTAGCTTAGGTTTACCTAATTCGAATGGAGGTGGGTATGACCCACGTGGCCCCGGCCGTCGCACCCCATACCGCCGAACGCGTGCACAGCGCCAGCGCGCACGCCGAGAGCGCGGTACTGGCCCTGCCCGGACTCGACCCGGTCCCCACCTCGGTGCATCTGCTGCGACAGTGCGGGGACATCGTGATCGCGGTGCCCGGCGATTCCACCGCCGCCGGACTCGTCGTCGGCTGCGGCGCCACTGGATCTCCCGCCGTCATCGAACTCACCGACCACGCCCCGCTGCCGCTGCGCGAACCCGTGCGCGCCCTGGTGTGGCTGCGCGGCTGGGTGCACGCCGTCCCCGCCAACTCCCAGCGCGCCCTCGCGACCGCCGTCGCCGAGGACCACCCGCATCCGGCACTCCTGGATGTCGGCCACACCGCCATCCTGCTGCGCCTGGTCGTGGACTCCGCGGTCGTCGCCGACACCTCCGGCGCGGATTCGGTCTCCCGCGAACAACTTCGGGCCGCCCGCCCCGACCCCTTCTGCGCCCTCGAAGGCGCCTGGCTCCAGCATCTCGAGGCCGACCACGCCGACGTCATCGACCGCCTCGCCCGCCTCCTCCCGCCCGACCTCCGCCGCGGCGCCCTCATCCACCCCCTCGCCATCGACCGCTACGGCGTCACCCTCCGCGTCGAAGGCGTCGACGCCGACCACGACATCCGCCTCCCCTTCCTCTCCCCCGCCGACGACATCGAATCCCTCAGCCGCGCAGTCCACACCCTCGCGGGGACTCACTGATCCGCCTCTCCGCGACTTCAGCGCACAGCTGGGGAGCCGCCACCGTCATGCACGCGTGGTGCGGTGGAATTCGCCACCGATTTCGGGCGTACCCCCGGAGTTACCCGGATCTCACGAGATCAGTTGTCACCGTTGGATTTGTGGCGGCTCCGCACGCCGTAGCGGAGGATCGCACCCCCTGACCAGTTGCGCCTGCGATGTCCGGGGCCCAGGGCACGCATAGATTGGCGGAATGTCTTCGGCTGCCGAGTCCTCGCCTATGTGGCCCAAACCTGTGTCGTCCGAGCATGAGCGGCGGGCCATTCGGATCGAGATCGGCGTCGTACTGGTCGTCACCTTCGGGCTGAGTGGTGCGAGTGCCGCGCTGTCACTCCTGGAGAGTGCGCTCTCGCCGGGTGGCGTCGGCGGGCAGACGGTCGCATTGAATCCGTCGCGGGCGGCGCTGTCGACCATTGATCTGCTGTTTCAGCTCTTGAGTGTGGCTCGGCTGCTGGGCTGGGCGGCGCTGGGGCTTTATCTGTTGTGGCGCAGCGGGATCGCGCCGCGCATGATCGGGCTGGCGCGGGGGTTGCGATGGCGCGACGATGTGCTGCCGGGGCTGATTCTGGCGGCGGTGATCGGAATACCGGGGCTGGCACTGTATTTGGTGGCGCACGCATTGGGGGTGAGCGTCACCATCGTGCCGAGTTCGCTGGAGCACTGGTGGCGGTTGCCGGTGCTGGTGCTGTCGGCGTGGGCGAATTCGGCGGCCGAGGAAGTGCTGGTGGTGGCGTGGCTCATCACCCGGCTGCGGCAGCTCGGCTGGACCGAGAATCGGTCGCTGCTCGCATCGGCGCTACTACGTGGCAGCTATCACCTCTATCAAGGCCTGGGCGGGGGGCTCGGAAACCTGGTGATGGGGTTGGTGTTCGGACGATATTGGCAGCGCAGCAGCCGTTTATGGCCCTTGCTGCTGGCCCACGCGCTCATCGATACGGTGGCCTATGTCGGCTACACATTCCTGCGTGGAAAGGTGTCTTGGCTGCCGTAACGCGATCGATATGAACCCCCCGGCGGTTCGAGTCAGTAGAGTTTCCAGTGATGAACGGCGACGACCCCCAGCGATTTGCACGGATGCGCCGGGAGCCGCCGCCGCCTCGGGCCGGTGAGCCCCCGGCTCGTCAGCAACCCCCGCGAGCGAACCCCGCGCAATCCCCGAGGCCGCGTCCGGGCGGCGTCGATCCGACCCGGAAGCTGAACCGTGACGATCCCGGCCCGGCCTTGGCGTGGTCGCAAGCGCCGCCGGTCCGAAATCCGGGCGGCCAGCCACCCAGACCACCGCGCGACCAGGGCAGACCGCCACGCGACCAAGCCGGTCGGCCCCGCAATCCCGTGCCGCCGCAAGGCAATCGGAACCGCGAGGAAACGCCGCTCTACGGTGGCCGCACTCGCGAGGGCGGGCCCCTGACGCACGCCCCGACGCAGCGGCCGGTTCCCTATCGCGAGGCTTCCCCGCCTCCGCCGCCTCCGCCCTCCCTGCCGGGAAAGCGCGGCCGCGGTGATGACGGCCGCCCGCCGCGCGGCGCCCGTCCGAAGAAGAAGCGGCATTGGTTCCGCTGGATTCTCTCGCTGCTGCTGATCCTCGTGCTGCTGCCGATCGGCGCGGCGATCTATGTGGAGACGCATCTGGAGCGCATCGACGCCCTCGCGAACTACTCGGGACGAGTCGGCGACACGCCCGGGACGAATTGGCTTCTGGTCGGTTCGGACAGCCGCGCCGGACTCACCGCGGAGCAGGAGAAGGAACTCACCACCGGTGACGACCAAGGCTCCGAGCGCACCGACACCATCATCCTGGTGCACATTCCGAAGTCCGGACAGCCGACGCTGGTCAGCCTGCCGCGCGACTCGTATGTGAGCATTCCCGGCCACGGCAAGGACAAGCTCAACGCGTCCTTCGCCTTCGGCGGCGCGCAACTGCTGGTGCAGACGGTGGAGATCGCGACCGGCCTGCGCATCGACCATTACGCGCAGATCGGTTTCGGCGGCTTCGCCAATATCGTGGATGCGGTCGGCGGCATCGATATGTGCCTGGACCAGGCCATGGATGATCCCCTCGCCGGGATCGACCTGCCCGCGGGCTGTCAGGAGTTGAACGGTAAGGACGCGCTCGGCTTCGTGCGGTCCCGCGCCTTCGCCCGCGCCGATCTGGATCGCATGCAGAATCAGCGCAAGTTCCTGAGCGCTCTGCTGCAGAAGGTTTCGAGCCCGTGGACGCTGATCAACCCGTTCCGGGTGGTGCCGCTGCTGACGAATTCCACCAAGTCGCTGAAGGTCGACAATGGCGCGCACATCTGGAATCTGGTGTCGCTGGGCCGGGCGCTGAGCGGCGATCCGGTGGCTACCACGGTGCCGGTGGGCGGGTTCGAGGATGTGGACGGCAGCGGCAATGTGCTGCTCTGGGACAAGACCCGGGCCGGACGCTTCTTCGATGCGCTGGCCAATGATCAGCAGATCCCGTCGGACCTGATCACCACGGTCGGCAATTGACGATCAATGCCTCGGCACTGTCTGCAAATTAGGCAATACTTGCCTCAATTAGGCAGTGCTCAATAAGGCTGCACTTGGATGACACGCCAACTGACCAGGGCTAATGTCTTCCGCATGTCCACCCGAACCCAGACCAAGCGCAGCAAGTTCCACGGACTGCTGCAGGATCAGATCCGCAATGAATTCAATGCGGAACACCAGTACATCGCGGTCGCGGTGTGGTTCTCCAATGCGGACCTTCCGGTGCTTGCCAAGTATTTCTTCAAGCAGGCCGTCGAGGAACGCAATCACGCGATGATGATCGCGCAATACCTCCTCGATCAGGACATTGCGGTCGAGATGCCCGGTATCGACGCGGCCAAGTCGGAATTCGCGAATGCCAAGGAGCCGATCGCGCTGGCCCTGAAGCAGGAGCAGACGGTCACCGACCAGATCGTCCAGCTCGCCAAGACCGCCCGTGAAGAGGGCGATTACCAGGGCGAGCAGTTCATGCAGTGGTTCCTGAAGGAGCAGGTCGAAGAGGTCGCGACCATGAAAACCCTTCTCACCGTTGCCGAGCGGGCCAGTGCGAACATGTTCGACCTGGAGAATTTCGTTTCCCGCGAGATGAGTTCTCCGAAGGATGCTTCGGGTTCCCCGCATGCGGCCGGTGGCTCGCTGTAATTCCGGCTGCTGAGTTCGGCGGCGCTGGAAAAGAATGTTCTTCGATCACGACAGGCCCGGTCCCTTGCGCTGGACCGGGCCTGTCGTATCTGCTCGAGCTCTCGGCTACTTGGCGGAGATGCTGCTGAAGAGCGACTTGATCAGCGCGAGAATGGCATCCATGGTTTTCTCCTCATCTATCACCCCTGATCTTTCGGGGGGTGGTGAGAACCTAACCGAGCCGAGGATAGAAATGATGGTTTTTCAGAAAATTCCCCGGTAAAAAATTCGGGCCGTCCACCGGGGGTGTGAATCCACCCGGCGAACGGCCCGTCAGCCCCGATCGGCAGTCCTGATCAGCGCAGTGTGACCTGACGCGAACGCAGTCCGTCGCGGGACCGGCGCTCCTCCGAAGTCAGCGGGGCGTCGTTCTTCAGCGCCGCCGCCAGGCGAGCACCGAATTCGCGTGCCGCGGGCTCCCATTCGGTGGCATGCTTCTCCCGATCCAGGTCGAAGACCGGCACCAGCAAACCGTGCGTGCGGAACGAACCCGCGAAGCGCGAATCCTCACCCAGGTGCAGCTCGCCGGCCGCGTGCAGCCGCGCCAGCGCCAGCATGAGCGCGTCCTCGTCCTCCGGCCGCACCCAGCGCACATGCGCCTTCTCGCCGGCATCCACCCACCAGGCCGCACCGATCGAATCCGCGCCCAGCTCCAGGCGGGCGGACGGCATGATCGCCTGATTGGCCTGCTCGATGGTGGCGGCCACCTGCGGGTCCGGGGTCACGCCCGCGGGCACCCACCAGTTGAAGTCCTGATGCACGGTCAGGTCGAGGCCCGCGCCCGTGTCCAGCACGTCCGTGAGGGTGGTGCCACCGGTACTCGCGGCACTCAGCGATTCGCCCGGCTCGGCGGACTGGGTCCACAGAATCGCGGCGGCCAGATCGGTGGCCGGGTTCGCGCCCTGATGCTGCACCTGCGTGCCGACGAAACCGATC
Source organism: Nocardia sp. NPDC051030 (assembly GCF_040683015.1). Taxonomy (NCBI): domain Bacteria; kingdom Bacillati; phylum Actinomycetota; class Actinomycetes; order Mycobacteriales; family Nocardiaceae; genus Nocardia; species Nocardia sp. NPDC051030. The sequence continues at coordinate 564,306 of NZ_JBFBCD010000005.1, read as the reverse complement.
GGCTCATCCCCGGCCCGCACCAGTGCGGCGACCGCACCGGGCAGCACGGTGGCGAGGGTGACCTCGCGCTCGGCGGCGACATTCGGCGACAGCTTCAGCGTCGCGGTCGCGGACGGGACGAACTCCCGTAGTGCGACCAGATCGCATTCGGCGGCCAAACCCTCGAACGGGCGCGTGACGACCTGTGCGGCCTGCTCCTGCGCGGCCCGGCGCTCGGCCAGCTTCTGCGCCCGATTGCTGTCCGGCTTGGGACTGTTCCGCTTGCTCTTACCCATGGAGCAAAAACCTACAGGGTGCGTCCCGCGTCCCCTCGAAGGGCGCGGAGGCAAAGCACCACCCCGTCATTCCGGCGCGAGTTCGGCCGTAGTCCCGGACCCGCCGTGGATCCCGGCCAAAACCACGCCGGAATGCCGAGGGGGGGCTCGGATGCGGCCTGGTGCAGCGGTTTACGCGGCGGTGAGGAGGGCCTTCGTGCGGCCGGGGTGATTCGTCGCCACCCAGCTGACGCCGAGATCCGCGCAGAGGCGGACGTCCTCGGCCTCGTCGACGGTCCAGACGTAGGTGGCGCGGCCCGCGGCGGCGGCCTTGTCGACCAGGTCCGGATGTTCACGCAGGGTGCGGACGCCGGGGCCGATTGCGGTGGCGCCCACCGTGGTTGCCGCGCCGCCGGAGAGGTACAGCGAGGACTCGCCGAGCAGAACGGTCGGGAGCAGCGGCGCGGCGCGGCGGATGCGCCAGACCGCGGTGGCGGCGAAGGACATCACCACGGCGCGGGAGTGGTCGGCGGAGGCGGGGGCCGCGATGCCGTAGCGCTGCAACTCGTTCAGGAGGCTGGTCTCCACCAGCGCGCCATAGCGCACCGGATGCTTGGTCTCGATGAAGAGCTTGGTGGGGCGGCTCTTCCAGTCCAGCACCAGTTCGATGAGCTCGGCGAGGGTGAGCACGGCGGCGGGTTCGCCGCTGTCCATGCCGAAGTCGAGGGCCTTCAATTCGTCGAGGGTCATTTCACTGACCGCGCCGACGCCATTGGAGGTGCGGTCCACGGTGCGGTCGTGCACGCAGACGAGGTGCCCGTCCTTGGTCAGCCGGATATCGCATTCGACACCGTCCGCGCCTTCCTGCAGCGCGAGATCGTATGCGGCGAGGGTGTGTTCGGGTTGCGCCGCCGACGCCCCCCGGTGCGCGACCACGAACGGCGCGCGATTGGCCCGGCTCACTTCGCCAATACCTCCTCATGCTCGGGTTCCGGCGTCGGGCCGGAATCCGCGGTGGCGGATGCCTCATCATTCCCGACGGTCGTGTCGGGCGCGCGTCCGGCAGACTCCGAATGGGTTGCGCCGCCGCCGGGATGCACGGGCGCTATGACCGTGTCGGCGGGAGTGGTGGCCACCACCCAGCGGGTCGCGCTGCGCGCGCGGCCGAGCAGGTCACGACCGTCGAAGGCGCGCACCAGCCAGAGCGTCAGGACCGCGACCGCGGCCGCGGCCAGATCGGTCCACACGGCGAACATCACACCGTCGGCCTGCATTTGCAGCGAGTCCGCGAACCGGTACAGCTGCGCGGCCACCACCATGACGCCATTGAGAACCCAGACACCCCACCAGATCCGCACGACGCGCAGCAGTCGCGGATCACCCTCGCCACCGAAACCGCCGCGCTCGCGCACCGCCTCGGTGAGGAAGACGCCCGGGAACACCAGATTCACTCCGGGAACCAGGCTTCCGAGCGCCAGCTCGCGCAGCGATCGCGGATCCTGTTTCCCGGCACGCGCATACGCGTCCCGGCGGGTATCGGCGAGCCAGCCGACCAGTGCCACCGCGCTCGCCAGCGCCAGCAGCAGCGACGCGATCCCGAATATGTACACGGCCAGATCGGAAATCATCAGCAGCCAAGGCTGAATCAGACGGGTGCGATTGCGCAGCAGAATCCCGTACCGGCCGAGCTCGGCGACGGCGGCCACCAAGAACAGGACACCGGTCGTCATGAGCAGTCGCGGCAGTCGAGCGGTCAGCTCCCGCAAGCGGTTCCGCGGTGCGACGGTCGCCGCGGGCGGCCGATCCTGCAATCCCCAGCGCGGAATCTGTGTGTAGCGCGGCGTTTCCCGGCTCGCCGAACGCCGTTGCGCGCCCCCGGGATGGGAGCGGCGGCCGGGCGGGCGGGCCACCCAGCGATAGTTGCGGCGCTCCGGCGGCGCGTCCACCGGTGCGGGTGAGAGCAGGACGCCGTGGCAGCGGGGGCACCAGTGCAGCGGTTTGCCCTGCACGGCCCAGCGGGCCCCGCAGCGCGCACACGGCTGCACCACCGGCGCGGACGCCGCGCGTCCCGATCGCGAGTCGGCCACTCGTCCCCCCATCACTAGTAGATCTTCGGCTCGTCACCGTCGCCCGCGAGCGGCCGGCCGGACTGCTGCCAGGCCACCATGCCGCCCGTGACGTTCACGGCCTCGAACCCGACCTGGTTCAGGTATTGCACGACCTGGATCGAGCGTCCGCCCTGCCGGCAGATCACGTAAACCTCGGCGTCGATATCCAATTCGTCCATGCGCGCGGGCACATCGATCATGGGGATGTGCACCGCGCCGGGCGCGTGCCCCTGCTGCCATTCGTCGTCTTCGCGGACGTCGAGCAGCAGCGCCGGGGCGGGCTCGGTTGCGGCCCACGGTTCGGCGACATCGAATTCCGCAGGCACGGCGTCGATCGGCACCGAGGGGACATGGGGCATCGTCACGGTTTCGATCCTGCCACGCGGCCGGAAGAGGCGTGGAGTTCTGTCCCGCCCCAGGGGGAATGCGGCGTGGCCGGAGGGTGTCGGAACCGCCGGTCCGTTTCACTCCTCGGAACCCCATCCCGCGCCTTGGTGCGACCGCGCTGTGCGTAGCTCGAATCAAGTTATCCACAAATTCCACAACCTGATCCACAGGTTCAGGGTGGAGGCGCGGGGAGGCGGAGCCGTCGAAACGTCCCTTTGGTAGGTCCGGCCGACCGATCCGGAAGTCCCCTCCAGGTTCCGGAGCGGCCGACTGACAAACCCACCGAGAGCAGGCCTATCTACTCTGACGCCCGCACTGAACGTTCGGTTCCGTTCGGACCCGAAAAAAACGACAACACTACCGAAAAACGGAAATCCTGGGTCCAGCCAGGCAAGATCGGTAGCCTGGCGCTATGACTGTGAGCAGGGGGCTACTCGACGGACTGGACATCGACGGACTCAACACCGCACTCTCCGAGGCGACATGCCTCGGAATAGACGTCGACACGGCGGCCGCGACAATACGGCTGGAACTCGACGTCCTCACCCTTCCCGTCGACGGCCCGCCGCCGGACGACTGCGACGTATACCTGACTCTCACCGGGGTCACCCGCGTCGCGGCCTCACTGCGCCGGCAATGCTGGGACGACGTGGAGCCGAGCGTGCTCCCGCTGACCCTCGACGGCATGCACGACGCCGTCAATAGTTTCGGCGGCGGCGCACTGCACGGCTGGGAATTCTTCGACCTCGCCGACAGCTCCTGGACGCAATGGCGCAAGCTACTCAGCTTCGACACCACCCTCGGCGACGGCGAGGCCGGGCATCTGATGGAGTTCTCTCAGGAGGAAGGCGTCGACCCGCGCGAACTCGATGTGCGGGTGTGGTTCTCGGGCATCACCGTCACCGGCAAGCAGGGCAATGACATTCCGCTCGAGGAGTTCATCGCGGGCGGTGTGCGCTGGTGGAAGGCCCACGACGCGGGTGACCCGCGCACCATGCGGCCGAATATCGTGCCCCCGCTGTAGGCGGGGAAAAATATATGAAAAGGGCCGCGTCCCCGAGGTTCTCGGGGACGCGGCCGATTGCTGTACAGCGGGCGGTGCTGATCTCGCCCACTGCCAGGGGGTTGCGATCACCCGTAGCCCAAGGGTTGAGACGGCCCGATAGGTCGCGGAATGTGGGGGCAAGAAGCCCGGTTGCAGGGAAGCGGGTGTACGAATGATGGTTGAGTGTGCGCGGGATACACCGTGCGCATACGGCCCAGACACTGAGGAAGGGACATCGTGGCTGAGTACACGCTGCCAGAACTGGATTACGACTACAGCGCCCTGGAACCGTTCATCTCCGGGCAGATCAACGAGATCCACCACACCAAGCACCACGCCGCCTACGTCGCCGGCGCCAATGCCGCGCTGGAGAAGCTGGAAGCCGCGCGCGAGTCCGGCGACCACGCCGCCATCTTCCTGAACGAGAAGAACCTGGCCTTCCACCTGGGCGGCCACGTCAACCACTCGATCTGGTGGAAGAGCCTGTCCGCCGACGGTGGCGACAAGCCGGAGAGCGACCTGGGCGCCGCGATCGACGACCAGTTCGGTTCGTTCGACAAGTTCGTCGCGCAGTTCTCCGCGGCCGCCAATGGCCTGCAGGGCTCCGGCTGGGCCTGGCTGGGCTACGACACCCTGGGCGGCAAGCTGCTCACCTTCCAGCTGACCGATCAGCAGGGCAATGTGCCGCTGGGCATCATCCCGCTGCTGGGCCTGGACATGTGGGAGCACGCCTTCTACCTCCAGTACAAGAACGTCAAGGCCGACTACGTGAAGGCGTTCTGGAACGTCGTCAACTGGGCCGAGGTGCAGGACCGCTTCGCGCGCGCCGTCACCCAGGGCAAGGGCTTGATCTTCGGCTGAGTCTGAAGACTTCGGGCGACACGCCCGGGCAATTTGGGTCCGCAAACCAGTCTGGTTTGCGGGCCCTTCTGCGTTTCCGGTTGTTTTCCGGGGGTTTCGCGTAGGCAAATTGTTGCGGATCGGGCCGGATTGGCAGTCTCTGGTACTTGTGTGCCAGTCCGTTTTGGGGGGATCCTCGAGATCCCAATAGGTAGGACGGGCATAGCCGCCCCCGGTCAGATTTCGGGAGGCACACGATGAGTGAGCTGATCGGTGTGACGCCGTTTCAGGCGCACGGTGCGCTGCGTGGGTTCGTGATTTCGGGCCGGTGGCCGGATTCCACCAAGGAATGGGCGCAGCTGCTGGTGTTCGCGGTGCGGGTGGCGGGGGTGCCGGGGTTATTGCCGACCACGACGGTATTCGGGGCGCGGGAGGAATTGCCGCAGGATCCGGAGCCGGACATGGTGGGGCTCGTCATTGCGGAGGGGACGGTGCTCGGCGAGGAAGCCTTGCAGCCCGGGAGGTTTGCCGAACATGTGCCACCCGCCCTGATCATGTTGCATCCGCCGCGTGAGACGCGGCCTTCGCTGCCCGAATGCTCGGGTGCGGCCTCCGGCTGCCTGCTCCTGCCGGGACTGCCGCATCTGGGTCTGGAACATCGCGCGGCATGGGTGGAAACCGATGGCGACGGCGTGCTGACCTCGATGGTGAGCCGGGTCGGCGTGGATCCGATCAGTGATCCCGACACCGCGGTTCTGGCCATGCTGCTGGCCGCGTAAGGGTTCCCGAAACCTTGCGGCAGCGCGCCCAAACTTATTGTGCGCATTGCGATTTGGGCTACACGAGTTTGCGAGTGCCGGGTTTGCCGGAGTAGTATGGTCGGGAGCGAAGGGGAGTAGCCCCCAATCGCGCAGTCGACATACTGGTCCTTCCCGGATCCGGCTGCGTGAACCGGACAGCTTCCGGTGGGCGAGACCTTCGGCCGATGAAAACCAAACCGTTTTTACCGGTGCGGTGTCGGCTGAAGCGCCCCCGCATTCAGCCGACAGGCCGGAACCCTGGGAGCTGACGAACTTGATCACCACACTTTTGCTGACCTTCGGCGTGCTGTTCCTCGCCGAACTCGGCGACAAATCTCAACTCATGGCGCTGACCTTCGCGCTGCGCTACCGCTGGTGGATCGTGCTGGCGGGCATCACCGTCGCGAGCTTCGCGGTGAACCTGATCGCGGTGGGCGTCGGCCACTTCCTCGGCGCGGCCCTGCCGACCGAGGTCATCGCACTCTTCGCAGCCGCCACCCTGATCGGCGTCGGCCTGTGGACCCTGCGCGAGACGCTGCCCGGCCGCACCGCCGCGGACGACACCGAAGCCGATGCCCCGCAGCCGAAGTCGCGCTCCGCATTCCTGATGGTGTTGTCCGCGTTCCTGCTGGCCGAACTCGGCGACCGCACCATGTTCGCCACCATGGCCCTGGCCACCAAGCACGGCTGGTTCGCGGTGTGGATCGGCGCGTCGGCGGGCATGGTCGCCGCCGGCGGCCTCGCCATTCTGGTGGGAGTCACGGTGGGCAAGCACATTCCGGAACGCCTGATCGCGGTCTGCTCGGGCCTGCTGTTCCTCTACTTCGGCGCGATGACGGTGCTGGACGCGTTCGCTCCCGACCTCGGGACCCTGCTGATCGCCGTCCTCTCGGCCGCCGCGCCCGCCCTCGCCGGGGCCGTCCTTCTGCTGCTGCGCCGCCGGGCCGCCCGGCGACCCGAGATTGTGGCGCAGGCGAATCCGGAACCACTGCCGGATATCGCGGTGCGAGAGCGGACCGTCTGACCCCGTGTCAGTCGTCCGTCGCGCCGCCGCCGAAGAGTCCGCCACTGCGACGCACCAGGCCTAGGAGAGGTTCGCGCAGCGAGCGCAGGCCGTCCATATCGCCGACCGCGATCCGGCTGGTGACCATGGCGCTGAGCGCGGCCACCAGGGTCTGGCAGGCGAAGCGCTGCTCCTCGGTATCGGCGTCGAGAATGTCGGCGACCATGGCCACGAAGGTTTCCTGCATCTGCGTGCGGCGCGCGATGGCCTCCGGGCCGACCGCGTACACCTCGACCAGGAAGAGCCGGGCGTAAGCGGGGGCGGCGGCCAGGGCATCGAGGTAGGCGGTGAGGACGCGTTCCATGCGCTCGGTATGGGTTTCGCCCTCGATCTCGGCCCCGGTGACCGCGAGGATTCCCGCGAGCAGCAGTTCCACCGCGCGCTCATAGGCGGCGTCGAAGCAGTCCTCCTTGGAACGGAACTGCTCGTAGAAGGTTTCGCGGGAGACGCCCGCGCGTTTGATGACGGCCGCGACGGGTGTCCCGACATAACCGTTTTCGGCCATCGCCTCCGCCATGGCCAGCAGAATCCGGTCGCGCTGGGCGGCGACGACGGTCTCCCGCGGCAGACCGTGGCGGCCGCGAGGCAGCTGACGAGCGGTGACGGCCTGATCGGGCATGCGGTGACTCCGTGGTGCCGGGGATGGTTAAGCGGGCTCACTCATTCTGCTCGGTCCCAGCCGATTCGGCCGGGCGGGCTGATCGGTGGTGAATTCCACCCGTTCGGTGCGGGCGATCTCGAGGCCGGAGGCGACGCCATCGCGCAAGGAGTATTCGACCAGACGCTGCCCGATTCCGCGGAACCGCAACGCCATTCCCACCCAATACGGCGAGAAGACGCGGCGCTTGCGGCGGCCGAGGGCGTGTTCGAGCGCGTCGATGGCCGGGCCGAGCGGCGCGATCCCGGACACCGTGGAGCGGCCGAGCATGCTGCGCGCCGCCTCGGTGCCGAAACCGCGGCTGGTCATATCGGTATCGAGTTCGGCGAAATAGGCCATGCCGACCCGGGCTCCGGTGTGCCGCAACTCTATTCGCAGGGTTTCACCGAGGGCTTCGACGGCGGCCTTGGAGGCGCTGTAGGCCCCGGCCAAGGGCAGGTGGATGGCCGCGGCCAGCGAGGACACCACCAGCAGGTAGCCGCCCGGATGCGCGATATGCGGCCCGGCGGCGCGCAGCGTGTAGTAGACGCCGAGCACATTGACGGTGAGGGTTTCCTCGAGAATGGTCGGATCGCCGCCGATCAGGGGCAGTTGCCGGGCGATACCGGCATTGGCGACCACGGCGTCGAGACCGCCGAGTTCCGCGGCGAGGGAGTTCACGACTCGCTGCACCTGGGCGGGATCGCCGATATCGCAGTAGCGCCAGGGCGCGTCGCCGCAATCGGCCGCCACCTCGGCGAGTAGGCCCTCTTCGATGCCCATGAGCGCGACATAGGCACCGCGCGAATGCAATTGGCGGGCGAGCGCGGCGCCGAGGCCGCGCGCCGCGCCGGTCACGAGAATGCGTTTTCCGGCGACCCTCGGGGCCGGATGGAAGAGACTGCGCCGCTGCGAGGGGGCCGACGGCGCCCCCTCCCTGCGCCTGGGGTTCATGGCATCGACGGTACCACTCGGCGAACAGTCATGTTCGCAAACTTCGATACAACCCGACCCCTCGTCAACCGCTCACCGGGCCCCGTTAGGGTGCTATTGACGGAGGGCCAGTGAGAGGGCCGTCCACGTTCGAGAGGACCACATCACCGTGGAGATTTCCGGCTCCGCCGCCATCGTCACCGGAGGTGCGTCCGGTCTGGGCGCCGCCACCGCGAAGCGCCTCGCCGATGCCGGCGCCACCGTGTTCGGCCTGGATCTGCAGCAGTCGATCGAGCGCGCCGGGGACAGCGTCCCCGCGGGCGTCACCCTGATCCCGACCGATGTCACCAGCGGTGACGAGGTCGCGGCCGCGGTCGCCAAGGTCGTCGAGTCCGGCGTGCCGCTGCGCATCGTCGTCAACTGCGCCGGCGTGGGCTGGGCGGGACGCATCCTGTCCAAGAACGGCCCGCACGATCTCGAGCTGTTCCGCACGGTCATCACCGTGAACCTGCTCGGTTCCTTCAATGTCATGCGCCTCGCGGCCGACGCCATCTCCAAGACCGAGCCGGTCGACGAGTACGGCCAGCGCGGCGTCATCATCAACACCGCCTCCGTGGCGGCGTTCGAGGGCCAGATCGGTCAGATCGCCTACTCCGCCTCCAAGGGCGGCGTCGCGGGCATGACCATTCCGGCCGCGCGTGACCTGGCGCAGTTCGGCATTCGCGTCAACACCATCGCCCCCGGCATCATCGACACCCCGATGCTCGCCGGTGTCACCGAGGAGTACCGCAAGGGCCTCGAGGCGGGCGTCCCGTTCCCGTCGCGCCTGGGCCGCCCGGACGAGTACGCGCAGCTCGCGCAGTACATCACCGAGCACGACTACCTGAACGGCGAGACCATCCGCATGGACGGCGCTCTCCGCATGGCGCCGCGCTAACGCTAGGTTTTGGGGGTTTCACCCCCAAACCCCCGCAAGGGAATTCGGAGGCAGGCCCCCGGACCCCCAAGCAAACAGCAAGGCCCGCACTGGAACCCAGTGCGGGCCTTGTCTTATGAAGTGAAGAATCCCGTGGGGGCAACCCCACTCCGCCTCAGTGCGGGCGGACTGCCGCGGCCTGGGGGCCCTTCTTGCCTTCGGTGATTTCGAAGCTCACGGCCTGGCCCTCTTCGAGCTGGCGGTAGCCGTTGCCTTCGATTTCCGAGTAGTGAACGAACACGTCGGGGCCGCCCTCATGAGAAATGAAGCCGTAGCCCTTCTCGGCGTTGAACCACTTGACGGTGCCCTGAACCATTACCTTCTCCTGACGAGGGAGTCATCACGGCCGCCACGGTCGCGGCGACCGGGTCGATCAGAAGGCGGCTTGCAACTTGCCTGGCAAGAGAAGCAACACCCGCACGATGTTCAGCGCGAGCATGTAATACACGATTGCGAAAAACTTACGACCAAGACGTACAACGTACGCCGCGGGGAGGAGTTCCCGGTATGGGCGCGTTTATAGCCCGGGTCACATTCATCCCATGTCCGATATGACCGATTCCCGCCCCTCCCGAAACGAGGGGCGGGAATACCGCCAGGTCAGAGCGTACGCGTCAACCGGTCAGCCAGGATACGGGCGAATGCCGCCGGATCCTTCAGCTCGCCACCCTCGGCGAGAACGGCTGTGCCGTAGAGCAATTCGGCAGTTTCGGCCAGTTCAGCGGGCTTGTCGGCCTCGTCCTTCACCGCCGCGAAGGCATCCCGGAGACCGGTCACCAGCGGATGCGACGGGTTCAGCTCGAGAATCCGCTTGGAGTCCGGAAGCTGTTGTCCCGACGCGCGATACATGCGCTCCAGCATCGGCGTGAAGTCGTAGACATCGCCCACGATGCAGGCCGGTGAGGTGGTGAGCCGGTTGGTCAGGCGCACCTCCTTGACGCTCGCCTCCAGGGTCTCGCGCAGCCAGCCGGTGAGGTCGGCGAAGTCCTTCTCCTGCTGCTCGCGCAGCGCCTCGGACTCCTTCTTCTCGTCCTCGGTCTCCAGATCCACCTCGCCCTTGGCAATGGACTGGAACGGCTTGCCGTCGAACTCCGGCACCGACCCGACCCACATCTCGTCGACCGGATCGGTCAGCACCAGCACCTCGAGGCCCTTGGCGGCAAGGGCTTCCATATGCGGGGAGTTCTCGATCTGCTGCCGGGATTCGCCGGTCATGTAGTAGATGGCCTGCTGGCCCTCCTGCATGCGCTCGACGTATCCGGCGAGGGTGGTCTGTTCGTCGGCCGCGTGCGTGGACGCGAAAGACGAGACCTGCAGGATGGTTTCGCGATTGTCCGGGTCGGAGAGCAAGCCCTCCTTGACGACTCGGCCGAATTCACGCCAGAACGTCTGGTACTTCTCCTGATCCTCGGCCTTCTGCAGGTCCTTGACCGTGGAGAGCACCTTGCGCACCAGGCGCTTGCGGATCGCCCGGATCTGCCGGTCCTGCTGCAGGATCTCACGGGACACATTGAGCGACAGGTCCTGTGCGTCCACCACGCCCTTGACGAAGCGCAGGTACTCCGGCATCAGCTCTTCGCAGTTGTCCATGATGAACACGCGCCGCACATACAGCTGCACGCCGCGCTTGTGCTCACGGGTCATCAGGTCGAACGGTGCGTGCGAGGGCAGGAACAGCAGTGCCTGATACTCGAAGGTGCCCTCGGCCTTCATCGGGATGATTTCGAGGGGATCGTCCCAGGCGTGCGAGACGTGCTTGTAGAACTCCTTGTACTCCTCCTCGGACACCTCGCTCTTGGGGCGGGTCCACAGGGCCTTCTGGGAGTTCAGGGTCTGCGTCTCGATGAGGGTCTTCTCGGTCTTGTCCTCACCCTCACCGTCCATGACGGTGCGTTCCACATCCATGCGGATGGGCCAGGCGATGAAGTCCGAGTACTTCTTGACGATGTCGCGGAGCTTCCACTCCAGCGTGTAGTCGTACAGCGCGTCGTCATCGTCGGCGGGCTTCAGATGCAGCGAGACCGCGGTGCCCTGCGGCGCGTCGGCGAGCTCCTCGATCGTGTAGCTGGAACTACCCGCCTCGGATTCCCAACGGGTGCCCGTGGTTTCGCCCGCCTTGCGGGTGGTGAGCGTGACCTTGTCGGCCACCATGAAGGTCGAGTAGAAGCCGATGCCGAACTGGCCGATGAGCTCCTCGGCGGCCTGATCGGGCTTGGCTTCCATGAGCTGCTTGCGCAGCTGGGCGGTGCCGGACTTGGCGAGGGTGCCGATCAGATCCACCACTTCGGCGCGGGACATGCCGATGCCATTGTCGCGGATGGTGAGGACCCGGTTATCCCGGTCCACCTCGAGATCGATGTGCAGGTCCGAGATGTCGGCCTGCAAATCCTTGTCCCGGAACGACTCCATGCGCAGCTTGTCCAGCGCGTCGGAGGCATTCGAGATCAGTTCACGGAGGAAGGTGTCCTTGTTCGAGTAGACCGAGTGGATCATCAGCTCCAGGAGCTGATGGGTTTCGGCCTGAAACTCCAGGTGTTCGATGTTGTCGGTCACGCCTCGCGATATTACCGACGGGCGAAATCGGCGATGCCCGGAACCTGCGCATCGGCCCGATCGGTCATCCAGTCCCGCAGCGTCTTGGTGGCCAGCACATCGTCCTCGTTGTATTCGAGAATGCGGGTGCGCTGCGACATATCCGGTTCGCCGCCATCGAAGCCGACACCCAGCCGGTACCAGGCCATGGACGCCTCGCCACCGGCCTCCGCGTCCCGCCAGTGGAATCCGGCAACGGGGGCGATCTTCTTGAGCCCCTTGCCGTTCGGGCAGATGAACTGGTCGGAGACGGCCTGGAACATGTCCACCCACTGCGGGCCGTCGACGAACTGCTGGATCTGCTTCTCGGTCGGGATACCCGGCATTCCGGCGAAGCGGCGGGCCGACTCGTACAGCCACTTGTCTTCCGCGGTGCGCGAATAGCAGTAGGCGGCAAAGGATTTCCCGGCCGCCGCGGCGTCGGCGCGGACCTGCATGAGCCAGTTCCAGAATTCGGCGAAGGAGCGGCCCTCGTCCTCGGTGGGCAGCGGATCCCAGGTGACGAACGGGCGGTACACGCCGTCCAGGAGGGTTCCCCACAGGTATGCGCCGTGCTCCTGGAAGCTCTCCAGGTCCACGTCCACTTCGACGTCGGCGCGCGTCACCCGGACATGCTCGACGCGGCGGACGAGGGGTGCGCCGGTGGCCCAGGCACGGGCGGTGACCACGGTTTCGGTGAACGGCTCGTACTGCCAGTCCTCGGGATCCTCGCCGGTCCAGGCGGCCAGATCGTCGATGGTCTCGACACCGTGGCGGCGCAGCACCTCGGCGCGCGAGCCGGGCGCCACCAGAGACACATCGCGCTGTTCGATCAGCCACTTCTCGCAGCTCTTGCCGCCCTCTTCGGGGGCGCGGGTCCACCACGGGCACTGGCGGCACTCCGGCACCTTGGACGGGACGGTCGGCAATTCGCCGCGCACCACGGAGATGCGTTCGGCGTAGCGGCGGTCGTAGTCGTCCAGGACCGGGCCCAGGTCGTGCACCAGAATGCGGTCGAAGTGGTAGCCGATCGCGCCACCGACCAGGGCCGGACTGGCCAGACCATGCCGCTGCAACATGCGGTACAGGTGCGCGAGGCGCTGCTGATCGCGCGGCTGCGGGCGGGTGCGGACATGCTTGTCGGGCTTGGGAGCCCATTCGTACAGGCCGGTGGTGAGCGGGTGATAGTCGGACGGGCCGGGCTGGCGCGGATCACTCACCTTGTGATTGACCACGACCACCGGGATGTATCCGCCGCGATCGCCGTCGTGCCACAGGATTTCGCAGCCGCCGCGCCGCCCGGTATCGGATTCCTGCGGCAGCAGCCCGCCCCAGATGCGTTCCGCGCCCGCCTCCATGGCGGCGATGGTGGCCGCGGCGCGCTGGGCCGCGGTCTGCTTCGGATCGATCACCGTCCAGGCGTCCGGATCGGCCGTGACCAGCGTGTCCCGCACATTCAGCCGATGCGCCGCGGCGGCCTCCCGCCGCTGCTGAACGCCGGCGTCCTCGGCGACTCCGGTCAACACCTGCGGATGGGTGGCGTCCAGAAGAAGCCGGTGCCGGCACCCGATCAGCGCACGCGCGTCCAGAAACGCGGCCCGCTCGCCATGGTCACCGATGCCCGAATACACGCCCGTAAGTATGGCCTCCCACCCCGACACTGTGTTTGTTCGGCCTCCGCTTCGCTCCGGCGGTTCGCGGCGCCCGAAGTCTCGGTTCTTCCCTCCCTCCGCTCCTCCGCTGCGCTCCCCCGCTCCACTCAGTCCAGAACCAAGACGCGCCGCGAACATTGGGGTCTGCCCAAAAACGCACGGCGCTCGCTGAGGGGGGATACCCAATGGGCACGGCGCTCGCAGAGTGGGATGTCTACCCGATAAGGTGAGCGCAAACTGTGTTTCATGGGCGGACAGGCATTTCCCCCGGCCCTGTGCTGCCATGGCGAACCAGCATGACGGAGGCCATCAATGGGGTTGTTCACCAAGCGCAAGAAGCGGGTCAGCCGCCGAGCCGAGGCGAAAGCCCTCAAACATAAGGCCGGCATGGAGGCCAAGCTCGGTGCGCGCAATGAGCGCAAGAAGGACCGGGCCGACAATCGCACCCAGCGCAAGGTCGCGAAGGCGGAGATCTCCAAGTTGCAGGCCGAGGAGAAGGCCGCGCTGAAGCTGGCCGCCAAGGCCGAGCGCGACCCGTTCACCGCCGCCCAGGTGCGCAAGTATCTGGGTGTGGCCCGGGTGCTGCTGCCGGTGCTGGCGCCGCTCGCCTACCGCGCCGCCACCTTCGTGCGCGCGCAGCTCGACCATCGCCGCGCCCAGCAGCTCGGCATCGGCGTGAACCAGCTCGGCGAATTCGCCGGTCCCGGAGCGAAACTCCAGGCCCGCGTCGCGAACGTGGAGACCACGCTGAGCGAACTGGAGACCAAGTCCCAGGACAACGACACCAAGAAGTTCGCCGTCGCTACCCGCGACCGGCTGGACAGCCTGTCGGCCGCCATCCGCACCGCCGCGCAGATGCCGGTGCAGCGCCGGCGCGCCGTGCACGCGTCGATCTCCAACGAGCTGTCCGGCATCGAGGCGGATGTGCTCGCACGCCTCGGCGTGAACTGAGCCGAACCCCATGCACCGCCGGACCGGCGACCGTCGGCACAGCCGCCTGCGCGGCTGCCTGGCGGGCGTCACCCTGGCGGTGCTGGCGGTCGGCGCACACGGGGCGGCGGGCGGCGGAATACCCGGATCATCCGGCCTGACTTTGCTTCTCGTGGTCGCCGCGGCGATCGGGGCCGTGGCCGCCACGCTCCGCTCCCCCGTCACCCTGCCCGCACTCATGGCCGTGGGCCAGCCCGCCTGCCATATCGCTCTGAGCGGGCTGGCGCAGCACGGGCATTCCGCGGCAAGGGATTTCGTGGCGGATGGCGTGATGGCCACGGCGCACACCGTGGCCACGCTGGTCTTCGCCTTTCTGATTCTGGTCGCCGAGCGGCTGTACGAGCTTGTCTCGCAGACGATTCGAGCCCTGGTCGCCCCTCCCACCGGTCTTCCGGTGCGGACCGGCGGCGGGCGCTGGACTCGATTCGTCGCGACGGCGCCCGAACTTCTGACCGCGGGTGCGCTCGGGGCGCGCGCCCCACCGGTCGCGGCGTGATCTCACCTCACCCGTAACCCTGTGTCAGAAAAGGCAATCCACTCATGAAGACCTCCATTTCGCGTGCGCTCGGCACGGCTGTCACGGCCGCGAGCCTCACGCTGCTGGGCGCGGGCATCGCCTCCGCCCACGTGACCGTCGACGCCCCCGGCGCGAGCCAGGGCGGCTATGCGGTCGCCACCTTCAAGGTGCCGAACGAGTCGGACACCGCCACCACCACCAAGGTCACCGTGGCCGTCCCGAATTTGAAGAGCGCACGCACCGAACCGATTCCGGGCTGGACCGCCAAGGCCGACAAGAACGATCAGGGCCAGGTCACCGCGGTCACCTGGACCGCCGATCCGGGCAATCCGGGTGTGGGACAGGGCCAGTTCCAGCGTTTCGCGCTCTCGCTGGGCCCGCTGCCCAAGCAGGACACGGTGAGCTTCAATGCCACCCAGACCTACAGCGACGGCAAGGTCGTCACCTGGGATCAGAAGGAGAACGCGGACGGCACCGAGCCGGAGCATCCGGCCCCGACCCTGCACCTGGCCGCCAAGGGCGACGGCGATGACGATCACGCCACCACCACCGAGGCCAAGGACTCCAGCGACACCGACAACACCGCCCGCTGGCTGGGCGGCATCGGCCTGGCCCTGGGCGCACTCGGTGCGGCACTGGGTCTGGGCAGCGTCATCCGGGGGCGGCGCGCATGAGCGGTCAAGCCCGGAGGCGTCGCTCCACCACCCTGCGCTTGCGAAGCGTCACCACGCAGGGCTCCGCTCATGCGTCTAATCAATTCAGCATGAGCCGCAAGCTTTTCGCGGGCATGCTGACCGGGCTGCTGGTCACCGGTTTCGCGCTACTGGGGGGCGGTACGGCCAGCGCGCATTCGGCGGTCATCAGCTCCAGCCCGGAGCAGGGCGCACAGATCGACACCTCGCCCGCCCGGGTCAGCGTCACCTTCAATGAGGAACTGCAGACCGCGTATCCGTCCATGACGGTCACCGACAAGGACGGCTACCTGTGGTCCAAGGGGGATCCGAAGGTGGAGGGCGCGACCATCAGCATCGAGGTCGGTGAACTCGGCGCGGCCGGCGACTACAAGATCGCGTTCCGGGTGACCTCGGCCGACGGGCACCCGGTGAGCGGCACCCGCACCTTCACGCTCACCAAGGCGGGCACCGGAACTCCGGGCCCGAAGGCCGACACCTCGGCCAAGTCGGGCAGCGGCGGCGATGACGGCGGGGTCCCGCTGTGGGTGTTCATCGTGGGCGCGGTGGTGCTGTTCGGTGGTGGCCTGGCGTTCGCACTGCTGGGTGGCCGGGGTAAGCAGAAGAAGTGAGCCGGTCCGATCGCACCGATCGCCGCCGGGAGCCCGGAACGACCGGCAGCAACCTGAAATGGCTACTGCTGCTGGTCGTTCCGATCGGATTGACCGGTGCGGCGCTCGCCTGGGCGCTCGCCGCCGGTGATCCCGTGCAGCCGGAGGCCCCCGCCCGGGTGTTCGCCGACTGCGCGGGCGCGACGGTGCTCGGACTGGCCGCCCTGCCGCGGCTGCACGATCGACTACAACCGCCCTGGCGAGTGCTCACCGTGCTCGCCGGTGTCTGGGCAGCAATGGAATTCACCATGCTGGTCCTGGAAGCCGCCGAGGTGCAAGGACTTCCGGTGCGCCAGCTCAGCGCGACGGGATTCGGCGACTATCTGACGAATGTCAGCGGCGGCCAGATCGGTATCGCCCTGCTCATCGGCACCGGCGCGGTCACCGCGTACAGCGCGTTCGGGTTTCGCAATCCGGACCGCGCCACCGCAGATCTGGTGCTGGTGTTCACGGCGGTGACCCTGGCCCTGCGCCCGATCACCGGGCATATGTCGCAGCAGATGTTCGGTTCGGTGCTGGCGGCCGTGCACGCGCTCGCCGCGAGCGCCTGGTTCGGGCTGCTGCTGGCGCTGGCGCTGACGGTGCGCACCCGCGGCGAGTGGGCGGTGCTGCTGCCCCGCTATTCGGCGTGGGCGCTGCCGCTGGCGGCGACGGTGCTGGCGACCGGTGTCCTCAATGGTCTGGTGCGGGTCGGTGGCCTCACCGAACTCGCGACCACCGGGTACGGCCGCATTCTGCTGGCGAAGACGCTGTTCCTGACCGCTCTGCTGGCGCTGGGCTATTGGTGGCGCAAGACCTGGGTGCCGATCGCGTCGGATCATCGAATGGCCGCGGAGTCCTCGCTGCGCCGGGCGATTGGTGAAGTTCTGCTGATGGCGATAGTCTTCGGGCTGGCCGCCACGCTCGCCGTCACCGCGTAGCCCGTTCGGGCCGCCTCGGCGCATATTCTGCGAGGCCAATCACATAATCTGCAGGCAAAACTAGAACACGTTACTGTCTTGGGCATGACCGAAGTCAAGATCGTCGCGGACTGCGCCGCCACGGCCGAATCGGCCTTCGCCTACGTCAACGACTACCGCAACCTGCCGCGATTCATCAATGAGATCAATGCCTTCACCCCGCTCACCGAGCAGATCGAGGGCGTGGACGCCACCTTCGACGGCGCCATCGGCCTCGGCCCCGTCACCCTGCATTCACGCATCCAGATCGTGCGCCACGAGCCCGGCCTCGCCATCGGCGTGAAATCCATCAAGGGCTTCGAGATCGAATCCACCTTCCTCTTCCACGCCAAGGGCGAGGAATCCTGCACCATCGACGCCATTGTCGAATACCGGGTGCCGGGCGGCATTGCCGGAAAGATCATGGGCAAGACCATCGAGCCGTTCGTGAAGCTCGCCGTGAAGAGCTCCACGCACAACCTGGTCACCCAGGTCGCGGAATTCCACGCCGCCAACGCCAACGCCTGACACCCGGGGTCGACGGCCACCGCCTCCCCGGGCCTGCGCCGCCGACCCCTTGATTTGTCCGCGTCCCCCGCTGCGAGGATCCTGGGGCACATGCCCGAACGCGCCACCCCGACGCCATTGCAGCGGCTCGGCTATATCTGCGGCCGCACACTGCCGCCGTCCATGTCGGAGTGGGTGCGCAATGATCTGCTCGGCCCGGGCGCGACCCGGCGCTATCTGCTGCGCATTCTGGTGCCGATCATTCCGGTGCTGTGCGTCTTCCTGCTGCTTCCCGGTCCCGCGTGGATGAAGCTGGCCATGATGGCGCTGCTATATCTGCCGCTCATCTATTTCACGGTGGCGCTCACCTATGTGTTTCGTCGTAATCGCCTGATCAAGCACGGTTTCGATCCCGCGCTCGCGGATGCCGACCGGCGTCGGCGCGAGTCCGCCGAGCGGACCGCCTATGAGCAGCGGCACGGTCGCGGCTGAGTCCTCGGCGCGTCGGGTGCGAAGTCTGTGGTTCCGGTCTCGATTCGAGCATTGCGGCAGTTCAGAGGAATAGGGTCGAAGAAGAATTACTCGCCTTCGGTTCGATGGAGAACCACGATGGAACCTCACTGGGAGAGCACGCATTTCCTTGCGGGCGACGCCGATCGGGAACGGGCGATCGAGGCGCTGAAACAGAATTTTCAGGCCGGGCGACTCACCGTCGACGAGCTGTCGGAGCGCATCGGGCACGCGCTCAATGCCCGCACCTTCGGTGATCTCGATACGACCATGGCCGGATTGACCTGGGCGCGAGCCAGTATGCCCGTCTATCCGAATATGCCGGTCTATCCGGCCACGCCGATGTTCTATCAACCGGCCGCCAAGCCCGCCAAGGGGATGGGTGTCACCGCGTTCGTGCTCAGCGTGTTCGGATTCATCTGCGGCATCACGGCGGTACCCGCGGTCATTCTCGGAGTGGTCGCATTGACCGGCAATACCGAACGCGATGATCGCGGCTTCGCCATTGCCGGACTCACGGTGGGGGCCATGTGGATGGCCATGTTCGCGTGGCTCTGGCTACATTGACCGGGATCTAGACGGACCGGGCCGAATTCTTGGACGAGACGGCCCGCTCGAAGGCGCGGAGATCGGCCTCGGTCTGCCGGAACAGCCAGTAGGCCCCGAGGAATGCCAGCACGCCGCCCAGGCACAGCCATTTGATCGGGCCGAGCACCGCCGAGACCTCGTCCGCCGTCAGGAACATGAGACTCGTGACCACGCCGATCAGCGGAATGGCCACGGCCACAGCGAGATAGCGAGTGCAGCGACGGCCCAGGGCGCGCAGCGCATCGTGATCGCTGGCCGTCTCCCCGAGCATGAGCAGGCGCGGATAGAAGTAGCGCACCACGAAGAAGGTGACCAGGAAGAACGGGTACGCCACCGCGATCGCACCCGAAACCAGCAGGGTCGCCACCAGATTCAGCACCTGGCCCGCGGGCAGTTCGGTGAACGCGACCATCGAGACGGCGGCCACGATCGCCGACACCACCCACCACAGGAAGGCGAGCAGCGCCACCCGGTCACCGTCCACCAGGGTGTCGCGGCGGGCGCGGGCCAGCACCTCCGGATCGTAGGTGCGGCCGCGGCGCAACCCACGCCAGACCAGGAAGGCCTGGCGGCACAGGTAATTGGTGACGATGATGGCCGCGGGCGTGGTGATCAGCGGCAGCAGTGTGCCGACCGCCTGCAATGTCGCCTGCTCCGCGGGCGTGAACCAGAGATCCCAGAGCGGGGCATTGTGCAGATTGCTGTACAGCATCCCGAGGAAGTCGCCGAGGAAGCTGGCCGCCGTGATGAGCAGCACCAGCGACCACGGCCCGACCCGCGCGCGCAGGCTGTGCCGCGGCGGATCCACCAGATCGCGGGCGCGATGATCCAGGCACAGGTCCAATTGCTGCGCCAGCGCCGCCCCGGTCGGCCAGCGGTCCTCCCGGTGCGGGGCAAGACATTTCAGCAGGACGCGGCGCAGGGTGGGCGGGCAGTCCGGCGGTAGTTCGGCGAGGCGTTCGGTTTCCAGCTCGCCGCGCCGCAAACGCAGCATGCGTTCGAGGGAGGATTCGGAATCGCCCGCACGGGTCTCGTCGTCGAAGGGGCGATGCCCGGTGAGCAGTTCCCACAGCATGACGCCGAGCGCGTAGATATCGCTGCGGCCGTCGAGCTGCTCCGCGCTGTCGGGCAGGTGCGGATGGCAGGCGGCCAGCTGCTCCGGCGACATATAGGCCAGGGAGCCACCGAAATACGCGAGCGGGCTGGTCCCCGCCACGTGCAGGCTGAAACTGATATTGAAGTCGGCGAGCTTGGGCACGCCGTCGGCGGTGAGCAGGACATTGGCGGGCTTGATATCGCGATGCAGCACGCCATTGTCGGAGGCGTAGTCCAGGGCCAGGGCCAGCCGGGACCCCAGCCACGCAACGGTTTCCGGCCAGGACCGGTCGGCGATCTCCGCGCGCGTGGCGGATTCGCTGGGCACCAGGCCGCCCTTGTCGCGCATGGCCTTGTCCACCGCCTCGAGCAGCAGGCCGCCCTCGCGTTCGGAGGCCGGGCGCGCCCGCACCAGGCTCAGCACCCGCGACAGCGTGCCGCCCGGAAGGTACTGCATGTACAGCAGTTTCAGTTCCCGGTCCGCCATCAGCCGCTGATCGAAGACGCGCACGATGTTCTCGTGATCGAGCTGCGCGAGGGTCTCGGATTCGGTGCCGTGATTCTGCGAGATCTTCACCGCCACCAGGCGCTGCATGGAACGCTGCCGGGCCAGGAAGACGCGTGCGAACGCGCCCGCGCCCAATTCGACGAGCAGGTCGAAATCGTCCACCCGGTCCCCGACTTCGATGCCCTCCAGGGCCTGCTGGGCGCGCGGGCGGGCGATCAGCGTGCTGCGATAGTCGCGGTCACCCCAGGCCAGGGCGGTGGAGGCGGATTCGGTCGGGAAGCCGCTCTGATCGAGGGCGCGGCCGGATCGGCGCAGCGCATGGAATTCCTCGTACGCGAGATCCGGCGGCAGCGGCCCGGAGCGCAATTCGTCGTATTCGGAACGGTATTCGGCCAGACGCTTGGGAAACTCGTAGCGAATCCAGCGATACTCGAGGTCCACCTTGATCAGTTCGATCAGGCACAGTCGCCGGAATTCCGGTGCGTCCGGCAGGAATTCGTGCAGGTTCGGCGGGGTCCCGGCCGCCTCCCAGGCGGCGGTGAATCGGGCGGCCACCGCGGCCAGCAGGGAGCGGGTCTCATCGACCGCTCCCGAATCTATGGCCGGTTCCACGCTCATGCACTCCCCCTCGACCTGCGGGTAATCGTCAGTATGCCCCGGCGTCCCCGGGTGCACA
Source organism: Nocardia sp. NPDC051030 (assembly GCF_040683015.1). Classification (NCBI taxonomy): domain Bacteria; kingdom Bacillati; phylum Actinomycetota; class Actinomycetes; order Mycobacteriales; family Nocardiaceae; genus Nocardia; species Nocardia sp. NPDC051030. The sequence continues at coordinate 543,369 of NZ_JBFBCD010000005.1, read as the reverse complement.
GCCGATTACTTTCCCCTGTAGATCGTTCCGCGGGCCCCCAGCGCATCCGGAGCGTGCGGACGGCGCCGCCGCGGGGCACTAAAGTCCCGGTCATGAGTGAGCAGTTTCCCGACCGGATCTGGGGTTCGCGTACGAATCTCCTGTCGCGCGTTGCCAGTCCGTTCGCCGCGACCAAACTCGGCTCGCTGGTGATTCGCAAGCTGACCCCCCTCGACCGGCGGGTACTGGAGCGCACCGGTGGCAAATACACCGTGCTGGGCCCGATCGGCGCGCCCGTCATCCTGCTCACCACCGTCGGGCGCAAGTCGGGTCAGCCGCGCACCACGCCGCTGCTGTATGTGCACGGCGGATCCGAGTTGTATGTGATCGGCAGCAATTTCGGGCAGGCGCACCATCCGGCCTGGACCGGAAACCTGCTGGCCAACCCGGCCGCCGAGGTCACCATCGCCGGGCAGCGGATTCCCGTTCAGGCGGCGCTCGTGACAGACGAGAAGCGCAAGGAAGAGATCTTCGCGCAGTTCGAGGAGACCACCCAGGCGTACACCGCCTACCGCAATCGCACCGCGCGTGATTTGCGCATTTTCGCCCTGACAAGATAAGCCGGTGACCGAATCAGCAAACATCGTCGCGACCGCTGACCTAGCCGATGAGATCGGCCCCGAGATCCGCAGCTGCGATACCCAGTTCATCCAGTTCGGCGGCCGCGAAGCCTTTTCGGGCCGCATCGTGACCATCCGCTGCTTCCAGGACAACCTCCTGGTCAAGCAGACCCTCGGCGAACCGGGCGCGGGCAAGGTGCTGGTCGTGGACGGCGGCGCGAGCGTGCACACGGCACTGGTCGGCGACATCATCGCGGGCCGGGGTGTGGACAATGGCTGGGCCGGCGTCATCGTCAATGGCGCGGTGCGCGACTCGGCGATCCTGCGCACCCTCGACATCGGGGTGAAGGCGCTGGGCACCAATCCGCGCAAGAGCACCCAGACCGGTACCGGCGACAAGGATGTTCCGGTCGAGTTCGGCGGTGTGACCTTCGTCCCCGGCGACATGCTCTACAGCGACTCCGATGGAGTCGTCGTCCGCGCGGAGGCGTAGGACACGAAGCGAAAAGTCCCGGGGCACACCGCCCCGGGACCTCGCTCAGTAGTTGGCGACGCGCGCTTGGTGCCCGGCGAGGGCGACCACGTCACCGGCGTGTAGCTGCCGCCCGCGGCGCAGCTCCACCTCGTCGTTGACGCGTACCAATCCCTCGGCGATCACATTCTTGGCTTCCGAACCGGAATCAATGAGGTTCGCCAATTTCAGGAACTGGCCGAGTCGAATGACATCGTCCTCGATCGGGACATCGACTGGATCCGGCATGTGAACCATCTAAACCCGCAAACCCCTGGGGAACCAAACCCCGGGTCGTTCGGCGTTCGCGGGAAGTTCGGATTCAGACACAGTGGGGTTCCTGGTGTGCATGCACGCCCACAACAGACACACTGGTGCGGTGACTTCGACGCAGGACCGGCAACACCAGGACATCGAATACAGACCGGAGGTGCGGTCACCGGAGGTCCCGCACCGCGGGCACGGCCGGTTCCGCGAGATCCCGCATATCGCGGGCCTGGTCCTGGGCGTTTTCGCCGCCCTGTGTGCGCTGTGGAGTATTTCGCCGGGTCTGCGCTATCTGACCACCGGCCTGCGGCACTACGTCGACACGTACTACTTCGACGCGCCCGACACCTCACTGGTGTGGGCGCTGCTGGTCGGCCTGCTCGCGGGCGCGACCGCGAGCCGCAAGCGGATCGCCTGGTGGCTGCTGATCGGCTACATGGCTGCCTATTCGCTGGCCAATGCTCTCGACTTCGCCAGCGAAGGCGATACCAATGCCCTCGTCGCGCTGATCGTGCATCTGGGCGTGATCGGCGTTCTGATCGCCGCCTGGTCCGAGTTCTACACGCACGTGCAGCCCGGCGCGGTGTGGCGGGCCATGGGCGTGCTGGCCGGTGGTCTCGGACTCAGCTTCGTGGTCGGCTGGGGACTGGTGGAACTGTTCCCGGGCACCCTGCCGAGCGGCATTCAGCGGCCGCTGTGGGCGGTGTCGCGGGTGACCGCCGCGATTCTGGTCAGCAATGACAATTTCGACGGGCATCCGAAGCATCCGGTCAATCTGCTGCTCGGCCTGTTCGGTGCGATCGCGCTGTTGGCGGCGGTCGTGGTGCTGTTCCGTTCGCAGCGCTCGTCGAATGCGCTGACCGGCCTGGACGAGTCCGGCATTCGCGGTCTCATCGAACGCTCCGACGTCGAGGATTCGCTCGCCTACTTCGCCACCCGCCGTGACAAGGCGGTGGTGTTCGCGCCCAGTGGTAAGGCCGCCGTCACCTATCGCGTGGAACTGGGCGTCTGCCTGGCGTCGGGCGATCCGATCGGCATGAAGGACGCCTGGCCGCACGCCATCGACGCCTGGCTGAAGCTGGCCGACCAATACGGCTGGGCCCCAGCCGTGATGGGCGCGAGCGAGGTCGGCGCGACCGCCTACCGCCGCGCGGGTCTGTCCGCGCTGCGCCTGGGCGACGAGGCCATTCTCGAAACCCGCACGTTCTCCCTGGCCGGACCGGATATGAAACCGGTCAGGCAGGCCGCCAACCGGCTCGCCAAACAAGGTGTCACGGTCCGGATTCGGCGACACAAGGAGATCGAACCGGCCGAAATGGCCGAGGTCATGAAGCGCGCCGACGCCTGGCGCGACACCGAGACCGAACGCGGCTTCTCCATGGCGCTCGGCCGCCTCGGCGACCCTCTCGACGGTGACTGCCTACTGGTGGAGGCCATCGACGCCGACGAGCGGGTGCTCGGCATGCTGTCCTTGGTGCCATGGGGTCGCACCGGCATCTCCCTGGAACTCATGCGGCGCGACCGCAAGAGCCCCAATGGCGTGATGGAACTGATGATCTCGCGGCTGGCGCTCACCTCCGAGCAGTACGGCATCACGCGGATCTCCTTGAACTTCGCGGTCTTCCGCGCCGTCTTCGAAGAGGGCGGGCGGATCGGCGCGGGACCGGTGCTGCGGCTGTGGCGCAGCGTGCTCATGTTCTTCTCCCGCTGGTATCAGCTGGAGGCGCTGTACCGCTCCAATGTGAAATACCAGCCGGTCTGGGTGCCGCGCTTCTCCATGTTCGAGGAACGCCGGCACCTGCTGCGCGTCGCCACCGCCAGCGCGCTCGCCGAGGGCTTCCTGCCGCGCATCGGCAAGGAACCCGACGCCTCCGCGCATACCGGCGTGCGCTCCTCGGTGCCCGACACCATGACCGGCCTGCATGCCGACGGCAGCCTGCCCGACCTGCCGCCCGAGGAACCCGAGGAGCCGGGACACCGCCGCCCCGAACAGGTCCGGGTGCGCATGGCCAAACTCGAGAAGCTCTCCGAAGCGGGCATCGACGCCTACCCGGTCGCCTACCCGCCCACCCACACCGTGGACGCCGCCCGCCGCACCCCGCAGGGCACCACGGTACGAGTGTGCGGGCGGCTCTTGCGGATTCGCGATTACGGCGGCGTCACCTTCGCGCTGCTGCGCGACTGGTCCGGGGAGATCCAGCTGGTCATCGACCGCGCCCGGGTCGGCGAGAACCGCAATGCCGAATTCGACGAATTCTTCGACCTCGGCGACCTCATCGAGGTCAGCGGTCAGATCGGGCGCAGCCGCAATGGCGAACTGTCCCTGCTCGCCGCCGACTGGCGGATGCTCGGCAAATGCCTGCACCCGCTGCCCGACAAGTGGAAGGGCCTCGCCGATCCGGAGGCCCGGGTCCGCCAGCGCTATGTCGACATGGCCATCAATACCGACATTCGCGACATGATGGCCAAGCGCAGCGCCGTGATGCGCTCACTGCGAGACACCTTGCACGGCTGGGGATTCATGGAAGTCGAGACCCCCGTCCTGCAACAGGTGCACGGCGGCGCGAACGCCACCCCGTTCACCACCCACATCAATGCCTACGACCTCGACCTGTACCTGCGCATCGCCCCCGAGCTGTACCTCAAGCGCCTGTGCGTGGGCGGCATGGAGAAGGTGTTCGAACTCGGCCGCGTCTTCCGCAACGAGGGCGTCGACTTCAGCCACAATCCCGAGTTCACCGTGCTGGAAGCCTATGAGGCGCACAGCGATTACGAACGCATGATGCACACCTGCCGCCAGCTCATCCAGGAGGCGGCGCTGGCCGCCAATGGCAAGATGGTGGCGCTGCGGCCCGGCCCCGACGGCGCGCTCGTCGAGGTCGACATCTCCGGCGACTGGCCGGTCAAGACCGTGCACGGCGCGATCTCGCAGGCCCTCGGCGAAACCATCACCCCCGCAACGGATACCGAAACCCTGCGCCTGCTCTGCGACAAGGCCGGAATCCCCTTCCAATTGGGCTGGGACGCCGGGCAACTCGTCCTCGAAATGTATGAGCACCTCGTGGAATCGCAGACCGAGGAACCCACCTTCTACATCGACTTCCCCACCTCCGTCTCCCCGCTCACCCGCGCGCACCGCACCATCCCGGGCGTCACCGAACGCTGGGACCTGGTCGCCTGGGGCGTCGAATTGGGCACGGCCTACAGCGAATTGACCGACCCGGTCGAACAGCGCCGCCGCCTCACCGACCAATCCATGCTCGCCGCCGGCGGCGATCCGGAAGCCATGGAACTCGACGAGGACTTCCTGCAAGCCCTCGAACACGCCATGCCCCCCACCGGCGGCCTCGGCGTCGGCGTGGACCGCGTGGTCATGCTCATCACCGGCCGCAGCATCCGCGAAACCCTCCCCTTCCCGCTGGTGAAGCCCCGCAACAGCTGAGTCAGGACGAGGCCGTCGGTTCACAGGGAACTCCCAGAATCCCGGCGGCCCGTTATTCTCGAATACGGCCCTGGGAGGAGGGCACCCGAGATGATGAGGATGGGGTTTTCATGCATTACCTGGACCTGATGACGCAGACCAACCTGCTCGATCACCACGTGTGGACCAACCCGGACACCTGGAATTCCGCGCTGGAGTACACCGCGAAGAAGAAGAGCAAGAGCAAGGGCGGCGGTTTCTGGATCTTCGCCGCGGTCTGCTGTATCGGCGTGATCGCATTGATTCTGGGCATCGTCTACCTCATGACCCAGAGAAAGAAGAAGGGCCAGGGCTAGCGGTCACACGGGGAGCCGGCGGCTCCCCGCCCGGCGAATTGACGGCAGGGTGCGGCAGAGTGGTGGCGTGCAGTTGATCCTCGTCCGCCATGCCCAGCCGCAACGCCTCATGGGGTTGTCCGGCCCGGCCGATCCGGATCTCACCGAGATCGGGATCGAGCAGGCGTGCCGGGTTCCGGCCGCCCTCGCCCATCATCGGATCGCCCGCGTGGTGAGCAGCCCGCAGCTGCGCGCCCGCGAGACCGCGCGACCGACCGCGGAGAAACTCGGCCTGGACATCGAAATCCTCGATGGCCTGGCCGAATACGACCGCGACCTGCCCATGTACATCCCGATCGAGGACGCGCAGCAGGACTTTCGCGAGGTCTACGACCGAATCAAGGCCGGACACCTACCCGCGCAGATCGACGCCGACGCCTTCCTCACCCGCGTCCTGGATGCCGTCGCGGGCATTGTCGAGGCCGCCGAGCCCGCCGACACCGTCGTGGTGTTCGCGCACGGCGGCGTGATCAATGTGCTGCTCCAGGACGTGCTGGGCCTGGAACGCCCGCTCACCTTCCCGATCGACTACTGCTCGATCACCCGAATCCTGTACTCGCGCACCGGCCGCCGCACCGCGGCCACCATCAATGAGAACGGGCACGTGTTCGACCTGCTACCGCGCAACCGCGCGGCCCGTTCCTGAAAAGCGAAGGCCGCCCCCGTTTCCGGGAGCGGCCTTCGAGTCGCGGTGTGCGAGTTACGCGTTGCCGCGGATCCAGTTGTGCATCCAGGTCAGTGCGGTCTGCCCGCCGCCGACCGAGTAGGTGCCGTAGCTGGTGTGCTTGCCGGTGCCGTAGAACTGCTCGAGCTGGTGCACCCGTTCCTCATTGGCGCCATCACTGAGCTGCGACTGCAAGGTCGGGATGCCGCCCTGGGACATCAGGTCGTTGATGATCGCGCCGACCTCTAGCTGGTAGCGCCACAGGTTGACCGGGTTGGGATCCGAGGCCTGGGCCAGGAATCCGGCGAACCGGGTGACGAAGTCGGTCTCGTCGGTGGAGCAGTACAGGTCGCCGACCGCGCACACGGTGCGGACCTTATCGCTGACCAGACCGAAGCCACCCACGCGCGGTCCGCCCGCGCCCTGGCCGGGTGCGTACGGGCCGACCTGGGCGTCGCTGGGCGAGCGCCGCGGATCGGAGATCAGGGCGACGGCCGCGATGCGGTCCGGCGGCACCACACCGATGCCGGTGCCGATCTCGGAGGCGAGATCGCCCGCGGCGTCCGCGCCCTGGCTGTAGCCGGTGATGGCGATCTTGGTGCCGGGGCACCGTGCGCCCATGGCCTGCACCAGACCGCGCGCATTGTTGACGGCTTCCTTCTTGGAAGAGCCGTAGACGTCACCCTCCCAGGGGAAGGCGGTGGCCGCATAGGTCACATAGTCGACGTCGCCGGGCAGGCCGTCGGTGACTCCCGCCAGCATTCCGGCGGTGGGAGCCTTGTCATGACCGGTCTCCCAGGTGCCCGGAATGGCCACCGTGTAGAGCACCGGGCATCCCGGATCCGCTGTAACGGGACCGCTGCCGAGCACGATTCCCGACATGAGCACGCTCGCTGCTGCCCCGGCAGCCGCGACAATATTTTTCAACCGCATACTGCTCCAGTTCACGCCTGCCCGGGACCATGTTCTGTCCCGGTTCTCGATCATGGTGAGGTCGCCGGATAACGATCCGGTAGACGGCGGGTTAACCGCGGTTACTCAACCACTGTGAGATGCGAGAACCAGACCGTTTGACGAGATCAGCGACACAACGCGCTCAACAATAAAGGGGGCTATCCCGCCTCCGCTACGCGAGTTCTGTTATTCGTCCGATTTCCGGTCTCGAGACCTCATCTCGCACCCATCGTGGACCCATTCCCCGGTCTTGTAGCTACCGATTTGCCCGACTTGGCGGCGAAGGTCGACAACGTGGCGGGTCAATCTGTCCCAGACGCCATAGCGTCGAGGGCATGGCCCAGCTCGTTTCGCCGTCGGCACCGATCCACGCCCGCTGGCGCATCCCGGACCAGCCGCGCGTGCGCCCGATCATCGCCCTGCCCTGGTGGCCGCCATTCACCGCGATCAATGCCACCGCAGGCCGCCACCTGCGACTGTTCAATGTGCTCTTCGGCTTGTACGCGGCCAGCTACGCCGGTGAGGCGCTGCGGCTGCCCGACCGCGAGCTGCTCGTGCTGCGCTCCTCCTGGAATGCCCGCGGCTATGTGGCGTGGGGCCACCACGTGAATGGCAATCTGCTGCTGGGCCGCCGACGCGACGCCATCGCCGCCATCACCGCGGGCCCCGATCACCCCTCCTGGGATCCCCGCCGCGCGGGTTTGCTGCGCGCCGTAGACGAGCTCTATCTGACCCAGGAAATCTGCCGCGACACCTGGTCCGCACTCGACTTCACCGGACCTCAGCGCATCGAGATCTGCGCGCTCACCGGTTTCTACGAAGCCTTCGCCATGACCACCAGCAGCATCGGCCTGCCCTTCGACGGCTGGAGCGGCAAACCACTGCGCATCGCCCCGCTACAACCGAGCCTGCCCGAACCGACCCTCCCCGCAACCCTTCTCGCCGTCGAACCCCGCGAATCGGCGACCATGCCCAGCCTGCCCTGGTGGCCCCTCCCCTGGCTGCCACAGTCCGCCCCACTGTGGAAGACCCTGGACCGGCACCCGCGCATGGCCGCCCTGCTGCGCCTGTTGCGCCGCACCATGATCGGCCACACCAAGCTCCCCGCCGCCGATGCCCGGCTGGTCACCATCCGCATGCTGCAACTGTGCGCCGCCCACACCGAGTGGGTACGAGACGAATTCGACGCGCTCGAAGCGTCGATCGACTATCCCCTCGGCGACCCGATCCTGTGCGCCGCGGTCGATGAACTGCACACCTCGCACCGCATCACCGACCACACCTGGGCTCTGCTCCGAGACCGCTACACCGATGCCCAGCTCATCGAATTGTGTGTGGCCGCGGGCACCGTCCGCATGGTGGCCATGGTGGCGAACACCCTGGAGGCCGTCGACTGATCGCTGCTTCGCACAAAGCTGCTTCACACAAAGAAGAGCGCCCACGGACTCGGAAGTCCGTGGGCGCTCTCAGTTTTCGTATGCGGTCAGCTCAGCGCTGCGCGACCATCGACGGAGTGATGGGCGACGGCAGCGCCGACTCGCCCTCCAGGAACTTGTCGACGGCGGCCGCGGCGGCACGACCCTCGGCAATGGCCCACACGATGAGCGACTGACCGCGGCCCATGTCACCGGCGACGAACACGCCGGGGACGGTGGTCTGCCAGTCATTGTCGCGCTTGACGTTGCCGCGCTGGTCATAGCCCACGCCGAGACCCTCGAGCAGACCGTTCTTCTGCGGCCCGACGAAGCCCATGGCCAGCAGCACCAGGTCGGCCTCGAGGGTGAAGTCGGTGCCTTCGACCTTCTCGAACCGGCCGTTGACCATCGACACCTCGTGTGCCTGCAGCGCGGTGACCTTGCCGTCCGCACCGACGAAACGCTCGGTATTGACGGAGAACACGCGCTCGCCGCCCTCCTCATGCGCCGAGGACACCCGGTACATGAGCGGGTAGGTCGGCCACGGGGTGGAACCGGCGCGCTCCTCCGGCGGACGCGGCATGATCTCGAACTGGTGGACCGCCGCCGCACCCTGACGGTGCGAGGTGCCCAGGCAGTCCGCGCCGGTGTCGCCGCCGCCGATGATGACGACCTTCTTGCCGCGCGCGTTGATGCGCGGCAGGCCGTCCTCGTCGGTGATCGGATCGCCCAGCTGCACGCGGTTGGCAAGCGGCAGGAACTCCATGGCCTGGTGGATGCCGTCCAGGTCGCGACCCGGGACCGGCAGGTCACGGGCGATGGTGGCGCCACCGGCCAGCACGACCGCGTCGAACTGCTCGCGCAGCTGCTCGGCGGTGATGTCGACGCCCACGTTCACGCCGGCCTTGAAGATGGTGCCTTCGCCTTCCATCTGCGCGATGCGCCGATCGATGAAGCGCTTCTCCATCTTGAATTCCGGGATGCCGTAGCGCATCAGGCCGCCGATGCGGTCGTCTCGCTCGAAGACCGTCACGGTGTGACCCGCGCGGGTCAGCTGCTGCGCGGCGGCCAGACCGGCCGGGCCGGAGCCGACGACAGCGATCTTCTTGCCGGTCAGGCGAGTCGGGTAGATCGGGGTGACCCAACCCTCGTCGAAACCGTTCTCGATGATCTCGACCTCGACCTGCTTGATCGTCACCGGATCCTGGTTGATGCCCAGGACACAGGACGACTCACACGGCGCGGGGCAGAGGCGACCGGTGAACTCCGGGAAGTTATTGGTCGCGTGCAGCCGGTCGAAGGATTCCTTCCAGGAACCCTTGTACACCAGGTCGTTCCACTCGGGAATCAGATTCCCCAGCGGGCAGCCGTTATGGCAGAACGGGATACCGCAGTCCATGCAACGGCTCGCCTGCTTCTGCAGGGTCTCGTGCGAGAACTTCTCCTCATAGACCTCTTTCCAGTCCATGAGGCGAAGGTCGACCGGACGGCGCTTCGGCGTTTCCCGGGAGGTGTGCTTCAGGAAGCCTTGTGCGTCACCCATTTACGTACTCCTGACAATTGCGCAGTTCGGCGCGCGGAACAACAACGGTGGTGCTGCGTTGCACCGCGAGGATCAGATCAGCCACGAGCGGCCTCCATGATCGCCTCTTCGACATTCCGTCCGGCCTTCTCGGCCTCGGAGATCGCGAGCAGGACCTTCTTGTAGTCGCGCGGCATGACCTTCACGAAGTGATTGACCTGCTGCGACCAGTCGCTCAGGACCTTCTCGGCGACAGCCGATCCGGTCTCGTCGCGATGCTGGGCGATGATGTCGTGCAGCGCGGTGGCGTCCTCCGCCGACAGCTGCTCGAGATCGACCAGTTCACCATTGAGGTTCTTCTCGAAGGTGCCGTTCGGGTTGTAGATGTACGCGACACCGCCCGACATGCCCGCGCCGAAGTTACGGCCGGTCTCGCCGAGGATGACCACGCGGCCACCGGTCATGTACTCGCAGGCATGGTCGCCCACGCCCTCGACCACCGCGGTGGCACCCGAGTTACGCACGCTGAAGCGTTCGCCGGCGGTGCCGCGAATGAACGCCTGACCGCTGGTGGCGCCGAACAGGATCACGTTGCCCGCGATGATGTTCTGCTCCGCGACGAATTCGGCGGGCGCGTCCAGCGACGGGCGCACGATGATGCGGCCACCCGAAAGACCCTTGCCGACATAGTCATTGGTGTCGCCGAGCACCCGCAGGGTGATACCGGCCGGGACGAACGCACCGAACGAGTTACCGGCGGAACCGGTGAACGTGATGTCGATGGTGTTGTCCGGCAGGCCGACTCCGCCGTACAGCTTGGTCACCTCGTGGCCGAGCATGGTGCCGACGGTCCGGTTCACGTTGGTGATCTTGGTGTCGATCTTGACCGGCTTGCCGCGCTCGAGCGCATCGGCGGACAGCGCGATGAGCTCGTTGTCCAAGGCCTTGTCCAGACCGTGGTCCTGGCCCTTGGTGTTGCGGCGATCCTGGAACATGAATGCCGTCTCGACATCGTCGAGGATGGGCGACAGGTCCAGCTTGGCGGCCTTCCAATGCGACTTGGCGGCAGCCGTATCCAGCAGATCGACCCGGCCGATGGCCTCGTCCAGGGTCCGCAGACCCAGCGACGCCAGCAGCTCGCGCACCTCTTCGGCGATGTAGAGCATGAAGTTCTCGACGAACTCCGGCTTGCCGGTGAAACGCTCACGCAGCACGGGATTCTGGGTCGCGACGCCGACCGGACAGGTGTCGAGGTGACACACGCGCATCATGATGCAGCCCGAAACCACCAGCGGCGCAGTCGCGAAGCCGTACTCCTCCGCGCCGAGCAGCGCGGCGATCATGACGTCGCGGCCGGTCTTCATCTGACCGTCCACCTGCACCACGATGCGATCGCGCAGACCGTTGAGCAGCAGCGTCTGCTGGGTCTCGGCCAGGCCGAGCTCCCAGGGACCACCCGCGTGCTTCAGCGAGGTCAGCGGCGAAGCGCCGGTGCCACCGTCATGACCGGAGATCAGCACGACATCCGCGTGCGCCTTGGACACACCCGCGGCGACGGTGCCGACGCCCGGCTCCGCGACCAGCTTCACGTGAATCCGCGCCTGCGGGTTCGCGTTCTTCAGGTCGTGGATCAGCTGCGCCAGATCCTCGATCGAGTAGATGTCGTGGTGCGGCGGCGGGGAGATGAGACCCACGCCCGGCGTGGAGTGACGCACCTCGGCGACCCACGGGTACACCTTGTGCGCCGGAAGCTGGCCGCCCTCACCGGGCTTGGCTCCCTGCGCCATCTTGATCTGGATGTCGGTGCAGTTGGTCAGGTAGTGCGCGGTCACACCGAAGCGACCCGAGGCCACCTGCTTGATCGCGCTACGACGCCAGTCGCCGTTCTCCTCCGGCTCGAAGCGGGCCGGGTGCTCGCCGCCCTCACCGGAGTTGGAGCGGCCGCCGAGCCGGTTCATGGCGATGGCGAGCGTCTCGTGCGCCTCGGCCGAGATGGAGCCGTAGCTCATGGCACCGGTCGAGAAGCGCTTCACGATCTCGCTGGCGGGCTCGACTTCCTCGATCGGAATCGGGTTGCGGCCCTTGGCCTTGAACTTGAACAGGCCGCGCAGCGAGGCCAAGCGCTCCGACTGATCGTCGACGAGCTTGGTGTACTCCTTGAAGACCTTGTACTGGCCCGAGCGGGTGGCGTGCTGGAGCTTGAACACCGTGTCCGGGTTGAACAGGTGGTACTCGCCCTCACGACGCCACTGGTATTCGCCGCCGACCTCGAGCTCGCGGTGCGCGCGCTCATTGCGGTTCTCCAGGAACGCGACCTTGTGGCGCTCGGCGACCTCATTGGCGATGTCGTCCAGGCCGATACCGTCCAGCGGCGAGTTCAGGCCGGTGAAGTACTCGTCCACCAGTTCCTGCGACAGGCCGACCACCTGGAACAGCTGCGCGCCCCGGTAGGAGGCGACGGTGGAGATGCCCATCTTGGACATCACCTTCAGCACGCCCTTGCCGGCGGCCTTGTTGTAGTTGTAGACGGCCTTCTTGAAGTCGGCCGCGAGATCGCCGGTGCTGCCGGGCATCTGCAGCGCGCCGCGCTCCAGCATGTCCTCGAGCGATTCGAAGGCCATGTAGGGGTTGATGGCCGCCGCGCCGAAGCCGATCAGCAGGGCCATGTGGTGCACCTCGCGGGCGTCACCGGCCTCCACGACCAGGCCGACCTTGGTGCGGGTGCGCTCGCGCACCAGGTGGTGATGCACGGCCGCGGTGAGCAGCAGCGACGGGATCGGTGCCAGCTTCTCATTGGACTCGCGGTCGGACAGGATGATGATCCGCGCGCCACCGTCGATGGCGGAGGACACCTGCTGCTGGACGGCTTCCAGGGCCTTGCGAAGTCCCTTGCCGCCCTTCTTGACCGGGTACAGGCCGTGCACGACCACCGAACGCAGGCCCGGGTTGGAGCCGTCGTCATTGATGTGGACCAGCTTGGAGAGCTCGTCGTTGTCCAGGATCGGCTGGGTCAGCGTGATCTGGCCGGCGGACTCCGGGCCGGGGTTCAGCAGATCGCCCTCGGGGCCGACCATGCTGCGCAGCGAGGTGACGACCTCTTCGCGGATGGCGTCCAGCGGCGGGTTGGTGACCTGCGCGAACAGCTGCGAGAAGTAGTCGAACAGCAGTCGCGGCCGCGAGGACAGCACCGCGATCGGGGTGTCGGTGCCCATGGAACCGAGCGCCTCACCACCGGTCTGCGCCATCGGCGACATGAGGATGTTCAGTTCCTCGGTGGAGTATCCGAAGATCTGCTGACGGATCAGCACGCGATCGTGCGACATGTGCACGTGCGGGCGATCCGGCAGATCGGACAGCTTGGTGTGGCCGTTGTCCAGCCACTCCTGGTACGGGTGCTCGCTCGCCAGATCCGACTTGACCTCGTCGTCGCTGATGATGCGGCCCTGCTTGGTGTCCACCAGGAACATGCGGCCCGGCTTCAGACGGGTCTTCTGCACGACGGTGGCGGGATCGATGTCCAGGACGCCGACCTCGGACGCCATCACGACCAGGCCGTCCTCGGTCACCCAGATGCGGCCGGGGCGCAGACCATTACGGTCCAGCACCGCGCCGACGACCGTGCCGTCGGTGAAGCACACCGAGGCCGGGCCGTCCCACGGCTCCATGAGGAACGAGTGGTAGCGGTAGAAGGCGCGCTGGGCCGGGTCCATGGACTCGTGCCGTTCCCACGCCTCGGGGATCATCATGAGCACGGCGTGCTGCAGGCTGCGGCCGCCCAGGTGCAGGAGCTCGAGCACCTCGTCGAAACGCGCGGTGTCCGAAGCGCCCGGGGTACAGACCGGGAAGATCTTCTCCAGGCGGTTGTTGCCCTCGCTGTCGGTGCCGAACACGTCCGAGTTCAGCAGCGCCTCGCGGGCCCGCATCCAGTTCTCGTTACCGGAGACGGTGTTGATCTCGCCATTGTGGGCGACGCGGCGGAAGGGGTGCGCCAGCGGCCACGACGGGAAGGTGTTGGTGGAGAAGCGGGAGTGCACGATGCCCAGCGCCGACTCCACGCGATCGTCCTGGAGGTCCAGGTAGAAGGCGCGCAGCTGCGGGGTGGTGAACATGCCCTTGTAGCAGAAGGTCTGGCCGGACAGGCTCGGGAAGTACACCGATTCCTTGCCCACGCTGCCTTCACCGGCGCCCGCCTTGCCGAGCTCGTGCTCGATGCGCTTGCGGATGACGTAGGCGCGACGCTCCAGGTCCATGCCGGACAGCTGCTCGGCGGCGTCCTTGGGGGAAGCGATGAAGATCTGCCGGAAGGTCGGCATGGCGTCACGCGAGAGCGCGCCCAGCGACGAACCGTCGATCGGGACCTCACGCCAGCCGAGGACCTCGAGGCCCTCCTCGCGCACGATCTTCTCGACGCCGTAACCAGCGCGGGCGGCCTCGCGGCGAGCCTGCGGGAGGAAGGCGATACCGGAGGCATACGCGCCCTCGGGCGGCAGGTCGAAGTCGACGACCGCACGGAAGAACTTGTCCGGGAGCTGGATCAGGATGCCCGCGCCGTCACCCGAATTGGGTTCGGCACCGGCTGCGCCTCGGTGCTCCAGGTTCAGCAGCGCCGTAATAGCCTTGTCGACAATGTCGCGGCTACGACGGCCGTGCATGTCGACGACGAATGCGACACCACAGGCGTCGTGTTCGTTCGCCGGGTCATAGAGCCCGCGGGGTCCGTGTCCATAGCCGGCACCGCCGGTAGGGGACCTGTGGCCGGGAAGTTGCGTCATGCCTCTGCCTTCACAAAAAACAGGCCTTCGAAGAATCGGCCTTCGTCGAACGCCTCCGTCAGACTGCGCCCGGACGTTTCGGGAACCAGCGGCGCTGATGGTCCTTACCGTGCAGTCAACTCTCTAGTTGTCCACCCGCTTCGAAGTCTTGGTCGGGTGCTCGGTGGTAACGGAACCCTTACGTGTTCGCTACCTGCCGCGCCGTTCTCGCCCGCTAGGGTGGAGACCGGTCGGGTCTCGGACCTTTGGGGGCAATTTGCCGAACTTGTCGCGTTCGGCGTAAGAGCAAACGATAAGTCAGGACTCGGGCCCAACCAACTTAGGTCGCACTAATAACAGTGCCTAGCTGGGCTTCTACATCGATCCTCCACTACCTGCGCGTTGTCCAGTGTAAAGCAGGTACGCACGGGCTTTTCAGTCGACTTGCCCACTTGATTCCGCGCGCGCGAGAGTGCCGCACGACCTGTCCAGCGCAGCTCCGGAACGGCCTCTCACCTGCAATGAAACAGATTTCCCCACAGAGCCTTCCGGCAAACCGGACGAGACGCGGCTAACTTTCCGGACCTGTAATACAGGTGGTGCGGCGGTCCGGGCGACATGCCCCGGCAACCTGCCGACCGTACGGAATCTTTATCGAATGTGGACTTCAGCACACGTCTGGCAAATATTGACTATGCATTAGTTCACTTTTTCCGCAGCGATTTCCGGGCGTTTTCCGCGTGATCAACGCCACGTCACGCACCGGAAACATGTCGGTGTGAGGCTGGCCACATACCGGCCGCCACGGTCGATGGAACCCGGAACCGCCTGTCACGCTGAGACCACGCTGTGTCCGAATTCAACGATTGAGCAACGGTTTCGAGAACCGAATCAGCTTGGGACTTAGAGGATGTGAGCTCCCATGACCGTTCACCATGTCCCGGAACAGAACGTTTCCGCAGCTTCGGGGGGAGCACCGCAATCCGGCAAGGCCGCCGCCAACGATCGCGGCGGCGCAGCCACACTGCTGGTCTGGCTGGGCGGTGCGGACCCCCGACTCACCGATCCGCACGACAGCGGCGGTTATTCGATCACCGGCGCGGTTGTGGCGCTGTTCGCACTCGTGTCAGGGGCCATTACGGCATTGGCGACCGGGGCCGCGAAGTGGCCGATCCTGGCCGTCGTCGCGATCGCGCTCATAGTGACCCTGCTGGTGGGGGCCATTTCCCGGGCGCTCGCCACCGCCGCGACACCCGCGCGTGACGACAGTGCGCATCACAGGACCCGCCGGGCCCTGGCCGAATTCGCGGGGCGCATCGCCATCGCCGTGGGGGCGGGCGTGGTCATCGCCGAATTGGCCTGCACCGTTCTGTTCGGCGGCAGCGTGAACCGGGTCCTGGACGAAACCGCCCAGCGTGGAGTCGAATCCGCACCGGCCGTGGTCACCGCGCGCGCCGAATCCGATCAGGCCCGCGCCGACCGGACCACCCTGGATCAGCAGATCACCAAGGCGCAGCAGGATGTCGACACCGCGCTGGTGACCGCGCGCTGTGAATTCAGCGCGGCCCCCGAATGCTCGCCGCTCCGGATCACCGGCGTGCCCGGCCGTGGACCCGAGGAGCGCACCGCCAACCAGCTGCTGGATGACGCGCGCGCTCAGCTCACCGCCGCACAGGGCAAGGTCGATGGCGTCAATGCCCGCGTCACCGAGAAAGAGAAGGCCCTGGCGACCGCGCGCGGCGCGGCCTACACCGAGGGCGATCGCGGACTCGGAGCGCGCTGGGTCGCCATGAACGACTACACGACAGGGCATTTCGGGCCGCTCATGCTGCGGCTGGGCATCGCACTGCTCATGATCGCGCTGGCACTGCTGCCCTTGCTGCTGCGCCGGTGGCGCGGTGAGACCGCCTTCGACCGTGAGGTCGCCGCCCGCACCGCCACCGGTCGGGTCGAGCAGGCGGCCGAGACGGCCATCGCCATCACCCAGGCGCAGGTGCGGGTCGAGACCGAAAAGCTGCGCGCCGAACAACAACTCACCTCGGCAAAGCTGGCCGCGCACGCCGATACCGCCATCGACCGGGAACGGCAGCGCACCCGCATCATCGCCGCCATCGGCAATTTCGAGATCGGCATCACCGAGCCCGCGCAGCAGCGCGCCGTCGCCGAATTCGACCGTGCCGCACAGCAGGAACTACCCGCCGGCCAGGGGGCCGGAGGAAAGGACAGCTCCGTGTCCCAGGAGGGGATCGTGACACACACGCCGAACCTGCCCGCCCAGCTCGCACCCGGCGTGCTGGCTCCGGCGCATACCGGCGGCGCGCTGGCACCGGCCGTGCCCGCGCAGCGGCCCGCAGCTACCAATAAGGGTGGCGGACTAGAACTCCCGATCATCGGCACCGTGCCGTTCACCGATACCGCGGCCCGCTGGATTCGCCCGCTGGTGCCTTCCTTCGTGGCCAATGCCATCGATACCGCGACGCATCCGATGCGCACCGTGCGCCAGGCCTTCGAGGAGGCCGAGGAGATCACCTTCACGCTGCGCCGCACCCGCAAGGTCACCGTCGACTCCGAGGATTCGGCCCAGCCGCAGCAGCAGGTCTACGCCGGGCAGCCGCAGTACGGTTACCAGCTGCCGCCGGGCGCGCCGCAACAGGTGCATGCCCAGCGGGTGGCGTCCACCGTGGTGGATCAGCCTTACGCCCAGAACCCGGGCTACGGTGCGCTGCCGCCGGGACAGGTCGTCGAGCCCGGCTACCCGCTGCCCGCCTCGCAACAGCATCAGGCGCTCGATCCGCGCCGCAATCCGGAGCTCGATTACCGCGGCCGACGTGAGCTGCCGCCGGGCAAGGGCGAGTAAGAGGCGTCACCCGGCACTGTCGCCGGATAGGGCTGTGGCCCGGCATGTTTCACGTAGAACATTACGGAAACGGCCGGGCCACAGTTGTTTACGGCAGGTATTACCGGGTCGTCCTGGTCGCGGCGCGGTACGCGATCACGGCGGTGAGCAGCAGGATGACAATGGTGCCGCCCGCCGCCAGGTGGATGCCGTTCACGAACGCGTGATGCGCCGAGTCGAGCAGCGTGGTTCCCGCCGCACCGGGCAGGCTGACCGCGGTTTCCACTGCGCTGCCGAGGGATTCACGGGCCACCGCCGACTGCTCCGACGGCACCTGCGACAGATCCAGGCCATGCCGGAAGACGCCCATCACGACACTCCCGAGGACGGCCACGCCCAGGGCGATGCCCAACTCCATGGCGGTCTCCGAGATGGCGGCCGCATTACCCGCGCGGGCCTCGGGCGCGGTACTGACGATCAGGTCGGACGAAACCGTCAGGGCCACACCCTCACCCAGGCCGATCAGCAGGAAGCCGATCACGAACGGCAGCGGCGAACCCGACGGGTCGGCGGGCAGCAGCCAGTACAGCGCCGCACCGATCGCCACGGTCACGAGCGAACCGGCCAGCACGGTTGCGGGCCACCACCAGCGCACCAGCCAGGCCGCTGCCAGCGCACCCACCATGCTGCCGATCGTGCCGGGGACGAGCAGTAGACCGGCCTCCAGCGGGGACTTGCCGAGCACCAATTGCAGGTACTGCGAGCCGAAGAACAACATTCCGGCCAGTGCGAAGACCGACAGCAGATTGGTGAACACGGCGGCCCGGAAGGGCGGCAGGCGGAACAGGTCGAGGTCGATCAACGGTGTGGTCAGGCCACGCTGCCGCCGCACGAACACGATGCCCGAGATCACGCCCACCGCGGCCACGAGCAGCAGCTTCGGGCTGGGGCCGTGCGCCGCGAATTCCTTGACCGCGTACACGATCGGGATCAGGGCAAGCAGCGAGAGCGCGGCACTGCGCAGGTCGAAGCGGCCCGGATTCGGATCACGCGACTCCGGCACCAGGAACGGGGCCAGCACCACGAGCAAGCCCATGACCGGCAGGTTCACCAGGAACACCGAGCCCCACCAGAAGTGCTCGAGCATCCAGCCGCCGAGCAGCGGGCCGAAGGCCGCGCCGCTGGCCGCCATGGCGCCCCAGACCGAGATGGCGAGGGTGCGCTGGCGGGCGTCGGTGAACATGGAGCGGATCAAGCCCAGCGTCGCGGGCATGAGGGTCGCACCGGCGACACCCTGGAGTACGCGTGCGGCAATGAGCATTTCGGCGTTGACCGACCAGGCGGCCAGGACCGAGGCCACGGCGAAGCCGATCGCGCCGATGAGCAGCAGGCGGCGGCGGCCGATGCGGTCACCGAGGGTGCCCATGGTGATCAGCAGTCCGGCGAGGACGAACGAGTAGACGTCGATGATCCACAACAGCTGCGGTGTGGTCGGCGCGAGGTCGGCCGTGATGGCGGGTACGGCGAGGTCGAGCACGGTCGCATCCACCGCGATCAGCAGTAGGGCGAGTGCGAGCACGCCGAGTCCGGCCCAGGTGCGGGCCGTGGCGCGTGCGGGTGTGATCGGGGTGTCGATGCGGAGTTCCGCCTGGTCGGCGGTGTGTGGGGTGGTCATTGGCTTCTCTTCCAGAGGTGAACCGTCCAGACGGTACAGTAACAGATGAACCGTCCAGACGGTACAGTGAATGCCCGTGACCTCCCGCGATCCATCCGACACCCGCAACCGGATCCTCGACGCGCTCGAATCCCTGCTGCTCGACAAGGGCATGTCGCAGGTGACCCTGGAGAACGTGGCCGCCACCGCCGGCGTCTCCAAGGGCGGGCTGCTCTACCACTTCAAGAACAAGGACGCCCTCCTGGCAGGACTGCTGCGCCGCGTCGGCGAACGCTCCGACCAGCAGGTGCGGGCCGCCCTCTCCCAGGGCAAATCCGTCGCCGAGTGGTACCTGCAAGCCCCACACCCCGAGGACGAGACCGACGCGCTCGAACTCGCGCTCTACCAGTCGATGCTGGCCGCCATGCGCACCGTCGACGGACCCCAGGACGCCGCCCAGGCCGAAACCGACCGCGCCCTCGACGAGGTGCTCGGCGCGTGGAAGACCGCCCTGGACAATGAGATTCCCGATCCCGTACAGGCCGAGATCGTGCGCCTGGTCGGCGACGGCGTCTACCTGCGCGCCCTGCTCGGCCTGCCGCCCATCGATCCCGATCTGTACCGACAGGTCGTCGCGAGGCTTTTACAGCAGTCCTGAACAGCACCTTCCCTATAGACTCGGCCCGTGTTGCCAGCCGCCGCCGACTCCGTCGGTCCGCCGACCGGCTCGGTGGGGGAACCGGACACCGATTCGGTGCCCGTACCTATCCGGCCCATGCAGTTCCATGAACTGCTCGATGTGCCGTTCGCGTTGATCCAGGCGCGGATCAAACTGCTGGGCGGACTGCTCGGCGTGGCGGTCGCGGTCGCTTCGGCGGTGGCCGTCGGGGCGACGCTCGCGGTATCGCTCGCCACCGGGGAATCGGACAGCGGAACCTTCTGGGGCGCACTCGTGATCACCCTGCTGTGCGCGTGGGGGCTGCGCCTGTTCGTGCGCGGCGTGACCGTGCCGATCGGGCTGTCCGTGGTGCACCGGCAGCCGATCGGATGGCGGGGCGCGCTACAACAACTCGCCTCGGAAGCCGGTCCGCTACTGGGCTATCAGGTGATGTACACGCTGATCGGCGTGGGCGTGCTGGCACTCGGCACCCCCCTGCTGGTGACGCTGCCGCTGGTCGCGGTGTGGCTGGGCTGGCTGCGCGCCAAGCGGTTCGCGACGGTGCCCGCCATCTTCGACGAATCCGCCACCTTCAAGGCCGCGACCGCGCGCGCGAAAGTGCTTGCCGCCGGAACGGAATGGCAGCTCGTCGGCGTCTGGATGTATCTGCGCGTCCTCATGGTGGTGCTGCTGGTCCCGCTGCTGGCGCTGCCCGAATTCATCTCCGAGTTCGCCGGGACCCATCGCTGGACCGTCACCGTCCTGATCATCACCGCGGCGCTGCTCATGGTGGCCTTCGCCGAAATGGTGGAATCCGCGACACAGGTCGTCGCCTATGTGGACCGGCGCTGCCGCCGCGAAGCCTGGGATATCGGCGTCCCGGGACAGGCGCGGCCGTGAGCACACCCGAACAGCCGAATGCCGGATTGCCCGGCGTCCCACCGGAACCCGCACTCGGACCGGCCGCCACCCACCGGGCCGCCGCCGAGGAGGCCGCCCGTCGCGCCGACTTCGGCACCGCCCTGCGGGAGCGGTATCGCGCGGTTACCCGCGGCCTGGAACAGCTCGGACTGCTCGAGGAACAGCGCGGCCGGACCGCCCGCGAGACCGCGCGGGCCGCCACCGCCACCGTGCCGGATACCGACGGACTGCCGTCGGCGGCACACAATTTCGACGAGATCGCCTACGGCGGGCGACCCGCGAACGAGGCCGAATACCGGCAGCTGGAACAGGCCGACCGGTTCTCCGTCGCGCCGCCGCCCAAGAACGTGCCCGCCGAGATCACCGAACAGCGCCGCAAGAAACGACGGAAATCCGGCGACAGCCGCGAGTACCGCCGCAGGGAACTGCCGTCGCTGCTGTACGACTGGCGGTTCTGGGCCGTCGTCCTGGGTGTGGTGGCGATCGTCGCGGCGCTCTGGCTGATCACCCACCTCGGTGCACCGCCCACACCCTCCGCACCGGACACCACGCCACCGCCGCAACGACCGGACGTCCCGCCACCCGACTTCGGGGCGGGCCAGGATTCCATCTTCCAGCGCTGGCCCGACTGGGTGGCCTTCGGTGGACTGCAAGCGCTCATCGCCTGGGCGGCGGTGCTGTGCTGGCGCGGACGGCGCCGCGGCGCGGTGGTCGGTGAAGCCCGGCCGGTGGAAGCACCGGCGCATGAACTGCTCACCGGACAGGCCGGGCTGTACCGCAAATCCCGCGACCACGATCATGTGGCCGGGATCCTGCGGGCGGCGACCCTGCGGCGGCTACGGCCCGCCCTGGACGTCACCGCCGACACCCCGCCCGAACTGGTGACCGTGACCCTCGCCGGTCGCCTCGGCACGGACCCGGCCATGGTCCGCGCCGCCCTGTACGACCCGGTCGAGCACCGGGACACCCTGGAACTCGTGGCCGCACAACTCGAATGGATCGAAGCGGAGGTCTTGTGACCACAGTGGACACCAACCACTCCCCCACCGCCGAGCAGGCGCAACAGGCGCTGCTCGCGCTGCGCGCCGAGATCGGCAAGGCGGTCGTCGGCAATGACCACGCCGTCATGTACCTGGTGCTGGCGCTGCTGTGCCGCGGACACGTCCTGCTGGAAGGCGTTCCGGGCGTGGCCAAGACGCTGCTGGTGCGAGCCCTGGCCGGGGCCCTCGACCTGGAGCATTCGCGCATCCAGTTCACCCCCGACCTGATGCCGGGCGATGTGACCGGATCACAGATCTACGACCCGCATTCGGCCGAATTCACCTTCCGCCGCGGACCGGTCTTCACCAATCTGCTGCTCGCCGACGAAATCAACCGCACCCCACCGAAAACCCAGTCGGCACTGCTGGAATCCATGGAGGAGCGGCAGGTCTCGGTGGACGGCGTGCCGCAGCCGCTGCCCGACCCGTTCGTGGTGGTGGCCACCCAGAACCCGATCGAGCAGGAGGGCACCTATCCGCTGCCGGAGGCGCAGCTGGACCGGTTCCTGTTCAAGGTCGACGTCCAATTGCCCGGGCGCGAGGACGAATTCCGCATTCTGCAACGGCATGCCGCCGGATTCGATCCGCGCGATCTGGCCGCCGCCGGGCTGCGACCGGTGGCCGGGCCCGAACATCTGGCCGCCGCCCGCGCCGCCGTCGCCCAGGTGACCCTGAGCCCGGAAGTACTGGCCTACACGGTCGACCTGTGCCGGGCGACCCGCACCTCCCCCGCCGTCGCGCACGGCGCGTCCACCCGCGGCGCGACCGCGCTCATGGCGGCATCGCGGGCCTTCGCCTGGCTGAACGGCCGCGGCTACGTCACCCCCGACGATGTGAAAGCCGTTGCGACCGCGGTACTCCGGCACCGCCTGCACCTGCGGCCCGAACACGAGGTGGAGGGCGTCACCGCCGAGGGCGTGATGGCATCGCTGCTGATGTCCGTGCCGGTCCCGGTGTAGCCGTGGTCGTCACCGGCCGGTTGGCCGCCGCGGCGGGTCTCGCCGCCCTGTTCGTCGCGCTGGTGCTGCCCTCGTGGCTCGGCGTGGCAGTGGCCACCGGGCTGCTCGCGGCGTTGATCTGCGCGGATCTGATGCTGCTGGGATCGACTCGGGCGCTGGAGCTTTCCCGCGAGCCACTCACCACCGTGCGCACCGGGCGCAGCATCGATGTGGAGCTCTCGGTGCTGAACACCGGGAACCGCGTGCTGCGCGGCACACTGTGGGACGACTGGCCGCCCAGCGCGCACGCCGAGCACCGCGAGCACGCGCTGAAGCTGCCGTCCAACACCAGGATTCGCCTGCATACCGAACTCACCCCCGCCTATCGCGGCGACCGGCTGGCCGGGCCCGTGACCCTGCGGCTGCTGGGCCCGCTCGGGATCGCCGGACGGCAGTTCCGCCGCGACGTGCCCGCCCGGCTGCGCGCCCTGCCGCCCTTCCGCAGCGAACGCCTGCTGGCCTCGAAGGTAAAACGGCTGCAACACCTGGAAGGCCGCAACACCACCACGATTCGCGGTCAGGGCACCGAATTCGATTCCTTCCGTGAATATGTGGCGGGCGACGATGTCCGCACCATCGACTGGCGCGCCACCGCCCGCGCCAATGATGTCCTGGTCCGCACCTGGCGGCCGGAACGCAATCGGCACGTGGTGATGCTCCTGGACACCGGCCGGGTCAGCGCGGGCCGCATCGCGTCGAAGGGCTGGGTCTCTTCGAAAGACCGTGGCGGCGACGGCACCCGCCTGGACGCCGCCATCGAGGCCGCCCTGCTGCTCGGCGGACTCGCGGCCGCGGGCGGCGACTCGGTGGACCTGCTCGCCTACGACCGCCGGGTCCGCGCCGAGGTGCGCGGCGTCGGCGGAAAACGCTTGCAGCTCAAACTCATGCACGCACTCGCCGGGGTCACCCCCGAACTGGTCGACACCGACTACCAGGGCCTGCTCCGCACCACCCTGCAACGCGCCCGCCGCCGCAGCCTGGTGGTCTGGTTCACCCATCTCGACGCCGCCACCGTGCAGGAGGGCCTGCTGCCCGTCCTCCCCGTGCTGCGTGAACGCCATCGCGTCCTCATCGTCTCGGTCACCGACCCGGAGGTCGCGGCCGCCGCCGCCCGCCGCGGCGCGGACCTCTACACCGCGGCCGCCGCCGAGAACATCCTCACCGAGCACGCCGTGGCCCGGGAAACCCTGCGCCGCATCGGCGTCCGCGTCATCGCCGAATCCCCCGACCGGCTACCGGAAGCCCTCGCCGACGAGTACCTGGAACTCAAACAGACCGGCGCGCTCTGATCCCGCGGGATCAGGCAGCGGGCCGCTGGTAGACGGCGTTCAGTTGCTGCCGGGTGGGCTGGGGCGGCGGCGGGAAGGCGCGCCGCTGCCGTTCGGCCAGGACCGCGCCCAGAATGTGCATCGGCGGATAGCCATTGGGCGGTGGCGTCCCCAGCCGCGCGCACACCGTGATCACCAGGGTGCGGCCCAGCCGATCCTGGACCTCCGGGGTCAGCGTGCCGAAGCGGAGCAGATAGCGACGGGCCGCGAGGGCCAGATCGTCCGGCAGCCCGGACAGGTCGAGTTGCCGGGCCCAGGCGGCCAGCCACGGCGGCGGCACCGCCAGCGAGGGCCAGGGCAGGCGACCGCGATCGTGCACGACCACGGTCCCGGCGAGGGCGTCGCCGATGCGCCTGCCGGTCGGCGAGCACAACGACACCACGATGGCGATCAACCCGGTGCCGAGCATCCAAAAGTCCACAATGCCCGCCAAGCCACGCGTGACGGCGTGCCGGAAATCGATGGGGCCGCCGTCGGCGCGCACCACCCGCAGGCCCATCGCCAGTTTCCCGACCGAGCGCCCGCGCGAAAGGGTCTCGCACAGCACCGGATAGCCGATCACGGCCGCGATCATCGACACCAGCACGGCGGCATCCCGCCACGCCGAATCCGCGCCGATCGCCGCCAGCAGCGTGAGCAGGACGAACACGAGCGCCAGCCCGATCAGCACCTGCAAGATCAGGTCGAGCAGGAACGCCGCGGCCCGTGTCGGTACCCGCGCGATCGGCAATTCGACGGCGACAGCCTCGCCGGTGGTGAAAAGCGCCATGTCTCTCCTGATGGGGGCGGTTAGCATTCTCCCGAGTCGAGGCGCAGGAAGGCAACCGATGGATCTGGACGTCTACACCTATGTGCACCGGCCCGCCTGGGACCGGCTCGATCTGCTTGCCTCGCGCCGCGGGAAACTCACCGGCGCGGAATCCGACGAACTGGTCCGGCTCTACCGCCTCACCTCGCAGCAGCTGGCCCGCTTGCAGACCCGCGACGCCGACCCCGAGATCGTGGCCGGACTGTCCGCCATTCTGACCCGCGCCCGCGGGAAAGTCCTGGGCGCGCAGGGCGACACCTGGCAGGAGATCGGGCGCTTCTTCACGCACCGCTTCCCGGCAGCGGTGTACCGGGCCTGGCCGTGGTGGGTGTCCCTGGCCGCGATCTTCCTGCTGGCGTCCACCGCCTTGGCCGCCTGGGTGGCCCGATCCGAGTCGGCCCGACGGCATCTGGGCCTGGACACCGATACCGACCACCTGACCCGCAAGGGCGGCGAGTTCGAGACCTACTACTACGAGCACTCGCACGACGCGTTCGCCGCCAAGGTGTGGACCAATAATGCGTGGGTGGCGGCCATGGCGCTGTTCACCGGGGTGCTCATCCTGCCCGCGGTGTGGCTGATCGTCATGAATGCCGTCAATCTGGGCGTGAGCGCCGGGCTGATGGCCGAGGCGGGCCGCCTGGACTCCTTCTTCGGCTACATCCTGCCGCACGGAATGCTGGAGCTGACCGCCATTTTCGTGGCCGGCGGCGCGGGCCTGAAGCTGGGCTGGACGCTCATCGACCCCGGTCGCGCCGGGCGTGCGCAGGCCCTGGCGCGGCAGGGCCGGGCCACGGCCATCATCGCGCTGGGCCTGGCGATGGTGCTGCTGGTGTCGGGATTCCTGGAAGGTTTCGTAACGCCGAGTTCGCTGCCGACCGTGCTGCGGATCGGAATCGGCGCGCTGGCCGAACTCGGATTCCTGTTGTACATCTTCGGCCAGGGACGACGCGTGGTGCTGGAGCAGCAGGCGCTCGAGGCGGGGGAAGTCGGGGCAACCGGGGAGCACATGCCGAGTTACTCGGTGGGGAGTGGTCCGAAACCGGTTGTCGGAGTGGCGACTTCCTAGTCGCGCGGCCTCCGGGATTTGATTTCCGCTGACCGCAGCGAGTCCGGCTCAGCTGCGGTCAGCGTTACCGATGACTCTACACAATCGTTATGGCTACGCAACCTCCGACTCGCACCGCGGGCGTATAAGCCGACCAGGCGAAATGCCCGTTCTCCGTAGGGAACCCGACAAGATCGCTAATTCCCAGCTTCTGCTTTGCGAGCGGTCTGCGAAGCGCCTTGAAACCTTCCATCCGGTCGTATTTCGGGACGAGATTGAACCCCTCGTGCGCGATGCTCGCCAACCCCCGCCGAGCGGTTTGCCGAATACTTCCGCGATAACCGATCATCACCGGTTCAACCCACGTTAAGCTGGTGTTTCGCCCCAGCTCAGTGCCTTTGCCCAGCAATCGCCTCAAGGCAAACAAACTCGAAGTTTGTTTATCCCAGTTTTGACCAAACGGTCGTCAGGCAATGGTGCCTTGAAATCGGTCGCATACCCGAAGTGACATCTTCCGGCAAACGAATTTCGCCCCTTGCAAGCCCCTTCGAAGGCACCCGGCAACGCTCCGGCCGAGGAGTTCACCATCGCCCCTGCGATCTTCGTCACACTAGCGTTTACCTGCGGTTTCACCGATCCCACTGAGCGGACGGCGGAAACGGCTCCGGCGCCGCGCGTCCAGTGCCACAGACAGACTGTTCGGTGCCCGGAACGGGCGGGGGGCAGCTACGGAAATAACAGCGCACCTACGAAAACGACTGAAGGCCTGCCCCGGAAACCGGAGCAGGCCTTCAGTCTTTGTGGGCGAAGGGGGACTTGAACCCCCACGTCCTTACGGACACTGGCACCTGAAGCCAGCGCGTCTGCCATTCCGCCACTCGCCCGAGCGACTCGAAAAACTTATCACGGGGCCTGCACCAAAACGAAATCGCCTGATGACCGGCGGTCTCTTCGGCGTGCAAGGAGGCTGGAGGCGCGTGATCACACCCCGGGAACCCTGGCTCGCTTCCAAGAGTTACAGGTGTGGACGATCGTGGATATCATGCAATCACCGTGTCCCTGCGGCGACACGCCATGCTCGCGTGTCGCTGTATCGGACGGCCGTCCATGCCACGGGCGTTAACAGACCACGACACGCGAACGCTTCTTCTGCAAGGAGCGTCCTGACCCGAGAGGAGGGGGCGATGGGGATCGTTTCACGTTTCGAACGCCGTCTCCAGGGCGCCGTCGGGGATGTCTTCGCCCGTGTCTTCGGCGGCAGCGTCGTCCCCCAGGAAGTCGAGGCGGCCCTGCAACGCGAGGCCACCGATAACGTCCAGGACGTCGGCGGGGGGCATCTGCTGGCTCCCAACAGCTATGTCATCACCATCAACGAGTCCGACCTGGGGCAGCTGATCCAGGGCGAGGGCAGCAATGTTGAGAAACGCGCGGACCACGACCTCACCGTGCGCGCATTCGCCAAACATCTCCAGGACTACATCCGTGAGCAAGGGTGGCAGACCTACGGCGAAGTGCACGTGGAGTTCGAGGCATCCCCTACGCTGCACACCGGACAGTTCAGGACGCGCGGCCGGGTGGACCCGGACGTCGGCGGTCGGCGGGCAGGCCCGTCACCGGGATCTGAACGCCCACAACGACCCAACCCGCAACCAGGAGCTGGCCCCATGACGCAGAACTCAGGCTACGACCCAAGCCGTGAGCCCGCGGAGTCCGATCCCCGAGGCGGCGGGTACGCGCCCCCGCCTGCGGGATATGGCCGTGGCGGGGCACAGCAGTACCCGGACCAGGGCGGCTATGCCGCCCCCGCCGAGCAGGGCTATGGCGAGTACCAGAACGGGTACGACTACAACCAGCAGCAGGGCGGCGCCGGCTACGGGCAACAGCAGCCCGGTTACGCCGACCAGGCGTACGGACAGCAGCCGGGGTACAGCGCACCGGATCAGGCGTACGGACAGCAGCCCGGCTATGCCGACCCCGGCTACGGACAGCAGCAGGGCGGCTATGCCGAACCCGGTTACGCCGACCCGGGTTACGGCCAGCAGCCCGGCTACTCGGACCAGGCCTACGGCCAGCAGCAGGGCGGATACGGCCAGCAGGGCTACGCCGACCCCGGCTACGGGCAACAGCAGCCCGGTTACGCGGACCAGGGCTACGGACAGCAGCAGGGGTACGGGCAGCAGCCCGGCTACGACCAGTACGCCGATCAGGCCGGATACGCCGACGATCAGGGGTACGGCCAGCAGGCCTACGGCCAGCAGGGCGGGTACGCCGCCCCGGCCGCGCACGCCGCCTCCGGCTACTCGGCCACCCTGCAGTTGGACGACGGCTCCGGTCGCACGTACCAATTGCGTGAGGGCAGCAACATCATCGGCCGCGGGCAGGACGCGCACTTCCGTCTGCCCGATACCGGAGTTTCGCGGCGGCACATCGAAGTTCGCTGGGACGGCCAGACCGCGATGCTCTCGGACCTCGGTTCGACCAATGGCACGCTGGTCAACGGGTCGCCCGTCCAGGACTGGCAGCTGGCCGACGGGGATGTGATCCGCGCCGGACATTCCGAGATCCTGATCCGGATCGTCTGATCCCGTAAGCTCGCGATGCAGGTCACGATATGGCTCGAGATTCCTCGGTCGTATCGTGATCGCAACCGGTCTACGGCCCTATGATGCTGCCAACACTCGTGGCGCATCAGGCCCGCGCTGACCAGCACATCGGTTGGGGGTCACGGAGCTTTCTCCGTCTGACAGCCCGTACCTACGACACGGTCGATACAGGAGGTGGAGCACCGTGCAGGGACTGATCCTGCAATTGACCCGTGCGGGGTTCCTGCTGCTGTTGTGGCTGTTCGTGTGGGCGGTGCTCCGGACCCTGCGCAGCGATATCTACGCGGCATCCGGCCTTCGGGTCGCCCCGCGAACCGCAGGCGGTTCCGCGGTGCTCCCTTCCTTTCGCCGGGGCCAGAAGGGCGCCAAATATCTCGTGGTGACTCAGGGTTCACTCGCCGGCACTCGCATCTCACTCGGCTCGCAGCCGGTGCTGATCGGGCGCGCGGACGACTCCACGCTGGTCCTCACCGACGACTACGCCTCCACCCGGCATGCGCGCCTGTCGCCGCGCGGGGAGGACTGGTACGTCGAGGATCTCGGTTCCACCAATGGGACCTACCTCGACAGGTCGAAGGTCACCACCCCGGTCCGAGTTCCGCTCGGTACCCCGGTCCGAGTAGGTAAGACAGTGATCGAGCTGCGATCGTGACACTTGTTCTCCGCTACGCAGCACGCAGCGACCGCGGTCTCGTCCGAGCCAATAACGAGGACTCCGTCTACGCCGGTGCGCGGCTACTCGCGCTGGCGGACGGCATGGGCGGCCACGCCGCCGGTGAAGTCGCCTCCCAGCTGATGATCGCGGCGCTGGCGCACCTCGACGACGATGAACCGGGCGACGATCTGCTCGGCAAGTTGAATCGCGCGGTGCACGAAGGCAATGCGCACATCGCCGATCAGGTCGAGGAGGAGCCGGAACTCGACGGCATGGGCACCACGCTCACCGCCATCCTGTTCGCCGGCCGCAAACTCGGCCTCGCCCATATCGGCGACTCCCGCGCCTACATGCTCCGGGGCGGTGAACTCGCCCAGATCACCCGTGACGACACCTTCGTGCAGTCGCTGGTGGACGAGGGCCGGATCACGCCGGAGCAGGCGCACACCCATCCGCAGCGCTCCCTGATCATGCGGGCGCTCACCGGCAATGAGATCGATCCGACGCTGGTGGTCCGCGAGGCCCGCGCCGGGGATCGCTATCTGCTGTGCTCCGACGGTCTCTCCGACGTCGTGAGTGATGAGACCATCTGCAATACGTTGCGCGAGGGCACCACCGATGAGGCGGCCGACCGCCTCATCGAATTGGCCTTGCGCAGTGGCGGTCCCGATAACGTGACCGTGGTGGTGGCCGACGTCATCGACCTCGACTACGGGCAGAGCCATCCCATCGTGGCGGGCGCCGCGTCCGGTGAGGACGAGGACACGCCCCCGCCGAACACCGCGGCCGGTCGGGCCGCCGCCATGCGGCCGCCGCGCGCGGTACCGCGCCGCGCGGTGCAGACGCCGGAGCCGGAACCGCCGAAGAAGAGCCACAAGCTGCGCTGGCTGGCCTTGTCGCTGGCACTGCTGGTGGCCATCGGCGCGGGGCTCACGGTGGGCTACAACATGATTCGCAGCAACTACTACGTCGGCGCCGACGGCGGCAAGATCGTGGTGCTGCGCGGACTGCCCGGCTCGGTGCTGGGCTATTCCATCCGCGATGTGGATCAGCTGGCCTGCGTCACTCGTGGCGGCGAACTGAAGATGACCGCCCCCGGCGAGTCCTTCCCGTCCGGCTGCCTCGAGCTCAAGCGCAATGATCTGCGGCCCAGCGGCCGGGATTCGGTCGACAAGGGCCTGCCGCCGGGCTCCCGCGAGGACGCCATCCGGCAGATGCAGAACCTGCTGAGTGAGCTGCTGCCGCCGTGCGAGAAGCCGACTCCGGCGCCGCCGCCGGTGGTCACCCCGCCCGCCGGTGATCCCGCGCAGACGAATGTCACCACCACGCCCGCCATTCCGCCGACCAGCGCTGCGCCCACCACCACGACCGCTCCCGTCACCACCACGACGACCCCGCAGATCCCCGAGCAGACCTGCAGGAACGCGGACTGATGTCCGCACCAGCGCCGCCGTCCGCTGGGGCCTTTCCCAGTCCGCCGGGCGGATTCGCTCCCGCGCCGCCGCCGTCCACCCGGCGGAATGTGGAACTACTGCTGCTCGGACTGGCGGCAGTGGTCACGACGGTGTCGCTGGTGCTGGTCGAGGCCAGCCAGGAACAGTCGATCACGTGGGAGATCGCCAAACTCGGCACGGCCTATCTGGCGCTGTTCGGTGTCGCCCACCTCGCTGTGCGGCGCTTCGCTCCCTTCGCGGACCCGCTCCTACTACCGATCGTGGCCCTGCTCAATGGCATCGGGCTGGTGTTGATCCATCGCCTCGACCTAGCCGAGGCGCAGGACGCCGCCTTCGCCTCCTCGCCCATCCCCTCCCCCGACGCCAATCAGCAGGTGCTGTGGACGGGGTTGGGGATGGTGGTTTTCATGGGCCTGTTGATCGCGCTGCGGGATTACCGCACGCTGGCCCGCTACGCCTACACCCTCGGTTTGATCGGCCTGATCGCGCTGGCCATTCCGGCGATCCTGCCGGACCGGTTCTCGCAGGTGAACGGGGCGAAGATCTGGATTCGCCTGCCCGGCTTCAGTGTTCAGCCGGGTGAGTTCGCCAAGATCCTGCTCATCATATTCTTCGCGGGCGTGCTGGTCGCCAAGCGCGATCTGTTCACCGCCGCGGGCAAACACGTGTTCGGCATGGAACTGCCGCGCGCCCGGGACATGGGCCCGATCCTGGTGGTGTGGATCGTATGCGTCGGCGTGCTGGTGCTGGAGAAGGACCTCGGCACCTCGCTGCTGATCTTCGCCACGGTGCTGGTGATGCTCTACATCGCCACCGAGCGGGTGGGCTGGGTCGCGGTCGGGCTGGTGCTGCTGTCCATCGGATTCGTGTTCGCCTACCAGGCTTTCGGGCATGTGCGGGTGCGCGTGTCCACCTGGCTGCACCCGTTCGAGGATTACAGCAATACCGGCTATCAGATTTCGCAGTCGCTGTTCGGGCTGGCCACCGGCGGGCTCGCCGGCACCGGGCTGGGCAGCGGGCGGCCCTCGCAGGTGCCCTTCGCCAAGACCGACTTCATCATCTCGGCCATCGGTGAGGAGCTCGGCCTGATCGGGCTCTCCGCGCTGCTGATGCTGTTCTGTGTGTTCATCATTCGCGGCCTGCGCACGGCCCTGGCGGTGCGGGACAGCTTCGGCAAGCTGCTCGCGGCCGGGCTCTCGTTCACCGTCGCGATCCAGTTGTTCGTGGTGGTCGGCGGTGTCACCAAACTGATTCCGCTGACCGGTCTCACCACGCCGTTCGTGTCCTACGGCGGCTCCTCGCTGCTGGCCAACTACGCGCTGCTGGCACTGCTGATCAAGGTGTCCGACGCGGCGCGCGCACCGGCTCCGGCGCGCAAGCGGATCCCGGAACCCTTGGCGGAAGCGCCGACCGAACTGGTGCGCAAGCCCAAGGGGGGTCTCGCGTGAACACACCGCTGCGCCGGGTGGCGATGGCCGTCATGGTGATGATCGTGGCGCTGCTGGCCAATGCCACCTACGTCCAGGTGATCAAGGCCGACAGCCTGCGCAATGATCCCCGCAATGTCCGGGTGCTGCTGGACGAGTACGCCCGCCAGCGCGGCCAGATCTCCGCGCAGGGCACCGTGCTCGCCAGCTCGGTCTCCACCGACGACCGCTACAAGTACCTGCGCACCTACCCGACCGATCCGCTGGCCTACGCGCCGGCCACCGGCTTCTACTCCATGCAATACGGCAGCACCGGGCTGGAGCATGCCGAGGACTCGGTGCTCAACGGCTCCGACAATCAGCTGTTCGGGCGGCGGCTCATCGATATGGTCTCCGGCCGGGATCCGCGCGGCGGCAATGTGATCACCACGATCAATCCCGCCATGCAGAAGGTCGCCTACGAGCAGCTGACCGCCAAGGGCTACACCGGTTCGGTGGTCGCGATCGAGCCGAGCACCGGGCGCATTCTCACCATGGTGTCCACGCCGTCCTACGATCCGAACCTGCTGTCCGGGCACGACGGGGCGCGCGCCACCCAGTCCTGGGATCAGCTGCGCTCGGATCCGCGCCAGCCCATGCTGAATCGCGCCGTCTCGCAGACCTATCCGCCGGGCTCCACCTTCAAGGTGATCACCACCGCGGCCGCGCTGTCGAACAATATCGCCAAGCCGGACGATCAATTCACGGCCGCGCCGCGAATCACCTTGCCGGACACCAGCACCACGCTGGAGAACTACAATGGCAGCCATTGCGGCCCGGGCGATGCCCAGACCGCCTCGCTGACCGAAGCGTTCAAGTACTCGTGTAACACGGCCTTCGCGGAGCTCGGTATCAAGGTCGGGGCCGCGAAACTCAAGGACGAGGCCGCCGCGTTCGGTGTCGGCCAGCATCCGAATATCCCGATTCCGTGGGCGGACAGCACCATCGGCACCATTCCCGACCCCGCGGCCCTCGGACAGAGCAGCATCGGGCAGCGCGATGTGGCGCTCACCCCGCTGGACAATGCGGTCATCGCGGCCACCGTCGCCAATGGCGGCGTGCGCATGCAACCGCATCTGGTGGACCAATTGCAGGCCCCCGACCTGACCACGCTGGAGACCGTGAAACCGACCTCGGTCGGCCAGGCGATCTCCGCGCAGGTGGCCACGCAACTGACGAACCTGATGATCGAATCGGAGAAGAACACCCAGGGTGGCGGGCAACGCGGCTACACCATCGCCTCGAAGACCGGCACCGCCGAACACGGCACCGACCCGCGCAATACCCCGCCGCACGCCTGGTACATCGCCTTCGCGCCGGCGCAGAACCCGAAGATCGCGATCGCGGTGATCGTCGAGAACGGCGGGGACCGGGCGCTCGCGGCCACCGGCGGATCGGTCGCCGCGCCCGTCGCGCGCGCGGTGCTCGATGCCGGACTGGGGGGCTGAACCACATGGACGTGCAAGGTAGACGGGGTCACGAATGCTGAACAACGGTGCGATGATCGCGGACCGGTACCGGCTGCAGCGCCTGATCGCCACCGGTGGAATGGGACAGGTCTGGGACGCGCTCGACACCCGGCTCGATCGCCGGGTCGCGGTGAAGGTGCTCAAGGCGGAGTTCTCCGCCGACCCCACATTCCGCCATCGGTTCCGGACCGAGGCGAGAACCACCGCGCAGCTCA
Source organism: Nocardia sp. NPDC051030 (assembly GCF_040683015.1). Taxonomy (NCBI): domain Bacteria; kingdom Bacillati; phylum Actinomycetota; class Actinomycetes; order Mycobacteriales; family Nocardiaceae; genus Nocardia; species Nocardia sp. NPDC051030. The sequence continues at coordinate 509,717 of NZ_JBFBCD010000005.1, read as the reverse complement.
ATCATCCCGGTATCGCGGGCATCTACGACTATGGCGAGACCATGGATCCGAGCGGTGGCGAAACCGCCTATCTGGTCATGGAACTGGTCTCCGGTGAACCGCTCAACGCGGTGCTCAACCGGCTCAACCGGCTGTCGGTCGCCCAGGGTCTGGACATGCTCGAGCAGACCGCCCGCGCCCTGCAGGTGGCGCACGCGGCGGGCGTGGTGCACCGGGATGTGAAGCCCGGCAATATCCTGGTGACGCCGACCGGTCAGGTGAAGATCACCGATTTCGGTATCGCCAAGGTCGTCGACGCCTCCCCGGTCACCAAGACCGGCATGGTGATGGGCACCGCCCAGTACATCGCGCCGGAGCAGGCCACCGGCGAGGATGCCACCGCCGCCTCCGACGTGTACTCACTCGGCGTGGTCGGCTACGAGGCCCTCGCCGGGACCCGGCCGTTCACCGGTGACGGCGCGCTCACCGTGGCCATGAAGCATGTGCGGGAGACCCCGCCGCCGCTGCCCGCCGATCTGCCGCCGAATGTGCGCGAGCTGATCGAGATCACCATGGCCAAGGATCCGGGCCAGCGGTACACCAGCGGTGGCGAATTCGCCGACGCGGTGGCCGCGGTGCGGGCCGGACGCCGTCCCCCGGCGACCGGCGGCATGGCCACCCAGCACATGACCTCCGGTTCCTCGCGCGTGGTGCCGCCGACCGGGCAGACCCAGATCATTCCGGGCGGGCGCGCCGATCAGGCCACCATGCGCTATCCCTCGCCGCAGCAGCCCATGCGCAAACCGCCGCAACCCGATCCGGCCGGCGCGACCGCGCTGCTGTCCGGGCCGCGCACGCCGGTGGGTCCGCCCACCGGATTGCCGGTGCGCGGCGCCGCGGCGGGCGGCGGCGGGCGCTTTACCAATAGCCAGAAGGCCATGGCCGGAATCGGTGTGGGCGCACTGATTCTGGGTGCCGCGGCGGCCTTCGTGCTGCTCAACGGGTCCTCGCCGGAAACGACGCCGACCACCCGCACCAGCGCGGTCGTGGTGCCGCCGGTGCAGGCCCCGACCACGACCACGCCGCCGGTCACCACCACCAAGGAGAAGCCGGTGGCGCCGCCGGTGACCACCTACGAACCGCCCACCACCACCTACGAGGCGCCGACCACCACGCCGCCGCCGGTCACCACCACGGTCCCCAAGACCACCAAACCGGATCCGACGACCACCGCGCCATCGACCAGCAAACCGGAACCGACCACGACGGCGCCGACCACCACCGCCAAGTACCCGCGCACGCCGTGGGAATTACCATCGTTGCCATCGATTCCCGGTGCTCGTGGGAGCGTCGGATCACCGGATAGCGACCCAGCCAGCAACCGAGGACAGTCATGACGACCCCGAAGAACCTCTCGTCTCGCTACGAGCTGGGCGAGATCATCGGGTTCGGCGGCATGTCCGAGGTCCACAAGGCTCGCGATCTGCGGCTCGGCCGTGATGTGGCGATCAAGGTGCTGCGCGCCGACCTCGCCCGCGACCCCACGTTCTATCTGCGGTTCAAGCGCGAGGCGCAGAACGCGGCGGCCCTGAACCATCCGGCCATCGTCGCGGTGTACGACACCGGTGAGGCCGAGATCGACGGCGGACCGCTGCCGTACATCGTGATGGAGTACGTCGACGGCGACACGCTGCGCGATATCGTCCGCGGCAAGGGCCCGCTGCCGCCCCGGCGCGCCATGGAGATCATTGCGGATGTCTGTGCCGCACTGGACTTCTCGCACCGCAATGGCATCGTGCACCGGGATATGAAGCCCGCCAACATCATGATCAACCGGGCCGGCGCGGTGAAGGTGATGGACTTCGGCATCGCCCGCGCCATCGCCGACAGCTCCAACCCCATGACCCAGACCGCGGCGGTCATCGGCACCGCCCAGTACCTCTCGCCCGAGCAGGCCCGCGGCGAGCAGGTCGACGCCCGCTCCGACGTGTACTCGGTCGGCTGCGTGCTCTACGAAATCCTCACCGGCGAACCGCCTTTCACCGGCGATTCGCCCGTCGCCGTCGCCTACCAGCACGTCCGGGAGGATCCGCGGCTCCCGTCGCACGTGTATCAGGGCGTGCCGCGCGAACTCGACTCGGTCATCCTCAAGGCGATGAGCAAGAACCCGGCCAACCGGTATCAGACCGCGGCCGAGATGCGCGCCGACCTCATCCGGGTGCTGGGCGGACAGAAGCCCACCGCGCCCGTGGTCATGACCGAGGAGGACCGCTCCGACTTCCTCGACGACGACACCCCGCCGCCGCACCGCTACCGCACCGTCGAACGCCGCGACGACACCACCGAACAGGAGATCGTCGAGCGCGGCAACCGCGAGGATCGCGGCCGCCGCGGCCTGTACATCGCGGCGGCAGCGCTCGCCGTGGTGGCGGTGGTGGGTGGACTGCTGTGGGCACTGGTCGGTCCGGGCGCTCGCGCGGAACAGGTGACCGTGCCCGATCTCGCGAACCAGAACTACCAACTGGCGCAACGGGATCTGCAGAAGCTCGGCTTCACCGTGGCCGTCGAGAAGAAACCGGACGCCAAGGTCGCGGTCGACAATGTCATCGCCACCCAGCCGCTCGGCAGCTCCCGCGTCGACAAGGGCAGCACCGTCACCATCCAGGTATCCACCGGGCCGCAACAGGTTTCGGTGCCGCGCCTGGCCGGACTCACCCAGGCGCAGGCCGAACAACAGCTGAATGCCCAAGGGCTGCGGCTGAATCCGGATGTGAAGAAGGATACGTCCAGCGCCGAGGACAAGGACAAGGTCACCAGCCAGGTCCCCGGCGAGGCGCAGAAGATCGACGCCGGCGGTCAGGTCACCATCACCATCGGCACCGGACCGGACAAGGCCCGCGTCCCCGATGTGGTCGGCCAGTCCATCGAAGTGGCGCAACCGAACCTGACCGAGAGCTCCAACTTCAAGGTCGTCATCAAGGAAGTCCAGAGTTCCCAGCCCAAGGGCACCGTGATCGCCACGGACCCGCCCGCCGGAACCATGGCCGAGCGGAACTCCACGGTCACCGTGCAGGTCTCCACCGGTGACGGCATCACCATGCCCAGCGTCATCGGCCTCACCCCGGCCCAGGCCGCGGACATGCTGCGGCAGCGCGGCTGGAACGGGCAGATCAGCCAGAACACCCAGAACACCCTCAACGCCGGTGATGTCGGGCGCATTCTCGCCCAGCAGCCGACCGCCGGATCCTCGATCAGCAAGACCCAGACCATCACCATCACCGTCGGTGCCATATCGCTCGGGCCGCCGTGAGATGAGACCGTGAACTGACGACGCGACCTCGGCCATTTCGGCCGAGGTCGCGTTTCTTTGTCTAGAGCCGCAGTCTCAGAGCCGCAGGTGGCGGTTCATCGACATGGCTTCGTCGGCGAGATCCTCGAGTTCCACGACCTCGATGCCGTGCTCGCGGAGCTTCTCCACGCCGACACAGTTCTCCACGAACAGGTTCGGCTCCCGCCACGCGATGACCACGCGGCGGATTCCCGCCTGCAGGATGCGGTCGGTGCAGGGCGCGCGATCCTTGCTGGCACGCTGCGAGCAGGGTTCCAGGGTGCTGTAGAGGGTGGCGTGCGGCAGGCGCGGATCACCGGATTCCAGCTTGTTCAGGGCGGATTCCTCGGCATGCACCTTCTCGTCGGTCTCCCGCGACCAGCCGTGCGTGAGTTCTACACCGTCCGCGCCGACCACCACCGCACCCACCGCGTAGGCGGTGTCACTGTGCGGGCACAGCCGCGCCAGGCCGATGGCGTGCCGCATCCAGCCGCGATCCGAGCGTTCCTCGTCAGACATCCGACTCCTTCGGCAGATAGCGCAGCAGCGCGATATCGCCGATCCGGGCGACATCCGCCAGCCGCATGCGATGCGTGGCGCCACCGGGAAAATCGGCGGCACCGAGCAGTGTTGTTTGCAAGAAGCGCGGCGCGGCCGGATCACCGACCACTATGGGCGCGACCGCCATCCAGAGCTCATCGGCCAAACCCGCTGCGAGAAAAGCGGTGTGGATGGACCCGCCGCCCTCCACCATGAGGCGTTCGATGCCGCGTTTACCGAGATCATCCAGCAGATCGGCGAAATATACTGCCGCACCCAGGGATACGACCTCGGCGAGGCCGGACAACCGGTCACCGATCCGGCCCGCACCGGAATCGGTTGTGTAGACAATTCTTTCGCCGCCGGACTGCCAGAACTTCAGCCCCGGATCGAGATCCCCCGCGGCCGTGACGATCACACGCAGCGGATACTCCGGTTTCCCGGCCGCCACCCGCTGCACCCGCCGGTCCGCACTATTGACCAGCAGCCGTGGATTGTCGCGGCGCAGGGTCTCCGCGCCGATCAGCACGGCGTCCGATTCGGCCCGCAGTGCATCCACCCGATCGAAATCGGCCGCATTGGACAGCAGCAGCCGATCCGGCGACGCATCGTCTATGTATCCGTCGAGGCTCACAGCCACCGACAGCAGCACATGAGGCCTCGGACCGCTCATACGAGCGCCGCGACCTCCGCCTCGAGGGTCTGCACCAGGCCCTCGGCGGGACGCTCGCCGCACACGCCCAGCCAGTTGGCGAGCATGCGATGCCCGCCCTGGGTGAGCACCGACTCGGGATGGAACTGCACGCCGTGGATCGGCAGCTCGCGATGCCGCATGGCCATGACGATGCCGGTCTCGGTGCGGCCCAGCACCTCCAGCTCCGGCGGCATCGTCTCCTCGAGGACGGTCAGCGAGTGGTAGCGGGTGGCGGTGAACGGATCCGGCAGGCCCGCCAACACGCCCGCACCGATATGGAAGACATCGCTGGTCTTGCCGTGCAGCAACTCGGGGGCTTTGGTGACGGTCGCGCCGAAGGCGGCCCCGATGGCCTGATGTCCGAGGCACACGCCCAGCAGTGGAGTCTCATTGGCCGCGCAGGCCTTCACGAGGTCCATGCTCACGCCCGCGCGCTCGGGAGTACCCGGTCCCGGGCTGATCAGCACGCCGTCGAATTCCTTGACGACCGCGTCGAGATCCGCCAGCTGGGCGTCGTCATTGCGCCAGACCACCGCTTCGGCACCCAGCTGTCCGAGATACTGGACCAAGTTGAATACGAAGCTGTCGTAGTTGTCGACGACCAGAACGCGCATAAGTCGAGACTAGTTGGCCGCTCCGCTGTCGTCGCATGCAATACCGCTGTATGTACCCTTTACCCAGACTGCACGCCGAAATTGAGGACGTCATGCCCAAGTCGAAGGTCCGGAAGAAGACCGACTACACGATCAACCCGGCCAGCCGCACGCCTGTGAAGGTGAAGAGCGCTGGTCCGTCGCCGGTCTGGTACGTCTCCATCATGCTGGGCTTCATGCTCGCCGGCCTGGTCTGGCTGCTGGTCTACTACCTGGCCGCCGAGCACATCGGCTGGATGAGCGACCTGGGCGCATGGAACTTCTTGATCGGATTCGGCCTCATGGTGGTCGGACTGATCATGACCATGCGCTGGCGATGAGTGCCTTACATCATTGTTATTCATACACACCTGTGGATGACCTTGTGGACAACTCGAGGAGAGAGTGGGGACAGTGACTGAAATCAGTCCCTCTGCCCGGCTCTCCTGGTCCACACCCCCGGCCGCCCTCGCCGCCTGCGCGGTGGGCGGTCTCGTACTGCTGGCCGGAGCCATTCTCACGAACGACGGCCCCGGCAAACTGCTCATCGGCATCGGCGCGGTGGGCTTGCTGTTCCTGACCGGAATGGGGTTGCGGCAGCGCCCCAGACTCGCCGTCGAACCGGGTGATCCGGCGCGACTGGTGGTGCGCGGCCTGACCGGCGCGCGGTACTACACCGCGCCGCAAGTGTTCCGCGTGCGCGTGGTCAACTACCAGCGTCTGGGCCGTCGCACGCCCATGCTGGAACTCGACGTCGACCACGACGGCGAGGAGAAGCTGCTGATCTTCGGCCGCTGGGATCTGGGCACGCACCCCGAGGATGTCCTCGAGGTGCTGCGCGTGCATCTCTCGCGTTAGACCGCCGGTGCTCCGAGGATCGTGACCAGTACCGCGATCACGCCCACGGTCGCCACCGCGGCCCAGCCGATCGCCATGGCCGCCGACGGCGTGGCCGCCCGCAGCCAGCGCGGCAGATAGAGAATGCCGCCCGCGGCGGCCGTCCCGGCGAGCAAGCCGCCCAGATGCGCCCAGATCGAGATTCCCGGCACCGAGAACGTGATGATCAGGTTGATCACCAGCAGCACGAGAATCTGGGTGAGGTTCTGCCGCGTCCGCAGCATGACCACCGCCACCGCACCGAACAGGCCGAAGATCGCCCCGGACGCGCCCGCGGAAGCCGTCGCCGGATCCGAGAACGCCGTCACCGCGGCCGAACCGCCGAGCAGCGACACCAGATACACCGAGGCGTAGCGGGCCTTGCCCAGCGCCACCTCGCAGTAGGGGCCGAGCACGTAGAGCGCGAACATATTGGCCAGCAGATGAATCGGCCCGTAGTGCAGGAAGCCCGAGCCGAGCACCCGCACCCACTGGCCGTCGTAGCCGATGACGCCGGGCACCAGCATCCAGTCCACGAACAGCTGGGAGTTCCGATTGTCCATGACGCTGTGCGCCTGGAACGCGGTCACCGCGAACACGATCACATTCAGCGCGATCAGCGTGTAGGTGACCAGCGGCTTCGGGATGCCCTGCGGCGACACGCGCGTCCCGGCCGCATTACGCACCGGCCGGACATCCTTGCGGTCCTGCTGAACACAGTCCGCGCAGTGCTGCCCGACTGAGGCCGGGGTCAGGCATTCGGGGCAGGCCGGGCGCCCGCATCGGGTGCAGCTCAACCCGGTGGGGCGGTCCGGATGGCGGTGGCAGGTCGGTGCGGGCGCTTGCGGATTCATGCGAATTCTCTTCGGGTCGTCCGGAATCGGGAACCGGAATCAGGAGATGGTGATCTTGGAGATCACGACCTCGTCCTTGGGACGATCCTGCCGGTCCGTCGCCACCTTGGCGATCTGATCGACCACCGTGCGCGAATCCGGGTCCAGCACCTCACCGAAGATCGTGTGCTTGCGGTTCAGGTGCGGCTGCGCGCCGACGGTGATGAAGAACTGCGAGCCGTTGGTGGCCGGTCCGGCATTCGCCATGGCGAGCAGGTAGCCGCGGTCGAAACGGAGTTCCGGATGGAATTCGTCCTTGAACTCGTAACCCGGGCCGCCACGGCCGGTACCGGTCGGATCGCCGCCCTGGATCATGAAACCGTCGATGATCCGGTGGAAGACCGAGCCGTCGTAGAACGGGCCGGAGTCGGTGCCGGACGCGTTCTTCTTGGTGTACGGCGCGGTGCCGTCGGCCAGTCCTAGGAAGTTCCGGACGGTCGCGGGCGCATGGTTACCGAAGAGCGAGATCTTGATGTCGCCATGGTTGGTGTGCAACGTGGCGACGGCGGTCTGATTCGGTGAGGTCACGCCCGCAATGCTAGGCCCAGGCCCCATCAGTGCCCCGACACGGCACACGTCGCGAGGCATGACCCAGAGTTTGCTGTGATTTCCTGCCCGGATTCGGGCACAAATGTTGGCATAAAGGTCCGCGGCATGGCAGGTTCGGACGAGTGAATCCTGGGGTCCCGGTCGAACTGGTGCACCATGTGGCAGCCTCCACGGGCCTCCCGCCCGCCGTCGCGGCCCGGGTGGTCGCCGATGTGGTCGGGTATTTCGACGAGTCCGCCGAGCAGTTCGTGCGCCGCAGGCATGCCGAACTACAACGCCGGCAGGTGCGCAATGCGGAGATCTGGCAGCGCATCGCCGACGAACTGGCCCAGCGCCGGGTCGCCGCCCCCGAATTCACCGAACGGCAGCTGCGCCGCATCGTCTACGGATAGGGAGATCGTCGCGCCATGTGTGGAATCGTCGGATACATCGGGCACCGTGAGTCCGTGCCGGTCCTCCTCGAGGGCCTGCACCGACTGGAATACCGGGGCTACGACTCCGCCGGACTGGCCGTGCCGCACCGCGGCCGGCTGCGCATCACCAAGACCCAGGGCCGGGTCCAGGACCTGCGCGACCGGATCGACGCCGAGGGCGCGCGCCTGCGCGGCACCGTCGGCATCGCGCACACCCGCTGGGCCACCCACGGTGAACCCAGCGACGCCAACGCGCACCCGCACACCGACGGCTCCGGCCGGATCGCCGTGGTGCACAACGGCATTGTCGAGAACGCCGAGGAACTCCGCGCGGAACTGACCGCCGCCGGCGTCGAATTCCTCTCCGACACCGACACCGAATCCATCGCGCACCTCATCGCCGCCAATCTAGACGACACCGACTCCCTGGAAGACGCCGTACGCACCGCACTGCACCGGGTCGAGGGCACCTACGGACTGCTCGTGCTGGATTCGCGGCGGCCCGACGAACTGGTCGTCGCCCGCAATGGCAGCCCCATCGTGCTCGGCGTCGGCGACGGCGAGATGTTCGTCGCCTCCGATGTCGCCGCACTCGTGCACCACACCCAGCGCGTGGTGTTCCTCGACGACGGCGAGCTGGCCACCGTACGCTCCGGCGAATTCCGCACCAGCACACTGGGACTGGATTCGCGGCGCACCGAGAAGACGCCCACCACCATCGCCATGGCGGCCGAGGACTACGCGCTCGGCGGGCATCCCGACTTCATGCGCAAGGAAATGGCCGAACAGCCCGACGCGGTGCGGCGCGCCCTGCGCGGGCGGCTCGACGAACGCTTCACCACCGCCGTGCTGGGCGGTCTCAATATGGATGCCCGCGAGCTACGCGGCATTCGCAAGGTCGTGTTCCTCGGCTGCGGTTCGGCCTATTACGCCGGACAGCTGGGCGCCCAGCTGGTCGAGGAGCTGGCCCGGATCCCGGCGACCGCCGAACCCGCTTCCGAGTTCCGCTACCGCAATCCCGTGGTCGATCCGGACGCGCTGTACATCGCCATCAGCCAGTCCGGCGAGACCATCGACACCCTCGCGGCCGTACAGGAGTTGCAGCGCAAGGGCGGTCGCGTCATCGGCGCGGTGAATGTGGTCGGCAGCGCCATCGCCCGCGAGTGCGGTGCGGGCGTGTTCCTGCACGCCGGACCCGAGGTCTCGGTGGCCTCCACCAAGGCGCTCACCAATATGACCGTCTCCTTCGCCATGCTGGCCCTGCTGCTCGGCCGCGTCCGCGACCTGTCCGCCGCGGCGGGCGAGCGCATAGTCACCGGCCTGCGCGCCTTGCCGGACGCCATCGACTCGGTGCTCGCGAACGATGCCGCCATCGCCGATGTCGCCGCCCGCTACGCCAAGGCGCGCAGCATGTTCTTCATCGGCCGGGTGCGGGCCTGGCCGGTCGCCCGCGAGGGTGCGCAGAAGCTCAAGGAGATCTCCTACATTCACGCCGAGGCGTACCAGGGCTCCGAGCTCAAGCACGGCCCGCTCGCCCTCATCGACCCGGACATGCCGAGTGTCGTGCTCGTCCCCGCCGACGAACTCCTGGCCAAGAACCTCACCACCATCGAGCAGATCAAGGCCCGCGGCGGCCCGGTCATCGTCGTCACCAATGCCGATATCCCGGACACCGTGGCCGACGCGGTCATCCGCGTCCCGTCGATCGGCCCGGAGCTGGATCCGATCATCCTGACCATTCCGCTCCAGCTCCTGGCCTATCACACAGCCATCGCCCTGGGCCGGGATGTGGACAAGCCCCGCAACCTCGCCAAGAGCGTTACCGTCGAGTAATTTCGGGCAACCCCATTGCTGCGCGAAACCTGTTGCTGTGACACAGTGGAACGCATGGAGCTGGGACGTTTTCGCGGTCGAATCATCCTGGCGGCACTGCTGGCTGTAGCGGGCGGTGCCGTCGCGTTCTTCGTGAGCCGACGTCCCCAACCGCCCGCACCGGCCGCGGAACCGCCGCGCCTCGGTTACTCGCGCAACGGTTCCGCGCCCTCGGCGGATCTGTCAGCGGCCCACTAGGTCAGCGGCTCACCGATCGCTTGTACTGCTTCAGTGCGAGCGGTACGAAGATCGCCAGGATCACGACCACCCACATGAGCGTGGTCGCCACCGGATGCCGCATCGGCCACACATCAGCGCTGGGGCCGAGCGGACTGGTATTGCCGAACAAGGTGCGGCAGGCCTGCGTCACCGCCGACACCGGATTCCACTCCGCGATAACCCGTAGCACCGTCGGCAATTCGGCGGTCGGTACGAAGGTGTTGGCGATGAAGGTGAGCGGGAAGATCACCATGAAACTGGCGTTGTTGTAGACCTCGGGCGCGCGCACCAGTAGGCCGACCACCGCCATGATCCACGAGACGGCGTACGCGAACAGCAACAGCAGGACATAGGCGACAACGGCATCCAGGAACGAGCCGCGAATCCGCCAGCCCACCGCGAGGCCGGTCAGCGACATGACCACCAGGCTCACGATATTGATGCACACATCGGCGAGCGTGCGGCCGATGAGCACCGCCGACGGAGCCATGGGCAGCGACCGGAATCGGTCGATGATGCCCTTCTGCATATCCTCGGCGAGGCTGAGGCCGGTGAAGGTCGCGCCGAAGACCACGGTCTGCGCGAAGATGCCCGCGATCAGGAATTCGCGATAGGACGTGCCCTCCAGCTTGATCGCCGATCCGAAGACGTAGGCGAACAGCAGGACGAACATGATCGGCGACAGCGTCGAGAAGATCAACACGTCCGGCACCCGGCGGATCTTGATGACATTGCGCTTGGTGATGGTCACGCTGTCGGTGACCACCATGGCCAATCGCTGTGCAAGCGAGGGCCGTTCGGCGACGGCGAGTACGGCGCTCATCAGGCGGCACCTCCGACCTTCTCCTCGACGGTACGACTGCCATTGACGAGTTCTTCGGCTTCATGACCGGTCAGCGAGAGGAACACGTCGTCCAGTGAGGGCCTGCGCAGACCCACATCGTGAATCCGCACTTCATGTTTGGTGAGCTGCCCGATGGCATCCACCAGCGCCTGTGAGCCGTCGGCCACCGGCACGATGATGCGGCGCAGGCCGGGTTCGAGGCGAATCTCGCCCTGCGCCAGGCCTTCCAGCGCCTGCTGCGCGATGGCGAGGCTGTCCACATGGTCCACGACCAGTTCGATGCGGTCGCCGCCCACCAGAGCCTTCAGCTGATCCGCGGTGCCCTCGGCGATCACCTTGCCGTGATCGATGACGGCGATGGAATCGGCCAGCCGGTCGGCTTCCTCCATGTACTGGGTGGTCAGCAGCAGGGTGGTGCCGCCCGCCACGAGTTCCTCGATGACATCCCAGAGGTCCTGGCGCGCACGGGGATCCAGGCCGGTGGTCGGTTCGTCCAGGAACAGCACCGGCGGATTCGCGACCAGTGCGCCCGCCAGGTCGAGTCGGCGGCGCATACCGCCGGAGTAACCCTTGACCGGCCGATCCGCTGCGTCACTGAGCCGGAAGCGATCCAGTAGCTCGCGCGCGCGATCCTTACTGCGCTGGGTGCCCATGTGATAGAGCCGCCCGACCATTTCGAGATTCTCGAAGCCGGTGAGGTATTCGTCCACGGCCGCGTACTGGCCGGACGTGCCGATGCGGGAACGCAAGAGCTGCGGGTCCTTCAGGACATCCACACCGGCGACGGTGGCGCGGCCCGCATCCGGAATGAGCAGGGTGGTGAAGACGCGGACCGTTGTGGTCTTGCCCGCACCATTGGGGCCCAGCAGGGCGGTGACGGTGCCCTCGGGCACGGATAAATCGAGTCCGTCGAGTGCGACCAGGCGGCCGTACTTCTTGACCAGACCCTCGGCGACTATTGCGTCGGGCATGCTTCTCCTGATGTCTCGTAGGTTCGCCGGACAGCGGCGGGATTCCCCTCGAAACGTTTCGGGAACGACGCTGAGCTGCACGGACACTGCTGAACAAGACCGGACGTCATTGGCCAGTATTGCCCACCCGGAGTGCCCGAGTCATCCCGTTTCTGGAGATGTCGGAGATCGCGCACATGAAGCGATGCAGCGTTCCCCGACGTCGGCAACCCGGTCACGAACACATGTTCGCACCGGGGTACGACACTTTCGATCGAAAAAATCTTTTAACGCGATGCCCCGATAGCCACGCAAACGTCAGTCGTCGCGTAGGATCGTTGCAGTCGGCCCCTCCCCCCCGGGCCGACCTACGCGGGCCTCGGCTAACTCCCCCCCTTCGCCGAGGCCCGCCCCCATGTCCGGGTACGGGTGGATCGGCGCCTCACACCAGCGGGCGAATCACATTGCGGCGCAGCACATGCCCGTGCAGTCGATTGATTCCACGCACCCGCACCGTCGCCAGGTGGCGCAGCGAGAATTCCGGATCATCCGCAAGCGCCTGTGCGGCACCGTCATCGATCAGCACGGTGCCCGGGCGGGCCACACCGGTGAGCCGCGCCGCCACATTCACCACCGACCCGTAGAGGTCGCCGAAACGTTGCAGCACTTCGCCATAGGCCAATCCGACCCGCAATTCCTGGGTGACGCCGTGCGAGGCGGTGGCGGCCTCCTGTACGGCCAGGGAGATGCGCGCGCCCTCCTTGGCCGAATTGGCCGCGAACATGACTTCGTCACCGACGTTCTTGATGACCCAGCCGCCATTGGCGACGATCGCATTGCTGGTGGCCGTCTCGAACGCCTCCAGCAGCGCGGAGAGCTCCTCGATATCCAGGTGGCGGGTCAATCGCGTGTAGCCGACCATATCCGCGAAGCCGATCGCCAGGGTGCGCATGGTGTCCCCCGCGACCGCGCCCTCGTCCAGCGAACGGGCAAGTGCCGCATCCAGATGCCGCCGCCACGCGTACGACATGAGCGCCTCCAACTCGGCCACCACCTCTTCGGTGGCGGCCCGTGCCACCGCCTCCGGATCGGCCTCCGGATCGGCGGTCGTGATGTCGGCGATGCGGGCCAGGATCTCCTCGGTGACGAGGTCCACCTGCCACTCGGCGAGCCGCGCCATGGATCGTCCGAGAGTGCGTGCGGCAGTGGACTGCCGGTGCATGTCCGCGGTGGCGAGCACGTTCAACCGGCTGAAGATCTGCGCCGCGGCGATATCGGCGTCGGTGTACTCCATGGCGTTGTCGTCCGGGTCCGCCGGAAAGCCCAGCGACACCCAGAGCCGACGGGTCAGCGTCGAGGGCAGTCCCGTCAGCTGCGACACCTCACGCCGGTTGTACTTGCGCGGACCGTCGAGCAGATAGGGCTCCACCACGGCCTGGACCAGCTTGGAGATCTCAGCGGAAGCCATTACGCCACCTTACGGCCACTTCCGGCCGGAACCAGGCCTGATGTCCCGTGTCACAAACGGTGGTCGAGGGAACGAAAAAAACCGCCCCGGAGGGCGGTTCGTATGCTTCGCAGTGTGAGTGGAGCCTAGGGGAATCGAACCCCTAACCCCTGCCTTGCAAAGGCAGTGCTCTGCCAATTGAGCTAAGGCCCCGGACGGGGAAATTTCCCCGAAGTTTGTTGATCAGCGGGCGGTGACTTCGTGCCAGAGGTCCGCGTCGCTACGCTGGCGCAGCTTGCTGATTCCGAAGATCACCGCGGCGATGATGCCGATCGTCAGGAGAAATTTCATGAATCCCACCCTACTGTGATTCTCGGGAGTGGGCCTAGGAGGACTTGAACCTCCGACCTCTTCGTTATCAGCGAAGCGCTCTAACCGCCTGAGCTATAGGCCCGAAATCGGTTTCGAGTGTGTCACTCGAACCGAGGCTGAAGATTACCGTACGACAACACGGATAAGCAAAACGGCCGGTCAAAGGCCTGCGCGAGCAGGTTTGACCGACCGTTCCGGAACTGCGGAAAAGTGGTGATCTAGTCCGGGTCGGACAGGGTCACCTGGATGCCGCCGACCAAGTCGGTGCACTGGTTGTAGACGAAGACGCCGACGGTCGACAGCGCGGTCAGCAGGACCACATTGATCAAGCCGATGACGCCCGCGTAGCCGAACACCGTGCCCGCGTCGATCAGCCCCGAGGACGAGCTGTCCGACACCATGTCGGTGAAGGTGCTGTTGAGTCGCTCCCATACGCCCATGCCCTCGAGCACGAGGTACAGCAGGCCGACCGCCAGCATCCACACGAAGAACATGGCGACGCTGATCACCAGCGACACCTTCAGCGTGGACCACGGATCGATATGGCGCAGTTGCACAGTGGCGCGCAGCGGCTCACCGGTGGAGGCGGCCGCCGCCACCGCCGCGGGGGCGGACGGCGAGACCGGGCCGGTCGGCGGGATCGGCTCCGGCGGCGGCAGCGGGTGCCGCATCTCGGACAGATCGGGCAGATCCTTCACCAGTTCCGGCCGGGCGATGCTGCGGGTCGGTCCGTCGATGCCGACGGACTTCACCATGGCGGCTTCCTTGCGGGCCGCCTTGGCCGCCAGGTCGGTGGTGGTGCGGGCATTGGAGACGCCCGCGTTCAGGCCACCGGCACCCAGCCCGCCGGTATTGCCGGGCCGCCCGGTGGTGGGTGCCTGGCCCGGGCGGTACAGGTTGGACTGCGGTTCCCGCTGCGGCAGCTGGGACCAGCCCCCCTCCTGGTACTGCGAGGTGGCCTGGTCGTCCACCGCCTCGGGCGCGGTGACATCGGTCGGATCACTCAGCCGAGGCGCGCCATCGGGCGCGAAATCGGCTGAGCGATCGGACATCTCGGGCGATTGCGGCGCACCGCCGTCGTGCCCCGCGCCCGGACGCGGAATGGGCCGCGGCGGAATCGGAGACGGGGCGATTCTCTCGGTCACGCCGTTCGCGTGACCACGCTGGTCATTCGGCTGATTCGTGGTCAATGCTGAATCCTTCGATTCTTGGTGCCGCCGCTGCTGTGGAGAAACTACTGCTTCGCCGAATCGCTGGTGTCATCTTCGGCGACCTGGTCGGGCTCATCCGCGTTACGCGCGATCGCGAGCAACGTATCGCCTTCGCCGAGGTTCATCAATCGCACGCCCTTGGTTTGACGCCCGGCCTTGCGAACCTGGTGTGCCAAGGTGCGAATGACACCGCCGCCGGAAGTGATCGCGTACAGCTCATCCTCGTCGCCGACAATGAGCGCACCGACCAGACTGCCACGTTTCACGTCGTATTGAATGGTCAATACGCCCTTGCCGCCGCGACCCTGCGCCGTGTACTCCTCAAGCGCTGTCCGCTTGGAGTACCCACCGGCCGTCGCGACAAGCAGGTAACCCTCATCGCCCTCGCGAACGACATTGAGCGACAACAGTTCATCGGTGGTGTTGAAGCGCATGCCCTGCACGCCGGAGGTGGCGCGGCCCATCGGGCGCAGCACCTCGTCATTGGCGTTGAAGCGGATGGACTGACCGTGTGCCGACACCAGCAGCAGGTCGTCATCCTTCGAACACAGTGCCGCGCCGACCAATTCGTCACCATCGCGAAGATTGACCGCCACGATGCCGCCGGTGCGGTTGGAGTCGAAATCGGTCAGCTTGGACTTCTTGACCAGACCATTGCGGGTCGCCAGCACCAGGTACGGCGAATCCTCGTACGACTTGATCTGGATGACCTGGGCGATCTTCTCGTCCGGCTGGAACGCCAGCAGGTTCGCCACGTGCTGGCCGCGCGCGGTGCGCATGGCCTCCGGCAGCTCGTACGCCTTGGCCCGGTACACCCGGCCCAGATTGGTGAAGAACAGCAGCCAGTCGTGCGTGGAGGTGATGAAGAAGTGGCTGACGATGTCGTCCTGCTTGAGACCCGCGCCCTGCACGCCCTTGCCGCCGCGCTTCTGCGAACGGTAGAGGTCGGTCTTGGTGCGCTTGGCGTAGCCGGTCTCGGTGATCGTGACGACCACGTCCTCGCGGGCGATCAGATCCTCGTCCTGCACATCGCCATCGGCCGCGATGATCTTCGTGCGGCGGTCGTCGCCGTACTTGTCGACGATCTCCTGCAATTCGTCACGGACGATGCTGCGCTGCCGCTCGGGCTTGGCCAGAATGTCCTTCAGATCGGCGATCTCGGTCTCGATCTTGGCCAACTCGTCGAGGATCTTCTGCCGCTCCAAGGCGGACAGGCGACGCAGCTGCATATCGAGGATGGCGGTCGCCTGGATCTCGTCGATCTCCAGCAGCCGCATCAGGCCGGTGCGCGCGGTCTCGGTATCGGCCGAACGACGGATCAACGCGATCACTTCGTCCAGCTTGTCGAGCGCCTTCACCAGACCGCGCAGGATGTGCGCGCGTTCCTCGGCCTTGCGCAGCAGGTACTTGGTGCGCCGGACGATCACTTCCAACTGGTGGGTGACGTAGTACCGGATCATCTGATCCAGGCGCAGCGTGCGCGGCACCCCGTCGACGATCGACAGCATGTTGCAGCCGAAGCTGGTCTGCAGCTGGGTGTGCTTGTAGAGGTTGTTCAGCACCACCTTCGCGATCGCGTCACGCTTGACCGTGACCACGATGCGCATGCCGACACGGTCCGAGGACTCGTCGTGGATGTCCGAGACACCCGCGATCTTGCCGTCCTTCACCTGCTCCGCGATGGCATTGATGAAGTTGTCGGTATTGACCTGGTACGGCAGCTCGGTGATGACGATCGTGGTGCGCCCGCGGGCGTCCTCCTCGATCTCCACCACACCGCGCATGCGGACCGAACCACGGCCGGTGGTGTACGCGTCATTGATGCCCTGGGTGCCGACGATCAGGCCACGGGTCGGGAAGTCCGGACCCTTCACCCGCTCCATGCACGCCGCGAGGGTGGATTCCTCGTCGGCCTCATGGTTGTCCAGCGCCCAGTAGATGGCCTCGGCGAGCTCATTGAGGTTGTGCGGCGGAATGTTCGTCGCCATACCGACGGCAATACCGTTGGCGCCGTTCATGAGCAGGGCGGGCACCCGGCTCGGCAGCACGACCGGTTCGAGGGTCTTGCCGTCGTAGTTCGGGATGAAATCGACCGTCTCGTGGTCGATTTCGCGCAGCATCTCCATGGCCAGCGGGGTCAGGCGGCACTCGGTGTAACGCATGGCGGCCGCGCCGTCATTGCCGCGCGAACCGAAGTTGCCCTGACCGTCCACCAGCGGATAGCGCAGCGCCCACGGCTGTGCCATACGCACCAGGGTGTCGTAGATCGCCGTGTCACCGTGCGGGTGGTAGTTACCCATGGTGTCGGCGACCGGGCGCGCGGACTTCACATAGCTGCGGTCCGGGCGGTACCCGTTGTCGTACATCGCGTACAGGATCCGGCGGTGCACCGGCTTCATGCCGTCACGCACCTCGGGCAGCGCACGGCCCACGATCACGCTCATGGCGTAGTCGATGTAGGAGTTCTGCATCTCGGCCTGGATATCGACCGGCTCGATGCGGTCGCCACCCGAAGGCGGAAGCGAAGTCTCAGTCATGAATTGGTCTCCGTAGGAAGTCTTTTGGATGGTTCCGAATGCAGGGGGGACCCGGGGGAATCGAACCCCCGGGCCCTACTCCGCTACACGTCGAGGAACCGAACGTCCTTGGCATTGCGGGTGATGAAGCTACGGCGCGCTTCGACATCTTCACCCATCAGGATGGAGAAGAGCTCGTCGGCCGCGGCCGCATCGTCGAGGGTGACCAGGCGCAGCACCCGCACGCTCGGATCCATGGTGGTCTCCCACAGCTCCTTCGGGTTCATCTCGCCGAGACCCTTGTAGCGCTGGATGCCGTCGTCCTTGTTGATCTTCTTGCCGGCGGCCAGACCGGCCTCCAGCAGCCCGTCGCGCTCACGGTCGGAGTAGGCGAACTCCGGCTCGGTGCGCTGCCACTTGAGCTTGTACAGCGGCGGCTGCGCCAGGTAGACGTGACCCTGTTCGACCAGCGGGCGCATGAAACGGAACAGCAGCGTGAGCAGCAGCGTCGAGATGTGCTGACCGTCCACGTCGGCGTCGGCCATCAGCACGATCTTGTGATAGCGCAGCTTGGCGATATCGAATTCGTCGTGGATGCCGGTGCCGAAAGCCGTGATGATCGACTGCACTTCATTGTTCTTCAGCACGCGGTCGATGCGTGCCTTCTCGACATTGATGATCTTTCCGCGCAGCGGCAGGATCGCCTGGAACATCGAGTCGCGGCCGGACTTGGCCGAACCACCGGCGGAGTCGCCCTCCACGATGTAGATCTCGGACTTGACCGGATCCTTGGAGCGGCAGTCGGCCAGCTTGCCCGGCAGGCCACCGAGATCGGTGGCGGACTTGCGGCGCACCAACTCTCGCGCCTTCCGGGCGGCCATCCGGGCCTGCGCCGACGACACCGCCTTCTGCATGATCGTCTTGGCATCGGCCGGATTGGCCTCGAACCAATGCGTCAGATGCTCGTTGCAGGCACGCTGCACGAAACCCTTCACATCGGTATTGCCGAGCTTGGTCTTGGTCTGCCCCTCGAACTGCGGCTCGGAGACCTTCACGCTGACAATGGCGGCCAGGCCCTCACGGATGTCGTCACCGGTGAGGTTGCCGTCCTTCTCCTTGAGGAGCTTCTTGTCTTTCGCGTACTTGTTCACCACCGTGGTGAGCGCCGCGCGGAAGCCCTCCTCGTGGGTGCCACCCTCGTGCGTATTGATGGTGTTGGCGAAGGTGTGCACGGACTCGGAGTAACCCGAGTTCCACTGCATCGCGACCTCGAGCTCATGCCCGGTGCCCTTACCGCTGAACGACACGATCGAATTGTGGATCGGCGTCTTGGTGCGGTTGATGTGCTTGACGTAGTCCTCGAGCCCGCCCGGGTAGTGGTACGTGCGGTGCTTCACCTTCGGCGCGGCGGCCGGCGCGCCCTCCTCGACGTGCTTCGGGGCCTCGGCGGTATCGCTCACCACGTCGTCGGTGATGTCGTTCTCCGCCACCCGCTCATCGGTGAGGGTGATGGTGAGTCCCTTGTTCAGGAACGCCATCTCCTGCAGGCGGCGAGCCACCGTCTCGAAGTTGTACGTGGTGGTCTCGAAGATGGTCGGATCGGACCAGAAGCGAATCGTGGTACCGGTGCGCTTGGTGGCCTCACCCTGCACCAGCTTGCCGGGCTTGGAATCCTTGTATTCCTGCGTCCAGTGGTACCCGTCCACGTCCACATCCGCCTCGAGGCGACTGGAGAGCGCGTTCACCACCGAGATGCCGACACCGTGCAGACCGCCGGACACCGCGTAGGAATCGGAGTCGAACTTGCCGCCCGCGTGCAGCTGGGTCATGACCACCTCGATGGTGGGCACACCCTGCGCGTGCATGGCGACCGGAATGCCTCGGCCGTCGTCCACGACCTCGACGCCGCCGTCCGCCAGCAGGGTCACATCGACCCGCGTGGCGTAACCGGCCATCGCCTCGTCGACCGAGTTGTCGACGACCTCCCAGATGAGGTGGTGCAAGCCGCGCTCACCGGTGGAGCCGATGTACATGCCGGGCCGTTTGCGGACGGCTTCGAGTCCCTCGAGGACGGTGATGGAGCTGGCGCCGTAATTACTTGACTTGGGCTTGTTCGAGCCGTCTGCGTTGGAGTCCATGGCAGCCACTGGTCGGTAGCTCTCCTTACTTGCTGATCCTCCCGGCACAGTGCATCCGGCACACGTGGGGCCCTCGGTGCAGTGTCTGCTCGAGAATTACGGAAGCCACGCGCGGGCGCTGCGGAACGCGCCGGGAGGTATCGCCGCTAGTTACTCCCCCATCCTACTGGTACGACCGACACAGAATGCACCTATGACACCCCTGACTGCGCCGTAGGTGCGTGAAATCGACCAACGATATGTCCGGTCATGGGCGACGGGGGGTCGGAGAGCTTCAGCGGGCGATCCCGCCAGCCCCGGAACGAGGGCCGAAAGGCGTTAGCGACAGGGTTCGCGACGATCTACGAAATTCCAGCGACGTTCCACGTGAAACCGGCGCCTACCCGTACGTGTCGCGCGGGCCCCTGCCCTTGATGTGCCGCTCGCCCTTGCGCCAGCTCGGCGCGGTCGGGCCGTTGATACGCAGCGAGGTGACGACGTTATGGCCGACCGCGGCCGCGATCTTCGCCAGAATCTGGGACTGGAACATGCGCAACTGCGTCGCCCACGCCGTCGACTCGGCCTGAATGCTCAGCACGCCGTTCTCGAGCGATACCGGCTTGGCGTGCGAGGCGATGTCCTCCCCCACCACCGCCTCCCAGCGGCCGAAGACCGTGCCCTCCGCGACCTTGCCCGACCAACCGCGGCCCTTGGCCAGCTTCATGGTCAGCGACGCGAAAGTCTGCGGATCCCGATCGTCCGGACCCGCACCCGACCAACCCCGCCGCCGCAATGCCCGGATCCCGCCCTTACGCGGTGTCGGCGACGAACGACCCTGACCCACCGACTTACCGGCCGCCTTGGCCGCCGCCCGAGCCTCCTCGAGTGCCCGACGCGCCAGATCGACGCCGCGCAGCTCGGGCTCCGGGCCATTGCCGTTCGAGGCATTCGAGGCACTGCCTCTGCCGTTCGGGGCACTGCCTCCCGAGGCGGGTTCACGCTGTTCCGGCTGGTCAGCCATGCACAACACCCTTTCCTCGATCAGCTGGTCCTCCGAGATTCTGCCGCATCGCACCGACACACCGATCCGGGCCACGCGGTGGTGTCGCACTCACGCCAGCTGCCCGTTCGACTCCACGATGCGGGAGGCGCGGTGGTCGGCCTCGCCGGTGGTTTCCACACGCATCGGGGCGGCGTCGAGTTCGGCGGGGACGTCCTCCGGGACGGCGGCGGTGATGAAGACCTGTTCGGCGGTGAGCGCCACCGAGGCCAGCGCGGTACGCCGACGGCGATCCAGCTCGGCGAAGACGTCATCGAGAATCAGGACCGGATCGGTGCCCTGGGTCCGCAGTAATTCGAACGCGCCGAGCCGCAAAGCCAGTGCGAAGGACCAGGATTCGCCGTGACTGGCGAAACCCTTGGCGGGAGCCGAGCCCAGCATGAGCTCCAAATCGTCGCGGTGCGGGCCGACCAGGCAGACCCCGCGTTCGAGCTCCTTCTGGCGGGCTATCCCCAACTCGCGCAACAGGATTGCTTCGAGTTCGGCGGTGTCCTCAGGCTGTGGAGAACGTTCGGGATCAAGGAATTCCATTGGGAGCGAACCGCTTCGATACGCGATAGACGCAGGTCGGGACTCCGGAGCGATTGATCCATAGGCCTGTGCAAGATGTGGATAAAGTTCGTGGACCAGCCGCAGCCGCTGCTCCAGCAGCACCGCGCCGTGCACAGCCAGATGCCCGTCCCACACATCCAGGGTGCTCAATTCCGCACCGCGAGAACCGGAACGGGCATTGCGTCCCGCGGTCTTCAACAGGGCCGAGCGCTGCCGCAGCACTTTGTCGTAATCTGCGCGCACACCCGCCAGCCGCGGCAGTCGCGCGGTGGCCAGCTCATCCAGGAAGCGGCGGCGCTCGGACGGATCACCGCGCACCAGCGACAGATCCTCCGGCGCGAACAGAACGGTCTGGAGTATCCCCAGGATCTCCCGGGGGCGGCGCACCGGAGAACGGTTGATCTGAGCGCGATTCGCGACGCCCTGATTCAGCTCCATGTCCACGCGCAGCTCACGGCCCGTGTTCACGACAGTCGCCCCGATGCGGGCGCGTTGTGCACCGATCCGGATCAGTGGCGCATCGGCCGACACCCGGTGTGAACCGAGTGTGGACAAGTAGCCGACGGCCTCGACCAGATTGGTCTTGCCATTCCCATTGGACCCCAGGAAAACCGTTCTACCAGGGGTTAGTTCGAGCTCGGCAGCTTCCCAGGACCGGAAATCGCGCAGCGACAGTGTCCGCACGTACATCCGGTCAGTCCACCATGAGCGCGCGCACGGAGTCTTTTAGTGAAAACCCCAGTCGCACCGGTTTTTTCACAGGTTTGTCAACACTGTGCACAGGTCAGCCGGGCAGTCGGACCGGCATCAGCAGGTAGACGTAGCTACCGGTCAGGGCCGGGAAGGAACCCGAATCCAGCTGCTGCGGATCCTCTTCCGGCGCCGGCAGCAGAACCGCCGGACGGCTCGGAGTGGTGAATCCGAAGATGACCCGCTCGGTGTGCAGCGCGGACAGGCCGTCGACCAGGTAGCCCGGATTGAAGGCGATGGTCAGCGGCTCACCGCGGAAGTCGGCCTCCAGCCATTCCTCGGCGCGACCGGCGTCATCGCCACCGGCGGAGAGCAGCAGGCCCTCCTCGGAGAACTCCATCCGCACCTGGGCGCCACGCTCGGCCACCAGGGCCACACGCTTGATGGCCTCGGTCAGCACGCTCACCGCGACGGTGACGATGGAGGTGTGCTCCTTGGGGAGCAACTGGCGGAACTTGGGGAATTCGGCATCGAGCAGGCGCGTGGTGGTGCGGCGGCCGCCGTTCACGATGCCGAGCAGGCCATCGCTTCCGGTGCCGAACGCCAATTGCACCGGCTTGTCGGAGGATCCGAGCGTCTTACCGGCCTCGGACAGGGTGCGAGCCGGGACCAGCACCGCGGTCTCCACATCGGCGCGCCCCGGATTCCACTCCAGCTCGCGCACAGCCAGCCGGAAACGGTCGGTGGCGGCCAGGACGACCTTGGGGCCCTCGATCTCCACCCGGATGCCCGTGAGCATCGGCAGGGTGTCGTCGCGGCCCGCGGCCACGGCCACCTGACCGACGGCGGCGGAGAACAGGTCCACGCCGAGTTCGCCGGTCTGGGGAGGAAGTTCGGGAAGCTGGGGATAATCCTCGACCGGCATGGTGGGCAGCGAGAACTTGGCGCTACCGCAGGCGATCAGCACGCGAGTGCCGTCCACCGACACATCCACCGGCTTGTTGGACAGCGCCTTGGTGATGTCCGCCAGCAGGCGACCCGACACCAGCACCTGTCCGGGCCCCGCGACCTCGGCCGCCACCCGCATCTGCGCGGAGACCTCGTAGTCGAAGCCGGAGACCGTCAGGCCATCTTCGTCGGCCACGAGGAGCACGCCACCGAGCACGGGCACCGGAGGCCGCGACGGCAGGCTTCGGGCCACCCAGGCTACGGATTCGGCGAAGTCCTCGCGAGCGACCCGAAACTTCATGCTTGCAAGCTCCATCGCCCGGTCTGTCCTCTCCCAGTCGCGTACGTGATGTCTCGGCGCATCGAGCGCCGGTCGTGCAGGCGGAATCTCTTCACGAGTGCTGAATCGGTCGCCCCAACGAAAGTCTGGCACAGGGCACCGACAGGAGAGACCGTACCTGCGTAGCGGGCACACGCCTACTCCGACCCTCCGGGCTATCCGGGAAAGCGGACAGGGACGCATCGGAGGCGAACGGCTCGGCCGAGCCTCCTCGACTCCTTCTCCTCCATGCCTCGTTCGAGTCGGGAGGGGCTACCCCTCGAACCGTTCACTCCCAGACCGACTTTCCACACACCTGTTTTAGAAGAGAGTTCTCTAAGGAGAGAAATGAAGTAGTAGTAGGTCGTGTGGAAACTGTGGACTTCGCCGGTTTCCGCAGTTCGGAGGGCGCGGCGGCATGGGGATGTCTCGAGGGTGACTCGAGGATGAACTCCGGGCGACTGTGGAGCGAAGCCCTTAGTACACATTCATCCTCGAGCCATCCTCGAGTTGCTCCCCGGTTTCCGCCCCGGTAGCCAACATCTGCATGAATCGGGGGACAACTCGAGGATTCCTCGAGGACTGAACAGGGACTCCTCGAGGAATCCACAGGGGACAAATGGGATCCGGGCAGGTCAGCCCTCGAGGATGAATCCACCTGTGGGAACTGTGCACTACCGGTTGTGCACCGCTGTTAGTAGCGACCTGTGCGCAAACCGGTGCATAACAGTGGGATTCCTCGAGGAATCCACAAGCCATCCTCGAGGAGTCCTCGAGGAATCCACAACCCGGAAAACAGAAGACCCCCACGTCAAGTGACGTGAGGGCCTGTGGACTGTGGATCAGCGCGAACGCTGTTTAATTCGGGCTGTTAGTTCTTGAACCTGGTCGTATACCCGGCGCCGCTCGGTCATCTCCTTGCGCACCTTCTTGTCGGCGTACATGACCGTGGTGTGGTCGCGGCCGAAGGCCTGGCCGATCTTGGGTAGGGATAGGTCGGTGAGCTCGCGGCACAGGTACATGGCGATCTGCCGGGCCTGCGCCAGCGGCCGGGCCTTACCCGGACCGGTCAGCTCTTCCAGCGTGGTGTTGAAGTACTCCGCGGTCACAGCCATGATCGTGGACGCCGTGATCTCCATGGTGGCCGCGTCCGGCATCAGATCGCGCAGCACCACCTCGGCCAGCGACAGATCCAGCGGCTGCCCGTTCAGCGACGCGAACGCCGTCACCCGGATCAGCGCGCCTTCGAGCTCACGGATATTGCGCTCCACCCGGGTGGCGATCAGTTCCATCACGTCGTGTGGCACATCCAGGCGGTCCATCCGGGCCTTCTTGCGCAGGATCGCGATCCGCGTCTCCAGCTCCGGCGGCTGCACGTCGGTGATCAGGCCCCATTCGAAGCGGGTGCGCAGGCGTTCCTCCAGGGTGGCCAGCTGCTTGGGCGGCCGGTCCGAGGACACCACGATCTGCTTGTTCGCGTTGTGCAGGGTGTTGAAGGTGTGGAAGAACTCCTCCTGGATGCCTTCCTTGCCCTCGATGAACTGGATGTCGTCCACCAGCAGGATGTCGGTCTCCCGGTAGCGGCGCTTGAACGCCACCTTCCGGTCGTCGCGCAGCGAGTTGATGAAGTCGTTGGTGAATTCCTCGGTGGACACGTACTTCACTCGCATGCCGGGGAACAATCGCTGCGCGTAGTGGCCGGCCGCGTGCAACAGGTGCGTCTTGCCCAAACCCGAAGCGCCCCAGACGAACAGCGGGTTGTAGGCGCGCGCCGGAGCCTCCGCGATGGCGACCGCCGCGGCGTGCGCGAACCGGTTGGACGCGCCGATGACGAAGGTCTCGAAGGTGTACTTGGCGTTCAGGCTATTGGCCGAGGACGGCTGCGAGGTCTCGCGTTCGGGCGACTTGTTGAAGTAGGTCGGCCAGGAATTGCGGGCATTGACCACCGGCTCGTCGTCGTGGTCGTCGTCCACGTCCACCGGTCGGCGCGCGGTCTGCTCATCCGGCATCCGGCGCGGCTCGTCCTGCATGCGCCTGGGCTCGTCCTGCATCCGGCGAGGTTCTTCCTGCATCCGGCGCTGCGGCTGCATGGTTTCCGGGTCCGGCTCGGGCGAGAACAGCGATTCCTGTCCCGGCGGCATGGCCGGGGCGCGATTGTCCCGCCTGCGGGAGGGCTGCTGGGGCTCGGGAGTGGCTTCCGGCAACTCTTCGGCCATCTGCGGCTGCCCGAATTCCACAGGTGGATAAGCATCGCGGTCGCCGTACTCGACGGGGTAGTCCTGGGGAGGCAGGTAGCGGGGTGCCTCGTACTCCTGTGTGCCCTGGTAGCGGTCCTGTGGACGGGGGGCCGGCGACGGTTGAGCAGCCGCGGGCGCGTACCCCATCTGCTGGTGATCAGGCTCACGCGGACGTTCGGGGCGGGAGGTCATCCGGGCGTGCCGGGGCGCGTTCGGGGAGCGGTCGACCGGGGAGTTCTGCTGGGCGCGGATGCGCACGCCGAGGCCCTCGACCTGGAGTCCGCGGCGGGCCAGGGAACGCAGAATGGGTTCGCGCAGATCGCGTTCCACGACCTCCTGGGCCATGGTGCCGGGCACCGAGAGCAGGGCGAATCCCTGCGCGAAGGTGATCGGTTCGATAATGCCGAGCCAGGCCTTGTGCGCCTTGCTGACCGGCTGTATCTCACCGTCGGCGGAGCCGCCCGCCAACTCGGCGATCACCTCTGGCCAGACAGCGGTCAACACATTCTGCTCGTCGTCCACGAACGTCGTCCTCCCCGGATGTAGGTCGATAGGAGCAGACGGCGTGCACTGCTCGGCTAACCCCCGTTGACCGGGCATGGCGAGGTACCGTCGGCCCTACGAATATGCCACTCCAGGGGTATTTCCACACAATTATCCACAGATGTGGACAACCTGGGGATGCGCGTCATTTCGCGGCGTTTCCCCCGAATCGGGCGCGTACCTGCGGTTCTCCAGCTACTAGCTGGCAACACTTCACGCGGTCTCGCTGAGCCCTGGAAAGGACCGTACACGAATCCCCCCGCGACACACGAACCGCCTGGACGCCACGCCCGATAGACTGCGATGGCAGCGCCACGAAGGCCGGACCAGCAGCGCGAATGCCCGCGTTCACCCCGAGTTTGACCCATGTCCAGTGGGTCAGTACCCTTCTACAGTCACCCTATGGTGCGGTGGCGGCTGCCTGCTGCCCGTGCCGACAAGGGTATTGCGCACCGAGAGATCTCCTGATTTCTCGCGATGCACACCGTTTCACCGAAAAAGCTTCGGGCGTCACCGTGACGCCCACCACCTAGAGGAGTGTTGACCGTGGCCAAGGGCAAGCGGACGTTCCAGCCGAACAACCGTCGTCGGGCGCGCGTCCACGGCTTCCGTCTCCGGATGCGTACCCGTGCGGGTCGCGCCATCGTGTCGGCGCGCCGTGAAAAGGGCCGCAAGACTCTCACGGCCTGATTCGGTAACCCGGATGCGGCGCATGTTCTGCTCGCCGTGCCGTCTCCGATCCCCCATCAGCCCGTACTCCGACGGACGCTCAGGTGCTGCCTGAGCCCAATCGGCTGCATCGTCGTACCGACTTCTCCCGGACGGTGCGTCAGGGCCGGCGGATCGGGAGACGGGATCTCGTTGTGCACGTACTGCTACACGACGATCAGACGAACACGGAATCGCCGTCCATTCGGACGGGCGGTCCGCGTTTCGGTCTGATCGTCAGCAAGGCGGTGGGTCCAGCGGTGGTTCGCCACCGGGTGGCCCGCCGCCTGCGTCATATCTGCGCAAGCTTGGCGGTCGACCTGCCGAGCGGCGCGGACATTGTCATTCGCGCCTTGCCGGGCGCGGCGGACGCTCCCTCCACCGAATTGGAACGGCAGATGCGGGGCGGTCTACGCAAACTCGGCACTCTCGCCGTGATCAGTGAATCCCACACTGAATCCGGGACAGCCGGCACCGACTCATGAATGTCCTGCGCGCCGCTGCCCGGTTACCGGCCAAAGCTCTGATATTTCTCATCGAGCTGTATCGGACCTACATCTCCCCCACCCGCATGCCGGTGTGCCGGTTCACTCCGACCTGTAGCGAGTACGCGGTGACCGCGCTGCGCACCCGCGGACTGTTCGTCGGGCTCGGACTGGCAGCCGTTCGTTTGGCGAAATGTGCGCCCTGGCACCCTGGTGGGTGGGACCCCGTACCGGAGAAGTCGCAACACGCGCGACACCGGCACGCGGCATCAGCTTTTGAAGGGTCACCGTCCGCGGTGACCGGCGATACGAACGACGGGAGTGCATAGAGCCGTGCTCGACTTCATCTATTACCCGGTGTCGGCCATTCTGTGGTTCTGGCACCAAGTCTTCGGGTTCGCGCTGGGCAAGAACAGTGGCATTGCCTGGGCGCTGGCCGTTGTGTTCCTCGTGTTCACACTGCGGCTGGTGCTGTACAAGCCGTTCGTGAAGCAGGTCCGCACCACGAAGCAGATGCAGGAGCTGCAGCCGCAGATCAAGGAACTGCAGAAGAAGTACAAGAACGATCGTCAGCAGATGACGGTCGAGATGCAGAAGCTGCAGAAGGACCACGGCTTCAATCCACTCATGGGCTGCCTGCCCGTGCTGCTGCAGGTGCCGGTCTTCCTCGGTCTGTTCCATGTGCTGCGCTCGTTCAACCGCACCGGTACCGGTATCGGTCAGCTTGGCATGTCGGCCTACGACAATGCGCACACCCCGAACTACATCTTCGGTGTCGGCGACGTTCAGTCCTTCTTGACCGCACGGCTTTTCGGCGCTCCGCTGTCCGGCTTCATCACCGAGCCGATGAAGGTGCTCGAGTCCTTTGCCGACTACGGCGGGGTGCCCAGCAAGGTGGCCATCGCGGCCGTCTCGATCCCGCTGATGATCATCGCGGGCCTGGCGACGCACTTCAACGCGCGCGCTTCGGTCGCGCGGCAGAGCGAAGCGGCCGCGGCCAACCCGCAGGCCGCCATGATGAACAAGCTGGCGCTGTGGGTGTTCCCGCTCGGTGTGCTCGTCGGTGGTCCCTTCCTGCCGATCGCCATCCTGATCTACTGGGTCTCCAACAACATCTGGACCTACGCGCAGCAGCACCTCGTCTTCGGCCGCATGGAAGCGGAAGAGGAAGAGAAGAAGGCGCAGGCGCTGGAGCGCCGGGCCCAGAACGCGCCGAAGCCGGGCGCGAAGCCGGTCGATGTCCGCAAGAAGCAGGATGCCGCTCCCAAGCAGGACGCTGCTCCCAAGGAGGATGCGGTGACCGATGCGGTGGACACCACGAAGAAGGCGGCCGCGCCGCAGGCTTCGCAGAACGGTGCCGCCAGGCAGACCGGCAATAAGAAGCGGTCCGGCAATCGTGGTCGCGCCAATCAGAAGCGCCGTCGCTGAATCTTCTACGGCGCGTAGCGCCGACAACTCCAGATGAAGGAAACAACCATGACTGTTGAAACCGACGGAGGGGACCCCACTGTGACGGCTGCGACGGCGGCACCGGCCACCGCGGCAGAGGCCGCGACCGATACCGAGGAAGCGCTCATCGAAGAGGGTGAGATCGCGGGCGACTATCTGGAGCAGCTGCTCGATGTGCTCGACTTCGACGGCGATATCGATCTCGATGTCGAGGGCGATCGCGCCATTGTGAGCATCGACGGCGGTAAGGATCTGGCGAAGCTGGTCGGCCGTCGCGGCGAAGTCCTGGACGCGCTCCAGGAGCTCACCCGGCTGGCCGTGCAGCAGGCGACTGGCATTCGCAGCCGGCTCATGCTGGATGTCGCGGGCTGGCGTGCCAACCGTCGCTCCGAGTTGGGCGCCCTCGGCATCGAGGCCGCCAAGCGGGTGCTGGAATCCGGTGAGCGCGAGGCGCTCTCCCCCATGACCCCGTTCGAGCGCAAGATCGTGCACGACGCGGTCGCCACTCTCGAGGGTGTCATCAGCGAGAGCGAAGGCGTCGAGCCGAACCGCCGCGTGGTCGTTCTCCCCGAATGAGATTCATCGGCCGCGTGACACGCGGTCAGTAGTAAAGGCAGGGCCCCCGGGTCGACATGACCGGGGGCCCTACTCTTGTCTTCAGTCAGTTGCGCTCCGCCCGAGGAAGGATGTTTCACGTGGAACCAGGCATCGAAGTGACCGATCAGGTTCTCGTCGAACCACCCGCCGCGGCCGCCGTCGTCTTCGGGGACCGCCTCGACAAGGCGCGCCTCTACTACCGCGCGCTCGCCGGTGCGGGGGTGGAGCGCGGACTGATTGGACCTCGCGAGGTGCCCCGGCTGTGGGATCGGCACATCCTCAACTGCGCGGTGATCGGCGACCTCATTGCCGAGGGCGCGACCGTGGTGGACGTCGGCAGCGGCGCGGGACTGCCCGGCATCCCGCTCGCCATTGCCCGGCCCGATCTCCGGATCACCTTGGTGGAGCCGCTGCTTCGCCGCACCGTCTTCCTCTCCGAATTCATCGAGGAGGCGGGCCTCGACAATGTGACCGTCGTGCGCGGCCGGGCCGAGCAGCCGGGCGTGAAGAAGGAAGCCGGCGGCGCGGATGTGGTGACCTCCCGCGCGGTCGCTCCCCTGGCTCGGCTGGCCGGTTGGTCCATGCCCCTCGTCCGCGACAATGGACGGATGCTGGCGCTCAAGGGAATCAGCGCCGCGGAGGAACTGGAACGCGATCGTGCGGATCTGACCAAGGCGGGCGCGGGTCGCGCCGAAGTCCTGGAATGCGGTGTGGGAGTTCTGGAGACACCCACCGTGGTGATCAGCGCCGAGCGGCTCCCCCGTCCCGAGCGCCGCGGTTCGAAGTCGAAGCGCCGCTGACTCAACGAGATCGAGAAGACGGCCCGCGTTCTCGATCGTCACAGTGACAGTTGGTCCCCGACCCTCGGCTTGGGGGTTCGCTGCCGTACTTCAATGTTTCCCGTGAAACACGGCTCCCCCGCATTCCCTCCCCCCGAGCATGTTTCACGGGAAACATGTCCCGCCTCATCTCCCGCGTGTGTCATGTTTCCCGTGAAACATGCCCCAGAGTTGATGTCGGGTTGCTAGATTCGCGTGTCGCACTCGGTTAGTTGCCTTTCAACTTCCGTATTGTGTCTCCTACTGGCAAGCTAGTGATCGTCGAGCGTGAACGCAGACCTGCTGCCCGGCACCGGCTCGAAATCGGCTGGCGATCAGCTGGGAACGGCTTCGGAATGGGCATCGATCTCGCACCTCGCACCCTCTCGGTGACTTCGCAGCGTTGCGTGATGATCGGCCTCAGGTGCGGAAATCAGCTCGGCCACGTGTCTTTGAGTTCTCGGGGTTAGGAGCCTGTATGTCCAACGGTCCGGCGAATGTTTCACGGGAAACAACGTCCCGGGTGCCCGGCATGCTCGATGGTGGTTCGTTCGATGCGGAGGAATTCAACCGCACCCCGTTCGGGAACATCTCCCCCACCGAGACTCCGATCGCCGCCGCGGCGCAGCGCGCGAGCCAGGTGCTGCACCACACCAACGCGACTGTTCCCCGCCCCAAGGAGCAGCGCGTCATCACCATCGCGAACCAGAAGGGCGGCGTGGGTAAGACGACCACCACCGTGAATCTGGCCGCCGCCCTGGCGATCCAGGGGATGCGGGTGTTGGTGATCGATCTCGATCCGCAGGGCAATGCGTCGACCGCGCTCGGCATCGAGCACCACTCGGGCATCCCCTCCAGCTATGAACTGCTCATCGGCGAGTGCACGGTGAGTGACGCCATCCAGCAGAGCCCGCACAATGAACGGCTGTTCTGCATTCCGGCCACCATCGACCTCGCCGGTGCGGAGATCGAACTCGTCTCGATGGTCGCCCGCGAGGGCCGGTTGAAGGCCGCCATCCAGGAGGCGAATCTCGCCGGGTACGACATCGACTATGTGATGATCGACTGCCCGCCGTCGCTGGGTCTGCTCACCGTCAATGCGATGGTCGCCGCCAAGGAGGTGCTGATCCCGATCCAGTGCGAGTACTACGCGCTGGAGGGTGTGGGTCAGCTGCTCCGCAATATCGGTCTGGTGCAGTCGCATCTGAATCCCGAATTGCATGTCTCCACCGTCGTTCTCACCATGTACGACGGTCGCACCAAGCTCGCCGATCAGGTGGCCGAGGAGGTGCGTAGTCACTTCGGTGAGGCGGTGCTGCGCTCGGTCATCCCCCGCAGCGTGAAGGTTTCCGAAGCGCCCGGCTATGGCATGACGGTCCTGGATTACGATCCGGGTTCGCGCGGTGCGATGAGCTATCTGGATGCGGGACGAGAGATGGCGGCGCGTTCGGCGCGCCAAGCTGCGCCGGCGACTTCGCCTGGCGCAGAATCCGGTGTGTAGTGCCCAGTCCGAACAATGAGAGGGGTCGGTAGACCGATGAGCCAGGCGAAGAAGGGTGGACTGGGACGCGGTCTTGCCGCGCTGATCCCGACCGGGCCCACAGCGACACCGGGGCTCGCCGCCGCGACTCCGGGCCTCGGTAGTGCCGCCGCCAACGTCGTCATCGGCATCGATCCGATCGGCCCGCAACCGGCGTCGGCCTATCTGCATCGCGTTCCGGATCCGGTCGACAGTCTGGATGCGGGCGCGGTGTATCGGGAGATCCCGCCCGAGCAGATCGTGCCGAACCCGAAGCAGCCGCGGAAGGTCTTCGACGACGAGGCGCTCGCCGAATTGGTGCACTCCATCAAGGAGTTCGGCCTCATGCAGCCCATTGTGGTGCGCGAGGTCGAGGCGGGCGCGAATCCGCGCTATGAGCTCATCATGGGCGAGCGGCGTCTCAAGGCCAGCAAGGAGGCGGGACTCACCGCCATTCCGGCCATTGTGCGCGAGACGGCGGACTCGGCGATGCTGCGGGATGCGTTGCTGGAGAACATCCATCGCGTGCAGCTGAACCCGCTCGAAGAGGGCGCGGCATATCAGCAGCTGCTCCAGGAATTCGATGTCACCCACGACGAACTCGCTTCGCGAATCGGCCGTTCCCGTTCGACCGTGACGAATATGATTCGCCTGCTGAATCTTCCGATTCCGGTGCAGCGCCGGGTCGCGGCCGGTGTGCTTTCCGCCGGGCATGCCCGCGCGCTGCTCGCACTGGAGGGCGGTACGGAGGCGCAGGAGGCATTGGCCGCGCGGATCGTCGCGGAAGGCATGTCGGTTCGGAGCACCGAGGAAGCCGTCAAGGTGGCCAACTCGAATCCGGATTCGGCGGCCACTCCCCCGGCGCCGAAGCGTAAGCCGATCCAGATGCCGGGTTTGCAGGATGTGGCGGAGCGGCTGTCGGAATCCTTCGACACCCGAGTTTCGGTGAGCCTCGGCAAGCGTAAGGGCAAGATCGTCGTCGAGTTCGGTTCGATCGATGATCTGGAGCGAATTGTGAGTCTGATGGAGCAGTCCAAGCTCTGAAAAAGCCCCAGACCCGAGGTCGGGGCTGAAACGTCACTGTGACGATGCCCGGATTCTCGATGCAGAAAGAGGCGTGTTGCGTTGATCGCTTATTCTTGCTGGCGAGCATTTATTGATGCGGCGTGAGTGTGGATGAATCGGACAGCTGGAGGCTGAGCAGAGCGGTGTCGACCAGCGTTACCGCACTTACCCTCGGCGGACTCGACAAGCTCCCGGCGCACGCGCGGCGGTGCGTGTTCTGGGAAATCGATCCGGCGGTGGCGGCGGACTCCCGTGAATACAGTGACCCGGTCTTCGAGAAGGAGGCCTGGCTCTCCACCGTGCTGCTCGAATGGGGTTCCTGCGGGCAGGTCGCGGCGATCGATGACAATATCGCGGGTTGCGCGCTGTACTCGCCGCCCAGTGCGGTACCGCGTGCCGGACTGTTCCCCACCTCCCCCGTGAGCCCGGATGCCGTGCTGCTGACCACGCTGCGGGCCGAATTCCCGTATCAGGACACTGATGTAGCCCATCAGCTCGTGCAGGCCGTGGTGTCGGATCTGATCCGTCGCGGCGTGCGGGCGATCGAGTCGTTCGGGTTGCGCCAGGATCCGCCGTCGACCGCCATGCCGGATCTCGGTTCGCTCATGTTGATGGAGCGGATCGCCCCGGCCCGGCTGCGCGGCAATGCGGCGCAGGCCTTCGAATGCTCCCCCGAGTCCTGCATGATCGACGCCGACTTCCTGGAGGAGGTCGGCTTCAAAGTGGTTGCCGCGCATCACCGTTTTCCGCGGCTGCGGCTGGAGCTCGATCGCGACCACCTGTGGAAGGAAGATGTCGAGCGCGCGCTCGATCAGCTGCTCGCGGCCGCGGCCCAGGAGGCTCCGACCCGGGTCTGCACCTTCTGACCCCTCTCGACAACGAAAAACCCGCCGTCCCAAGCACATCGGGGCGGCGGGTTTTTTATTGTTTCGGGACCGTCAGATGCGGTCGGCGGCGGCCAGCTCTTCCGCGAGCAGTTCGGCGAAGGTGTAGGTGCCGGTGGGCTGGTCGTCCTGCCCGAGCAGGTACAGCCGCTTGACCGAGATGAGGATGGCCTCGGCGATCACATCGCGCATGCGCGGGTTGGTGAGCACCGAGGAGTCGTAATCACTGGAGAGGTAACCGATATCGACCTGCACGGTCGGCATCTTGGTGAGCCGCAGCAGATCCCAGGTGCGGGCGTGGGTCCGGCAGTCCTGCAAGGAGGTTCGGGCCACGATCTCGCGCTGGATGAATCCGGCCAGCACCTGGCCGATCATCGAGGTGGAGCCGTGCGAATTGCCGAAGTGGAAGCTGGCGACGCCGCTGGCCGAGGTGCTCTGATTACCGGCGCAGCGCAGCGAGATCATCAGATCGGCGTCGAAGGTATTCGAGGTTTCGGCGCGCTCCGCATCGGAGGGGTTGGCTCCCCACGGCCGGGACAGGAAGGTCTCCATGCCGGTGGCGGCCATGCGGCCCTCGAGGCGGCTGGCCAGATCCCAGAGGATCTCCGATTCGTACACGTCACCGAATTCGGTGGGTACGGGTGCGCCCTTGTCCGGCCCGCCCAGGCCCGGATCGATGACGATGCGCTTACCGGTGAGCTGCGGCCCGGCCCGGTGCACGACCTCTTCCTCGGCAATGCGATGCGGATTGCCGCCGGTCACGCGGGCGCCGAGCAGGTCCAGCGAGCGCAGCGTGTCCGGACCGCAGATGCCGTCGGAGGACAGGCCGATCTCACGCTGGAACGAGGTGAGCGCGTCGTGGGTGTGCGCGCCGAAATGGCCGTCCACCCGGTGCACATAGAACCCCAGGTCTTGCAGACGCCGCTGCAAGGTGGCGACATCGTCACCGTAGAGGGGTGCGGACAGCTGATAGATCAGCGTGCGCGCGCCGAGCCGGTAGGAGGCTTCCTTGAGGGCTCGATAGGTGGCCGGACCGACCACGCCGTCGACCAGGAGTCCGCGATGCTGCTGAAAAGCGCGTACGGCGGAGTCGAGATCATGATCGAAACTGGCGTCGGAATCTTTCCAGTACTCCCCATTACCGGTGTGATCGGTGTTGGGGTGGGTGTGCAGGAAACCCAGGCTTGCCAGGGTGCTCCGAACCTCTGCTACGGCTGGTCCAGTATCGCCGTGACGAAGTCGGTGCATGCGTGAGAGCCCTTTCCTTCCGCCAACCCGGGTACCCACTCGTGCAGCGGTTCACACCTTCGCACGACCGGAGCGTCGGTCGATATGTTTCATACCCGGACCGAATAACGGCAACTGTCGAGTGCAGGAATCCTACCCCGACGGTGGCGTCAGGGAACGCAGGTGGAAGCTTGCCCTAAGGCAACTTTCCACCTGCGGCCGAAATCTTACCTGGGCGGTGGCAGCGTCAGGGGCCGAAGGCGGAAGCTTGCGTCACCACGCAGGCCCCCGCTGCCGCCGCAAATATATACAGCGCTTAGAGAACGCCCTCCAGTTCGCGCAAGAGGGCCGCTTTGCCCTTTGCGCCGACGATTCGCTTGACTTCCCGGCCGCCCTGGAACAGGACCATGGTGGGCAGCGACAGGATGTTGTAGCTGGCCGCGGACTCCGGGTTGTTGTCGGCGTCGACCTTGGCGATGGTGATCTTGTCGGCATTGGTCGCCGCGATCTCCTCGAGCACGGGGGCGACCATCTTGCACGGGCCGCACCAGGCCGCCCAGAAGTCGACCAGCACCGGCTTCTCGCTGAGCAGCACGTCGTCGGCGAACGTCTTGTCGGTGACCGTCTTGGTGGCGGTGGTCTTGGCGTCGGTCATGGCGAGCTCCTTCAGTTGTTCACTTCTACACGCGTACCGGCGTGATCGAGCGTATTGGTGGTGATGTCGCCCTGCTCGGCGAGCCAGCGTTCGGCGTCGATGGCCGAGCGGCAGCCGGTGCCGGCGGCGGTGATGGCCTGGCGGTAGGTGTGGTCCACCAGATCGCCCGCGGCGAAGACGCCCGGCAGCGAGGTGGCGGTGCCCTGGCCCTGGACCCGCACGTAGCCCTCGTCGTCCAGTTCGACCTGGCCGCGCACCAATTCGCTGCGCGGGTCGTGGCCGATGGCGACGAACAGACCGGTGGCGGCCAGTTCCGAGGTCTCGCCGGTGCGGGTGTCACGCAGGCTGAGGCTGGTCACGCTCGAATCCCCGTGCACCTCGGTCACTTCCGTGTTCAGCACGAAGCGGATCTTCTCATTGGCCTTGGCGCGCTCGAGCATGATCCGGGAGGCGCGGAACTCCTCGCGGCGGTGGATGATGGTGACGCTGGCGGCGAACTTGGTGAGGAAGGTCGCTTCCTCCATGGCCGAGTCGCCGCCGCCGACCACCACGATGTCCTGGCCCTTGAAGAAGAAGCCGTCGCAGGTGGCGCAGGCGCTGACGCCGCGGCCGAGCAGCTTCTGCTCACCGGGGACGTTCAGGTAGCGGGCCGCGGAACCCATGACCAGGATCACGGCGTAGGCCTCGAAGGTCTCGTCGCCGACGGTCACCTTCTTGATCGGACCGGTCAGGTCGAGGGCGTCCACATCCTCGGTGCGGATATCGGCGCCGAAGCGTTTGGCCTGCTCCCGCATCTCTTCCATGAGGTCCGGGCCCATGATGCCGTCGCGGAAGCCGGGGAAGTTCTCGACCTCGGTGGTGGTCATGAGCGCGCCACCGAACTGGGTGCCTTCGAAGAGCAACGGTTCCAGCTCGGCACGGGCGGCGTAGACGGCAGCCGTGTAGCCGGCGGGACCGGAACCGACAATGATCAGGTCGCGAACTGGCGTACTCAAAGGACCCTCCGAGGCAATTGTGAAGCGGGGCGTGTCGGTCAACAACAGGGTAAACGCTGTTGTTCCCCGCCCTTCGAGAGGTCGTCAGCGGATCTCCGACCGCGCCAGCACCTGTGGATTGCCTGCGCCGCAGCCCACACCCAGCACGACCACGGTGATGTGCGGGGCTTCCATGCCCGGCAGCAGAACCAGCACGGCCTGCTGCCCGGAGTAGACGACATTGCGTGCGCCGAGCACCGCGCGATTCAGGTCTGCGGCGGCCAGGCACTCGGTGAGGCTGTTGCCGGTGGACAGCGGGCCCGTGATCTGTCGATTGCCCATGGCGGTGAGCACGTCGCTGGGGGCCAGGTTCGTCGAGAGCTCGGTGCCCGCGGCCGGGTGGGCGCTGGGGGCGACCGTGCGGCTGCTGACGGCGTCCACGGCCACCACGGCACCGGTGAGCACGGCCGCGGTCGCCGCGGCGGCGGTGAGCCAGCGCAGGCGGCGGGACGGACGTTCCCCGGGATGGGCGGGGTCGTAGTCGGCGGCCCACTCGGATTGTGTTTCCGGCCCGGCATTCCCGAATTCGCGAGTGTCGAGATCCCGGTCCTCGAGGTCGCGCGGGTCGAGGCGGCCGGTGTCGTAGATGGTGGGTTTGGCGAGCGCGGGCATGGGTGCGGTGGATTCCGGTGCGGGTCGCGGCGGCACCGGGAGGCGGTGCACGGGGGCCACCTGTTCGCCGGTGTCGGTGAGGTCGGCGGTGGCCAGGTCGTCGATCATGCGCTCCAGACGGGCGGTCACCTCGGTGGGCATGGGGTGGGCGACGCCGTCGTCCACGGCCAGCTCGTGCAGGCGGGAATTCACCTGGTCGAGGGAATGTAGATAGCGCATGGCGGCCGGATCGCGGCGCACCGCGGGCCACAGCTGTTCGGAAACCTTGGCCGGCACATTGCCGGCGTGCAGGTCGGCGAGCAGTTCGGCGGAGAAGGGCGGCCGGGGCATCGTCGTCCCTGCCATCGCTGCTCCTGTCTCGTCCATTGCCCCTCCAGGCTCCACTGATCTTGTGTGGATATGGGAATTCGCAGACCTGTCTCAAGTATTCGACGCCCCGGAGTCGGATCCGGTTCCCGTCATCTTGCTCTGTTCGCCGTGAATTCAGGTGTTCATCGAACTCACGGATGTCTCGCGTCGCTGAGGTAGGACTCGAGTCGTTGCCGCCCACGGGCGCACCGGCTTTTGACCGTGCCCTCCGGAATACCCAGCAGGGCAGCGGCATCCGCGATCGAGTAGCCCTCGAGCTCCACGGCGACCAGTGCGGTGCGTTGTTCGGCGGGCAGTGTGAACAATGCCGCGTCGACCACCAGACTGGCCTCCAGCGCCGCGAAATCATCGCGAGCGTAAAGAGGTTCGGGCAGCGCCCCGTCGCCCAACGGTACCGTGCGGCGCAATCGGTTTCGCCGGATGCGATCCAGGCAGGCGTTCACCACGATGCGGTGCAGCCAGCTGCGCACCTCGGCGTCCCCGCGAAATCCCGCGGCGGCGCGATGGGCGGAGAGCAGGGCGTCCTGGAGTGAATCGGCGGCGTCCTCGGGGGTGTAGGAGGCACGCAGGGCGACCTGCCACAGATGATCACGGTGGCGACGCAATAGCTCCGCGAACGCGTGCCGCTCACCGCCGGCATGCGCGGCCAGTAGATCCCGATCGGAGACCTCGGTCACTCGCGACACGACCACAACGGGAGATCATACTGAAGATAACGATTCGGTAGCAATGAATTGCCGCAGAAAAAGTGCAGCTAGCAGCACAATTTCGGGCGAATCGGGCAATGTCGTGCCCGGATGGCATCGATAGCGCAGCCGTATTACGGCGCGGCTTCGAACCTCAGCTCGGCGATGGCCGACTGGAACTGTCCCCCATTGCTGCCCAGCTGAGTGATCCAGACCAGGACGTAACGGGCGGGCTGGTCGGCCCGCACCGGGATTTCGGTGACGCCCCCGCCGAGGGTCGCCGACCCGATCAGTTGGGTCTGATCGAGGGTCGGCGCGGCCGTCGGAGAGGTGCGGATCTCGACCTGGGTACCGGGCGTCGGCGAGTCGATCACCACCTTGGTGAGCTTGCTCGGGCTGCCGAGCGTGGCCAGGATGCCCACGCCCTTCTTGAGCGCCGGGAACTGCTGGAAATACGCGTCGGTGCGCCAGGTGGTGGCCGGATTGTTGTCCAGCACAGCCGAAATGCTGCCGATATTGTCCGGCGTGCCCTCGGGCGAGAACACCATGGCGCCGGTCACCGGGACCGGCACGCCGCCGGAGGTGGTGGCGGCCGGCGCCTGCGACGAACCCGGTACCGCCGGAGCGGAACTGGCGGTGGTGAGCCCGATATTGCGCTGCTCATTGAGCGGCTGTTCGGACGAACCGGGCGCGAACACGCTGACCAGCCACCAGAGGATCACGCCGACCGCGAGCGCGCCGAGCACGCCCAGGCCGACCAGGATCCACATCATGCGCTGCGTGCGTTCCTTCTCGGCCGCAAGCAGTTCCGGATCGGCCAGGGTCTCGTCCGGCATGGACGGCGGCCGCTGGCCCAGGCGCAGCACCGGGATGAAATCGGTCTTCTGGTCGACCACCGAGGCCTGTTCCAGCACGTGCTGGACGGTGGCCGCGGTGCGTACGCCCTTGTTCGACTCGAGTGAGCGCACCGCGACCGCGGAGATCTCGAACGGCGTCTCGGGTCGAATCGTCCTGGGCTCCACCGGGGTTCCGTCCGGACCGAAGTCCGCGAGGGGCAGTCCGCCCACGGTGGCGGCGGATCCGGTGACGCCGCCGGCGCGGATCGGCCATTGTGCGGTGATGAGCGCGTACAGCATCGCGCCCAGGCCGCGCACGTCCGATTGCGCGTCGGAGTCCGACAGGGTGCCGGGGAAGGCGAGCACCGCGTCACCGGAGGCGCTGATGCGCACCCGGTCCGGGTGGTCGATGGACAGCGAGCCGCCGCCGCGGTGGGCCAGTTCGGCCGCGGCCGCGAGGGCGCGCACGGCCCGGGCGGCTCCTATCGGCGACGGCACGGTATCGGCCATCTCCTTGAGCGAGCGGCCGGGCGTCCATTCCGCGACCACGATGCCGCCGGAGGAACCGCGCACCACGTCGAGCACCCGGGCCAGGCCGGGCGAATTGATCCGCCCGAGGCGCAGGGTGCGGGACAGGATGGCCTGTGGCCCATCGTGTCCGGAGTTGTCGGCGGCCTGCTGGTCGGCGTCCACGAAGGTGAGTGCGACCTCGCGGTCGAGTTTCACATCCAGGGCCTGCCAGAACCGCAGTCCGCGCGCGCCGCCGTGCCCGGCGAGCAAGCGGTAACGACCGCCCGCCACCGAGGCTCCGGGGAGCAGTTTGGGACCGCGCTGCACGCGCTTGGTCGGGGCCTCCACCCGCATCGGCGGCATGAGCGGCGAGACCGCTTCGTAGACGCCGGTTTCCGGACCTGCGTCCGGTTCGTCGGGTAGGTCCTCCGGTTCCCCGTGGTCACCGCTGTCGGTGATCCGGGGTGTGGATGGGGGCTGGCCGCCCTGCGGTCCGCTCTGCGCGCCCTGCGTCGGGGGGACATCCGTGGAGAGCCCGCCTCCGGTCGCGGAAGCATCGGCAGCCGGCACGCCGCCCGCCGCGTCGTCGCTCACCCTCGTTCCTCCTTCGCCCTGGTAGTTCGAAGACCGATATGTCGGGGCCGGAACCGGTTCACCGGCCTCCGATGTGGTGCGGAAGCCTGCGTCCTGAGACATGCGGACGGTCTTGTCCGATGTCGCGCGGGTGCTGTCCGACGTCCCTCGATCGTCCGTGGGATCGCCGGATCCGGCGGTTGCGCTTCTCTGCCGAACAGGGTACGGGAACTCGCCCGTGCCGGTGATGTCAACCGCATCGGGACGAATAACCGGCAGCACCATGGTCTGCGCGTCGAGGTACGGATCGAACCGGTAGTAGTACGGCGCGGCACGCAGATCGGGCCTGGGTAGCAGGGTGGTTCCGTGCACGTCGTCCAGCGGCGAGCCGTCCAGATCCAGATCCGGTGCGGGTGGCGTGAAGCCGAGGCGGCGCGAGATCGCGACCGTGATGGCCACGATTTCCGGAATGCCCGCCAGGCGCATCAGGGCGAACGCGACACCGAACATGACGATGGCGGTGATGACCACGCGAATGAACGAGCCGATGCCGCCGAAGGAATCCGAGAGCCGGTGCAGGCCGATCACCTTGTCCGCGATGACCATGACCGCGCCGCCGGCCAGCGAGGCCAGCACGACCCGGCTGATGGTGCGGCCGACATTCGTCATGCGCAGATCGCCGAGACTCTTGTGCAGCAGCCAGCCGCCGATGATCGCGCCCGCCACGAAGCCGAGGCCATTGGCCGCGCCGAGTGCGATGACCACGTGGTCATCGGAGAAGAAGTACGGAGTCAGCACCGACAGGAAGATCTTCACGCCGGTGATGCCCAGAATGATCCAGGTCGGCGTCCACGCCTGTTCACGCGCGTAAAAGACGCGCAGGTGAATCAGCACCAGCGAGTACGGGATCAGGGTGAAGGCGGACCAGGACACGGCCTCGCCGAGCCGCGAGGCGTCGCCGGTGCCGAAGCGGCCGTAGGAGAGCAGCGCGCTGCCGATCTGCGGCCCGGCCAGCGTCAGGAAGGTGACGATGGGGACCAGCGCGATCATGGTGAGCCGGGTCGCGGTGCCGAGATCGTCGACCACGGCCGGGTTGTCGTCGGCGGCGGCATTGCGGCTCAGCCGCGGCATGATCGCGGTCAGCAGGGTCACGCCGAGCACGCCGTACGGGAACTGCAGCAGCAGCCAGGCGAATTGGTAGATGGCGGGACCGGCGGTGTCGACATTGGTCAGCACGCGGGTGGCGACCATCCAGCCGACCTGGCTGATGCCGACATAGAGCAGGATTGCCGCGCCCATGCTGGCGAATTGCTTGAGCCGCGCGTCCACACCCCAGAGCAGTCGCAGGTCGATGCCCTCGCGGCGGATGGCGGGCAGCAGGCTGATCGCCTGCACGACCACGCCGAGGGTGACGCCGACGCCGAGCAGCAGCAGCTTCGGCTCGCCCATCCGGACCGGGTCCAGGGTGATCTCACCGGGCAGCAGCCAGTAGAGGAACAGCACCACCAGCACGACGACGTTGTTCAGCACCGGCGCCCACGCGCCCGGTTTGAACTGCTGATGGGTGTTCAGGATCGCCATGAGCAGCGCCGACATTCCGTAGAGCGCGATGGCGGGCAGCAGGAGATAGGTCAGGGCGGTGGTGAGTCCGGTGCTCACCTTGCCGTCGTCGGGTACCAGCAGCGAGGTCAACAGGGGGGCGCAGATGAGGGCGATGACCGTGCCGGTGCCCAGCACGGTCAGGGCGGCGGTGAACAGTCGCCGGACGAAGGTCGCGCCGCCGTCGGCGTCCTCCTTCTCCGCACGCACCAGGGTGGGCACCACGATGGCGGTGAGCACCGCGCCGAGCAGGAGCTCGGAGATCATGGCGGGCAGCGTGCTGGCGACGGTGAAGGCCGAGGCGATGGCCGGGCCGAGCACGGTGAGCAGCATGAGCTGTTTGCCGAATCCGGTGATGCGGCTGATCAGCGTCGCGACGGCGATGGAACCGGAGTCCCGGACCAGCCTCGCGTTCGAGTTGTCCGACTTGGTGTCCGGGCCGTGCTTCTGGATCCGGGGCTGTTGCGCTGTGGCGGTTCGGGTTTGACCAGGCAGGTTTCGCGGTAGCGGCTGTTGTTGCCGCGGTTGCGGGTTGGGAGCGATGGGGCGTGGATTGGACATGGGCGGGGTCGGGTAGCGCCCTGCGCCTTGTCCCTGTGGGTGATTGGGGTCGCCCTGGCCCGAATGGCCCCAGTGGTAGCGCTCTTCGGGTGCGATGCGGCCGTCCGGTCCGGGGCGCGCGGGTGCCTGCCGCGGCGGAGCCTGTTGCGGCTTCGGCGGTGCTTGCGGCGGGCGCTGTGGCTGGCCCGGCGGGCGGTGCATGATCGGTCCGGATTCGGAGGGTCGCGGCACGCGCGGTGGCGGACCGGACGGTTGACCTGGTTGCGGACGGCCGGGTGCCCCCGGCGGATTCCCCGGAACTCCCGGCGGCACATTCCCTCCCGTACCCGGTCCCTGTGGTCCGGGCCGAGGCCCGCGTGGTTGTTGCGGTCGCTGCGGCACGCCGCGCTCCCACGGTGCCGACGGTGCGCGACGCGGCTGCCCGGGACCGGATCCCGGCCCCTGCGGCCCGTCGTTGCCCTCTGGTCGGCCGGATGAGCGTGGTCCGCTGTACTCGCTCACCGCGTCTCCTGTCGTTTCAACTCCCGCTTACGCGCACGCCGCCCCACCCGATGCCCGTTACCCGGATCGGCCCCCGCCTCGGCCGGGTCGGTTCCCCCACCGGTCGGGTCGAAGTCCTCGTCGGCCGGGTCGGGCTGCCCTCGCCAGCGGTGCCACAGTCGGCGGCCCGCCAGTAGGAGCAGCAGTGCGAAGGCGCACGCCGTCATTATCGCCAACACTCGACCGTAGGCGTTGGACCGCACGGATACCGATACCGGATTGCCGAGTGGTACCCCGTCGGGTGTGGTAAGTGCGATGGGAATCACCAGGTTTCGGCTGTCCGAGACCTCGGTGGGGATCTGAAAAGACCGATTGCCCTTGGCGGGCAGCTGTTGTTCGCCGATATCGGTGATGTTCGTCTCGGCGGGTGCGTCGATGCGGAATTTGACCCGAATGGCCACCGGCAGATCATTGCGGGCGACCAGCAGCAGCGGGCTCTGTTCCGAGGCGAGGGTGTAGACGCCGCCCGGCGGCAGCACGGTCACCGACCGGAACAGCTCGTCCAGGGTGCGGGTGGTCTGGTCGAGGCGGCGCTGCGCGGAGGTGTCGGCGGGGGCGGTGCCGGCCCGGCGATCGGACAGGGTGAGCACCCGGACCAGGTCATCGCGCAGCGGATTGAGGAAGGACCGCGGGCTGAGCTCCTGCTGCGGCGTATCCACCAGGGCCGCCATGAGTTCGGTGATGCGCTGCGCCTGCTGCCGCACGGGTTCGTCGAAATGCGCGGGCACACCCTCGGCCGCGGCGGCGCTCAGATAGTCGAGGTCATAGGGCTGCGGATCGGCCGG
Organism: Nocardia sp. NPDC051030; assembly: GCF_040683015.1. Taxonomy (NCBI): domain Bacteria; kingdom Bacillati; phylum Actinomycetota; class Actinomycetes; order Mycobacteriales; family Nocardiaceae; genus Nocardia; species Nocardia sp. NPDC051030. The sequence goes on along the minus strand of NZ_JBFBCD010000005.1, from coordinate 466,404 downwards.
TTGCGCGAGCAGATCGGTGAACGAACGCGGGGTGGCCAGGTTGTTGTGGAAGAGCAGGTCGAGCTGGCCGAGCAGCGCGGTGGCCTCGTCGCGATTGGCACCCCACTGCTGCGGCGGCATGAGCAGTGCGGAGCGGGGTCGGCCCGGCTGCGGGTTCAGTGCGGACCAGGAGACGGCTCCGAGCGCGTCCTGCAAGCGTGCGGCGCGGGAGTCATTGGTGAGGTCGTAGCGGACCTTCTCCGGCGTGAACGGCGGGGTCGGGGGATGCGAGCCGACGGCGGCGAGCGCGGTGCCCGCCCAGATATCGAAGGTGACGGCCCGCAATTCGGGGGCATTGGGCGGCGGCGTGCCCTCGGCCGGGGGTGCGGGCGCGGTCACTCCGGCCAGTCGCACCACGTCCGGATTCGCGGATTCGTTTGCGGCCCCGGGGGATTTGGCGGCGGTCAGATTGGACTGCCCGCCCGGCGCGGTGACGGCATTGTCGGCGAGCACGGTGCTGGTGAAGCCGTGATGGGCGAACAGCGAGGCGGATTCGGTGTCGATGGTCCCGGCCTCGGGCAAGGCCACGCCGCGGACGGATTTCACCGAGAGCAGGGTGTCGATCAGGTCGGCGGGTGCGTTGAGGGCGCGGTCGGAGAGGGTGGTGTCGCCGACGGTGGCGAGCGCGGCCGGATCGACCTGCGCGAAGGGCAGCGCCACCACGCACATGCCGGGGGCGAGTGCCTTCAGTCGGTCCAGCCAGGCCTTGGCGGCGTGCGCGCCGGTGCCCGCCCGGGTCGGGCCGTCCGGATCCGAGGGGCTGGCCAGTACGGCATAGCCGTCGGTCATATCGGAGACGGTGAGCAGCAGGTCCGGGTCGACGGCCAGGCACAGCGCGGTGGTGAGGTTGCGGTCGCGCCCGCTCTCGGGTTTGAGCGCGGTCTCCAGTGCGGACAGCAGCTGGTCCAGGCGTCCGCCCGAGGTGAGCGAGGAGGCCAGGTCGTCATCGGTGAGCAGGGCCGCGCCATCGGGTGCGCCGGGGCGGCCGGCGACGATGCGCGGCCGGTCCGCGAGCGGCCACACCATGGTGGTGGCGACCGGGGCGGCGTCGGGGGCGGCCGGAACCGGCGGTGTCGCGGGCTGTTTCGGGTCGCCGGGCACGCCGAGCACTGGCAGCAGGAAGCGGGCGTCGTCGAGCCGGGCCTGGCCACCGTACGCGGGTTCGCCATTCACATTGAGCAGCAGCGGATAGATGCCGGGCTGGGTGATGTCGAGGGCCGAAATCCCGCTCGGCAGTTCGGCTCCCGCATGCAGGGCGACGGTGAGGCTGAATTGTTTGCGCTGGCCGGGCGTCAATCGTTCTGCGACATCCTGGAATTCGCCGGTGACGTCGAAGTTGATCTGGTCCAGGCGCAGTGCGGAGCGCAGGCCGCTCGGGGCGGTGACGGCGGCGGCGCGCTGAATCCGCACGCTGATGTCGTCCACCTGCCGGTCGCCGATATTGGTGATGGTGCCGGACACCACGAAGTAGGGGTCGCTGGTGCTGGTGATGGCGGTCGGGGAGACCGAATCCAGGGACATCTTCAGGAATTTCGGCCCGGTGGACTGGCCGGGTGTGCCACTGCCGGTGGGTTCGGCGGCGGCCGTTGCCGAGTCGGTGGCCGTTCCGGAACCCAGCACGGTGAACACGGACAGCAGGACCGCGACGAGCGACAACATCCGGTGCCGCGGCCCCCCGGCGCGGGAGGAACGCGAGAACCTCTTCGTTCGTGTCGGTTGTGCCGCCGCGGTGCCTTGTTCAGGACGTCCAGACCCCGCACGCGTCATTGTCTGCCGTTCTCCATCCGGTCGATCAGCCGGTTCGCGACTTCGGCGAGTCTGCGTTCGTCGGCGTAGGCGAGGCGGGATTCGAGTTCACTCAAGGGAACCCAGGCCACCTTGGTGACCTCCACATCGGCATCGGACAGTTCGCCGTCGAGGAATCGCATCAAATAGTGGTGCACGGTCTTGTGCACGCGCCGGCCCTCGGTGACGAACCAGTAGTCGATGCTGCCCAGTTCGGCGACCACACTGCCATTGATGCCGGTTTCCTCGGCGACTTCCCGGATGGCGGTCTGCTCGGCGGTCTCGCCTTCTTCGATGTGGCCCTTGGGAAGTGACCAGAGCAGCCGGCCGCGGCGATCGGTGCGGCCGATCAGGGCGGCGCAGCGCTTCTCACTGGGCCCGTCGAGACCGTCGACCACGAGCCCGCCCGCGGAGGTCTCACGCACTGTGCGCATACGGGGTTTCGCCGCAGCACTGCCCGCCGAACCACCACGGCGCCGGGGCTGGCGGCGTCGACTGTTCGCGCGATCGGCCGGGGACACTGCGTCAGTCTAGCGGGGAAGGCCGGTGCTTCCGCTCCACCTGACGCGGCGTCGCGCGCGGCACCGGACGCACCGCCGCGCCCCGGTGGTTTGCCCTACTCCACTAAGCTGCGTCTTCGTGGTTTCGCAGAAGTCAGAGGAAGCAAGCGTGGATCGCCGTACCCGATTGCTGGCCGCTGCGGCGATCACAGTCGGCCGCCTGTCCGAGGAAGTGTTGACCCCGCTGGGCGAGTTGTTCGCCGGACACGGCCACGACCTGTATCTGGTCGGCGGCAGTGTGCGTGATGCGGTGCTCGGTCGGCTCGGCACCGATCTGGATTTCACCACCGATGCCCGCCCGGAGGCGGTGCAGGAGATGATGCGCGGCTGGGCCGATCATCTGTGGGATACCGGCGGGCTGGCGTTCGGCACGGTGAGCGCGTCCAAGGCCGGGCAGCAGCTGGAGATCACCACCTTCCGCAGCGATAACTACGATCGCGTGTCCCGCAATCCGGAGGTCACCTTCGGCGACACCCTCGAGGGTGATCTGGTGCGCCGCGATTTCACGGTGAACGCCATGGCGGTGCGGATCGGCGCGCTCGGCGAACTCGAATTCGTGGATCCGCTCAATGGCATGGAAGCCCTCCTGGCGGGTGTGCTGGATACGCCCGCGCTGCCGGAGGATTCGTTCCGGGACGATCCGCTGCGCATGCTGCGCGGTGCGCGCTTCGTCTCGCAGCTGGGTTTCGACCTGGCTCCGCGGGTGCGGCAGGCGATCGTGGACATGGCCCCCGAGATCGACCGGATCACCGCCGAGCGGGTGCACGCCGAGCTGGACAAGCTGATCGGCGGCGAGCATCCCACCGACGGCATCGACGTCATGGTCGACACCGGCCTGGCCGAGCGCGTGCTGCCCGAGGTTCCGGCCATGAAGCTGGAGATCGACGAGCATCACCAGCACAAGGACGTATACGAGCATTCGCTGACCGTGCTACGCCAGGCCATCGATCAGGAGCAGGGCAACCCGGATCTGGTGCTGCGCTGGGCGGCGCTGCTGCACGACATCGGCAAGCCCCCGACCAAGCGCAATGAGCCCGGCGGCGGCGTCAGCTTCCACCACCACGAGGTGGTCGGCGCGAAAATGGTGCGAAAGCGCATGCGCGCCTTGAAGTATCCGAAGCAGTTCACCGAGGATGTGGCGCGCCTGGTCTACCTGCACCTGCGCTTCCATGGCTACGGCAAGGGCCAGTGGACCGATTCCGCGGTCCGCCGCTACGTCACCGACGCCGACGAACTGCTCCCCCGCCTGCACAAACTGGTGCGCGCCGACTGCACCACCCGCAATAAGCGCCGGGCCGCGACGCTGCGCTCCACCTACGACGATCTCGAGGTCCGGATCGGGCGGCTCCAGGAGCAGGAGGACCTCAATCGCGTCCGTCCGGACCTGGACGGCAATGCGATCATGGAGCTGCTCGGCATTCCGGCGGGCCCGGAGGTCGGCAAGGCGTGGCGCTTCCTGAAGGAGCTCCGCCTGGACCGCGGCCCGATGTCGCGCGATGAGGCCGAGGCCGCATTGCTCGAATGGTGGCCCACCCGAACCGATTAGAAGACGATGAGCGTGGTTCCCGCGACAATGGCGGAGCGGATCTGCGCCAGATCGAAGGATCCGTTCAATCCGGGTAGGTCGGCGGCGAAGTGGATGTGGTCGCCGATGCGTTCCGCGCGGAGGATGCGGGCCTGATTCGGCAAGTCCAGCAGGGGAATCGGCTCGAGCTTGGTCAGGGCGCGGGGTGCGCGCACCTTGCGCCAGTGCGCCTGATGCACGGTGATGGCGAGCAGATTGTCGGTGATCTCCGCGCTGGCCAGGGCGCGAATCCGCCGCCGGCGGTGCTGCGCCAGGATGAGCCCGTCGTCGAGGGCCTCGAGCTTCCAGTCCGGCTGCCAGCTATTGATCCATTCCAGCAGGGCCGCAACGGAGATGACGCCGGTCAGGTCGAGTTGCGCGGAGCGGAGCTTGGTGGGCACGCCCGGAATGAGCCGCACCCCGTGCGCGATGACGGTGAGCTCCTGGACCGGATGCCCGTTCCAATACAGATCGGTGAGCACGGTCTTGGTCTGGAAGTTGGCACCGCGCCGGCGCACCTTGAGGGTGTGCAGGGTGGCGCTCAGGTCGTGGCCGTAGAAGGCGGCCTTGACCTCCTGCCCGCCGAACTGGCTGAGAATGCCCTCGGACAGCAGGGTCATGAGCACGTCGGGCATGAGCGCGGTGACGGTGCCGACCCCGAAATCGGTGACCGGATCGATCCACGCCGTGGTGAAGCTGGCCCACTGATCCACCCACGCCTGATCGAACAGGCGCTTTCCCAGGTCCATGCCGAGGTCCACCGCGCGCAGGGGTGACCAGGCCTTCGGATCGAAATACGTGGCCATGATTGCTTCGAGCGTACTGGCCGCCGGTGACACCGCCAGGGGCCGCGGAGTGACTCGGGCCACTCCGAGCGATGTCATGTCCGTTGAGGTGCGGTTTACGAGGGGTGACAGCCGGTGTGTCAGGCTGCGGCGAGGGCGCGCAGGCCGTCGGCGCAGCTCGGGTACTGCGGCTTCCAGCCGAGTTCGGCCTTGGCCTTGGCATTGCTGACCCGCATATTGCACCGAATCATGGTGTGGACGTAGGACATCGGCGTCAGCATCCAGCCGGGGACGGTGAAAGGCTTGGGCGTGCGGAAGATGTCGGCCACCATGCGGATGTGTTCGCCGAAGCCGAGCGGATGATCGTCGGCGATGTTGTACGCCGAGCCGGGCACGCCGCCTTCGACGGCGAGCGCGACAGCCTGACCCGCGTCGACCAAGTTGACCCAGGGCAACACCCGCCCGTGATCATTGACCGCGGGCAGTGCGAAACGCTTGCGCAGCATGGCCACGACGTTCTCCGTGCCGCCGGGTCCGTAGAAGAGGCCGTAGCGCAAGGCGATCCCTTCGATGCCGGGGGTGTTCAGCATCTGCTCTTCCTTGACGCGCATGCCTTCCAGGTGCCGGACTACGGCTGTGCCCACCAAAGATTTGTCGCCGCCGGTACCGAATTCGTCGTTCTCGGTGAGCACGCGGTCGCCGAAATCGCCGTATCCGTAGCCGAAGACCATGGATTCCGCGATCATTCGCCGCGCGCCGACGGCCTTGGCGGCCTCGACGAGATTGCCGGTGCCGATGAGCCTCAGGTCGTCGGTGGCGAACATATCGGCATGCTTCATGGGTGCGTCGTGCAGTGCGGTGGCCGCGTGCACGACGGTGTCGACGCGCAATCCTTCGACGGCGCGCAGCAGTTGGTCGCGGTTCATGATGTCGGCCATCACGTCGGCCCCGGCGCCGCGGCCGAGGGAGACGACGGTGTAGCCATGCTGTTCCAGTGCGTGCGTGATGTGGCTGCCCAGGACTCCGCTCGCCCCGGCTACCAGTACGTTCTTGGTGTCGCTCATGTCCATGAGACAGGGGTTGCCCGCTCGACGTGACACCACACCTTGTGATCCAGGTCATATTTTCCTGGGCGCGATTCTTGTCGCGGGGTGCGCACCGGACCACAATCGGACCTGCACCCCGAGACGATCGAGCTGGGAGAACCTGTATGACCGTGGATCTGAACAGCGACCTCGGCGAGGGATTCGGCGCCTATCGCATGGGCGATGACGCGGCCATGCTGGACGTGGTCACCAGCGCGAACATCGCCTGCGGATTCCATGCCGGGGATCCGGCCATCATGCGCCGCACCTGCGGGCTCGCGGTGGAACGCGGCGTCCGGATCGGCGCGCATGTCGGGCATCGGGATCTGGCGGGGTTCGGCCGCCGCGCCATCGCGGTATCGCCCGATGAGGTGCGCGATGAGACGCTGTACCAGATCGGCAGTCTGGATGCCTTCGCCCGGGCGGCGGGTGATCGGGTGCGCTACGTGAAACCGCATGGGGCGCTGTATCACCAGGCCGCCGCGGACCCCGCGCTCGCGGACGCGCTGGTCGCCGCCCTGCGCGAATTCGACGCGGACCTGGTCCTGCTCGGCCCGGCGGGCACCGAGATGGAGCGCGCGGCCCGGGCGGCCGGAACCGCCTTCGTGGGTGAGGGTTTCGCCGATCGCGCCTACACGCCGGAGGGGCTGCTGGCCTCGCGCGGACTGCCGGGCGGTGTTCTCGACGCGGATGCGGCCGTGGCGCAGGCGCTTTCGATCGCTCGTGAGGGCAAGGCGGTGACCGTGGACGGCGGGACGGTGGCCGTCTCGGCCGCGAGCATCTGCGTGCACGGCGATTCCCCGGCGGCCGTGGAAATGGCTCGACGCATTCGGTCCATGCTGGACGAATCCGGCCTATTCGTGCGGTCGTTCACATGACGGACGAAGACGCTATCCGGGCGGCGGGTGACCGTGCGCTACTGGTGATTCCGCCATTGCGCGCCATGGTGGCGGATCTGGTCGCGGCCCTGCGGAATCGGCCCGCGGGGGTGGTGGATGTCCTGCCTGCCGCCGAAACCGTACTGGTCACCCTCTCCTCCCCCGCTGCGGCGGAATCGGTGCGACGGCAGTTGAATTCGCTGCTCGAGCATCTGGACGCGGAGGCCCGGGTGGGGGCGGGACCACAAGGTTCCGGGGATAGGAAAGGCGGCCCGACCGGCCCACGCCCGGATCGCACCGGTGGCGCGGAGAAATCCGTGCGCGGCGGGGAGTTCCGTGAGGAACCCGTACGCATTCCGGTCCGCTACGACGGCGAGGATCTGGCCGATGTGGCGAATCTGCTCGGCCTGACCACCGAGGAGGTGATCGCCCAGCACACCGGCACCGTATGGCATTGCGCCTTCGTGGGTTTCGCCCCCGGGTTCGGGTATCTCGAATCTCCCGACGGTCGTCTCACCGTCCCCCGCCGCACACAATCCCGCACCGCCATCCCGCCGGGCGCGGTCGCGCTGGCCGGGGGTTATTCGGCCGTCTACCCGCGTCGCAGTCCGGGTGGCTGGCAGCTCATCGGCACTACGGATCTGACCATGTGGGATGTGGATCGTGTTCCGCCCGCGGTGATTCGGGCCGCGACCCGGGTGCGTTTCGTGGATGTGGAGACGGGCCGATGATTCGGGTGGAGCGGGTCGGCCCCTTGGCGACCATTCAGGACCTGGGTCGTCCCGGGTGGTTCGACTCCGGTGTCGGGATCGCGGGTGCGGCGGATCGGTCCTCACTGCGCCTGGCCAATCGACTGGTCGGAAATCCGGAGGGGGCGGCCGGAATCGAGGCGCTGCTGGGCGGCCTCGAATTGCTCGCGCAGCGGCATCTGACCGTGGCGGTGACGGGTGCGCCCGCGCCCGCGAGCGTGGACGGTCGTCCGGTCGGCGCGGCCAGCGTGCTGGAAATCGAAGAGGGGCAGCGGCTTCGGCTCGGCCTCGCGACGACCGGTTTGCGCAGCTATGTGGCGGTGCGGGGCGGAATCGATGTCGCTCCGGTGCTCGGTTCACGCAGCCGGGACACACTGTCCGGAATCGGCCCGGAGCCGCTGCGGGCGGGTGATGTGCTGCCGGTCGGGCCGCCGCCGCGCACGCATCCGATCGTGGATGTGGCTCCGGTGGCTGCTCCGGCGGGTGATCTGCTGACCGTGCGGGTGGTGCCGGGTCCGCGCGCGGATTGGTTCGCCGATGCGGGGGCGCTGTATCGGGGCGAATGGACGGTGTCGTCGGATACCGATCGGATCGGCGCGCGGCTGGATCGGCGCAGCGGGCCGACACTGGATCGGCGCGGTGCGGGCGAACTACCCACGGAGGGCATGGCTTTGGGGTCCATTCAGGTACCGCCGAGCGGTCAGCCGGTGGTTTTCCTGGCCGATCATCCGATCACCGGCGGCTATCCGGTGGTCGCGGTGGTGGTGGACGCCGATGTGGATCTGGTGGCGCAGGCCCGGCCGGGTCAGCCGATGCGCTTCCGTCCCTGCTGATTTCGGCCTGCTGTTCGCGGCCTATTTTCCGCGGTTCAACGTGGCGTGCATCAGATACACGTTGTAGCTGTTCCACGCCGACATGGTGAAGTACAGGTCCTTGCCGGTGGACCACGGATGCATGAATCCGCCGTACGCCGTGGGGTAGTCGGCGGTGTCGACCAGCCCCACCGGATCCGACCAGGTGCCCTGCGGGTCGGTGGCGGTGCGGAGCACGAGCTGCTGCCGCACCAGGTCGAGGTACACCATCTGCCACTGCCCGCTGTCCGCGTCGTAGCGCACCGAGAGTTCGCTGGCGGTGCCCGCGACCACGGGCGTGGCGAACAATTCGTTCGGCCCGTCGGCGGCGACCCAGGTGCCATTGATCCAGTACTGGTAGGCGGACTTATTGAGCACCTGATCGGCGGGTACCCGGCCGAGGCCGATCACGCCCATGCGCCCGTTGGGTGTGCCGAACATGTAGACGTAGTCGCCGTGCGGCACCATGCTCACCACCTGGAAGCGGCCGAGCCCGAAGAAGTTGTCCCAGCGCGCCCATTGGGATTTGGTCCAGGTGCTGCCATTGTCGTCGGACCAGGCGAGGCCGCCGAGATTGGTCCACCACATGCCGGGGATCTTGCTCCACCGATTGACCGACATATAGGTCAGGTATTGCCGGTCGCCGACGCTGAAGCCGGAGGTGGGGATGGTGGTGATCTCGAAGTTCTTGACCTTGCGGCTGTCCAGGATCTCGGCGGCGTGGCAGCGGCTGTCCTGGACGAAGCCGTCCAGGGTGAGACCGTCGGCGAGATCGTGATCGGTGCTGTAGGACAGGGTATTGCTGCGCCAATCCTGATCGCCGGTGCCCGCCCCGGTGGGCTCCCAGCCCTTGCCGAAGGAGTCGCCGAAGACGACGGCGACCTCGCCGGGCTTGTTCTCCCAGATGAGGCCGAGGTCGGTGCCGTCCACCGACCAGCGCATATCGGTGCGATTCGGGGAGCCGTGCCCGGTGATCTGATTGACCAGCTCGACCGATTCGACGCGGGGTGCGGCGATCGGCGCGGCCTGGGGCGCGGGTTCGGCGGGCTGCACGTCCGGGTTCGGCGGGGTCTGCGGTTCGGGCGGTTCACCGCCGGGCACCGGAATCGGGATGGGTTCAGTCTCGGGCTGAATTTCGATGTGCGGCACCGGCAGTGGGCCGTCGGATCCCGAGGTGGTGGGCGGCGCGCTGGTCGTGGTGGGCGGCGCGGTGGTCTCCGGGGCCGGGGTCTCGCTCGGATTGCCTTTCGGCGCAATAGTTTCCGTCGCCGGGACCGGCTTCGGCACGTCGCGGACGTCCGGGCAGGGGTTGGCGCACGGATTCTCGGGCAGCGGTTCGGGTTTGATGCGCGTGTTGTCCGGTCTGGGGCCGGGCACTTCTACCGGCAGGAACTCCGGGACGGGAACCGGGATGCGAATGGTCGAATCCGGTTGTGGCTTGGCCGCATCCGGGTCGGGCGCTCTATTGAGCGGATCGAATCCGGTTTCGCCGCAACTGTTCACGGGTGCGGGAGCCCACGGATGCCGATCGGCGTACGCGGGGGCGGCGGGCAGCAGCATGGCTCCGACAATGACCACACTGGAGAGGATGAAGGCGGCAGGGATTTCGGTGCGGGGCGTCGCGGCAGCCGAGCGGAATCCCATACGGCGTGTGTCTCCTCGTCCGTCAGATCGAGGAGATATTAACAGTCGCGCCGTGAATTGATCGCGATGACAATGATGCCGCAGCAATACATTCCGGCCGCAGTTATGACCACGGCGGGTGATCTCCCGTCCGCCGGGATCCAGAGCGCGGTGCCCGCCAGCGCCAGCACGTAGGTGATATTGAAAACGGTGTCCTGGAGTGCGAATACCTGTCCGCGATGGGCGTCGTCGATATTGATCTGCATGGCCGCGTCGCCGGTGAGTTTGATGGTCTGCCCGGCCAATCCGAGCAGGAAGGCCGCGCACAGCAATGCCACTCCGGCCCACCGCTCGGCGTCGCCGGTGGCGATCGTGATGGGCGTGACCAAGGTCAGCTGCACGATGGTCGCCAGCACCAGCCCGGCCACCACGGTGCGCGGCCGCCCCAGCCGGGGAATCAGGAAGGGCGCGACCACCGCCGCGACCAGCATGCCCAGCCCGGTGGTGGTGATCGCGGCGCTGAATCGGGCAATGTCCTTCCCGACGCCGGTCCCATCGCCGCGGCGCAGCACCAGCACCATCAGCAGAGTGTCGGCCCCGAAGACGATGCGATGGGCTCCGATGCCGATCAGTGCGGTGGTGACCTCGCGGGATCGCCAGGCGGCGGTCGCGCCGGAGCGCAGGCCCGCCGCGATCGCGCGCACCGTATTTCGAGACTGGTCCGGGTCGTCGCCATGCTCGGGCCCGAGTGCGCGGGGCCGGAAGCCGTAGGTGGTGATGGCGCCGATGATCGAACCCGCGGTGGCCCCGAACACCGCCATGGCCGAGGCGAAGTCACCCGCACCGATCAGGCCGATCACGCCGAATCCGATGCCCGCGCCGAGGATGGCGCAGCCGGAGGCCACGGTCGCGAGCACCGAGTTCATGGTGACCAGCCAGCGCTGGGACAGGACCTTCGGCAGGGCCGCCGAGACTCCCGCGCCGATGAAGCGCGAGGTGCCGATGACCGAGAGCGCGAGCAGCAGCAGCGAGGTATTGCGGATTCCGGCGAGCAGCCCCACCGCGGTCACGCCGATCAGCACCGCGCGCAGGATGTTCGCGACCAGCAGCACCTTGCGCCGATCCCAGCGGTCGAGCAGCGCCCCCGCATAGGGGCCGATCATCGAGTACGGGAGCAGCAGCGCGGCGAAGCCGCCCGCGATGGCGAGGGGGTCGGTCTCGCGTTCGGGATTGAAGAGGATGGCCCCGGACAGTGCGGCCTGGAACATGCCGTCGCCGAATTGCCCGGCCAGCCGCACGGTGGTGAGCCGCAGGGTGCCGGGGTTCTCGCGCAGTCCGGTGCGTGCCGTCGCCAGCGCGGCCCGGGCCCGGTCCAGGCGCGAGCCCGGCGGCCGGGGCGGGTGTTCGGTGTCCGGTGCGCTCACCGGGCGGGGTGGGTGGTCACCAGTGCGAAGACGGCGGCGCGCATATCCTCCGCCATCGGCAGGTTGTCGAGGCCGTCGGCGTCGATCCACTGGAATTGGTCGTGTTCGCCGGGTGCGAGCATGACGTCGCCGGGTTCGGCCTCGACGACGAAGCTGTATTTGCGGACCTTGGATTTGGTGCGGGTGGCGTAATCGAATCCGCCGAGGACGTCGGTGATGCGCTGGACGCGCAGCCCGGTTTCCTCGAACAGTTCGCGTTCGACGCATTCGGCGAAACTTTCCCCGGATTCGACGCCGCCACCGGGTAGTTCGTACATTCCCCCGTGCCAATCTTCGGCGACACGCCTGACGAGCAGGAGTTTGCCGTTTCTGAACACGGCTACGCCCACCACGAAGTGGGCTATCCCTTCGCTGTCGGCCTGCTGCCGGAGTTCGCGTTCGATGCCCGCGAGTACTTCGGGTCGCATCCCCCTGCTCTCCCTCCGGTTTCACTTGCGGCACATCATGATACGGTCGCCGCCCCGGTCTCGCTGACGGGGCGCGCACGTTGCCGGGTGGTCGCCCGGTATTTGCCCATTCTGGGCGTCGGAGACAATAGTGCCTGGTCGGCGGCGTGCGGAGCGCTGCTGCCCCGCACGTTAGAATTTACTAGGAATTCAGGTTGGGGCATCGGATGTGCCCCTACCCTGGATTCTGATCGGTGCTCGCCGGTGAGAGGAGTAGGGCGGTGTCCACGCTCACGACACCACACATCGATGTCCATCGCGGCGGTGACCGGATGAAAACCCGTGTCCCATGGCTGGATTCGAAGCATTCGTTCTCGTTCGGAGAACATTACGACCCCGACAACACCCATCACGGCTTGCTGCTGGTGAACAACGAGGACATCGTTCTACCCGGTGAGGGCTTCGAAACGCATCCGCACCGGGATATGGAGATCGTCACCTGGGTGCTGCGGGGCAGCCTGGTGCATCAGGATTCGCTCGGGCACAGCGGCGTGATCTATCCGGGTCTGGCGCAGCGCATGAGCGCCGGTAGCGGCATTCTGCATTCGGAGAAGAACGATTCGTGGCGGATCAGCGCCGCTCCCGAACATGACGAGCCGGTGCATTTCGTGCAGATGTGGGTGGTGCCGGATGAACCCGGCCTGGCCCCGGGGTATCAGCAGCTCGAGATCGACGACGAGCTGGCGGGCGGCGGCCTGGTGACGGTGGCGTCGGGTCTGCCCCGCTATCGCGATCGCACGGCCATCGCCATCAACAGCAGTCATTCCGCCATGCATGTGGCGCGCATGCCGGGTGTGGAGGGCGCGCCGGAGGTGCACCTACCCGAGGCGCTGTACCTGCACGTGTTCGTGGCGCGCGGTGAGGTGGAGATGGAGGGCATCGGCACCCTGTACGAGGGTGACGCGGTGCGGATGGCGCGTAGTGGAGGTCAGCGGATCACGGCGAATCTGCCGTCGGAAATCCTGGTGTGGGAGATGCATGCCCGCCTGGGCGGGCAATAGCATTTGAGACAATTCGGTCGCGTTAACGGCTCGTCCGCACGTTGGCGATACAGCAGCACCGACGGAAGGACTCTCCATGTCGCAGTACCCGCCCCCGGGGCCGTATGACCCGCCGCCCGGGCAGTCCGGCCAGTACGGTCAGGACCAGTACGGCCAGCAGGGGCAATACGGCAAGGGGCAGTACCCGCCGCCTCCGCCGGGCAATTACGGGGCGCCGCAGGGTGGTCAGCAGTACTGGCAGGAGTCGCCGAAGGGCAAGGGCCTGGCGATCACGGCCCTGGTGCTCGGCATCCTCGCCCTGCTGAGCTCCATCACGATTCTCGGCGGCATCCTGTTCGGCCTGTTCGCGGTGATCTTCGGCCTGATCGCGATGTTCAAGGCGCGCAAGGGCACCGGTGGCGGGCTCGGCCTGGCGGTGGCGGGTCTGATCCTGGGCATTCTCGGCCTGGTCGTGTCCATCGTCCTGGTCGTGGTGGGCTACAGCTGGTTCGTCGACAATGGCGGCAAGGATCTGATCGACTGCCTGAACAAGGCGGGCAATGACCAGTCCAAGGTCGATCAGTGCCAGCGCGACTTCAATTCGACGCTGGAGAACAAGTACAGCGTCACGATCAATCCGACTCCGACCAACTGATCACGGTCGTACGTGATCACTGTGGGCTGTGATCACTTGGGACGCCGCGGCATTCCCGGGTGGTGGCCACGACTTCGGTGAGTTCGGGCCGAAAGTCGCCCTCGGGCGGGCGAATCCAGCGGCGGTAGCCATTGTGCTCATCGGCCGGGGAGGGAAGCACTATGTGGCTACCGGGCAGCGCGACCGCCGCGCAGTCGCGGAACATGTCGGCGAACAGGGCCGCGTCCAGGTAGGAATTGTCGTTCGGGCCGGTCAGGAAGGTCCAGCGCCCGGAGCGCGGATGGGCGATGACGGGTCCGCAGTGCTGCCGCACCAGGAGCCGGTCGCGGACGCGCGCGCCGAGGTCGGCGGGCATGGTGACGGCGCCGACCGCGCCGATTTCCAACATGATTCGCCCGAGTGCCGAGTCGACGATCCCGTACAGGCCGTGTTCCTTGCGGTAGCGTCGGCAGCGGGCCAGCGCTTCCTGGGTCGCGGTGTATGAGGATGGGTCCAGCGCGCTCATGGCGAACCTCCTGCTACCGACCCTATTCTCCGGCAATCGCTATGACAATAGTCACACGCCGGGGACTTTCGGGCGTAGCATGAGCTGACATGGCACCCGTCTCGTCCACCGTCGCCCGGTGGGAACTGGTCCTGCGCTTGCGGGAACTGCGCGAGCTGCGCGGCTTCGATTCCGCGACGTTCGCCAAACGAGTCGGCTTCACCCCGGCCAATTGGTCGCATGTGGAGAAGGGCCGCCGCGTCCTCACCGTCAATACCATCGGCCCGGTGCTCGAGCTCCTCGACGTGGGCGGCGAGGAACGCGCGGAACTGCTGGAACTCCTGGATGCCAGCAAGGAACGCGGCTGGTGGTCCAAGTCCTCGGCGCTGATCGGCGCGGAGTTGCAGCGGTACTACGGCATGGAATTCGGTGCGGAGGCCATCCGCAGTTATGACAGCCTGGTGGTTCCCGGCCTGCTCCAGACCGAGGAGTACGCCCGCGCGTTGATCAGCGCGGACGTCATGATCCGTCCGGTGCAGGTGGAACAGCTTGTCGCCGTGCGCATGCGCCGTCAGGAGCGGCTGCGCGGCGCGGACCGTCCGGAACTGACCGCGGTGCTGGGCGAGGCCACGCTCTTACAGCAGATCGGCGGCCCGAAGGTATTGCGCGGGCAGCTGGAACATCTCATCGCGCTGCTGGACGAGGTGGATTCGCTTTCCGTGCGGGTGATTCCATTCGCGGCCACCCGGGGCGCGGTGCTGGGCGGTTCCAGTTTCCATCTGCTGGATTTCGCCTCGGAGAACCTGCCCACCTTCGGCTGGGTGGAGAGCGCCGTTTTCGGTGGTGCGGTGGACGATCCGGATCAGGTGCGCGATTTGAGTTTTGCATATGTGCGTGCACTCGACCAATCTCTCGGCCGGGCAGAGTCTTTGGAGCTCATCAAAAGCTATTCGCAAGGGTAGGAGACACATGTGGAGCGGTAAAATGCGGCGCATGCTTACCACCGCGAAATACCATCCGGAATCCACCGGATGGTTCACATCGACTCGCACGAATAATGGAAACCAGTGCGTCGAGGTTCGATTCCACGGTGATGCGGTGCTCATCCGCGACAGCAAGTACCGGCGTAATCCGGAACATCGTCTCGATATCGAGCCCATCATCACCGTCACGGCAACCGAATGGATGTCGTTCCTCGGCGTGGTACTGGGCAGCAGCGTTGCCGCCTCACCCCTGACCGCCCGCACCGGCGCAGCCGGGGACACCACACTCCGGCACCGGGAGATCGATCTGGTCTACACCCCTGGCGAATGGGAGGCCTTCCTCGCCGGGGCCCGGGACGGGGAATTCGACAGGGTTCCTCTCAGCTCCTGAATCCCGTATTTTCACTGTGCCGGAGCCAGATTCACGTGAAACATCGGGGGCACAACGCATGGTGAAGAAACTGTTGGTGGCTGGATTGCTGGCAGCGAGTTCGGTCGCGTTCGTACCCGGAACGCCCGCAACCGCCGCGGAACCTTCCTGCACCGCGCCGGTTACCACCGAGATATCGTTCGGCGTACCGCTGCTGGATTGGTCGGAGAACCTCGGCTATGACGCTGCCGGAAATCTGTGGGTGAGCCGGACTTACCGCAATGAAGTGCAGCGTTACGACTCCGCGGGCCACATGACGGCTACCGTTCCGGTGCAATTTCCGGGTGCGGTCCGACTGGGCCCGGATGGTTTGATGTATGCGAATTCCGGTGATTCACCGTCGAGCCTGCTGACCGGTTCCAGCATCGTGCGATTCGATCCGAATGCGGCCGAGCCGCGACCGGAAGTCTTCGCGGCGGGCCGGAATATGGTGAACGGCGCCGCATTCGACGCCGAGGGATTCCTCTACGTGACCGACAGCCTGTCGGGCGTGCTGCGCATCCGCCCAGATGGCTCGACCGACGACCAATGGGCCTCGCGCGCCAAGATTTTCGGGGCGAACGGCCTCGCGGTGATCGGCCGCGATCTCTATGTCGGTGTGCTGCCCAGCCTGGGCGGCCAGATCCTGCGGGTGCCCATCGGCAATCCCGAGGCCCGCGTGGTCGCCGCGCAATTGAATGCGGGAATCCTGCCCGCCTTCCCCGACGATCTGACGGTCGGCCCTGACGGTCAGATTTACGTGGCGACCGCACTGGGCCGTTTGGCTCGGGTGGATCCCAATACCGGCGGCAGTTGCACGGTGTACTCCGGAGAGCCGATGACCTCGGTGGCCGTCGATCCCGGTGGGGACCTCACGGTCGGCACCGAGAGCGGAGATGTGCTGCGCGTTCACCTGCGGTGAAACCGGGGTGCGAGGTGCCCGCGGAACGGGCTCGCTCCGGCCGCAATGGGCATACTGGGAATCGTGACTTCGCAGCTGACGCCTCCCTCCGGTATCGATCTGTCCTTCCGTGACGCGGACGTGCGGGTGCAGGACGACCTGTTCGCGCACGTCAACGGCAAGTGGTTGGACAACTACGAGATACCGGCCGACCGCGCGGTGGACGGCGCCTTCCGCACGCTCTACGACCAGGCCGAGCGAGACGTGCAGCAGATCATCCAGGACGCCGCCGCCTCCGATGCCCCGCGCGGCAGTGAAGAGCGCAAGATCGGCGACCTCTACAACTCCTTCATGAACGAGGCGCACGCCGAGCATCTGGGCCTGGCCCCGATCGTCGGGGAACTGGCCGCGGTGCGCGAGGTGACCGATCGCAGCGCGTTCGCGGCGCTGATCGGCGGCCTGCAGCGCACCGGCGTCGGCGGCCCGCTCGCCTTCTATGTCGACACCGACGACAAGAACTCGACCCGCTACCTGGTGCACGCCTCGCAGTCCGGCATCGGCCTGCCGGATGAGTCGTACTACCACAAGGACGAACACGCGGAGATCCGCGAAAAGTATGTCGCGCACATCGGCCGCATGTTCGCGCTGGCCGATCTGGACTACGACGCACAGCGGGTCTTCGACCTGGAAGCCAAGCTGGCCGCCGGGCATTGGGACGTGGTGCGCCGCCGCGACGCCGAACTGAGCTACAACCTCACCACCTTCGAGGCGCTCGTCGCGGAGAACCCGGAGTTCGACTGGACCGCCTGGACCGAGGCCCTCGCCGAGGACCTGGATCGTTCCGGGCCGGAGCTGTTCGCCGAACTCGTGGTGCGCCAGCCCGATTACGTGCGCACCTTCGCCCGGCTGTGGGCCTCGGAGTCGCTCGAGGATTGGCAGGCGTGGACGGCCTGGCGCGTGGTCAAGTCGCGCGCCCAGTTCCTCACCGCGCACCTGGTCGAGGAGAGCTTCGACTTCTACGGCCGCACCCTCACTGGCGCGCAGGAGAACCGGGAGCGCTGGAAGCGCGGCGTCTCCCTGGTGCAGGACCTGCTCGGTGAGGCGGTCGGCAAACTGTATGTGGCCCGGCACTTCCCGCCGGAGGCCAAGGCCCGCATGGTCGAGTTGGTGGCCAATCTGCAGGAGGCGTACCGCCGCAATATCTCCGATCTGGAGTGGATGAGCCCCGATACCCGGCAGGCGGCGCTGGCCAAGCTGGAGAAGTTCACCCCCAAGATCGGCTACCCGGACGAGTGGCGCGACTACTCGGCGGTCGAGGTCGACTCGGTCGATCTGGTCGGCAACTACCGCAATGGCTATGCCGCCGAACACGATCGGGACCTGAACAAGCTGGGCGGCCCGGTCGATCGCGGCGAATGGTTCATGACCCCGCAGACCGTGAACGCCTACTACAACCCGGGCATGAACGAGATCGTCTTCCCCGCCGCGATCCTGCAGCCCCCGTTCTTCGATATGAACGCCGACGACGCCGCCAATTACGGCGGTATCGGCGCGGTCATCGGGCACGAGATCGGCCACGGCTTCGACGATCAGGGCTCCAAGTACGACGGCGACGGCAACATGATCGACTGGTGGACCGAGGCGGATCGCACCGAATTCGGTAAGCGCACCAAGGCATTGATCGCCCAGTACAACCAGTTCTCCCCCAAGGACCTCACCGACGATCATAAGGTCAATGGCGAGTTCACCATCGGCGAGAACATCGGCGACCTCGGCGGCCTCACGATTGCCCTGGAGGCCTACAAGATCTCCTTGGAGGGCAAGGACTCTCCGGTGCTCGACGAGCTCACCGGCCTGCAGCGGGTCTTCTTCGGCTGGGCTCAGGTCTGGCGCACCAAGGCTCGCCAGGAGGAGGCCATCCGCCGCTTGGCCATTGATCCGCATTCCCCGCCGGAGTTCCGCTGCAATGGCGTCGTCCGCAATCTCGACAGCTTCCATGAGGCCTTCGATGTGAAGCCGGGTGACGAGCTCTACCTGGATCCGGCTGAGCGCGTAAAGATCTGGTAGTTCCGGCACCGGCCGACCATCATGATCACTATGACTGGCGCGGTATATCTGATCACCGGCATCCAGGCTGCCGGGAAGTCCACGGTCGCGCAGGCGCTCGCCGAGCGCCTGCCGCGATCGGCGCACGTTCGTGGCGATGCGTTCCGCCGCTTCGTGGTGAACGGCCGCGAGGACATGCGCCCGGACCCACCGGAGCAAGCCCTCGAGCAGCTGCGTCTACGGCACCGCCTGGCCGCCCGGACCGCGGATGCCTATGCCGCGGAAGGATTCACGGCCGTCGTGCAAGACGTGGTGCTCGGCGACTTCCTGCCCTGGTTCGCCGACCAGATCCAGACCCGCCCACGCTATGTCGTGGTGCTGGCCCCGCGCCCGGACGCGGTCGCCGCGCGCGAGGCGGGCCGCGTCAAGAAGGCCTACGGCCCGTACACCGTCGAGGACCTGAACACCGGCCTGCACACCACGACGCCGCGCATCGGATTGTGGCTCGACACTTCGGATCTCACCGTCGAGCAGACGGTGGACGCCATCCTGGCGAAGGCGGAGCCACTCCCCTAGGTTTCACTGCTTGTCGATGTGCCAGGTGATGTCGAAATCCGCCAGGGCGTCCAGGAATTCGGCGGGCTCGAAGGCTTCCGCTGGGGCCAGCACTCCGGGCTCGGCGGTTCCGGCGGTCAGGGCGACCGCCGCTTGGACCGCCATCAGGGCGGTGTCGCGGTAGGCGTCGGTGCCGCTGACCACGCCGCGAACTCGGTCGCCGTGCACACCGTAGGCGTCCACGACGAGGTCGTAGGTGAGGCCGGGAGTCGGTTCTTCCGGCAGGGATTCGACGATTTCGGCGGTCATGCCACCCAGCTGGCTATGGAATGCCGTCTCCAGGACGCCCTCGACATAGGAGACGTCGGAGTGCCTGGGAATGGTGAGCACGGGTGGCTGCGGGAACTTCGATACCGGCGTCGGTTCGGCATCGCCCGGGAAGGTCATTTCCCCGTGCCGGGCGGCAGCGCCGGTGCGCAGCTCGCCGTCCTGGTAATGCCAGCCGCCACTGGCGAACCAGTCGAGACTCGCCAGCAAGGTGCGCGCACTGCCCTTGGAGCCATTGCCGATGCTGGTGTTGTGCAGGCTCATCGAGATTTCGGCCGGTCCAGCGACCAGCCGGGAAGTCAGGTGGCCGAGCAGGTCCCCGGGCAGGTTGCTATTGGTGATGCCGGGAACCACCGTGACTCCGGCCTTTTCGGCAGCAGCCGCGTACTTGTCGAACGCGCGCTGAATGAACACCTGCTCGCCGGCCATATCGGTGTAGTGCGCGCCGGCGGCGATCGCGGCGGCGAGCACCGCGTCGCCGAGGGTGACATAGGCGGGCAGACTGCTGATCACCGCGTCCGCACCGTCGAAGGCTGCAATCAAAGCATGCGGGTCGTCAAGATCAGCGAGACGGATTTCCGCATCCGGAATTCCGGCGGCCTCGGCCGCGGCCCGGAGCCGTTCGGCATTGCGCCCCACCAGGATCGGCGTGATGTCCCGCCGGCGCAGCTCGGTGACAAGGTGCCCGCCGGTGACTCCCGTCGCGCCGTAGACCGCGATGGTCTTGCCGGATTCGATGGTGTTCTTCGTTGTCATGAAAAGAACCCTATGAGCCTTCGGTCAGCGAAGAAATGGCTCACATGCTCAATCGATGCTCCAAACGCTCATGCGGGGTTATCTACGTGAGTGAGTGTCTCCCAGGGGCTGAACATCAGGACGCCCTCGGGCGTGCTGGATGCGGCTGGTTTCGGCGATGTGGGCGATGGCGGACAAGCCGTAGCCGGTGTGTTCGAAGTCGCGGCAGGTGACTCGATCTATTGATTCGATCCTACTGAGGTATAGTGATCACTATACTTTCTGCCGTGGCCGACCAGGAGTGGGACATCTACGTGGTGGACGAGGTTCGTCAATGGATCATGCAACTCGACGAGACGGGGGCGACCATGAGTGGACACTCCCGGTGGGAGGACATCCGTGCGGAGTTCGTCGAGCGCGCCGGCGGCGAAGAAGCCGTCGCAATCGGCAAACACGAGCTCCTGGCAGAGATTATCGGCCACCGATTGGCTGAGATCCGCAAGAGTCGTGGGCTCACGCAGCAGCAGCTCGCCGAGCGGATGGGTGTCACGAAGGGCCGGGTATCGCAGATCGAACGGGGGCATATATCTGGCCAGGAAGTTCTGGCCAGATATGCGGTTGCCCTCGGTGGTCGCCTGCATCAGGCGATCTACTTCGATGACGGTGATATCGCGGCGATCGCGTGACTCGAGCGTATTAGCGTAGGCGCAGTTCGGTTTTCGCGTCGAAGAAGAAGACTTCCTCGGGCTTCGGAGTCAGCCGGAGGCGGTCGCCGAGTGCCACCTGGAAGCGGCGGTCGACGCGGGCGACTATGCGGCCGGAGCGGCTGGACCAGGCGTCGGTGATGCCGTGCGAGTAGAGGAAGGATTCGCTGCCGAGTTCTTCCAGGAGTTCCACTTCGACGGCCAGGGAGTCGGACGGGTTGGTGGTGACTTCCCAGGATTCGGGGCGGATGCCGACGATGACGTTCTTGTCGGTGATGGTGCGGGGCACCGGGATTCGCAGGTCGTTGAGGACGGCCGAGCCGTTCTCAACGGGAGCGGTGAGCAGGTTCATGCCGGGTGAGCCGATGAAGCCTGCGACGAAGGTATTGATCGGGTCGTCGTAGAGGTCGCGGGGTGCGGCTACCTGTTGGAGTTTGCCGTCCTTGAGGACTGCTACGCGGTGGCCCATGGTCATGGCCTCGACCTGGTCGTGGGTGACGTAGACGGTGGTGGTGCCGAGCCGTTTTTGCAGCGCCGCGATTTGGGAGCGGGTGCTGACCCGGAGTTTGGCGTCCAGGTTGGAGAGCGGTTCGTCCATGCAGAAGACCTGGGGGCGGCGCACGATGGCGCGCCCCATGGCGACGCGCTGGCGCTGGCCGCCGGAGAGCTTGGCCGGTTTGCGGTCGAGGAGTTCCTCGAGCTCCAGCATGGCGGCCGCCTCTTTGACGCGAACCATGGTGTCGGCCTTGCTGACTCCGGCATTGCGCAGCGCGAATCCCATGTTCTCGGCCACGGTCATATTCGGGTAGAGCGCGTAGCTCTGGAACACCATGGCCACATCGCGGGAGCGCGGCGGCAGGCCGGTGACATCCTTGCCGCCGATATGAATTCGCCCCGAGGTGACGGCCTCGAGGCCCGCCAGCATGCGCAGACTGGTGGATTTGCCGCACCCGGAAGGCCCGACCAGCACCAGGAATTCGCCGTCGGCGATCTCCAGGTTCAGGTCGTCGACCGCTGGGGCGGGCGCACCCGGGTAGGTAAGGGAAATCCCCTCGAACTGCACAGTCGCCATGCTGGCGGGTCTCCTCTTGATCGCTTACTTGGGCAGCTTGGGGGTGATCTGCCGGTCGATGATGTTCTGCAGCTGGGTGGTCACGTCGGCGAAAGCCGCAGCGGCGTCCCGGTTCTGGAGTCCGATCTGCTCCAGGCCGGTGCCGATGATCTGGTCGCCACCCGGCAGGAAGACGCGGGCGTAATCCTGCGGCTTGGTCACCGCCAGCTGGTCGATGGCCGTCTTGGAGTTCGGGTTCTTGGTGAGGAAGTCCAGCTCGCTCGGATCCTGCATGGCCGACTTGCGGACCGGCATGTACCCGGTGGCCTGCGAGAAGTACGAGGTGTTCTCCGTATTGGTGATGAAGTCGATGAACTTGAGCGCATTCTCCTTGCGCTTGTCCGAGATTCGCGACGGGATCGCCAGACCGGCGCCGCCGGTGGTGGCGCCCGCCTGCCCGTTCGGGTGCGGCAGGAATGCGGTGCCGAATTCGGTCTTACCGGCGGCATTGGTCTTGATGCTCTTCAGATCGCCGGTGGAGCCGATGGCCGAGGCGATGATGCCATTACCGAAATCGACTGCGTACGTGGGCCGGATGCTCGCGTACTTCTTGTTGTTGATCGAATCGCGCAGGTAGTTGCCCGCCGCGATGGTCTGCGGCTCGTTGAACTTCAGCTTCCACTCGTCGGAGTAGTGCCCGCCGAAGGTCCAGGTCGGTCCCTGGAAGGTCCAGGCCAGGTAGTTCTTGGCGTCACCCCAGCCGTGCGCCCACTTGTCCGCGCCGAGCAGGCTCTGGATCTTCGGGCCCCACTCGTCGAACTCGGTCCAGCTCTCCGGGCCGCGGTCGGGCAGACCGGCCTTGGACCAGAGGTCCTTGTTGTAGTAGAAGATCTGCGTCGAGCGCGAGTACGGCAATGCCCAGGTCTTGCCATTGAACTTGTAGTCGTTGACGAAGGTGTCGACATAATCCGAGACGTTCACGCCCGCCGACGCGAAGTGGCTGTCCAGCGGTTCGATGCTGCCGTTGAGCGCGTAGTTGAACCACCAGACGTCCGACAGGATGACCACATCCGGCAGTTCTCCGCCGGACAGTGCCGCATTGAACTTCTGCGACACCTCCTCGTAGTTCTTGCCCGCGTCGATCAGATTGACCTTCAGGTCCGGGTATTTGGCCTGGAACCGGTTGATCAGCTCGGCTTCCTGGTCCTTGGAGGTGCCGGGGTGGTTGGACCAGAAGGTGATGGTCTTATCGTCCCCACCCTGCTTGCTGCCGCCGCCGGATCCGGCACAGGCGGTCAATGCCAGCCCAGCCGCAGCCGCGCCGGTGAGGCCGAGGAACCCGCGCCGTGACAGAGCAGGTCGGTGCCCACTGAAAAAACGTGATTCGGACACAGGAATCTCCTTCTGGGACTTAGCCCTTGACCGCACCGGAGGTGAGGCCCTTGATCATGTGACGCTGCAGCGCCAGGAAAACGATGAGAATCGGCAGCATGGTCAGAATGACTCCGGCCATCACCGGCCCCCAGTTCGTGACGCTGGGGTTCTCGGTGTTCTGCAGGAGGGTGAGGCCGACCGGCAGGGTGGCGACCCGCGAATCGTCGGCCATGAGGAACGGCCAGAGGTATTCGTTCCACTCGTTCACGAGGGTGACCACGAGGAACGCCACCATGGTCGGCCCGGACATGGGCAGCACCACCCGCGTCAGCAGACGCCACCAGCCCGCGCCGTCCATGCGCGCCGCCTCGATGACCTCATTGGGCAGCGACAGGAAGTGATTGCGCATGAGGAAGGTGCCGAAGGCGACGCCGCACAGCGGAACGATGATGCCCTGAAAGGTGTTTCGCCAGCCCAGCTGCGCGATGAGCGCGTAGTTGGAGATGACGGTGATCTGGTTGGGGACCATGAGGGCCGCGATGATCACCAGGAACAGCAGGGTCTTGCCCGGGAACCGCAGGAACACCAGTCCGTACGCGCTCAGGACGCCGAGCACGAACTTCACCGTCGTGATGATGCCGGTGATGATGATCGAGTTCCGCAGGAACTGCCAGAACGGCAGTGTGGTGGTGGCGTCCTTGTAGTTCGAGGCGAGCCAGTGCTTCGGCCAGTACTGGACCGGCTGGGTGTAGATGTCACCGTGCGCCTTGAACGAGGAGGTGAGGATCCAGAACAGCGGGACGCCGACGATGATCAGCACGCACGCCATGGCCGCGTAGCCGAACACCTTCGCCCAGAGTTCGCGATTGGCATTGAGCCGCTTCACTGTTCGCCCCGATCCATGATGCGCACCTGCGCCAGCGTCACGCCCAGCAGCACCAGGAACATGATGCTGGCGACGGCCGCGCCATAACCGGCCCGGAAGTTGACGAAGGATTCCCGATACACCTGAAAGACCATGGTGGTGGTGCCGGTGCCGAGTGGCCCGCCGCGCGTCATCACATTGATGATGTCGAAGACCTGCAGCGAATTGAGCAGCACGGTGATGGACAGGAAGAAGGTGGTGGGCCGCAGCTGCGGCAGCAGTACCCGCCGGAAGGTCGTCCATCGGCTGGCGCCGTCGATCTCGGCCGCTTCCATCAGATCGCTCCGAACGCCTTGCAGCGCGGCCAGATAGATGACGAAGCTGTAGCCGAGGTTCTTCCAGATGTAGGTGACCGTGATCATGAACAGCGCCCAGTCCGGGTCCTGCATGAAGTCCGGTGAGGTGATCCCGAGCTTGTGCAGCACGTCCGGGATCAGGCCGAAGCCGGGATCGAAGATGAACTGGAAGCCCACGCCGATGGCCGCGCCCGAGATCACGTACGGGGCGAAGATGGCCGACCGGACCACATTGCGCCCGACCAGCTTCCGGTCCAGCAGCATGGCCAGCGCGAGGCCGAGCAGCATACTGCCGATGACGGCGGCGATGGTGAAGACAACGGTATTGCGAACGATTTGCCAGGAGTCGTCTCGCCCGAACCATTCGACGTAGTTGTCGAAGCCGATGAAGGTCGGCGGGTTGGCGTCGGAGATGTTCCAGCTGAAGAAGGACAATCGAATGTTGTCGATGAGCGGCCGGTAGACGAAGAGGGACAGCAGAGCCAGATTGGGCGCGACCAGCACTATGAACAGTGCGTAATCCTGCCAGGGTCTGCCTCGCCAACCACGCCCCGGGGGCTGCGGTAATACTCGTTCGGGCCGCGATCTCACCGCCGCAGCGTGACGGTTGCGCGCGAATAGCCGGTAACGATGGGATGCCTGGCGGTTGAACAGTCTGCGCGCAGGCGCCATCGATTGTTCACCCGGCACACCCGCTGGTGGCGCGGACATGCCGCGAATCGTACGGCTGCCCAGTCTCTTTCGCGCCAAAATCAATTGATCTTGCGACCAGCGCTCGAGACGGGCACAGTCGAGCCCGGCTCCGAATACACAGATGCCCCGCACATTTCGTGCGGGGCATCGGATGCTCGGTGCGGAACTACATCAGTTCCAGTCGCCCCAGCCGTCGCTGGTGCTCAAGGTGCCGCCCTTGGTGTTCTTGACGACCACCGGGTCACCCTTCTTCACATTGTCCATGTACCACTTGGCGTCCTCGGTGGAGACGTTCAGGCAGCCGTGGGAAGTATTGGAGTAGCCCTGCTGTGCGACGCTCCACGGTGCGGCGTGGACGAAGATGCCGCTATTGGACATGCGGGTCGCGTATTCGACCTCGAGCTTGTAGCCCTCCGGGGCGGTGGTCGGCACGCCGTAGGTGGAGCTGTCCATGATCATCTTGCGATTGCGCTCGCTGACGATGTAGGTGCCGTTCGGGGTCTCGTGCCCGGTCTTGCCCATGGAGGTGGGCATGGTCCGCACGACCTCACCATTGCGGGTGACCACGATTTCGTGGGTGGTGTCGTCGGCGGTGGCGAGGAATTCGTCGCCGATCTCGTAGGCGGTGGTGGTGCCGCCCGCGTCGACGGTGACCTTGGAGCCGGTCGGCCAGAAGTCCTCGGGCCGCCAGCGCACCTGGCTGTCACCGCGCCAGTAGAAGTGGCCGTTCACCTTATTGGTGGAGGTGATCCGGATGGACTTCTCGGCGGCCGCGTGATCGCTCACCGGCTCCTTGAAGTTGATGATGATCGGCTGTGCCACGCCGACCACCTCGCCGTCCCCGGGGGTGATGTTCGGGGCCGTGAAGTTGGCGGGCGGAATCGGCGATTTGGCGTTCGGGTCCGTCGGTGTCGAGCCGGGGGCCGGCTGCGGCATGACGGCCGACGGCACGCCCGGAAGCTCCGGACCGCCCGGCCATAGGGGAGCTGCTGAGGCGGGCGCTGCCACCAAGGCTCCGGTCGCCGCGATCACGGCGAGGGAAATCAGGCCCGTCTTCCGGTGGCGGGTAAAGCGCACAGCAGTGGTCCTCTCGATCTTTGTTCACACGCAGATCGCGGACGCACTTCGCCCGCGGTAGGTCCCAACCCCCAGTCATTCCTACCTTGCAATGCGAGTCATGCCAATCGTGTTGTGCCAGTTATGCATACCGACTTGTGGGTGTGTGCCCCGTCACATCACCTGATGTGGGTGACCAGCTTGGCGCGTATGCGCCGATGGCATCGGCGATTTCCCTATCCGGCCAGCGACGTGGGCGGAGGCGGAGTATTCACTTCCTCAAACGTGGTTGTGATCGGAATCACTTCGTATGCATCAGGGTTCGAGTACATCGAAGGTAATGGCCGCGTGCGGACCGGTCGCGATGTTATGCGGCACGGTGAGCGGCATCCGCCCGCGCGCGAACCGCGGCGAGAGCCGCAAACGCACAGCGCCGATCATGGTGGCGAGCACGATCCGCAACTCGTAATCGGCCAGCGTGGCCCCGATGCATCGTCGATGTCCACCGCCGAACGGCGCGAATTCGAATGGGCTGTACCGGCGTTCGAGAAATCGCTCCGGCCGGAACCGCTGCGGCTCGGACCACACTTCGGGATCGGAGTGCAGCAGATGTACGGATACGCCCATGGTGTCCCCCGCCACCATCGGCACCCCGCGCAGGGTGAAATCACCGGTGAGCCTGCGCAATACGATCGGCACCGGCGGATGCAGTCGCAGCGTCTCCTGGCAGACCGCGTCCAGGTAGGGCAGTTTCGCCAGTTCCGCCGGATCGAGATCGGTTCCGGCCTCGGCCAATTCCGTCCGCAGCCGGGCCAGCGTGCCGGGTTCGCGGTGCAGCCGGTACAGCGCCCACACCAGGGAGGTCGCGGTCGTCTCGTGCCCGGCGACCAGCAGGGTGCGCAATTGTTCGCGCAGGTCGGTGTCGTTGATGGCGGTGCCGTCGTCGTACCGGGTGCTCAACATCAGGGCGAGCATGTCCTTACATACCACGGCTTCACCGCCGCCACCGTCCGCGCGACGCCGCGCGATCTCGGTATCGATGAGCTCGTCCAGTCGATTCCGTGCCTCGGTGAACCGCTCCCACCCGGACAATCCGAACATATTGCGCCGCAGGGCCGGAATCAGGAAAAGCAGTCCGCCGAACGAGTTCAGGAATTCCGTTGTCACCGTGGTGTATTCGGCCAGCCGCCGAGGCTCGTCGATGCCGAATACCGCCGCGAGTATGACGCGCAGGGTGATCGCGCGCGCCGCCTCCCGCGCATCCACCCGCCGCCCGGGCCGCCACGGCGTCCCGGTCCGCTCGCCGTCGAGTTCGGCGCGCGCCGCATCCCGAATCACCTTGCCGTAGGCGCTGATTCGATTCCGGTGGAATGCCGGTGCCAACAGTGCCCGTTCCCGCTTGTGCCGCATATCGCGGGCCAGGATGAGCGAGGCGGGCCCCACCATCGGCTCGATCGGGTTCGGCAGCGGTGGTTCCAGCAATTCCACGGGGGCCCGGAACATCTCGCGCGCCCCGGCGGGCGTGCCGGTGAACACCGCCGATCCGAAGCCCGGGAAGCGCACCAGGAAGGGGTCCCCGTCGCGGTGCCGCCGCCAGCCGAAATAGCGTTCCAGGTCGAGTCCGGAGGCCAGCGCGTGCAGCAGTATCAGCCGTGGTTCCCGGGGTGTGGACAGCGCGGCCGGCCCGGCCGGTTCGGCGGCGGTGCTCATGCCTTCCTATACGTATTCATCGTGCTCCCGGTTCGGGCGGGGATCGAACTGGTCAATGGTCAAGTAAGTCGCCGATGTCGGACGGGTCGTGTATGCATGTTTGCGCCTGGTGTTTGTCGACTTTAGGACTGCGTGTGTTGCGTCAGCAGATCTCCGCCCGGATCGCGATCCCCGCGATCGCCGCCGCCGCTCTGCTGCTCTCGGGCTGTGGAACCACCATCGAGGGCACCCCGCAAGCCGCTCCCGGCGCGCAGCTCCCCGCCACCACCAAGGCGCCGACCACCACCGCCCCGGGCAAGCCGTCGGGTAAGCCGGGCGCGCCCACCTCCAAGCCGGGCGGCACCACCGGGCGTCCGGACAAGGGCGGCAGCACCGACTTCGAGGCCGCCATCGGCGATTGCGTGAAGCTCGGCGGCACCTCCGACGACGCCACCATCGACAAGGCCACCTGCGGGAGCAAGGGCGCCAATTACAAGGTGATCGGCAAGGCGAAGACCAACGCCCAGTGTCCCAAGGACGCCGATCAGGCCTACTACGAAACCGTGGCGGGCGTCGAAACCGGCGCCATCTGCCTGGATATCGACTGGGTCGTCGGCGACTGCCTCGATCTCGGTGGTGACGATCCGCAGCGCATCGACTGCCACAGCACCGGTGCCGCCGAGGGCGTGAAGGTCCTCTCGATCCTGAAGAACACCTCGAGCGTCGACGACTGCGCGGGCGGCAACAAGGGCTATATCTACGACGAGCGCAACTTCGTCGTCTGCGTCCAGACCATGTAAGAGTCTGCGGCCCAACGCGAACGGGGCGGTGATCCAGTGGATCACCGCCCCGTTCAGCGTTTGCAGTATTACAGCCGTCAGTGTCGCAGCCGATCTCAGATCGGCGCGTATCCGGATCCGACGCCACCGCGGCCATTGATATCGGCCATGATCGAGCTCATATTGGTGCCGACCTCCGGGCCGAAGCAGGCGATCGCCAGGTAGGCGTTCACCATGCCGACCAGCGTGCTGCCGACGACGACCGGCGCACCGGAATCGCCTTCGACGACGCACATCTGGCTCCAGGTCTCCATATTGGTGGCGAACACGTCACCCCAGGAGATGCCGCAGGTATTGCCGGTGGTGCGGCCTTCCTTGCAGACGATCATCGGGAATCCGGGAGGTCCCCCGAGGCCGGTGATGGTCACATTGCCGACCCGGTTGACCGGGATGACCCGTCCCTCGTTGAACTGGATGATCGCGTAGTCCAGATCGTGGTTGGAGTAGACGAACTTGCCGATCAGCCCTGCGCCACGGTCCTTTTCGGCATAGACCTGGGCACCCGCGTCGCCGCAGTGCCCCGCGGTGAGACCCACTAGGCGTCCCGCGCCGTCGTGACCGATGGTGGTCACGGTGCACTCGAACATGTCGTCGATGATGATCCCGGACCCTCCGCCGATGACTGCCGGTGCGGGATCGGCGTTCGCGGCCCCGGCGCCCAGCAGTGCTGTGCCCAAGGCGACGGTGAAGACGCCGAGCACCCCGGCGAGTTTCCTGATCATGTCCCTCCAGAGGTCGGAAGTCGCTCGAAACGTGAGGTTCTCATCCTGTCAGTATTCGGGCCAGGCTGCTGCTTGTACTGCCGCATGTTGCAGAGCCGTGTCCTGCGACCGGATCCGGGGGATACCTAGTTGGATGTGAGTTATAGGAACAATGCATGTCGTGCATTGATTTACGATAAATTTGATCCCATTAATTCTTACCCGCCAGGTGTTCACATCGGCCTAAATGTTTGGCCGCTAATCTCAAATTAGAACAAGTTCTAGATCTTGGCCAGGTTCTTTACGGCGGAAACCGACTCTGATGTGGCTGTTCACAGCGATTCATCGAAAGTGATCCGGCTCTATGACCGGAACCACAATCGGTG
Organism: Nocardia sp. NPDC051030; assembly: GCF_040683015.1. Classification (NCBI taxonomy): domain Bacteria; kingdom Bacillati; phylum Actinomycetota; class Actinomycetes; order Mycobacteriales; family Nocardiaceae; genus Nocardia; species Nocardia sp. NPDC051030. Next base: position 436,766 of record NZ_JBFBCD010000005.1, on the reverse strand, counting down.
ATGTGTTTTTCCTAACTCCGTAGTAGGGTGCGTCAAGCAAACAGTCGTCAGGAGCGGGTTACCTGGCGTCGAGAGGGGTAGCCAGTGACGTTGACGAAGAGCTTGGGTGGGCAGGGGAGCCCATCGGAGTCGCGGTTAAGTTCAGCCGTCGACTGGGCCAAGGCGTACTGGCAGGACCATCCCAAGCGGTCGCTGGAGACCGGTGGCCGGATGATGGTGATGGGTGTGGCCGCGGTCGCCGAGCTTTTCATCGCGATCTTCCGCCGCCGTTTCCCCTACGCCGAGTTCATCCGGCAGAGCGCGTTCATGACGAATGTCGCCGCCGCCCCCACTCTTCTGGTCGCCATTCCGATCGGCGTCATCGTCTCCATCCAGGTCGGCTCGGTCGCCGGACAGGTAGGTGCGACCTCCTTCATCGGCGCGGCCAACGGCCTCGGCATCATTCAGCAGGGCGCGCCGCTGGTCACCTCGCTCATGATCGCGGGCGCGGTCGGCTCCGCCATCTGCGCCGACCTGGGCTCCCGCACCATCCGCGAGGAGATCGACGCCATGCGGGTCATGGGCGTCGATCCCATGCGCCGACTGGTCGCCCCGCGCCTCGGCGCGGCCATGCTGGTGTCCGTACTGCTGTGCGGCTTCGTGGTTTTCGTCGGCTTCCTGACCGGCTACATCTTCAATATCTTCGCGCAGGGCGGCACGCCCGGCTCCTACATCGGCACCTTCGCCTCGTTCGCGGTGACGGTGGATCTATTTGTGGCGCTGCTCAAGTCGCTCATCTTCGGCTTGCTGGCCGCGATCATCGCCTGCGATGCGGGCCTGAATGCCAAGGGCGGCCCGGGCGGTGTGGCGAACGCGGTGAACACCGCGGTGGTCATGTCCGCCGTCATGCTCTTCGGCGTGAACCTGATCATCACGCAGATCTACAACTCCCTGTTCCCCCCACAGATGGTCTGAGTCGTGTCAGCAACGTATGTGCCGCCGCTGCTGCGGCCGTTCCAACGGATCAAGGGTGTCGCGAACTCGCCGCGAGACTTCGTGGCCCGCATCGGTCACCAGGTTTTCTTCTTCCTGCGCTCGATCGGCTCGATGCCGATGGCGTTCAAGCACTACCCCAAGGAAGTCTGGCGGCTGCTGTCGGACGTCACCTGGGGCAATGGCAATCTCGTCGTCGGTGGTGGCACCGTCGGCGTGGTGCTGATCCTGTCGGCGTTCGGCGGTATGACCGTGGCCATCCAGGGTTACACCTCTCTGAACCTGCTCGGGTTGAGTCCGCTCACCGGTGCGATCTCCGCCTTCGCCACCACCCGTGAGCTCGGACCCATGCTGGCCACCCTCGCCTTCGCGGCGCAGGCGGGCTGCCGGTTCACCGCGCAGCTGGGCGCCATGCGCATCTCCGAGGAGATCGACGCGCTGGAATCGGTTGCCATCCGGCCGCTTCCGTACCTGGTGAGCACCCGCATGATGGCGGCCATGATCGCGATCGTGCCGCTGTACTGCATCGCGCTGCCGCTGGCCTACATCTCCTGCTCGCTGACCGTGACCCTGATCGGCGGCACCGCGACAGGCACCTTCCAGCATTACTTCTATCAGTTCCTGATACCGCACGATGTGCTGTACTCACTGATGAAGGCGATCATCTTCGTCGCGATCACCACGTTCATCCAGTGCTACTACGGCTTTTTCGCCTCGGGTGGCCCGGAGGGCGTGGGTGTCGCGGCCGGTCGCGCCATCAAGCTCTGCATCATCGCGGTGGTCTTCGCGGACCTGTTCATCACCTTGGCGATCTGGGGCGTCAACCCCGGAATCCGGATCTCGGGATAGGGGGCGCACAACCATGATCATCGATCCGAGCGGGCGTGGCCCGACCATGCGGCAGCTGCTCCTCGCGGGCGTCGCCGGTCTCATCGTCTTCGCCATCATCCTGGGTTTCCTGATGGCCCGCTACAAGGGCTACTTCGTCGAAAAGGTCAATGTCACCGCGAATCTCACCACCACCGGTGACGGCCTGCCGGCCAATGCGGACGTGAAGTTCCGCGGTGTGCTGGTGGGCGCGGTCAAGGATGTCTCGGTGGCCGCCAAGGGCGAGCTGCAAGAAGTGCACATCGAGATGAAGCCGGACTATGTGGACGGCATCCCGGCCAATGTCACCGCGCGCGTGGTGCCCTCGAACCTGTTCGCCGTCACCTCGGTCGAACTCGTCTACAACGGCTCCGATGTCGCACACCTCAAAGAGGGTTCGACCATCACCGAGGACAAGTCCAAGGGCACCATCGCCCTTCAGGACACGCTGACCACGGTCCGCGACATCCTCAGCAAGATCGACCCGGTGCAGTTCGGCCGCGTGCTGGGCACGCTGTCCTACGCACTGGACGGCAGCGGGCGCATGCCCGGCTCCACCATCGAGCGGGTGGACCACTGGCTCACCGAGGTTCGCGGTTCGGTGCCGAACGTGTCCGGATTCCTGGACGACTTCTCCAACTCGATGCACGCGCTCAACCAGTCCGCGCCGGAACTCATGACGGTGCTGTCGGATTCTGTGAAGACGGCGCAGACCATCTCCGACCGTCGCGCCGAGCTGGTCTCGCTCATCGCGGGCGGCTCGAGCACGGTGGACAAGGTGAACGGGCTGTTCGCCCGCAATCCCAATGTGGGTAAGGAGGTCACCACCGGAACCAGCGCCCTGTTCGGCGCGCTGTCCGACGATCCGACCGCCATCCCGCAGGCCATCGCGAACCTCAATACCTCCATCCGCCGCCTGAACTCGACCTTCAACTGGGGTCCGCAGCGGCAGATGGTCTGGAACATGGGCATCACCTTCACGCCCTACAAGCCGTACACCCGGGACGACTGCCCGCGCTACGGTGAACTCGCCGCCCCGAGCTGCGCCACCGCGCCGCTGGTATCGGACCCGGGCACGCTGCCGGAATCCTTGCGACCCAAGGCCCTCGACTCCGCCGCCGGACTGCCGAAGACACCGCCGCCGGCCGGATTCCCGAGCATTCCGGGATTCAATACCGACAACACGTCGCAGCAGGGCGCGCAGAACCCGCAATCGAGCGACCCGTTCTCGGGCACTCCGCTGCAGGGCCTGTTCCCGAACCTGGCACCTGCGACGCCCGGCGCTGCACCCGCTTCGCAGCCCGCGACCGTGCAGCCCGCCTCCGTGCAGAAGGCCGGTCCGGTCGCCTACGCCGGTGACGACGCCATCACCGCCCTGCTGGGCCGGCGTCCGACCGCGGGCGAGTACCTGCTGCTGAGCTCGATCTTGAGGGGTGGAACGTTGCAAGTGACCGAAGGGGCGGGTAAGTGAGCATTCGCAAACCCCTGATCGGCTTCACGCTCTTCGCCATCGTGGCCATCCTGGTGACCTCGGTCATCTGGAACACGCTGGCGCGCAGCGTGGATGGTCCCACCAATACCTATAAGGCCACCTTCACCGACGTGCTCGGCCTGCGTGAGGGCGATGACGTCCGCATGGCCGGCGTGCGCGTCGGCAAGGTCGAGAAGATCGAGCTCGACAAGAAGAACCAGGCCGAGGTGACCTTCATCGTGCAGCGCGATCAGTCGCTGTACGGCGATACCAAGGCGCTGGTTCGCTACCAGAACCTGATCGGTCAGCGCTATGTCGCGCTGGCTCCGGACAAGAAGCCGGGCGGCAGCCACACGCCGCTGCGCAACAATGGCGCGATTCCGATCGAGCGCACCGAGCCGTCCTTCGATATCTCGGGTCTGCTCAATGGTTTCCAGCCGCTGTTCCAGGCGCTGCAGCCGGAGCAGGTGAACAACCTCTCCAATACGTTCGTGCAGGCCTTGCAGGGTGACGGAGTCTCCTTGAGCGCCTTCATCACCCAGGCGGCCACCCTCGCGAGCGACTTCCAGCGCCGTGATGCCATCCTCGCCGATGTCATCACCAACCTGTCCGGTGTCATGCAGGGCCTGGCCAAGCGTGGCGACGAACTCGAGACGCTGGTGACCCAGACCCGCTCCCTGATCGGCGGCCTGTACGCCCAGGGGCAGTCGCTGCAAGCCTCGACGGTCCAGATCGCGGATGCCACCACGGCTCTGGTCGGCATGCTCGGCCAGATCCAGCCCAAGCTTTCGCTGGCTCAGAGCGCCACCAAGGACGCCCTGACGCTGCTGATCGCCAATGGCGCCAAGCTGGATCAGGCCGCGGTCGACTTCCCCGCCATCCTCGCCAATGTCGGCAAGTTCACCCAGAACGGCACGTACGCCAACGCGTACCTTTGCAGCCTGGATGTCTCGCTGTACGGTGTCCTCTTCCCGCGCGGTCTGTTCAACCAGATCGGCGGCAACTCTCACTCGGCGGTGTGCCGTCCATGATTGCGAAACTCAAGTCCCGCTTCGATTCCAACCGTAATTTCTGGCTTGGTCTGCTCGGCGCGCTCCTGATCGTCGGCCTGCTGGCCGGTTCCAGCCTCTACAAGATGGTCGGCGTCGGCGAGCACACCATCAAGGCCGAATTCGTGCAGTCCGCCGGTATCCGGGTCGGTGACAAGGTGGCCGTCTCCGGCGTCTCGGTCGGCACGGTCTCCGGCACCAAGCTCGAGGGCGACCACGTGCTGGTCAGTCTGTCCGTGAAGAAGGACGTGAAGATCGGCCCGGACGCCAAGGCCTCGATCAAGATGGCGACCCTGCTGGGCGCGCGCTTCGTCGACCTGATCCCGGGTGACGGTTCCGGGGTGAAGGACAACCGGATCCCCAAGTCCAACACCAATGTTCCCTACAACCTGGCCGATGTGGTGCAGGAGGGCACGCCCAAGTTCGCGGAGCTCGACACCAAGCAGCTGGCGAATTCGCTGAATCTGATCAACCAGCAGTTCGGTGACACTCCGCAGCTGACCACGCAGGCGCTGGATTCCATCGGCGCACTCGCCAAGACCATGAACGATCGCAAGGATTCGGTCGATCAGCTGCTCAAGGACCTGGACCGGGTCACCAAGATCCTCGGCGACAACCGGAACAGCGTGCTGCTGGTCATCACCCAGGGCGAGGCCATCGCCAGCCGGGTGATGGAGCGGCAGGGCCTGCTGAAATCGCTGCTGGACAATATCGCGAGCCTGAGCCGCCAGTTGCAGCAGATCGGTACGGACAATGACAACCAGTTCGGTCCGACCCTGACCCAGCTCAACACCATGGCCGAGGGTTTGCAGAAGAACAAGGACAATCTGGACCGGCTGCTGTCGATCATGCCGACGTCGGTGCGGACGTTCAACAATGCCTTCGGTAATGGCAATTACGGCGAGGTCGGCCTGCCGTGGCTGTTCCCGGACAACTGGTTGTGCTTCGCGCAGGTGAACGAGGGGTGCCACCAATGAAATCCATGAACCTCGCTCGAATCGACCTGGCTCGAATCGCCAAGGCCGCCATGATCGGTGCCGCGGCGTTCGCGATCGGCAGCTGTTCGCTGGTACCGCTCGGCGTGAAGGACGCGGCCGGGCAGACCCAGCACTTCACCGCCGACTTCCTCAATATCGCGGGCATGTTCGAGGGCAACCCGATCACCGTGCTCGGGCTCGAGGTCGGCCGGGTCGACAAGATCGTGCCGAAGGGTCAGTACGTCGAGGTCCACATGACGGTGGATGCGGGCGTGGACATTCCGAAGAATGTGCAGGCGGCCATGGTGTCGCCGTCCATCGTGACGGACCGGCACATCGAGCTGACCCCGCGCTACACCGGCGGCGAAAAGCTCAAAGAGAACTCGCATCTCACGACCGCGCAGACCAAGACCCCGGTCGAGCTGGACTCGATGATCAAGACCATCGACAACTTCGCCGAGGCGCTCAAGCCGCAGGAGGGGCAGGAGGGCATCGGCCCGCTGTCCGGCCGCGTGCTGTACCCGATGATGAACGGCAATGGCGAGAAGATGCGCGACACCCTGAACGCGCTGTCCGGCGCGCTCAAGGTGGGGGTGGACAACAAGGATGCCGTCTCGACCATCATCATCAAGCTGAACGAGCTCACCACCATGCTGGCCGACAATGACCAGTCGGTGCGCGACTTCAGCAACAAGATCACTCAAATGACCGGACTCCTGGCCGACCAGGCCCCCGGCCTGCAGGCCACCCTGGATCAGCTGAATGGCTTCCTGGCCAACACCAGTGGCGCGTTCTCGCAGTACTCCGATCAACTCAACGGCACGCTCACCGGCCTCACCAATGTCACCAACCAGCTGCGCGCCAACGCCGCCGGGATGGTCGAAGTGGTCGATGTCGCGCCGCTGCTCATGCAGAACCTGGATCGCTCGGTCAACCGGCAGGGACAGTTCATCCGCCTGCACGCTGTCCTCGGCACCGGATTCTCCGGTGAGATCGTGAGCCTGTTCTGCGAACGTATTCAGATGAAGGCGGACGGCTGCCGCACCGGGAAGATCGAAGACTTCGGACCCGATTTCGGTCTGACCGCAGCCATGTTGGGACTGACGAAATGAGCAATAGGTTTCTTCGTGAGGTCCGCATGAGCAAGCGGGCACGATTGGCAATGACGGCGCTGGCCGTCACCGCAGCCCTGGGCGCCTCGGGTTGTGGTGTGACCGTCGACAGCCTGCCGCTGCCCAAGCCCGGCGCGGGCGGCGACACCTATACCATCCACGCGGATTTCGACAATGCGCTGAACCTGCCCGATCAGGCCAAGGTCAAGATCGGCGGTTCCGACGTCGGTGTCGTCACCAAGATCACGACCAAGGATTTCAAGGCCCACGTGGACCTGGATATCCGCAAGGACATCGACCTGCCGGTCGGCACCACCGCCGAACTCCGCCAGGCCACCCCGCTCGGCGATGTGTTCGTGGCGGTGTCCAAGCCCAAGTCCGATCCGGGCGCGCAGCTGATGAAGAGCGGTGACACGATCACCAAGACCTCGGCCGGCGCGACCGTCGAGGAACTGCTGCTGTCGATTTCGCTGCTGTTCAATGGCGGCGGCGTCGCGGCACTGTCCAAGCTGACCGCGGAAATGGACTCCATCATCGGCGGCCGGGGCGATCAGCTCGCCAGCCTGGTCACCCAGATGACCAGTGTGACAACCACACTCAATAACAACAGCAAGCGCGTCGACAATGTGCTCGCCAACTTCAGCGCACTGGCCGACACGCTGGAAGCGCACCACAAGGATCTCGGCCAGGTCGCCGACAGCCTGCCCACCATGATCGGCGCCATCGCCGAGAACAATCAGGCCATCGGGGATCTGCTCACCAAGGTCTCGACAACCAGTGCGGCACTGGGAGATTACGCCAACACCACCTCGGATCAGCTGGCCAGCCTGCTCGACAATGTGCATCAGCTGATGACCGCGCTCTCGCAGACCGAGCAGAACCTCGGGCCCATGCTCGATGCGGTGCGTGAGATCCGGCCCGCCGTGGACGCCTCGTTCAAGGGCAATGTGCTGGCGGTGGCCGCGACGGCCACCATGCTCGACATCGGCCTGCTCACCGATCCGGCCAATAGCAAATTCCCGGATCTGCGCGACCTCAATGACTTCGGCGGCAGCCTGATCCAGGTACTTCAGATCGTGTACGGGCGGATCAACGGGGGCCACCGATGAGTTGGGTTACGCGGCACAAGAACCTGGTGTCGAACGGGGCGCTGGTCTTGATCCTGGTGATCGGCGCGGCCTACCTGGCGGTGAGCGTCATGCGGGTGAACCCGTTGCGCGAAACCTACAAGGTGACAGTCGATCTGGACCGATCCGGCGGTTTGCAGGCGGGTAATGACGTGACCCTGCGCGGCTACCGCGTCGGCAAGGTCACCGAGATCAAGCTGGCCCGCGGTGGCGAGGCGATCGCCGCCACCGTCGAGATCGACTCGAAGTACAAGATCCCCTCCGATACCGTGGTTTCGGTGGGCGCGCTCTCCGGCGCGGGCGAGCAGTACATCGACTTCCGGCCGAACTCCGACCAGGCCCCGTACCTCGGCAATGGCGCGGTCGTGCAGTTCGACAAGGAGAAGGTCAAGACCCCCACCCCGGTGTGGGCGATGCTGGACGACAACAGCGCCCTGATCGCGCAGATCGACCCGGACAAGTTCGGCGTCATTCTCAGCGAGCTGGACACCGCGCTGTCCGGTGGCCCGGATCAGCTGCGGTCCATGATCAACGCGGTCAGCACGGCCACCACCGGTCTGGACAATCTGCTGCCGCAGACCACCAACCTGCTCAAGAACCTGCAGACCATCAATGGCACCACTTCGCTGGCGCAGCCGGATCTGGGTACGCTGACTCGTAACTCCGGTGAACTGTTCCGACAGTTCAATGATGCCAACGCCGAACTCCAGAAGATCCTGGAGCAGGCGCCCGGACAGTTGCAGGCCCTCGGTGCGGTGCTCGACAAGACCGCCGACCCGATGACCAGCCTGGTGACCAACTTCGCGGCCATCACCAAGGCCGCCCAGTTGCGGCTTCCGGCGATCCGCGCACTGTTCCCGTCGCTGGTGGTCGGTTCCTCGGCCATGGGTGTGCCCGGCCATGACGGCGAGTTCTACACCATCGCCGACATCTGGCCGCGGCAGTGGTGCGACTACTCGACCAAGAACGTCCGGCCCGATATCGCCACCGAGAGCACCGTCCCGAAGTGGGCCGGGTACTGCACGAATCCGCCGGGTGATCAGCAGATTCGTGGTTCGGGCAATGCGCCTCGACCGGATGTGCCGAACAATGGCGCGACCGCGCCCGCCGGGTCCGACCCGAACGAGCGGACGCTGCCGCCGATCAAATAAAGACACTCCCCGCTCCGAGCGGTGAGACAAACCCGACCCCGCGGAGCCACCGCCGGGCGCGGCATACTCGCTGACTGAACCGAAACGGTGCGTCCGCAGCGCGCCGGGAAAGAGTGGGGATCGATCCAAATGTCGGATGACGCCGCCCAGAGCAAGAAAATTGAAGAAGAGGCCGTCGAGGCCGTGCCGACGGGGGGCGAGGCCGGTAAGGCCGACGCCGTGAAAGCCGATGCCGCCGACGCCGAAACGACCAAGATCGATATGGCCAAGGCCGATTCGGACGCGGCTGATTCGGACAAGGTGGAGACGGTCAAGGTTCCCGTCGAGCCCAAGGGCGATGCCCCCAAGCCGGAAAAGACCCCCGAAAAGGCCAAGGAATCCAAGGATTCCAAGGCTCCCGCGCTGGCCGGTGGCATGCCGCTCATCCCGCTGCTGGCCGCCTTCGCCGCGGGCGTGCTGGTGGTCGCCGCGGTCGCCACCGCGGTGGTGCTCTGGATGAAGTCCAGCGATAACGAGAAGGAACTCGACGCCCGCGACGGCGCCACCGCCGCCGCCTGCGATTTCGGCAAGGCCGTCTCCAACTACGACGCCGCCAATCTGGACGACTACTTCAACCGCGTGAACGCGCTCTCCACCGGTCAGTGGGGCCAGTTCTTCTCCGGTGCTTCGGGCGCGCTCAAGGACGCCATGAACCAGGTCAAGGCCAAGTCCACCCTGGACGAGATCCACTGCGCCTGGGAATCCGGTGACGACAACAAGGCGAAGGTCATCGTCATCCTCACCCAGGTCCGCTCCAACGCCCTGAACGCGCAGCCGGACATGCTCACCGTCCCCGGCGTCGCCGAGGTGGAGAAGACCGACGGCAAGTGGAAGATCTCCAACTTCGACTCCCCCGCCATGAAGGGCCTCACCGGCACCGGCACGGGCCAGCAGCCCGCCAACCCGGCCCCGACCACAGAGGCCCCCAAGCCGGGCAACTAGCCCCAGCCACAAAGAAACCGCCGCGGTGATCAATCACCGGCGGCGGTTTCTTTTGGATCAGGGGTGTGGGGCAAAGCCCACAAGGGGTTCCCGGGCGAAGCCCAAGGGGTGTGGGGCGAAGCCCCACAGGGGGTGCGGGGGAACCCCCGGACCCCTCTCCCCACTAGAAGAGTGTGAGCGCGTCTGGCGCGGGTGTTTTCGCGGCCGCCGCGCGACGCCGCGGGGTCTGCGGCGCGGAGTGGGTGATCGCCGGTTCGGCGGGGGCGGTGACCGGCAAAGGTTCGGTGACCGGCTCCACCGGGATCGGTTCGGTGATGGGGTCGAAGACCGGTTGCGGATCTGCGTTATCGGAGACCGAGCCGGTGTCGCCCGAGGTGGCGACCTTGCGTGCCGCCTGTCCGGCGAGCGTATCGGCCTGCTCGTTGAAGTAGTTGCCGACGTGGCCGCGCACCCAGCGGAAGCGGACGGGCCCGGGGCGTCCGGCAATGGCGTGGTCGACCTGCTGAATCAATTCGAGGTTCTTGACGGGCCCGCCGGTGGACGTCTTCCACCCATTGGTCCGCCAGCTGTTGATCCATTCGGAGGCGCATTTGATGGCGTAGAGGGAATCGCTCTCGATGAGCAGTGGCTCGGATCCGGGGTGGGCGAGGATCGCCTCCAGGACCGCGCGTAGCTCGGCGATCTGATTGGTGCCCGAGGGCGCACCGCCGCTGCCGGAGGTACCGGTGTGATTGACCCAAGCCCATCCGATGGCGCCGCCTGGATTACGCAGGCACGATCCGTCGGTGCTCACGATGATCATGCCGCTACCCTACGCAATCCGGCCGACAAGATCCGTTCCGTGGAATTCCTCTATCTCCCTTCGCAATTGCGACTCGGTGCGTCGCACGGCCGATTGTACGGCGGCGGCCAGCATCCGGGAGAGCAGCTTGCCCGTGAAACCGCTGGGTGCCCAGTACTCGGTTTCCGAGGTCAGCACCGCTCTTCCGTACCCGAGCGGGTCGAATCGCAGGGTGATCACACACAGTGGCTGGGAGCGGGTAGGCGCCGGCTTCCCCGTCCGGCGCCTACGGAGCGTGTACTCGATGACCGCGTTGCGGCGGTAGTCGGTGATCTCACACTCGACCGTAGGATGCCAGAGGCCCACCCGGAGCATGGCCGCGAAGACGGCGCCCGAACCATGATCGATGTCTCCGATCGGTTCGAACCCGGCAACGCAGAAGGCCCAGTCCGGCACGAACTGATAGTTGTCCGTGTACGTGAACGCGACCTCCGTCGGCGCACCGACGTCACTCGCGTATTTGATGTGGCCCATAGGCTGCTCCCTGTCCCACGGCTGCCAACAAAAGTACTACAGCAATCCTATTTATTGAACGAATACCCCGGATTGAGAGCAAGTAGCGATGCTGTTGACCTTTCAGTGAATTAGGTCAATCGTCCAGCTGCGCGGCGATGTGTTCGGCAATCGGCAGCGCGGAAGTAGCTGCCGGGGACGGCGCGTTCAGCACCTGCACCGAACGCGGCGTCCGCTCGATCAGGAAATCGTGCAGCAGCGTCCCGTCCCGCCGGACTGCCTGCGCCCGGATACCCGCCTCACGGGGCTGGAGATCGTCCAGCGTGAGCTCCGGGCAGTACCGGCGGCACTCGGCCAGATATCCGCGCTTGAACAGCGAATTACGCATCTCCCGCAATCCGGTCCGCACATTCGCCGCGGCCACCCGATGGAAGCCGCGGAATCCCAGGATTTCCCGCATATCGCGCAGATCCACGCTGCCCTTGCGATAGCCCTCCCGCGCCAGCCCCAGCACCGCATTCGGGCCGACGGTCAGCGTGCCGTCGATGGTCGGGCTCAAATGCACGCCCAGGAACGGCAATTCGGGATCGGGAATCGGATAGATGAGGGTGCGCACCAGATCCTTGCGGTGCGGCGGCAATTGGTAGTACTCGCCGCGGAACGGCACGATGCGCAGGTCCAGGTCGAGTCCGCCCAGTCGCGCCATCCGGTCGGCCTGGAGTCCGGCGCACACCACCAGCCGCGCGGCTCGCCAGCTGCCGGACGGTCCGGAAACGGTTACCGCATCGCCGGTTTCGTCGATCGCCGTGATCTCCGCGCCCAGCACGATCTCGCCACCGCCCGCGCGCACCTGCCGCGCCAGCGCCTCGACGACCCGCGTGTAATCGATGATTCCGGTGCCCGGCACGAACAGCGCGCCGACCCCCGTCACGCGGGGTTCTCGGCGCACCAGTTCGGCGGCATCGAGCAATTCCACCTCGACGCCATTGGTCACCGACCGCTCGTAGAGCGCCAGCATGCGCGCGTGTTCCGCGGTATCGGTGGCCACCAGCAGTTTTCCGCACACTTGGAACGGAATATCGTGTGCGGCAGCGAATTCCTTGGTCCATTGCGCCCCGCGCACGCACAGTCGCGCCTTCAGGCTCCCGGGCTCGTAGTAGATGCCCGAGTGGATGACGCCGCTATTGTGCCCGGTCTGGTGGACGCCGAGCGCGTCCGCCTTCTCGATCAGTAGCAGGCTCGCGCCCGGATGCCGGTCGAGAAGGCGGTACGCGGTGGCGACTCCGACGATTCCGCCGCCGATCACGCAGTAGTCGTACACACCAGGAAGTCTCACACAGCGGTGAGGTGCGAGTCCTCGATAGCGGGGTCGGCGGTGACCTGCGCGGGCTCCTCGGTGGTCTGCGTCGGTGCGGTGGCCGGTGCGGGCGCGGCGTGGCGCGCCAGGTTCAGGCCGTAGCGCCCGACCGCCGGATCGGTGAAGGTCAGCGTGACCTCGCCGCGTGCGTCCACATCGGTGCGCAGCTGGGTGTTGGCCAGTGGATCGGAGGTGAGGCCGAGGCTTTCACCCAGCGGCGTGTGCAGCACCAGGTCGGCCACCGTCGCGAAGACATTGGTGTCGACGGTGAAGCTCACCGAATTGCGTTGTGCCGGAATCACTGCCGCGCCCAGGTAGGTATTGCCGAGCCGCACCTGACCGGCGAGGGTGCTGGCGCGCTGTGCCGCGCGTGCGTCGGCCGACGGTGTCATGGTGGTGGCCGGGTCGTAGTCCCGGATGGTGGGTTGTCCCGCCCAGTGCGTGAAAAGCGAGGCGAGCCCGACGCTTTCGGCGATCGGGGCGATATCTCCGCGTTGTACCGCGGTACCCGTATCGCCGGGTCCGGGCAACACCGGGCGCATGCCCGGCGAAGCGGTGGCCAGTTTGCCTGGCGGCTGTGCCATTTCATTGGCGATATAGGAGCCTGCGGCGACGGTGAGGCCGATGCTGGCCATTCCGGCGGTGACGATGGCGCTGTAGCGGAGCACCTGGGATGCTCGCCGGGACGACCGGGCAGCCTGCGTCGCGAGTTGATGCGACATGATCGGTGCGTTCCTTTCCCTCTCCCCTGGTCCCCCTGCGTCTTTCGACGCCCACGACCCGCACCGTTGAAAGTCGTACGCGCGTCCAGGTTACGGTGGCGAAGGGTGACGAAGGGTTACACATGCCGCGTTGAGAGCAGGATCACAGGTTTGGATTCGGCGCATCGAGCCGACCGGAACTTCTCGCACATCGTCAGGTTTCCGGTGTCGAAAGGCTGGGTAAATACCTATCAGCGGCGAGCGTCGATTCGACTGCCATCGAAGACCTCCGGCCAACGGCGTCCGGTCGGGCACCAGAAACGGCGCACCCACGGACTGGCGCTCGCTCGCTCTTCTCCTGAAGTGGGAATTGGGATACCCCTTGGCTGGAGGCCGGGGATCGGCGGCAGGTCAGCTGAACTGACCTGCCGTTCGGCCTGTTCCGGGCGGCCCGGCGAAAGCCTGTGCCAGGCTCAGCCATTCGGCGGCATCCGCACCGCGCACATCCAGCGTGAGATCGTCGAGGTGTCGGCGCTGGGTGACCAGCTGACAGAAATCCACCGCGGGTCCGCTGATGCGCTGCTCCGCGTCTTCCGGTCCCCAGGTCCACAGACTGCCGTCGGGGGCGGTCAGTTCGATGCGGAATTCCTCGGTGGGTGCGGTCTTGCCGTGCGTCATATACGCGAAGTTGCGGGTTCGCACGCCGAGGTGCGCAATGTTCTTGATCCGGGCGGTCGGTTCGCGCCGCGCGCCCAGGGCATCCGCCACATCCTGCCCGTGCGCCCAGGTCTCCATGAGCCGCGCGGTCACCATGGAGGCGGTGCTCATGGGCGGCCCGAACCACGGCAGCTTGGTACCCGCCGGAACCGTGCGCAGGGCCTCGACCAGTGCGGCGCGATCATGCCGCCAGCTCGCGAGCAGTTCCGGAGCGGGAGTCTTGGAACCTTCCTCGGCGGCCTCGTCCACGAAGGTGAGTGCCTTGGGCAGCGCGGCCTGCACCAGTTCCTGGAAGCGATCCGGATCGGTCGCGGAGATGACCGCGACCCGATCGGTCCAGTTCAGATGTGCGATCTGATGTGCGATCGTCCAGCCCGCGGCCGGGGTGTCCCGCTTCCAATCGGCGGGATCCAGGTCGGCGATGAGCCGATCGAGCTCATCGCATTCGGCGGTGAAATCGGCGAGCAGCGCCTCGAGGTCGGCCATCACACATCCTTGTGAAGAACGGAACCGGCACGCACGCCATTGGACGTGCCGTTGCGAGCCAGCTTCGCAGCGCACCCCTGAAAATGCAAGCACGCGTGCTTGTATTTACCAGCCGAAGAGCGCCAGGTGGATCGCGCCGACGCCCAGACCCAGCACCGCGCCGTGCAGGTACAGCAGCCAGGCGTCCTGTTCGACGGACGCGTAGAACATCTCCATGAACTCGCCCGGGGTGAGCTGCTGCAGCTTGCGGGCCGCGAACTCGTCGATCGTCTTGGCCTGCTGCGCCGCGAACTCCGCGTCCTCGGTCAGGCTCGGGGCCAGGCCCACCGCCGCATCCGTCGCGCCGATCCGCAGATTGTCGAACTGCCGCTTGCCGAAGACCGAGCGCACGACCGAATGGGTGGGGCCGAGCTGGCGGTGGATCTCCTGCGCGATCAGGCGTTCCAGGAGCTGGCGGGTCTTATCGCCGTTCGGGCCGTCGAGGAGTTCACCGGCCAGATTCGGCAGGGTAAGGACCTGGTAGGCGAGGATATTGGCGAGATCGGCCGCGGCCTCGGGCTGCCGCTTGGCCAGCAGCGCCTGCTTCCACAGGTACTTGTAGCGCGGCTGCGGATCGCCGGGCTCGAACATCATCTTGATGGCGATGACATTGACGGACACACCGATCAGGGCGGCCGCGGTCAGGATGACCAGCCAGTTCGGAATCCAGCCGATGATCGGAATGCTCTGGTGCACATGCATGTACAGGGCCAGCAGCACGCCGAAGGGTGCGCCCAGCAGGCCGATGCGCACCATGAACTTCAGTTCCGGCTCCGCGATCGTGTACGTCATGTCCTTGAGGATGTACGGGTTCTCCCGCAGGTAGCGGATGACGAAATCCTTGATGTCGATCAGCTGGTCGACATTGTCGCCGAGCTGTTCGAAGGCGCGCCGGGCCAGGGTCGGCAGCTGCCGTTCCACCCGCTGGTACAGCACGTTCTTCACCGCACGCGGTACGGCGGCCCACAGTTCCGGGTTCTCCCGGTTCATGATCTCGTCGACCATGGGCTGCACCTGTTTGCCGCCCACCTCGGCAATGAAGTCGGCGATGCCTTCCAGGTCCAGTTCGTGGATGAAGTCCTTGGGACTGCCGATCCGCATGAGGGCCTTGTCCACACAGATGCTGGCCATTTTCTCGGCGCGGGCGGGGATGAAGCCCTGGAAGCCGAGGCGCTTGCCGTCACCGGAGAACGTGGGCAGCACCTGCACGCGGCGCGGGAAGTACGGGTAGAGGATGTCGAGGCCGGGGATGCGGAAGCCGCGAAAGTAGACCGGCCAGAACAGCATCAGTACGCCGGTCCAGTTGGTCAGCAGACCGGCGATGGCGCTGAAGATCGGGAAGCTCACCAGATCGACGACGAGTTTGGGCTGGCCGGTCAGCTGCTCCCAGTCGATGAAAGCGCCCGAGGCCAGTGTGGTCATGCTGCGTCCCCCTACGGCCGAGCTATATGTGAGGCTGAATCCTAATTGAGAATCTTGTCATTGAATCTTGTCATGCGGTGATTCGGGAAACCCGGAATACTGGTCAGCTGACCAGAATGGAAGGTAGGAGATCTAGATGAGTGTGGACCGCCGCGGCTTTCTGACCGGGACCGCAGCCACCGCCGCAGGCCTCGCGACCGTGGCCGCCGCGCCCGCATGGGGCGCACCGGCACCCGCGTCCGCCGTCGGCAAATATCCCCTCCCCGACTCCACCGACCTGCGCATCCTCGTCACCGGCGATGCCGGAACCGGGGCCCGCCCGCAGTGGGCCGTGGCCGACGCCATGCGCGAAATGCATGCGAGGCAGCCGTTCTCGCTGGCCCTCGGCCTCGGCGACAATGTCTACGAGCAGGGCCCGTGGGCCGATGACGACGCCCAGTTCGCCGCGAAATTCGAGGACCCCAATCACGACCTCGACATTCCGTGGCTCATGGTCCAGGGCAATCACGACAACAGTTCGGTCCTGCCCGGCGATGGCGGCTGGCTGCTGCGCGGCGACCACGAGGTGGCTTATCACGCGCGCTCGGCCCGCTGGTACATGCCGTCCCGCTACTACTCGGTCCGCATTCCGCAGGAACAGCCGGTCGTCGAATTCTTCGTGCTCGACCTGAATCCCATTGCCGCCTATCTGCCCCCGCTCTTCGCCCCCTACTGGGCGGCAGACGGGCAGTTCATGAGCGAGCAGGCCGCCTGGCTGGACCGCGCCATCGACGAATCCCCCGCCAAGTGGAAGATCGCCTGCACCCATCACCCGTATCTCAATAACGGCCCGCACGGAAATGCCGGTGAATACGAGGGATTGACGGTCGAGCCGATCAACGGCCGGTACGTGAAGGACTTCTTCGAGGCGCACGTGCTCGGCCGCTGCCAGTTCATCCTGTCCGGGCACGACCATTCGCTACAGGTCCTCGAAGCCAACGCCGCCTCCAAGGGCACGCGTCAGATCATCTCCGGCGCGGCCGCCAAGTCGGTGCACGGTGAACCGGCCGGTTCCGGTACCCGCACACCCAACAATGCGCTGTACCAGAACTTCGACGACCTGGGCTTCATGGTCCTGAACCTGACCCCGTCGTCGGCCGACCTGAGCGTCCACACCGTGGACCTCTCCTCGACCCAGTTCACCAATGCTTTCCAGCGTCGCCTGATCTGACCTCGGTTCGAGACTGTCCCCGGCGCAGGGTCTTTCGTATCTTCGAATGCCGATTGATCTTCTCGAAGTAGTCGTCATCGGCATGCCGCTTCCCGGACATCCGAAATTGCGAGCTGTCGAACGTCTCGCCGTTCGACAGCCGGATGGTCCCCGCCGACGTCACCCGATCGATCGTGCAGTCGAGTTCCGCGCCGACCCCACGCCGAAACTTCACCGGCGCACCCACTTCGACCCAGTCCGGCAGCCAGATCATGATTGCCGCCCCTCGACGCGGGCTGCATCCCGCCGCCTCAACAGGAATGCGCGCAACTCGCACCCCGCTCTCTCGCAATCGTCTCCATGGGCCTCCAACAGCAACTCGATATCGCTGTCGGACAAGGGCGCACACACTTCCGGCCTGGCATGCCAAGCCGGAAGTTTCCGGAACGGCAGGTCATTACTGGGCACGATGCCGCCCATGGATACGGTGCCGGTTGTGCAGCGGGACCTGTGGAAAACCGCCCACACCGAGGACCATGCCACCCGGTGTGGGCGGTGCCGGGGAGCGGCCGTCAGCGACACCCCATCTGACGGCGGCCACGATGACAACGCAGGAGAGCGCCACGAGAAGCAACGACCATGTATCCAAAGGCATTACGACATCCCCTTGCTGCTGCGGTTTGGTCCGGAGCCCTCCCCTGCTCCGGGAGGCACTTCCTATGGAACTCCTCGTGGGGGTGCCAAGCCGCCTGAATCGGGCGACCCGATACGGGTTCGCGAAAGTGCCTACACGTCTCCCACCTTCGGTGACATCATTGATCCGAATCGGGTGGAAAGGCCCACCCGAAACGGAGGGACCGCACCATGCCGGACCTGAATTCGACACTGCCACTGCGTCAACTCGGTCGATATCTGCGTGAGTGGCGCACCCAAGCCGGGTACAGCTTGGATCGAGCCGGAGAGCTGCTCGAAAGCAGCGGATCGGCACTCCAGCGGATAGAAAAGGGCCAGAAGGCCAAACTGAAGAAGAAGGAAGTAGGGGAGATCTGCGACCTCTACCAGATGCCCGACGATCTCAAGGAGGCGATGATCGGGCTGGCACAACAGGCGGCCAACAAGAGTGGGTGGTGGCATTCCTACGGCGACCTGATCGCCAATGGCTTCGACGTGTATATGGGCTTGGAAGCGGCCGCACACCATCTCTCGACGTATCAAGGTGAACTGATACCCGGTCTTTTTCAGACGCCTGAATACGATCTTGCGTTGATCGTCCAAAAGTGGCCGGACTCAACCGAAGCCGAACGTGACCGCCGCGTGCAGATCAAGCAACGCCGCCAACACATCCTTCACCGCAAGTCCATGCCGACCAAGTACGACGCAGTGATCAGCGAAGCGGCGCTCCACCGGGTCGCAGGAAACGGCCTTGTCATGGCGGCGCAGTGCCGTCGACTTGCTGACCTGTCCACTATGGACAACATCAGCCTGCGGATTCTGCCGTTCGGAGCAGGCTTCCCGGATGGAACCGCGATGCCACCCTTTGTCGCCATCGACTTCGGCACGGATTCGAAAACGGGTGTGCCACTGGAGCCTCCGCTTGTCTTCCTGGAGGGTGTGGTGGGCAGTATGTACCTTGAGAAGCAGAGCGATATTGAGCTATTTCTCGAGTCTTATCAGCTGATCAGGGCCACGGCCCTGACCGAAACGGCCAGTCGAGATCTAGTGAGACACATAGCGAAGGAGCACGAGAAGCGTGGACTACGAACTGGACAACGAATTGGCTGACCCCAGTGGCTGGTTCAAGAGCACGGCCAGCAAAGCTGGAGGCGAATGCGTCGAGACGAAGTTCCTATCCGATGGCCGAGTCGGCCTGCGCGACAGCAAGAATCCCGGCGGCCCCGCACTTGTCTTCACCCCCGGCGAGTGGGACACCTTCACCGCCGGGGTCATCAGCGGCGAGTTCAGGGCTTGAGGACTATGCGGATGGGGTTGCCCTCCTTGGCTTCCAGGGCGTGTACGGCCTTGGCGGCGTCAGCGAGCGGGACCACCGCGCTGACCGAGCGGGAGAGGTCGAGCCGCTTCAGCGATTGCAGTTTCACCAGCTGATCCACGTGCTCCGGCCCCGAGCCGTAGTGTCCGCGCAGCTGCTGCTGGAAGAAGCTGAACGCGGTGCCGTGGGTGATGGTGATCGGCTTGTCGGTCAGGCCGACCAGGACGAGCCGCCCTTGCGGTGCCATACAGATGACGGCCTGCTCGCGGACCGCCGCCACGCCCGCGAAGTCGAAGGCGGCCGCGAGTCCGGTTCCGGTGGCGGCGAAGATCTTCTGGCGCAGGTCGGGATCGGCCGGGTCGAAGGCGAGGTCCGCGCCGAATTCCAGGGCCCGTTCGCGCGCGGCGGGCAGCGGATCGACCGCGATGATCGGCGCCGCGCCCGCGAGCCGGAGCAGCTGGATGCCGTGCGCGCCGAGTCCGCCGACACCCCAGACGCCCACCGGCTCGGCCGGTCTCACATCGGCGGTGGCGGTGATGGCCGCCCACGGTGTCGACACCGCGTCCGGGATGAAGCAGGCTTGCTCGAACGGCAGATCATCGGGAATCGGCACCAGGGTGTCCACCCGCGCGAGCGAGTATTCGGCCCAGCCGCCGTCATAGTCCACGCCGCGCGTGAAGGTGGCTCCGTTACGAAGTTCCCCGGCCTGCAAAAGGACTCGATCGCCGACCTTGGCGCTGGTGACCCCCGGCCCGAGCGTGTGCACGGTGCCCGCGACCTCATGCCCGAGAGTGACGACATCACCCTTCAGGAACAGCGGCGACAGCGTCCCGTCGATGAGATGTACATCCGACAGGCAGACTCCCGCGGCTTCCACCTTGATCAAGACGTGGTCCGGTCCCGGCTCGGGGATGGGTACCTCGTCGAGTGACAGGTGGCGGTCGGTTCCCAGGTGTAGTCGCGCGGCCAGCATCTAAATCGACTCCGTTCCGCCTCTCCGTGACTTCAGCGCCCTGCTGGGAGCCCCGACAGTCCCATTCGCGTACCGGCGGTCAGGCGCGCCACGGGTTCTGGGCGTCCCCCCGAAGTTACCCCGAGCTTGCGAAATCAGTTGTCCGGTCACGGGAACCGGGGGTGGCGATTTCGGCGAGCCCGCGGTCGAGGAAGCGGATCATCCAGGCGAAGCTGTCCTCGAAGTCGCCGCTCCACTGGAAGCCGTCGGATGCCTGGAGTGTGGCGAAGCCGTGAAAGGTGCAGCGCAGGGTGCGGATGGCATGGACCATGTCCTGTTCCGCGATCCCATAGCCGCGCAGCACGACTTCCATGGATTCGAGCACGCGGGTAGTGGCTTGCCGCAGTGGGTCTTCCGGCCCGGTGAAGGGTTCGCCGACGGTGGCGGCGTAGCGGCCGGGGTGCTCGACGACATAGCTGCGGAAGGCGTCGGCGAAGGCGGCGAGGGCCGCGCTGCCGGACTTGCCGTGCATGGCGTCGCGGACTCGCTGATCGGCTTCGGTCATGGCCAGGGTGGCGATGCCGTGTCGCAGCTCGGCCAGGTTCTCGATGTGCTTGTACAACGAGGGGGTGCGCACGCCGAGCCGTTCGGCGAGCGGGCCGAGCGCCAGGTTCGTGAACCCGACGTCGTCGGCGAGCACTGCGCCCGCCGCGACGACATCGGTTTTGTTCAGCCCGACCCTAGGCATGGTGTTCCTTCAGGAATGGCAGGATCAGCTCGGCGGTGCGGTCCGCGTTCCCGGCGTGCGGGTAATGTCCTGCGGCCTCGATCAATTCGAGCTTGCCCAATCCGGCGGGCAGGGCGGCGACGATCGCCTTGCCCTCGGCCTCCGGGCTCGGGAAGTCGGGGTCCTCGGTGCCGAAGATGATCAGGGCGGGCTGCGTGACGTTCGGCAGCTGTGCCTGCGCGTCGGCCGGAGTGGACTTGCCGGTCTTCATGAATTCGGCCATGCGGCCCGGCTCGCGCAGCTTGGCGGCGACCTCGCTCATGTACTGGTCGTAGTCGGCGGGCTTGGTCGGGTAGGCCACGTTCAGGTAGCGCAGCCACAGCCCGATGCTCTTGAAGATCATGGTGCCCATGAGCGGGAACATGCCGCGGCGGTAGCGGGAGACGGTGAACAGCGCGCCCGCGTCGAACTTCTGCTCGAGGGTGAAGGGGTTGATCTCGACGATGGCCCGCACCAGTTCGGGCGACTGCGCGGCGGCGATGGTGGCGGCGCCACCGGAGATGGAGTGCCCCACGATGATCGCGGGCCCGGCGTTCAGGGCGCGGATGACGGCGAGCAGATCATTGGCGACATCGGTGCGGCTGATGGCTTCCTTACCGGTGACCGAGGTCCAGTTCAGGCTCGACTCGCCGTGTCCGCGCAGGTCGGTGCTGACGACCCGGTATCCGGCCGCCGCGATCAGCGGAGCGAGGTGCCGGTACGCCTGGCGGCGGTCGCCGATGCCGTGCGAGAGCACGACCAGCGGTCCCGTGCCGAGCTCGTCGTAAGCGATCCGGCCACCGTCGATGTCGATGTACTCGGTCATGGTCTGACTCCCTTGGGTGAAGCTAACTGCGATAGCCATAAAGCTAATCGTGTTAGCCGAGAGAGTCAACCCCCGATTTCACGTTGCTCAATGAATCACGACACTGTGTTCAGAGGTTCTTGGTGATCGCGCGGCCGGGAACCGGGCAGGCGTCCGCCGCCTCGGCGACGACTTGGGGCTCGGTGGGAGTCGCGGGGCGCAACCCCTGTTCCCACCCTTCGCCCGTGACCGTCGGCACTCCGGCCAGCGCTGAGAGCTCGGCTTCGTCGAATACCTTTGCCCGGCTGAGGAATCGGAATCCCTCCGGCGTCTCCAGACTGAATCCGGAACCGCGCCCGGGTACTACGTCGAGGATGAGCTGGGTGTGCTGCCAGGCGGTGAACTGTGGACCGGAGATCCACACCGGCACAACGTCATCGGCCTCAGAGGGTGTCGTGCTCGGTTCGTCGACCTCGAGGTGCAGGTCGAGCAGTCCGAGCAGCACGTCCCGATCGCCGATAATGAAATCGCCTGCGGGATAACACATCGGGGCCGAGCCGTCGCAGCACCCGCCGGACTGATGCAGCATGAGCGGCCCGTGCTGCGCGCGGAGGCGGCGGAGCAGTTCCATCGCCTCCATGGTGGCGCGGACCCGTGGCGGGACCGTGTTCATCAGAAGAAGCCTTGCGCCTTCTCGGCGTAACCGACCAGCAGGTTCTTGGTCTGCTGATAGTGGTTCAGCATCATGTGATGGTTTTCCCGGCCGATGCCGGACTGCTTGTAGCCGCCGAACGCCGCATGCGCCGGGTACTGGTGGTAGGTGTTGGTCCACACCCGCCCGGCCTGGATATCGCGGCCCGCCCGGTAGGCGGTCGCGCCGTCGCGCGACCACACGCCCGCGCCGAGCCCGTACAGCGTGTCATTGGCGATCTCGATGGCGTTCGCGTAATCGGTGAACGAGGTCACCGAGACCACGGGCCCGAAGATCTCCTCCTGGAAGATGCGCATGGCATTGTTCCCGGCGAACACGGTGGGCTGCACGTAGTAGCCGCCGGACAGGTCGCCGCCGAGTTCGGCGCGCTCGCCGCCGGTAAGCAGGGTCGCGCCCTCACCCTTGCCGATCTCGATGTAGGACAGGATCTTCTCGAGCTGGTCATTGCTGGCCTGCGCGCCGATCATAGTCTCGGTGTCGAGCGGATCCCCTTGCCGCACAGCCTTGGTGCGCACGACGGCGGCAGCGAGGAACTCGTCGTAGATGTCGGCCTGGATGAGCGCGCGCGACGGGCAGGTGCAGACCTCGCCCTGATTGAGCGCGAACATGGTGAAGCCCTCCAGTGCCTTGTCCTGGTAATCGTCATTGGCGGACAGCACATCCGAGAAGAAGATGTTCGGGCTCTTGCCGCCGAGTTCGAGGGTGACCGGGATCAGATTCTGCGAGGCGTACTGCATGATCAGGCGGCCGGTGGTGGTCTCGCCGGTGAAGGCAATCTTCTTGATGCGCGGGCTCGACGCCAGCGGCTTACCGGCCTCGACGCCGAAGCCATTGACGATATTGACCACACCGGCGGGCAGCAGATCACCGATCAGGCCGATCAGGAACAGGATCGAGGCCGGGGTCTGCTCGGCGGGCTTGAGCACCACCGCATTACCGGCGGCCAGCGCCGGGGCCAGCTTCCAGGTCGCCATCAGGATGGGGAAGTTCCACGGAATGATCTGTCCGACAACGCCGAGCGGCTCGTGGAAGTGGTAGGCCACGGTATCGGAGTTGATCTCCGAGAGCGAGCCCTCCTGTGCGCGGATCGCGCCCGCGAAGTACCGGAAGTGGTCGATTGCCAAGGGAATATCGGCATTCAGGGTTTCCCGGATCGGCTTGCCATTGTCCCAGGATTCGGCGAGGGCGATGGCCTCGAGGTTGGCCTCCATCCGGTCCGCGATCTTGTTCAGGATGATGGCGCGCTCGGTGACCGAGGTCTTGCCCCATGCGGGTGCGGCGGCGTGCGCGGCATCGAGGGCGAGTTCGATGTCCTCGGCGGTGCCGCGGGCGACCTCGCAGAAGTTCTGACCTGTTACGGGAGTGGGGTTTTCGAAGTACTGACCCTTGACGGGCGCGACCCATTCGCCGCCGATCCAATTGTCGTAGCGGGACTGGAAGGACATGGCGGCATCGGGTGATCCGGGACGGGCGTAGACGGTCATCGCAGGCTCCTCGTCGGCTGACGCGGGTCGGGTGCGTCAGGTGTGATCCGGAACACTAGAAGCGTGAGTGTTGCATGACGGTTGCAAAAAACTGGTCAGATGCCCAATTTTCGGTCGAGCAAGAGCAATTGAGACTTGACCTGTGCGTACATCGACGAATGCCGATCCAGCGAAGCGAGATACGCCGTCCACGCCGCAATGTCGTCGCGTCCCTCGACGGAACTGGTCCAGCGCGAGAACAATCGCCAATCCCCCGTCGTCAGCAGGGCCGCGCGCAAGCGTCCGCGCAATTCGGCACGGATCTCCTCGATGCCGGGAGCCAGCGAACGCGGCAGCGCCGCACCGGGATAGGCGCGCAATGCCGCCGCCGCATCCCCACGCGCGAGCGCCCGCCGCACCTCCCCGACATCGGTTTCGAGGTCCATGAGCAGCCGATAGGGCCGGGAGCCGAGACTGGTGGGGCCCAACAGCTTCCGGATCCGGGACATCTCGGCGCGCACCGTCACCGGATCCAGCTCGGATTCGTCGAGCAGCATGGCGAGATGATCGGAACTCAGCCCCTCCGGATGATCGGCCAGCAGCAAGAGGATCTCGGCATGCCGCTGGGACAGGCGAATTCGTTCGCCCTCACGGGTCAGGGTCGGCCGGTTCGCGCCGAGCACCTGTAGCCGTGCGGCGCTGTCGCTCGGCGGTCTGGGTGAGTCCAGCAGGTGCAGGCGCAGTTCGGATTCCGCCGCCGCCACCGTCGCCCGGATCAGCGAAAGCGCCTCGGGTGCGGCCATTCTCGGCCCGCCGGTGATATCGATCGCCCCGATGATCTGCCCGCTGATCGGATCGTGCACCGGCGCGGCCGAACAACTCCACTCGTGCACGGCCCGGCTGAAATGCTCGGCCCCGAAGATCTGCACATGATGATCCAGCGCCAGCGCGGTTCCCGGCGCATTGGTCCCGACCCGATCCTCACTCCAATCGGCCCCCTCGACGAAGTTCATCGCCAGCGCCCGATCCTTGACCTTCGAATCGCCTTCCACCCACAGCAATCGCCCCCGCGCATCACTGATCGCAACGAGCAATCCCGCCTCCGCCGCATCCTCCACCAGCAGCTTGCGCACCACCGGCCGTATCAGCGCAATGGGATGCGCGGCCCGATACCGATGCAGCTCCAGCCCATCCAGATCCACCGCATCCCCGAACCCATCCGGATCCACTCCGCTACTGCGACTGCGCCGCCAGGAATCCAGCACCACCGATCGAATCGAATCGCCGCCGGGCCGGACCGTGGGTAGTCGCTCGGCCCCCTCGAGGAAGGTGCGGTGCGCGGAGGAGACCCGTCGTGCCAGCTGTGCCACGTCGTCATCGGGTCGTACGGCGACCCAGGGGTTGCCATGCGCTGCACTGCTCAATCGCTTTCCTCCGCGTTTCCCCTCATCACTGTAACGCCGGTCACATCGTTCCATTCGATGCGGTGGTCGAACATCCAGCTCAGCGGCTCGATGCCGGACTTGGCGGCCTTCTTCAGGAAGTACGGGGTGAGCATCCGGGTGAGCCAGCGCATGAGACCGTTCTGCGCCTTGTCGCCGCTGGTCTCCGCGCCGTGCTCGACCACCCGCTCGACCCGCTCGAGGCGCTCGTGTTCGAAGGCGGCGAGGGCCGCGGCGGTGTCCGGGATATCGCGCAGGGAGATGGCCAGGGTCACCGCGTCCTCGACGGCCATGGACACGCCCTGACCCGACGAGGAGGCGACGGCATGCGCGGCATCGCCGACGATGACCATGGAGTCGTTGTGCCACTTGGCCACCGACGGCATGTCGTACTGATTGAATCCGGGCACGAAGGTCTCGTCGGGGGTGGCGGCGACAATACGCGCGGCGGGCGTGCGATCGACGGAGAGCATCGCCACCAGCCGCTCGCGCCACTGGGCCGGGCTGGTCGCGGCCATCTCGTCAGTCGAGAGTTCCTGTGCGCCGGGCATATTCGCGAACCACCAGATTTCGCCGTCGGGTGCGACCAGGTATCCGAAGAAGGCCTTCTTGCCGAAGATCATGTTGTAGATGCCGGGCCGCAGTCCCAGTTCCTCGCGCATCCGGTGGTCGGTGACGAAGCCGCCGAGCCCGTAGATGCCGAGGTAGTGCGCGGCGGGTGCGGTCGGGTCGATGATTTCCCGAGTGCGGGAACGGATTCCGTCGGCCCCGATGAGCAGGTCGGTGTCGATCCGGCTGCCGTCGGCGAAGGTGGCGCGGACGCCGCCGGTGGGCAGCGACTGCGCGTCGACGAGCCGCTTGCCGTACTCGTAGCGCACGCCGCGGCGGACCGCTTCGGCATTGAGCGCCCGGTAGAGGTCGCGGCGCTTGACGCTGTGAGTGATGGTGCCGTCGGGCAGTGTGCCGCCGATGGGCATATCGGCAATGTGCTTGCCGGCGCTGGTGGAGAAGGAGAGCGTCCCGGTCGGGTGCCCGGTCTGCTTGACGATCTCGTGCGCGTCGATGAGCGACAGCGCGGACAGCCCGTTCACGGCGACGGTCAGATACGCCCCGAGCTGTTCGGCCGCGGCATCCTGATACGCCTCGCAGACGATCGGCTCGAGCCCGGCCCGCTGCAAGGCCATGGCCGTGACGGGTCCGGCGATGCCGCCGCCGATGATCAGGGCCTTCTTCATGATGTGCCTCCAGGGCGCTCTCTTGACTGTGATGTATCTTGGTAATCAAGACATCATTAGTTTGACGATCAAGAGGTTTGAATGTCAAGAGAAAATGTGGAAACCCTGCATGAGCAGGTAGGACGGTCCGCGCAAGCGCTACAGTCGGCCGTCGACGATGTCGATACCGCGGCCGCGGCGTACCTCGGAGTGAATCGCACGGACCTTCGGTGCCTGGAGATCCTGCAAGCCGGGGAGTCGACCCCGGGTGCGCTCGCCGCGGGTCTGAACCTCACCAGCGGCAGCGTGACCACGATGCTGGATCGCCTGGTCAAACTCGGCTACGTCAGCCGCCACCCCGAACCCGGCGACCGCCGCAAGGTAGTGGTCCGGATGACCTCGGAAGCCGCGACCAAGGCATGGGGAATCTACGGCCCGATCGCCGTGGAGGGTGCTGCGGCCGTCGCGAAATACACGGCGGCCGAACTGCATACGATCATCGACTTCCTGGATCGCAGCCGGGAATTACAGGAGCGCCATCGCACTCGCATTGCGGCACTGTCGGATCCGGCCTGATTTCTCAGGCCGGATCCGACTCCTTCGCCCGGTGGTGGCGAACAGTCCTGCGACTAGCGTCTTTTCACAAGGGCTGCCCGTTGCGGAGCTTGCCGGCCCGTTCGATGACCGAGGCCAGCACCCGGTGGGCGGTGGCGAGGTCTTCCGGGTTCGATCCGCCGAAGATCGGCCGGGTGATCGGCGCGACGGTCTGCATCAGGCGGCCGAGTTCGGCGCGACCCTCGGGTGCCAGTTCGACGGGATCCGGTTGATCGAGCGCACTTCCGGTGAGGAAGCCCTTGTTCTCCATTCCGGTGAGCAGCTCGGCTGCGCCCGCGGCGTCGATTCCGAGTTGGCGCTGTCCGGCCAGGTAGGCGTGGAGTTCGGCGGCTACCGGGAACGGTCCGCGCACGGCGAGCACGCGGAGTACTGCGTATTCATTGGTGGTGGTGGTGAAGCCGGTCGCGACGAGTGTCGCCTCGAGCAGGGCGGTGACCGCCCCTTCGGCCTCGGCGATGTCCTGACCGGTGAGTGTGGGTGCGGTTGTCATGGCGGTGCTCCAGGTGGTGAAGGTGGTGCGTCCTGTTCTTACATTACATGGAAACTATGTCCATGGAAACTATATTCCGACGGGCGACATCCGGCCGTTCGCTGGGGGCGAACGGGTGATCGGAACATTCGTGAGGGGGTCGAGGTTGACTGGGTATCGCTCAACCTCAGTTGAGCACAGGACGCTCAATCTGGAAGAGGTCGAAGACGTGACTACACCTCAGAACCTGCCGGTCTTGTTCCTGACTGATCCGATCGTGCTGCCCGGCATGGTCGTGCCGATCGAGTTGGACGAGTCCTCGCAGGCCGCTATTGACGCCGCGCGGGCCGGCAAGGTCGACCAGGTGCTGGTCGCGCCCCGACTGGACGAGGGCTACGCCACCTACGGCGTGGTCGCCACCATCGAGCAGGTCGGCCGCATGCGCGGTGGCGCTCCCGCCGCGGTCTTGAAAGGCGAGCGGCGCGCCAAGATCGGGCACGGCGTGACCGGTCCGGGTGCCGCGCTGTGGGTCGAGGCCGAGCCGGTCGAGACGCAGCCCGCCGACGGCCGCACCAAAGAGCTTGCCGCCGAATACAAGAAGCTGGTCGTCGCCGTCCTGCAGCGTCGTGAGGCGTGGCAGGTCATCGACGCCGTGAATCAGCTGAATGATCCCTCGGCGATCGCCGATGCCGCCGGTTGGGCTCCCTACCTGAGCCACGACCAGAAGCGGGAGCTGATCGAAACCCTCGATACCGCAACCCGTCTGACCAAGTTGATCGACTGGACCAAGCAGCACATCGCCGAGACCGAGGTCAGCGAGAAGATCAGCGAGGAAGTGCGCGAGGGCGTCGAGAAGAGCCAGCGCGAATTCCTGCTCCGCCAGCAGCTCAATGCCATTCGCAAGGAGCTGGGCGAGGGCGAGCCGGACGGCGCGGACGACTACCGCACCCGCGTGGAGAACGCGGACCTGCCGGACAATATCCGTGAGGCCGCGCTGCGCGAGGTCGATCGCCTGGAGCGTTCCAGCGACCAGAGCCCGGAGACGGGCTGGATCCGCACCTGGCTGGATACCGTGCTGGAACTGCCGTTCAGCGTGAAAACCGAGGACAGCACCGATGTTTCGGCTGCCCGCGCGGTGCTGGACGCCGATCACCACGGCCTGGACGAGGTCAAGGACCGCATGGTCGAGTACCTCGCGGTGCGCGCCCGGCGCGCCGCACGCGGCCTGGAGGTCGTGGGCGGTCGTGGTTCCGGTGCGGTGCTGGTGCTGGTCGGCCCGCCCGGTGTGGGTAAGACCTCGCTGGGTGAGTCGGTCGCACGTGCCTTGGGCCGCAAGTTCGTTCGCGTCGCCCTGGGTGGCGTGCGCGATGAGGCCGAGATCCGTGGCCACCGGCGGACCTACGTCGGCGCGCTGCCGGGTCGTATCGTCCGCGCCATGAAGGAGGCGGGTTCGATGAATCCCGTTGTCCTGCTGGATGAGATCGACAAGGTCGGTTCCGATTTCCGTGGCGATCCGGCCGCGGCCCTGCTCGAGGTCCTGGATCCCGCGCAGAACCACACCTTCCGCGATCACTACCTGGACCTGGACCTCGACCTGTCCGACGTGCTGTTCATCGCCACCGCGAATGTCATGGACACCATCCCCGGCCCGCTGCTGGACCGCATGGAGATCATCAGCGTCGACGGCTACACCGAGGACGACAAGGTCGCCATCGCCCGTGACTTCCTGATCCCGCGGCAGTTGGAGCGCAATGCCCTGACCGCCAGCGAGGTTCACATCACGGACGAGGCCCTGCGCGAGGTCGCCGCCAACTACACCCGGGAAGCCGGAGTGCGGCAGATGGAACGCCTGATCGCGAAGGCGCTGCGCAAGGCGGCGACCAAGCTGTCGGAGACGGCCGTCCTGGATGAGGCCGAAAGCATTGTCAGCTCCGGCGAATTCGTGCCCGAGAATGTCGAAAGCCTCGGCTACGACAAGGGTCTCGGCTACGAGCCGACGGCCTCCGACCAGCTGGTCATCGGCCTCGGCGATCTGAAGGAGTTCCTGGGCCGTCCGCGATTCACCCCGGATGGGGTGGAGCGCACCGCGGTTCCCGGTGTGGCCACCGGTCTCGCCGTGACCGGGGCGGGCGGCGACGTCCTCTACATCGAGGCCAATGCCGCCGAGGGCGACCGCTCCCTGACCCTCACCGGTCAACTGGGCGACGTCATGAAGGAGTCCGCGCAGATCGCCCTGACCTACGTCCGCTCCCACCTGGAGGAAATCGGCATCGAGCCGAAGGTCCTGGACCGCAATATCCACATCCACTTCCCCGCGGGCGCGGTCCCCAAGGACGGTCCCTCGGCAGGCGTCACGATGGTCACCGCCCTGGTCTCCCTCGCCCTAGGCCGCCAAGTCCGCGCAGATGTCGGCATGACCGGTGAGGTCACCCTCAACGGTCGAGTCCTACCGATCGGCGGCGTGAAGCAAAAGCTCCTGGCCGCTCAGCGCGCCGGACTGAAGACGGTCTTCATCCCGGCCCGCAACGAACCGGACCTCGACGAGGTCCCGGCCGAGGTCCTGGCAGCCCTGGATGTCCGCCCCGTCGCCGACGTGGCCGAGATCCTGGCCTACGCCATCGAGCCGGTCGCCGAACCGGCCTACAACGCCCCGGCCCTCACCGCCTCCGCGTAAGGGACTGATCAGGCAGCAGCCGCGCATGTTTCACACATGCGCGGCTGCTGCCGTTTCGAAGACCTGAGTGGCTACGTACGTGATCACGTACGCTGGAGGGATGTCAGCCGACCGCGCGAGGGAGATGGCCATGCGTCCTATGTCAGTCAGCGAATTCCGCAGCAACCTAGCCCGCGCGCTCGACATGGTGACCGACGACCTCGAGGAAGTCGTGATCACGCGCACGGGACACGAGCCGGCTGTGGTGATCTCCCTTCGGGAGTACGAGTCGTTGAAAGAGACCGCGTATCTGCTCGGCACCTCTGCCAATGCGCGCCATCTGGAGGAGTCGATCGCGCAACTGCGGCGTGGTGAGGTCGAGTCGCGGGAACTTCTGGAGCCTGACGGCGAGGGGGGCTGAATGAAGATCCTCTTCACTCCTAAGGCCTGGGCCGATTATTTGTGGTGGCAGATGAACGATCGAGCAACACTACGGCGACTCAATAGGCTCATTGAAGACATCACCCGAAACGGCTACGAGGGAATCGGCAAGCCCGAACCACTTCGAGCGGATCTCCAGGGCTTCTGGTCGCGCCGCATAACCACCGAACATCGCCTCGTCTATGTCATCGAGGAAGACACCGCGAAGATTATCGCGTGCCGCTTCCACTACGAGTAATGCCGAGCCGACATGAGCGGACTGCGATGTTTCACATGAAACGAGATCCACACGGTCCGTGCGGATCTCGTAATCTAGGCCACGTGTCTGACCACAACCTCGTGCGTGCGGTGATCGCGTACTAGAACTCCCCGGCTACACCGAGAACCGTTCGGCCGGAATGGGTTCCGTCTAGAACGGAGTGGAGGACGGATTCGGCCTCGGTGATGGGGGCGTAGTTCTCCAGCAGGGAAAGATGCTGGGGCTTCAGGTCTTTCGCGAGGCGGGCCCAGAGTTCGCGGCGGGCCGCGATGGGCATGTGCGCGGAGTCGATGCCCAGCAGGGAGACGCCGCGCAGGATGAAGGGCATGACCGTGGTGGGGAGGTCGGTGCCGCCGGTGAGGCCGCTGACCGCCACCGCGCCACCGTATTTGACGGTGCTGAGGATGTGAGCCAAGGATTGGCCACCCACGCTGTCGACGGCGGCGGCCCATTGGGCCTTGCCGAGGGGGCGGAGTTTTTCGCCTTCGGCGGGGAGGCGGCCGATCACCGAGTTCGCGCCGAGGGTGGTGAGAAGTTCGGTGGCTCCGATCTTGCCGGTGGAGGCGATGACCTCGAAGCCGAGGCCGCCGAGGATATCCACGGCCACCGTGCCGACGCCGCCGGTCGCGCCCGTCACCAGCACCGGACCGGCGGACGGGGTGAGGCCGTGGTCCAGCAGGGCCTGCACGCTCATGGCCGCGGTGAATCCGGCGGTGCCGAGGGTGGCGGCCTCGCGCGGGGTGAGGCCTTCGAGCTTCACGACCCACTCCGCCGGGACGCGGGCGTATTCGGCGAAGCCGCCGTGGTGGGCCACGCCGATGTCATAGCCGTGCGCGACGACCAGGTCGCCGGGCGCGAATTCGGGATCGGTGGAGGTGAAGACCTCACCGGTCAGATCGATGCCGGGGATGAGCGGGTAATTGCGGACCACGCCGCCTCCGGGGGTGATCGCGAGCCCGTCCTTGTAGTTGGCGCTCGTGAAGTGCACCTTGATCGTCACCTCGCCCGGCATGAGGAAGTCATCGCCGACCACCTCGCGAATGAGCGCGATCCCACTGTCCGTTTCGTGTGCCACCAGCGCCTGAAACTCCATGGTTTCGAGCATAAGACTCCAATGCTGGTCAGGGCGGTGTTCCCGAATGAATCGATGGCATTACCTCGCGCGTAATCGCTTTGCCTCGCATGCCCTGCGATCGTTGATCTCAGCACCGCAGAGCAAGCGAAAACCCAAGGAGCGCAGTAGAAATGTCGTACTTCGAAACCACCGACGGCACCCGCCTGGCCTATGAGGATTACGGCACCGGCACGCCGCTGGTGTTCATCGCGGGCTGGTCGCTGAACGCCGATATGTGGGAGTACCAGGTGCCGTTCTTCCTGGAGCGGGGCTACCGCTGCGTCATGCTGGACCGCCGGGCGCACGGCCGTTCGGACCGCCCGTCCACCGGCTATGACATCGACACCCGCGCCGACGATATCGCCGCCCTGATCGAGCACCTGGACCTACGTGACTTTGTCATGGTCGCGCATTCCGCGGGCGGCGGCGAGGTGGTCCGCTACCTGAGTCGGCACGGCAGCGAGCGGGTCTCGCGAATCGCCTTGCTGGCCCCCGCGATTCCGTTCATGTGCCGCACCGAGGACAACCCGGTCGGCGTGCCGATCGAGGCGATGGAGGCCTCGCACGCTCAACTGTGCGCGGATCGGCCGAAGTGGTTCTATGACCGGCTCCAGGGCTACTTCGCCACCCACCTGGGTGTCGAAGTCTCGCAGGTGCTGATGGAGACGGAGATGATGCGCTGCATGTCGGCGTCCCCGTACGCCACCCGCGTCTTGCAGCGCGAACTGTTCACCACCGACCACCGCGCGGACGTCGCGGCGCTCACTCTGCCGGTACTGCTGCTGCACGGCACCCCGGACCAGTCGATCCCGATCGACGTTTCCAGCCGCCAGGTGGTGAAGCTGGTGCCGCACGCGGAATTCAAGGAATACCCGAATGCCGGGCACGGCCTCTACATCAGTCATGCGGCGCAGGTGAACGCCGACATCCTCGAATTTCTGAAGAACTGACCGGTATCAACGAGTGGGAGCGGCCCGAAAGCCGCTCTCGCTCACGCGAATTTGGGTGCGCGCTTGCCGACGAACGCGGCAATGCCCTCGGCCCCGTCGGCCGATTCGGCGGCGCGGGTGATGAACGCGGCCTCGGTGCCCAACTGCTCCTCGAGGGTGTGCTGCGACGAAACCAGCAGCAGCTTCTTCACATTCGCATTGGACTGCTTGGGCCCGGCCGCGAATTCCTGAGCCAGGGCCTCCACCGTCTCGGTGAGTTCCCCGGCGGGCACCACCCGGTGCAGCAGACCCCAGTCCAGGGCCTCGTCGGCGGACAGCGTGCGGTTGGTGAGCATGAGCTCCTGGGTGCGGCGCAGGCCGATCAGGCGCGGCAGGTAGTAGGACGCGCCGCCGTCGGGGCTCAGTCCGACCTTGGTGTACGCCATGGTGAACGCGGCGGATTCGGACGCCACCACCAGGTCACCGGCCACCGCGAGGCTGAAGCCCGCGCCCGCCGCCGTCCCGTTCACGCCGACAATGAGCAGCGCGTCCATCCGCGCGAACGACGACACCGCATGATGCAGGGTGTCGGCCAGCTTGTCGATGAAGACGCCGGTGTCACCGCTCTCGGACATGGCCCGCACATCGCCGCCCGCGGAGAAGAAGCGTCCCGCGCCGGTCAGCACGACCACCTTGATGGCCGGATCGTCGGAGCAGTACGCGGCGGCGCGCGCGAGTTCGTCGGCGAGCGCCTGGTCGATGCCATTGGCGGCGGTGGGCCGGTTGAGGGTGATGCGGGCGATCGGGCCGTCGTGCTCGAAGAGGATGTTCTCGTAGCTGCTCATCGGGTGGTGTGCCTTCCGTCGGGTGCCTGATCACAGCATGACAAATTCGACGCGGACGCCCAGAAGCCGGACCGGTCGATCGAGTTCGAAGCCGTGCAGCACCTCCAGTGCGGTCTGCACGATCTCGTCCACATCGGTGCTGGCGTGCGGCAGTTTCCGCTGTTTGCTGCGGGTGAAGAAGGTGCTGGTGCGCAGGGTGACGCTGACGCGCCCGATCCCGCGCCCGGCCGCGATCGTCTCCTCCGCGACCAGGGTGGCCAGGCGGGTGACGGCCGCGTCGATCTCCTCGCGCTCGGTGAGGTCATGCGGGAACGTCTCGGAACGCGAGTGCCCCACCGGTTCTCGTGGTTCGGCGATATCGGTATCGCCCGCCCCGTGCCCGAGGACCCACAGGTACGGCCCGGTATTGGGCCCGAATTCGGCGGCCAGGACCTGTCGATCGGCGGCGGCGAGATCGGCGACCGTCTCGATGCCGAGTCCGCTCATGCGTTTCGCGATGCGAGTGCCGATCCCCCACAGTGCGGTGGTCGGGCGGTGCGCCATGAGTTCGGTCCAGTTGTCCGCCGTGAGCCGGAAGATGCCGGTGCCGCCCTCGCGTTCCCGGGGTTCGGCGGTATCGGATTTCCCGACCGCCTTGGCGAATCCGGTGGCCAGTTTGGCGCGAGTCTTATTGTCTCCGATGCCGACCGCGCAGGTCAGACCCAATTCCTCGATGGCGCCGCGGATCTCGCGGGCCAGTTGTTCGGGATCATCGGTATCGACGGCCAGGAATGCCTCGTCGAATCCGAGCACCTCCACGCGCCCGGGGAAGGTCCGCAGCAGCGCCATGATCTCTTCCGACGCCTCCGCGTAGGTGGCGAGATCCTGGGCCAGGAACACCCCGTCCGGGCAGATTCGCTGGGCCGTGCGCAAGGGCATTCCGGCCCGCACGCCGTGGGCTCGCGCCGGATAGGACGCGCAGGACACCGCTTTCCGTGGTTCCCCGGGATCCCCATTGCCGCCCACGATGACCGGTTGTCCGCGCAGCTCCGGATGCCGCCGGAATTCGACCGCGGCCTGGAATTGGTCGAGGTCGACGTGCAATAGCCAGCGCGCCACCCCTCCGTCATACCGCATGGTCTGCCGAAATGTCGGGAATCAGGCTCGCGCCCCGCGTGGCCTCAGTGCGAGCGGGAACGCAGGAATCGGCTGATCGGGTTCCGGTAGGCGTACCGCGCCTTGAGCACCCCCGAGTCCACCTGTCCTTCGACGCGGATCAGCGGTGCGCCCGGAAAGCGCGGTAGTTTCACGCGATTCGCAATGGCGCCGTCACCGCAGCCGACGCCCTCGAGGTCCACCCGCCACCCGCGCGGCACGATCAAAACGATCGTTCCCGACCCCGCGTCCACCCGCACATCGATTTCCCGCCGCGAACAATGCGCCTGCGTGAAATCGATGACGAGTCGACCCGAAATACATTCGGCGACAATATTTCTCGGCACCGTCCACTGTTCATCGGTGCGTTTGGATCCGCTGGGCACCCGTAACTCCAGCGGCGTCTCCTCGACGTGCTGATATCGCCGTGCACCGAACATGCGCTCGGTAGGGTCGATACGAACCGCGGATGTCTGCCGCTGCTCTTTGGTACGGGTCACCGAAACTCCTCCCCCGGCATCTGAAACGACAATGAGTTATGCCATGGGAAATCGAATTATGCCGTACAGCAGGGGATTTCGGACCGCCCGAGTCTAACGGAACGGTCACAGCACGGTTGTCGCCGAGTCACGGCGGCGCGAATATCCAGTGTGGTCAGCGGCGGCCCAGGTGAATGGTGGATGCGCTGAGAATGAAGACATCATCGCGGAGGCCGATATACATGGGGGCGTCCGGGGCGAGAAGTGCTTCGATGGCCGCGCGGTCGGAATCGGTGAGGCCATTGTCGGTTCGGGTGCGCATGGTGTCGAGCCAGGAGGCCACGTGCGCCTGGATTTCCGGTGCGGCCGGGGCGGGGTGATCGGTGAAGACGGTGAACGAGGAGACCGCGCCGAGCCCGGCCTTGGTGAGCGCGGTGGTCCAGCCGTAGGGCATGCGGACCGCGCCGGGGATGTCCTCACGCATTCGGGCGAATTCGATTTGCCAGATGGTCAGCAGCCGATCCTGCAGGCCGGGTTCGCCGACGCCGACATCCCAGGGCAGGCATTGGGTGGGGACGCCACCCTCGGACAGTGCCAGCCACCCGCCGTCGCGCACCAGCCGAGCCAGCCGATCGGTCCCGGCCTGCTGATCGGGCAGGTGATGCACCATGCGCGCGGCCCACACCAGATCCGCCTGCGGCGCAATATCGTTCAGCTCATCGGCGGCGGCATCGGCCTGAATGGTCTCCACCTTCACCCGGGCATCGCCCCCGAGCGCCGCGACCGCGGTCTCCCGCGCGATCTCCAGCAATTCCGGCACCGCGTCCACGAGCACCAGCCGCCCGCCCCCGCGCCCGGCCAGCTCCCGCGCGAACGCCGCACTCTGCCCGCCCGTCCCCGACCCGATATCCAGCACGGTCGGCGGCTCCCCACCCTCCGCGAGTAGCCCGATCAACTTTCCGGCGGTCTCCGCATGCGCCGCCGCCGCGACCGCATCGTTCCGCTGCAAGTTCGCGATCTGCGTCGACCAGTCGATCCCGTCATGCGTATGCGAATGGCCGTGCGAGGGCCCATGGCCGTGCCCATGCGCATGTGCCTTGTCGTGTCCCTGCGAGTGCTCGTCCGTGTGTGCGCCCATGCCTTCGAAGCTATCCCGAGCTCCGCGCAGGCCCTAGTTCTCTTGCCGGTCCGGCAATAAATCCGGCGAGGGAGCTCTCATGGCGGGATTTCGACCCGATTTCCGCCACCAGTGCTCCCTGATCTTGATGGAACCTCGGGGCGAGGCGGGTTGGACGCGAGGCAGCTCCGCCCCCGGTGTGTTGCCGGGGGCGGAGGCGTACTGCCGGAGATTCAGGCCGCGGCGGGCTCGCTGGCGTCGGCGAATTGGGTTCGGTAGAGCTCGGTGTAGCGGCCTCCGGCGGCCAGGAGTTGGGTGTGGGTGCCGCGCTCCACGATTCGGCCGTGCTCCAGGACGAGGATCTGGTCGGCATTGCGGATGGTGGACAGGCGGTGCGCGATGACCAGTGCGGTGCGGCCGTCCAAGGCCTCGGCGAGGGCTTCCTGCACCGCGGCCTCGGAGGTCGAGTCCAGGGAGGCGGTGGCCTCGTCCAGGATCACCACCTGCGGTTGCTTGAGGAGCAGGCGGGCAATGGTGAGGCGCTGGCGTTCACCGCCGGAGAGGCGGTAGCCGCGTTCGCCGACCACGGTGTCCAGGCCATCGGGCAGGGAGGTCAGCAGGTCGCGCAATCTGGCGCGCTCCAAGGCATCCCAGAGTTCCGCCTCGGTGGCTTCGGGGCGGGCCAGCAGCAGGTTGGCGCGAATGGTGTCGTGGAACAGGTGCCCGTCCTGGGTGACCAGGCCGACGGTGGCCTGGATCGACCGCGAGGTCAGCTCGCGCACATCCGTGCCGCCGAGTCGCACCGACCCGGAATCCACGTCGTAGAGCCGCGAAACCAGTTGGGCGATGGTGGATTTCCCGGCCCCGGAGGAGCCGACCAGCGCCACCATCTGCCCAGGTTCGGCGCGCAGCGAAACTTGGTGCAGCACTTCCTCACCGCCGCGAGTGTCCAGGGTCGCCACATCCTCGAGGGAGGCGAGGGACACCTTGTCGGCAGACGGGTAGCCGAAGCTGACCGCATCCAATTCCACCGCGATCGGCCCGTCCGGCACCGACTTGGCATCGGGCGCGTCCTCGATGAGCGGCTTCAGATCCAGCACCTCGAAGACCCGCTCGAAGCTGACCAGCGCCGACATAATGTCCACCCGGGCACTGGCCAAGGCGGTGAGGGGCGAGTACAGCCGGGTCAGCAGCAGCGAAAGCGAAACCACCGCACCGGGTTCCAGCTGCCCCTTCAGCGCGAGGTACCCGCCCAGCCCGTACACGAGCGCCAGTGCCAGGGCCGAGACCAGGGTGAGTGCGGTGACGAAGACGGTTTGCAGCATGGCGGTGCGCACGCCGATATCGCGCACCCGCCTGGCCCGCACCGCGAATTCCGAGGATTCCTGCTGCGGCCGCCCGAACAGTTTCACCAGTGTCGCGCCGGGTGCGGAGAACCGTTCGGTCATCTGGGTGCTCATGGAGGCATTGAGTCCGGCGGCCTCGCGCTGAATCCCGGCCAGCCGCTCACCCATGCGCCGGGCGGGCAGCACGAATACGGGCAGCAGCACCAGCGCCAGCAGGGTGATCTGCCACGAGAGTTGCAGCATGACGGCGAGGGTGAGCACCAGCGTCACCACATTGGTGACCACACCGGACAGCGTCGAGCTGAAGGCCCGCTGCGCCCCGATCACGTCATTATTGAGGCGGCTGACCAGTGCCCCGGTGCGGGTACGGGTGAAGAACGCGATCGGCATCTTCTGCACGTGATCGAATACCGCGGTCCGCAGATCGAAGATCAGCCCCTCGCCGATCCGCGCGGAAAGCCAGCGAATGATGATGCCGAGCCCCGCGTCCAGCGCCGCCACCAGTGCGATGATCGCGGCCAGCACGATCACGGTCCGGGTGGTGCCGTGGCTCACGATGGCATCCACGACCCGCCCCGCGAGCACCGGCGTGGCCACCGCCAGCAGCGCCGACACAATACTGAACACCAGGAACGCGATCAGCCGCCGATGGTGGGCGTGCGCGAACGCCAGAATCCGCCGCGCCGTGGCCAGTCGCAACGGTCGCTGCTCGGTGGGCGCGTTCATCTGCCGATACAGCTGATTCCACGCCACGGATTCCATACTCATTCCGCACTCCTCACGGTCGGGGTCCATCGAACCCCATGCCACCGACAGTAAGACCTCAACAATGGTTGAGAGCAACCCCTTCCGCCCAGCGCACAGCTTCACTGTCAGCGAACACGCCACGCCTCCTCCGCCGCGCGAAGCGGACACGCTGCCCCTGAATCCGGCCAGCCAGGGATGCGGCCACGCCCCCATCGTCTGTCGCCCCGGCCGCGCCGGGTGGGAGGCAGCCGCGCGTCCTGCCGAATTCGCGCCGCGTCCGGTGAATGCGGCGAGCCACGCCGGGCTCGCTCGACCACTTCGGCCGAGTGTCTCGGATGCGGAGTCGATTCGGTGTCACGTGGTGGGTCATAGGCTGGCGGGGTGACCGATGCGGTGGAACGGGGCTTGCGCGGGCGGATCGCCGGGGAGGTCGATGCGTCCGATCGGCGGCGGGTCGAGTACTCCTCGGATGCGTCGAACTATCGGGTGGTACCCGCTGCGGTGGTGTTTCCGCGCACCGACGGCGATGTGGCCGCGGTACTGGACTTCGCGCGCGGTGCCGGGCTGTCGGTCACGGCGCGCGGGGCGGGGACTTCGGTGGCGGGCAATGCCATTGGCAGCGGGGTGGTGCTGGATTTCAGCAGGCATATGAACGCCATTCTCGAGGTGGATGCCGAGCGCCGGGTGGCGCGGGTGCAGCCCGGCGTGGTGCTGGCGGAATTGCAGCGGCAGGCCGGTGTGCACGGATTGCGGTTCGGACCGGATCCGTCGACGCAGAATCGGTGCACGCTCGGCGGGATGATCGGCAACAATGCCTGCGGGCCGCGCGCGGTCGCCTGGGGACGCACCTCGGATACGGTGCGTGAACTGCGAATACTCGATGGTTCAGGGGCAGAGCGACGGCTCGCGGCAGACCTGTCGGCGGTGCCGGGGCTGCCCGAATTCACGCGCGCGAATCTCGCGGTGATCCGCACCGAACTGGGACGGTTCGAGCGGCAGGCATCGGGATACAGCCTGGAACACCTACTGCCGGAACGGGGTTCGTCGATCGCCAAGGCATTCGTGGGGACCGAGGGCACCTGCGGGCTGCTGCTGGAGGCGACGGTCGACCTGGTACCGATGCCCGCCGCGACCGTGCTGGTGGTGCTCGGATATCCCGATATGCCCAGTGCCGCAGACGATATCGCCGCCATCATGGCGGCCGGGCCGATCGCGGTCGAGGGCATGGAGGCCCGCCTGGTGAATGTGGTGCGCACACATAAGGGCACGGTGCCGGAGCTGCCGCGCGGCGGCGGCTGGCTGCTGATCGAGCTCGCGGGCGAAACGGCCGAGCAGGCGCGCGATGCGGCCGAGCTGCTGCGGGTTTCGGCGCACGCGCTGGATTCCCGCATGGTCACCGACAAGGCGGAGGCTCAAGCCTTGTGGGCAATACGCGCCGACGGCGCGGGCCTCTCGGGCCGCACACCGGACGGCAACCCCGCCTGGCCCGGCTGGGAGGACGCCGCCGTCCCACCCGACAAACTCGGCGCGTACCTACGCGAATTTGAGGAACTCACACAATCCCACGGCGTGGACGGCCTGCTCTACGGACACTTCGGCGACGGCTGCATCCACGTCCGCCTGGACCTCCCCATAACCGATGCCCCCCAACGCTTCCGAGCCTTCCTCGAGGACGCCGCCCGTCAAGTGGTGCGCTTCGGCGGCTCCCTCTC
This sequence comes from Nocardia sp. NPDC051030, assembly GCF_040683015.1. NCBI lineage: Bacteria > Bacillati > Actinomycetota > Actinomycetes > Mycobacteriales > Nocardiaceae > Nocardia > Nocardia sp. NPDC051030. The sequence goes on along the minus strand of NZ_JBFBCD010000005.1, from coordinate 396,653 downwards.
CGGCGAACACGGCGACGGCCGCGCCCGCTCGGAACTCCTATCCCTCATGTACTCCCCCGAAGCCCTGGCCGCCTTCGCCGGATTCAAAGCCCTCTTCGACCCCGCCGACGTCCTGAACCCAGGCATTCTGGTGCAACCCCGTCCGGTCGACGCTGATCTGCGTCTCGCGGGCCTGCGTCCCCTCCCCCTGGCAGGCGGCTTCACCTACCCCGAAGACGGCGACCTATCCACCGCCGTGCACCGCTGCGTAGGAGTAGGCAAGTGCCGCGCCGACTCCCGCCCCTCCGGCGGCTTCATGTGCCCCTCCTACCTGGCCACCGCCGACGAAAAGGACACCACCCGAGCCCGAGCCCGAGTCCTCCAGGAAGTCGTCCGAGGCGACCTGGACTGGCGCTCCGACGCGGTAGCCGAATCTCTGGACCTCTGCCTCTCCTGCAAGGCCTGTCACTCCGACTGCCCCGCCGGCGTCGACATGGCCACCTACAAATCCGAAACCCTCTACCGTCGCTACCAGGGCCGCCTCCGCCCACCCGACCACTACTCCCTCGGCCGCCTCCCCCAATGGCTAGCCGCCGCCACCCGCGCCCCCCGCCTGATGAATGCCTTGGCCGCCACCCCCCTACGCCGAATCGGCCTGCGTGCAGCGGGAATCGACCCCCGTCGCCCGGTGCCGCCCCTGGCAGGCACAAGTTTCCGCCGAGCTTGGCGAGACCGAACGCCATCCACGGCGTCCCCGATCGCAACGGCGGCATCACTGGATACGGCCGCCGCCGTGTCACCCCGGGGCGTCGCATCACCGGATTCCGCCGACCTCACGGCTGACCCCGCCGTCGAACCGCGTGACCCGGTTGTCGAATCGAATGACCCGGCCGTCGCGATGGGTCCGGGATCGACCGGCGATGCCGACACCGCGGGCACTTCCCGCACTGGCTCAGCGGGGGTGGGTGAGTCCAGCTCCGCCGCCACGTTCCCGGAGACCATCGCCTTGACCCCCGCTGTCGCGTTGCCCGATGCGGTGGCCGCATTGCCGGGCGGCGGAGATGACCCGGGTGGTACTCGGCCCGACGCCGGTTCGCCCGCGGTCATGCTGTGGATCGACAGTTTCACGGATGCCTTCGATCCCGAGATTGCCTGGGCGGCAGTGAAGTTGATCGAATCGCTGGGGCATGCGGTGCGGATTCCGGAGCGCAGGGTGTGTTGTGGGCTGACGTGGATCAGTACCGGACAGTTGGAAGGTGCGCGAAAACGATTGCGGGGCACCGTGAATGCGCTGGAGGCGCATGTTCGGTCGGGCGGTGTGGTCGTTGGGCTGGAGCCCTCGTGCACCGCCGCGCTGCGGGAGGATCTGCCGCGCTTGCTCCCGGATGATCCGCGCGCCGCAGCGGTGGCCGGAGCGGTCCGGACCCTGGCGGAGTTCCTGGAGGAGCAGCCGCAATGGCAGCCGCCGGATCGGAGTGGGCGGACGGTGCTGGTGCAGCCGCATTGCCATGAACACGCGGTGTCCGGATTCGCGGCGGATCGGAGAGTGCTGGCGAGTACCGGCGCGACCGTTCGCGAGCTCGCCGGGTGTTGCGGGCTGGCCGGAAACTTCGGCATGCAGCGCGGCCACTACGAGGTGTCGGTGGCCGTGGCCGAGAGCGGGCTGCTGCCAGCGCTCCGTGAAGCCAGTGAAGACTCGATCTTGCTCGCCGACGGCTTCTCCTGCCGCACCCAAGCGGACCAGCTGGCCGGTCATCCTGCCCGCCACTTGGCTCAGTTTCTCTTGGACCCATGACCCGTGACCCATGACCCGTGACCCGTGACCCGTGACCCGGGGCGACCGTGCGCGAACTCACCGGCTGCTGCCCGCGCTGCGTGCGGCGGCCGATGATTGGATCCTGATCGCCGACGGCTTCTCCTGCCGGACCCAAGCCGACCAGCTGGCCGGTCATCCCGCCCGCCACTTGGCTCAGTTTCTCTTGGACCCGTGACCGGTCCCGCCATCGGGCACCCACTACAGCGGACTCTCCATGCCGCCGTCCCACCCGCCGGGAAATCCTGTTCCGATGGGCCGCCCTGGTCGCCCCGCGCGAGGCCTTGCTTGGCCGACACCCTGCGCTCAGCCCCCGCTGGAGGGGACCCACGTCGTATCGGATCTGGGCGTCGGGCACCCATTCCGGCGGACACGTCGTGATTCGGCCGTCAGCCTTGGGCACCCGCTCGGGCGGGCGGACCGAGGCGAGGCAAAATGGGCCGGTGACTTCTGCTTCGACCACTGCCGTGCTGACGCGCACAGTGCGGTCCGAGCGTCCCATCGATCTGGCAGCCACCATCACGCCACTGCGCCGCGGGTTCGGCGACCCGTGTCACCGCGAAACCCCGGACGGCGCGCACTGGCACGCCTCGCGGATGCCGACTGGTGAGGTCACCTATCGGCTCAGCCAGGCCGACCGGTGTGCCGTTGATGCCAAGGCGTGGGGTCCGGGTGCGGCGGAGTTTATGGAACGGCTTCCGGACATGTTGTGTGTGGACGAGGACCTCACCGATTTCATGCCCGAGCATCCCAAGGTCGCCGAGGCGCATCGCCGCAATCCCGGTCTGCGGATGCTGCGCACGGGTCTGGTGTGGGAGGCCTTGGTGCCTGCGGTGCTGGAGCAGAAGGTGCATACCCGGACCGCCCATGCCTCCTGGCGGAAACTGGTGTGGCGCTACGGGACTCCGGCTCCGGGGCCCGCTCCTGACGGACTCCGCGTCATGCCGGATGCCGAGACCTGGCGGCATATCCCGTCTTGGGTTTATCACCGCGCCAATGTTGAGCCGCAGCGTTCGAAAACCATTGTGCTGTCGGCTCGTATCGCTCCCAAGCTGGAGGAAGCGGCGGCCCTGTCGCACGCCGACGCCGAACACCGCCTCCGCACCGTCCCCGGCATCGGCGTCTGGACCGCCGCCGAGATCGCCCAGCGGGCCTTCGGCAATCCGGATGCCTTGTCGGTGGGCGATTTCCACCTCGCCGCCACCGTCGGCTGGACCCTCCTCGGCCGCCCCATCGACGATGCCGCCATGGTCGAATACCTGGAACCCCTACGCCCGCACCGTTACCGGGCTGTCCGCCTGCTCGGCCTCGCAGGCTTCGCCCGCAAGCCCAAATTCGCCCCCCGCACCCCCTACACCGATCACAGCCGCATCTGACCCCGGCGGCCCCTCGTTGAAAGCTGCAGGCCCTCTCGACAGTTGCAGGGGTTGTAAGGCCTGCAACTGTCGAGAAGGCATGCAACTCCCGGGCTGGTCACTGTTGGTCGACGGCCGCTTGGGCTGCGGACTGGGCCCGGTCCAGTGCGGTGGCCACCGGAATGCGTGCGAGGTACATCTCGTCGAGGATCGGTGTGACCGCTTGGAGGGCTGCGGGGAAGCCGGGGCCGCCACCGGCGGAGATCTGCTTGTCGCGCAGGACGTCGAAGAAGGGGGCGACGTCCACGCCTTGCCGGGCCCAATAGTCTCGGTAGACCTGCTGTTCCGAGAGGACGGCGGGAATGGTCGCGCCGTCCAGTGCGAGGTATCGATTCCCGGTCGCGCTGCCCAGCCAGCCGAGTACGCGCCGTACTGCCTCCGGGTGCCGCGTTGCCGAATTCCCGGCGACGGCAATGGAATTGTTCGCGCTCACCCGTCCGGCTGGCCCCTCGGGTATCAGGGCCAGTCCCCACTGGAATCGAGCGTTCTGAGCGATGGTCGCGAGGTTGAAGCTGCCGGATTGGAGGAGCGCCATCCGGCCTTGTAGGAAGGCGTTCTTGGCGAAGTCGCTGCTGTGGTTGGTGTCGGCGGCCGACGGTGAAAGCCCGTCGGTGACGAGCCGGACCGTGTACCCGAAGGCATCTCGCCCCTGCGGAGTCGAGAACGCGAATCGCCCGTCCTGCTGGAACTGTCCGCCCGCCGATCCCAGATACGGCAGCGTGATGGATTGAAAGTCATTGGCCGCGTTGTATGGCCAGGCCGAGACGGTTGCCAGCCGCCGAAGCAACGGCCGGAATGTATCGCGCGCGGCGTCGGGATTCCAGTGCGACGAGGCCAGCTCGCTCGGATCCACTGCGGCGGCCGTCAGCAGGTCCCGGTTGTAGTACACCGCACTGCCGCCATCGACGAATTGCGGTACCGCCCAGAGTGTTCCATTGCGCGTGAACTGGTTGACGGCGAAGGGATCCCACGCTCGCGCGGATTCGGTGCCCAGCGCGGCCCCGATATCCATGAGCTTCCCGCTGTCGGCGTAGTCCTCGTACAGGTTGGTCCAGAACAGGTCGTCCGCGATCCCGCCCGCCACATCCAGTCGCAGCTTCTGTTGATAGGAAGCCCACGGCACCAGGGTGATTCGCACTTCGATATCCGGATTCGCCCGCTCGAATTCATCCAGCGAGGCCCGGTACGCCGATACGAAGCTCTGATCCCAGATCCGCAGTCGCACCACGGTGCGCCCGGTCCCGTCGGTGTCCCGCCCGAGCCATAGCGCCGCCGCGATCAGCAATACCGCGGCCAGCGCGATCCCGAGCACCACCCGAGTGGAGTCCTTGACCCTCATTTGAGCCCCGTCCAGGCAATGGACCGCAGCACCTGCCGCTGGAACACCACGAACAACACCACCAAGGGCGCGATGGCGAGGGTGGTGGCGGCCATGATGAGCGTCCACTGCGAGTTGTATTGGGTCTGCATATTCGCGGTGGCCACGGTCAGCACCTGCCATTTCGGCCCGCTGGCGGCGACGAGCGGCCACATGAAGCTGTTCCACTGCGAGACCAGCGTGATCACCGTGAGCGTCGCCAGGATCGGCTTGCTCATGGGGACCACGACGTGCACGAGGATGTCGAGAGTGGTGGCACCGTCCATGCGCGCGGCATCGATGAGCTCCACGGGTATGGCCCGAAAGTATTGCCGCAGCAGGAATATGGCGTACGGCGACCCGAACATGAAGGGCAGCACCAACGCCCAGAAGCTGTTCAACCACCCGAGTTTCGCGAACATCAGGTACAGCGGAATGAGTGTGACGGCGCTCGGCACCATCATGGTCCCGAGATACACCCAGAAGAGCAGATCACGTCCGGGAAAGCGGGTGCGCGCGAACGCGTAGGCGGCGAGTATCGAGGTGAGCAGCTGTCCGCAGGTGATGCACACGGTCATGAGCGCGGTGACGGCCACCGCCCGCCCCAGCCCTTGATCGAGCACGGTCCGGAAGTTGTCGAGTGTGACCGGATGCGGTGGCGTCAAAGCGGATTCGCTCGCGAACTGCCCCGGCGTCTTCACCGCCGTGAGCGCGCTGAGCACCAATGGCGCGACCGTCAGCAGCGCCCCGGCGACCAGCAGCACATAGGCCGCCACCGAACGCACGGCCGCGCGGCGATTGTCAGAATTCATCGCCGGTCCGATCCCGGAAATACCGGTATTGCAGCACGGTGATCGCGAACAGCACCGCGAACACGACCACCGCCATGACCGCCGCCCGCCCCGGACGCGCCGCCTCGAACGCCTCCGAATACAACCGCATGGCAACCACATCCGTGCGATGGTCCGGCCCGCCCCTGGTCAGCGCGTACACGGCATCGAAGGTCTGGAAGACGGTCAGCACCCCGGTGGCGAGCACGAAGAACATGGTCGGCCGCAGCAGCGGCAGGATCAGCCAGCGCACCCGCCGCCACCCGGTCGCCCCGTCGAGCGCGCCCGCATCGAGGATCTCCCCTGGTATGGCCCGGATCCCGGCGACGAAGAACAGCGCCACATAGCCGACATTCATCCACACGAGGACCGCCGCCACCGCGGGCAGTGCCAGCCCCGGCGAGCTGAGCCATTCGATTCGCCGTCCCAGCAGCGCGTTCAGCGCCCCGCCGGTGGGTGCGAAGATCCACTGCCACACCACGCCGACCGCGACCGGCGCGCACATCCACGGCAGTGCGTACAGCACCCGCAGCACGGTCCCGCCGCGTCCGCGCCGGGCCAGCGGTGCCGCAATGGCGAATCCGAGCACGGTCTGTGCGGGCACCACCAGCGCGGTGAGCCCCAGCGTCACCAGCACCGAATGCCCGAATTGCCGGTCCGTCAGCACCGATCGCCAGTTGTCGAGCCCGGTGAATTCGATGGGCCCCAGCAGATTCCAGCTGTGCAGGCTCAGCCACAGCACCACCGCGATCGGCAGCAGCAGGAAGCATCCGACGCCGACCAGGCTCGGCAGCAGCAGGGCGTAGCCGGTGGCCGGGCGGGTCAGCGCCCGTCGATTCCCGCGAACCGTGCGGTCCATGCTCGGGACGCTACCGGCCACCCCGCCCGCCCCGCGCGCTCCCACGCCAGACCCCGCGCTATCCCTCGCCACGGGCCGCGCTGTCCCTCGCCGCAGGTCACCGTGACTCACGCTGCCGGGCCGCGTCATTCCGTGATTCGCCGCGCCCGGTTCCGCCCACTCTCCAATGCGCCCGATTCGTCCGGCTTTGCCCTGTGCCCGAGCAGGTTTCGGGTTCCCTTTCACCCGATGACCCGCTTCGGCGCATGATAGTTTTTGCCGCGCTTGTGCGAGTGATGACCGGCGAGGCGGGCCACGACAGGGCAGGGGACGGCGTCGATGCGAATTCAGCCACGGCAGCAGATTCTCGGGATATGGCGGTCGCTGCTGACCGCCTGCTACAGCGACGGCGCCTGGGAATGGGGCGGCCGCGGCGGCTCCAACTCGATCAGCGATGCCGAACAACTGCTGTGCCTGCTGTATCCGGCCACCGAGATCGACGGGTTCGCCCTCGACCGCCCGGAGCACATTGCCGACGATGTGCGCGCGGTGCTGGCTCCGCTGGGCGCGGGTTGGCGCATCGGCGAGAATATCGTCGACATTCTGGAGCAGTACATCGACCGCTATACCGAGGTGGTCGAGGTGAATGCGGAGACCAAGAAGGATCTCCCGGTCTTCGCGGCGGGGAGCTATCTGACCGCCACGGGCGGCGCCTACCCCACCGATGCGCAGCGCGGCCTCGATGTCGTCGACTCGTATTCCATGTCGTTGACCCTGTGCCTGGCGGCGCTGAAGTTCCTGCGCAGTTTCCACGGCCCGATCGCGGAGCTCGCCTCCCGCAGAATCCGGGACGCGGTCGAGCTCGCCCCGCGCATCCAGGACTTGGATGCCCGCATCAATACCCGCCTGACCGCCGCCATGGTCGGCCTGGTGCGCAGTTTCGTGGTGCAGACCGTCACCCCGGAATCCGCCGAGGGCCAAGCCATGCTGTCCATGCTGAATCAGACCGGCGCACCGGATGATGCTGTGGTGGAGGCGGTCTGGCATCGCCTGGAGCGTGTGCGGGTGCGACTACGCAATGACGTCACCCTGAGCAAGACGCCCGGCGTCGACCTCTACGCCGAGGGCCTGCTGTTCGAATGCGGCTGGAGTTGGAGCATGGTGCGCGAGGCCGCGCCCATCGACTTCGTCGACATGCCGATCGCCGAAACGCCCGGCTATGCCGTCGCCCGCCCGTACCTGCACTTCACCGTGGTCGCCCTGGACGGCATCAATGACCTGACCTCCGCCCGCACCCGCGAACTGGACCTGCTCGACGATCAGCAGCGACGGCTGGCCGAGGCGCTGCAACTGCGATGGGATCTGGCACAGCGCTATTGGTCCGCGGTGGCGCGCTTCGGCTCCGGCCGCTGGCCCCTGGAGGACATTCCCTGGCGCACCTCCGATGGCGAGGAGTCGGACTACTTCAGTCTCAGCGTGTCCGCCGTGCTCATGCAGGACCTACTCAATCGCGAGGCCAGCGATGACGATCTCACCAGGGCCGCACCGATTTTCGATGAACTGGCCCGCCGCGGCCGCGTGATCAGCCGTGTCACCGAGGGTGATCCGGCCCGCGCCATGCACACCCCCGGCGTCCATCTGCGCCTGTTCGGCAGCGAGGAACTCGGCGGCCCGATGCTGGCGTGGACCGTATCCGATTACGCCACAGTGCTTTTGAAGCGCACCCTGCAAGCCGCCCGGCTGTCGGGAAACATGGACACCCGCGACGAACTGCTCGCGCTGGCCCAGACCACCATGGACCATCTGGACCGCCGCGCCTTCCGCGACGGCCCGGTCGGACTGTGGGACGATCCGTGCCGGATCTTCGGCGGCGAGCAGATCCTCGAACCCTCCTGGTATCTCACCGAGCGCGTGGTCGAATGCCTGGTCGCCGCCGCCCGCATGTACGGCGAACCGCCGCTGCGCTCCCCGGCGCTTGTGGTGCGCGCCATGGAACTGCTCACCGAGGCCGAACACCTGCTCAATCGCGAACTGCTGGAACTCAGCGAACGCGACGTGTCCTCCAACCGCACCGCCCTGGCCCTGGTGGAACAGCGTTTACAGCGCGCCCGCAGGCTCATCGACGAGCGGCCCGGCACCGCGCTGAGCCTGGTCACGCAGGCCCTGCTGGAGCTGGACGAGCTCGCCTACGCCCGGTCCGACGCCACCAGGAGCATGTGATGGTTCTCGTGTTCTCCGCCTCGGACAAGGGTGGCACCGGCAGATCGGTGACCAGCTGCAATATGGCCTACTGGCTGAGCATGGAGGGCCAGAAGGTGGCCTACCTGGACTTCGACTTCGGATCACCCACGGCCGGAGGCACTTTCGAGATCAGCCGGATCGATCGCGGCATACCCGGCGATATCGGCCTGCATGAGTATCTGCTCGGCAATATCGGCAGTCCGGCCCGCCTGAGCGTGCGCTCGGAGACCGACCGCGTGGAGCTGAGCCAGTCCCGACACCCGTCCGGTCGCTTGGTGCTGTTTCCCGGTGATCGCAGCGGAGCCGAGTTCACCGTGCTGGACGCGTCCATGGTGCAGCTGTGCACGGCGCTCTTGTCCTCGTGCGAGCAGGAATTCGATGTCACCTTCGTGGATTTGAGCGCGGGCCGGTCCATCGCCTTGGCGCTGGCCTTGCAGGCCACCCGGCAGCCGCAGCTGGCCGGGGCGGTCTCGCGCTGGCTGATCTTCCATCGCTGGACCCGTCAGCACATTGTGGCGGCGCACGGTCTGGTGCACGGTGAGCACGGCCTGCTGAAGACCGGCGCGCGGTATGGACACGACGCGGATCTGCTGCGGAACTCGGTACGCTACGTGCGGACGGCGGTGCCGGAATTGAATGCGGCGGTCGGCCTGCGCCCGGCCCAGGCGGCCTGGTTGCAGACTCAGGACGACACGCTGAACCGGGCGGCCATCCGAAACGACATGGGCTCCACGGTGGTGCTCGGTCAAACCCCGGTGGAACCGATGCTGCAATGCCGGGAACAGGTGATCCTGGATATAGACGCGTCGGCCCGGATCGCCAATGAGGAAACCGTCGATGCTTTCCGTCGTCTCGCCGTGCGGCTCATGAACCGCGCGGTCTGGGAAAGGCTGGAGTAACAGTGAGTTCCGCGACCGACTACAGCGAGGCCGGTGAGCGCAATCGGGTGGCCGGACAGCCGCTCGCCCATCTGTCGGTGGAGGTCGGGCACTTCTATATGGACGACCTCATCCGGCTGGACAATCCGGAGGACCCGGATCAGCTGGTCGACGGCATCGACCCGAACGACCCGATCCGCGCCCAATTGCGCAAGGTCGCACCGCTGGTCGACGCGTACACGCAGGTGGCGCGCGCGGAATTCGGGCCCGGCGCGCGGGTGAGTACCTGCTTCCTGATCGACGACTACTTCGAGCACTTCCGCGACGGTCCGCCCCGCCCGCAGGCCGCACCGTCGGTGATCCTGCCCAAGCTGTTGCGGGCCGCCGAAGCGTCCGGGCTGCGTATCGACTATCTGGCGCGTGAGGCCGGTTGTGCGGAGGTGCCGTCCCTGCTGGACGGCGAACCGCTCGGCGAACCGGTCCGGCTGGCCGAGATGATGGCGGCCCGCATCGTCCCCGAGCCGGAGGAGGGATCGACCGGCCGCCGCCCACCCACCGTGGAGTCGGGCTGGTTGTGCAATGGCCGCCGCTCCTCGGAATACGATGCGGGACAGGCCATGCGGGTCGCCGCGTACCGGCCGCCGGTGGAGTTCGGTGCGCGCAATCATTCGATATTCCTGGATGTGCAGCTGTGGAGTCACTATCTGGAAGAGGTCGCGGGCGCGCAGGTGCAGCGGACGAAATGGTCCTGCCCGTTCCTCGCTGCCATCTGGCAGTTATTGCGGCTGGGCATGATTCGCGATGACGGTGCACTGGTGGCGAAGCCGGAACGCTGGACCGGTTCGTGGCCGGACGACTGGTGGAAGCTGCCCGCGGTGATCCAATTGACCGAGCGCCCCGAGGGTTTCGCCGCCTACCGCGCGCTCTCGGTGCTGCCCTACGGCTATCTAGGCATCGAACACGCGGTCCGCACCATCCTGGACCACCTGCAGGTGGACGAGGAGGTCTACGCGAAGCTGACCGAGCGCGGCGCGACCGAACGCCCCCCGGTGCAGGTCCCGGAGCGGGTGACGCGGCGACTGAACCATGTCTTCATGGATGACCTGTGAGGTGGCCGCATGACCGAGTCAGGGCCCGGAGGCGGAAGCTTGCGTAACCACGCTGGGCCCCTCGGGCATGCGACGACGGGCACAGCATGACCGATCCGCTTGTGCTGCTGGGGGAGGTGCGCACCGCGCTGTTGCCGAATTCGGCGGCGCTGGCCGCGCGGGAGGCGTCCGCCCTGCTGTCGCTGCTGCCGGGGCAGCGCGTGCTGGTGCGGGAACGTCCACTGCCGCTGGCGGTTTCACCGAGTTCGGCGGTCGGCGTGGATTGTCAGCTGGCCACGGTGTCCCGCTCGGAGAGTCGAGTGATCGGCACCGTCGGCACGCATGCGGTGCTGGTGGGTGGCCGGGTCCTGCAGAGTTCGTCGTGCACCCGGGTGGAGCGGGCGGCCGTCTCGAACCGGCAGCGCTGGTCGCACTATCTGACGCGGGTGGGCTCGGTGGAGTTGATTCACCGCCTCGGTGACGACACCGCCGCCGCCGTCGATCTGACCGAGGGCTATCTGGAGGGCTCCAGCGCCACCACCCTGGATCTCGCCTCCACCAGCGAACGCCTGCTCACCCGCGTCCGGATGACCCCGACCCTGGATCAGAAACCACCGGTCCGGACCGCGCCGACCCGGCTGCGCTGGGCGGCCCGGGTGGCGCCGCCGGTGGAGGGGGCGGTGCGCGGGCGCACCCTGTTCGCCTTCCGGCTGGAGGATGAGAACACCCGCTCGGTCCGGATCATGGTGCCGACCGTCCGGGATCTGGCTGGGGTGCAACGCTTCTGCGAGGATCTCGCGGTGCACGATTGGCTGCTCAGCACGCTCGGCGCGGCACTCGCCGACGCCGATGCGGGCGGCCCGGACCGCGATTCCCTGGAGCGGCTCAGCCCGCTGCTGGAGCAGTTGGTGCACCTGTGGATGCCGGGCGCGCACACCCCGCCGCGACTGCGCGAGCTGTGGACGCGGCTGGAGAACGACCCGGGCTTCTCCCGGCAGTGGACCGCGCAGGTCGGCCAGCTGCGCGACCGGCTGGCCGTGGCGACGCTGGAGGCGCTGCGCAGCGCCAAGATCAGCACCGCCGAATGGTGAACGGCGGCAGCGACATTCAGGACGCAAGCCCGGCGATTCAGAGCCGGAACCAGCGACGCACCAGCAGTGCGAAGAACACCGACGTGGTCACCGACCCGAGATAGCACTCGAGCACGTAGAGCGCCCGCCCGCCGGTGCGCAGCCCGTCGGTATCGCCGGGCCCCAAGGGATTCAGGTAGTTGACCAGCACCTTGTAGATCGTGGTGGTGAGCGGTTCATGCGATACCAGGGCAATGGCCACCGCGAAGATCACCAGCTGCACGGCGATCCATCCGAGCATGCGGAACGGCCGGTATCCGTAGCCGCACACCAGATCCGGGAAGAGCCCGCCGATCCGCCGCCAGGGGATGGGCTGCGCCAGCCGCTTGGCCTTGGACAGCGCCAGCCCGCAGCGATCCTCGGCATCGGTGTCCTCGTCGATGCGGTACAGCCCGCTCGCCCGCTGGAATGCCAGCGCCCCGTGCGCGGGCAGTCCCGTGGTCACCAGCATCCGGCCGAGCCGCTCATAGGTGCGTGCGAGTGTGTGATTCTGCGTGCGGCTCAACCGAAGCGGTCCCCGGAACTCCACCTCCGCCGCCATGAACGCCGCCAGCAGGATCGAGATCGGTACGTCCGGGAACGGTGCCGTCGCACCGGGTTGCAGCGCCTCGTCGTAGAGGTGCCCGAAGACCAGGCTGTCGCCCGCGCGCCGCACGCCGGGCGGATCGTAGGTGGCGACCACGCCCTCGACATGGTGGGTGAAGGCGTCCAGCAGCGGTCGTTCGGTGGCGTGCCGGCGCAGCGTGTGTGGTTGATCGAGGAAGGCGGCGACCTGTTCGGCGTAGGAGTCGGCGCGGCGCTGGATGCGCTCGCTCATGGTCGCGACGAAGGGCGAGGAGGGTTCGCTCTTTTCGAGCATGATCAATGGTAGAGCTTGCGCACCAGGACATCTCGGGGTTCATCGGCACCGAAGTACCTGGTCTCGTGATCGGTCCAGACGAAGCCGACCTCTTTGTACAGGTGATAGGCGGCGCGATTGCCGGGTCGCACGGTCACGAAGACCTGGTCGACCCGGGCGGTGCGGCAGTGTTCGAGCGCGGTTTCCAGCAGGGCGCGCCCGTAACCGCGACCCCGGCAGAATTCGGCCACCGCGAATCCCATGAACCAGGCGCTGTTGTGCGCGCCGATGGCGGTGAGGACATAACCGCAGACCTCGCCGCTATCTTCAGCAACTGTCCAGTTTGCTCCGTGGAGCTCGAACAATTGGCGGAGCACGAAATACGGATAGGCCAAATGGTCGAACTCCGCGAGCTCCAGCGACCGAATGGCATCCAGATCCGATAAATCCGCGGACCGGAACATCCCGGGACCCCCTCCACCGGCACGGGTGCGTGGATTCCAGGGTAGGCGTCGATTCGGGCGGTGGGTTTGCATTCGGGCAAGGGGAGCGGTTCGGCCTGCACGCCGTCTGCGGAACATGCGGGCCGAACCGCGCTGCACGCACGCGATGGGACTACGCCGCCACACCCGGAGGTAGGAGGTGCGGGGCGTTCGAAAGGGTCCGTGCGGCAGCGTCTCTCACGGCCGGGGGCCTTCCCCGGACACCACCGTCCGCGAAGCCCCCGGCCTCAACTCATGGCAGGGCGCGCTCATCGAGCACGCACCGTCCCTCGTCGACCAGCGTCGCCCGCGCCCGCCGCCGCACCTTGCAGGTGGAGACGGTGCAATCGAGGTGCAATTGCATTGCGGCGTGGGCTTGTTCGACGCTCATGACGCCCGGATCCCTGCGACAGCGCAGCAATCCGGCGACATGCATGTTCAGCGAGGTCAGTTGCATCGCCCGACCTCCGCCTGAGACCGGTGGAAGGGAGTGACGACTTCGGCCATGAGATCTCGACTCCTCTGTTCCTACAGGGGATTCCTGAAGTGCCCGGAGGATTCAGGAAAGGAAAGGGGCCTAGCTAAACAGCTCCGGGCACACATCTAGCACACCACGGGCAGACGCCCGGCGGGCGAATTTCGGCAATGAGAACGCAAAATTGCGCGAATTCCCAGCAGCGAATCCACCGGGGAGAGGAGGATTCTCCATACTGGATGAGGTTCGAACTCCCCCGCCGTAGGACGGAGCGCGCCGTGCCGGATGGACCCGCGTCATCAACCCTGCCCCGCCGTCAGCTGGGCCGATATCTGCGCGACTGGCGCACCCAGGCAGGATTGACCATCGCGGAGGCCGCCAAACTCATGGAATGGGGAGCCAGCACACTGCAGCGGCTGGAGAAGGGCAATGCCGATCGCATCCGCACCATCGATATCCAGGAGCTGTGCCGCATCTACGGCATCCCCGGCGAGATCGCCGACGGGCTCAAGGGTTTGGCGCAACAGGCGGCCGTGAAGAGCTGGTGGCACTCCTACGGCGATCTCATCCCCGAGAAGTTCGACGTGTATGTCGGATTGGAGGCATCCGCGCAGCAGTTGTCCTGCTACCAATCGGAATTGGTGCCCGGACTGCTCCAGACGCCCGACTATGCAAGAGCCCTGAACCACCTCGGCTACCCGGATGACACTGCCGTGGAGGTGAATCGCCGCGTTCAGCTGCGGTTGCAGCGGCAAGCGCTGATGACCCGCCGGGCCCGCCCCGCGACGGTCGCCATGGTGTTGCACGAATCGGTATTGCGCCGCATGGTGGGAGGTGCAAGGGTGATGGCGGCGCAGGTGCGGCACTTGGCGGAGACGAGCACCCGTCCCAATGTCGTATTGCGCATCCTGCCCTTCGTCGCCGGTGTCCCCCTGGGACTTTCGACCGGTCCGTTCGTGATTCTCGAGTTCGGAACCGACAGCAGAGGGCAGCCGGTGGAGCCTCCCGTCGTCTATGTGGAGGGGTTCACCGGGGATCTGTATCTCGAAAGACAGGGCGACGTTCAGCGCTATCGCCGTGCGCTAGAGGGCTTGCAACGCTGCGCACTGGACGTCCAGGACAGTAGAAACCTGCTTCGTCAGGTTGCGAAGGAGTATTCATCGTGAGCATGGATCTCGCCGGGGCCCGCTGGTTCAAGAGCAGCCGCAGTGGCGCCGGCAAGGAGTGTGTCGAGGTCGCTTTCCTGCCGAGTGGTCGCGTCGGTGTGCGGGACAGCAAGAATCCGGATGGACCCGCGCTGGTTTTCGGCGCGGCGGAATGGCGGTCGTTCACGGCCGGTCTGGAGAATGGCTCGTTCGGCTGAGCCGGTAAGCTGAGCCGGTTAAAAAACCCGCACGAGCGGCGCAGATCACGAAACGGCAGCCGTTCGGCAACGAAAACATGTTTGTCCAGGCCAAACGTGGGGTATCCAACCATTCGTGGACCGAGGACTGAGAAATTCAACTCGTCCCCGGTACCGGAAATTGGGTCCCGACGACTGGGTGGAACGGCTGATCGTAGGGATGCTCTTCGCGGTATCGGCGACGGGCATATTCGTACTCACCGGACAGTTGATTTCGGCGTTGGCCATCGGAGTTTTGGTCGGAGCTGTAGCGCTAGGCGTGGTTGCCATCTTGTGAAAGAAGGGGCGCGGGGGATGATCCCCGCGCCCCTTGCTTCGCTCCCCTGCCCGGTTGTCTCCGCAGCTCAGCGCCGGAAGAGCTTGTTACCCAACCACACCAGCGGGTCGTACTTGTTGTCGACCACCCGCTCCTTGAGCGGGATCAGCGCATTGTCGGTGATCTTGATGTGCTCGGGGCAGACCTCGGTGCAGCACTTGGTGATATTGCAGTAGCCCAGCCCCGCGTCCTCCTGCGCGAGCTCGCGCCGATCCCCCACATCGAGAGGATGCATTTCGAGTTCCGCGATCCGCATCAAATAACGCGGACCGGAGAACGACTGCTTGTTCTCATCGTGATCACGCACCACGTGACAGGTGTTCTGACACAGGAAGCATTCGATGCACTTGCGGAATTCCTGCGACCGCTCCACATCCTGCTGCGCCATCCGGTAGTCGCCCGGCTTCAGATCCACCGGCGGCGTGAACGACGGAATCTCGCGGGCCTTCTTGTAATTGAACGACACATCGGTGACCAGGTCGCGAATGATGGGGAAGGTGCGCATGGGTGTCACCGTCACCACCTCGTCCGCGGTGAAGGTCGACATGCGGGTCATGCACAGCAGCCGCGGCCGCCCGTTCACCTCGGCCGAGCAGGAACCGCACTTGCCCGCCTTGCAATTCCAGCGCACCGCTAGATCCGGGGCCTGGGTGGCCTGCAAGCGGTGGATGATGTCGAGCACCACCTCGCCCTCGTTCACCGCAACGGTGAAGTCCTGCAGGCCGCCGCCCTCGATATCGCCGCGCCACACCTTGAACTTCGCGTCGTAACCCATGGCTATTCCGCCTTTCCGGCACTGTCGCGCACGGGCGCGAGATCGGCCGAGCTGTAGTACTTTTCGAGCTCGCCAAGGTCGAACAGCGAGAGCAGATCGGTGCGCATGGGAATCTGGTCCTCGGGAGTGACCGTCACCGACGGCACCGTGAACCCGATCTCGTCCGGATCGGTCCGGCACACCAGCAGCTTGTTCCGCCAGGCCGGATCCATGGCGGGATGGTCGTCGCGGGTGTGACCGCCGCGGCTCTCGGTGCGCAAAAGCGCTGCCTGCGCGACACATTCGCTGATCAGCAGCATGTTCTTCAGATCCAGCGCGAGATGCCAGCCGGGATTGAACTGGCGATGCCCCTCGACGGTGACGGCGTCGTAGCGGTCACGCAACTCCGACAGCTTCTCGATGGCCTGCTTCAGCTCGCCTTCCTTGCGGATGATGCCGACCAGATCGTTCATGGTGGTCTGCAGATCCATGTGCAGGGTGTACGGGTTCTCCCCGACGCCTTCGGCGGGCGGATTGAACGGGGCCACAGCGGCTTTGGCGGCCTCGGCGATATCGGTGTCGGAGATCTTCGGCCGCGCGGCCAGCTGCTCCACATAGGTGGCCGCGCCCAGTCCGGCCCGCCGCCCGAACACCAGCAGATCCGAGAGCGAGTTGCCGCCCAGCCGATTGGAGCCGTGCATACCGCCGGAACACTCACCGGCGGCGAACAATCCGGGAATGGTGGCCGCACCGCTATCCGGGTCCACCTCGATGCCGCCCATGACGTAGTGGCAGGTCGGACCGACCTCCATGGCCTCGGCGGTAATGTCCACATCGGCCAGTTCCAGGTACTGGTGGTACATGGACGGCAGCCGCTTCTTGATCTCCGCGGCGGGCAGCCGGGACGCGATGTCGAGGTACACGCCGCCGTGCTCGGTGCCGCGCCCCGCCTTCACCTCCTCATTGATGGCCCGCGCCACCTCATCACGCGGCAGCAGGTCAGGGGTGCGCCGCGCGGAATCGTTGTCCTTCAACCACTGATCGGCCTCCTCCTCGGATTCGGCGTACTGGCCCTTGAACACCGGGGGGATGTAGTCGAACATGAATCGCTTGCCGTCGGAGTTCTTGAGGATCCCGCCGTCGCCGCGCACGCCCTCGGTGACCAGGATGCCCTTCACGCTGGGCGGCCAGACCATGCCGGTCGGATGGAATTGCAGGAACTCCATATTGATGAGCGTGGCTCCGGCGCGCATGGCCAGCGCGTGACCGTCGCCGGTGTACTCCCAGGAGTTCGAGGTCACCTTGTAGGACTTGCCGATGCCGCCGGTGGCCAGCACCACGGCCGGGGCCTCGAAGAGGATGAACTTGCCGGATTCGCGCCAGTAGCCGAACGCGCCCGAGATGCGGGCCTGTTGATCGCCCGCCCCCGTGCCGTCCTTGAGCAGTTCGGTGATGGTGCATTCGGCGAAGATCTTGATGCGCGCCTCGTAGTCACCGGTCTGCGCGAAGTCCTCCTGCTGTAGCGAGACGATCTTCTGCTGCATGGTGCGGATGAGCTCGAGCCCGGTCCGGTCGCCGACGTGCGCGAGCCGCGGGTAGGTGTGGCCGCCGAAGTTGCGCTGGCTGATCCGGCCGTCCTTGGTCCGATCGAACAGCGCCCCATAGGTTTCCAGCTCCCACACCCGGTCGGGGGCCTCCTGCGCGTGCAGTTCGGCCATCCGCCAGTTGTTGAGGAACTTGCCACCGCGCATGGTGTCCTTGAAATGGGTTTGCCAATTGTCCTTCTCATTGGCATTGCCCATGGCGGCCGCGCAGCCGCCCTCGGCCATGACGGTGTGCGCCTTGCCGAACAGCGACTTGCACACCACCGCCACGGACAGGCCGTGCTCGCGCGCTTCGATGACCGCACGGAGTCCGGCGCCACCGGCTCCGATCACGACGACGTCGTACTTGTGCCGTTCGACTTCAGGCATGGGGCCGAATACTCCTGACAGACTTGGGGATTGGACGATTGGCTACCGGGATAGGTCAGCCGATCAACCGGGGATCGGAGATGGTTTCGCTCGCGACCAGCATCACGTAGAAGTCGGTCAGCATGAGCGTGCCGAGCGTGGTCCAGGCCAGCAGCATGTGGCGCGTGTTCAGGACGGAGATCTTGGTCCAGAACCAGTACCGCACCGGATGCTTCGAGAAGTGCTTGAGCCGCCCGCCGGAGATGTGGCGGCAGGAGTGGCAGGACAAGGTGTACGCCCACAGCAGCAGGGCGTTCACCGTGATGATCACCGAGCCCAGGCCCAGGCCGAACCCGCCGTCGGCGGAGTGGAAGGACTTGATCGCGTCCAGGGTATTGATCACCGCGATGATGCCGGCGATGTAGAAGAAATACCGGTGCGCGTTCTGGATGAGCAGCGGAAGCCGGGTCTCCCCGGTGTATTTCGCGTGCGGTTCGGCAACCGCGCAGGCCGGCGGCGAGAACCACACCGCGCGGTAATAGGCCTTGCGGTAGTAGTAGCAGGTCAGCCGGAACAGCAGCAGGAACGGCAGCACCAGGAAGCCGAGCGGAATCCAGTGCGGCAGATCGGGAATCGGGGTGCCGAAATGACTGGAACCCGCGACACAACCATCGCTGAGGCATGGCGAGTAGAACGGCGTCAGATAGTGGTATTGGTCGACCCAATAATAGTCGTGCTGAAAGGATCTGACGGTCGCGTAGATGATGAACGCGGCGAAACCGAGCACCGTCACCAGCGGCGGCAGCCACCAGCGATCGGTTCGCAAGGTCCGCGCCGCGATCGCGGCCCGCCCCTTGCTGAATACCCCGGTTGTAGATTCGGGAGCCTTGATCGGTGCGGCGCTCACTGCTGGATGCCTCGCTGCCCTATCCCGTGGAACGTCATCGTTACCTCCGGCATCGAATGTGATGGTCAGCACCTTACGACAGGGCAGCTATCACCGGCGCCGGGTACTGCGATTTCGTGACCCCGTGATTTGCGCCACATTTGGCATTCGGGCCAGTGGTTCGTTTGCTTGGTGAACAAATGGCTAACTCACGAACCCGGCTCGACCCCAGGGAAATTCGGATATCCGGGTCTATCAGGACGAATCTCTCAAATTTCACGCTGTGCGATTACTCGAGCATTCCTTTCGATCGCCGTCACACGGCAGCAACAACACTGTGATGCCCTGTCCACTGAGCTAGACCCCGGACGGGGAGAAGAGGGAGCCGGTCATGAAGAGAGCCGCGATCGTGATGCCGATGCGGACGCCGGTCGGCCTGCCGGGCGGTGCCCTCGCGGCGGTCGCACCGCAGCGCCTGATCGCCACGGCCATGTCCGCCATCATCGGCCGCTCCGGCGTGGACCCGTTCCGCATCGAGCAGATCGTCACCGCCGTCCCCTGCGCCGACGCCGTCCGCGCCGCCATGCCGATCGCCGGATTGTCCGCCGGGACCGTCGAATTCCCGATCGGATCGGGCCCCGGCAGTGGGCTGCGCGCCCTGATCACCGCGGCCATGATGGTGCAGACCGGCTCGGCCGAGGTGGTACTCGCGCTGGGAGCCGAATATCACACGGGCGCAAGCGAATTCGGTGGCGCACCGACCGCGGCGAACCGGATGCCCCGCCATGACCCCGGCGGGGGCAACGGCCTCGATACCGGCGAGCAGGTCGCACTGTGGGCCGCGGCCGAACCGGCCCGTGGCCAACGCGAATCCGAGCAGGCCGAACTGCTCGCGCGCCGCTTCGGCATCTCCCGCCACGACGCGGACGAATTCGCCGCCGCCAGCCATCGGCGCGCGGCCCGCGCACGGCGGCAGGGCATCTTCGGAGCCGAGACCGCTCCCGTGGTGGTGTGCGCGACGCCCGACGATATGAATTCCGATGTGGTGCAGCTCGTCGACCGCGACGAGGGCCTGCGCGACGACGTCTCCCCGCGCGCCTTCGCCGCCCTGGAACCACTACATCCGGGCGGCGTGATCACCATCGGCAATAGCAGCGCCCGCACCCTCGCCGCCTCCGGCTGCCTGGTGGTGGCCGAGGATCGCCTGGCCGATCTGGGCTTGGAACCGATGGGCTACCTGGTCGACTGGGCCGCCGCCACCGGCGAACTCGCGGCCGAGGTGCCCGCCGCCGGGCTGGCCGTGGACAAGGCGCTGACGCGCAGCGGTTTCGATCTGCATGACCTGGATCTGGTCGAGATCGAGGAGACCAGCGCCGTCGAAGTGCTGGCGCTGACCAGAATGTGGGAGCTCGAGGGCTGGAAATTCGATGCGGCCGAACGCCTCAATGTGCACGGCGCGGCCATTGCCCTCGGTGATCCGGGCGGCGCGTCGGGCCTGCGCATGATCACCACCCTGCTGCACGAGCTATCGCGTCGCGAAGGCGGCCACGGCTTGGTCGCGACGCCCACCGGGCCGTCGCAGGCCTTGGCCGCGGTCTTCGAATCGGGCTATTCGGTCCCGGTCGCGCCCACCCCGCGTGGAGCGCGTTTCCATGGCGTCCGAAAAGGACGTTCCGGACGGCACCGTCCCAGGTAACCATCGCCCGAAGTAACCATCGCCCGAAGTAACCATCGCCTCGAGTAACCCAGGCGGCAGTGCCGGGACTACTCGAGGCGATGGCTCGGACCTACTTGGTGCGGGGCCTGGAGTGGAAACCGAGGCCCTCGTCCTGCGCGCCCATCCAGGCCGCTTCGTCGGACTTGCTATCGGGGACGTAGATGACGTCCTGTTCCCCACTGCGGGGGACATGCGGCGGCGGCGCCTGCTCGAATTCCTCGGCGTCGATGACGAGTCGTTCCAAGTCGTTCTCCAGACGACGGACCGGACCGGCCTCGCCATAGTGGGAACGCAGAGCGGTGACGCACTGCCGGAGCTGGCCGACCGCGTAGCTGAGTTCAGCAATCTCGCTGCGTGTCATCGAAACCTCCTCGAGCCGTGTGACAGACCACACATTATGATCTACAACACAGTACGTGAACATCCCTGATTCTGCTCGTCCAAGTTAAGCAGCCGCAGGTCACGGGCCTGTCACGGCTCGTCGGTCAGCCCGCGATGGCGAATTCCGGACCGCAATCCGGGTCCGTTCCGCCCAGTTCCGGATCCCGGCAGCGCATGGCCCGCACCGCCCGATCCAGCAGGGCCGCAATGGCCGAAGCCACCTCCTCGGCGCGCTCCATGATGACGCTGTGCCCGGCGCCGTCCAGGCGCACCAGTTCCACATCGTCGAGCTGCGAGGCCAGCACCACCGAATGCGCGAACGGGATCACGATGTCGGCCGAACCCGCCAGCACCAGAGCGGGAATCGCGCCCAACCGGTGCAGGGAGGCCATCTCGTCGAAGTGGATGAGCGAGTCCAGGAAGGCCGACATGGTCAGCAGCGGGGTCTCGTTCAGCATGGCGGTGGCAATGGCCGCCACCCGCGGGTTCACCCGGCGGGTGCCGAGCGCGGCCTCGCGCATCATCGGCTCGAAGATGCGGCGGCTCAAATGCTTCGAGGCCTGCATGGCCCGTGGCGCACGCCGCATTGCCACCTGCAGCGAGGTCACGGCCGGGCCATTCAGCAAGCGCCCCAGCCCGACCCGGGTGACGCTGCTGGCCGCGCCCGCGAGCAGCCCGACCCCGATGATGCGCGTCCCGATCGACTCCGGGAACAGGCGCGCGTAGGCGAGGATCGTCATCGCGCCCATCGAATGGCCCACCAGCACAATGGGTCCGCTCGGGGCCACCGTCCGCAGCACGGTGTCCAGATCCAGTGCCAGCTGATCGATGGTATAAGTGGCCGGATCGGCCGCGCCCGAACCCCCATGCCCGCGATGGTCATAGAACACCATGTGCGTGTCCGCGGGCCAGTGCCCGTGTAGCTCGGTGCGCAGCAGCGCCCAGGATTCGGTGTGCAGGCAGTGGCCGTGCACGAAGATGAGGGTCACTCCGGTGCCGCGAATGCCGTACTCGTGCACCGCGATCGGCACGCCGTCATCCGCCGCGACGGTGAAGTGGTGGCCGTCGTACTCGGCGGCCGAGCGGTTGAGCGTGGACATGACGGCTCCTGAAGCACTAGCGCCTTGCCCGGTTGTCGATAGAAATAGCCCCCGCGTTAACCACTTACACCAGGCGTTATGCACAAGTTGTGCAACTGACGCCGCGGATCCATGCAAGCGGACAGGTGAATCTACGGGACTCTCGCCACGCTGCTAGACCACCTCAGAGATTGGTGTTCGGATGGGCGGACGGGGTTCTCTAAGTGAATCTAGAGCTATCAATAGATAGCCATAGAAAGGGCAATGCCCGCCCTACGGAGGCCGGGCGGGCATTGCTTTCGAGGGGTTCTTCGGTGGTTCTTCGGTGGTGTCGAGTCGAATCTTCGCCTATCTAGCTAGTCAGCTAGATAGCTGAAGATTTGGTGGACGGGAGGAACGGCCGGATCAGGTTCTCCTGATCCGAGGGACCGAACTGCCATTCGGCGATCCACGGGCCGGTGCCCTCACTCGGGTCGAGCGCGCCCCCTTCCAGGAAGCGGTAGCGGCCATCGAGCGTGCCCCGGGTCAGGTCGGTGTCGGCGTCGTCGGTATTGGCCCAGAGCGAATTGAAGAGGTGCTCGATGCGCAGCCGGGCCTGACGGCAGAAGACCTCGGCCAGTTCCTCGGCGGCAATGCCGTCGGGATCACCCGAGACGCGCATCGACTGCGCGCGCACGCAGGCCGCCGCCATGGCGAACAGTTCCGCGCCGATATCCACGATGCGGCCCAGGAAGCCCTGCTTGTATTCGAGTTTCGCCTGCCAGCGGGCCATGCCGTACATGAGCGCGCGCGCCTGCTTGCGGGACATGCGCTCCACGAAGCGCATATGCCTTGCGAGCGGACCGAATTCGCCATAGGTCACGGGTGCGGTGCCCGCGCCCACGGTGAGCTGCGGGAACCACTTGGCGTAGAAGCCGCTCGCGCCGACGGCCGCCTTGGCCTTGTCCTTGAGTTCGGCATTGCGGTCGACCAGCGCACCCGCGGCGGACATATGGGCATCCGCCATCTCGCGGGCGATGAGCAGCCGCATGATCTCGCTGGAGCCCTCGAAGATGCGATTGATCCGGAGGTCTCGCACGAGTTGTTCCGCCCCCACGGCGCGTTCGCCGCGGGCCTGGAGCGAGGCGGCGGTCTCATAGCCACGGCCGCCGCGGATCTGCACCAGTTCATCGGAGATGGTGCACGCCATCTCCGACGCCCATAGCTTGGCCAGCGCGGCCTCGATGCGAATGTCATTGCGGTTCTCGTCGCACATGGTGGCGGACAGGTCCAGGACCGACTCCAGCGCGAAAGTGGTTGCGGCGATGAAGGAGATCTTCTGTCCGACCGCGCCGTGCTCGCCGACCGGACGGCCCCACTGCACGCGGGTGGCCGACCATTCCCGGGCGATCTTGAGCGACCATTTGGCCGCCGCGGTGCACATGGCCGGGATCGCGAGACGGCCCGCATTGAGGGTGGTCAATGCGATCTTCAGGCCATCGCCCTCGCGGCCGACCAGATTTCGCTTGGGCACCAGCACCTTGTCCATGCGGGTGACGCCGTTCTCGATGCCGCGCAGGCCCATGAACGCATTGCGGCGCTCCACGGTGATTCCCGGGCTGTCGGCCTCCACGATGAATGCGGAGATGCCGCCGCGATGTCCCTCGCTCTTGGGCACCCGGGCCATCACCACGAGTAGTTCGGCGACAACACCATTGGTAGTCCACAGCTTCACGCCGCTGATCTCGTAGGCCTCGCCGTCCTCGGTCGGGGTGGCGGTGGAGGCCATGCGCGCGGGGTCCGAGCCGACATCGGGTTCGGTGAGCAGGAAGGCGCTCACCGCGCCTTTGGCGCAGCGCGGCAGGAACTCTCGCTTCTGTTCCGGGGTTCCGGCCAGCTTGAGCGGTTCGGGCACGCCGATGGACTGGTGCGCGGAGAGCAGCACGCCGAGGCTGGCGTGCGCGGAGCCGACCAGCATGAGCGCGCGGTTGTAGCCGACCTGGGACAGGCCCATGCCGCCGTACTCCTCCGGGATCTTCAGGCCGAAGCAGCCGAGTTCGGCGAGCCCCTTCACGTATTCGTCGGGGATGCGGCCGTCGGCCTCGATGCGCGCGCCGTCGATGGTTTCGCAGAAGGCGCGCAGCCGCTTCAGGTACGCCTCGGTCTTCGCGGCGTCCTCCGCGCTGGGGCGCGGGAACGGATGGATGAGGTCCAGCCGGAAGCGGCCGAGGAACATCTCCTTCGCGAAGGATGGCTTGGCCCAGGTGGTTTCGCGAGATTCCTCGACTAACGCTCTGGCCTGCTCTTCGGTGGCGTCGACTTTGGCGGCAGTCGCCATTTTGTCCTCCTCGAAGGTGATGAGAATCACATCCGAGTGTAGAAGTCTTTGTTACTCACCGGTAGTGGTCAGCAAAGATCGAAAACACCGGTCCCGCAACGATCTTGATCGAGTAGCGAATTTCTGGTTATTGCACCCCGCGCAGATAGCGCCCGAAATGCGGGACGGTGAAACCGATCGTGCCGCGCTCGGCCGAATAGATCAGGCCCTTCTTGATGAGCCCATCCCGTGCCGGGGACAGCGAAGCCGGTTTGCGTCCCAGCTGATTCGCCACCGAGGCCGTGGAGACCGGACCGTCGTCTCCGGACAAATCGGCCATGGCGCGCATGTACTCCCGTTCGGCCGGAGTGGCCCGTTCATAGCGCGAGCCGAAGAAGCCGACCGCCAGCTCCTCCTCGGCGGTGGGCGCGGCGACCGCCACATCCTCGGCGCTGATCGGGCTCTGCGCCGCCGCGTCCCAGGTCGCCTTGCCGTAGGCCTGCACGAAATACGGGTAGCCGTCGGCCTTCTGGTACAGCGCGGCCAGGGCGTCCTCGCTGTACTTCACGTCCTCCCGGTCGGCCGGTGCGATGAGCGCGCGATCGGCCGAGTCGCGGTCGAGGCGGTCGATCCGGTGATAGGAGAACAGGCGTTCCGAATAGCTCTTGGACGCGGACAGCACCGCGGGCAGATGCGGCAGGCCCGCGCCCACCACGATCAAAGGGGCGGCGTCCTGGCTGAGTTCGTGGCAGGCCCCGCAGATGGCGGAGATGTCGGCGGGGCCGAGATCCTGCAGTTCGTCGATGAATAGGGCGATGCCGACGCCCGCGTCGCGGACCAGCTGCGACGCCTCCATCAGCAGCTCGACCAGATCGATCTCGATATCCCCGGAGTCCGCGCGACCCGTCACCGCGGGCACGTCGATGCCCGGGTTCCAGCGTTCCCGCATGCCCTTGTCGGCGGTGGCGCGCAGCGCGAAAGCCTTGAGAATCCCCAGGAAATCATCGACCTGTTCCGGATTCCGGTGTGCCACCGCGAGGGAACGCACCGCCATATGCAGCGCCGATGCCAGTGGCCGCCGCAGTTCCTGATCCGGTCGCGCCTCCAGCTTGCCGGTGCCCCAGCCGCGCGTGCGCGCGGCCGAGCGAAGCTGATTGAGCAGCACGGTCTTTCCGACGCCGCGCAGTCCGGTGAGCATGACACTGCGTTCGGGCCGCCCGCGCGCGACGCGTTCCAGCACCACGTCGAAGGCGTCGAGCTGCCGGTCACGGCCCGCGAGTTCGGGCGGTCGCTGGCCGGCTCCGGGGGCGTATGGATTGCGCACGGGGTCCATGCCGGAACACGGTATCGCGAAGAATGGGCGGCCGTAGGGCGAAAATCCGGGATTATCCGGTCGTCTACCAACGACCCTAGACACAGCTATCGACGGGCATACGACTCATCGCACCCCTTGTGTCGCTTCGGGTCTCTACCCTTATGTCTGGTTCCGGTCGATCCAGCGCAGGAGGGTTCATGTCGGAGGAAGCCGCACCCACCGTGGCCGCGGTGGTCGAGTCGTGGAACGTGCCCTCGGGGGCGACCGTCGCGACCCGGATTCGCGACAACATCCTGGTGGCGATCGAACGTGGCTATGACGATCCGCAATTGGTGGCGGACCTGGCGGTCGGGCCATTGGTCATGGCGCTCGGGCAGCTGGAGGTCGAGCTCGCCGATGCGCGCCGCCGGATCGAGGATCTCGAGCGCCGTTTATAACGGGCATTTCGATCAGGTATACCGAGTCGTGATCTACCGGGCTGGACCGGGATTCGACCCTCGGCCGGGGGTTTTATTCCGCGACACGACACTCCGGCCGTGTGGGGTGGACAACACAGCCGCCTAGCCGTAATCTTCTCGTGACTTAGCGGAGTCTGTCGCTTCATCGGAGAGGCGGCCCGCGACGTTACCGCCTAATCGAAGATGAGCTCGAAGTCATCTTCGAATCGGGGACCCAAGTTCGTCTGGGGTGAATCCTCTTCGGCCACAAGCCGAGAAGGTAGGGCCTACTTCCTGGCCCGAACCCGTCAGCTAACCCGGTCGGTGGTCAAAGCTAGGAAGATCGGAGATGCGGCTCAGTGGGTAAGCACAGCTTGCAGCGGGAATCTCGGCTGCCGAACTCGGTGAAGGGCGCCATCGTCATGGGCGCCATGGCAGCGACGACGACCGGTGCATTCCCGGCCATCACGGCTCAGGCAGCCACCCTTGATATCCCCGGCATCGGTAACTTCGATGTGCCGGACGATTTCGCCCCGCAGGTGCAGCAGTTCAACCAGGCGGTCAAGCAATTCGAGAACCCGCAGGGCGGCGCACAGCTCGGCGTGGCACCGGACACGAGCGGCTTCTCCCTCCCCGGCATCTTCGGCCAGAAGCAGAACACGGCGGCCACCGTCGCACTCGAGGCCGCGCAGACCAAGGTCGGCGCGCAGTACTCGTGGGGCGCGTCCGGCCCGTACAGCTTCGACTGCTCCGGCCTCGTCCAGTGGGCCTACAAGCAGGCCGGAATCGACCTGCCCCGCACCAGCTTCGAACAGTCGAACGTCGGCGCCCCGGTCGCCTTCCAGGACCTGCAGCCCGGTGACATCGTCATCACCAATGGCGGCGGCCACGTCGGCATGTACGCCGGCGACGGCAAGCTCCTCAATGCGGTGCAGACCGGCACCCCCGTCTCGTACACCAACCTCCGCGCCGACCAGGTCGTCACCGCCCGCCGTATTGTGTAGGCGTGCCCCCTGCTCCAGCGAGCGCTGAAACGGCCCAGGCCCGAGTTGATTCTTGGACATGGGCCGTCAGGCTTTTCAAGACCAGATCCGCGGCCGCCGCGGCCTGCCGGGCCGGACATGTCCGAGTCAATGGCGTCGTGGTGAAGCCCGCCCACAATCTGAAGCACGGTGACGAGATCCGCGTCCGGGTCAATGGATTGGAACGCATCGTCATTGTGGAGCGGCTGCTCACCAAGCGCATAGGCGCGGCCGTCGTCGCCCAGTACATGCTCGACAAGAGCCCGCCGCCACCCGACCCGCAGCTGGTCGCCACCCTGCCCCGCCGAGATCGCGGCTCCGGTCGGCCCACCAAGCGCGAACGCCGCGAAACCGATCGCCTGCTCGGCCGCACCGACTGACCGCTATCCCGCTGCCGGAGCCCCCGCGTTCGACTTCGCGGCGCGGGTCGCTCCCCATACCGTGGCGGCGACCGTCACCAGCGCACCCAGCATGAGCGCGGCCGGTTCCCCCGGCTTCAAGACATGCAACTGCGTACCGATGGTCACGGCCGCCACCGGCACCCCGATCTGCGCGGAAGCCATGACCCCGAACGTGATCGGCTGCCCGAGCACTCGCATGGCCGCGTGCGCCAGCACCGCCACCACCCCGAGTACCAGCCCGAGCGCGATCAGATACGGATGCTCCCCGAACTCGCGCAGGTTCAGCCGCGCGCCCAGCCACACGAAGAACAGCGGCGCGAGAAAACCATCACTGATGGCGAACAGCTGCTTGGCCACCCGCCGCGGCTCCCCGATCGCCGCCACCGCCAGCCCGAACGCGAACCCCGCCAACATGATCGACACGTGCGTATCGGTGGCCAGCGCACCGAGGGTGAACAGCAAGGCCAGGCTCACCCGCAGCTCCATGGCGTATTGCCGATCCTCCGACACCTTGTGCAGCCGCTTGCGAAGCCCCGAATCCTCCAGATACCGCAGCAGGAAATACAGCAGCACGGCCGCCCCGCTCACCGCCACCGCCCCCACCGCGGCCCGCCCCGCATTCCCGGGATCGATCACCAGCGGCAGCGCCACCACGCACGCCGCATCCGCGATAGCGACCTGAGCGGTCAACTCCAGCACCGGTTTTCCACTCAGTCGCTGTGAGTCGATGATGGGCAGCACCAGCGCCGCCGAGGACGACGCGATGAGCACGGCATACAGGGCCCCGTGCCCGGTATCGAACCACGCCGCCACTGCCAGCCCGGCCGCCACCGACAGGATTCCCACCAGCGCGGCCCGCAGCGCGCCGACCCCCAATGCGGATCGAATGGACGAATCCCGGATCGGCACATGGGTTCCGGCCACGAACATCACCACCGCGAACCCGATATCCGCGAGAAACGTGAAGGTCCCGTCCTCCGGATGCAACACCCCGAACCCGGTGGTCCCGAAGGCGATTCCCGCCGCCAGCTCCCCCAGGATCACCGGCAGATGCCAGGACTGCCGCCAAGCCAGTACCGGCCCCACCATGCCCAGCACCATGATCAGTGCGAGCGCCCCGAATGTCACAACAACGACCCGATCCGCGCAGGATTCTCCACCATGCCGTCATCTTCCCCGCACCCCCAACACGCCACCCCCCGACACGCTGCCAGCCGCGCCGTCAGCGCCTCATCACCGAAAGGGCTTCTACGGCGGCGACACGCCGTGTAACCCCTCCATAGAGGCCCTTTGAACGTCTGTCCAGCAATGGAATTCGGCGAGACGGGCACCGCTCGGGTTAGGCGGCCGGGTCGGTTTCCCAGTCGACGCACACCACTTGTCGGTCTGGGTGTGTTGCTGCGAGCTCTCGGACGGCCGCATGTGCGAGCCATTGGTTTGCGCTTGGGACCGGGTCGGTCAGTAGCACCGTGAAGTCGGTCGGGTCGGCGGCGGTGAGTTCCAGCAGATTGACGGCCGCGACCAGGGGCGGTGCGCACGCGGCATGCACGATCCCGCGAATCGGCGGCCCGCATTCCCGGATGTCCTGTAGGGCCGCCGCCAGATCGACTCGATCGCGAGCATCGCAGCGCACCAGGATGATCCGGTCCTCCATGCCGTCCAGCGGCGGTGGCAGCGCGCGCGGGGTACGAGTCAGCACCACCACGTCGCCCGCCCCGGCATCCAGCAGCCAGCGCACCGCGACCGCGCCTTGCACACCCAGTCCACCCGCCACGACGTAGGTGCTCTCCGACTGGATCTGCACCGTGGGAAACAGTGGCGTGGTCCCGGCCGACTCCCCGGACGGCGCGCCGCCCTCGTGAGCGGAAGCCGCTCGCCGCCAGTGTCGTTGCGGCGGAGACGCGGTGTGCGCACCCGCCGCCGTCCAATCGAGCTCCCGCCCATCGGAATACAGGGCGGACAGTGCCCGCAAGAACGCCGCGGCCTCGTCGACCCGCGACCCGACCGGATACGCGGCATCCCGGAATGCCGCGCACTCCCGCACGGCTCCGATCGATACCGGCTGCGGCCCGATCTCCAGAACAGTGGAAAAACCATCGGCGGCAGCCTGTTCCAGCGCCGCCGCCAGCTCCACCGGCCCGGCCGCGTTCGCCACCCAGTAGTCCGCATCCAGCCGGACGCTTCCCGCTATCGCGCTACCGCCCGCCTCGCCGCTCCCCGCCGACTGTGCGCGGTCATCGGCGGCGCGTGCGGCCGGGCCGGTGATCACCACGCCGCGCCGAGTGGTGGAGTAGATCGCGCATTCCGGTGTCTGCGCGATGATTTCGCCGAGTTCCGCATTCAAGCGCGGGGCGAGGGTGCGCATCCGGGGAATGTGCGGCACCTGTCCCGGCTCATTGCCCGCAGCGCCCTCGCCGATGCGCTGCGCGAAGATCGCCCGCCGGTGCGCCCGCCGCACGAGAATGTCGATATAGCGCGATTCCCCCGTCACCGTGATCGAGGACGGCCCGTCGATCCCCGCCACCCCGACCTCGGCCCGCATGGGCTCCACCAGCCGCGCGACCTCCGCGGGCGTGGCCTCGAGAATCGCCGCCGCCGCCCCTGTGCCCACCCCGGCGAGCAAACGCCCGCGCGCGACCACGATCCGAGCCGCGTCCTGCATCGACAGCGCCCCGCTCACCGCCGCGGCCGCGATCTCCCCGATGCCATACCCCGCCACCGCATCCGCCCGCACACCCCACGACCCGAGCAATTCGGCCATGGCCACCTGAAACACGAACAGCGCCGGCTGTGCGAATTCCGCGGCGTCCCCGCCATTGCCGAAGCCATACCGCGGCGTCCACACCCGCGGCCCGCCCGCATCGGCGACGACATCCGCGGCCTCCACCACCGCGCGCGCGAACACCCGATGCCGCGCCGCCAGCGCCCGCCCCATCTTCGAATGTCCCCCGCCGCCGGAGAACAGGAACAACACCCCGCCGTCGCCCGCCCCGGCTCCGAGCCCGATCATCCCGTCCGCGGCCCGCGCCGGGTCCCCCACGTACCGGATCGATTGCACCGCGCCGGATGCGCGGGAGCGCAGCGTCCCCGGGCGCACCGCGATATCGGCTCCGGCGGCCCGCGAGCCATGCTGCGGCACTCCGGCTCTCGGTGCGGGGTGCGGCGTCGGCTCGCTTGCGGTGGTGGCTCGTTTCGGGACTCGGGAGCTCGTCGGGGTGGCGGCCGCGATGTGGCGGGCGAGGGCGCGGAGTTGGGTGGCGGCTTCGGCGGGGTCACGGGCGAGGATGGTGGCGCGAGTGGGTTCGGGGACCAATCGCGCCGTGGCCGAGGCGAATTCACCGAGCGTGCGGTAGGAGGCGACGGCTGCGGCCCAGCGCAATGCCAGATCGTGGACGGCGGACGGGTCGCGCCCGGTAATGGGGATCAGGACGGGCGGGTCCTCGCTGTGAGTCGGGCGAGCTGCGCCGTTGGGGCCGCCGGGATCGTCGTGGAGGGTGATGTGTGCGAGAGGGGTGCCGGTTTCCGGGAAACCGAGGCCCGCGCCCGCGATTTCGGCGTAGCGGCGGGTTCGGGTGCGGAGGGCGTCGGGGGTGCGCTGGAGGATCAGGACGGTGCAGAGGGGGTCCGTGGAGCCGGGGGTGGGGGTTTGAAGGTCTGAAATGTCCGGTAGGAGAGTGAGATCCACGCCGCCCGCGATGACGAAGGGGACGGTGGGGTCGGCCAGGAGGCGGACGCCCATGTCCACCGCTACCAAGGGGGAGGCGCGTTCGCTGTCGACGGTGAGGCTGGGGCCGCGCAGGTCGAGGGCTCGGGAGAGTTGGTGGGCGCTATTGGTCGCACCGCCCGCGCCGAAGACCACGGCGGCGTTGGAGCCGCGGGCGAGGCAGCCGAGGCCGGAGTCGTCCAGGGCCTCCACGGCCACTTCGAGATTCACGCGCTGGCGGGGTGACATACCGGCGGCCTCGAGGGGGCTGATGCCGAACCAGTCGTAGTCGAAATCCGTACCTGTCGCCCGGCAGCCGACACCGACGATCGCCACCCGCGGAACTGGTGTGGGATCGGGCGATGCTGTCGTACTCTGCCGCACAGGAAGCCTTCCCGTGACCGGCGACGTGGCCGCCGAGGTACCTCCGGCGATTCTGCCAAGGTTTCGGTCTTCCCAGAAGAGGTTTCGACGGCAAGGGTTGCCACCTGCACGAATTCGCACATGATGACAGGAAATCTGTGGGCCGTAAGAACCGCCGGAACATGTCGAGGTGGTGTCCGATGACTCCGCGCTCAGTAGCGTTGTGCGCGTGAGTGAGAACTCCGTGAACGAGGGCAAGCCATCCGTGCTGCCCACCCTGGCCCGCTGCTGCGCGGCCCTGGCCGCCACGCCCGCGCGGCTGCTGCGGCCGCGACAGCCGGACGACGCCTTCCTGGCCGCGCTCCAGGTGGCCGAGCTCCCGCCCGCCCGCGCCACGGTGCGATTCCGATCGCTCCTACAGGGCAGATTGTCCGCGCCCACCACGATCGTCGCCGAGGGCGTGCGCAGCCTGAGGGAACTGCCCATGTCCATGGGCGCGTTCCTGATCGAGCATCCGAAGGCGCGCTTCCTGGTCGATCCGGCACTGTGCGCGGACGTGCATGAGCGAGTGATTCCGGGCCTGCCGTTCCCGGTCGGTCTGCTGGTCGCGCCGGATCGTCCGGTGCAGGGGCTGACCGATGCGCTGGCCGCCCATGATCTCTCCGGCGCGGATATCGATTTCGTGCTCGCCACGCATCTGCATTGGGATCACGTGTCCGGGCTGCTCGAGTTGCCGGATTCGATCGAATTGCGGATTCCCGCCATCGAATACGACTGGGCGATGAATGGCCCTCGAGCACCGATCGGCGTGGCCCGAAAGCCTTTGCACGGTCGAAAGATGGGCGGCGTAGAACTCGACGGGCCGCCGGTCGCCACATTCGAACGCAGTCATGACCTGTTCGGGGACGGCTCGGTACTGCTCGTGGACCTCGCCGGTCACACCCCCGGCAGCATCGGCGTACTGCTCGCGGTCGAAGACGGCACCCGCGTCCTGCTGGCGGGTGACGCGGTCTGGAACAGCTTGCAGGTCAAGCTGATTCGCGAGAAGGCCCCCATGCCGGGACAGCTCTTCGACGCCGATCGCGATGCCGCCTTCCGGACCATTCAGCGCCTACACGCCCTCCCGGATGGCATCGAGATCATTGCCTCGCACGACTATCAGGCCGTCGCCGCGCGCATGTGAATCGGCGTCTCGAGGTCCTCGGGCGTCGCATGCGTGGTGAAGAATCGCAGCGCTAGGTTCACGGCGTCCTGTTCGGTGTGGACGCCGGACATTGCCATTGTCCGGCGGAGCGCTTCGTCATCGAGATGAAGCCGAGTGATTGCCATTTCGGTACCTCCGCCACACGTCGTGTAATGCCAAGCATCCTCTACTCGAGTGCCCCGGACGGCCGAAATGCAAAGAGCCCTAGGCAATTCTGCCTAGGGCCCTGACACTCAGGACATTTCACGCTTTCGGTGGGTAAATACCGCGCGGTCGTCCTTCGGTGCTAGTGCAATGAACTCAGGAGAGCATGCCCGCCAGTCGCGCGCCGATGAGCTCTTCGGCCTCGGCGACCATGCGCGAAACGAGCTCGCCACAGGTCGGGATGTCGTCGATCAGGCCCTGCACCTGTCCGGCGGACCAGATGCCCGCGTCCAGATCGCCCTCTTCGAACACGCGACGCCCGCGAGCGCCCGCGACCAGATCGCGCACATCCTCGAACTTGCCGCCGGCCTTCTCGATCTCGACCACCTTGCGGCTGATCTCGTTGTCGGCCACGCGCGCCGTGTTGTGCATGGTGCGGAAGATGAGCTGCGTCGCCCGCTCGGTATTGGCGACGATCTGCTCCTTGACCGTCTGGTGGATCGCCGACTCCTGGGTGCACATGAAGCGGGTGCCCATGTTCACGCCGTCCGCGCCCAGGGCGAGGGCCGCGACCAGGCCGCGCGCATCGGCGATACCGCCGGAGGCGATGACCGGAATGTCGAGGGCCTTGGTGGCGGCCGGGATCAGGATCAGGCCGGGGACATCGTCCTCGCCCGGGTGCCCGGCGCATTCGAAGCCGTCGATGCTGACGCCGTCGACGCCGATCTTCTGCGCCTTGAGGGCGTGCCGGACGCTGGTGCACTTGTGCAGCACCTTGATCCCGGCTTCCTTGTAGTACGGCAGGAAGGGTTCAGGATTGGAGCCCGCGGTCTCGACGATCTTCACACCGGAATCGATGATCGCCTTCATGTACTCCTCGTACGGAGGCGGGTTGATCGACGGCAGGATGGTGACGTTCACGCCGATCGGCTTATCCGTCAGCGCGCGCGCCCGATCGATCTCCTTCAGCAGATCCGCGGGAGTGGGCTGGGTCAGCGCGGTGATGATGCCGAGGCCGCCCGCCTCGGACACTGCGGCGGCGAGTTCGGCGCGGCCGACCCACATCATGCCGCCCTGGACGATCGGATGCTCGACACCGAAGGTCTCGGTGAACCGGGTACGCAGAGCCATGAATGCTGTCCTCTCCTGCCTGAGCCTGTCCTGACTGAGACTGGCTTGATACTCGCATAGTTGCATATGGGGTTCAAGCCCGATGTGAGCCAGAGTTTGCACCCGAAACTGCATGCCTGCGCCAAACCTGGGGATAACCGAATGCTGCCACTGACCCGGTGATACTTATTTTCATGGCGCTGAGCTGCCAAATGAATGACTGAGAAGTTTCTGGCAGAACCTTCTCTGTAACCCTTGTCACGCCAGAAAGTTAGTTGCTATTCTCACGCCTGAGCACCGTCGGTGAAGCCGGAGCAGCCGGTTGCGCGTGAGCGACGGTTCGAAGGGAGTTCGTGGCATGACCTCTGGTATCCAGCCGCTCGACGAGCCGATCCGTTCGCGGCGCAATCACTGGGTCAACCAGGTCGCCACGCACGCCGCCATGCGGCCGGACCATGTCGCCTTCCGCTGCAAGGGCGTGGACACCACCTGGTCGCAGCTGCACGAGCGTTCGGAGAAGTTCGCCGACGCGCTCGCCCGTCGAGGGGTCGGGTTCGGCGATCGGGTGCTGTTGCTGGCGCTCAACTATGTCGAGTACATCGAGGCGGTCATGGGCATCAATGCCCTCGGCGCGATCGCGGTGCCGGTGAACTTCCGCCTCACCCCGCCCGAGGTCGCGTACATCGTGGCCGACAGCGGCGGTAAGGCCATCGTCACCGACACCGTGCTGCAGCCCCTGGCCAGTGCCATGCTCGCGCAGGCGGAGACCCTCGAAACCTGTGTCGTGATCAACGGCCAGACCGGTGAGGGCGTCATCGGCTACGACGACTTCCTCGCCGAAGCGGGCGAAGCGCATGCGCCGCTGGATATTCCGGAAGACACCCCCTGCCTGATCATGTACACCTCGGGCACCACCGGCACCCCCAAGGGCGCGGTGCTCTCGCACGCGAATATGAACTCGCAGGCCATCACCTGTTTCCGGGCCATGGAGATCACCCCGGAGTCGGTCGGCTTCTGCACCTCTCCGCTGTTCCACATTGCCGGATTGGGCAGTCTCACACCGTATTTCCTGCTCGGTGGCAAGACCGTGCTGCATCCGCTGGGCGCATTCGATGCCACCGAATGGCTCGATGCCGTGGAGGCCGAGCAGGCCACCACCGCATTCTGTGTGCCCGTGCAATGGCAGCTCATCTGTGAAGAACCGACTGTCGCACAACGCAAGCTGGCCCTGAAGATGCTGTGCTGGGGCGCGGCTCCGGCCTCGGACTCGGTGCTGCAGGCCATGGCCGACTGCTTCCCCGAAGCCCAGAATGTCGCGGTGTTCGGTCAGACCGAGATGTCGCCGATCACCTGCGTACTGGAGGGCAAGGACGCGCTGACCAAGCTCGGCTCGGTCGGCAAGCCCATCCCCACCATTCAGGTCCGCGTGGTCGACGATGAGATGAACGATGTCGCCCCCGGTGAGATCGGCGAGATCGTCTACCGCGGCCCGACCATGATGTCCGGCTACTGGAATCGCCCCGAGGCGACCGCGGAGGCCTTCCACGGCGGCTGGTTCCACTCCGGCGACCTGGTCCGCCAGGACGACGAGGGCTTCATCTATGTGGTCGACCGCAAGAAGGACATGATCATCTCCGGCGGTGAGAACATCTACTGCGCCGAGGTGGAGAACGTGCTCTTCGCGCACCCGAAGATCCACGAGGCCGCGGTCATCGCCCGCCCGCACGAGAAGTGGGGCGAGGTGCCGGTGGCGGTGGTCGCGCTCATCCCGGGCGTCGAGGACCTGACCCTCGAGGAGCTGACCCCGTTCCTCAATGAATCCCTGGCGCGCTACAAGCACCCCAAGGAACTGGTGATCGTCACCGAACTGCCGCGCAATGCCAGCGGCAAGGTCGTGAAGGTCGAACTCCGCAAGGAGTTTTCGGCCTGACCTGTCGTTCTGCGGCGGCTCAGATCATGTCGTGGGAGGTCAGCCAGCGCATGATGGGCCAGCCGCAGAACACCGGCAGCCAGCAGGTGAGGACGCGGTAGAGCAGGACCGCGGGCACCGCGATGGAGGCCGCCACGCCGAAGGCGGCCAGGCCACCGATGAGCGCCGCCTCGACCGCGCCCACACCACCGGGTGTCGGCGCGGCCGAGGCCAGGGTGCCGCCGATCATGGTCACGATGGTGACGGTCACGAAAGTCGTACTGCCGCCGAAGGCTTCGATGCTCGCCCACAGGGCGAGGGCCATGCCCAGGGTGGTGGTCGCGCAGCCGCCGATGATCATGGCGAGCCGGGCGGGCCGCCGCGCCAGATCCTTGAGCTGAGCCAGCACCTCGGTCAGCTGCGGGCGGACCTCATTGCGCAGCCAGCGGCGCACGGTCGGAATCAGAATGGTCGCGCCGACCACCCCGAGTAGCGCGCCCGCCACCAGGTACAGCACCGTGGCGCTCGGCACGAAGTGCGACAGGTTGGTCGAAACCCCTGCCACCACACTGAAGAACAGCAACAGCACGAGGTGCGTCACCACCTGCACGGTCTGCTGCAGGGCGACCGCGGCGGTCGCGCGCACCGCACCGAGGCCACTCTTCTGCAGGAACCGCACA
This sequence comes from Nocardia sp. NPDC051030, assembly GCF_040683015.1. Classification (NCBI taxonomy): domain Bacteria; kingdom Bacillati; phylum Actinomycetota; class Actinomycetes; order Mycobacteriales; family Nocardiaceae; genus Nocardia; species Nocardia sp. NPDC051030. The sequence goes on along the minus strand of NZ_JBFBCD010000005.1, from coordinate 360,218 downwards.
CTCAGCGCCAGGCCGCCCACACCCGCCGGTGTCGTGGTGGCCGCAAAGGTATTGGCCACCTGCATGAGCAGCAGATTGCGGAAGTTCACCGCCTCGGACGCGCACGCCCACAGCGCCATGGCCGCACCGACATAGGTCAGCGCCGACACCGAGAGCCCGAGGATCGCCCACCACGAATTCACATTGCGCAGTTCGGAACTGAAGGTCGGCACCGCGCTGATATACGGGTAGGCGACGTAGACCAGGCCGATCAGCAGCACCAGCTGAATGATCTGATTGCGGGAGAACCGGGTGATCTGCGCGGCCTCGATCCGGTCTTCCCCGGTCTGCTCGGTCACCTCCTCGCGCACGGCCTTCATGAGGTCGCCCGCATCGGTGATCGATTTGCGCACGTGCGCGGGCAGCGCGGTCTTGGTCAAGCGCCGCGAGCCATCCAGCACCGGCTGTGTGCCGAGCACCTCGATGGCCGTGCGCACCGCGGTCTCCGCGCCGAACAGCGCCGCCGAGGACAGCATCAGCTGCGCCACATCCGATTCGAATCGCACGTCGTACGCGCCGAATTCGGCATAGGTGAACCCGCCGAACTGCACGGTCCCATCGCTGGTGACCCGGATTTCCTCGGCCCGCAGATCGCCGTGCGAGATCTGCGCCTGATGCATGACCTGCAAGGCCTGCCACACCATGGCCAAGGTCTTCACACCGTCGGCGGCCGAGAGCGACTTCCCGTTCCGAATGGTGTGCGCGTACAGCATCCAGCCGCGATCCAGCGCCGCGACCGTGAGCGGTTTGGTGCTGGCCAGGCCGAGATCCGCGATGGCGAACCCCATCAGCGCCCGATGCTCCACCGCGCGCCGCATGGACGCGAACAGCGCCACATGCTCGCTGCTGCGAATGGTCAGCCAGCGCCGCAATTGCAGCAGTGCGCCGCGGCTGCGCTGGTTCTGCCCATACAACTCGATGATCAGTTCATCGGCGGGTGGTGAAATCTCGACGGGCTCACCATTCACCGTGGCCGCCACCGGTTCCGGGGTCTTCACTGGTTCCGGTGTCTTCACCAGGCTCGCCGCGGCGGCCACGGGCGTGCGGTGTGCGGCGGCGACGGCGGTCGGATCGGAGTAGAGGGGTGCGGGCTCGGTGGTCGTCGCGGCCGAGAGCACCAGCGGGCCATGGCCGCCCGGGCGCAGCACCTTGAAGGCGGTGACCCGATAGCCGCGCTGGGCGAGCACCCGCACGGCGGCTTCGAGGGGAACCTCCAGCGCGGGGGTACCGACCAGCAGCACGATCACCGCGCCGACGGACCAGCCCACGCACAACCCCAGCAGGGCCCGGGCCGGAACCACGAGGCTGACCACCAGGTGGATGGGCACGAAGGCGAGCAGCAGCGTCCACCACCAGCGCCGGGCCCGCTTGGGCAGCCACGGGCTGGCCACGGTCAGCGTGGCCGCGAGCATGGCGATCCAGCGCGGATCGTCCAGGAACTGCGACAGGAAGGTGTTCACCTGCTGCGGTTCCGACAAATGCCAACGGGGCGCGGAGAATCCGGTGCCGGTAATGGAGAACAGCAGTCCCGCGATCAACCCGGCCGACAGGTACCCGCCCAGCAGTTTCCATTGCCGCCGCCACAACAGGCGCACGAAGACCGCGAACGGCAGCGCCAGAATCGCGATGCCGTAGATGATGTAGACCAGATTGGACTGTTCCGGCGTGAGGAATCCGACGATGCCGGAGACCGACTTCTCCAGATCCTCCCACTGCGGGCGGGTGATGAGCGACCCCGCGATGACGATCGCGACCAGTAGTGCGGACAGCACTACGCGCAAGATGTCACTGGTCCGGCGGATCCGCGGCTGCAGCAGGCTGCCGGAGACGGGAATCTCCCGTCCGTCGACTCGCATGTCTAATACGCGCTTTCGGATCGTGGGAACGGCTGCGGTCCCATGGTCGGCTCGGGGTGAATATGTGTCGGGCAACGGCATCACCGGGTACCCGACACGCTGGTTACCGTAACCCGTCGCGGCCGGGGCGGGCGACGAGCCCGCCACCCACCGGTGCCGGGCGTGTCTGCTTTATCCGGCTTAATGCGATCACTACGTGGTTGCCGAATGCCCGTGCGAGGATCGGCAGGTGGTAACCGATCTTCGTGTTTGTTTTGTCGGTGAGTCGTATGTAGCGGGGGTCGGAGACCAGAAATGCCTGGGCTGGGCGGGGCGAATAGCGGTTCGCGCGATTGCCGCCGGGCAGCCGCTCAATTACTACAACCTCGGAATCCGCCGCGAGACCAGCACTGAGCTGCGCGCTCGCTGGGAGGCCGAGTGCACGCCGCGATTACCGCAGGGCGTGGACGGCCGAGTGGTGATCTCCACAGGGGCCAATGACACCGGCCACGAGAACGGCCTGCCCCGGGTCGACCCCGACGATTCGGTCGCGAACCTGGCCGCCATCCTGCGCGGCATCGCGGAAAGGGGCTGGCAGGCACTGGTGGTCGCCCCGCCGCCGAACGTCGATGACGAGCACAATCTCCGGCTCAGCGCCCTGGACGAGCGGTTCGCCGAACTGTGCGACACCGCCGCCGTGCCGTACCTGCGGGTGCATCAGCCGCTGCGCGAGAACCCGATCTGGATGCGGGAGGTCGCGCTCGCCGACGGTTATCACCCCGGCGCGGCAGGTTATGAGGAATTCGCGAACCTGCTGGTCCCGCACTGGTTGCTGTGGCTGGCCGATCCGGGTTCAGGACTTCCCGTCGTCCGCTGAGGGAACGTGCACCGCGGGCAGGTGTGCCGGGGGCGGCAGCAGCCGATCCAGCATCGGGGCGCGGCCGGGCTGCTTGGTATTGATCAGACCGGACCCCACCAGTACGCCCAGCGCGATGGCCAGCACCGACAGCAGCACATTGATCAGCACCTGCAGGCCGTTCACACCCGCGTTGGTGACCAGATCCGAGATCGCGGTCAGGCCCATGCCGCCGGGCACCAGCATCCAGAAGGCGGGCAGGAACGCCACCTGGGTGGGCGGCGCATTCCGATTGCGCTGCACCAGATATGCGGTCGGCACGGCCACCAGGCCACCCAGGAACGCGCCGAGCAGCGGCCCGCCGATCTGAATGCCCAGCCGCTGCGCCGCGAAGGTCACGTACAGCACCAGCAGCAGCCATAAGAGGGATTTCGGGGGTGCGCTGGAGCGCCACGAATGCCCGATACCGATCAGCAGCACACCCAGAATCGGTGCCCACCAACCCAATGCGGCGATAGCGGCGGAATCCGGGGGCCGCGGCCCGAGCACCTGCAAGCCGATATAGATGCCGAAAGCCAGTAGCAGCAGCTTGTTCAGGCCCGAGATGGTCCGCGCCGAGCCCGCCACCATGGAACCCGTCGACAGCTCGATCGCGCCATTGGTGAGGGTCGCGCCCGGCAGCAGTCCCGCGACCGCGGGAATCAGCAGCTGCGAGGGCTGCCCGCCGCCCAGCGCATGCGGAAAACCGAAGGCCAGCAAGGTCACCACCGCACCCGCGGTGACCGGCAGCGCCAGCGACAGCAGGGTGAACCGGTCCGCCAGCAGGATCAGCAACTGCACCACCAGGCCGAGGACGGCGTACCCGGCCAGGGCGTGCACGGTCGGATTCAGCATGAGGCCCAGGCCGACCGTGAGCACGATATTGCCGACCAGCATGAGCCAGACGGGAGTCGGCCGATCGGAGGCGAGGATCTCCGCGAGCTTGCCGGTGACCTCGGTCGGCGGCGGCAGATCCCGTTTCATGGTGTCGAGCAGTTGATACAGCGCGGCGATCTGATCCAACCGCAGCGTCTCATTCGGTGCGGACTGCAGGTCGACGGCCGACCCGCGCGAATCCTCCACGCGCACGAAGACTCCCGTGGGCAGGACGAAGAACTGCACCTCACCCGCCCCGTAACGGTGTGCGGTGTCGTCCAAGATCTGCTGCACCCGATCGGTGGTCTCGCCGGAGCTGATCAGCATGACGCCCAGTAGCCGCAGCAGATTCAGCAGATCCGCGGAGACGGGCGGCTCTTCGGGTGGCGGCGGATCGTGGAGTTCATGCGCCCCGCTGCGCCCCGCCACCCGCCGGACCAGCCAGTCGTCGAACACGCCGCTCGCGCGCCGGGCCGCACCGGTGATCCGCTTGCCGACCGGGACATCGGCAACCGCGCGCCGCGCTTGCGGCCGCGAATGCCGTGGGCCGGTCGTGCTCATGTCGCCTCCTGGATTCCGCTTCCGTTCTACTCGCTTTGCGGGGTCAGCAACTATGTGGCAACGGCCACCCTAACGCGAGATCGAGTAGGTTCCTGCGGCCTGCGATGAGTTTTGCGACCGCGTCCCGCCTGTACGGTGGAACTCCGAGCGTCGGGTGACGGAATCCCGGCTGAAAAGCCGGGGTATGGCTTTCGGTGGCCACGTCAATAATCTGGGTGGTATGGATATCGACACGCGACTGCTGCGTTACTTCCTGGCGGTCGCCGATACCGAGAGCCTGCCGCGCGCCGCGCAGCGGCTGCATGTCGCGCAACCCTCGCTGGCAACTCAGATCAAACAGCTGGAACAGCAAGTCGGAGTGGAACTGTTCATCCGCTCGCGGGCGGGCTGGACCCTCACCGCCGCGGGCAAGGTACTGGCCGAGCAGGTGCCGACCCTGCTGGCCTCCTGGGATCGAATCCTGCGCGACACCAAGAGCGATGCCAGCCGAGCCGCCAAGGTGCTGCGCCTGGGCACCGTGCACAGTGCGGCCGACGGCTACCTGGCCGAGATCATCCAGGTCTTCCACCGCCTGCACCCCGACTGGCAGGTCGATATCCACCAGGGCGGCTGGACCGACCCGACCGCCGGGCTGGACGAGGGCGATGTGGATGTGGCCCTGCTGCGACTACCCTTCCCGGGCCAGGAGGAATACCACGTACGGGAACTCTTCACCGAACCCCGCTGGATCGCCCTCCCCGAGGACCACCCCCTGGCCGGTCGCGACGACATCACCTTCCGCGAACTCTGGGACGAGCCCTACGTGGCCTCCCCCGCGGAAACCGGTTGGTGGCGCGACTATTGGATGGGCCTGGACGCCCGCCCCGTGGACACCGCCATCATCGGAGCCATGGCCCGCAATACCGACGAATGGCTGCGCGCCATCGCCAGCGGCTACGGCGTCAGCTTCACCCCCGCCTCCACCGCCCGCTCCTCCCCTTACCCCGGCGTGGTGTTCCGCCCGGTCCACGGCATCGGACCGACCCTGGTGGCCCTGGTCTGGCCCGACGCGTCCGAAGCGGATCCCGTGATGCGCTACTTCATTCGATGCTGCACCGACATCATCGGGCATCAAGGTACCGATGGGCGGCGAACCTCCTAGCCACGTCGGTGACCCGAACGCCCAGATGACGGCAGGTGCGAATATCGGCCTCGGACATGGCATCCGGCGGTAGGTCGGTATCGGTCTGCGCGCCCGCGCCGAGGAAGAAACCGAGCCGGTTCAGGTCGTCGCGGGAGGCGGTGGTGCTGTTCCAGCCCGCCACCAATCCCAGGTTCACCCAATGCATGTGGTGCTGTGCGGCGAATACCGACAGCGATACCAGCGTGTGCATCTTGTCCCCGCTCATCGCCCCGGAGTTGGTGAAGCCCGCGGCCACCTTGTCCCGCCAGGTGCCCATGACGCAGCGGCGAGACGTGGCCTCCTCGAAGAATTTGAAGGCCGCCGACACATCACCCATGTAGGTGGGACTGCCGAAGACGATGGCGTCGGCGGCGTCCAAGGCATCCCAGTCGGCCTCGGTGATCCGCTCCACCGCGATCATCGTCGCCTCGGCCCCCGCATCGCGCGGCCTCGGCGACAGCGGCGGCGAGCACCTCGGTGTGACCCCACCCGGAATGGTAGGCGACGGCAAGTCTTGGGCTGCCGATGTTTTCGCTGTTCGTCATGATCATCAGCCTGGCCCGCCTCCGGCGACGCGAATCCGCCCGTCCGCGACTTCATTCACTGCTGTGTACAGGTCTGCGCGAGTGCCGTGGAGCCGATCGAATAATCCCCGCGCTCGAGGAAGGCGAACTGCCACGCCGACTGTGGCGCGTCACCCAGGCGCTACCTCGTTAGCTCTCCAGCACCGCCATGGCGGCATTGTGGCCGCCGATGCCGCTGACGCCGCCGCCGCGGACCGCGCCCGCGCCGCACAGGAAGATATTGCGGTGGTCGGTGGCGACGCCCCAGCGCGAGGCGGGATCCTCGGCCGGACCCTCCCGATACGGGAAGGAGAGGTCGGTGTGGAAGATGTGGCCGCCGGGCAGGCCGATCTCGGCCTCGAGTTCCACCGGCGTCCTGGCTTCCAGGCAGGGGAGGCCTTCGGCGTCGAAGGCCAGGCAATCGCGGATGGGTTCGGCCAGCACCGAATCCAGTTGCGCCAGTGTCGCATCCACCACGAGCTTCTTCACGCCGTCGGGGTCCTCGGCGAAAAGCCGGGCGGGGGTGTGCAAGCCGAAGAGAGTGAGGGTGTGCATGCCCTGTTCCTGGAGCTCCATCGAGAGGATGGAGGGGTCGGTCAGGGTGTGGCAGTAGATCTCCGAGGGCGGGGCGGAGGGGATTCGGCCCGCGGCCGCATCCTGATACGCCTGGTCGAGCTGGGTGGCGGATTCTGCGATGTGGAAGGTTCCGGCGAAGGCCGTGCGCGGGTCCACCGTGCTGTCACGGAGTTTCGGCAGGCGGCGCAGGAGCATATTGATTTTGAGTTGTGCGCCTTCGGGTTTCGGAATCACATTGCCGAGCAGGCGGGCCAATTCGTAGGGGGCGGCGTTCACCAGTACGTGGCGGGCGATCACCGTGCCCTGGCCGCATTTCTCCGAGGTGAAGGCGACTTCGGCTGTGTCGCCGTCGGTTTCGAGGCCGGTGACCGAGCAGTCCGTGACCAAGGTGGCTCCGGCGTGGCGGGCGGCGTTCGCGAGTTCGTCGGTCAATGCGCCCATGCCGCCGACGGGCACGTTCCAGTCGCCGGTGCCGCCGCCTATGACGTGGTACAGGAAGCAGCGGTTCTGGAGCAGGGACAGGTCGTGGGCGTGGGTGAAGGTGCCGATCAGGGCATCGGTGAGGACTATGCCGCGGACGGTGTCGTCGGCGAAGGTGGCATCCACCGATTCACCCAGGGGCCGTTCGAAAATCGTGTCCCAGGCCGCGGAATCGTCCACCGTGGAACGTAATTCGTCCCGGGTGGGCAGGGGCTCGGTGAGAGTCGGGAACACGTGCTTGGCCAAGCGGCCGGTCATATCGTAGAACTGGTGCCAGGCAAGGTAATCCCGGTCGGAACCGGTCACGCGGGCGAAGCTCTCGCGGGTGGCCGCATCCGACCCGCCGTCCACCAGCAGGCCGTGGTCGCCGACCGGGGTGTAGGAGGAGATCCGCCGCTTGCGGGTCTCGAAGCGCAGCCCCAGATCGCGCACGATCCGATCCGGCAGCAGGCTCACCAGATACGAATATCGGGACAGCCGCGCGTCCACGCCCTCGAAGACCCGCTCCGAGACGGCGGCCCCGCCGATATGGCTCTGGCGCTCCAGCACCAGCACCGATCGCCCGGCTCGCGCCAGATAAGCCGCGGCCACCAGCCCGTTATGCCCGCCACCGACCACCACCACGTCATACGACCCACGTGCGGGTCCACCAGCCGACGTCACCCGCCCACCCTCAACGGCACCCATGGATCGACTGTAGGCCCGCTGTTTGCCGGGCGGTGGGCGGGTCGGCTCAGCGAGTCCGCATATCCAGCGCGGCCAGGTGGCTGAACAGCACGGATGCGCCGATGGGATTGCCGCCGCCGGGGTACACCGTGCCGCTCACGGCCGCCATGGTGTTGCCCGCCGCGTAGAGGCCGGGGATCGGGTCACCGGCGGCGGTGAGCACGCGGGCCGCGGTGTCGGTGCGCAGGCCGCCCTTGGTGCCGAGATCCGAGATGCCGAACGCGGCGGCGTGGAACGGGCCCCGCGTGATCGGCACGAGCGGCGATTCGCCCTGGGAGAAGGCACGGTCGTAGGCCTCGTCGCCACGACCGAAGTCCGCGTCCACGCCCTCGGCGGCCTGCTTGTTGAAGCGGGCCACCGTGGCGACCAGCGCCTCGCCCGGGACGCCGATCTTGGCCGCGAGTTCCTCGAGCGTGTCGGCGGTGTGCCACAGGCCCGCCTCGATGTACTTCTCGGCGTCGACCATCGGCACATTGCTGGCCTTGATCGGCGGCACCGCGCCCTCGGCATCGTCGTAGACCATCCAGAAGGTGGCGCCGCCGCCCTGCGCCGGTGCCACCGAGCCGTCGTTCAGGTGCTCGATGATGTCGCGGCCCAGCCGGTCGTAGGCCGCGGACTCATTGACGAAGCGCTCACCGGCCGCGTTCACGAAGATGCCGCCGGTGAACCACAGCGCGAAGGCCGCCCGCCCGTCCGGGTGCACCAGGCCGGGCGACCACCACGCCTGATCCATCAGGTCGGTGTCGGCACCGATCGCCATACCGGCCTCATGCGCCTTACCCTGATTTCCCCACGGCCCCATGGTGTCCCGGGCCACGCCGGGCACTCCGAACCGCCGCCGCAATTCGTCATTGCCCTCGAAACCGCCCGCCGCCAACAGGACTCCCCTGCGGCGCGAATGGCCACCCGCTCTCGCGTTCCACGATCGCGCCGACCACCGCGCCGTCCTCGACGCCTGCGCGTCGCAGTACCGGATTGCACGGGAACCACACCGTTCCTGTCCGGTGTTCAGGAGGTGAACTTCCACGATCACACCCCGAATACCGCGCGCGTCCCGAACGGTCTTGGACGCACTGGTCCCCCGCGTACTCGAACCCCTGTCCGGCGACGTGCATCGTGTGCACGGTCCGTGACAGGGAGGCGGGTTCCCTCACACTTCCGGGCATCCGAACCGGCCTGGACGATCCGATGCCCCTGCCCATCACTCCGGTGAACAGGGGGCGGTGCCTTCCGTCGCAGGATCGGGCACCCAAGAGTGTGTCAGCACAAGAGATTACGCCCCAACGGGGGCTCCCGAACCATTATCGACAAAGAACCTCCAACAGTTCGCAACCCCGCCGCCGCCCGAATAGGACGTGGTCCCGCCGAACAGTTCGGTCGCTTCCACCACCGCCACCGTCAGGCCCTCGCGCGCGGCCGTATATGCCCCGGCCAGGCCACCGCCCGACCCCGCGACGAGCACATCGACTTCTTCGTTCCAGTCCACCACTGCCACTCCTGAACTCGTCCCCGCGTGCGACGCTAGCGCGGAAACGACAGCGGTCAGGCCGCCCGTCCCGCTGGTCAGGAACGATTCATCAGGACGCCCAGGCCGCCGTGAACGATCTGGTTGCCGTCGACCTGGAGACTGGGGACATTGCCGGTGATCAGATCCGGTTTGCCGTCGCCGTTCAGGTCCGCGGCGGTAATGGCATTGGTGCCGAACAGGTAGGCGCTGCCCGGAAAGCCGGAGGGGCCCACCAGATTCGCATCGGCCGCGCCGGGCGCGGTGCGATTGCCGAAGACGGCGACGGAGTAGCCGGGAATCGGGAAATTGTTATTGGCGGCGATATCCGGAATGCCGTCACCGTCGAAATCGGCCACCGCGATGCCCTCGGTGACCACGCCCAGGGTGCCGTGCGCGCGGGTCAGCTCGCCCACCAGATCTCCGACGATGTCCTGGCCGAATTCGGCATTCGGGGAACCGGGTTCGGTGCGGTTCAGGCGGACCGTGAAACCGCCCGCGGTGCGGGCGGCGATCATGTCCAGGCGGCCGTCGCCGTCGATATCGGCCAGCTGCACATCGGTGCTCGTGACCACCCACTCCTCGCTGATGGCGAAGCTCGGGGTCATGGAACCGGGCGGGGTGGTGTTGACGAACACGGCCGTATTGCTGGACCCGGTGCTCGACACCAGAATGTCCTCGCGACCGTCATTGTTCACATCGCCCACGGCCATGCCCTCGGCGACCAAACCGCTCAGAAACTGGGTCGGCGGGCCGAAGGTGATCGGGCCGTCGGGGGCGGTGGTATTCATCAATACCGTCGCGCCCAGCCCGAACGGCAACCCGAAATCGCCGCTCACCAGGTCCGGTTTGCCGTCGCCATTGATATCGACGGCCTTGACCAGTGCCGGGAACGCGCCCGTGGGCAGGTTCACCGGATCGGCGAACTGGGCTTCGGCGGCCCCCTCCGGGGTGAGATTGCGCAGGATGGAAATGCCATTGGCCCCGGTGTCGCCGAAATTGGCGGTAATGATCTCCGGTGCGCCGTCACCATCCAGATCGGCGATATCGACTGCGAGCGTGCCGATTCCGGCCGCGAACAACCGCTGCGGCGCGAAACTCGGATCCGCCGCGCCGGTGGGCGTGGTGTTCAGGAGCACCGACACGCCCTTCAACCCCGCCGGGGTCACGCCGTTCACGGTGGCGGAACCGGCATTGGCGGTGATCAGGTCCGGCTTGCCGTCCCGATTGAGGTCCGCCGCGCGCACCAGCCACGGCACGGTGCCGCAGTCGAAATAGTGCGGATCGGAGAACCGCATGCCCGTCTCACCGGACGAACCGGTCGGCGGTGCCGCGATCGCCTGCGCACCCCCCGTCAGTGCGGTCGCGAAAACCGCAAGGGCGCAGGCCAGAACGTGACGCTTCATGCGGCGACGGTATGGCACCGGTCACCCGGCGGTCACTGTCGTGTCCGGCCGGGTGATTGACCTCTTACGCCGGTCGTCTATTCGGCGGCATCCCAGGGGATCAGGACGATCTTGCCGCGCACCCGGCCGGATTCGCTGAGCTTGTGCGCCTCGGCCGCGTCGGCCATCGACATGACGCGCTCCACCTCGACCCGCAATTGCCCGCGATCGACCAGCGCCGACACTTCGCGCAGATCGGTGCCGGACGGGGTCACGTAGAGCCGGTGGAAACGCGGATCGTCGAGGGGCTCCTCGCCCTGCGCGTCGATCAGGCGGCCGTGCGGGTGCAGGATCGCCAGTGAGCGGGTGAGGTAATCGCCGCCGACGAGATCGAACACCACGTCGACCTCGCCGACCGTCGAGGTGAAATCGGTTGTCGTGTAATCGATCAGCTCATCCGCGCCGAGGCCGCGCAGGAAGTCGTGATTGGCGGCGCGCGCCGTGCCGGTCACGTGCGCGCCCAGGGCCTTGGCGATCTGCACCGCCAGATGGCCGACGCCGCCCGCCGCGGCATGCACCAGCACCCGCTGCCCGGGCTTCACCTCGCGCAGCGCCTGCCAGGCGGTGAGGACGGCGGTCGGCAAGGCGGCCGCCTGGGCGTGATCCAGCGAGGCGGGCTTGGGAGCCACGAAATCCGCTGGGAGCACGACGTATTCGGCGTACGCACCCGAGCGGCCGAGCACCATGCCGTACACCTCATCGCCGGGCCGGTACCCCGTCACGTCCGCGCCGACCTCGGCGACCGTGCCGGACACGTCGAATCCCAGCGTGAACGGCGGCGGACCGAACTTGGCGATCAGGCCCGCGCGGATCTTCCAATCCGCGGCATTCACCGAGGCGGCGGCGACCCGCACCAGCACCTCACCCGGCCCGGGCTCCGGCCTGGCGACCTCGACCGTCTCGAGCACTTCGGGGCCACCGAAGATCCGCTGACCGACTGCCTTCATGCTGATTTCGTTCACGGCATCGATTCTTGGACACGTAGTATCCGTTGGGAAGAAGGCACTTTACTGATCCCGAGGTTCCCGATGGATACCACCTGTGGCCTGGACGAATCCCCCAGTCTGGTCGACACCTACCTGAAACAGTGTCCGGCGCGGGACGTGCTGGCGGTGCTCGCCGACAAATGGGTACTGCTCGTGCTCGGCACCCTGCGTGCGAATGACGGCCCCGTCCGGTTCAACGATCTGCGCCGCCGATTGGACGGGATCACCCAGAAGATGCTCACCCGCACCCTGCGCGATCTGGAGCGCAATGGGCTGGTCAGCCGGGCCGTGTACCCGACCGTGCCGCCGCGAGTGGAGTACACGCTCACCGATCTCGGCCGCGACCTCGGTCACCTCACCCATGCCATGGGGCAGTGGGCGGTGCGGAACGCGGGCGAAATCACCCTCGCCCGAGCACAATTCGATGAACGCGCGGCCATGGAGCCGGAACCGGTCAGTCCCTGACGGCGAACAGGGTGGCCTGCTGGAAACGCTCATCAGGGCGGGGCTCGCGCACCAGGCGGGCGGTCACCTGAAAGCCGGTGCGTCCCAGCACGTCCGCCAAAGTGTCCGGGGCCCAGCGGTATCCGGTCGTCACCTTGTGGTCGAACTCCTGGACTCCATCGCGTTCATCGCTGGCCTGGAAGCCGAGCAGCACGTGTCCGCCGGGCCGCAAGACCCGCGCGAATTCTGCCAATATGGTGGGCAATTGCTCCGGCGACGTGTGAATGATGGAGTACCAGGCCACGATTCCGGCCAGCGCGCCGTCGGCGGACTTCAGCTGGTCCATGGATCCGACCTCGAACTGCACGTCGGGATGCTGCTCGCGGGCCAGCCGGATCATCTCCGGCGATAAGTCGACCCCGAATACGTTCAACCCCAGCGACTTCAGATGTCCCGTTACTCGGCCCGGGCCGCAGCCGAGATCCGCCACCACGCCCTCGCCGCGGGTCGACTCGGCGAATACGTCCAGCACGGCCCGATCGAACGGATTCGCTTCCAATTGCCGCTTGAAAAGGTCGTTGTACAGCTCGGCCACCGCGTCGTACGCGTCCCGGACCCGTCCCACACCCGCTACGTCGGTCATGGCTTCGAACATAGCCGGGGATTCCGCGCGCAGTGTTCAGCCGCCCACCGCGCCCGTCGACGGCGTCCGGAATCCGCGATCCACATCGTCGACCGTCACGCGCAGCACGGTTTCCTGGCTCATGCGGGTTCGCAAGGGCCACAGGGCGAATTCCACATAGCGGCGGCAATCCCGCACCAGGTCGGGCCGCCGCAGGCGATGCCGCCACACCGCTCGCTCGGTGCCGGGCCGCAGCCAGCCCTTGCCGAGCATCAGATCCTTGACTCGCGGATGCAGTCCCAGCCCGGCCTCCGGGTCCAGCTCCACCCGCAATAGCTCCGCTTCCCGTTCGATGCGGGCGGCACCGAGTTCTCCGGCATCCACGACGACCTGTTCACCGTCGGATAGCTCGGCGGTGATGGCGGCGAGATCGTCGTAGAACTGCACCCATTCGCGTTCGGTGGCGCGCCGCGCGGTGTGCTGTTGTTCGAGCACCTGTCTGCGGGCGCGTTCGGCCGGATTCACCAGGTACAGCTCCACGGTGTCCGTGCCCGCCACCAGGCCGAGCGCGAGTTTCGGCGTCACCCAGACCGGACCATACGCGTGCCACAGCACGCCGTGCACGGGCGTGCCGAACTCGGCGCGGAATCCGTCGACGGCGCGAGTGAAGGCCGCCGACAACTGTTCTCGGATCTCTGCCGGGACGCCCTCGTCGAAGAGCTGCGATTCGATGCCGTCGCTGATGGTCACGCAGACCGATTCCAGGCGGTCGCCGTCATAGCTGAATTGGGCGCGTGCCGGGTCCACGCGCAGGGCGGTCTTCGCCCATGCCAGACGATCCGCCGGGCCGGGCCGCTTCTCCCAACGCCATCCGGCCTGCTCCGCGAAGCGTTCCGCATCCGCGCGCAGCCAGCTCCAGCCGAATTCCGCGGCCGCCCGGGCGATCTCGATCCCACCCGGCACATCCACCCGCAGCGGGCCGATATCGAACCCGAAAGGCGCATGGCCGCGCAGAAACTCGGCCCGCTGACTCCTGGAGCTGAGGTTCGGTGCAATCCCCAGTGGCGCGATATCCAGATCCTCGCCGCTCTCCACCCAGGCATCCACCAGCAGATCGGTCGTCGCCCGCACGCCGAGCGTCCGCAACCCGTCCAGCAGGCGCGCGGTGAAGCCGCTCACCGCCGTGCTGCCCGCCTTACGCGACAGCGACTGCTGCCAATTCGACTCGCCCGGCGCGGACCAGCCCCGCTCCGTCAACAGCTGCTCGACCTCCGCCCCGTAACGCCAAGTGGGGTCGACGAATTCGCTCCGGCTCAACTCCGCGTGCAATTCGCCGTCCTCCACGGCGACCTGCACGAACCGCCCGCCGGAGGCCGTGATCACCACTCGCGCCTCGGTGGGCAGGGTTTCGACGAACTCCGCCAAGTCCTCGGTGAGCCGCCCCCACCCGCCCATCGCCGCCCGCCGCCGCGCCGCCTCGTGGCGGCGCTCCATCCAATACCGCTGCTCCCCCGGATTCACCAGGAGCAGGTCCACGGTGCCGTCCCCAACCGTCAGTCCCGCAACAAGATTCGGGAATACCCAGCCGGGCCCCTCCGCGGGACCCGCACCGAATTCGGGCTCACCCCAGATTTCCGTGAACGCCGCCTCCACCCGCGCCAGCGCGTCCGCGAGCAATTCCGCACTCCCGAATCCGCCACGCTCCGGGCAATCCGACACGGTCACGCGGATATACCGCAGCCACACCCCATTCCCCCAGAACATGGCCGAATCCCACCAAACCCCCAGCCCCGTCCGGGAAAACAGCGCCCCCCGCCGCATGGTGCCCGCCGGTTCCGGCGCGCTCCACCCGGCCCGACGTGCGAATTCACGGACCTCACCCGGCCCCCAACTCCACCCGAACCGCGCCGCCACCTCGACAATCTTCACCGCACCAGCGACATCCACGCGCACCGCGAAACCCACTCAGCGACAGTAGCCCCGACCCCAGCCCGCCACACCAACAAAGAAACCTTCCTCGAGGTCTGTACGGTTCGCGAGATATCAAGCAGAATCCCTGTGGCAAGCAGTTTTCCGCCGCATTCTGCGGCGATTCGGGAGGGAACCCAATGAGCACCAAGAGCTTTGTCGCGCGCGCGGCCCTGGCCGCAGCGGCCGCAACCACCACCATTCTGATCACCGCAGGCCCGGCGTCCGCAGAGCAGACCCCGCAGCTCGACACCGTCACCTGCTCGGCGGGCGACGGCCTGCTCGCCACCAACTGCGCCGCCTCCGGCAGCGCCGCTGGCTCCGGCCACATGCTCGGCTCCATGCTCGGCCGTCTGCTGTTCCACAACGACGACAACTGATTCCCGCGCCTGTGCTTCCAGCCAGGCCCGAGTCTCGAACCCACGCGGTGGGACGCCGAACCCGGTGTCCCGCCGCGTTCGCGTTCGCGGGTGATTGTGCACATGCACAAAAGCCACCGACGGCCGTCGGCGGTATGCCGATAGCGCTCGGCCTTCCTTTGCGGTGAGCTGATCATGACGGCCGGATCCTGATCGGCCCTACCGAGCAATGCTGCTGGAGGACCAAGTGAATGGATCGCGCGTGCGGCGAGTCGCCGTGCTGACGATGTCGGCGCTGGTGGCGGTGAGTGCGGGCGTGGCATCGGCCGAGCCCGGATATCCCACCTTCCCGCCCGACCAGAATCAGCTCCCGCAACTTCCGTCGGAGCCGCAGCTCTACGATCTGCTGCCGATTCCCGTCCCGGACAAGGACTCCTGGTACGACGATCCGGCGGACCTGGCGTCCTATCAACCCGGCCAGGTGGTGCGCTCCCGCGAGGTGCAAACACGCGTCCTCGGCATCCCGTTCCCCGTCTACACCAAACAACTGCTGTACCGATCCAACGACGTCCACGACAACCCGATCGTCACCGCCACCACCGTGATCGTCCCCGGCATCCCCTGGACCGGTAGTCCCCGCCCCGTGGTGTCCTTCCAAGAGGCGATCGACTCCACCGACTCCGCGTGCAACCCATCGCACACCCTGCAAACGGGCACCATGAAGGAATCCGCCCTCGCGATCTACTGGCTGGCACAGGGTTTCGCCCTCAACGTCCCCGACTTCGACGGCAAAATAAACACCTTCAACACCTACGCCGAAGGCAAAATGGTCCTGGACAGCCTCCGCGCCATGAAAAACGACCCGGCCCTAGGCCTCACCGACTCCGGCATCGCCCTCTACGGCTACTCCGGCGGCGGCTCCGGCTCCATCCGCGCCGCAGAACTACGCGAAACCTACGCCCCCGACGTCCCCCTCCTCGGCACCAGCATCGGCGGCACCCCCGGAGACCTGGTAGGCATCGCCCAATACGCCACCCAACCCCAACCCGGCCTGGCAGGCACCAGCAGCTTCACCATGTGGCTCGGCTGGGCCAGCCTCGCCCGCGAATACCCAGAAGTCTTCCGCCCCGAAGAGCTCCTCACCGAAGAAGGCCAACAGCTCCTGAAGGACTTCGAACACCGCTGCTACGCAACCATCGCCCTCTCCGGCGTCTACCGCCCGATCAGCGCCTACTTCCAGCCCGGCAAGTCCCTCGAAACCTCCCCCGAGGTCCTGAAAGTCCTCCGCGACAACAGCCTAGGCCACCACATCCCCGACACCCCGGTCCTCTGGTGGCACGGAATGTGGGACGAACTAATCCCCCCATCGATCGTCCTCCCCACCGTGAACTCCTACTGGGACCGAGGCGCGGACCTGCGCTTCTACACAGTCCCCCTCCCCGAACACCTCATCAACGCAGTAACCGGCTGGCTCCCCGCCGTCGCCTGGACCAGCGCCGTGCTGCGCGGCCTGTCACCGGGCCCCAAGTTCAAAGCCGACTACCGGCCGCTGCCCGCAGGCTTCCCCGGCAGCTGACCCCGAGGACAGAGCCCTCCCAGCAGCCTTACCCGACAGTTCAGTTCACGTCGCGCCGGTAGGAATAGTGGATGAGTCCCTCGGTGTATGTGCCCACCTTGTCGTACAGAGCGCGAGCCGGGGCGTCTTCCAGCGTGTTCCAGTAGAGGCCCGGACAGCCGTTCTCCTTCGCGTCCTGCGCCACCCACTCGAGGACTGCCGTCGCGATACCGCGCCGCCGCACTTCCGGGTCGACGAACAAGTCCGCCAGGTAGCACTTCCCGTGGTACCAGACACTGGCATGGAACAGATAGTGCGCGATGCCGACCATCTTGCCGTCGAGTCGCGCGGCAATCCCGCGTATCTGCTCGTCGTCGAGCAAGCGCCGCCATGTCCGTTCGTAGTCGTCGTCACGGCGTTCGACCTCGAAGAAGGTGTCTTTACCGCGCGCCAGCACCTCCCAGCATGCGCGGTCGGACTCGGTCAGGAAGCTGATCTCCACCCTCATGGCCGCCCACATAGCCCGCCGCCTCCAATCCAACGCCTTCCGCCCCTGACCTAGCCGCTGTCCTCGACTTCCCATCGGAGCGGGTTATGCACCGAGATCCCCTGCGCCACAAAGTTGTAGGTACTCGGGACCAGACCGCCGTAGACCTCATGGTCGCCAAGACTGGTTATTTCGACAATGCGGTCCCAGAAGACATCGCTAGTCGCGAGCATCTCGAGGTCCCGGTCCTCGAGAATTGCCGCGGCCCGAGCGAGACGTGAGCGGCTCGGCGAGTACTTCCACATGTTGGAGCCGCAAAAGCGACCACCCATCGCGGCTTGAAAGGCCCGGTGTGAAATGTTCTTGTCAGCGAGCAAGTTCCGAACTCTGGTCCACACCTCTTTGGGGATGGTATCCACGTTGGTGTTGGCTATAACTGGCCGGAGCTGGATCATCACGTTTGCGGCGGCCACGCCGCGGGCACCATGGACGCCGATGTCTTCGAGGAAGGTCATCTGGTTGTCGACGCCGTCAATGGTGAGGTGCCAACAATCACGGTAACCGGTCTTGGGCACCCGTTTGATTCGTCCCAGGACGCCCAAGCGGAGCAGAAGTTGCGATACATCGTCTATGAGCTGCCGACTGGTCGACGCGTAGTAGATCTTCGCCAGGCCGCCTTTGGCGTGCCAGCGCACCGAACCGTCAGTGGCCCACAGGTGACGAAGGAACAGTGCGATCTGATCGTTGGGCAGTGCGAAAATCCGCTTCGGAACGAACTTTTCGTAGCTGCGCAAGCCGAACAGACCCAACGTGTCGAGCCACGCGGCGATGGGGTTCCGCTTGCCATGCGTGAGATGATAGGGCGCGGGAAGCCGAAGTGTCGTTACTCGCGCCGCTGCGTACTCATCACGAATCGCTGTTACACCGAAATGGGTTGCAGCTGCGGTCACGGCGGCGAGGTTTTCTTCGTCGATGCTGGCGTAGCGGATCGGCTGCCGCTTGACGCACGAGCCGTCTCCGATCATGTGCGCCAACAGGATCACCTCGGCGTCGGGCATGCGGCCGGTCTGCACTGGCTCCGGGATACGGCGTGGGATAGCGACACGGTCATCGACTTCGAGCTGCCTCAGCGGAGCCCAGCCATCCACGGTCAGAAACGGGTGGGTCCCGGTTGCTTCGACGTCACGCCCGGAAGCCAGTCGAAGTCGAAATACCTCGACGCGACCGCTTTTGAACACGTGGACGATTGGCTGGGCGACTATCCGCATGCGCTCGTCCAGCGACCAGACGAGGGGCTGCTCGCCGCTTTCCATTAGTGTGCCGACCGATATTTCACTTCCGTTGTCGGCACGAAAGATCCGCGCCGATGCAGGGAAGCAACCCGCCTTACAAAGGTCGAAGACCCTGAGTCGGTTATCCGTTCGCTGTTCCGGACGACTTGGATGCATCCAACAACGGTAGCTCGTGCTCGATTAGCCGCGGGCCATATCGACAAATCGGCTCAAATGCAGCTGGTGTGCAACGGTAATCGTGGCTGTCGGACCATTTCGGTGTTTACCGACAATAAGGTCCGCTTCGCCTCCGCGTGGGTCATCTCGTTCGAATGCATCGGGCCGGTGAAGAAGGATCACCATGTCCGCATCCTGTTCTAGAGATCCGGATTCGCGCAGGTCAGACACCATAGGGCGCTTATCGGTTCGCTGTTCTGGACCACGGTTCAACTGACTGATCGCAATAACCGGAACCTCGAGTTCTTTCGCCATCAGCTTCAAGCTTCGAGAGAATTCCGAGACTTCCTGCTGACGCGATTCGACCTTCTTACCGGACGTCATCAGCTGCAAGTAGTCTACAACAATAAGGCGTAGATCGTGGCGCTGTTTGAGCCGTCGCGCCTTGGCTCGAATCTCCATCATGGTGAGATTCGGCGAATCATCCACGAACAGTGGGGCTTCACTGATTTCGCTCATGCGGCGGGCCAGTTTGGTCCAGTCGTCATCGGTCATGCGGCCCGAACGCATATCGCCCAGTTTGATTTTCGCCTCGGCGGATAGGAGACGCATGACGATTTCTGTGCGGCTCATTTCCAGGGAGAAAATAACGCTCGCCATGCCATGCTTGATCGAGCAGCTGCGCATGAAATCCATACCAAGCGTGCTCTTCCCGACACCCGGGCGCGCCGCGACGATTACCATTTGGCCGGGGTGCAAGCCGTTGGTGAGTTCGTCGAGTTCGGTGAAACCTGTTGGGACGCCAAGGGAGATGCCGCCTCGGCTGGCGATGGAGTCGATTTCGTCCATCGTGGGCTGGAGGAGCTCTTCGAGGGGCATGAAGTCTTCGCTGGCGCGGCGTTCGGTTACGTCGTAGAGCTCCGCCTGAGCTCGGTCTACGACCTCGGCCACATCCTGGCCGTCTGCGCCTGCGTAGCCGTATTGGACGATTCGGGTGCCAGCCTCTACGAGGCGGCGCAGGATCGCCTTTTCCGCAACGATTTCCGCGTAGTAGCCGGCATTGGCTGCGGTGGGGACCGTTTGGGTGATGGTGACGAGGTAGGGGGGTCCGCCGATGCGCTTGAG
Source organism: Nocardia sp. NPDC051030 (assembly GCF_040683015.1). Taxonomy (NCBI): domain Bacteria; kingdom Bacillati; phylum Actinomycetota; class Actinomycetes; order Mycobacteriales; family Nocardiaceae; genus Nocardia; species Nocardia sp. NPDC051030. The sequence continues at coordinate 340,562 of NZ_JBFBCD010000005.1, read as the reverse complement.
TTCGCCCTTGCGGTCCAGGGTGGCGGATACCGTCACGGGGTCGGCGGGTTCGCCTCGGCCGTAGAGGTCGAGGATGGCGTCGTAGATGGCCTCGTGGGCGGGGCGGTAGAAGTCGCCGGGGCGGATTACCTCGATGACGTCGGCGATGGCGTCCTTGGACAGGAGCATGCCACCCAGGACGGATTGTTCGGCGGCCATATCGTGCGGGGGCTGGCGGCCGAAGTCCTCGCCGGGCGCTTCACGGTAGTTGGAGGGTCCGTGATCGTCGTGGCCGCGATCGTCGATGACTGCCATCAGTCGACCGTCCTCTCTCCTCCGGCCCGGATGAGACATCCTTGACCCGTTCTACGCCTGCACACCGACATGTTTCGGCTGCCACGCGGCGTGGCACACGAACGCGATACGGTGCGCTGGGTGCGCGCCGGCAAACCGTTGGTGCCGGGCGCTGGGTGGTCGGAATCGTGCCGCCCCCGGGCTGTGGTCACGACAATGAATCCGAACCTAGGCGACCGGACAGGTACCCGCCAAACCGAGCTGTGCACACACCTGTGGACAACGTGGGTATTGTTCACCCGCTGTTGTGCACCCCCTGTGTATTACTTGGGGACAACAGCGGGCCGAGTCGTTCAACGCGCAGGTAGTGGTCTATTTCTCAGTGTTCGCAACTGTGGATCAAACTGGTGCGGCGTGTCGCTTTACAGCGGCTTCCGGGCGTGTTGGGTGAACGCCATTCGCCCAGCAAGTGACCTGTCACACAACGAAAGTGGTTGGTTTGCTTCGTAATCCACAGTGTGAGCAAACGCGCCGAATCACGCAGACCGGCGACTCGCGCCCTTCGCTCCGAACACCGAAAAAGCCAATATCTGGCAAACGAACTGGGCAAACACAGTGCTTGCCCAAACACAGTGCTAGCCCAAACACAGTGCTAGCCCAAACGAAATCGGAGGCCACCAAGTTGAACAAGGTGGCCTCCGACTCCAGAGACCGTGCCCCGGTACGAGACCGGGAAGACGGCAGCCGAATTACTCGGCGGCAGTGACCTGCAGGTCGAACTTGGCAGCCACATCCGGGTGCAGGTGCACCAGGACAGTGTGCTTACCGGTGCTCTTGATGTGAGCCTTCGGCAGCTCGATGCTGCGCTTGTCCACAACCGGGCCACCGGCGGCCTTGATGGCGGCGGCGACGTCGGCGGCGGTGACCGAACCGAAGAGCTTGCCGGTGCCAGCGGTCTTGACAGACAGCGTGACGCCTTCCAGGCCGGAGATGGCCTGCTTCAGCTCATTGGCGTGATCCAGGTCGCGCACGCGACGGGCATCCTGCGCCCGGCGAATGCCCTCGACCTGCTTCTCCGCACCACGGGTGGCAACGATGGCCAGACCGCGGGGAAGCAGGAAGTTACGGCCGTAACCGTCCTTGACCTCAACGGTGTCGCCGGGCGCACCGAGGTTGTCGACATCAGCGGTGAGAATCAACTTCATTGCTGTGCCTTCCCTTCTCAGCGAGCGGTGGACACGTAAGGCAGCAGAGCGACCTCACGCGAGTTCTTGACGGCAACGGCAATATCGCGCTGGTGCTGCACGCAGTTGCCGGTCACCCGGCGGGCGCGGATCTTGCCACGATCGGACACGTACTTGCGCAGCAGCGCGGTGTCCTTGTAATCGATCTTGGCGCCAGGCTTGTTGTTGTCCTTGGCGTGCGCCTTGTTCTCCTTGCAGAAGGCGCAAGCCTTCTTCTTCAGCACCTTTTCGCGTGCCGGTGCTTTGGCCATGGTCATACTCCGTAATTTTGGGGAGCCCCGGGCTCCCTGCGAAAGTCTGTCCGCCTAGAAGGGCGGTTCATCGTCCATTTGGCCGCCCCCGAAGGAGCCGGCCGCGGGTGCGCTGCCCCACGGGTCGTCGCCGGCACTCTGGCCGCCACGACCCCCGCCGCTGCCTCCACCGGAATTGCCGCCGCCACCCTGAGGTGCGCCGCCGCCCTGCTGGCCGCCGCCCGAGAAGCCTCCGCCGCCACCGCCACGGGTGGTTTTGTTGATCTTCGCGGTCGCGTACTTCAGCGAAGGACCCACTTCTTCGACCTCGAGTTCGACGACTGTGCGCTTCTCACCCTCGCGGGTTTCATAGGAGCGCTGCTTCAGTCGGCCGCTCACGATCACTCGTGAACCCCGGGTCAGGCTCTCGGCGACATTCTCCGCAGCTTCACGCCAGATGTTGCAGCGCAAGAAAAGCGCTTCGCCGTCTTTCCATTCATTGGTATTACGGTCGAAAATACGGGGAGTGGAAGCGACCGTGAAGTTCGCTACCGCTGCGCCCGCGGGCGTGAATCGAAGCTCGGGATCAGCCGTCAGATTTCCGATGACGGTAATGACCGTGTCGCCTGCTGCCATGGTTCCTCCTGCTTTCCGGTGCAGTCCGCAATATGCACTCGCGCTTGCCAGTCAGCCTAGAGACATGGACCGACGATTTACGAGCGCACTTGCGGGAGGACTGGACTACTTCTTGTCGAGGCGCAGCACCTTGGTGCGCAGCACCGACTCGTTGAGCCCCAGCTGGCGATCCAGCTCGCTGACGGTGGCGGACTCGGCGGTCAGAGTAACGACCGCGTAGATGCCTTCGCCCTGCTTGGCGATCTCGTAGGCCAGACGGCGCTTGCCCCAAATGTCGACGTTGTCGACCTTGCCGCCTTCGGAACCAATAACACCGAGCATGGTGTTCAGGTTCGGACCGACGGTGCGCTCGTCCAGGCTCGGATCGAGAATAACCATCACTTCATAATGACGCACGGACCTCATCACCTCCTGTGGACTGTGTACGGCCACGGACGATCCGTGGCAGGAGGGTTCGTTGCGTCAGCAACCCCGCAAGGCTACACGAGGGTGTTTTGAGCTGCGAAATCGGTCTACTCGCGGGGTTAAGGCGGCAAACACGCCGAGACGCCGCTTAGGGTGGGGGCCATGTCGAACCGACTCGTAACCGGCGGGCCGGTCACAGACCGTCGCGCGGGTGCGAGGCTGTCCGTGGCCGCGATCACCTCCACACTGCTGTGCGCGGTGACGCTGGTGCTGGCCTATCTCAATAAGGCGCGCTGCGCGGGCGGGCCGTTCGAGGAGTCCGGCCGCAGCATCATCTTCGACCTGACGAAGGACTCGAACGTCTGTTATTCGGACATTCAGTTCCTGTGGGTGGGCCGCGACATCAATGAGCACGTCTTCCCGTACCTATCCGGCGGCATCACCCCGGACGGCCAGCTGATCGGCGGCGCGGTCGAATATCCCGTGCTCAGCGGCCTGCTCATGTGGCTGGGCGGCATCGGCGCGGACAATGACGCCGCCTTCCTGCTGCACTCGGCGCTGTTGCTGGCCCCGTTCGCGCTGCTGACCGCGTACATGCTGGGCCGCCTGGCCGGACCCGCCGCACTGCTGTGGGCGGCCGGACCGCCGCTGGTGCTCTACGCCTTCCACAATTGGGAGCTGCCGGTCGTTTTCACGTCCGTGGCCGCGGTGTACGTGGTGACCGTCATGACCCGATACTCCTTGCGGGCCAGGGGTATTGCCGCGGCGATCCTGCTCGGCATCGGCTTCTGCCTGAAGCTGTATCCCGGAATCTTCCTGCTGCCCTTGCTTCTTCATGTGCTGCTCGGCGAGCACGCCGAATACGATCCGCGCGCCCGCCGCTACGACGTGCGCGGCGCGCTCATGGTCGCGGCCGCCGGAGTCGCCACCGTGGTGGCCATCAATCTCCCGTTCGCGCTGGCCGGTTATCAGGGCTGGCGGGCGTCGATCACCTTCCAGCAGCTGCGCCAGGCCGATATCACCACGAATTCCATTTGGTATTGGGGACTTCGGCCGCAGTTCGGCAATACCGCCGCCGCCGAGACCAGCTTCCAGAACGTGGTGTCGCTGGCGTCGCCGCTGCTGGTACTGGCCTCGTTCGCGCTGGCCGCCTGGATCGGCTGGAAGCGGTATTCGATCACCGGCATGTATCCGTGGATCGGTGTCAGCGGGGCGATGCTGTGCGGATTCCTGTTGTTCCACAAGGTGCATTCGCCGCAGTACACGCTGTGGCTGATCCCGTTCCTGGTGCTCCTGGAAGTGCCGTGGTCGCTGATCGGCGTCTACCTGCTGGCGGATGCGGCCATCGGTATAGGGGTCTTCCGGTACTTCTACCAACTCGGCGAGGGAAATGTCGCCGACATCGAGGAGCGCATTGTGCAGTTCGGCGTGTGGGGTCGCGCCGCGCTGCTGGTGATCTTCTTCTTCCTGTTCGTGTGGGCGGCCCCGCGCCGGCTAGACCTGCTCGGTGTTCCGGGCGCGGAAGGCCGCGCTCTTGGCCCGGTTTCCACAACGGGTCATATCGCACCAGCGACGCGAACCGCCGCGTGAGGTGTCGACGTAGAGGCGGGTGCAGTCTTCCCGCCCGCATTCCTTGATCCGATCCCGATCCGCGCCGCCGAACAGTTCGACCGCTGATCGGGCAATGGCGGTCAGTACTTGCTCCGCTGTTCCGATGCGCCGCACCCGGCCGTCGGCGAGCAGCGTGATGTCCGTCAGCGGCCCCCGGGCCAGCTGATTGACCAGCCGCCGATCCTGATCCCGAATGGCCTCGCCGTGGATGACGGCCAGTGCCATGCGATAGGTGGCCTCGCGGAGCTCGGTGGCCTGGGCCAGGGTGTCGGCATCGCCGTGCGGCGCGGTGTCCAGCAGCTCGGCCGCGACCGCCCAATCACCCACGTCCGCGGGTGTTTTCAGCAGATCCCACTGTCGGCCCCGGCGTTCCCGCACCGTGCCGATGAAGTCCAGCGCGAGGTTGCCGCTGACGAAGAAGTGGCGGTCGTCGAATTCGGACACCCCGTCATCGTAACCCCCTTGACAGGTTATTCAAGAGGTGTCACGGTAATAACCGTTCAAGGTGGTTATCGGGGAAGGGTTGGTCCGATGGAAAACCGGCTCATGGAAGTAGCGGGACCTCCGGCCCTGATCTTCATGTGGAGCAGCGCGTTCATCGCGGGCATCATCGGCGTCGGAGCCGCCCCACCCATGCTGGTCCTGTTCGGCCGCTTCGCGATCGCGGGCGTCCTGCTCATCCTCTTCGCCGTCGTGACCCATGCGGTCTGGCCGCGCGGCCGCGTCCTCGCGCACACCATCGTGGCGGGCCTGCTCATGCAGATGGTGCAGTTCGGGGCGTTCTACACCGCCATGGGCGAACACGTCACCGCCGCCATCATCTCCCTGGTGCAGGGCCTCAGCCCGATCGTGATCGCGGTCTTCGCGGGCATGCTCGGCGAGACCGTCACCAAATTGCAGTGGCTCGGCTTCGGAATCGGCGGTCTCGGAGTCGGATTGGCCGTCGTCGACCAATCCCACTTCTCGCTCACCGGTCTGCTGCTGTGCCTGCTCGGCCTGGCCGGGCTGAGCCTGGGCACCGTCTACCAGAAGCGCTTCACCCCGAAGATCGATACGCGTGCCGGTACCGCCGTGCACATGGCCGTGAGCGCGCCGTTCGCGGGCGCAATGGTGCTGGTGGGCGGCGACTTCCACGTCTCGGACCCGGCCCGTTTCACCGGCTCCCTGATCTGGATGGTGCTGATCAATTCCATGGGTGCGTTCCTGCTGCTCAACACCATGTTGCAGCGCTGGGACACCGCCCGGGTCAGCCGCTTCTTCTTCATCATCCCGGCGGTGACCGCGGTCATGGCCTGGCTGGTTGTCGATCAACCGTTGCACCCGTTGACCATTGCCGGACTGGGTGTGGGCCTGATCGGTACGGTGCTGGCCTCGCTCCGGTCGAGCGCCGGGAAGCAGAGCGCGACCCCCGCACCGGAACCGCTGCCGGAAATCGCCGCGACACCCCTGGCGAGTTCACCCCGCTAAGAGGGCGTCAAAGCGCGTGCACGGCAGACTGTGCGCATGCTGCACCTGCGGATAATGGCTCCCGCCGCGATGACCGACGAAATACTCGACGACCTCGACAGTGACTGCGCGGTGAGTGGACTCACCGTCTTCCGCGGGGCGGCCGTGCGGCCGCCCGGTGACCTGATCATGGCCCAGGTGGCCCGCGAGGGCGCGAACGACATCGTGGAGCGTCTGCGCGAGCGCAAGGTGCACCAGCAGGGCAGCATCGAACTCGCGAATGTGGACACCTGGTTGTCGCGCAAGGGTTTCGAGGCCGAGGTCCGCACCCCGGGCAGCAGTTCCGACGCGGTGGTGTGGGCGCAGGTGGCGCAGCGCGCCTACGAGGACACCGAGCTGAACTGGACCTACCTCAGCTTCCTGACGCTGGCCACCGTCATCGCGAGCATCGCCATCATCACCGATTCCGAGATCCTGACCGTCGGTGCGATGGTGCTGGGCCCCGAATTCGGCGCGGTCGCGGCGCTGGGCGTGGCGCTGGTGCGCAAGCGATACATGCTGTTGCAGTTGGCGATACGCACCCTGGTGGCGGGATTCGTGGCCGCCATCGGGGTGACCATTCTGCTCGCGCTGGTCGGTCGCGGGCTCGGGTGGATCACCCTGGACGATGTGATCGGCCCGCGTCCGAACACGGCGTTCATCTACACCCCGGACAAGTGGTCGTTCATTGTGGCGGTAATCGCGGGCGCGGCGGGGGTGCTGTCCATCACCTCGGCGAAATCACTCGGCATGGCCGGTGTTTTCATCTCGGTCACCACGGTCCCGGCGGCGGGCAATATCGCACTGGGCGTGGTGTTCCTGAACGGATCGACCATTTGGGGAAGTGTCGCGCAGCTGTTCGTGAATGTCGCCGGTATGGCATTGGCGGGGTGGCTCACGCTCGTCTTGCAGGAGCGACTGTGGTCGCGGGTGTCGGTGCGCCGGGCGCGGCACCTGGTGGTGCCGCGCCGGATGCTGTGAGCCGCGGTTACTTGCTGGCCGGATGCCAGTCCATGCCCCACCCGTAGGCGCGGTCGATGGCGCTCTGATTTCCGTTGATGTACTGCACTTCCCGAGTCACCGACAGTGCGCCGCCGGTGTTCTGGAGCAGTGCGATGGCGCAGGAGCGCGCACCGTCCACCGGCGAATCCAGCCGCACCTCGACCTCGGGCCCGCCGTTCGGGAAGAGGGTGACCACGCCGTCGGCGGCCGCCCAGTTGGGTACGCCCTCGTAGATGAACGCGAAGATCAGGATGCGGCGGAAGATGTCCGGGCGCTCCAGATTGATGTGCATGTTCTCGCCGCCGGAGGATTCGCCGGTGCGATCGTCGCCGTCGAGCTGGATGAACGGCGCGGATTTCAGCTGCCCGAAGTTATTGCCGACGGCCTGTACCACGCCTTTTCGCCCGTCGGTGAGCTCCCACAGGCAGCCCAGGTCCAGGTCGACCGCGCTGGAGCGTTTGAAGAATCCGCGTTTGGCGCCCTGCGACCAGTTCAGGTTCACCCGCATGATGCCTTGATTGTCACCGGATTTGGCGAGATCGACGGTGGGCGTGGATTTGGAGAGCGTGACCTTGCCCAGATTCACGCGGCCGGGATTCGGTTGGTTCATGAATGACATCCCCCCTCAGGGATTTTCGGTGCCGACTGTAGAGACGACTGTGCGCCGACCGTAGAGACGACTGTGCGCCGACTCGTAGAAACGACCGTGCCCGCCACGTCGAATGCGTGTGGCGGGCACGGAGATCGGCGAAGCTACGAGATTCAGCCTACCGGCGTGGTTTCCTGCTCGCTCACGCTTTCCGCCTCCTCGCCGCCCTCGCGGCGATTGCGCATGATGCTGGTGATGAAGGCCGCGCCGATGAACGCGACACCCACCAGACCGGTGACGACCTCGTTGACGTGCACGCCGATCGAGATCAGCAGGATGACCGCCAGCGCGCCGATCGCCCAGTGCGCGCCGTGCTCCAGGTACACGTACTCGGACAGCGTGCCCTTGCGCACCAGGTACACGGTGATGGAGCGGACGAACATGGCGCCGATCAGGCCGAGGCCCAGGGCGATCAGGATCGGGTCGGAGGTGATGGCGAACGCGCCGATGACACCGTCGAAGGAGAACGAGGCGTCGAGCACTTCCAGGTACAGGAACAGGAAGAACGCGGCCTTACCGGCCACCTTGACCACACCGGACGGTCCGCCCTCCGCGCCTTCCTCCTCCTCGACGTGGAACATCGATCCGAGTCCGTCGACGGTGATGTAGGTGATCACGCCCAGGATGCCGGACAGCAGCACGGTGGTGCGATGCGCGTCGTCGGCGATGACCTCGCCGGCGATCACGATGGCCAGCAGGGTGAGGACGACCGAAAGCATGTCCAGCTTGCCGAGTTTGGCCAGCGGACGCTCGATCCAGCCCAGCCAGGTGATCTCGTGTTCCTCGAGAATGAAGTTCAGGAACAGCAGCAGCAGGAACGCGCCACCGAAGGCCGCGATCGCGGGATGCGCGTCGGTGAGCAGCTTTTCGTAGGAGGCGCTGCCGTCGGGGAAGGTCAGCGCGCCGTCAGCGGGCGGATTCATGGCCAGGTCGAAGGCGCGCTTCGGGTCCAGGCCGGCGGTGATCCACACGATGGCGAGCGGGAAGACCAGGCGCATGCCGAAGACGGCGATGACGACACCGACGGTCAGGAAGATCTTCTGCCAGAACTCGGTCATCCGTTGCAGGACGCTGGCATTGATGACGGCGTTGTCGAACGACAGCGACACCTCGAGGATGCCCAGGATGGCGCACAGTGCCAGCGCTGTCGGACCGCCGTACACGAATGCCGCCGCGAGGGACAGCACCGAGACGATGATGGAGAGGCCGAAAATACGCACCGCTAGGGGGCCTTTCGTTGTGCCGGGTTCGAATGTGTTTGCGAGGGGAGGAAAACCCGCACGAGGAGGGCCCGTGCGCCCGAGCCCCCTGGTGCGCGAAGTATTCGGTTGTACTTAGACGTTGACGCCGTAGTCGCGGGCAATGCCCGACAGACCGGAAGCGTAACCCTGACCGACCGCGCGGAACTTCCATTCGGCGCCGTTGCGGTACAGCTCGCCGAAGACCATGGCGGTCTCGGTCGAGGCGTCCTCGCTCAGGTCGTAGCGGGCGAGCTCGGTGCCATTACTGCGGTCCACCACGCGAATGTAGGCATTGCGCACCTGGCCGAAGCTCTGTCCGCGACCGTCGGCCTCGTAGATGGAGACCGGGAAGAAGATCGACTCGATGGTCGGCGGCGTGTTGGCGAGATCGACATTGATGACCTCGTCGTCGCCTTCGCCCTCACCGGTGAGGTTGTCGCCGGTGTGCACGATGGTGCCCTCCGGGGACTGCAGGTTGTTGAAGAACACGAAGTGCTTGTCCGAGACGACCTTCTTGTCGGCGCCGGTCGCGATGGCGCTCGCGTCCAGGTCGAAGTCGCTACCGGTGGTGGTCCGCACATCCCAGCCGAGGCCGACGGCGACCGCGGTGAGGTTCGGAGCCGCCTTGGTCAGCGAGACATTGCCGCCCTTGGCCAAACTGACACCCATGCGGGAATCCCTTTCGTTGGAAAGCGTTCTAGCGTTGCTGTATTGCGGCATGTCCGATTTGCCGGGTCCGCCACTACGACACTAGTAGCTTTCCCGAGCCTTGTGCAGGAACAAACCGAGGACATCGTCCGGGACAACCCTGTCACACGACATGTCACCCGTTCATCGTCTTGCTCGCCGTTGGCGTGAACGGTCTCCTAACATCGGGGCGTGGCAGGCCGTAGACGCGGATGGTTCCGATCCTCTCGGAACAACGAATGGGTGCAGCAGGCCCGGCAGGGCCTGACCGCAGCGTTCCTGGACATGGATCGGCGGCAGAGCGTCGCCGAGGCCGCCGTGGCCGCCTCCGACCAGATGTTCCCCGAACGCGGGCTGGGGCGGACCTGGGAGCCGGTCAGGGCGCGCTGCTATGACGCCGCGGGCGCGTACCTGGCCCTGAACGAGCGGCTGGACCAGGCCGAACTATCCGGCGGCCTGGTGCCGCAACCCGAGATCGACGCGAATATTCGCCGGCTCGCGGATGCCGCGGTCGGCGTGGACGAGTTCTATCGCGGCAATCAGGCCCAGCTCGAGCATGCGGTCGCGCTGTACGGGACGGTGCCGCAGCTGGCCGCCCAGGTGCGCTCGACAGCGCAGCAGGCGCGGCAGGCGGCCGCGGATTCGCCGTACGCCGGCTACCCCTCGGTGCGGCGATGTCTGGCCGCCGTGGATGAGGGACTCGTCACACTCGAGCAGGCCGCGGCGGGGCCCGCGGGTAGCTTGCGGGAGGCGGCGACGCATCTGGAGGCGAGCGCCCGATCGTTGTCAAGGGCACTGGAAGACGCACCTGGCAAACAGCATTCGGCCACCACCGCGGTGGCCTCGGCGGCCACTCGGCTATCGGCGGCGCAGAACCGGATGGAGCGTGTCGCCCCGGCCATGTCCGCCCTGCTCCGGGAGTTCAATGCTGCGAGTTCGGCCGATTTGACCAACAATGGGCGGCAAGCCCAGCAAGCCATCGACGCGGCCGACGCCGAACTGTCTCGCGCCCGGGCCGCATTGCAGACAAACAACCCGGAGCAAACGCTTGAGCTGACCACATCCGCTCGCGGGCATCTCGCCACCGCCGAGGAGCAGGTCGAGGCCGTCACCGACCGCCTCGCACTGTTGCGGGAGGTTCGCGAAAAACCACAGGAGAAGGCGAAGACCGTCCGGTTCAAGTTGCGCGACGCGCAGATGCTGGCGGTGAACAACGGTCTCGTCGGTCAATGGGGTTCGGTCCTGGATGCCCAGGCCGAGCGCATAGACCGGGTGACGAACGGCCTGACCGGGCGGCACCCCGACTACTGGGCGTATGTGTCAGAACTCGATGCCATCGCGGCGTTCGTCGCCGGTGTCGTCGATCGAATGCGAAATACCGATAGATAGACCGATCCAGTAGGAGAAATGGGGGGACGATGACCGCGATTATCACCACCTATCCGGAACCCACCCCAGTCTCGCTGCGTAAACGCGAGCCGCTGCGGCATTTCCGGCAGGTACCCGGCCCGGAGCTGCGACTGCTCTTCCACCGGCTGCCCGAACCCTTCGGCGACGCCACCGACCGCGACCTGCTCGCCATGGCGCTCGGGGCGACCCTCTACGTGCCCGCCACCCGGCCCGACCTCACCGCCACCATCGTCAAGCGGGCCAGGCGCGGCGTCTGCTCCATGGTCATCGACCTCGAGGACGCGGTCGCCGACCACGACCTCGAGGTCGGAAAAGTCCAAGCCGCAGCCACATTGAACGAACTCGGCGCGGGCAGCGACCCCTACCCGTTGCTGTTCATCCGGGTTCGCGACGCCGAGACCGTCGGCGAGATCGTGGACCGGCTCGGCACCGGCGCACAGGTGCTGACCGGCTTCGTCTTCCCGAAGTTCGACAGCAAATCCGGCGCGCAGTACCTCGGCGTGCTGGCCGAGGCCTCGGAACGGCTGGGCCGCAAGGTCTTCGGTATGCCGGTGCTGGAATCGCCCGCGCTGGTGCACCGGCAGACCCGCGACCTCGAACTGCATCGCATCCAGGACCTGCTCGCCGACGAGCGGGACCGGGTGCTGGCGGTGCGCATCGGAGCCACGGATATGTGCTCCACCTTCGGAATTCGCCGCGACCGCGACCTCACCATCTACGACGTGCGGGTGGTCGCGGACGTCATCGCCGATATCGTCAACTATCTCGGCCGCGCCGACGGCACGGGGTACACCATCACCGGGCCGGTCTGGGAGTACTTCGCCGACCACGAGCGCATGTTCCGGCCCATGCTGCGCACCTCGCCGTTCGCCGAAGTGGACGCCGTGCCATTCCGGCAGCATCTGGTGAGCCGCGATCTGGACGGTCTGCTGCGCGAGATAACCTTGGACCGCGCCAATGGAATTCAGGGCAAGACCGTCATCCACCCCTCGCATGTTGCGGTGGTGCACGCCCTGTCGGTGGTGACCCATGAGGAGTACTCGGACGCACTCGATATCCTGCGCGAGGACGCCGGTGGCGTCGCCGCCTCCGAGTACCGCAACAAGATGAACGAGATGCGCCCGCATCGCAGCTGGGCGCGCCAGACCATCCTGCGCGCAAGGGTATTCGGCGTCACCAACAAGGGCGTGTCGTTCGTGGATCTACTGAAAGCGGTGGCATCGTGACCTCGTCCCCCTGGGCAACCCGAGAACTGGGACTGGGCCTGCGCCACTCCGATTCCCATGCCCCCGCCGATGATTGGCAGATTCCGGCGCTCGTCGAACCCGGTCTGCGCCGCAACCCGCTTCGTGCGCACCTGCTGGTGTCGACGGTGCTCGGCAAGCATCTGCCGACCGACCCGCACCGCGTGATCGACGCGGGCAATCGCCTCGGCGATCTGGTTCGCGAGGTGATCGACGGCCCGGTCGTCGTGCTCGGATTCGCCGAAACCGCAACCGGACTCGGCCATTGCGTGGCCGCTCGCATCGAGGCGCAGTGCTACCTGCACTCGACGCGGCGCGAGGTGCCCACCGCCGAAACCCTCACCGGATTCGAAGAGGGACATTCGCACGCCACCTCGCACCTGCTGCAGCCCGCGCCCGCCGGAATCTTCCTCAACAACCTGCCCATGGTGCTGGTCGACGATGAGATCTCCACCGGCGCAACCGCACTGGACGCCCTCCGCGCGCTGCACGAGTTCACGCCGCGCTCGCATTACATCCTGGCGTCCCTGGTGGACATGCGCACCGAGGCCGACAAGGCCGCCTTCGAAGCCGCCGCCGCCGATCTCGGCGCGCGCATCGACACCGTATGCCTGGCCTCCGGTGAAACCCTGCTGCCCGCGGGCTTGGTCGAATCCGTTGCCGCCCTGCCCGAGCCGGAGCTGAACCCGGTGGCCGAGGCGCGCGGCGAATTCGCCCGCATCGAGCTGGCGTGGCCGCATACCGTCCCCGAGGGTGGCCGTCACGGCATCCTCGCCTCGGATGCTCCGGCCTTCGAAGCCGCACTGTCGGCGGTCGCGGACGCCCTGTGGATGGAACTCGACGCCCTGTCCTGGGACCGCACGGCCGACGCCGACCCGGACATCCCGTCCGGGCCGCGCCCGGTCATCGTGCTCGGCCACGAAGAGCTCATGTACCTCCCGCTCCGCCTGGCCGCGGCGCTCGCCGACAGCAATATCCCCACTCGCTACCAGACCACCACGCGCTCCCCCGCGTACGTCCTGGATGAGCCCGGCTACCCGCTGCGGCGCGGATTCCGTTTCATCGCACCGGAATCCACCGAGGACACCTCCCGCTTCCTCTACAACGCGCACTGGCCCGATGCCACCGAATCCGATCCGGTGCTGCTCGTGGTCGTCGACGAACCCGCCGACACCGACCGCCTCACCGAGGTCGGCGGCCTCATCGACGTCCTCACCGCCTCCGGCTCCGACGTGGTCGTCGCCGTGCTCCGAGGCGCTGACCCTCGCGCACTCGCCGCCGCCCGCGCTGACCTCGTGGCCGAGATGGCCGTGCGGACCGAACTGCCGAAGCCGTTGTACGGGCCCGCGTTCGGGTCCTATGCGGCCGATGAGGTGGCATGGCTGCTCAAGGATCTCTCGGCCGTGGATCTGGAAGCCGATGTGGCGGAACGGGAGCAGCGGATTCAGGCGGGGGAGGCGCACTACGCCGAATCCCTGCCCATCGAATTCCAGCCGGATGCCGCCTACCGGGAGCTGTTCGACACCGTGCTCGAGGAGAGTGCGGAGCGGCTGGCCCTCGCGGTGGCGACCGTGTCCGAACTTGTGGTAGCCGAGCGGGGGAGCGAGGTCGTGCTGGTGTCCCTCGCGCGCGCCGGGACGCCCATCGGTGTGCTCATGCGCCGGTGGCTCGCCACCCGCGGGCTGGATGTGCCGCACTATGCGGTGTCGATCGTGCGGGATCGCGGCATCGACGCGGTCGCACTGGATTACCTTGCCGCGCATCATGATCCGGCGAATGTCGTATTCGTGGATGGCTGGACCGGCAAGGGTGCGATCACCCGGGAGCTGGACGAGGCCCTCGACGCGTATCACGCGGCGGGCGGGGCCCGGTTCAATGGCGATCTCGCGGTGCTCGCCGATCCGGGCAGCTGCGTCGGCACCTACGGCACCCGGGATGACTTCCTGATTGCCTCGGCCTGCCTGAATTCCACGGTCTCCGGGCTGGTTTCGCGCACGGTCCTCAATGACTCCCTGATCGGACCGGGCGAGTTCCACGGTGCGAAGTTCTACAGCGAACTCGCCGGTGATGATGTCTCCGGCCGCCTGCTCGATGCGGTGAGCTCGCGTTTCGACGCGATCCGCCCGCAGGTCGCCGATCACCTTGCCGCCGTACAGGCTTCGGACCGCACCCCCACCTGGGCGGGCTGGGCCTCGGTCGAGAAGGTGCGTGAGGCCTACGGCATCTCCAGCGTGAACTTCGTGAAACCCGGTGTCGGGGAGACCACCCGGGTGCTGCTGCGCCGCGTCCCGTGGCGCGTTCTGGTTCGCGAGGCCGACGCCCCCGAGCACGCGCACATCCGCATGCTCGCCGCCGCCCGCAATGTGCCCGTCGAGGTGGTCCCCGATCTGGCCTACGCCTGCATGGGTCTGATCAAGGACGTGAAGAAGTAGTGTCGCGAAGACGACTGTCCCGGCGCGGCACGCTTATCGCGACGGACCTGGATCGCACCATGATCTACTCCCGCAATGCCTTCGGCTCCACACCGGAGCTGTCGACGGTCTGCGTGGAACACCTGGACGGCGCACCGCTGTCCTTCATGACCGCCAGCGCCGCCGACAGCCTGAAGTCGCTGACCGACCCGGCCGCGCTCATCCCCACCACCACGCGAACCATCAAGCAGTTCAAACGGATTCGACTACCAGGCGCGCCCTGGCGCTACGCCATCACCACCAATGGCGGCAATATTCTCGAGAACGGTGTCCCCGATGTGCGCTGGCGCATCGACCTCGACGCCGAGGTCCGCACCACCAGCGCCACCCTGTCCGAGGTGAACGTCGAACTCGGCTCCCGCATAGACGATTCCTTCGTCTCCAAGTTCCGGGTGGCCGACCACATGTTCTGCTACCTGGTGGTCAAGCTCGACGCCCTCCCCGCCGACTTCCTCGCCGAATGGGATGCCTGGTGCCGCCCCCGCGGCTGGTCCGCCTCGCAGCAGGGCCGCAAGATCTACACCATGCCCGATGCCGTGTGTAAGAGCCGGGCCGTGGCGGAAGTCCGTCGCCGCCTGCATGATTCGGGCGAACTCGACTCCTCGGCGCGCCTGCTGGCCGCCGGTGATGGCGCGCTCGACGCCGAAATGCTCCGCAAGGCCGACGCCGCCATCCGACCCCGGCACGGTGAGCTCGAGCAATTGGCTTTCGCCCATCCCAATCTCACCGTGACGGAGTCCTCGGGCATCCTCGCGGGCGAGGAAATCCTCACCTGGTTCGCCAATTCCAGTAACTGAGCGTTGAGGGAGCTCTGGTGGCGGAAAAACATCCGGATTTCCGCCGCCAGCGCTCCCTGATCTTGCTGGGGGCTACTTCCAGGCGGCCAGGAGGCGGTTGGCCTCGGTGGTGAGGGCGCGCTGGAGGAAGGGGCCGAAACTGACTCGGGCCACGCCCAATTCGGCGAAGTAGGAGGAGCTTCCCTGGTCGGGGATGCCGATGGCGTTCACCGGGAGGGGGAGTTCGGTGCACAGGGTGCGCTGGATTTCCGGCTCGTGGAGGCCCACCGGGTAGAGCACATCCGCGCCCGCTTCGGCGGCGAGTCGCAGGCGGGTGAGCGCGGACTCCAGGCGTTCGGCGGGAGTGCCGGTGTCCGGGCGCATGAAGACATCGGTGCGAGCATTCACCACCAGGTGGACGCCGTTCGCGTCCGCGGCCTGACGCAGTTCGCCGACCAGATCGGCATGCTCCTGCGGGGCGCGCAGGCGGCCGCCCTCACCGTGCACGGTGTCCTCGATATTGAGGGCGATGGCACCGGCCTCGAGCAGGCCTTCCACGAGTTGAGCGGGCTTGAGTCCGTATCCGGATTCGATATCCACCGATACCGGGATATCCACGGTGGCGGTGATCTCCCGAATGCGGCCCAGCACGTCGGTGAACGCCATACCCTCCTGATCCGCCTTACCCAGCGAATCCGCCAGCGGATGACTTCCCACCGTCAGCGCCCGGAAACCGGCCTCCTGCACCAGTTTCGCCGACCAGGCATCCCACACCGTGGGCAGGATCACCGGATCACCGGGCTTATGGAGTTCGAGGAATGTGGCGGCTTTCTCCTTGAGAGTCATAGGACGATCCTGCTCTCATCCCTACGCTCGGGGAAAGGCGTTCCGCGTCACTGATCAAATATATTCTCGGGTTCAGTGTCCGGAGGTGAGGTCGCGGACGCGTTCGACGGCGGTCGCTGCCTCCGGTCCGGTTGCCGTGACCTCGAGTTCGTGGCCCTGAAGGACGCCGAGGGTCAGGACCCGGGTGAGGCTGTCGCCGGGTACCGGGCCGACGCCGGTGGTGGCATTGCGGAGTTCGATATGGGCGTCGAGATCGCGCAGGGCCGAAACCAATTGGGCGGCGGGGCGGGCGTGCAGGCCCTGTTCCTCGGTCACCGTGAGGATCGCGCTGGCCAGCTGAGATGTTCCCGGTGGTGTGGGTTCGATTGCGGGGGAGGGGGTCTCGCCGAGCTGGACTTGTTTGGCGGCGAGGGCTGTTTCGGCTTCGCGGGTGGTCTTCTCGAGGTCCGCACCGCCACCGGCTGCCGCGAGTGCGGCCACCAGGCCTTCGACCAGTGGGGCGGCGGTGAGGTGCACCCGGTGCGGGGATTCGAGGAGGTCGAGGGCGGTTTCGGCGGACAGGATCGCACTGCCCAGATCCATGAGGACCAGGACGCCGTCGCCGGTATCGGCGGCGGTGATCGCCTCCGCGACGGCGATCGCGTCCGTGCCCAAGGCGGTCTCGTCGAGTCCCGCCGCTATTTCGATGCGGACCGATTGCCGGGGGAGGAGTTCGGTGGCCAGGGCGACGGCCGCGCGGGCCAGCGCGCGACTGTGCGAGACCACGACCAGGCCGATCATCGCAGGGCCTCGCGGGCGGCGCGGACCAGGAGGGCGGCGCTGGTGGCTCCCGGATCCTGGTGTCCCGCACTGCGTTCGCCGAGGTAGGAGGCGCGGCCCTTGCGGGCGATGAGGGGCGTGGTGGCGTCACGACCGGATTCGGCCGCCGCGACCGCGGCGTTCAATGCCTCGGCCGGGGTGGCACCGACGGCCACCGCCTTGTCGAGGGCGTCGGCGGCGGGGGAGAGGGCATCGACCATGGTCTTGTCCTCGACATCGGCCTTGCCCCGGGCGATGACGCCGTCGAGTCCGGCGCGGAAGGCCCGTACGAAATCGGTTAATTCCGAACCGTTTTCGATGGCACCGGCGAAGCGAAGGAAGAAGGTTCCGTACAACGGGCCGCTCGCGCCGCCGATGGTGCGGATCAGCACCAGGGCGGTCTGCTTGCTCACCTCCCCCGGGGCATCGGTGGCGGAATCGTCCAGTGCGGCAACGGCTGCCGCCATCCCGCGTTGCATATTGGTGCCGTGGTCGGCGTCGCCGATGGCGGCGTCGAGGGCGGTGAGTTCCGCGGCGTTCTCCTCGACCAGGGCGGCGAAGGCACGCACCCAGGCCGCCAAATCGATCACGGTCATCAGATGCCCCACCGCAGCGCCGGGGTCCGCACGGGTGCGTCCCACAGGGCCGTGAGTTCGTCGTCGAGTTTGGTCAGGGTGATCGAACAGCCCGCCATATCGAGGGATGTGATGTACGAACCCACCAGGGAGCGTGCGATTTCCACGCCGTGCCCGCGCAGCATGCGGGTCACCTCGTCGAACATGAGATACAGCTCGATGAGCGGGGTGCCGCCCATGCCATTGAGGAAACACAGGACTCGGTCGCCGCGCGTGAACGGCAGATCGGTGCGAATGGGCTCCACCAGCATTCCGGCGATCTCGTGGGCGGGGGCGACGGGGAGGCGGCGACGCCCGGGTTCGCCGTGGATGCCGATGCCGATCTCCATCTCGTCCTCGCCGAGTTCGAAGGTGGGGTGTCCGACGGCGGGTACGGTGCCCGAGGTGAGGGCCATGCCCATGCTGCGGGACTGGACATTGACCTTGGTGGCGATGCGGGCCACCTCGCTCAGCGGGCGGCCCTGTTCGGCGGCGGCTCCGGCCATTTTCTCGAGGATGACGGTCGCGCCGACGCCGCGGCGTCCGGCGGTGTAGAGGCTGTCCTGTACGGCCACATCGTCACTCACCACCACGGCCAGCACCTCGGTGCCGGTGTCGGCGGCGGCGAGTTCGGCGGCCATCTCGAAGTTCATCACATCGCCGGTGTAGTTCTTCACGATGTGCAGGACCCCGGCCCCGGCGTCGACGGCGCTGGTGGCGGCGAGGATCTGATCGGGAACGGGGGAGGTGAAGATTTCGCCCGCGCAGGCCGCGTCGAGCATGCCGAGGCCGACGAATCCGGCGTGCAGGGGCTCATGGCCCGAACCGCCGCCCGATACCAGGCCGACCTTGCCCGCGACGGGTGCGTCACCGCGTATGACCAGGCGTTGTTTGGCGTCGACACGCAGTTCGGGGTGGGCGGCGGCCATACCCGCGAGGGCGGCGTCCACCACCTCGGCCGGGTCGTTGATCAGCTTCTTCACCGAATTCTCCCGTCGGACGTGAAACCACCGGAGCCAGACTCGCACTCCGGCCGTGTCCGTGTCGGGCTATTCGGGCTATTCGGGCTATTCGGGTGCGCCGTCCTCGAGCGAGCGGGCCAATTCGATATCGGTGACCAGCTGCACCATGAGATCGCGCAGTTCGCAGTCGGGTAGGTGATGGGCGGCGAACTCGAAGGGTTCGGACACGTCCAGCCCGCCCCGGGTGGCCGCCAGGATCACCCACGGAATGCCGACGTCCGCCACGCCGAGCCGCTCCCGCACCAGATCGGAGGTGTCGTCGATGAGGTCATTGCGCTGCGACACCGCGGCGGTCATCTGCTCGTCGAGTTCGATGCGGCGCGCCTCGAGGGCCCCGAGATCGGCGTCGACCTCCTGCGCGGTGGTGGTTCGCACGGAGCCGTCGTCGAAGACCTGAAATCCCTCATTGACCGCGGTCGTGCCGAGCGACACCTCGGCATCGGCGAGTTCGGGCAGCGTGCGCAGGCAGTCCAACACCGCGTCCAGGGCCGCCACCAGGCGATCACGAATATCGCGGCGGCGCACCAGCTCCCGTTCGGCGTCCTCGCGCTCGCTGAGCACCTGTTCCACGGCGCGCCCGATCTGGAAGGCCATGGCGGTCGACTCCGGGGCCCACCCGCCGCTGGGCACGTACTCGCCCTCTTTGGGGGTGATGGTGTCGAGGAAGCCGTTCACCGCGTCCAGCAGGTCGCGCAACTGGTCGCGGGACACGGCGGAGTGCCGGAACGCTCGAAGGTATTGTTCGTGCGCTTCCGCGGGTTCGACCTCACCGTCGCTCACTCCGCCGATCCTGCCACGGGATGGCGGCGGACCAGCGTAAGCATGGCGTCAGTAGTTCTGCTGGCCGCCGAGCTGCTGGGTGATCACGCCCTGTAGTCGTTGCAGGCCGGTGGGGGTGACGCCGCTCTGCAACTGGCCCTCGATGGTGCGCACCAGATGGGCGTCGTCCAGGACCTTCTCGCTGGATTGGATGAGCACCGTGCCCGCGCCGGTGAAGTCGAATTGGCGTTCCTCGCCGGAGTTCACGCCGAACCGCGCCGCGCCCGCCGCCAGGAAGTTCGACACCCAGCGCTGGTCGTAATGGTGACTCGGGGACGGGCAGTCCGCCCAGCCGACCAGGGCTTCCGGATCCACCCGCAGCGGCGGTTCGGCGAAGATGACCGGCCCATTGGAGGAGGCCAGGAACTTGCCGGTGCCGATCAGGGTGAGGAAGCCGGGCACGATGGACTGGTTGAGCGACAGTCCGGGCTCGAAGGCAAGCAGGTTGGCGGCGCGAATCGTGAGATTGCCGTCGTCCAGGTCGTAGGAGTTGATGTTGTAGCCGCGGTCGCCGATGATCAGCTTCCCGTGGCCCTCCGCGACCACGTAGTCGCCGGTGAACAGCGGGGCCGAGAACTGCTGCGACACCATATGCATCAGCCCGCCCTGCAAGCCGTGCGAGAGCGCCTGGAACTGCATCTGCCCGTAGTAGGCGATCATGGCGCCCTTGCGCATGAACCACGGTTTGATCAGATCGATGCAGTAGGCGTAGTCATTGCCCGGGATATTGTCGCTCTCACCGAGATTCGCCGGGTTCAGAGTCTCACTCATGCCTGCACCTCGCTGCGCTCGGCTCCGGCATGAGCGATGCACGCTGTGCCTTTGGTTCGCTCGCTGCGCTCGTTCACAGCTTCTCCTCGCTGGCCTGCACATAGACCACGCCCTGGCCCGTGCAGTGCAACTGCATCGCCTCACCGGAGCCGCGGCCGACCGCGTCCCGCCAGCTCAGCGCCGTCTTCAATTCGGTCTGCACGTTTCCGTACGCGGCGACGAAGGCCTGCGGGTCGACCACCACCGGATACTGGCCGATGGTCAATTCGATGAAACCGCCGTGCCCCAGCAGCACCGCACTGCCCTGACCGGACAGCTGCGTGGTGAACATGCCAGCGCCGGTGAGCGCCCCGGCCGCCGCACCGCGAATGGCGCCCATGATGCCGCCGCCGCGCCCGCCCTGCCCGCCCGAACTCATCACGGACACAACCGAACTCTGCAAACCGGCGGTATTGGCGAGCAGCCGCGAGGCCTCCACCCGCAGCACCGCACCCGGGTGCATATTCACGATGTGGGTCTCCAAACCCGCGAAGCCGTAATGCACTTCGCCATTACCCTGCGCCATCATGGTGCGCTCATGCTCGCCGGCCATCATGCGACCGGCCATGCCCATCATGCCGCCGAGCCCGCCCATCTGGCCCGCGCCGGGCACCTGATGAGGCGAGAAGGACACGTCCCCGGTGTAGAACAGCATGGCCCCGGTGCGCGCCACCACGCCCCCGGCGCGGCCCGCGTGCACCTTGACGACTTTTCCATTGATCTGCTCGAACATCGCGCTACCTCATCGCTCGGCGGGCTGGATCAAGACCAGGCCCTGCCCGTCGAAGCGCAGCGAGAACGCCTCCCCGCTGCCCTGCCCCACCACCGTCCGCCACGAAACATCGGTCACGAACGACTGATTCAGATTTCCGCGCGAGGCCACATACGCATCCGGGTCCACGACCAGCGGATACTGCGGGGATACCTCCAGATGAATGAGCGGCCCGCCCGCCGACAGCAGCGCCACCTGACCGACCCCGGTCACCGTGGTGGTGAACAGCCCGGACCCGGTCGACGCGCCGCGCAGGCCCGCGAAAGTCACATTGGTGCGCAGGTTTCCGGCGAACGCCAGCAGCTGCTGCGACTCCACCTGCAGCGTCTCATTGTTCAGATTCACCAGGGTGACGTTCTGGCCGTTCACCGCGAAGAACACCCGGCCATTGCCGGTGCACTCCATGAGCGAGAGCGATTCCCCGGTGGCGCGGCGCTTCAAGCCCGCCAGCACCCCGTCCCCGCCGCCGAAACCGGCGCTCTTGAACTGCACATTGCCTTCGTAGGCGACCATGGATCCCGAAATCGCGCGGAGCGTGTCCCCGGCGAGATGAGCCTCGATCACCTTTTTCGATTTTTCGAACAGCTGCGCCATGATTCCCCGTATTCGGACAGTGCCAGCCACCCTAACCGATCACTCGGCGACTGGCGTCCCCGATTTCTCGTAGAGTGGCAGCGACAGTGATGCCGAGAAATCTTCTTGTCAGCGAACGAAGGGTCCGCCTTGTCCGCAGTACTGGTGAAGGGCCAGAACGGCCCTTTGAATGTCAATGACGTGGTGATCAGCATGCAGATCGCCGCGCCCGCCGACCTTTCCGCGATCCTGGTCACCGCGCACGGCAAGGTCCGCTCCGACGCCGACTTCGTGTTCTTCAATCAGCCCAGCGGTCCGGGCGTGAACCTGCAGCCGGGCAATGGCGCGCAGTCCGCCTCGCTCATGGTGTCGCTGGGTGCCGTGCCCGCCGATATCGCGCAGTTGCGCGCGATCATCACCCTCGATGATCCGAACACCAATTTCGGGCGCATCGCGCCGCCGGTGGCCTATGTGTCCGATGCGGGCGGGAATGTGTTGTTCGAGTACCGGATCGAGGGGCTCAATACCGAATCCATCGTCATCGCGCTGGAACTGTATCGGCGGCAGGGCGATTGGAAGGTGCGCGCCGTCGGCCAAGGCTATGCGGGCGGATTCGCCGCGCTGGTCACCGATCACGGCGTGAACGTCAATGAACCGCAGGCACAGCCGCAGTCGCCGCAGGCTCCGCCGCCACCGCAGCAGTACGCGCCCACCGGCGGATACCCGCCCCCGGCACCGCAGTTCGCCCCGACCGGCGGCTATCCGCCACCGGCGCAGGGTTTTTCGCCCCCGCAGGGCCAGCCCGGTTATCCGGCCCCGCCGCCGCCCACCCAGTCGATGGAGCGCGATCTACCCAAGAACCACGCCGTCAGCCTGGTCAAGGGCCAGCGCGTCAATCTCCGCAAGGAGGGCGGCGCGGCGCTGACTTACGTGAAGATGGGTCTGGGCTGGGATCCGGTGAAGCGTGGCGGCATGTTCGGGAACAAGGCCGTGGACATCGATCTCGATGCCTCGGTGGTCCTGTTCGCCGATATGAGCCCGGTCGATGTCGTCTACTACGGCAGCCTCGCCTCCAAGGACGGCTCCATCCGGCATCAGGGCGATAACCTCACCGGCGAGGGCGAGGGCGACGACGAGGTGATCGTGGTCGACCTGACCCGCATCGCCAGCCATGTGAACACGCTGCTGTTCATCGTGACCTCGTACAAGGGCCACACCTTCGAGCAGGTCGCGAATGCCTTCTGCCGCTTGGTGGATGGCCAGTCCAATGCCGAACTCGCGCGCTACACCCTCGCCGGTGGCATGCCCTTCACCGGCATGGCCATGGCGAAGGTCTACCGCACCGGCCCCGGCGGCGACTGGAAGATGGAGGCCCTCGGCGAGGGCATCCAGGCCAAGCATCCGGGCGAGGCGGTGCCGCAGCTCGGCCGCTTCCTCGCCACCTATTGAGTGGACACCGGCTGAGCGAACTCGGGCTCGGGGACGGTTGCCGCCGCGCGGCGCGGGCGCAGTAGCGGCGGCAACCAGGGCAGCGCCGGATCCGGGGCATGCTCGAGCACGCCGCCGGCCGGATCGTCCACGCCGTCGCGGCGCACCGGATCCTCCTCGGGCCGATAGATCTGGCGAATCACCAAGACGCACAAGGCGATCACCGCGATATCGCGCAGCACCACGGTGCCGGTGAACCACTGCTCGGGAATGCCCTTACGGTCGGTGCCGAGGTAATAGAACATGCGCGGCACCCACACCAGTGCGTCGATCGTCATCCACGCCAACAGGATTCGCCGCTGCGGCAGCGCCAGCACCGCCAGCGGGACCAGCCACATCGAATACTGCGGGCTCCACACCTTATTGGTGAGCAGGAACGCCGCCACCACCAGGAACACCAACTGCGCCACGCGCGGTCGCCGCGCGGCCCGCAGCCCGATCCAGGCGATGCCCGCGCAGGCGGCCACGAACAGCAGCAGCGACACCAGATTCAGGATGGTCGGCGTCTCCCCGGAACTCAGCTTGCCGTCGAACCCGGTCCAGCCGGTGAACGAGGTGATCACGTTGTAGAACGAATCCGGGTCGGCGTGCCGTTCGGTATTGAGCCGGAAGAACTCCCACCAGCCCTTCGGGTACAGCACGGCGATGGGCGCGTTGACCGCCATCCAGGTGACCGCGGCCGAGCCGATGGCCGCTCCGGCCGCGTGCAAGGGCCGCATCCGGCCCCACAGCGAATCTTCTTCCAGGCGTTCGGTCCGCAGGCACAGAATGAGAATCGGCCCGAGCAACAGCAGCGGATACAGCTTCGCCGCACCGCCGAGACCCAGCAGAATGCCCGCCAGCACCGGCCGTCGCCGCGCCCACGCCAGCAGGCCACCGGCCGCGAAAGCCGTTGCCAGCGCATCGAAATTGGTGAAGGCGTGCACCAGCACCAGCGGTGAGAGCGCCAGCAGCGCGGCATCCCACACCCGCCGCCCCGCCAATTGCGCCGACGCCCACACGGTCACCAGCCAGGCCATGGCCAGCAGGAACGCGACCACATTGAAGTAGATGACCACTTCCAGCGCGCCCGGCAGCCGGGATACATGCCACGCCTTGGCGATTCCCATGGCCCCGTACTGGAACAGGCCCGACAGCACCGGGTACTCCATGTACCGCACCTGCGGGCGGCCGTCGCCGGCGAAGTCGGTCCACTGCTTCTTATACGGGAACGCGCCCTCGTTCAGATGCTCGGCCCCGTAGAGCGGCACCGTGTCCGAGTAGCACATGGCGATGTATTGGCGGCCATTGTCCCAGTCCAGGCCCATGACGCCGGGGCCCTCGGGGCGCTGCTGAATGCAGCCCGCCTTGCCGAACCAGCTCAGCGCCAGGAAGACCACGGCGAAGGCCATCAAAACCCGCATGGGCGTCCAGAACCGGACCCGGCCGATGACGGCGTGATCGCCGACCGGCCCGCCGATCAGATCGCACAGCTGCGCGGTGAGGGTGTCGGTGCGGCTGGGTTTGTCCCGGTCGTCGGCCGAGCGCAGATCCGCCGCGAGCGGTGCGGGCGAGACGTACATCGGGGAACGGGGCTGCGCGGCAATGGCTTCGGCGGGCGCGGCGTGCACCGCCGCGCCCTCGCCCGGCCGGTGCCCCGCCTCGCCGGGCGTCGTCGCTGCCTGCTCGGGCACCGCCTCCCCGGGCACCAAATCCTGCTCGATCACGGCAAAAGGCTACCGAGTGCGAGTGGGGCCGTTGCCGTTGCCATTCCCGTTACCCCCATTGCCGTTTCCGCCCGCATTGGGCGCGGTCGTCAGCTGTGAGCCATCCGATGGTGCCACCGGCTGCCCCGACATCGGACCGGCGCCGCCGTCCCCCTGGCTCGGATTCTGGTTCTGCGGTTTCTGCTGCGTCTGCGGTGCGAGACCCGGCACCGGAATGGTGATGCCCGGCAGGATCTCCACCTGACTCTGCGTGATCACCGGCATCTGGGGGACTTCCTGCGTGCTGGACGGCGCGGTGTACGGCGCGGACCAGGACGGCACACCGGCCTGACCGCCGATGGTGCCCGGCTTCGGGAACTTCTCGACCGGCGTACCCGCCAGCGCGCCGTCCATGGTCTTCTTCCAGATGTCGGCGGGCAGGCCGGAGCCATAGATCATGCCGCCATTGACGTTTCGCAGCTTCTCGCCCTGCTCGGTGCCGATCCACACCGCGGTGGACAGCGACGGCGTGTAGCCGACCATCCAGGAGTCGCGGTTCTCGCCGGTGTCGCCGAGCTGGTTGGTGCCGGTCTTGGTGGCCGATTCCCGGCCGTTGGCCAGGTTGTGGTTGCGCGACCAGGCCGCGATGGGCTTCATCGCATCGGTCACATTGTCCGCCACCGCGGCCGCGACGCGCTGCTCACCGGCGACCTCGCCGCGGTCCAGCAGCACGGTGCCGTCGGAGGTGACGACCTTGGTCACGAAGTGCGGCGAGTGGTACATGCCCGAGGCGGCCAGGGTGGCGTACGCGGACGCCATATCGAGCGGCCGCACCTGGTACTGGCCCAGCACGACGCCGTTATTGGGGCCGTTGCCGTCCGGTTCGGTGAGCGTCTTGCCCACGCCCGGAATGCTTTCCGGGATGCCCAGTTTGTGCGCCATATCGGCGATCTTCTGCGGGCCATTGCCCGGCATGTCCAGCATCATCCGATAGAAGCTGGTGTTCAGCGACCGCTTGAGTGCCTCGGCGATGGTGCACATGCCGCACTGCTCGCCCTCGACGTTGGTGATCTTGATGCCGTTCACCGTGACCGGCGAGGAGTCGTACAGCGTGGACAGCGGCTTGCCCATTTCCAGGTTCTCGGCCAGGCCGAACACCTTGAACGACGAGCCCGGGGGCAGGCCGGCGTTCGCGAAATCGAAGCCCTGGCCGTCGGATCCGCCGTAATAGGCGCGCACCGCACCGGTCTTCGGATCCACCGACACCACCGCGGTGCGCAGCTGGTCCGGCTCACCCTGCATGACATTGTCCACCGCGTTGACGGCGGCCTCCTGGGCCTTCGTGTCGATGGTGGTGGTGATCTGCAGGCCCTCGGTGTTCAGCTCGTGCTCGGAAATGCCCGCCGCGGACAGCTCATTGAGCACCTGCGTCTTGATCAGGCCCTCGGGGCCGCTGTCCTTGGTCTTGTTCTGCGGCGACTGCGACGCCGGAATCACGTTCGGGTACTGCATGTTCGCGCGATCCGCCGCGGCCAGATTGCCGCCGGACACCATGCCGTCCAGCACATAGTTCCAGCGGGTCTTCGCGCCCGTCGGGTTCTTCTCCGGATCCAGATTGGACGGCTGCTGAATCGTGGCCGCCAGCACCGCGCCCTCTTCGCGGGAGAGCTCGGCCACCGGCTTGCCGAAGTAGGCCTTGGCCGCCGCGTCGATACCGTAAGCGCCGCGACCGAAGTAGATGGTGTTCAGGTACGCGACCAGAATGTCGTCCTTGGACCACTGCCGCGCCATCTTGGCCGAGATGACCAACTCGCGCATCTTTCGAGTCAGCGAGCGTTCGTCACCGACCATCGCGTTCTTCACGTACTGCTGGGTGATCGTGGAACCACCACCGGCACTGGCCTTGCCCATCAGGTTGTCGCGCGCGGCGCGCACGAAACCGGAGATGGAGAAGCCCGGGTTGGTGTAGAAATCGCGATCCTCCGCCGCGATCACGGCATTGCGCACGTGCGGCGGAATCTGATCGATCGAGACGTCGGTCCGGTTGCCTTGCGGCGGAACCACTGTGGACAGCACCGAGGTGCCGTCGTTCATGAAGATGGTGGCGACCTGATTGGTCTTCAGATCTCCCGGCTGCGGCACGTTCACCGTCGAGTAGGCGACCAGGAACAGCGTGCTCGGCACGATCAAGCCCAACGCCATGCACACATAGATGGCGCGGCGGACAATCCGCCACACCGAACGCTTCTTCTTGGGCCCGCCCTGCGGACGGCCACCGCGGCCACCGCCCCCGCCCGGGCCGTCACCGCCGGGACGCCGCGGCGGCGGACCACCGGGAGCACCGGCCTGCGCGCGCCGGGCCGCGGGCTCCGCGCCCGACGGCGGACGAGTCCGATCCTCGACGGGGCGAGGACGCGTGCCCGCGCCCGCACCCGCACCCGCACCCGCGCGCACGGAACGATCCGACGCCCGCTGGCTGCGATCCGAACTGGCCGCGCGCTGAATGTGATCGGGAACCGCCTGCCGCGAACCCGTCGTCACCTTCTCGCCCGCACCGGGATTGGGTAGTTTGCGCGTCGCATCCGGATTCGGCCGCTGCTGCGGCGGCGGCACCGGACGGCGCGGGGGTTGTCCGCCCTGCGGCGGCACGGGGTTTCGCACGGGCGCGCCATTCGGGCCGCGCACGGGCGCGCCGCCCGGACCGCCCGGCTGTGCTGGACGACCCTGCGGCTGCCGGGGTGCCCCTTGGGGCGGGCCGGCCGGGCGCGGCGGCGGATAACCACCGGGTCCGGATTGCGAACCGCCACGGGGGCGGCCGCCGTGCGGTCCGTCGTCATAGGGCGAATTCACAGCCTGGATCTCCAATAGCTACTCGAAAATACGGTCCTGTACGGCTCGGTTGCGGTCACGTTCCCCGCGACGGGCATGATTCTGCCCGCGATTCAGCAGTCGACGTGGCCTTTCACTCGGCCGCGGTGCGGCGGCGCGCGCCGGAGCGGCGGCGTCCGGTCGGTGCCGGAGCCACGCCCAGCACATAGGACTGCACCAGATGATTCCAACTGCAGGTCCGGCACACCTCGACGACGTGCACCGAGAACTCCTCGCGAGTCTCGGCCAGCCGGATGAGTTCCTCCGGGGTGCGGGCAGAGCCTGCGACGGGCCCTAGCCCATCGCCGTAGACCCACGATACGAGAGTCAACTGCTCTTTCCGGCAGATGGGGCATGTGACTTCGCTCCCGCGCCCATGGAACTTCGCCGCACGCAATAGGTACGGATTGGCATCACACACCTCGGCGACGTCCACCCGTCCCGCATAGACGTCGGCGAGCAGCGACCGGCGCCGAAGCGCATAGTCCACTACCTGCCGCTGTATTCGCACGGTCCCCAGAGTACTGGCGGGGGTGGTCCCCTCGCACTCCCCGGATCGACTCTCAGGGTTCCGTCAGGGTTGGCCCCTCCATGTAAATGCGCGAAAAGTATATCGGCGCGATATAGTTTGGAATCGCATCCATCGGTTAGGTCTGTAGAGAAGTCAGGGGGTGAGGCCCGGTGCTCGAGTTGGCAATCCTCGGGCTGCTCCTCGAATCGCCGATGCACGGCTACGAGCTGCGTAAGCGGCTTACCGGCCTGCTCGGACCGTTCCGCGCGTTCTCCTACGGGTCGCTCTATCCGACCCTGCGGCGCATGCAGTCGGACGGTCTCATCGCCGAGGAGAGTCCCACGGGGTTGGCCACGCGGCGCGCGCGGCGGGTTTACCAGCTGACGGAAACGGGTCGGGTGCGGTTCGCCGAACTGCTGGCCGATACGGGACCACAGAACTACACCGACGACGGCTTCGGCGTTCATCTGGCCTTCTTCAGCCGCACTCCCGCGGAAGCGAGGATGCGGATCCTGGAGGGTCGGCGGAGGCAGGTCGAGGAGCGACGAGAAGGACTGCGGGAGGCGATCAAACGAGCCAGCGGGCAGCTGGATCGCTACACCCGCCAGCTCCATCAACTCGGTCTCGAATCAAGCGAGCGCGAAGTGCGCTGGCTCAACGAGTTGATTGCCGCAGAGCAATCGACGAAGGCGGCACCACAGAAAGAGGGAAATAGCGGCCATGAGTGACATCAACACGAACGAAGTTCGGGTGGCCATCGTAGGTGTGGGCAACTGCGCATCTTCCCTGGTTCAGGGCGTGCAGTACTACAAGGACGCGGACGAGAACGCGACCGTTCCCGGGCTCATGCACGTCAAGTTCGGCCAGTACCACGTCCGCGATGTGAAGTTCGTCGCCGCGTTCGACGTCGACGCCAAGAAGGTCGGCTTCGACCTCTCCGACGCGATCTTCGCCAGCGAGAACAACACCATCAAGATCGCCGATGTGCCGCCGAGCGACGTCACCGTGCAGCGTGGCCCGACCCTCGATGGCATCGGTAAGTACTACGCGGAGACCATCGAGCTCTCCGCCGCCGACCCGGTCGACGTGGTCGCCGCGCTGAAGGCCGCCAAGGTCGACGTCGTGGTCTCCTACCTTCCGGTCGGTTCTGAAGAGGCCGATAAGTTCTACGCGCAGTGCGCCATCGACGCCGGCGTCGCCTTCGTCAACGCGCTGCCCGTGTTCATCGCCTCCGACCCGGTGTGGGCGCAGAAGTTCGTCGACGCGGGCCTGCCCATCGTCGGCGACGACATCAAGTCCCAGGTCGGCGCGACCATCACGCACCGCGTCATGGCCAAGCTGTTCGAGGACCGCGGTGTGCAGCTGGACCGCACCATGCAGCTGAACGTCGGCGGCAATATGGACTTCAAGAACATGCTCGAGCGCGAGCGCCTGGAGTCCAAGAAGATCTCCAAGACCCAGGCCGTCACCAGCAACCTGAAGAAGGATCTGGGCGCGGGCAATGTGCACATCGGCCCGTCCGACCACGTCGGCTGGCTGGACGACCGCAAGTGGGCGTACGTGCGCCTCGAGGGTCGCGCCTTCGGTGACGTGCCGCTGAACCTGGAGTACAAGCTCGAGGTGTGGGATTCGCCGAACTCGGCGGGCATCATCATCGACGCCGTGCGCGCCGCCAAGATCGCCCTCGATCGCAAGATCGGTGGACCGGTCATTCCGGCCTCGGCCTACCTGATGAAGTCCCCGCCCAAGCAGCTCGCCGACGATATCGCGCGCGAGCAGCTGGAAGCCTTCATTATCGGGGCTGAGTAACAACTCTCGATACGAAAGGGCGGGTTCGCGATTCGATCGCGAACCCGCCCTTCGTTTTTCGACTTGTCAGTCGAGGGAGACGTAGACCTCTACCGAGGTGGGACCCGTATAGCGCTCGATCTCCGCGCTGTGGGAACGGGTTATGGTTCCGGCGTTTTCGGCCTTGGCGACCTTGGCCCAGGCGGTGCGGAGCAGGTCGTACGGCTTGTCGGAGACCACGAATTTGGCGTAGCGGCCGGTGGGGATGCGGGTCAGGACGTCGCCGGTGTCGAGCTGGTCGAGGCCGGTGAGTTCATAGCCGAGGACCGCGACGGCGTGGTCGTTCTGGCCGATGTAGGCGGCCACGCGGCCGACCTTCTTCTCCCGCGCCAGGTAGCGGTCCCAGGTGAAGTTGACCAGGTCGAGGTCGCGTGCGGTGACCTCGCGCCCCGCCAGCGGGATGGTCAGCCCGCCGACGAGAAATGCCTCCAGAGTGACGATTTCGAAGTCCACTTGGCCCCTACCCCTCCACGCTCGTATCGAGCGCGACGAAAACCTCCACGGTCCGGTTATCCGGATACCGTTCGAAATCCCCGGTGTACGCGCGCGTCAGCGTGCCCGACGCCTCCAGATCCCAGACCGTTCGCCAGATGGAAGCGATGATGTCGCCGATATTGTCGCCAGTGCGGGTGAATCGCGCGAACTTGCCCGCGGGCACTCGGGCGAGCACATCGCCGGGCAGCAGGTCGTCCAGGCTGCGCAGGCGGTAGCCGACAATATGGGTCAGGTAGGAACCGATCTCCGGCGCGTGATCGACATACGCCGTGGCGGGTGGTCCGGGCAGGCTGCGGGACAGATTGCGCTTCCAGGCTTCTTCCACCTTCGCGCGGCGTGGTCCCTCGACCGCGAGGGCCGGGCTGCGTAGCACCGTTCCGGCCACCAGCGTCTCGTGGCGTTCAACGACATTGAAATCCACCGGCGTCGCCCCTAAGTCTCGTGCTGTCTCCGACCCCACCCTGCTCCCAACCCGCATCCTGCCACCGTCATCCGGAGTCGCTGGCACCGGTGGCCCGTTTTACGGTATCTCCAGCCACAATATCCGCGGCCGGGCGCGGATGGGTCAGGTAGTGGGTATTCATGATCAACTAACCGGGCACCGGGATGCTGAGGCCGGGGAAGATCTCTACCTGGCGGGGCGGGGGTGCGGGTGGGATCACCAGCACCGGTTCCTGTTGCCCGCCGGAACCCGGATTGATTATGTCGTAATTGCCGTTGCTGGGCGCCATGCCCGGAATTTGCTCCGGGTTCGGGAACTGCTCGACCGGGCTGCCGTCGAGCGCCCCGTTCATGGTTTGCTGCCAGATGTCGGACGGCAGGCCGGAACCGTAGATGGCGGAGCCGCGGGCGGTCCGAATCGGTTGTGACTGTTCGGTTCCCACCCAGACCGCAGTGGACAGCGACGGCGTGAAGCCGACCATCCAGGCGTCCTTGTTATCGCCGGAGTCGCCCAATTGGGTGGTGCCGGTCTTGGCGGCGGACGGGCGGCCGCCCGCGAGATTGTGTCCATTGGAGTAGGCAGCGATGGGCAGCATGGCATTGGCGACGGTATCGGCCACCGCGGATTGGATGCGCTGCTCGGTCTTCTGCGGGTCGGACCCGCGATCCAGCAGCACCCGGCCGTCACCGGTCACCACCTTCTGCACGAAATACGGAGCGCGGTAGGCCCCTGACGCGGCGATGGTGGCGTATGCCGAAGCCATATCGATCGGACGCACCGAATAGGCGCCGAGCACGATGGACGGCAGTGGTGGGCCGTCCTCCTCGGTCAGCGTCTTACCCGCCACGCCGGGGATCTGTTGCGGGATACCGGCCTGGTGCGCGGCATTGGCGATCGCCTTCGGGCCCTCGAACAAGGTTTGGGTGAGCCGGTAGAAGCTGGTGTTCAGCGAACGCTTGAAGGCCTCGCTGAGCGGGCAGGTGCCACAGGACTCGCCGCCCACGTTCTGGACCTTCTCCCCGTTGACCGTAACCGGATCGCTGTCCAGCTTGTAGGACAGGGGGATTCCCTGTTGCAGGGCCGCCAGCACGGCGAAGGTCTTGAAGGCGGAACCGGTTTGCAGCGGGGCCTGCGCGAAGTCGAAGCCGATGCCGTCCGGGCCGCCGTAATAGGCGCGCACCGCGCCGGTGCGCGGATCGATCGACACCACGGCGGTGCGCAATTCGCCCGGCTGCCCGCCCAGCACGCCGCCGACGGAGTTCAGCGCGGCCTGCTGGGCGCGCGCGTCGATGGTCGTGAAGATCTGCAGCGCACCGGTATTCAGCTCCGTCTCGCTGATGCCGGAGGAGCGCAGCTCACGCAGCACCTGGGCGCGGATCAGCCCCTCGGGGCCGCGCGGGATGCTGTCGGCGAGCTCGGTGACGGGCACGATATTCGGGAACTGGGTGGCCAGGCGCTCACCGTGATTCAGCACGCCCATCTGGATCATGCCGTCCAGCACATAGTTCCAGCGGGCGCGCAGCTGCTCGAGATGGGTTTCCGGATCCAGGATGGAGGGGGTGCGGACCACGGCGGCCAGCACCGCGCCCTCGGCCAGGGTCAGTTCGCGGACCGGCTTGGCGAAGTACGCCTTGGCCGCCGCCGAGATGCCGTACGCGCCGCGACCGTAATAGATGGTGTTGAGGTAGGCGGCGAGAATGTCGTCCTTGCTCCACTGGCGCGCCATCTTGGCGGAGATGATGAGCTCGCGCATCTTGCGGCTCATGGTGCGTTCCGAGCTCAGGAAGGCGTTCTTCACGTATTGCTGGGTAATGGTGGAGCCGCCGCCCGCATCCTCGCGGCCCATCAGATTGTCGCGCGCGGCGCGGATGAACGCCGAGGTCGAATAGCCGGGATTGGTGTAGAAATTGCGGTCCTCGGCGGAGAGCACGGCCAGGCGCACCGGTTCGGGTACGTCGCTCAGTGGCACCGGAACCCGATTGCCTTCCGGCGGAACGACCTTCGCGATGACGGTATTGCCGTCGGAGGTGAGGATGGTGGCGATCTGATTGGTCTGCACCGAGCTCGGATCCGGAATCTCCGCGCTCCAGTACGCGAGCCCGAGCAGCATGGTCGGCATGACGACCAGGATCAGGAACAACGCCAGGATCAGCCGCCGGATGCGCTGACCGCGCGAACGGCGCGGCCGCACGGGAGTGTTCTGCTGTTTCGGTGGTTTGGCGCGGCGGCGTGGCCTGCTGTGCGAGGGCTGCCGCTGCCTCCTGGCCACGTTCTCGAGCTCGTTCCACCCGGCCATGGTGGCGTACGGTGCCGGATCATTGCGGCGCCGCTTACGGGACGAGCTCACGAGCATCTCCTTCTGGAGCGTCGAAAAAGCTTGCGTTCAAGGGACGCCGCCACCCATCCGCGGCGCGACGCGACCCATGCTAGTGGACGCACCCGACAGGTCGGCGATATTGACCTTGCAAGGAAAAAGGGGTCCGGGGGCAAAGCCCCGAACCCCTCCAAGCGGATGAAGCGCCGATCGTCAGCTCTTGACGCCGCCCGCGGTGAGGCCGGAGATGATGCGGCGCTGGAACAGCAACACCATGATCACCAGCGGAATCGTGACGATGGTGCCCGCCGCCATGATGGCGGTGTAGGGCGGGACCAGCGGGTTGTTGCCGGAGAACCGGGCGACCGCCACGGTCACCGGTTCGGTGGCATCGCTGGAAAGCAGCCGGGCCAGCAGGTATTCGTTCACCGCGGCGATGAACGCCAGGATGGCGGTGGTGAACACGGCCGGTGCGGCCAGCGGCAGCATGATCAGCCGGAAGGCCTGGAAGCGCGACGCGCCGTCGATGCGCGCGGCCTCCTCCAACTCCCACGGCAGTTCGGTGAAGAACGAGGCCAGGATGTACACGGTCATGGGCAGCACGAACGAGATGTTCGGGATGATCATGGCCTGGTAGTGGCCGATCCAGCCGATATCGGTGAACAGCTGGAACAGCGGCGTCACCAGCACCACGACCGGGAACATGGAGGCGCTCAGGATCACTCCGGACACCACGTACTTGCCGCGGAAGGTGAGCCGCGCCAGCGCGTAGGCCGCCATGACGCCCAGGAGCAGGGCGATGGCGGTGGTGGCCGCGCCGATGACCACGCTATTGCCCAGCGCGCGCCCGAAGTTATTGCCGCGGCTGGTGTCGAAGGCGTTGCGGAAGTTCTCCAGCGTGATGTGGGTCGGCCACGGCGTGTTGTCGAAGGTGTACTTGGGGTCGCGCAGCGCCGTGACGACCATCCAATAGAAGGGGCCGAGGCCCCAGACCAGCACGATCAGCGCGCCCAGGTACACCCGGGCGGAGCCGAGCCGCTGGGTCCACGGAACCTGCTGGGCCACATGGCTCTTCGCGGCCTCGGTGGGGGCGTCGCCGGTGTCCTTGGTGATGTTCACGCTCATCAGTGCGCCTCCCGCTGTTCTTCCTGGGTGCGAACCGCATTGGCACCCAACACCTTCACCAGCAGGAACGCGACCGTGAAGATCAGCAGGAAGGTGAGCACCGACAGTGCCGAGGCGCTATTGGGTCCCTGCCGCACCTGATCCACGACCAGCATGGAGATGGTGCGGGTGTGCGGGTTGTCCTGCGTCAGGATGGCCGGCAGGTCGTACATGCGCAGCGCGTCCATGGTGCGGAACAGAATCGCCACCAGCAGAGCGGGTTTCAGCAAGGGCAGCGTGATATTGGTGAACCGCTGCCAGGCCGATGCGCCGTCCACCCGGGCGGCCTCGTACACATCGCCCGGAATGACCTGCAGCCCGGCCAGGATCAGCAGGGCCATGAACGGGGTGGTCTTCCACACGTCGGCGGCGATGACCGCGAAGCGTGCGGGCCAGGCGTCGGCGGTCCACAGGATGTGGGTGCCGAACACCCGGTTCACCACGCCGTCGTACTGGAACATGAACTCCCACAACCGCGCGGTGACGGCGGTCGGGATGGCCCACGGAATCAGCACGGCGGCGCGCAGCAGGGCGCGGCCCTTGAAGGTCTTGCCCATGATGACGGCCATGCCGAGGCCGATGGTCGCCTCCAGGACCACCGTCACCACGGAGAAGAACAGGGTGATGCCGATGGCGGTCCAGAACTGCGAGCCCAGATTGCCGGTGGGGCAGCTGACCGATTCGCCGAGTCCATTGGTGCACTGCTGCAGCAGCCAGTGCGTGTAGTTGCTGAACCCGGCGCTGCCGCCCTCGACGAACATGCCGGTCGCGGGGTCCAGGCCCTGGTCCTTCTGGAAGGAATTCCACAGGGCCCGGACGACCGGATAGCCGACGACGACGGCCAGCGAAATCAGCACCGGGGTGACGAACAGCCACGCCTTGCCCGAACCGGCAAAGGGCGACTGGCGTTTCTGCTGTGCCGGTTCGGGTTTCACGGACGACTCGATCGGGTCGGGCGAGCTGACCTCGGTCGCTCCCGAAGGGCGTGACACCTTTTTCTCTCCTACGGGACTGCGCGTTTTCGTCGGACGGGCCCGCCGATCACGAACCGGCGGTCTCGATGCCCTTCTGCATTCCGACAATGGCGTCGTCGACGGACTTGGTTCCGGTCAACGCAGCATAAGCGTTGTCCTGGATGGCCTTCGACACCGCGGTGTAGAACGGGGTCACCGGACGCGGCACCGCCGAGGCGATGGATTCCTTGAGCGCCGGCAGGTACGGCATCTTGGCGATCAGGGCCGGATCGTCGTACACCGAGGCCCGCACCGGCGGCAGCGCGCCGGAGGCGACGATGTGCTGGGCGTCCTCACTGATCAGGAAGCGCAGGAAGTCCAGCGCGGTGGCCTTGTTCTTGGAGAACGAGCTGATGGCGGCGTTGTAGCCACCCAGGGTGGAGGCGCCGACGCCGTCCTTGCCGGGCAGCGGGGCGACACCGAACTTGTCCTTCACGGCGGACGCGTCGGAACCGGCGTCACCGAAGGAGGACGGCCAGCCGCGCATGAACATGAGCTTGCCGGTGACGAAGGCGTTCTGGCTCTCCGGCTCCTTGAAGGAAATGGCTTCCTTCGGGATATCGCCGTTCTTGTACGAGTCCACCAGCGTCTGCAGGCCGGACTTGGCCTGCGGGGTGTTCACGGTCGGGGACTTGCCGTCCGGGCCGACGAAGCTGCCGCCGAAGGCATTGATGACCTCGGCGGTGTTCACGGTCAGACCCTCGTAGGGCGCGAATTGACCGGCGTAGCAGCCGATTCCGGCTTCCTTGGCCTTCGAGCACTGGTTCAGCATCTCGGCCCAGGTCTTCGGCGGCTCGGGCGAGAGGTCCTTGCGGTAGAACAGCAGGCCGCCGTTGGTGTTTCGCGGCGCGGCGTACAGCGTGCCGTTGTAGGTGGCGGACGCGACCGGCGGCGAGAGCAGCGTGGAGGTGTCGATCGCGAAGGAGTCCTTCAAAGGCTGGATCCAGCCCTTGGCGGCGAACTCCGCGGTCCACGGCACGTCCATGGCGAACACGTCGTAATCGGACTGCTTGGCGTTCAGGTGCTGCTTGAGGTCGTCGTACTGCTGGGTGGCGTCGTTGGACTGCTCCTTGAACGTCACCTTCTCATCGGGGTGCGCCGAGTTCCAGCGGTCGATGAGCTGTTTGACCGCACCGGTCTCGGTGGTGTCCTTGCCCTCGACGTAGGTGATCGGGCCGCGCCCGGTCAGATTCTGCGAGGTGGAATTGCTACCACTGTCGCTGGAGCAGCCGCTGGCGAATGTCGCCGCCAGCAGTGCCGTCGAGGTCACGGCCAGTACGGCACGCGGCACGAGCGACGATCGTAGGGTCGGCACCTTCTTCAAAGCCATCGCAGATACTCCACAGGGTCGGGACGTGAGCGGCAGCACACTCAAGCCGGTTGCACACAGGAAGATACATGGTGAATGTTCTCTATGCCGGGACTACCTCGTCCTTCGCACCGCAACATGCTGTCATCCGCACAGCTAGGCTGAATGCCGATGTCTTCTCAGGACAAGATGCTCACCAGGATCGGCGGACTGCTTCGCCAGGCAGAGTCCACCGATAACGAGCATGAGGCCGAGGCGTTCCTGGCGGCCGCACAGAAACTGGCGACCCGATCCTCCGTCGACCTGGCGGTGGCGCGCTCGCATATCGCCACTCGGGAGCGACGCCCCACGCCCGTGCAGCGGGTCATCCCGATCGGTGAGCCCGGTAAGAAAGGGCTGCGCACCTACGTGCAGCTGTTCGTGGCCATCGCCGCCGCCAATGACGTGACCTGTGATGTGGCGCGCACCTCGACCACCGTCTACGCCTACGGATTCGATACCGATATCGACACCTGCGAGGCGCTCTACGCCAGCCTGCTGGTGCAGATGGTGCGAGCCTCGGACCACTACATCAAGTCCGGGGCCTACCGGTCCGCCACCACCGAGAAGCTGGTCGCCGAAACCACCCGCTGGGGGCGGACGGTGCAGCGCAAGGTGCAGGCCCCCGTGGCCGCGGTGACCGCGCGCCTCAATTTCCAGATGGCGTTCGCGGCCCGCATCGGGCGGCGGCTGGCCGAGGTGAAGACGGAGGTGGAGGCCGAGGCGGTGCGCGCCGACGCCGCCGAAACCGCGCCCACCGGAACGGCTCTGGTGCTCCGCAACAAGGAGCTCGAGCTCACCGACTTCTACAAGCAGACCTCCGAGGCCAGGGGGACCTGGCGCGGACCGCAGGCCACCGCGGGCTACTCGGCCGCCGCGCGGAGGGCGGGAGACCGGGCGGGCAAGGCCGCACGATTGAGCAACTCGCCCGAGTTGGGCGGTGCCCGTGGGCAACTCGCGCGGGGCGGCGAGCAATGAGGGGTACCGGCGGGCAATGAGCGCGCGGGATTCGCAGCGGGCGCGGGTCTACGACGCCGAGGCACTGGTGCGGGCCATGTTCGAGCGCGCCGATGAATTCGGGGCGCGGACCGTCGAGGTGCACGGATCGCAGTTGACGCTGCCCGTGGAGCGCAAGTTCGCCTCGGTGGAATCGGTGCAGACATATGTGGATCGAGTACTCGGTTTGAATTGGGTTCGGGCGCAATGGGACCGCGCCGCGAATCCGGTAACTGTGCGTGCGCGGGCCGGTACGAAGGCCGCCCATTACGAAACCGAGACGGGAATGCTGGCGGTACCGCTGCATGTTCGCGGAACCGCTTGGGCACTACGCGAATTGGTGATTCTGCATGAGATTGGTCACCATCTTGACGCGAATGCCTCCGACACCGCGCCACACGGCCCGGAATTCTGTGCCCGCTACCTGGATCTGGTGGACGGGATCATCGGGCCGGAGGCGGCACTGCTGCTGCGGACCACCATGTATTCGTGCGGTGTGCGAATCGCTTGACGCGGTACCGGCATTGCCAGGATCGCGATCCGATGTCATGATCGGATTCATGATCTCCTCTTACGGAAAGGCGGCCACCGCCTCGCAGCGGTGACCGCGGTCGCCTCCCCGCGCCGGCCTCGGGCCCGCGGGATTCCCCTGGTAGAACGCGTCGAAACCGCGTGCCGATTACGCGATGAATGGTTGCGGGTGGGTCTTTCCACCGAACCCGCGGATCGGGACGCCGCCGAGGCCGCGATCATCGAGTTGTATCGGCTGCTCGGCGAGCCGCCACCCGAATTCGTGTGGGTGCCCTCGCCCGCCGCCGCGGTGGAAATCCTGCGTGATAACCCGGATGGGCCTGCGCCGGGACTGGGATTGCCGAACAGCGCCATACCCTTCAAGGACCGGCCATTCCTGCAACGATTCGCGGCCCTGAAACACGGTACGCGGCAACGCTTGATCGACCGGTCCGGACCCGATAGATCGTTCTGGCTATCCGGATCCCATATTCCGCCGCACGAATGGCCCGGCATGTCACCGCGCGAATTGCTCGCGGCGGGTGTCCCCGTTAAACGACTCGTCGACATCATCGTGCACGAGCCATTGCGGGAATCTCTGCGCGACAGCATGTATCAGCCATTGCGCGGCGTATTGCTCGGTGCGGAGGGTCGTCGCACCGAGGTCGCGGGATATGAGCAATACGATGTGTGGACCACGGCCTTTCATGACCTCAGCCGCGTGTCCGGACTCATCGGCTATCGGGACGACGACGCGCATCAGCTCGATCAATGGGTGACGCTGGCCCGCAGCGCGGGATGGTGGTGGCCCGGACCGCGCCGCTGCGTGATCTCGGAACGGCCGATCGCCGTGCACACCGAGGCCCAGATCGGGGGTTCGTACGGGGAGGTGCGGTTGCATCACTCTGATCGACCGGCCGTCGAATTCGCCGATGGGACACACGTTTTCGCCCTGCACGGCACCTTCGTGCCGGACTGGGTGATGACCGAGCCGACCGTGGAGCGGATTCTGACCGAGCGCAGTATCGAGGTGCGTCGTGCCGCCATCGAGCGCATCGGCTGGGACGCGTATATCGAGCGTGCGGGGCTCACCCTGCTGTCCCTCGCGCCGGATCCCGGCAATCCCGGCGCGGAACTGCGGTTGTACGAGATGCCGAGCAGGCATTGGGGTGGTCCCGCCCGAGTCCTGCTGGTGGTCAATGGTTCCCGGGAGCGCGATGGCACTCGCCGCCGCTATGGGCTCAATGTTCCCGCCACCATCGGCGACCCGCTCGCCGCCGCCGGATGGTCCTACGGCTTGACCGGCGCACAGTACGCGCGACTGGTCCGCCGCACATGAGCGGTGCCGCGCCGATTCCACCGATCCTCCTCACACACAGGTGATTCCCATGACCATGACCCTTGCCGATCTCACCGCCCGCACCAGTGTCGATGTGCTCGACCATCTGGAGCAGCAGGCCGCCGTACCCATCGTCGATGGGCTGCAAGCTCAGGGCGACCTCCTCGTCATCCCACTGCACCTGCTCAGCGGTGTTCGAGTATTCGAGAACCGCTGGACAGACGTCCCGTCCGGTGGCATCGAAATCGTGCGTGGCGCGGCGGGGGCCAATCCCCATGTGCTGCTGGCCGATCCGGGTAGTTGCCGCTGGACCACCCGCGTCATGGATCCCGAGGGCCTGGCCCTCGGTTGCCTGGACACCAGCGGGGTGGCCTACCTGCTGCATCCCGAACACGGTGGCAGTGGAATCGCTCCCGGGCGGTATCTGATCCGCCGTCAGCGGGAACGCACCGCCACCGCATTCGGGCGCATGCGGAACGCCCTCATCGCCGACTAGCTCGAAAAGGTCGGCTGGTCACTGATTCTGGACGGCCAGCCGACCGGCGAGGGCGATGAACGATGCGCCGAAGACTCGCCGCATCCAGGTCACCACGGCGGGCTTGGAGATGACGTGGTTGCGGACCGCCGCCGCGGCCACGCCGTAGATGGCGAACACCACGAACGTGGCGAGCATGAACACCCCACTCAATTCGAGCATGCGCCCCAAGGCATTCGGGGAGTCATTGGGAACGAACTGCGGGAGGAAGGCGAAGAAGAAGATGGTCAGCTTGGGGTTGAGGACATTCAGCAGGATGGCCGACGTGATCACCTTCAGTGCTGAAGGAGCCGCGGACTTGTCCTCCTCCTCGGGCACGGCGAGTGCGCCCTTGTCCCGGAAGGTGCTCCACGCCATGTAGAGCAGGTAGGCGACGCCGAGATATTTCAAGGTGCTGAACGCGACGGCGCTCGTGTTCAGCAGGGCGGCCAGGCCGGTGATGGCCGCGATCATGTGCGGAACGGTGCCGAGGGTGCAGCCGAAGGCGGCGATCACGCTGGCCTTGGTGCCCCGGGATAGTCCGGCCGCCAGCGTGAACAGCGCGCCGGTCCCGGGCGTAGCGACGATGACGAGCGTGGTCAACCAGAACTCGATGCTCATCTCCCGCACAGTAACCCGCCTGTGCCGATGCGCAACCCGGTATTTCAGGTGGGTAGCAGGAGGCGGACCCGGTTCAGGCGGTCACGCCACCAGGTGACCCGGTCCGGGTCGGGGTGGCGGTAGCGGTCCAGGAGGGCCGGATCGGGGGTCGGGGGAGTGCGGGGGACCCGGAGGTAGCCGTCGACCGGACGCAGGGGGTCCGGTACGACGTCACCGGTGAGCAGGGACAAAGTGTCCAGGCCGCAGGCGAAGTCGAGTTCGGGGAGGGCTCCGGCCAGGGCGATCTGCGCGGCGAGGCCGACGCTGGTTTCCAGCGCCGAGGATACGAGGCAGGGGAGCGCGGCGGCCTCGGCGACTTTCAGGGCGCGCCGGACTCCGCCCAGGGGAGTGCATTTCAGCACGGCCACATCGGCCGCGCCCGCCACCGCGACCCGCAGCGGATCCTCGGCGCGTCGAATGGATTCGTCGGCGGCGATCCGGACATCCACGCGGCGGCGCACCTCGGCGAGCTCCTCGATGGTCCGGCAGGGTTGCTCGACGTACTCCAAACCGCCTGCGGCCCGGTCGATCTGCTTGATCCGGTCAATGGCGGTATCCACATCCCAGACGCCGTTCGCGTCGATGCGGACCGCGCCCTCGGGGCCGAGGGCCTCGCGCGCCGCCGCCACCCGAGCCAGATCCTCCGCCAGCGAATCCGGGTGGTCGGCGACCTTCACCTTGGCGGTGCGGCAACCCGAGGCCGCCACGATCTCCCGCGTGCGCTCCGGCCCGACCGCCGGGACGATGCAATTGACCGGGATCCGGTCCCGCACCGGTTCGGGCCAGCCCAGCGTCGCCTGTTCGACGGCGGTGGCCAGCCACGATGCCGCCTCGCGATCGTCGTATTCGGCGAAGGCGCAGAACTCGCCCCAGCCGCGCGGACCGGGAATCAGCATGCCCTCGCGCACCGTGATTCCGCGGAATCGGGTTCGCAGGGGAATGGCGTAGACGATCGCGGCGTCGAAGTCCGGTGTGGAGGCGCTGTCGCTCACCGTTCGCACCCTACTCAGGCCCGGCGGATAACGCGGTGGCGGTGCCAACCCAACAACAAGGTGGCGGTTGTGACTCGAGCCCGTCAGAATTCGCAGAGACCGACGATCGATCCGGGGGAGCCCAGCAACCATGAACCCACCCAATGAACCGAGGCGGCCCGGCGGGGACAACCCCCGGCCGAACCCCGCTTACGGCAATCCGCTGAATCCGGCTGATCCGACGTACCCGAATCCGGATGGTCCGAGTCAATTGCCTCCCCCGCCTCCGGCCGCGGGTGGGCCGGGACAACCACGGAATCCCGGTCCGCCGCCGGGTGGGCCGGGTCAGCCGCGGACTCCGGGTGGTCCCGGGCAGTCGCGTCCCTCGAGTGGTCCGTCCCGGCCGCAGCAGCCGGGTGGGCCGGGCCAATCGCATGGTCCGGGTGGGCCGGGGCAGCAACGGAATCCGGGCGGGTCGCCGCAGGGGCCGGGTGGCCCGGGGCAGCAACGCAATCCGGGTGGTCCCGGGCAGTCGCGTCCCCCGAGTGGTCCGTCCCGGCAACAGCAGCCGAATGGCCCGGGGCAGCCGCAGTCCGGGCCGGGATCGCAAGGTCCCGGCGGGCCGGGTTATCCACAGGGACCGGTGCAGTCGTGGAATCCGCCCGAGCCGGGTTATGCCCAGGCGGACGTTGATTCGGTGGAGACGGTGCGCCGCCAGTTGACGCCGCCGACCGCGCAGCCCGCGGCGCAGGGCTCG
The DNA here is from genome assembly GCF_040683015.1 of Nocardia sp. NPDC051030. Classification (NCBI taxonomy): domain Bacteria; kingdom Bacillati; phylum Actinomycetota; class Actinomycetes; order Mycobacteriales; family Nocardiaceae; genus Nocardia; species Nocardia sp. NPDC051030. The sequence goes on along the minus strand of NZ_JBFBCD010000005.1, from coordinate 298,021 downwards.
TCGCCGGTCTCCACGGACAAGAAGGAGTCGAAGGCCGAGCCGGAGAAGAAGTCCCGCTGGTCGAGCGGGTCGAGTGACGCAGAGCCCTTGCGCCGCAAAGATGTTCTGATCGCCGCGCTGATCTACGTGGTCGATATAGGCGTGGTGGCATTCTGGGCCTACGACTTGTTCGGCAAGATGTTCGACCTGGTCCACAACAAGTGCACCGTCAAATCGCTGACCAATCCGTCCGTCCAGTGTGATCTCATCCGGCCGCCGAGCTCCGCGCTCTTCGGCCTCCTGATCGCCGGTGGCGGAATGACATTGGCGCTGCTGATCGCCCTGGTGATCGCCTCCGCCGCGGCGGTGACCCGCCGTTCCGCCTGGATCTGGACCGCCGCCGCCCTCCCCGTCATCCTGATCGCGGGTGCGGCCGGGCACGTATTGGTGACCAGCGCGATCGGCTGACTCGGGCAGCGTTCGGGCCTGTTCGGGGCGGTCGCCGCGCGTCATGCTGGAGGGATGGCGGATTGGTGGCGGCCGCCGCCGGTGCGCTGGGCGGATGTCGTTGCCGCCGTGCTGGTCTTCGGGTTGACCTGCGGATTGGCATGGGTGGTCGCGGGATTCGTGCCGGGGTATGACGCGGTGGCCAGGGAGAACGGGAACACCCGGTACCTGCCGCTCGCGTACGCGGTGGCCTGGGTGGGCATTGTGGCCGCGGTGATCATGGTGCCGCTGTGGATAGTGCGAGCCGTGCGGTTGCGGCAGCGGGCCTGGCCCACCGCGCTGCTGCTGATTCCGATGCTGGCGGGGGCCTGGGTGCTGGGGTTATTGGTGGCGGTGGTCGCGGTCTCGGTGTGATCCGCCCCGGCCGCGGGAGTGCGGCCGGGGCGGGGTTGCGAAAATCGGGGGTGGATTACAGCCGTTCGTAAATGGTGGCGTTGGCCAATCCGCCTGCCTCGCACATGGTTTGCAGGGCGTAGCGCGCATTGCGTTCCTGCATGGCGTGCACGAGGGTGGTGGCGATGCGGGCTCCGGACGCGCCGAGGGGGTGGCCGATGGCGATCGCGCCGCCATTGACATTGACCTTGTTCAGGTCCGCGCCGGTGTCGTGGGCCCAGGCCAGGACGACCGAGGCGAAGGCCTCGTTCACCTCGAAGAGGTCGATATCGGAGAGCTGGAGTCCGGCGCGCTGCAGCACCTTTCGGGTGGCCGGGATGACGGCGGTCAGCATGAGCAGCGGATCGTCGCCCGCCACCGAGAAGCTGTGCAGCCGGGCCAGGGGACGCAGTCCGAGTTCGGCGGCGCGCTCGCTGGTCATGATGAGGGTGGCCGCGCTGCCGTCATTGATCTGGCTGGCATTGGCGGCGGTGATGTTCCACCCGATCTGCGGGAAGCGGGCGGCCATGTCCTCGCTGTAGTACGCGGTACGCAGGTTGCCGAGCGTTTCCAGGGTGCTGCCGACCCGGATGCCCTCGTCCGCGGTGAGTCCGCCGAGGGGTGCAAGCTGGGATTCGAAGGAGCCGTCCTTCGTTGCCCGCGCGGCCTTTTCGTGGCTGGCGAGGGAGAACTCGTCGAGCTGGGTGCGGGACAGTCCCCACTTGGCGGCGATGAGTTCGGCGCTGATGCCCTGTGGGACCAGGCCCTCGGGATAGCGTTCGGCGAATCCGATGCCGCCGATGTCCTCCGCGCCGATCAGGTTGGCGCCCATGGGAACCCGGCTCATGGATTCGACGCCTCCCGCGACCACGATGTCGTAGGCCCCGGCGATGACTCCCTGCGCGGCGAAGTGAATGGCCTGCTGGCTGCTGCCGCATTGGCGGTCCACGGTGGTGGCGGCCACGGATTCCGGGTATCCGGCGGCAAGGGCGGCGCGGCGGGTGAGGTTGCTGCCCTGTTCGCCCACGGCGGTGACGACGCCGCCGATCACGTCGTCGATGAGTACCGGGTCGATCCCGCTGCGCGCGACCACTTCGCGCAGGCTGTGCGCGAACAGGTCGGACGGGTGCTGACCGTGCAGCGCGCCATTGGCCTTGCCCTTGCCGACCGGGGTGCGGACCGCCTCGACGATTACTGCGTCTCTCATGACAGAACCCTCTCGAGTATCTAGCTTCGTTGCTCTAAAGCCAGGTTAGAACCTGGCAATAGTTAGGGCAAGTCAGCATCTGTATGATGTACGCCATGTCGGTCGTACTGGAAGGTCCGCTCAGCGATCTGAGCGCATGGAAACCCGAGGGCTGCTCCATTGCCAAAGCCCTCGATATCGTCGGCACCCGCTCGGCGATCCTCATCCTGCGCGAGGCCTACTACGGCACCCGCCGCTTCGACGGCTTCGCCACCCGGGTCGGCATCACCGATGCCGCGGCCGCCAGCGCCCTGCGCAAACTCACCGAGGCCGGGCTCCTGGAGAAGGTCCCCTACCAGGAGGAGGGCAAGCGCACCCGCAGCGAATACGTGCTGACCCCCATGGGTGTGGACCTGCTGCCCGCGGTGCTCGCACTCTGGCAGTGGGGCGACAAGTACCTGCAGGACGGCACTCCGCCGCTCGAACGCGTCGAGGACGCGACCGGGGAACCGGTGCGCGTCGAAGTGCGCAGCGCCTCGGGAAGCGAAGTGCCGCTGGAGAGTCTGCGGGTCCGGGTCAATAGGAACTGGCGCCGCCCCCGCAAGTGAGGGGCGACGCCAGGGCTGGTTCAGGGGCGGACGTCAGTTGAGACGACGCCCATCCTCCGGTGCGAAGAAGTAGGTGTGCTCCGCGTCCGAGGTGAGCACCAGACGGGTGCCCTTGGCGGGCGGGTTGCGCCAATCCGCCCGCGCCACAATGGTTTCGCTACCGCTCTTGTCGAGCGCGCGACCGTAGACGTAGGCGTCCGAACCGAGCTCCTCGACCACGTCCACCTCCATCGTGATCCCGGGAGCCTTGTCGAGCCCGTTCGTGGCAGCGCTGATCTCGAAGTGCTCGGGACGAATACCCACCACCACCTGACCGTTCGCGGCATCGGCGACCGACCGCGGGAGCGCCATCCGGAAGCCGCCGAGGAAGACCGCGCCGTCCTCGACCGGCAGCGTGAACAGATTCATGGCGGGCGAGCCCATGAACCCGGCCACGAACAGGTTCGCCGGATTGCGGTACAGATCGCGCGGCGAGGCGCACTGCTGCAGCAGCCCATCCTTGAGCACGGCCACCCGGTCGCCCATGGTCATGGCCTCGACCTGGTCGTGGGTGACGTAGACGGTGGTGGTGCCGAGCCGCCGCTGCAACTGGGCGATCTGGGTGCGGGTCTGCACGCGCAGCTTGGCGTCCAAGTTGGACAGCGGCTCGTCCATGAGGAACACCTGCGGCTGGCGCACGATGGCGCGGCCCATGGCGACACGCTGACGCTGACCGCCGGACAGGGCCTTGGGCTTGCGATCCAGGTACTGCTCCAGGTCGAGCAGCTTGGCCGCCTCCAGGACCCGTTGCTGCCGTTCGTCCTTGGACACCTTGGCCATTTTGAGCGCGAAGCCCATGTTCTCGGCGACGCTCATATGCGGGTAGAGCGCGTAGTTCTGGAACACCATGGCGATATCGCGTTCCTTGGGTTCGGCGTGCGTGACGTCGCGATCGCCGATCAGGATGCGTCCGTCGCTCACCTCCTCCAGGCCCGCGAGCATGCGCAGCGAGGTGGACTTGCCGCAGCCGGACGGGCCGACCAGCACCAGGAATTCGCCATCGGCGATCTCCAGATTCAGCTGGTCCACGGCGGGCTTGTTGCCTCCCGGATAAAGCCGGGTGGCCTGGTCGAATGTCACTGTAGCCATGGTGAATCAATCCCTTCACCGGCAGGAACGTGCCGGACGATCCGAAGTAGAGGGGTCTACCCGCACGATCGTAGGCAGTGCGCGATGTATTCGCGCGCCCAGCCGGTGGATCCGGATCCCGGTAGCCTCGCATCGGAACCCTTTCTGAGACGAGGAGCGCTTCATGAGCCGACCGGTTCGTATCGGAGTTCAGTTGCAGCCGCAGCACGCGCCTGACTACGGGTTGATCCGGGATGCGGTCCGGCGGGCCGAGGACGCGGGTGTCGACATCGTGTTCAACTGGGACCACTTCTTTCCGCTCTACGGCGATCCCGAAGGCGCGCACTTCGAGTGCTGGACCATGCTGGGCGCGATCGCGGAACAGACCGAACGGGTGGAGCTCGGGGCGCTGGTCACCGGCGGCGGCTACCGCAATCCGGACCTGCTGGCCGATATGGCGCGCACCGTCGACCACATCAGCAATGGCCGCCTGATCCTCGGCATCGGCGCGGGCTGGTTCGCCAAGGATTACGAGCAGTACGGCTACGACTTCGGCACGCCCGGAACCCGTCTCGAACTGCTCAAGGAGACCATGGCCCGGCTCACCGATCGGCTGGCCAAGCTGAACCCGCAACCCGTGCGCGAAATCCCGATCCTCATCGGCGGTGGCGGCGAGAAGAAGACGCTGCGGCTGGCCGCGCAGTACGCGCACATCTGGCACAGCTTCGCCGATCTCGAAGTGCTGAAGCGCAAGTCGGGGATTCTGGCCGAGCATTGCGCCGCCGTCGGCACCGATGCGGCGCGCATCGAGAAGTCGGTGGATTGGCCGGGAGCGGATAAGGCCGCCGACTTCGTGGCGGCGGGCGCGACCTTGTTCACGGTCGGGACCGGCGGGCCGAAGTACGACCTGAGCGTGGTCGAGGAGGCCATTCGCTGGCGCGATCAGTTCAACCCGGAGTCGGTCGCGGGGATCGCCTGAGTCTGGTCGGCTCCCGGAACGGCGCGTGTAATTCACGCTGACCGCAACTCTGGACCTGGCAGGCAACCCCACTAGGGTGGTTTGTCATGGTTTGCTTGCGCACGACCACCTCCCGACGGCACGGTCGGCGACCTCGCATACTCGCGGTCGCGGGGGTATTGCTGGTCACATTGGCGGGGACCGTCGCCCTCGGCGCCGGTCCCGGCTTCGCCGCACCCACCGCCGGTGACCAGTGCTCACCACCCGGTATCGCCGCGGCCAGTGCCGCACCCACCAATCTGGCGACGTCGCAGCAGACGCCGAACGCGGACCGGTTCACCACGGCGAACACCGAACCGCTGGACAAGATCGACATCAGCAAACTCGGGCTGCTCACGCCCGGCAAGCTGAGCGTCGGCACGCTGTCGGACGCGCCGCCGAGCATTTGCGTGAACTCCAAGGGCGTCTTCACCGGCATGGACAATGAGCTGCTCAAGGCCATCGGGGCCAAGCTCGGGCTCCAGGTGGAATTCAGCGGCACCGAATTCGCGGGCCTGCTGGCGCAGGTCGCCAATGGGCGCTTCGACGTCGGCTCCTCCAACATCACCACCACCGACGCCCGCCGGGATCTGGTCGGGTTCACCAATGGCTACGACTTCGGCTACTTCTCCCTGGTCGTGCCCAATGGCGGTGGCATCAAGGGTTTCCCGGACCTGAACAAGGGCACCCGCGTCGGCGTCGTGCAGGGCACCGTGCAGGACGAGTTCGTGGTCAATGAACTGCACCTGGATCCGGTGAAGTTCCCCGACTACAACACCGCCTACGCGAACCTGAAGACCGGTCAGATCGATGCCTGGGTGGCCCCGTCGGCGCAGGCCGTGGGCGCGATCAAGCCGGGCGACCCGACCACGATCGCGCAGAACACCTTCAGCCTCAACAATTTCGTCGGCTACGCGGTGCGCAAGGACAATCAGCCGCTCATCAATGCGCTCAATGCCGGACTGGACGCGGTGATCGCGGACGGCACCTACGCCAAGCTCTACGAGGACTGGGTGCCGCGCGAACTGCCGCCCGGCTGGAAACCCGGATCGAAAGCCGTTGCCGCACCGGATATGCCGGACTTCGCCAAGCTGGCCGCCGAGCACGGCGGCGGCACCGACAATGCCGCGGTGCAGCCGAAATCCACACTCGCACAGCTGAAGGACACGTTCTTCGACTGGTCGCTGTACCGCAAGGCCTTCCCGGACCTGATCAAGACGGGTCTGCCGAACACGCTCATCCTGGCGGTGGTCTCCGGTGCGCTGGGTACCGCGCTCGGCATGCTGCTGGCCGTCGCGGGCATCTCGCGCACCCGCTGGTTGCGGTGGCCCGCAAGGATTTACACGGATATCTTCCGTGGCCTACCCGCGGTGGTGATCATCCTGATCATCGGCCTGGGCATCGGACCCGTCGTGAAGAACGTGACCGGCAATAACCCGTACTGGCTGGGCGTCGTCGCCCTGGGCCTGCTCGCGGCCGCCTATATCGGTGAGATCTTCCGCTCCGGAATCCAATCCGTGGAGGCCGGTCAGCTCGAGGCGGCCCGCGCCATCGGCTTCGGCTACCGCCACGCCATGACCCTGGTGGTGATTCCCCAGGGCGTGCGCCGAGTCCTCCCCGCGCTGATGAACCAGTTCATCGCGCTCATCAAGGACTCCTCGCTGATCTACTTCCTCGGCTTGCTCGCCAGCCAGCGTGAACTGTTCGCGGTGGGCCGAGATCTCAACTCGCAGACCGGAAATCTGTCACCGCTGGTCGCGGCTGGCCTGGTGTACCTGCTCCTGACGATCCCGCTGACCCACCTGGTCAACTACATCGACAATCGCATGCGCACCGGACGCGACGAGAAAACCATCGATCCGGTCGAACAGGCCGTGATCACGGAAGGGCGTGGAGCATGAGTGCTTCTCTCACCGGCACCGGCCTGCATGTGACGCTGGGCCGCAATGAAGTACTGCGCGGCGTGGACATCCAGGTCGACGCGGGCAAGACCACCACCGTCATCGGCCCCTCCGGCTCCGGCAAATCCACCCTGCTGCGCGTCCTCAACCGCCTGCACGAGCCGACCAAGGGCGACATCCTCCTGGACGGCAAATCCGTCCTGAAGGACAACCCCGATGAACTCCGCCGCCGAATCGGCATGGTCTTCCAGCACTTCAACCTCTTCCCGCACAATACGGTCGCGGAAAACATCGCCCTCGGCCCCCGCAAACTGCACGGCCTCTCCAAAGAACAGGCCCGCGCCCTAGCCCTCGAACAACTCACCGCCGTAGGCCTGGAAGGCAAAGCCGACGCCCGCCCCGGAAACCTCTCCGGCGGCCAGCAACAACGCGTAGCCATTGCCCGAGCCCTGGCCATGAAACCCCAACTGATGTTCTTCGACGAGGCCACCTCGGCCCTGGACCCAGAACTGGTGAAGGGCGTCCTCTCCCTCATGGCAGACCTCGCCAAGGGCGGCATGTCCATGATCGTCGTCACCCACGAAATGGGCTTCGCCCGCTCGGTTTCCGACCAGGTCGTCTTCATGGACCACGGCCAGGTAGTGGAAACCGGCCCCCCAACCGCCCTCTTCGACAACGCCGAAACCCCCCGCCTCCGCCAATTCCTCTCCCAGGTCCTGTAACCCCCCCAAGCAAGATCAACATGCAGTGGTGCAAGGAAATCGAACGAATTCCGCTCACAACTGCATGCTGATCTTGTGAGGGAGCTGTCAGCACTTTTCCCAGTAGCCCGGGGAGGTTTCCTTCAGGGTGCTCTTGATGAAGACGTTCCAGAGGCCCAGGTTTTGGTTCGAGCCATTGGCGTACGCGTAGCCGTTCGAGGTGTGGGCTCGGCCCGCCGTGGTGTGGGCGTAATTGGTATCGGTGATGCAGGTGGGGGTGGGCGTCGTCGTCGGCGGGGTGGTCGTCGGTGGAGTGGTGGTGGGTGGGGTGGTTGTCGGAGGCACCGTGGTTGTCGGGGGAACTGTTGTGGTGGGCGGGGTTTGGCCGCCGCTGAGTTTGCGGACCATGCCCATGATGGCTTCGATTTGTTTGCCGCCGTGCCAGGCGTAGGCGGCATCGCCGCCGTAGCCCCACCAGTTCCAGCAGCCATTCGGGTTGGTGGTGTTCGCGGTGGACAGGGGGATCGCCTGGGGATAGAGGACGATCATGTTGTTGGTGTCGGCGTATTCGTTGAGGTAGGCGTCCTTCATGAAGGTGTCGCCGAAGGATTGATAGTCGAAGCCCTGTTTGCAGCCGTGCAGGGCCACCATCAGGCGGCAGCTCGCGCCGTCGGAGCAGGGTTGCGGGATATAGGCGAAACCCTTGGCGTCCATGCTGATCGCGTTCGCGTCACCACCGGGGGCATACGCGTTCTGGTCGAACTGAACGAGTTTGCCGCCAAGTGAGGTCGCGGGTGCGCTCACCGAACCCATCAGGGTGGTCAGCATGTCCTTCTCCGGATCATTGCCGCACTTGTTGACGAACGGCGACTGCGTATCGGAACAGGCGACCGGCCCCAGCGGGCTCACCCAGGCGTGCCCGGCCGCGGTCGCCTTGTTGTAGGTGACGTTCGCGCCGAGACCCGAATAGTAGGTCGCCAGATCATCATTCACGGCCTGAAGCACCGTATTGTCGCTGGTCCCGTGGTAGAGGTACACCGGAGAGCCGGACAGATCGGCGACCGCGTCGACCTTCCCGGAGTCGGCCAGACTTCTGGTCGCCGCCTCGAGCTCGGCGGGCGACTTGCGCGACCCGTTCTGCATGCAGCCGTTCTGGGCGGTCACCGCGTAGTCGAAGTCACCGGCACACCGGTAGGGCCCGGCGGTGAAGATCCCCGCTCCGGAGAAGACACTCGAGTAGGCGACATGGAGCTGATTGGCCATATAGCCGCCGGACGAGACGCCCGACACGTAGGTGTCGCTGATGTTGTAGCCGTGCAAGGTATCCGGTGTCGGGCTGGGCACGGCAGCGGACACGACAGTCACGGCCGCTGCGGCAGCGACGGCGGCCAAGGCGGCGGTCAGCAGCGCCGAGACCGAGGTGGTCTTCCTCATTCTTTTCCTTCTTCTTTCAGCTGCGCAGGGCGCAGGTGTTGGCGAGGTCGGTATCGGCGGGACGCGTCAGGGTGGCGTTCGGGGGCGGTGATTGTCCTGCGGCGACCCAGATTTCGAGTGCGGTGAAGGCGCTGTGGAAGCAGGGCAGGAGGGGTCGCAGCAGATCCGGATGGGTGTCGTAGAGGCCGTCGACGTGATTGCCGCCCTCGATGCGGTAGTACCGGTGCAGGTCGGCCCGTCCCTGATCGGCGATCATGTCGGCGTAGACGTCGGAGTCCCGGCCGATCGGCAGCAGGGTGTCCAAGGTTCCGTGAATCGTGATGAGTGGGCGTTGAATTCGGCCGGTGAGGGCTACGCGACGCACGGCATCGTGGACGGCGGCGGGGCGTGCGGCGTAGTCGTAGTTGGCGTCGCATTGGGGCGAGCCGGAGGCGCAGAATGGGGTGCCCGCTTCGGTGGCGGCATAGCCGGGGTCGAATACCTGCCGGTAGACCCGCTGGGTGAGATCCCAATAGGTCTTGTCGTGGTATTCCCACAGTGGTTCGGATTCCGGTGAAAAGCCTGCCGCCACAATGGCATCGCGCGCCGTCGGGTCGGTCGCGGCGCTCGGATAGTTCGCCATGGCGGGTGGCAGGAAGGTCAGCGGGTTCGCGGCGTCACTCCACAGCGTGCCTTCCCAGTCGACGCCGCCGTCATAGAGCCACGGCATGTTCTCCAACTGCCAGCGAACCAGGTAACCGCCATTGGACACCCCGGCCATGTAGGTGTGCGCTGCGGGCCGCCCGTAGCGCTGCGCGACCGTGGCATCCGCGGCGAGCGTCAATTGCGTGACCCGGGAATTCCATTCGGCGACGGCGTCTCCGGGCGCGGCACCGTCGCGATAGAAGGTCGCCCCGGTATTGCCCTTGTCCGTGGCGGCGAAGGCATAGCCCTGCGCCAGCACCCAGTCGGAGATGGTGAAATCATTGGCGTACTGGCGGCGATTTCCGGGCGCACCGCTCACCACCAGCCCGCCATTCCACTGTTCGGGCAGCCGAATCACGAACTGGCTGTCGTGATTCCAGCCATTATCGGTATTCGATGTCGAGTTGTCCGGGAAGTAGCCGTCGATCTGTATTCCGGGCACGCCGGTCGGGTTCTTGGCCCCGGCCGGATGCAGGCCCGCCCAATCGGCGGGCACCGTATGCCCGGAGGCGACCGTCCCCGCGGTGGTCAGATCGTCCAGGCAGGCGGACACCTGCACTTGCGCCCCCACCACGAGCGGGGCCGAGCAACCCTCGGCGCGGATCCCCTGGCGCTGGGCGGCGATCGACGCCGCGGACTGAATGACCACGGCGGCAATGGATCCCGCGAACACGACCGCGACCGATGCGGTGGCGATCTGCGCGGCCAGGCGGCGAACTTGCGGCATGGAGCTCCTCCTCGAGCGGAATGCCGGAAATTCTGTTCACCGGCGAGCTCCGTCACCAGGTGGATGCCACCCACTTCTCCGCCTCGAATATGTCGATCGGCCACATCGCCAAGCCCTGGTGTGCGCCATAGTGTTCCAGCTCACATCTCGATTCATGGAAGGCAGTGCGTACCGACAATGACCGCCATGAACTGCGAGATCTTCCTGGAATTGCTCGAGCGGGAAGCTCCGGCCGTCGAGTTCGAGGGGCCCTTGCTGGAGGCTCGCGCCGCGGGCGTACCGGCCGCCACCCTGGCCGAACTCGAGTCGACCAAGCTGGCCGCCCTGAGGGTCCGCGCATTGCTGGAGCGGCGGGCCCGGCGCGAGGCGGAGCTGGCGGCCCTGTTCGACACGGCCAGCGATCTCGCCGGGTTGCGCGATGTCGACGCGGTCCTGCAGGCCATCGTGCATCGGGCCCGGCGGCTGCTGCATTCCGATATCGCCTATATGACGCTGCCCGATCCGCAGAGCGACGACACCTATATGCGGGTCACCGACGGGTCGGGGTCGCAAGCGTTCCGGGCCTGCCGGTTGCCGATGGGGGCGGGGCTGGGCGGTCTGGTCGCGCAGACCGGGATGCCGTACTCCACCCCCGACTACTTCGCCGATCAGCGCTTTCATCACACACCGGAGATCGACGGTGCGGTGCAGGACGAGGGCATTGTCGCCATTCTCGGGGTGCCGATGAAGCTGGGCGAGCAGGTGATCGGGGTGCTGTTCGCCTCGCACCGGGACGCCCGGCCGTACGCGCCCGAGGAGGTCGCACTGCTGGTCTCGTTGGCCGCGCACGCCACGATCGCCCTGGATTCCGCCCGGTTGCTCACCGAAACCCGCACGGCCCTGGCCGAACTCAGCGCCGCCAATGAGGCCATGCACGCCCACTACAACACGGTGGAGCGCGCCGCCCAGGCACACGACCGAATGACCGATCTGGTGGTGCGGGGTGGCGGCGTGGACGATGTGGCGGCGGTCGCCGCGGACATTCTCGGCGGCGCACTGCTGGTACTAGACTCCGATGGCCGCCGGATCGGCGTCATCGATCCGTCCGGTTCCGGACCGCACGAGCAGCTCGACGATGACCATCTCGTCGGCGAAATCGCGTCCACCGCAGCCCATCTCGGCAGGGCCGCGCGCATGAAGGAACTATGGGCCGCGCCCGGCGGCGCGGGCGCGGAGCCGCTGTGCACGCTGGTCCTGCACCACCCCGACGAGTTGTCGCCGTCGGACCAGCGCATTCTGGAGCGGGCCGCCCTGGTCACCGCGCTACTGCTGCTGTTCCGCCGCAGCATCGCCGAGGCCGAGGGCCGGGTGCGCGGTGAACTCCTGGACGATCTGCTCAGCGGCCGAGTCCCCGATCGCGCCGCCCTGCGCAGCCGCGCCGGACTGCTCGGCATCGAGCTCGAGCAGCCCCACGTGCTCGTCGTCGTAGACCACGGCGCACATCACCGAACAACCACCTGGACAGCCGATTACGCCATCTCGCGGCACGGTCTGGCAGCCACCCGTGGCGAGCAGACTGTCCTGCTACTGCCCGGCGCCGATCCCACCGCGGCCGCCCGCCATATTGCCCGGGAACTCACCGCGGCCGTCGGCACCGCCGCCACCGTCGCCGGTTCCGGACCGGTCGAACTCCCGTCGGGAGCCCCGGCCGCCTATCGGGAGGCCGAGCGTTGTGTACAAGTGCTGCACGCGCTGGGCAAGCGAGGAACCGCGGCCAGCGCGGACACCCTCGGCTTCGTCGGTCTGTTGATCGGCCAGGGCACGGACGTGATCTCGTTCCTGAACACCACATTGGGCCCCGTCGCCGACTACGACCAGCGCCGCGGCACCCCACTCATGCACACCCTGGAAACCTATTTCGCCACCGGTTGCAGTCTCAGCAATAGCGCGAAACACCTGCACATCCACGTGAATACGGTCACCCAGCGACTGGAACGCATCACCGGCCTACTCGGCGAGGGTTGGCAGAACCCCGACCGCGCCTTGGAGATTCAGCTGGCCCTGCGCCTGCACCACCTGCGCGAATCAGCCGTATTCGCGGGGTGAGGACCACTAACTCGGAGGGGTCAGGACGTCGTTCAGGGTGACCATGGAGAGGTTTCGCTCGCGGACGATGTCGGTGAGCTGGCCGTAGAGGTTGGTTATGGTGGGGCGGTTGGCGTGGCCCAGCACGATTGATTGGGCGTTGAACCAGGTGCGGGCGGCGTCGAGGAGCATGCCCTCGTTGATGACGGTGTTGGTGTCGTTCAGGGTGCCGGTCCACATGACGGGGACGGAGTAGCCGGAGTCGGCGGCGGCCTGGTCGACGGTCGCATTGTGGCGGCCGTAGGGCGGGCGGTAGTAGGGGGTGCCGTCGGTGCCGAAGGTGTTCCATAGGAAGGCTTTCGCGCGGTCGATCTGATCGGCGACGGCACCGGCGGAGAGGCGGGTCAGGTCCGGGTGGTTCCAGGTATGGTTGCCGAGCTGGATCTGGCCCGAATCCACCAGGGGGCGCAGGGAATCCAGGTGATCGGTCCAGGAGGGGTAGTAGGCGGTCACGAAGAAGGTGAATCGGGAACCGGTATTGCGGGCGAAATCTATGAAGGCTCCGACGGTTTGGGAGCTCGCGCCGTCATCGATGGTGAGCGCCAGATTATTGCCGACCCCCGGCACTGCGCTCAGGGTTCCCGGGCCGATCTGCGTGCGCGGTGTCAGTGGCGGCAGGGTCGAGGGCAGGCCGGGGATGAGCCCGCCCGCCGAACCGGTGTCGAAGGGGTCACCGTGTGCCTCGCTATTTCCCAGGAGGGTGGCGGCGGTGCCCGCGGCCAGCAGCGTCAGGAGCCTGCGTCTGTCCATCTTCGACCTCTTCACTCACTACAAGCACCGGCGATCGCCGGAACAGCTACTCCCCCACGGTCACTGGCTCACCGGGGCGGGATCAGAACGTCGTTCAGCGTGACCATGGACAGATTGCGTTCCCGGATGATGTCGACCAGCTGGTCGTAGCAGTGCGTCACGGCGGGGGCATTGGCGTGGCCGATAATGATGGTCTGGGCGGCGAAATACTTTCGCGCGCACTCGATCAGGTACTCCTCGGTGATCACGCCGGAATCCGACAGCGAGCCGTACCACATGGTGGGCACGGTGTAGCCGAGGTCGGCGGCGACCCGATCGACGGTGCCATTGTGGCGGCCGAACGGCGGCCGGTAGTACGGCGTGCCGTCCACGCCGAAGTTATTGCGCAGGAACGTCCTGGCCTGATCCAGCTGGGAGGAGATGCCACTCGCGGACAGGGTGGTCAGATCGGCGTGACTCCAGGTGTGATTGCCGAGCTGGATCTGACCGGAATCCACCAGCGGGCGCAGGGCGTCGCGATGAATGGTCCACGAGTCGTACTGGGCGGTCACGAAGAAGGTGAATCGCGCCCCGGTATCGCGGGCGAATTTGATGTACGCGCCGACCACATCGGCACTCGCGCCGTCATCGACGGTGAGCGCCATGCTGGTGCCATTGCCAGGCAGCGCGGTGATCGTCCCGGCCCCGATCGGGGTCTTCGGGCCGCCGGGAGGCGCGGGCAGGCGCGGAGCGGTCGGGAAGTTCGGGACGGTGAAGGGGTTGTCGCCCGCAGAACCGGTATCCAGCGGATCGCTGTGTGCCTGGTTGCAGCCCGCCAGGGCGGCCACCGTGCCGGATGCCAGCAGCGTGAGCAGCCTTCGTCTATCCATTTCCCGCATTCACTCCGAATTCGCGCCCCTACATGCGGAGCTTTCGTACTTTCCTCGCATAGCTCCACCGTTATATCCACAGACGGTGAACTGGGCACGAAATCCGCGCGAAACGATTCGAATTCAAATGGAACGTTAAGGCTGCTCTCAGAGTGAGTGCGAACTCAGCGTGGAATCGGGCGCAGCACGATCTCGGTGGGATGCGCGTCGCGCGGCGTGTGCACGGCATTGCGCACGGCCCCGGCCACGGTCGCCGCCTCCAGGAAATTTCGCGGCTGGTATTCGCCGCCCTCGTCCGCCACGATCTCGCGCTGCATGTCGGTGTCGATGCGGCCCGGGTGAATGGAGGTGACCCGCAGGCTCGGTTCCTCCAGGCGCAGCGCGTCACCGAAGGCGCGCAGCCCGAACTTGCTCGCCGCGTACGCGCTCCAGCCCGGATTGGCGCGCAACCCCGCGCCCGAATTGACCAGCACCACATGGCCGTTGGCGGCGCGCAGGGCGGGCAATAGCAGGCGGGTCAGCTCGGCGACCGCGATCAGGTTGGCTTCCAACGTATTCCGCCACTGCGCAACGGACGAATCGGCTATCGTTCCCAAGTCGGCGATTCCGGCGTTATGCACCAGCACATCCAGACGCTCGATCGGTTCCGCCGCGCGGGCCACGGCCGGATAGTCGGTGAGTTCGACCGGCCATCCGGCCGAACCCGGCAATTCGTTCAGGATCGGCTCCAGCGCCGCCGGCGTCCGCGCGCCCAGCAGCAGCCGGTGCGTCGGGGCCAGCTCCCGGGCGATGGCGGCACCGAGCCCGCGACTCGCGCCGGTGATCAGCGCGGTCGGCTGGTCATTGCTGAGCTTCGCGGAATTCGCCATGCGATCACCGTAACCGGGTGCCCGGTCGCGGCGATGCTCCGGGCGAGGCACCACAGCATTCACGAACAGGCACTGTCACGAGAAGGCGAACAGAGTGCAATCTGGCGATCAGAGGCCGTCCCTCCGCCCTGCCGCACCCCCCTCCCACCGCGCATACCTGCGGGTTCCGGCGCAGAATAGGGCGATGACGCACTCAGGTTTCACGCCGACCCAGCTCGCGGCCCGCGCCGCCTACCTGCTGCGCGGCAACGACCTGGGAACCATGACCAGCGCCGCCCCCAAGCTGTATCCGCACATGTGGAGCTGGGACGCGGCCTTCGTGGCGGTGGGCCTGGCTCCCTTGAGCGTGGAGCGCGCCGCCCTGGAACTCGACACCCTGCTGTCGGCGCAGTGGCGCAACGGCATGATCCCGCACATCGTCTTCGCCAATGGCATGGACGGCTACTTTCCCGGGCCCGCCCGCTGGGAATGCAAGCGACTCGCCGCCGACGCGCCGGAAGGCCCGGACACCTCCGGCATTACCCAGCCGCCGGTGCATGCCATTGCGGTGCAACGGATTCTGGATCATTCGCGCCGGCACGGCCGCTCCACCCGGCAGGTCGCGGAGGAGTTCCTGCAACGCCGGTGGCCGGATCTCATGCGCTGGCATCGCTGGCTCGCCTATGCGCGAGATCCCAAGCAGCACGGGCGGATCACGCTGTATCACGGCTGGGAGTCCGGCATGGACAACTCGCCGCGCTGGGATCGCGCCTACGCCAATGTGATTCCCGGACCGGACCTGCCGCCGTACGAGCGCGCCGACCTGCAGGTGGTGGGCGATCCGACGCAACGGCCCAGCGACCGCGAATACGACCGGTACATGTGGCTGGTGGAGCAGATGCGCCGGGCCGGATATGACGATTACCAGCTCGCCTCGACCATGAGCTTCGCCGTCGAGGACGTATTCGTCACCGCCATCTTCTCGCTGGCCTGTGATGTCCTGGCCAATATCGGCGAGGACTACAAGCAGCCGCACGCCGATGTGCGCGAGCTCTACGAATGGGCCGACTACTTCCGCGCCGGAGTCGTCGCCACCGCCGATGCCCGTACCGGTGTGGCCCGGGATTTCGATGTGCGCGCCGACAAGTGGATCGA
Source organism: Nocardia sp. NPDC051030 (assembly GCF_040683015.1). NCBI lineage: Bacteria > Bacillati > Actinomycetota > Actinomycetes > Mycobacteriales > Nocardiaceae > Nocardia > Nocardia sp. NPDC051030. The sequence continues at coordinate 282,072 of NZ_JBFBCD010000005.1, read as the reverse complement.
GACCGAGACCCTGGCCTCCTTCGCGCCGCTGTTGAGCGGCGGCTTGCCGCGCGATGCCGAACGCCGATTGCTGCGCCTGTTCGAGGGTCCGCGCTGGTGCGGGCATCCGGACCTGCGCTACGCCCTGCCGCCCTCGACCTCGCCCGTGGCCAAGGACTTTCGGCCGCGCGAGTACTGGCGCGGGCCGGTGTGGCCGGTGATGAGCTGGCTGTTCTCCTGGGTTTTCGCCCGCCGCGGCTGGGCCGAACGCTCCTTCATGCTGCGCGCGGAAGGGTTGCGCCAGGCCAGTGACGGCAGCTTCGCCGAGTACTACGAACCGTTCACGGGTGCGCCTCTGGGCAGCATGCAGCAGTCGTGGACGGCCGCATCGGTATTGGACTGGCTGGGCTGAACTCCAGAGTGCCGAATCCCCACAGTGAGTTATAGCTAACACTTGGACAACACGCGGGCGAGTGCGCTGGCTTATGACTGAAAGCCCACATAGCGTGCGATCGCATGGTCCGACGAAACCGCTTGGTTCCGGCCAGTTTTGTGGCAGCCAGCATTCTCGCAGCTATGTCCACCGCCCCCGCGGCCGCCGATACCAGCGGCCCGGATGTGTCGTCCTGGCAGCACCTCGACGGCACCATGATCAACTGGCACGCGGTGCGCGCCTCCGGCAATAACTTCGCCATGGTGAAGGCCACCGAGGGCCTGAACTACGTGAACCCGTACTTCGTGCAGGACAGCCTGCTCATGCGCACCGCGGGCGTCGCGCGCGGCACCTACCACTACGCCCGGCCCGAACTCCCGCCCGAACCGCAAGCCGCGCTCTATGCCGCCGTGGTGCTCGGCCAGAACGGACCGCTCGACCTACCCCCGGTCCTCGATATGGAGAACTCCGGCGGCCTCCCGCCCGGCGCGCTCATCGACTGGACCCACCGCTACCTGAATACGGTCCAGGCCCTGACCGGCCGCGCCCCCATCGTCTACACCTATCCCAACTTCTGGCGCACGGCCATGGCCGACTCCAATGAGTTCACCGGGTACCCACTGTGGATCGCCGACTATCGCGGCAATGATGATCCGGAGCTTCCCGGCGGGTGGGCGAACTGGACCTTCTGGCAATACACCAGCAAGGGCAGCATCCCCGGCATATCCGGCAATACCGACCTCAACGTATACAGCGGAGCCCAAGGCGATTTCGGCCGCTTCGCCAATATCCCCAATTTCGGCAGCAGCGCCTCCGGCAGCGGCACCGGGAGCATGGGAAGCAGCTGAACTAGGCCCGGAGTGAGAACGGGCCCGGTGTGCATCGCACACCGGGCCCGCTACTTCCGTTCGCGCCGTCAGGCGACGATGTTCACCAGTCGGCCGGGGACGACGATGATCTTGCGGGGGGCATTGCCGCCCAGCAGTTCCGCGATCTTCTCATCGGCCAGGGCGGCGGCCTGGACGGCCGCCTGATCGGCGTCGGCGGGGACGCTGACGCGGCTGCGGACCTTGCCGTTCACCTGGATGGGGTACTCCACCGAATCCGCCACCAGCAGGGCCGGATCGGCGATCGGGAAGGGGCCGTGGGCCAGGGAAGTGGTGTGGCCCAGGCGTTCCCACAGTTCCTCGGCGATATGCGGGGCCATGGGGGCCAGCATCAGGACCACGGATTCCACCACCGAGCGCGGTGCGCCCTCCGGATAGGTCTTGGTCAGGTGGTTGGTCAGCTCGATCAGCTTCGCGCCCGCGGTGTTATCCCGCAGGTTGGCGTAGTCGTCGTCGACGCCGGCAATGGTCTTGTGCAGCAGGCGCAGGGTTTCCGGCGACGGCTCGGCGTCGGTGACCTTGACCTCGCCGGACTCCTCGTCGACCGTCAGACGCCAGACGCGTTGCAGGAAGCGGTGCGCGCCGACGACATCCTTGGTCGCCCAGGGGCGGGAGGTGTCCAGGGGGCCCATGGACATCTCGTAGAAGCGGAAGGTGTCCGCGCCGTACAGGTCGCACATCTCATCGGGGGAGATGGCGTTCTTCAGCGACTTGCCGATCTTGCCGTACTCCTGGAAGACCTCGATCTCGATGCCGGAGGTATTGGTCCAGAAGAACTTTCCGTCCCGCTCCACGATCTCGGCGGCGGGCACGTACGCGCCGCGCTCGTCCGTGTAGGCGTAGGCCTGGATGTAGCCCTGGTTGAACAGGCGGCGGTACGGCTCGTAGCTCGACACGTCACCCAGATCGAACAGGACCTTCTGCCAGAAGCGCGAGTACAGCAGGTGCAGCACCGCGTGCTCGACACCGCCAACGTACAGGTCCACGCCGCCCGGATCGTTCGGGCCGTGCTCCGCGGTGCGCGGGCCCAGCCAGTACTGCTCGTTCTCCTTGGCGCAGAACGTCTCCGAATTGGTCGGGTCGGCATAGCGCAGCTGGTACCAGGAGCTGCCCGCCCAGTTGGGCATGACATTGGTGTCGCGGCGGTACTGCTTGGGGCCGTCGCCCAGATCCAGTTCGACGTGCACCCAGTCGGTGGCCTTGGCCAGCGGCGGGGACGGCTCGGAGTCGGCATCGTCCGGGTCGAAGGTGACCGGCGCGAAGTCCTCGATCTCCGGCAGCTTCACCGGCAGCATGGATTCCGGCAGGGCGTGCGGCGCGCCGTCCTCGTCGTAGACGATCGGGAACGGCTCACCCCAGTAGCGCTGACGCGCGAACAGCCAGTCGCGCAGCTTGAACTGGATCTTGCCGCGGCCGTGGCCGTTCGCCTCCAGCTCCGCGACCACCTTGGCCTTGGCGGATTCGATATCCAGGCCATCCAGGTAGCCGGAGTTCACCAGGGTGCCCTCACCGGAGTAGGCGGCCTCGGAGATATCGCCGCCCGCAACGACTTCCACGATGGGCAGGCCGAAGGCGGTGGCGAACTCCCAGTCGCGCGGGTCGTGGCCGGGGACGGCCATGATCGCGCCGGTGCCGTAGCCGCTCAGCACATAGTCGGCGATGAAGATCGGCACGCGCGCGCCGTTCACCGGGTTGGTGGCGTAGGAGCCCAGGAAGACGCCGGTCTTCTCCTTGTTCTCCTGGCGCTCCAGATCCGACTTGGCCGCGATCGACTTGCGGTATGCCGCAATGGCTTCGGCCGGAGTGTCCGCGCCGCCGAAGGTCCAGCGGGCATCGGTGCCGGACGGCCAGGCCGCCGAGGTCAGCCGATCCACCAGCTCGTGCTCGGGGGCCAGCACCACGTAGGTCGCGCCGAACAGCGTATCGGGGCGGGTGGTGAACACCTCGATAGTGTCGCTACCGGCCTCGAACTTCACCTGCGCGCCACGGGATCGGCCGATCCAGTTGCGCTGCATGGACTTCACGCTCTCCGGCCAGTCCAGCTCGTCCAGGTCGTCGACCAGGCGATCGGAGTAGGCGGTGATGCGCATCATCCACTGCCACAGGCGCTTACGGAAGACCGGGAAATTGCCGCGCTCACTGCGGCCGTCGCCGGTGACCTCCTCATTGGACAGCACGGTGCCCAGCCCGGGGCACCAGTTGACCATCGAATCCGTCTGGTAGACCAGGCGATACGAGTCGATCAGGGCATTGCGCTCGGACGTGGCCAGGTCGGCCCAGGCGCGGCCGTCGACGGGGGCGCGGCGGCCGTTCTCGAACTCGGCGATCAGTTCCTTGATCGGTCGGGCGCGCTTCAGGCCCTCGTCGTACCAGGCGTTGTAGATGCGCAGGAAGATCCACTGCGTCCACTTGTAGTACTCGGGATCGGTGGTGGCGAAGGAACGGCGACGGTCGTGGCCCAGGCCCAGCCGGTCCAGCTGGCGCTGCATGGTCGCGATATTCGACTCGGTGGTGACCCGCGGATGCGCGCCGGTTTGCACGGCGTACTGCTCGGCGGGCAGGCCGAAGGCGTCGTAGCCCAGCGCGTGCAGCACATTCCGGCCGCGCATGCGGTGGTAGCGGGCGAACACATCGGTGGAGATGTAGCCCAGCGGATGCCCTACATGCAGGCCCGCGCCCGAGGGGTACGGAAACATGTCCTGAATGAACAGCTTGTCGGCCGGAGTTTCGCCCTGCAGCGGGCCGACCGGGTTCGGCGCGTAGAAGGTCCCGCGCTCCTGCCAGGCCTGCTGCCACTTCTGTTCGACACGACCGGCCAGGTCGGCGTTGTAGCGGTGTGCGGGAACGTCGCCGCCCCCCGCCGCCGCCGCGGTGGGTGTATCGGTTGCACGTGTGTCCTGCACGGTCCTGCCTTCTGTCCTAGCCGATCCCCGATAAGGTCGCTCACCAGGGTAAAGCGTGCGCACCCCCAGGCCCAAAAAGGGTCGAACCTCGCACGGCAACACGCCCAAGGTTCGCGGCCCGTCTTGGTTCTGGACTGAGTGGAGCGGGGGAGCGCAGCGGAGGAGCGGAGGGAGGGAAGAACCGAGACTTCGGGGGCCGCGAACAGCCCGGAGCGAAGCGGAGGGCAAATTAAACACCGTGTAGCCTCGACCGGGTGTTTGTGGTAGCGATGTTCCTCTTCGTCCTGTCGGCGGTGGCCGTGGTCACCGGGGTGCTCGGGCTCACCGGAACCCTGCCGCCCAACCGCGTTTTCGGTGTGCACAGCGAGGCCGCGGTGCGCTCGGAAGAGAACTACCGGCTGGCCAATCGCGTGGCCGCCCCCACCTCGATCGTCGCGGGCGTGCTGCTCGCCGCGAGCGGTGGCGTCGCCCTGATCGCGTCCGGCATTGTCGCCATTATCGTTCCGGTGCTGGCCGTGGTGATCGCCGTCTTCACCCTCGGGGCCGGTGCGGCCGCCGCGGAGAAGGCCATGGCCGCCCTCGCCCCCGCCGAAGAGGTCGGCGGCTGCGGCAGCTCCTGCGGCTCCTGCTCACTGCGCGACGCCTGCGCCCCCGCCAACTGAACTGACTCGACCGAAACCGATTCAGTTCGACAGCGACCGGCGCATCCAGATGTGCGGAATTCCCGCATCCATGCCGATTTCGCCGTACGGCTCGTACCCGAGCTTCTCGTAGAACCCTTGTGCCTGGGTCTGGGCATGCAGCTCGACCGTCGTCAGCCCGCGTTCCCGGCCCCGATCCTCGATGGCACGGACCAGGGCCGCCCCAAGCCCGGTGCCGCGGGTCCGCTCCAGCACGGCCAGCCGCCCGAGCAATCCGACGCCGTCGCGGACGATCAACCGCCCCGCCCCGGCCGGTTCGCCATTCAACCGGGCCAGGAAGTGATCGGCCGTCCGGTCCAGCTCGTCGATCTCCTCTTCCATGGGGACGCCTTGCTCATCGACGAAAACCTGGACGCGGATCGCGTAGGCATCGGCCAGCTCTTGTTCGTTGGTGACGGTAACGACCTCGATCATGAGGCCAGCATGCCTCAGTGTGATGGGTCACTTGCCGCGGGTTCGCCGCCGCCAGGCGGTGCCGGGAGGTTGCGGGACAGCGGGCTACCGGGCGGATTGATATAGAGGACGGTCAGTGATCGTCGTAATGCCCGTCGTGGGCGGCGTGCCGGTGGCCGTCATGCAGATAGTCGACGTGGTCGCCGTGCTGGACCGCCTCGTGCCCGCAGTCCGTGCCGTGCTGGTGATCGTGGTTCTCGTGCGCGATATGTCCGGCGGGCTCGCATTCGTCCCAGTGGCCGTCGTGATCGCGGTGCAGATGGCCGTCGTGCGCGTAGTCGACGTGATCGCCATGGTCCACGGCGGTGTGTCCGCAACTGGGACCGTGGGCATGATCGTGATCGGTGTGCACGGCGTGCGCTGTCGTCATAGAAGAACCTTTCCGAGGTGGCAGGAACTACCTAGCAAACGCATGCCGACATTAGCACTTACGCATTCGATTACCCCCGGGCGCGAAATCGCCGCGATACCGCGCGTCTCCACCCCTCGTGGCGCTGCGGCTCGGGCAGCCCGAGCTGCCGGGCGAAGGCGGCAGCGTCTTGCGCGGTGGTGGTTTTCGGCCGATCGCGCGCCCACTCCAGGAACCGGGCGGTGAACTCCGGGCCGCACTGGTGCGCGAGCAAGGGAAATCGCCGTGCGACATCATCAGCCCGCTTGTGCAGCAACGCATGTGCGGTGGCCGAGACATCCGGAGCGTCGAAGCCGGGCGGCACCGGTGCCCCCGCGACCAGCGCGCGCACCAGCGCCGCCTGCCGCTCCGCGAGAGTTCCCGCGCTGCTCCGGAACTCAGGTGATGCGGTGGGGTCACCGAAATCGCTCATGCGAACCGCCCTCCGGAGCCGACCGTGATCGGCGGGCGACGGGCCGCGACGGCAATGGCATTGAGCTCGGCGACGAGTTCCGCTGCGGGAGGATAGTTCCCGTCGCGCTCGAGCATGAGCGGGACCGGGCGACCGGCTTCCCCTGTTCCCGAATCTGCCCGCGTGAACTCGGCGACCAGTGCCAACACTTCGGCGGGCACCGGGTGGGAGTGCGTGTCGTGATAGCGCCCACCGGACTCCCGCCCACCCGCGATATGGCAGTAGGCCAGCCGCTCGGTCGGCAGTGACAGCAGTTCGGTAAGCGGATCGCGGCCTCGATTGCGGGCATTGGCATACACATTGGCGATATCCAGCAGCAGATACACACCCGTGCGGTCCACCAGCTCCCGAAGGAATTCGGCCTCGCTGAACTCCGCATCGGGCCACTCGAAGAGCGTCGCGATGTTCTCCACCGCGAGGGGCACCTCCAGTTCGCGCTGCATGCGGGAGATATTGCTGCTCAACGCATCCAAGGCCTCGCGAGTCCGGGGAACCGGCAGCAAATGCCCCGCCTCCACCCCATCCGCGCGAACAAAGGCAATGTGCTCACTCACCAGCGGTGACCCCAGAACGCGAGCACACTCCGCGAGGTGCGTCACGCGATGTTCCTGCACCGGCTCCGCGCCGCCGAGTGACAGCGAAACACCATGCGGTACAACGGCTACGCCCCGCGATGCCAGTGCCGCGAGTTCTTCCGGCACCGCCAGCTCCGGCTGCTTGCCGCGCCGTGAACTCCCGAATACGCCGGACAGCCTGCCCTCGCGACGGCTCGTTCGATTCGGCATCGGGGCGAGCGTTTCGGCGATCACCTCGCAGAATCCGATGCCCGCCAATTCGGCGATGATGCCGCAGATTTCGCTGCGCCACCCGATGCCCAGCGCCCGTGCGGGCAGTGGATCCGTGCCGGTGGCCGGTAGTGGTGAGCGATTCATCCGCCGCAACCCCCGCCGCAACCCCCGCCGCCGCAGCTACTGCCGCAGCCGCCACCGCCACCGCCGCCATCACTGCCACCGCCGTCGCTGCTGGAGCAGCTGCCGCCTGAGCCGCTGAGCCCGCCGAGCGCGAGTGTGCCGGTCGCACCGGCCAATTCGGGGTCGAGGGACCACAGCACCATGGCTCCGAACAGGGCGGTGGCCAGGGCCGCGCTGTCCGGGCCGTAGGAGTTGTAGGCGGGCCGGTGGGCCGGGCTCAGGTGGCTATTGCGGCGCACCGCGTCATTGACGGCGGTGCGGCCGCGTCGGGTCAACCGCCCGGGGCGCATCACCAGCAGTGTGAAGAACACCAGCCCGATCATGGTGAGGATCAGGTAGACGACGGACCGGTGATTCGCGATGCCCGCGATCACCCGTGCCAGTCCGAGCAGCAGCACCGTGAACAGCGGCAGTGCGGCCAGGAAGAATTCCTTGCGCTGGTCCGCTCCGGTCATGAATCCACGTTTGGCGAGCGACGTGCGCAGGCCCTGCACCGATCCCCGCGCGGCCGCGGCGAGTGCGCTCACATGCCGTTGATCGCTGACCCGCAGATGGGCGTACAGGGTGCGCGAGACGGGTTCGAGCGCAGCGTTTTCCACCTCACCCGGGGTCCGGATCGGTGCGCCGCTCGAGTCGATGAGCTGATGGCCCCGCAATTGTGCGAGCGCGGCCAGCACCGGCCGCCGGTCATCGAACAACATGGCGGTCTCGGCCGGGGTCAAGGCGGATGATGCCACCGGCACCTCCCCGGCCACCCGAATGATCCTGGCGCGCTGCGTGAATCCGTAGATCACCGCCAGCACCCCGGCCAGCAGGTAGAGCTCGAGGAAGGCCGGGCCGGATATTCCCCACGTATCGGCGGCGACCGGAATGCTTGTCCCGGCCAGGGCGGTCCAAGAGACCATGGCGATTCCACCCTCAGAAGTCGGACTACTGATCAACACGAGTATCGCGGCCGACGGGGTGTGGTGTTAATCCGCGAATTGTCGGGGCGACCAGCCCGGACCCCGGGCCACGGCAGGGCCATCGTCAACTGCCGCAACTACTGCTACTGCTACTACAACTGCTACTGCTACTGCCGCTACTACAACTGCTGCTACTACTGCTACAGCTGCTGCTACTGCTGGAACAGCTACTTCCGGAGCAGCTGCTGCTACAGCCGCAACTGCTACCGCCACTGCCACTTCCACTGCTGTAACTGTCGAAGCCGCCGCCTCCGAAACTGCTACCGCGGTACCCGCTGCTCCCACGTCCTCCGGATCTGCCACGCGATCCCCCCGATCCACGCGGTCCCCGCCCCCTCGGTCTGGGCGTCGGGACGAACCCGAGGGTGAGGCGCGCGAGGACGAGATCCAGCTCCCACAGCACCCGGGGCCCGAAGAGGGCGATGGCCATGGCGGCGCTGTCCGGTCCGTAAGCCGTGTAGGCGGGCCGGAGATGTGGGCTCAGATGGCTGTAGCGGCTGCGGGCGTCCGCGGCGGCGAGAAGGCCTCGGTGGGTCAGTCGCTGGTTGCGGACTATCCGGCACACACAAATCAGCAACACGATCATGAGGAGGATCAGAATGCCGATCGGCTGGTCATTGGAAATGTCCATTCTGAGGTGCACCAGGCCGAGGATGAGCAGGGACGCCGAGGGCAGGGCCGCCAGGAAGAACCCTTTCCGCTGCTGCGGCCCGATCAGGTAGCCGCGCGTGACGAGACTGTCGCGCATGCTCCGCACCTGCCAGAACGTGGCTCCCGTCAGTGCCATCACGTGTCGCCGGCCGCTGGAGAAGAGATAGGCGAGCAAACTGCGCGAGATCGGTTCGAGCGTAAGGTCTTCCGCGGGATCGGGTGTGCGGACCGGTATCGCGTTCGAGTTGATCAGCTGGCGGCCGCGCAACTGCATGAGCCCGGTCAGCACGGGCCGGTGATCGTCGACCAGCATGGCGGTTTCGGCAAGGGTGAGCGCGTCCGCGGCGATCGGTGCCCGGCTGGACGCTCGAGTGATCCTCATCCGCGCGGCGACTCCGTAGCCGACCGCGAGGATTCCGGCCAGTGCGTAGAGACAGAGGAAGACCGGGCCCGGAATTCCCCATGTTCGGGCGGCCGCAACCACGGTGTCCGCATCGGCAAGCGTTGTCCCAAGGACCATGGCGATTCCCCCTCGCGAGTCGTCCCGGCTCGTGATCAACACCGTAGCGTGGTTGGGCGGGTGCGGCTTCGAACGGTCGACCCCTGGGTGATTAGCCTGGTTCGGTGCGATTTTTGAGCAAGTTCTATATCGACGGGTTCATTCTGTCGATACTCGCCGTCGTGGCCGTCGCCAGCGTTTTCCCGGCGCGGGGCGAGGCCGCGAATGTCGTGAGCGTGCTGACGAAGATTGCCATCGCATTGCTGTTCCTCTTGTACGGTGCGCGCTTGCCTCCGCAGGAGGCGCTCGCGGGTCTGAAGCACTGGCGATTGCACGTCACCGTGCTGGCCTGCACCTTCATTCTGTTCCCGCTGCTCGGCCTGGCCGCGCGAGTGCTGGTGCCGCACATCCTGACCAGCGATCTGTACACCGGCCTGCTGTTCCTGTGCCTGGTCCCGTCGACCGTGCAGTCCTCGATCGCCTTCACCTCCATCGCCAAGGGCAATGTGGCCGGGGCGATCGTCAGCGCCACCCTGTCGAATCTGCTCGGCGTCTTCCTGACCCCCGCGCTGGTGATCCTGTTGATGAACACCACCGGCCAGGCCAAGGTGGATCCGTCCGCGATCGTCGATATCGTGCTGCAGTTGCTGGTGCCGTTCTTTATCGGCCAGCTCATCCGCCCGAAGGTGAAGGGCTGGCTGGCCCGCTACGCCGAGCCGACCAAGTTGGTGGATCGCGGTTCCATCCTGCTGGTGGTCTACAGCGCGTTCAGTGCGGGCATGGTGGAGGGCATCTGGCATGCCATGTCGCCGTGGCGGATTCTCGGGCTCGCGGTGGTGTGCGCTGTCATTCTGGCGCTGGTCATCGCCGTGACGGCGTTCCTCGGCCGCGCGCTCGGTTTCGAGCGCGCGGACCGCATCGTGGTGGTGTTCTGCGGTTCCAAGAAGAGCCTGGCCACCGGTTTGCCCATGGCGACCGTGCTGTTCGCCGGATCACCGGTGGGCCTGATCGTGTTGCCGCTGATGATGTTCCATCAAATCCAGTTGATCACCTGTGCCGCGCTCGCACAGCGCTGGGCTCGGACCGCACCGTGAGCGATAGCACCCGGCTGTCCTCCCGCCGCAATGGCCGTGCACCCGAACCTTCCCGGGAGGCAAGGGCTTTGAGCACCGCCCGATCGGCTCCGGGATCGCCGACCGCGATGCGCGCGCTGCCGTCCGGATAGCGTTTCGCCACGATCCCGGCCCTGGCCAGTGCGGGCGCGATATCGCGACCGGGCAGGTACAGGAAGTTGGCGCTACTGCGCGGCACCCGGATTCCACTGCGCCGCAGGGCGGTTCGCAGCAGTTCGCGTTCGGTGGTGATGCGCATGATCCGCTCGCCCAGTTCGGATTCCGCCGCGTAGGAGGCGCGCACCGCCGCCACCGCGGTGTCGGGCACTCCGAACGGCAGTTGCAGTCGCTGCACCCGCCGCACCAGATCGGCCGATCCGAAGGCGTACCCGATGCGCAGCCCGGCCAGTCCGTACGCCTTGGAGAAGGTACGCAGCACCAGTACGTTCGGATGTCGGCGTATCAACTCCACGGCGTCGAGCGCGTCCGTCGCACCGAGGAATTCGACGTACGCCTCGTCCAGGATGACCGGCACCGTCGCCGGTATCGCATACAGGAATGCCTTCAATTCGCTGGCCGGGACGACGGTCCCGGTCGGATTGTGCGGACGGCACACCGCGACCAGTGCGGTGCGTTCGTTCACCGCCCGCGCCATGGCCCAGAGGTCTTGGCGGCCGGTGGAATCCAGCGGTACCGGCGTGGTCCGCAGGCCGATCATCCCGGCCATGATCGGATACCCGTCGAAGGTCGGCGTCGCGTACACGAACGACGTGCCGGGTGCGGGCAGCGCCTGCATGATCTGCATGGCCACCCCGGTCGCCCCGGATCCGACCACGACCTGATCGGCCGGTATGCCGATGTGTTCGGCAATCAGCTGCGGCAGCCGCCGGGGCAGGAACTCCGGATAGCGGTTCGCCTGCATCAGGCAGTCGTCGAGGGCATCCAGCACGGAAGGCAGTGGCGCGAACGGATTTTCGCTCAGGCTCAGGTCATACCGGACGGCCTCGGTCCGCCGTGAGTCGATCAGTGTCGAATCATTCGGCCCCACTTCGACTTCCGCCGCCCGCATCCCGGTGGGCCAGAGCACCGGTCCGGATCCCCGCGCCTGCGCCACCATTCGAGCCGCCGGTCGCGGCTCCTCCCCGGTCGGTTCCGACCCGGCCTGCGCGGTCATCGCGCCGCTCCCCAGCGCACGGCCGCCGCGGCGGCGAAGTCCCCGGCATGCGCGAACGCCGACATGAGCACCACGGACCCGTTCTCCAGCCGTCCCGCCCGATTCTCGGCATCCAGGGTGATGGGAATGCCCGCGGCGAACAGGTTTCCGCACTGATCGAAGGTGTCCGGATGCCGTTCCGGCGGCAATTCCAGCGCATCATGCCAATTGCGCAGGAACAACCGATTGGGTTGATTGGTGACGAGCGTGTCGATATCGCGGCTCTTCACCCCGATCCGCTTGCACACCACCTGCGCCACCTCGGGCACCAGGCGGTTACCGCGCGAGAACACCTTGGCCACCTTGGATTCGCTGAAGCTCACGCACCCCTGGCCCTCGCCGGGCTCCCAGTACTTGCGTTCGGACCCGGTGCTGAAGTCCATGTCCCCGGCGAATTCCGGATAGGTGCGGCATTCGATATCGAGGATGGGCGCGGAGTTGTTCTTCACGAGCAACCCCACCCCGCAGCCGTCGCCGGGCACGGGGGCCTGCGCGAGCTTGCGAATATCGGGCTGCCGGAACACCGGCCCCGCACAATTCTGCGTGCACACGATGAGCGCGGTGCGCGCATCCGTCGATTGCATGATGGTTCGCGCAAGCCACATCATGTGCACGAAGGCCGCGCAGCCGCCATTGTGCACGTCGAATACCCAGCGCGGCTTCATATCCAGTCGCCGCGCCACCTCGGGCCCGCAGCCCATGATCGGATTGGTCGGTAACTGCGTGTGCGTGAGCAGGATGTCGATATTCGAAATCTCCTGTGCCCCGTGGCGTTCGATCAGCGGGGCGACGGCGCGCTCGGCCATATCGACCGCGGTTTCGTCGCGGTCCACATGGTGGCGGGCCTTGGGTGCCCGGAACATGACGTTCTTGGCCATGCGTTCGGAGCGGGAGAATTGGGTGAAGTACTCGGTGCCGACCGGTTCTCCGGGGAGGTATCCGGCCACGTCGACCAGGCTGACAGGCGGCGTCCTGAGGGTGGGTTCGGTGAAGTCCATGGCGCACAGCTCATTTCTTTAAGATTGACCCTGCATCCAGGAAGGGGTGAGGGGTAGGCCGTGCGATGCGCGGTATTCGGCAATGGCCTTCAGATTGTCGAGCTCCAATTGGTGTCCGGCGGAGAACATCTCCCAGAAATCGCCCACCCACACCTTGCGCTTGTCCGGTGCGGCGTCCGGGTAGGGGTTCTTGTCATAGAACGGGTGGTGGCAATTCGTCCACAGCACAACGGATCCCGGCTTGTTGAACACGACCTGCGCGTCCACCACCCGCATCAGGTAGATCATCCACAGGTGCTCGCCCTGATCCCACGCGCAGTGGTAGTCCACGGTCATGGCATCCGGATTGGCGACGGTGCGGGTGTAGATGCGGGTATTGGGTCCGAGCCGGTCGTAGGAGATCCACAGCCCCGGCTCCTCGGTCTCGGTGAATCCGCGCAGGCTGTAGGTCCATTCCTCCAGGCACCGGGTGTCCGCGAGGTATTCGTAGAGTTCGCGTGGCGGGGCGTCGATATAGCCTTGGACCGGGCAGTAGTCGCCGAAGATCTGGTCGTGTGGGTATACCGACCGGAGCATGTCGAGAATGACCGGGGTCGTGGCGTCTCGATCGGAATTCTCTATGCGCAGCAGTCCGGGGATGGATTCCTCCGGGATGTCACTGAGGGCGGGCAGGGCGCTGGTGGTCACGATTACCTCCTGGGGGCCGTCAAAAAAGGTGTGAAAGGCGGGATTTCGTCGGGATCGCAGTCGACGGCGATGAACGACGGTCCGGGACTGCCGACGCAATGCCGCAGCGCGGCGTCGAGTTCGGCGAGGGTGACGGGTGTGTGGGTGCACAGATCCGGGAACATGGCGGCGATGCCGGCGCCCGGATTCGCCGGCCGGAATCGGTTGAAGCTGTACCGATCCCCGTAATACAGCTGTTCGCGAGTTATGCACATGGCGTGTGCGTTGTTGTTGAAGACCACGAAGGTGATCGGCAGCTCATGCTCGATGGCGGTGTGAATCTCCATGCCGTGCATGAAGAACGCGCCGTCACCGGCGATGATGAACGTTCGCCGCAGGCCGCCGTCACCGCGCCGATGCCGGGCGAAGGCCGAACCGATCCCGGCCCCGAAGGCGTAGCCCATGCCGCCCATCCCCAGCGCCACGGTGAATCTGCCGTCGCGCGGCAGCCGCAGGTGATGCACCACCGCCGCACCGGTGTTCCCGGCATCCGCGAACACGTCCGCGCCCTCGGGCAGGGCCGCATTGATGGTTTCGACGACCTCCCGATACCGCAGTCCTGGCCCCTGCGAGGGCGGCACTGCCAGGGGTGTCAGAACCGGTTCGCGGGCGTGCCGCGGGCGCAGCCGGACGATGTGCCCGGTGGGGTCCACTCCCGCGTCGAGTTCGCCGCAGAGCTCGGTCAGCGTTTTCGCCAGGTTATTGCTGCGGGCATGCGTGGACGGCAGAAAGGGCTCCGCGTCACCGATGCTCGCGAGCGGCACGCCCTGCAGGGCGTCCTCCAATCCGGCTCGCGCGGTGACCGGCATGCGAGTGCCGATCAGCAGGCACAGCACCGCGCCGCGCACGGCGGCCGCCAGTTCCGGATGCCCCATGCTGCCCGACACGCCGGAGAAGCCCGGATCGGCATGGTGGTAGACGTCTTTCGCGTCGGGTGCCACCCCCACCGCGGCGTCCAGCACGGCGGTGAACCGGGCCAGTTCCGCGCGCGCATCGTCGCGCGCGACCTGATCTCCGGCAATGATCACCAGCTTTCCGGTGGTCCGCGCCGTACGCAGCGCCTGCGAGACCCGCCACAACCCCTCGATCTCGCGGCGATACGCGCGCGCGGGCGGCACGAAGTCGGGCGCGACCAGGTCGGACTGCTGAATATCCTTGGGCAGCAACAACACCGCGGGCCCACCGCGTCGCGCCGCCGCGACCGCATGCAGTAGGTGAGCGGGCAGGTCGGCGGGCGAGTCGACCCGGGCGCAGTACTGCGAGATCGGCGTGAACAGCCGGACCGCGTCGAAGCTGCCGGCCTGCCCGCTCGAGTCCTGGAAAGCGCCCTTGCCCTCCAGGACGGTGGGGGGTTGCCCGATCAATGCCAGCACCGGAACGCGGGAGGCGAAGGATTCGGCCAGCCCGGCCACCAGATTCACCGCGCCCCCACCCGAGGTGGCGCAGACGACCCCGATCCCGGAGGTGGATCTGGCATACCCGTCGGCCATGGTGGCGGCCGAGAACTCATGTTTGGCGACCACGGCCGTGATCAGTTCCCGATGATCGAACGCCGCGTCGTAGAGATCCTCGATATTGGCCCCGCCGACGCCGAAGATGTGTCGCACGCCCAGCGCCGAAACAGCCTTGACCAGGTGGTCCACCACCCGCGTTCCGCTATGCATGGGCGGCTCCTTTCGGTGCCTGACACCAACTGCCCGAGCCTTTGTAATCGAGATACGACTCTGAGTACCCAGCGGTTCAATCCGCCGCACTCGTCGCATTTGCGCGACCTACTTGCCATGTATGTATACGTCTACGTATAGTTGGCTCATGCCGAACAAGACGATCTACGTATCCGATGAAGACCTCAAGCTGTTTCAGCGCGCGCAGGAACTTGTGGGGGGAAATCTGTCGGGGGCGATCGTGACGGCGCTGCGGCGTTTCATCGAGCTCGAGGAAGGCCGCATCGAGGGCTACGACGAGGTGGTCCTCAAGGTCGGCAAGGACGGGGCGCGGCAGGTCCGCTTCTCCGGCCAGCTGCTGGCCGAATGGCACCAGGTGACCAATGAGCAGATCGAGGACATCCGGGTGTACCGCACTCGCAAAGGCGCGTACGCGGTGCACAGCCACTTCTCCCACTGGTCGGAGTTCCCGACCGACACCAATGTGCTCAAGGACTGGAAGCAGTGGCGCCGCTTCCTCGGTGTGGGAGAACAGGATTGGGGTGATTTCGACCTCGAGGTCTTCGATTCCATCAAAGATCTGGAGGGCAAGATCCCGGACCGGCTCTACGCCCGCGTGATCGACGCCGCCGAGCATCCGACCGTCGAGGATCTCGACATCTGATCCGAAACCCCATGAAGCACAACTGAATACGAAGATCCGAAAACACTTTGATCGCAGCCTCAGCGGTCACGGCTTAGATCACGCATGCATTCATGCATATATATGAAGGGGAACTCATGAACGGCCAACGCCCGGCGGCCATAAAAGTCTCCGGCCTGAACAAATCCTTCGGCGACCACATCGTGCTCGACCGCATCGACTTCGAGGTCCCGGAGGGCAGCATCTTCTCGCTGCTCGGCCCGAATGGCGCGGGCAAGACCACCACGGTGCAGATCCTGTCCACGCTCATGCACGGGGACGGCGGCGACATGTCCGTCGGCGGTTACGATCCCGCGACGCAGCCGGACGAGGTGCGCTCCATGATCGGGGTGACCGGACAGTTCTCCGCCGTCGACGAACTGCTCACCGGCCGCGAGAACCTGCTGCTCATGGGCGACCTGAATCACCTGCCGCGCAGCGAAAGCCGCCGGTTGGCCGCCTCGCTGCTGGAGAAGTTCGACCTGGTCGACGCCGCCGACAAGGTGGCGGCCACTTACTCCGGCGGTATGACCCGCCGCCTCGATATCGCCATGACCCTGGTCGGCAGCCCGCGCATCATCTTCCTCGACGAGCCCACCACCGGCCTCGATCCGCGCAGCCGCCGCGTCATGTGGGACATCATTCGCGACCTGGTCGCGGACGGCGTCACCATCTTCCTCACCACCCAGTACCTGGAGGAGGCCGATCAGCTGGCCGACCGGATCGCCGTATTGCACCAGGGTCGCCTGGTCGCCGAGGGCACCGCAGACCAGCTCAAGCGCATGGTCCCGGGCGGTTACATCCGACTCGACTTCACCGAACGCGCCGACTTCGACGCCGCGGCGCGCGCGTTCGGCGAGGCCGCGCAGGTCAATGGCGATCTGACGCTGGCCATTCCGAGCGACGGCGCGGTGCGCGCCGTACGCGAGGTGCTGGACCGGCTCGATTCCATCGGCGTCGAACCCGATGGCTTGTCCGTGCACACCCCCGACCTGGATGACGTCTTCCTCGCCCTCACCGGAGGGTTCGCGGCCGAGAAGGAGAGCTCGCGATGACAACCGCCACTCACACGTTCGCCGACTCGGCGACCATGCTGCGCCGGAATCTGGTGCACGCCAAGCGATATCCGGCACTCACTGGCGGCGTGATCATCATGCCGGTGGTGATGCTGCTCATGTTCAACTACATCTTCGGCGGCGCGCTGGAGAAGGCCACCGACGGCGTCAAGTACATCAACTATCTGACGCCCGGCATGATGCTCATGATTCCGGCGTATATCACTGTGGGACTTGCGGTTCTGGTCGCCACCGATATGACCAAGGGCATTGTCAACCGATTCCGCACCATGCACATCTCGCAGTCGGCCGTCCTGGTCGGCCATGCGGTGGGGTCCTGGATCCAGGGCATGCTCGGGGTCGTCGTCATGACCTTGGTGGCCGTGCTGCTGGGCTTCCGCTCGCATGATGCCAATCTGCTGGAATGGCTGGCCGCCTTCGGCCTGATCGGCCTGCTGATCTTCTCGCTCAACTGGCTGGGCATCGCCTTCGGCCTCGCCGCGAAAACCCCGGAGAGCGCCTCCAATCTGCCCATGCCGCTGGTCATGCTGCCCTTCCTCGGCAGCGGTCTGGTGCCGACCGGCACCATGCCCGCGGGCGTGAAGCAGTTCGCCGAATATCAGCCCTTCACCCCGATCACCGAAACCCTGCGCGGCCTGCTCATGGGCACCGGGATCGGGCACAACGGGATCATGGCTCTCGCCTGGTGCGTCGGCCTGTCGGTGGTCGGATACTTCTGGTCCACAGCGCTTTTCAAGCGCCGCATCGCCTGAGTCAGGCTGCCTCGCGAAGCTGAGTGACGCGAAGACGGCGCACCCCATATCGGGGGTGCGCCGTCCTCGTGCGTTCAGATGCCCGCCGCCAGTAGGACATTCCCGCTCGCATTGCGGATCTGCACCGACTTCAACTGGCCCGGTGCGGCCGAGGTGGTGCCGTCCGGCGTGAAGACCTGGCCCGGTTTGGCCGTCCACTCCGCCAGCTTCGACTGCGTCCCGTCCTCGCGCACCACCCACAGCGACAGCTGCCAGGAGTAGGAGTAGTACTCGTCGGGCGGGTAGTTGCACCACATGTCCACGCGGGTTTGACCATTCACCGTCAGCACCTTGAAGGTGGCGGTGATCGGGGTTTCGATCTGTGGCGTCAAGGGCCCCTCGGCCACCACCTGCTGGATTGCCGGGGAATCGTCGCGGGCCACGGTGGCCGTCACCGGCACTGCGATCAGCACCGCGGCCGCGGCGGCCGCCACCGCGCCGCCGAGGGACCAGAAGCGTCCTCGCAGGCGTCGTTTCCGGGCGTGCTCCGCCAGTCGGGGCAATAGCTGTTCGGGCGGCGGCGGCACCGTCGAGGGCGGATCTTCCTCCGCCGCAAGGGAAAGCGCCGTCTCGGTATCCACCATGGCGAGCAGCCCGGGCAGTCCGGCCAGCTTCGATACCGCGGTGCGGCAGCTGTCGCAGCCGACCAGGTGTTCCTCGTATTCCCGGCGGTCGTCCCGGGCAAGAGCGCCGAGCACGTACGCGCCGTCCCAGGTCGTGTAGCCGTCGCAGAGCTCGTGGCCCGCGGTCATCTCGTCACCCCCATTTCCTGCAACACCAGACGCAAGGCCCGCATGCCGTAGTGCATACGGGATTTCACCGTGCCCTCCGGAATCTCCAGTTCCTCCGAGATCTGATGGGTGGACAGACCCCGGTAGTAGGCACGGACGATGACATCCCGGTGATCGATGCTCAGCCGGGCCAGCGCATCCGCGACCAGCCAGCCGTCCAGGGCCCGATCGGTCTTGTCCGGGACCGGCTGCTCCGGCGGATGGTCGGTGCGGAATTCGCGGCGGCTGCGCGCGCTGCGATGCTCGTCCACTGCCAGGTTACGTGCGACGGTGAAGAGCCAGGCCCGCGCCGAGGTGGTGGACTGATCCAGCACGTTCGGCCGCTGCCAAGCCCGCAGCAAAGTCTCCTGAACGATGTCCTCTGCCCGGCCCGGATCACCCACCAGGCCGTACGTGTACCGCCACAACGCCGCCGCGTGCTCTTCATAAATCGCCCGCAGCAGAGCCGCCTGGTCGTCGACCATCGATTACCTCCGAACGCTCCACGACACAGACTGTGTCAACGGTTCAGTTCAGTTTCGGTCGATCTCGATCGGGTGCGTGGCCAGCAGACGAAGGGGGAGCGGTTGGCGGCGCAGGACGTGCGCCCACAGGTCGACGTGACCGGCCAGGAGATCGGTGGGGAGGGCGGACAGGACTATCCAATCGCCGCGATCCAGTTCGCCTTCCAGCTGACCGAAGGTCCAGCCGGAGTAGCCGACGAAGATGCGCAGGCCCTCGATCAGCGGTGCGATCCGATCCGGGTCGGAATCCAGGTCGACCAGGGCGACCCGGCCGTCCACCCGGCGTAGGCCGTCGACCTGTGGGCGCACGTCGGCTCCGACCTTGAGGGTGGCCAGGCAGCGGACGAGATTGCCGCCCACCGGGCCGCCGATATAGAGCGCGCGGGGCACGGCGACCAGATCCGTCCAGTTCGGCAGGACCTCGTGCACGGCGGTCTCGCTGGGCCGGTTCAGGACGACGCCGTGGCTGCCGCCCTCATTGTGCTCGATGATGTAGATGACCGTGCGCCGGAAAGTCGGCTCATCGAGATCGGTTGCGGACACCAGCAAGGTGCCAGGCCGTACCACCTGGTCCTGGTGCCGGAATTCGCGTCGAGAATGGTCACCGTGTTCCTCTGCGCGTGCCACCACGCCATCATCGCACCGTCACCGGGTAATTGCGGTGCATAATTTGCGCTCTGCGCAATTGCGCCGTGCCCGGTTAGGGTGGCGACATGGAACGTCCCGAGGTGATCCTCGAGAACAGTGACGCGGTCTACGACTTCTATCGCGATCATCAGCAGAACGTGGTCAAAGCCAAGGCCGCCTACTGGCTGCTGGGCCGCCGCTACCAGCCGCGCATCTCCTACGCGCCCGGGGCGCGGGAACGCCTGCGCGAGTTCATCTCCGCCAAGCGGCCGCTGCTCATCGCCGTCAATCACCTCTCGCAGCTGGATCCCTACACGGTCGCCGCGGCCGCCTGGCGCGGGGCGCTGCGGCCGGTCATCGGGCGCACCCGGGTGCTGGCCAAGGACGAGCTGTTCCTGGAGGACAAACTCCGCGGGCGCATCGACATGATGGGCGGCATTCCGGTCTTCCGCGGCAAGGATCACGGCCTGCGCGCGGTGAACGCCGCCGGCCAGCGCATGATCGATATCTGCGCCGAGCGGATGGCGCGCGGCGATGGGGTGGCGGTGTTCCCGGAGGGCACCTGCAATCTCGAGGTCCCCACCGAGGTGCAGCCGCTCGGAACCGGCATCGGCCACATCGCATTCCGCGCCAAGAAGCTCGGTGCGGACCCGGTCCTGGTGAGCCTGGGCCTGAGCTATGGCCCGCGCCCCGACCAGACGGTGGAGCCCACCAAGGAGGAAGCCAAGTCGGCCAGCTTCTACTTCGGCGTTCCCCTCGGCGAACTCCCCACCAAACCGGCCGAAATCACCCGCGTGGTCCGCGATGAACTCCAGACGGCACTCACCGGAGCGGTCGCCGCGTACTGATCACTGCCGGGGCAGATTAGGTCACTGCTGGGGCAGGTTCAGGCGTTCCCGGGACCACTGCGGGACCAATGCCAGGTATTCGGGCCGGGATTCGACGAAGTGGTGCACCATCGGGCACATGGGCAGGATGCCGAAACCCTCGCCGCGGGTCTGGTCGAGCGCGCCCTGCACGAGCTTGCGGCCGTAGCCCTGACCTTCGTGCTGGGGATAGATTTCGGTGTGGACGAAGGCGCGCTCGTTCGCGGTGTCCTGGTAGGCCGCGACCCCCGCGAGCAGGCCGTCGACGTACAGCTCGAAGCGATCCAGCGCGGCGTTCTTGCGGATCTCGATCGACTCACTCGACATGGTCTGAAACTAGTCCGTTCGCCCGCACCTATTTGTCCGTTTTGCCAATCAGTAGCTCCGGCGTGTCGCGGTTGTGGCGCTTCATCACGGAGACTGTGTGCGTGACACCACCAGTCGGCCCGCACCGGGTGATCCTCGCCCCGGACAAATTCAAAGGTTCATTGACCGCGGCCGAGGTGGCCGCGGCACTCGCCGCCGGGATCACCCGCGCCGCACCCGGAACCGAGATCCGGCAGCTGCCGGTCGCCGATGGCGGCGACGGCACCGTGGACGCCTTCCTCGCCGCCGGATGGAAACGGGTCGAGGTGCAGGCCCCCGGCCCGACCGGCGCGCCCGGGACCACCGCCTATGCGGTGCGCGGCACTACGGCCGTGATCGAGTTGGCCGCCGTCGTCGGGCTGTCGAAACTCCCCGGGGGAGAACTCGATCCGCTGGGTACGAGCACCTATGGGCTCGGCGTGGTCATCGCGCACGCCCTGGACCGCGGCCTGCGCGAGATCGTCCTCGGCCTCGGCGGCAGCGCCTCCACCGACGGCGGCGCGGGCATGCTCCAGGCCCTCGGCTTCCGCCTCTATGACGAGCTCGATCGCGAATTCCAGCCCGGCCGGGCGATTCTCGGCGATATCGGCTGGATGGACCACAATCGCCTGCACCCCGCGCTGGCGCACACCCGGATCACCCTCGCGAGCGATGTGGACAACCCATTGCTCGGTCCCACCGGTGCGGCCGAGGTCTACGCACCGCAGAAGGGCGCGAGTCCCGCGGAGGTCGCCATTCTCGAAGCGGGCCTGACGAATTGGGCTCGGCTGATCGGCCCGGCCTGGGCCGACAAGCCCGGCGCGGGCGCGGCGGGAGGCACCGGTTTCGGTGCGATGGCGGTGCTCGGCGCGGTCATGCGCCCCGGCATCGACGTCGTCCTCGAGCTCGTGGAATTTCCCGCCCAGCTCGCCGGGGCCGACCTGGTGATCACCGGGGAAGGCTCCCTGGACCCGCAGAGCCTGCACGGCAAGGCCCCCATGGGCGTCGCCACCGCCGCCCGGCAGGCCGGTGTCCCGATCATCGCCGTCGCGGGCCGCCTGCAACTGACGCCCGGTCAGCTTCGCGAGGCCGGGTTCGAAACGGCCTATGCCCTCACCGATCTCGAACCGGATCCGGACCGCTGCATGGCGGAGGCCGCCGCCCTGCTCGAGCGGGTCGGCGAGCGGCTCGCCACGGTGAACCCTCCCGCCTGAGCGTTTATCCGGCGATGGCGGCGGGGCGGCCGAGGATCCGATCGCGATTGCGGTCGCCCCAGGTCTCGAGCGGCCGCAGGGCCACATTCAGTTCCTCGCCGAGCGGGGTGAGCGAGTACTCCACGCGGGGTGGGATTTCCGGGTAGATCTCCCGGTGCACCACCCCGCTCGCCTCGAGCTGGCGCAGATTCTCGGCGAGCACCTTCTCGCTCACACCGGTCAGCAGGCGGCGGATCTCCCCGAAACGCTGCGGTCCCTCGCCCAGCACCCACATGAGGTGCAGCTTCCATTTCCCGCCGACCACATCGATGGCCACCGACATGCCACACACCTCGTCGTGAACTGCGTCACCGTCCACACTCACCGCGACCTCCTGACCAGATTTCGAACCTTCAGGTAAGCAACCCCACTCGAACGTGTGGTCTTCCCGAGGCTACCGATCGTGAGCACCATCGAATCCGGTGCCGGACACCCGGCAAAGCGAGATTCGAAGGGACACAAGATGTCTGTCAATTCCCACCCCCATTCCGTCACCGTCGTCGGCCTGGGCCCGATGGGTCAGTCCATGGTCAAGGCCTTCCTGAAGGCCGGTGTCGAGGTCACGGTCTGGAACCGCAGCCCCGAGAAGGCCGACGCCATGGCCGAACTCGGCGCGAAGCGGGCCGCCACCCTGGCCGAGGCCCTCGCGGCCAATGAGGTGACGGTGCTCAGCCTCACCCACTACGCCGCCATGTACGACGTGCTCGGTCCGGTCACGGATCATCTGAAGGGCAAGGTGATCGCCAACCTGTCCTCGGATTCCCCGGAGCAGGCGCGAGGGGGTGCGGCCTGGGTGCGTTCGCACGGCGCGGAATTCTTCTCCGGCGGCGTCATGTCGGCGGGTGACAATATCGAGCACCCGGCCTCCTACATCTTCTACAGCGGGCCGCGTGAGGTCTTCGATGCCCACGCCGAACTGCTGCGGCCGCTCAGCCCGCAGGAGTACCTGGGCGCGGATGACGGTCTGGCGCAGGTCTTCTACCAGGGGCTGCTCACCATTTTCCATCCCTGGCTGCTGGCCTTCGATCAGGCGACGGCCATGATCGCGCGCTCCGGGCAGGACATTGCTCAGTTCGTCCCGTTCGCCGTGCGCGCCAGTGCGGCGTTCCCGTATTTCATGGAGCAGTTCTCGGTGGCGAATCAGAACGGTGGCTGGGCGGATATCGCGAGCCTGAAGATGATGGACGCGGGTGCGCAGCACATCATCGACGCGAGCGAGGAGGTCGGTGTGGACGCCACCCTGTCGCGCGAATCGCAGGCGTTCTGGCGCAAGGCCGTCGCCGCCAGCGGCGAAGCCGGTCGGGCCGTCTCGACCTTCGAACTCATGCGGGACGCGGCCGTCGCGAAGTGAGCGAACCGGTTCCGGCGGCGTTGCCGGAACCGATTGCCGGTCAGGCTGATTCGGAGCCGATGCGCGGGAACGGGGTGGTCGAGAAGACCACCTCCACCGGCACCTCGAAGTACTGTGCGACCCGCAATGCCAGATGCAGGCTCGGGCTGTACTCGCCGCGCTCCAGATACCCGACCGTCTGATAGTGCACGCCCAGCGCCTCGGCCAGTTCCCGCCGGGAGATACCGCGTTCGGCGCGCAGCATCGCGATCCGATTGAAGAGAACCTCAGTAGCCACGCGCCAAGGCCTTCTCCCGCCGGGCCGCCACCTTCGAACCCGATTCCCGCCGCGCCATCCGGCGCAAGAAGATCGGCGCGAACGCCAGGCCGATGACGGCCCAGATGCCCAGCACCGCAACGGTTTCCCAATGCCGCCAGGACTGCCCGAGTTCCACCGCCACCGCCGAATCGGGCAGCAGGGCCGAGCGCATGCCGAGCCCGGCCCAATAGATCGGGAACAGCTGCGCCAAACCCTGCACCCAGCCGGGCATGGAGGTGATCGGGTAGAAGACGCCGGAGATCGACACCAGACCCATGATCGGGAACGAGATGAAGCCGATGGCCCGCGGGTTGTCGAAGGCCGCACCGATGACCGCGCCCAGCGGCAGGGTCGCCAGCGCACTGAGCACCAGCACCCAGATGAAGGTGAACCACGCGCCGACGCTGTTCAGTTCCACGCCGCCGACCGCGATCATGCCGAACCCCAGCACCACCGTCACCTGCACCAGCATCTGCCCGGAGACGGTCAGGATCTTGCCGGTCAGGTAGCCGACGATGCCATTGGGAGTCGCCTTGGCGCGCAGCAGGGTCCCGTCCTCCCGGTCCAGGGTCAGGTACTGGCCGATGCCGAACATGCCGGTGAACGCGACCAGCATGCCGACCACGCTGGGCAGCGCCAGCGCGCCCAGCCCGATCCCGGTGCCCTCGAAATGGCCGTTGCGCATGAAGAACAGTGCCACCAGGATGCTGAACGGCCAGAAGAACTGGGTGAACAGGTCCATCCCATTGGTGTAGGTCTGGCGCAATTCGATCCGGCTGCGGCGCATGCCCGCCCGGACGGCCGTCAGCATCGGGTCCGTCGCCGTGGTGATCGCATTCATCGGACAACCTCCTCGAGACTGCGCAGATCGGTCTCGCCCCGACCGGATTCGGAACGCTGGACGAGGGTCATATAGGTGTCCTCCAGTGAGGCGCGCCGCACCTCCAGCTCGCTGATCTCCTCGCCGTGCTGCTGGAACAGCTCGTAGACGAACTTGGTCGACTCGGTGGTGGTGTGCACGAACCGCTGTCCGTCGCGGGTCCACTTCACTTCGGCCTCACCGGCGATCCGCCGGGACAGCTGATCGGCCGAACCGTCGGCGATGATGCGCCCGCCGGCCAGGATCAGGATGCGGTCGGACAGTTTCTCCGCCTCGTCCAGGTCGTGCGTGGTGAGCAGGATGGTGGTCTGCTGGTCGTCGGAGAGCCGGTGCACCAGATCATGGAATTCGCGGCGGGCCTGCGGGTCGAAGCCCGCCGTCGGCTCGTCCAGGAACAGCAGTTCGGGGCGGCCGACAATGCCGATTGCCACATCGAGTCGCCGCCGCTGCCCGCCGGACAGGGTCATGACCTTGTTGTTCGCGTGTTCGCCGAGACCGACCGCCGCGATGAGTTCGTCCGTGTCCCAAGGCCGCCAGTGCTTGCCGGTCGAGTAGGGCGCATAGAACATGCCCAGGTAGTCGAGCAGTTCCCGGACCCGCCACTTGCTGTGATCACGCCAGGATTGCAGCACCACGCCGACTCGGGCCCGCCACGCTTCATCGGCATGCGCCGGGTCCAAGCCGAGCACTTCGACCTGCCCCGCCGAGCGCATGCGGAAGCCTTCCAGTATCTCGATGGTCGTGGTCTTGCCCGCGCCATTGGGGCCGAGCAGTACCAGCACCTCCCCCTGATGTGCTTGAAAAGTCACGTCCTGCAACACATCTCGTGTGCCGTAGCGCATCCGCAGATCTCGGACGTCGATCACGACGCCTTCGCCGACAGTCATCTCCACCCCTCCGTAGTGCAAACCGGATGAGATGTAGCATACCTACTACATTTTTCCGTGACCAGGCAAATAAAGAAGGCCCCGGAACCTTTCGGTCCCAGGGCCTTCGGTGTTCGGTGGTCGCTCAGCGCACGCAGAGGAATTCGACTGCGGCGGCATAACCCTGAATCCCCATCCCGGCGATGACCGCCGTGGCGATGGGGGAGACATAGGAGTGGTGTCGGAACTCCTCGCGGGCGTGCACATTGCTGATGTGCACCTCGACGATCGGAACCTCCGGGATGACGAGGGCGTCGCGCAGCGCCACCGAGGTGTGGGTGAGGCCGCCCGGGTTGATCACGATCCCGGATTCGACGCCGCGCGCCGCGTGAATCCGGTCGATCAGCGCGCCTTCGTGATTGGACTGGAAGGCGACGACCTCCCGGGCGAACCGGGCGGCCGTCTTGCGGCACAGCTCCACCACGTCGTCGAGGGTGTCGGCGCCGTACACCTCGGGCTGGCGGGTGCCGAGCATATTCAGGTTCGGGCCATTGAGCACCAGGATCGGACCGGAATCAGCCATGCCGACACCCTAGCCCGCGGGACTCCACTGTCCTGCCCCTCCCGGGCGTGGAGTCCCCTCGGACAGGTGCTCAAAGTTCTCGAGGACAGATTCAGAGTCCCTGGGGACCTTCGGAGCGCAGGTCGTCGACCTTGCGCATGGCGTCGCGGAGTTCGGCCAGCCATTCCTCGGCGTGCTTGCCCGCGAGCTTCACGGTCCAGGCCAGGGCATCGGAGCGGGAGCGGGCCACACCGGCGTCGATCAGGGTATCGAGCACCTTGCGTTCGGGCTGGCGCAGCCGGGTCATGACCGGAACGGCCAGGTGGGTGAACATGATTCGTTCACCGCCGACCGATACGCCCCAGGCCACATTGCGGCCGTATCGGCCCTGTGCCTCCTGGGCGATCTGCATGCGCGCGGGTCGGGTCGACTCGCGGAAGCGGGCGATGAGTCCCTCGCGGGTGGCCTGCGGTACTTCGCCTGGGGTCGCGGCCTGGGCGGCTTCGGCCTCGGCGGCGGGTTCGGGTGCGGGGATGGGGAGTTCGCCGACCACGACGATTTCGTCGCGATCGATCTCGAGGGTTGCGGGTCCGGTGAACCAGTCGGCTGGCAATCTGCCAGCGAACCAGTCGGTTGCGTCCGCGGGGTCCGGGAGGTCGGCTTGCTGCCAGCCGCCGGGACGTCCGAAACCGTGTCCGCGATGTCCGTGTCTCATATTGGTCACTCTCACTAACGACCTGGAGTTGTAATGCTGATTACAACATTACGGCGATTACCCGTCCGTGGGTTCCGCTCTGCGAGAACGGGGTTCGCGGGGATGCGGGCACGCGCTGTCGCGAGTGCGAACCGGTCGGTCTTGAACGTCGCGAATACGCCAGGCTCGTAACCGACCGGTGATCATGTAATTGGTCGTTCCCAACCGAAATCGGCACTATGGTGGTGCTCAGTACTTGTACGCCTGGTGGAATGGTGGAACCGCGGGCCGTCTGCACGCGGTACCGTGGTCCTGTTGCTGATGTGGCAAGAGTGAAGAGTGGGCGATATGGATGTGTGGGGATCCCGCCGCTTCCGGATACGCGGCGCAATCGTGCTCGCAGGGGTTGCGGCCCTCGCGATCGCGATGGGGTCATGCACTTTTCGGGAACGGGCAACGGGCGCGGAGGCGGTCGTGGAACGGTTCGCGACCTTGCTCGATGAAAAGGACTACGACGGCGCGGCGCGGCTGACGTCCTATCCGAACGGTGCTTCCGCAACGCTGAAGCAAGTTTTCGCCGGGCTCGATCCGGGTAAGCCCGACTACGCGCTCACCCAGTACATCGGACTCGACGGCAATACCGGGCTGTTCAGCATGACCGCGGCCTGGAACTTCGGCGAGAACCGGAACTGGAAGTACGACCTCCAGGGCACCATTCGCAAACTCAGTGTCGGCTGGCGCATCTCCTGGGATCCGGCGCTGATCATGCCGCAGCTGGACTCCAAGCGCACCGCCAAACTGGTGCGCACCTACGCCGCGCCCTCGCCGCAGGTCAATGACGTGGTCGGCCAGCCGCTCATGACCGAGCAGACCATCAATGTCATCAAGGTCGACCCGACCAAGACCGGTGACCCGGTCGCGACCACCAATGCCCTGGCCGACGCCATCGAACCGGTCGCCCCGCTCATCACCGGAGCGACTCTGATGCAACAGTTGTCGACCTCGGGCGGCAAGCCCGTCGTCGCGGTCAACCTGCGCGACGGCGACTTCAATATCCTGGAACCCCGCATGGCCAGCATCGCGGGCGTGGTCATGGAGAAGCAGCCGCGGCTCATCGCCGCCGACCGGCGGGTGTGGTCGCCCATGCTGGACGCGCTCACCAAGGTCTGGCAGGACAATCGCGATCAGCACTCCGGCTGGGGCGTGCAGCTTTTCGAACCCGACGGCACCTTCGTCACCCAGCTCGCCGGTGAACAGGGCCCGCCCGGCCCGGCCATCGCCGCGACCATGGACCAGCGCCTGCAGCGCGCCGCCGAGGACGCCGTGGTGAGCGCGGGTACGCCCGCCTCCATCGTGGCCATTCAGCCGTCCTCGGGCGCACTGGTCGCGGCCGCCCAGAACAGTTACGCCAGCGCGCACGGCTCGGTGGCCTTCACCGGGCTGTACCCGGTCGGCGGCATGATCGAGCTGTTCAAGAACATGGCCGCGGTCGCCAAGAACAAGGCCCCGCAGGATGTGTCGGTCAATGACGCCGCCGATGCGGCCAGCCTGCTCGGCATCGGCATCGACTTCAAGGTGCCCGGCCTGGACGAGACCACCGGCCGCCTGCCCAATGGCAAGAACGGCGCGGAGACGGTCGCGCGCGGCAATGCCGGTGATTCGCTGCTGGCCAGCCCGTGGGGCATGGCCATTGCCGCGGCCGCCATCGCCAATGGCCAGGTGCCCAAGCCGATGATCACCATCGGCCAGCCCGGCACCACCGAGGCCGACCTCGCCGCCCTCCCCGGCGACGTCACCGAGCGCGTCCGCACCATGCTCCGCGACGGCGCGAACGCCCCGGAATTGGCCAGCCTCAACCGCTATCAGGGCGTGCAGGCCTTCGCCGCCACCGCGGGCAATAATGGCTGGCTCATCGCCACCATGGGCGACCTCGCCTTCGCCATCCACATCGACGATGTGGACAGCGGGGATGCCACCGCGCGCATGGCCGCGAGGCTCATGCAGTCCTTGGCGACTCCGGACTAGACGACGGAAATGGATCGGGCCCCGTCCACCGGACGGGGCCCGATCTGTCTCATGGTCAGCGCAAGGCCTTCATGGCGGCGCGCCAGCCGAGCAGGAAGAGGGCCAGGACGGTCGTCGCGACCACGATGAAGCTGACAGCGGTGCCCTGCCCGCTCACCACGCGCAGCAGCATGCCGCCGATCAGGGTGGACAGCCAGATGATGACGCCGGTCGGCCACAGCGCGCGACCGTCGAAACGCTTTGCGGCACTGGCCCCTTCCCGCCCCGCCGCCACCGCGATGGCGATCACCCAGCCCAGCAGCAGACCGGTGCCGAACGGCCACACGGTACGCAGCAGACCGGCCGCGACCGCCTCGTCGTGACTGCGCCGCCCGATCGCGCAGAACACGATCACGAGCACGACATCGACGGCGAACGGCACCAGTTTCTTCACGCGCACAGGTTAATGTGCCCGGCCCACCCGATTGTGCAGGGACACTCGAGTGACTGTGCGGGGTGGATCAACCGCGACCGCGGCGCTGCTCGAATTCCTCTTCGAACTGGGCATCGTCGGCCTGCGGTTTCCGGAACAGGAACAGGAAGACGATCCAGCCCACAATGGCCACCAGGATAAAGCTGATCAGGCGATACAGGAAGGCCGCCGCCACCGCCTGCGAGGCGGGCAGCCCGGCGACGGCGGACAGCGAGTAGATCAGGGTGGCGTCCACATAGACGATGCCGCCCGGCGCCAAAGGAATGGTCCCCACGGCCTTTCCGGCGGCGAACACCAGCATCAGCCCGGCAATGCGCGGTTCGGCCCCGACCGCGTAGCAGGCCAGACCCAGGCAGGCCACATCGGCGAGGCGGTGTACCAGCGCCCAGCCCGTCACCCACGCGCCGTCGCGCTTGCCCAGATCCACGGACTCCAGCTGGTCCAGGATCTCGCCGACCTTGTCCATGCCGTCCTCGGCGGGCTTACGCCGAATCCTGTTGATCAGCCGCACGATTCGCCGCAGCAGCCCCTCCAGGCCGCCGGGATGCCGGGAGATGTAGTTGAAGGCGAAGATCAGCAGCGCGACCGTGCCCAGGGTCAGGATCACCTTGGTCGGCCCGATCCGGTCCCCTGCCAGCACCGCGCCGAACACGCCGAGCAGGGTCAGCCCGGCGGCCGCCACCACACCGGACATGACCAGCTGCCAGGATGCCACGATCGGGCTCGCGCCCCAGCGGCGCATCTGCCGATAGGTGAACGCCGTCGAGAAGACCTGTCCCGCGGGCAGGGTCAGCGCCATACCGGTCGAGCCGTACACCACCGACACCGATTTGCGCTGGCTGACCTCCACCCCACCGGCGTGCAGCAGCTGCTTCTGGATGCGCCCGTACCCGCTCATGGAAACCGCCTGCATCACGATGCAGGCGGCGACCCAGCCCCAATGGATTTCGGTGAGGTTCTTCCAGGAATCGTGCAGGCGCGGATATAGATATACGCCTTCGGAAATCAGCAGGGCCACGAGTGCGACGCCGAGAACCCATTTGGCCCACCAGAATCTGCCGCGTCTCGCGTTCTCCGCGGGCGGCGCTGGTTCGCCGGCCAGGTCACCGTGGGCCGTCACGTCGTCAGCCTAACGAACTCGCCGGTACCTCGTCTGCATCAATAATGCCGGTACTTTCCTTGGGCCAGGCCAGACGGGTTTTCCGGCGGCGGCCGCGCAGCTGCACATCCTCGCCGGTCACCCAATGTCGTTGTTCGGATTGATCGGCGAAATACAGTGCGCTGCTCGAGGTCAGTACGCGTTCGGGGCGGTCCTTGGCCAGTTCGGTGAGCCGTGACGCCTCGTTGACCGGATCGCCGATCACGGTGTACTCGAAACGATTTGCCGCACCGATATTCCCGGCCACCGCGAGTCCGGCGGAGACGCCGATGCCGATATCCAGACCGGGCACCTCGCGCAGGGCTTCGCGCAGCTCACGGGCGGCGGCCAGGGCCGCGGTGGGCGCGTCCGGGCGGTCCAGCGGCGCGCCGAAGATGGCCAGTGCGGCATCGCCCATGAATTTGTTGATCAAGCCGTGATGGCGGTCGATCACATCGACCACGATGCGGAAGAACTCATTGAGCAGGTTCACCACTTCGGTCGGCGGGCGTTCCGCGGCGGTCGCGGTGGAACCGACCATATCCACGAACAAGACCGCCACGAATCGGGTTTCACCACCGAGTTCCGTGCCGTACTCGAGCGCCCGCCGCGCCACATCCTCGCCGACATGCTGACCGAACAATTCCTGAAGTTCGCGGCGTTTGGCCGCTTCGCCCATCATTCGGTTGAAGCCAACCTGGAGCAGACCGATTTCCGAACCGTCGAAAACTTCCACCTGCACATCCCGCGCGCCTTCCTGCACGCGATCGATGGCCTGGCTGAGCTGGCGAATCGGATCGGAAATACTCGAGCCGGTGAGCATGGAAAGCGCGAGCGCCTGCATGATCACCACACCGCACAGCAGCAGAATCGATACCGCCAGCGACTGCGCGGAAAACTGTACGCGCGAAGAGATCTGGGTGACGCACAGCAGCACGATGGCAATGGTCGGCGCGAAGGTGCCCATGCCCCAGGTCATGGCCATGCGGGTGCCGACGCCCGGCGTCAGGGTGTGATCGAACGCGCCGACGGTCAGCGCCTCGGCCGCGACCGGCCGCAGAATCCGTTCCCCCAGCATGTAGGTGAAACCGAAAACGATGGTGGCGGCCATACATTCGGTGACGATCACCGCGGCGGCCAGCTCCGGGGCCCGCACGATGATCAGCGAGGCCATGACCGCGCCGCTGATCAGCCACAGCACCAGATGCACGATGGCCTGCCGCAGGGGCGCGTGCAGCGCGGCCATCTGCTCCTGGCGGCTCGGCGGCCCGCCGCGCATCTGCCAGCGCATGACCGGCCGCAGCATGAGCGCCGACGCGGTCAGGCTGAACACGCCGCCGACGAAGCCGATGAGCAGGGGAATCAGCAGCCCGGTCTCGCGGGTGGCATTGGTATCGCCCTCGGGAACGGGCAGTCCGTACTGGATGAACGCCCACACCAGGACAGCACCGAACGCATTGGCCGCGAGCATCGATGCGAGGTACAGCGGCCAGCGGGTTCGCATGGTCTGTTTGACCGCTTCCAAGGGCGCTGACACAGGAACCAATCTAGCGTTTCGATCATGTGCGCATGCCTGCGGAGGTTTCGGCGGATAGGCTCGCCGATGTGAGCGAGGTCCAGGCAACGTCTGCACAATCCGGCAAGTCGGACGGGGTGCGCCGCCCGGGCTCCAGCGCCGACTCCACGGCCGTCCACCCGACCGTCCGCAAGGCCGCCGAGTGGTCGTGGCGACTGCTGATCATTCTGGCCGCCGTCCTCGCCGTCGCCTACCTGGCACATCGCCTGTCCAGCGTCACCATTCCGCTGTCCATCGCGCTGCTCGCCGCGGCCCTGCTGGCACCCCTGGTCGACATGATGCAGCGGCTCGGAGTGCCGCGTTCGCTGGGCGTTTTCGTGGCTCTCGCGGGATCGCTCGGACTGCTCGCCGGGATCATGACCTTCGTCGTGGAACAGTTCGTCACCGGTGTGCCGCAGCTGTCCGACGAGTTCAAGGACAGTGTCCACAAGATCCAGGACTGGCTGATCAACGGGCCGCTGCACCTGAGCAATGAGCAGATCCGCAATGCGGGCGACAATATTCTCAAGACCATCGAGTCCAATCAGGACACGCTCACCAGCGGCGCGCTCACCACCGCCACCGTGATCGGCGAATTCTTCACCGGGACCTTCCTGACGCTGTTCATCCTGATCTTCTTCCTCTACGGCGGGGATCAGATCTGGGCATTCGTCACCCGCCTCATCCCGACCGCGCAGCGGGAACGGGTGCGGACCGCCGGACGGCTCGGCTTCGGCACGCTGACCGGATTCGTGCGGGCCACCGTCCTGGTGGCCGGGGTGGACGCCATCGGCATCGGCGCGGGCCTGGCGATTCTCAATGTGCCGCTGGCGCTGCCGCTGGCCTCGCTGGTGTTCATCGGCGCGTTCATTCCGATCATCGGTTCGTTCCTGGCCGGATCGGTCGCGGTCTTCATCGCGCTCATGACCAAGGGCCTGGTCACCGCCCTGATCGTGCTGGGCATCACGGTGGCGGTCATGCAGCTGGAAGGGCATGTGCTGCAACCACTGCTGATGGGCCGCGCGGTGCGCATCCATCCCCTCGCCGTGGTGCTGGCCATCGCGGTGGGCGTGGTGCTGGCCGGTATCGCGGGTGGTCTGCTGGCGGTGCCGTTCGTGGCGGTGCTGAATACCGCCATGCGCTCGCTGCTCGCCGACACGCCCGAAGAGCTGTTTCAGGATTTGCACACCGGCGAGCCGCACGAGCGCATGTACAGCGCCGATCCGGACGAGATCTCGGGCCCGGATAAATACGAGGTGCCCGTCCCGGCGGGCGATGCCGCGCCCGATGAACCGAAGCCCGACACATCGAAGCCCGACACGCCGAAGTCCGCCGGTGACGCCGCGGACTGACACCGGTCCGGAGGTCGAACCCGATCCGGACGATGCCGCCACCGCGCCACTCTGGCGGGCGGCGCAGGCCTTCCGGCTGGTCACACTTATCTATGCGATCGGGCAGCAGTTCGCGTCGGTCTCGCACTACAGCGATCAGCGGCTCAGCTGGGTACTGATCGCGCTCATGGCGGTCTGGTCCGGCGTCTCGGCACTCCTGTTGTCGCAGTGGCGGATTCGCGATGCGAAACGGGTGCGCATCGCCGTCGTGCTCGGTGATCACCTGGTGGTCGTGCTGCTCGTCTTCGCCACCCGGCTGGTCGCCGAATACGACTGGTATCACGGACATCAGACCCTGCCCACCACCTTGTGGGCGGCCAATGCGGTCATGTCGGCGGCCATTCTGTGGGGGCCGTTCGGGGGCATCAGCTCCGGATTCCTCATTGCCGCGGCAATACTCACCGCGCGCTCGCAATGGGGATTCGATATCTGGCGGGACGCCACCGCGCCCGTACTGGTCTCGGTCGGGCTGGCCATCGGACTCGCCGCCAATACCGCCCGCCGCGCCCAGGAACAGCTTCAGCGCGCGGTGCGACTCACCGCCGCCGCCAAGGAACGCGAACGCCTCGCCCGCGAAGTCCACGACGGCGTGCTCCAGGTGCTCAGCTACATCAAACGCCGCGGCGCCGAGATCGGCGGCCCCACCGCCGAATTGGCGCAACGCGCGGGCGAGCAGGAGGTGGCGCTGCGCGTCCTCATCTCCGAACAGGGCGACCGCAGCGACCACGGGGGAGTGGACATCGATCTGCGGCCGCTGCTCACCGCGCAATCCACCCCCGCCGTCTTCGTCTCCACCCCCGGCGAACCGGTGCCGATCGGACGATTCGAGGCGCGCGAGATCTCCGCCGCCGTGGCCGCCGCCCTCGCCAATGTGGTCCAGCACGCCGGACCCGGCGCGAAAGCCTATGTGCTGCTGGAGGACACCGGCGGCGAACTCATCATCAGCGTCCGCGACGACGGGCCGGGCATTCCGGCCGGACGGCTCGCCGAGGCGGAGGAACAAGGGCGCATGGGAGTCTCGCGCTCCATCATCGGCCGCATCGCCGCCCTCGACGGCACCGCGCAACTGCTCTTCGAAGCGCATGCCGAGGCCGAGGACGACGGCGCGGAATGGGAATTCCGGGTACCACGGAAGCAGTGGAGGTAACGCCATGCCCGAACAGATTTCGATCATGGTGGTGGACGACCACCCGATCTGGCGCGACGGCGTCGCCCGCGACCTCGCCGAGGCCGGATTCGACGTGGTCGCCACCGCCGACAGCGTGGGCGCGGCCGGGCGGCGCGCGGCGGCCGTCCAGCCCGCCGTCGTCCTGATGGATATGCAACTCCCCGACGGCAATGGCGCCGACGCCACCGCCGAAGTCCTGCGCGTCTCCCCGCGCACCCGCGTCCTGGTGCTGTCCGCCTCCGCCGAACGCGACGACGTCCTCGACGCCATCAAGGCCGGAGCCATCGGCTATCTGGTGAAGAGCGCCTCCGCCACCGAACTCCTCGACGCCGTCCGCGCCACCGCGGCCGGGCAGGCCGTCTTCACCCCCGGCCTGGCCGGACTCGTCCTCGGCGAATACCGCCGCATCGCCAACACCCCGCCCGACCGCGACGAACCGCATCGGCCCGCACTCACCGACCGCGAGACCGAAGTGCTGCGCATGGTGGCGAAAGGCTTGGCCGCCAAGCAGATCGCCGGACGCCTCGGGCTCAGCCACCGCACCGTCGAGAACCATGTGCAATCCACGCTGCGCAAACTTCAGCTAGGCAACCGGGTTGAACTAACTCGCTACGCCATAGAACAAGGTCTCGAATAGCTGACAACTGGTCTCGCAAGGTCTGGGTAACTCACCGGGTACGCCCAAAATCGGTTCGGCACCCGACCGCTGCCACGCGTGCATGACGGTCGACGGCACCCCAGCCGGGCGCTGAAGACGCGGAGAGGCGGGTAAGCATCAGGGATTGCCCTGATGTGCAGCGGGGCCGGGTCTCGCTAGCCTCGAAGGCATGGGTGGTCCTGAATCGGTCTCAGTGGTCAAGGCCGCGGTCGAGCCGGGCGTGATCGGCGATCGTGATCTGCGGGTATCGGATATCGAACGCGAACATGTCGGGCGGCTGCTGCAACGCGCCGTTGGGCTCGGCATGCTGTCTCTGGGGGAATTCACCGAGCGCATGGACACCGCGCTGGCGGCCAAGACGCGCGGTGAACTGAATTCGGTGCTGGTCGACCTGCCGGGCATCCGGCTGGCCGGGCAGCCCGCGTCCGCGCCGCCGCGCTTCGTGCAACCCCCGCGCATGCCCGGTCCCGCTGTGCCCGGCCATGTCATTCGCGCCCGGCTGTCCAGCGTGGATCGCAAGGGCGGCTGGCAGGTGCCGCCGGTCCTGGTCGTCGACAACTTCCTGTCGAGCGTGACCCTGGATTTCACCCAGGCGGTCATGTCCACCCAGGTCGTCGAGATCCGGACGAGCGGGTTTTGCTCCTCGCTCGATCTGATCGTCCCGCCCGAGGCCACCGTCGACATGAACAGCATCAGCCTGGTCGGCTCCAGCATCAATACCAAGGTGCGTACCGGGCCGGGCTACGGTCCACTGCACCTCGTCGTGCACGGCACCCTCCGCTTCAGCTCGGTCAGCGCCAAGCACCCCTTCGGCACCCAGTGGAAGCGTTTCCTCAACGGGGCCTGAGCCGGATCGGTGTGAGCTGAGTCGTACGCGGCGAATCGGCGTCGGCGGCAAGTGGTTCCGGCAGGTATCGTCACGCCCATGGCGGCAGGTGGCACGGCAGACGCGGTACCGGAACCACTCCATCGCTCCGGCCGCGGCGAACCCCTCCTGCTCCTGCACGGGGTCCTGCTCACCTGGCAGTCCTGGATCCCCGTCCTGGACGACCTGAGCGCCGACCACGACGTCCTGGCCCCCACCTTCCCCGGCCACTGGGGCGGACCCGAGGCCGAGCATCCCGCCACCGTCACCTCCCTGGTCGACTACATCGAA
Organism: Nocardia sp. NPDC051030; assembly: GCF_040683015.1. Lineage (NCBI taxonomy): Bacteria > Bacillati > Actinomycetota > Actinomycetes > Mycobacteriales > Nocardiaceae > Nocardia > Nocardia sp. NPDC051030. The sequence continues at coordinate 245,909 of NZ_JBFBCD010000005.1, read as the reverse complement.
CAACTCCTCGACGAAACCGGCTGGCCCACAGCCCATATCGTCGGTAATTCGCTGGGCGGCTGGATCGCCCTGGAGCTCGCCGCCCGCGGCCGGGCCCGTTCCGTCACGGCAATCGCCCCCGCCGGACTGTGGCGCACCCCCGCCGCCGCGGACTCGCTGCTCCGCCGATTCCTCGCCTTCGCGCCCCTCATCGGCCTCACCCCCGACGGTCAGCCCGCGGTCCCCTCGATGCTCCGCCCCCTCGTGGTTCCCCTGCTGGCACACCGTCCCGCCGACGTCCCCAACCCGCTCGCCAAATCCATGGCCGCCGCGGTCACTCGCTGTACCATCACCGCCGAGCTGTCCGAAGACCCGACTCTCCCAACAGGTTTCACCCATCTGGATGACCTGAAGATGCCCACCACCATCCTGCTCCCCGAACACGACCGGGTCCTCCCACCTCACGTGTACGCCCCCCTCACCCCGACTCCCGCCATCGAAATCCGCCACCTCCCCGGCGTAGGCCACATCCCCATGCTGGAGGCCCCCGCCTCCATCACTGAGGAAATCCGCGCCACCATCGCCCGCGCCGACACCGCCTGACCGCTCCCGTGGATTCCCGTATCGGCCGCTGAACTGCGTAATCGCGTAGTAATCGACCGCCGATCGAGTGTTTCTACTCAGGTGTGGCAGGCCCTCACCGGGCGAGCATTGCTGCCATGAATACCGCCATCGATCCCCGGTTGATCGCACGGTTGTCGAACGAGTTCACCTCGCTCAGCGAGCACATGGGTGTGCTCGGCCGCGACCTCGAGGTGCTCCGCTGCCAGGTCGTCGCCGACCGCAGCCGCACAGACGCCCCGGAACCGGCGCCCGCGTCGCAACCCGACGCCACCACACCGCCCGCCACCGTTTCGCCGGTGACGGGCGATGCCATGCCCACCGCCGCCCCGCCCGTCGCGCCGACGCCCGCGGCCCAGCCGACGCCACCCGTGGCTCAGCCAGGCGGTCAGCAGGCACCGGCCGCGTGGAGTCCATGGGCTCCGCAAGTCGGTTCGTCCGCGCCGGGCCCTGCGGGATCGCTGCCCGCATACCCTCGGCCGATGCCGGATCCTCGGACCGGTGCTCCCGCAGCGGGATACGGGCAGCAGGGATGGGGCGGTGCCCTCGGGCAGCCCGCGTACCGAGGCGGGAAGCCGCGGCCGGTGCGGGAGCCTCGGGCGCCATGGTGGCAGCGCGAAGGGGTGATCAGTCGAGTGCTGGCGGTGGCGGGGGTGGCCGTCACGCTGATCGGCGTGGTGATGCTGCTGGTGCTCGCCGCGCAGGCGGGGTTCTTCGGGCCGGTGCCGAGAGTTATTGCGGGGGCGCTGTTCTCGGGTGCACTTGTCGGTGTCGCGATGCGGGTGCACCGCAAGGTCGGCGGACAGGTCGGGGCGATCGCCCTGGCGGCAACCGGTATCGCTGGGGGATACCTGAATGTCGTTGCGGTGACCACGATCTACGGGTGGCTGTCACCTGCCGTCGGGTATGTGGTCGCCTTCGGGATCGCGGCCGGTGGGGTGGCGCTCGCGCTGCACTGGCGCTCGCAGGCACTCGCCGTGCTGGTGGTGCTCGGGGCGGCGCTGCTCTCGCCGGTGGTGACCACCGAATTGGCATTGCTCGCGTTCTTGATCGTGCTGCAGATCGCCGCCACTCCGGTGCAGTTGCAGCGTGATTGGCCTTACCTGCACATTGTTCGTACTGCTCCGGCCGCGCTCACCACACTCGTCGTGGTCGCGGGTACGGCTCTCGGGTCGTCGTCGATGAGTGAGAAGTACCAGGTGCTGGCTGCCGCGATCGCTGTCGCCGCAGTGGGTTTGGTGGGCACTGTGCTGGTCGTGCGCCGTCGGCCCGGAGATATCACCGCCGCCCTGGCCTTCGCGGTGGCCGCGGTTCCGCTGCTCGCTGCCCCGGTCATGTTCGATCGTCCCCTGTCGGTGGTCATCGCGGCCGTCTTCGCCGCGGTCCTGCTCTCCCTGGCCGGAGTCCCGTGGGTGCCGAAACTGGCTGAGCGGGTTCGGATTCCGGGACACCTGGCAGTGGTTCTCGCGGTGACGGGCTCGTTCGCCCTGCTGGAGGCGTGCATCGGTGTCACTCGCATCCAGACGCTGTCGATCGCCCTGTTCCTGGTCGCGCTCTGCTTCCTGGCCGTCGCCGGTCAGCAGCGTTCCCGCGTCACCGCCGGGCTCGGCACGGCCTTCGCGGTCATCGGTGCGCTGGCCTTCCTCGATATCGCGGGCCCGTCCGAGCTGGCCGGTCAGTGGAATGCCGAACACCACCTGGGTATTTCGACCGCCTTCGCCGCTGTGGCGGCTCTGGGCACCTTGGCGACAGCGTTGTGGTGCGTACGCCGTCTGGGCCTGGCCGATCAGGAATCCGAGGCCACGGCCGTCGCGGTTGTCGGCGGGCTCACCGGCCTCTACGTCGTGACCGCTCTGACCGTCTCCCTGGGCGTGGCCACCGGCCGCCCCGACGGATTCCTCGCGGGCCACAGCATTGCCACCATCATCTGGATGGCGGCGGCCACCGCGACCCTGTTCTTCGGCCTGCGCCGCCTGTCCCGCGCGCCGCAACAGGCCAAGGTGGCCCTGGCGGGTGGACTCCTGCTCACCACGGCCGCCCTGACCAAGCTGTTCCTCTTCGACCTGGCCACCCTCGACGGCCTCATCCGGGCGGCAGCCTTCCTGGCGGTGGGCGTCCTGCTGCTCCTGGTCGGCACCCGCTATGCACGGGCCTTCGCCGAAGCCGCCGATCGCCCCGAGACCACCCAAGCTCAGCCGAACTAGCTCGATCACACCGAACTAGTTCGATAACGAAAACGCCCGGCCGGGAAGGAATCCCGGCCGGGCGTTTCACGTGTGTGGATCAGTCGCGGTTCTGGCGGCGCAGGAGCTCATTGACGCTCACCGTGCGGCCCTCATTGCCGCGGTGCTTGCCCTCGTCATCGTCGGTGGTCTTGTCGGTGCGGCGGCGAGCCGAGCGCAGGTCCGACATCCACTGTTCGATATTGCTGCGACCGCCTGGGGCCGGGGGATGATCCTCGACCGAGTGGTGCGTCGGATGATGTTCGGGGGCAGCGGCTTCGGGTGCCTGCTCCGGTTCCGGGGCGTGCGGCTGTTCCGGGGCGTGCGGCTGATACAGCTGCGCGCGGGTCGCCGGGTGCGGGGCCAGTTTCGGCGCCGCGGGCGGGGGGAGGACGCGATCCGCGCCGACCGGGGGCGACGCGGGCGGCGAATCCGTCTGCGGGGCAGGTGCGATCGGCTGCGAGACCGACGGCATCACACCGGGCTGTGCGGCACCCGACTGCGGGGAGAAGGAGCCGTCGCGGCCTCGCACCGTCGGTTCCGGAGTTCCGGTGTCCACCGGCGCGGGGGTGGACGGTGCGCTCGGGATCGGGCCCGCCGAACCGCCGGAGAGCGAGCTGAAGTCGGGGGATTTGTCCGGGATCGGATCGGTGCCACCGACCGGTGCGCCGAAGGCCGGACCGGCGGGCTTGCCGAAGCTGGGGCCGGTCATGGCCGAGGGGGTGACCCCGTGGCCGGGACGCGAAGCGCCACCGGACATTCCGGCACCGCCGGGAGTCGTGCCGCCCGGGGCGGGGTCGGCGGGGAGATCGGCGCGCTGGGTCGTGTCGATGCGCTGAGTTTGCGCCTCGGGATGCGATTCCACCGTGCGAACGGCTGGGCGCGGCCGCCGCGCCGGGCGAGCGGGCGCGGAACCGTCCAGGTTCATGATCGGAATCTGCATGGTGACCGGATCGGTGACCGGGGTGGTCTTCACCAGGTCGACCACTTCACCGCCGCCGGGCCGCTCATCATCGAGGATGGGTTCGCCGAGGCCGATCTTCTGCTGAATCTTCTTCATCCAGGTCGGAGCCCACCAGCAGTCGTCGCCGAGCAGCTTCATGATGGCCGGCACCAGCAGCATGCGCAGCACCGTGGCGTCGATGAACAGCGCCGCGACCATGCCGTACGCGATGTACTGCATCATCACCAGATCGGAGAACGCGAACGCGCCCGTCACCACCAGCAGGATCAGGGCGGCCGCGGTGATGATGCGCCCGGTCTGCGCGGTACCCGCTCGCACCGCCTCGGTGGTGCTCGCACCCTGCGTGCGCGCCTCCACCATGCGGGATAGCAGGAACACCTCGTAGTCGATGGACAGGCCGTAGATGATCGCGATGATCAGGACCAGCACCGGCGACATGATCGGCTGTGGCGTGAAGTTCAGCAGGCTCGCGCCATGGCCGTCGATGAAGATCCAGGTCAGGATGCCCAGCGTGGAGCCCAAGCCCAGCGCGCTCATCAGGGCTGCCTTGAGTGGCAGCACCAGTGAACCGAAGGTGAGGAACATCAGGACCGTGGTGACCAGCAGCACCAGGGCGATCATCAATGGCATGCGGTCCAGCAGCGATTTGACGCTGTCCGACATCATCACCGGCTGGCCGGTGACCATGACCTCCGCACCATCGGGCACTTCCATCGAACGCAGATAGTCGACGGTGGCGTCGGCATCGTCCTCGACGGTGGCGTCGGTGACCCACACATTGGAACCGTTGGGCGGCTTGGCCGGAACGCCGAACTGGGCGTTCTTCACCAGTCCGGGAGCCTGATTCGCCTGCGCGAGGATCCCGCCGATATCCCTCGAATTATCGGTGATGATCACCAGCTGGACCGGATCCGTCTTACGCAGCGGGAAGAGCTCGTCGAAGTGCTCCTGCGCCACACGGGTCTTATTGTTCGGCGGCAGATAGGTTTCGCTGATCCCGCCGAACTGCAGGTTCTTGACCGGGATGATGAGCAGCAGCAGGCCGATGGTCAGTGGGATCGCGACCTTGAGCGGGTGCTTCATCACCCACGCGGTCATCTTGCCCCAGAAACCGTTCTCGATCTCGTCGGCGGTCTTGGTGCGGCGAATCCACTTGAGGCCCAGCATGTCCACGCGCGGGCCGAGCACGGCCAGCAGGGCGGGCAGCACGGTGAGCGCGGAGATCATGGCCAGCAGGACCGCCGCGATGGTGCCGTAGGCGACGGACTTGAGGAAGCCCTGCGGGAACAGCAGCATGCCCGCGCTGGCCGCGATGATCATGGTCGCCGAGGACGTCACGGTGCGGCCCGCGGTCATCACCGAACGTCGTACCGCGGCACGCGTGTCATAGCCCTCGGCCAGTTCCTCGCGGAATCGGCTCACGATGAACAGGCCGTAGTCGATGGCCAGGCCCAGGCCGATCATCGACACCACCGCGGAGACGAACGAGTTCACCTCGGTGAACTTGGTCAGCCCCATGATGATGCCGTTGGACGCGAGGATCGTCAGGCCACCGATGATCAGCGGCAGCGCCGCGGCGACGATACCGCCGAAGATGAAGAACAGCAGCACCGCGACGGCCGGAATCGCGAGCAACTCCATGCGTTTCACATCGCTGGCGATGGTGTTGTTCAGGGTGTACGCGATCGGTTGCAGACCGGCGACCTCGACCTTGATGCCGGGAATCCCGAAGTCGTCCTTCACCTTGCCGAAATTGCGCAGCATGTCGGTGTCGTTGTCGCCCTTGATGGCGACGGTCGCGAAACCGTACTTCTTGTCCTTGCTGCCCGCCACATTCGGAATCCACTGGCCCTTATCGGTTTTCCAATAGGCGCCATTGACCCCGGTGATCTCCGGGTACAGCTTGGGCAGGTTATTGAGACTGTCGATGACCTTCTGAGCGAACTCGGGATCGTCGATGGTCTTGCCCTCGGGTGCGGTGTAGAGCAGCACCACATCACTGTTGTGATCGCGGCCGTAGACCGAATCCTTCAGTTCCGCAGCCTTTGTCGACTGCGAGGTGGGATCGAACCAGCCGCTGGAGCTGAGATGGTCTTCGAGCCCGAGCCCGAAGGCTCCGAGCCCGAGCATGGCGGCCACCACCACACCGAAGACGGTGTAGCGCAGCTTGTAGACCAGGTCGCCCCAGCGGGTGAACACTAAGCGACTCCTTGAGCGGGGCGGGAGGTGAGCAGAGCGGTCAGCGGCCGGAACGGCTGCAGCCATGCACCCTCGTCGGGCAGCGACTCGAGGCTGACCCGCGGGAGTGGTTCGCGGAACACGCCCGGGATGTCCTCGAGGTCGATGAACTCGAGAATATCCGACGTGACGGCCCAACTCGCGTGCTCGCGGAAACCGAGCACCTGAACAGGGATGCCGGTGGCGGCGATCTCCTCGAGGGGGGCGCGGAACGCCTGCCCGTCGGCGGAGGCCACCATGATGCCGGCCAGTCCGGCTCCGCGGCGACGTAGCTCGATGTGCGCGAGCATGTCGCTGTCGACATCGGAGTCTTCGTCGATCTTCGGTTTGGCGAAGACCGCGTAGCCGACGTTGCGGAGCGCTTCGACCCAGGGTCGCACGACATCGGCGGTGCCGGGAGCGATATTGGTGAAGACGGTGGCTTCGGGTTCGACCCGTTGCACGCTGCCGACGGAGAGCTGCGCGGTGCGCGCCAGCAGCCAGCGGCCGAGGGCGTCGAAGCGCGGGCGGTACGCGGCCGTGGGTCGGCCGCCGAGGATCGCACCGAGACCCATATCGAGGTTCGGTGCATCCCAGACGAGTAGGACGCGGCGCACATCATTGGTGGTGCCGCCGAGGCCCGTGCTGCCCGTTAGTTCGGTGGAAGCAGTGCCGTGCATTATTTCGGCAACATCCGCGACCTCCGGGACCATTTCACTGACACTCATGATTCGATCTTCCCCCAGATGAACTCCGTGATGGCGCTACCCGCGCGGAGTCCTTTGTTTTCGAACTTGGTAATCGGACGTTCAAAACCAATCGGTGCGTTTTCTCGGTAGTCGTCCGAGTTTCCCCCAGTGGCCTCATTAAGGCCGATGAGCTGCGATTCTCCCGCGCCCACCTCGGCAATCCATTCCGCGTAATCCGCGTGATCGGTCGCGACATGCAACACGCCGCCCGGACGCAGGCGACTCGCGATGAGTGTCAGGGTGGCGGGCTGCAACAGCCGTCGCTTGTGATGGCGCGCCTTCGGCCACGGGTCCGGAAAGAACACTCGGACACCCGTCAGCGACTCGGGAGCAATCATGTTTTCCAGCACATCGACCGCATCGCCGCGCAACACCCGGATGTTGTCGATGTTTTCGCGCTCGATGCGCTGCACCAGTTGCGCGAGGCCCGGCTTGTAGACCTCGATGCCGATCAGGTTGAACTGCGGCTCGGCCTGCGCCATGGCGGCCGTGGCCGTGCCGGTGCCGCAGCCGATCTCGATGATCAGCGGCGCGGAGCGCCCGAACCAGGCGTCGCCGTCCAGCTTCTCGTCGGAGACGTCCGCGCCGATGCGCGGCCACATGCGCGCCCAGGATTCCTGCTGTGACGGCGTGAGCGCGCCGCGCCGCGAGCGGAAGCTGGTGACGCGTGGGTAGAGGCGGTTCCCGCCGGCGTGATCGGCATCACCGGGGGCGTCGGCGGACCGCGGTCCGGGGACTGGCTCGGCAGTGTGGTTCGCGGCGTCGTTCACGGCGTCCATTGTCCAGTATTGGATGATTAGCGCAGCAATCGACCACGGGTAAGGGCGCGTGCCATCAATCAGGCTGCCAGCTCTGATGCCTCGGCGGGGACCGGTCGGGACTGTTGCCGCAAAGCCATTCCGAACGTGACACGCATTGCGGTAGTGGCCATTTCCACCATGCTGCGCCAGTGCTGCGGAGCAAAAGCGACCGACCAGACGGTCTTGGTGTGCGGGGCGGGCAAGGGCTTCCCCGCGATCCGATCCGCCAGCCAATCCAGACTCATCGGCGTCGCGAGGGGCAGCAGCGAGAAATGCTCGCTCAATCGGTCCCGCACGTACCAGACCGCGACACCCGCCTCCCGATACCGCAGCACCTGAGCGTCGATCCCGGCCACCCCGATGACCTGATCGTGCACCGGCTGCACCACCAGCACCGGACACGCCGGAGCCGAATTGCCGAGCCGCAGATCGTCGAACATCGGCTCGAGCTCCGGCAGCACCTCTTCCAGGGGGCGATGCAGGTAATCGTCCAGGTGCCGCCCCACCAGCAGCGGCAGCGCCGCGATCGGGCCCAAACCCTCCACTCGCTCCAGAATGCGACGGCCCTGCGGTGTGAAATCGCGGCCGACGACCTCCGCCAACTGCGGATACACCTTCGCCAGCGCGGCGATCACGATCGCCGGGAAGCCGGAATACATGCCGCCGTTCAAACTCAGGAAGACCTCGCGCGGATCGCCCACCGGCGCACCCAGGGCCGCGCCGACGATATTCAATTCCGGTGCGTACTCCGGGGCCATCTCGATGGTCCACGAACTGGCCATTCCCCCACCGGAATACCCCCACACCGCGACCTTCGTATCCGGCCGCAATCCCATCGGCACGAATCGCAGGGCCGCCCGCACGCCATCGAGCGCGCGATAACCCGGCTCCCGGGCCGCGCCGAAACTTCCATTCGGGCCTTCATGATCGGCAATGGTGACCGCCCACCCGCGCCGCAGCGCATTCGCGACCAGCAGCCATTCCAGCTGCGTAATGGAACCCGGCGACAATGCCCCGCGCCGCAAGGCATACGACGGCGCACACCGATCGGTCACCGCGTCCATGGCCGACTGGAATGCCAGCAACGGCCGCTCCGAATCCGGCGTCGCACCCTTGGGCAGCAGCACCGTGGTGACCGCGACCTCAGCCCGCCCATGCAAATCGGTACTCCGATACAACAACTGCCACGCCGTCACCTGCTGCGGAACCAGCCCCAGCAGCGCGACTTCCACCACCCTGCTGCGCAGCACCGTCCCCGGAGCCTTGGCCGCGAACGCTCTGGGCGCCTGAAAGAACGGATCCCGGCTGGGCGGCAACGGCCTCCCGATGACGTCATCGACGACGGTCATCGCATCCTCCTAGTCCACGCCCGGCACAAGCGCCGACCGGATCGAAACAGTAGGTGAATCGCGGGTATCTGTGAAGAGTGGTAGCACCGAATTGTGCTGCCGCACAGAAAAACCCACCCCGCCAGACCACCCCGTATCCCACTCACCGGACACGCCCGGCCCTGATCAGTTGTCGCCGAAAACGCCCGCGCCGTTTCAAACCCGGTCCCTACGCTCCCGAATCGTGACCCCCGCACCCCCGCGAATCCAGATCACCGGCCGAGCCCGCTCCGGCAAATCCACCGTCCGAAATGCCTTGTCCCTCATCTCCGCCGAAGAGACCCTCCCCGTAGACGACCCCGCTCACCCAGACCCCGTTTTCGACGCCGACCTCTACCTCTACGTCCTCCCCGGCACGCTCCACCCCGCCGACCGCCGAATCCTCGCCACCCTCCCATCCACCCGAACCCTGGTGATCCTCAACAAAGCCGACGCCATTGGCACCCACTGGTCCGACGCCGCCACCGCCGCCGAATCCCACACCGAAACCCTCGCTCTCCCTGTATTCCCTCTTGTCGGCTCCATGGCGGCCCGCACCCGCACCACCACCGTCACCCCCGAAGACCTCGCCACCCTCCATAACCACCTCCACCACCCCGACCCGCCACTAACCCTCTCCGCCGACCTCTTCACCTCCCCGACGCTTTCCCCCGATGCCCAAGCCCGCCAATCCCTTCTGACCCGCTGGCCCCTCTACGGCATCTCCTGCGCCCTCGTAGCCCTCCGCCGAGACCCCTCCCTGTCCTCCGCTGCCCTGCTGCAAATCCTTCACGGCGCCACCGGAATAGACCCACTCCACCAACACCTCTACCGCCTGTACCAGCAGGTCACCGCAAGCCCGCAGCCTTGAATTCGAGCGTGGGCAAGCCATCCCAGGTCGCGGGAACGAATGTGCAGTGTTGGACCACGAACTCGCTCCCGCCGACAGGCCGAATGCGCCGGAACCGCCAGGTGCTCGAGAGTCGCCTGCCACTGCGTCCAGGCGGCTCGGCTCACTGGACTTGCCCCCGCTTGACCTGAGAGCGAATTCGGTCTCCCCGCCTCGGGATTCGGATTCACCGGCGGGCTCCCTGATGTTGCCGCCGCCGGTCCGGTCGGCCGCTGCGCCGGAGCCGCTCGAACCCGCGGTCGAACGGCTGCGGGAAGTTGCAGAGCCGCTGCCTGGTGACGTCGTGCCTGCCGCCGCGGGTGTGCGCCCGCTCAGCGCTGCACCGCACGAGTCGCCCGAGGTCGACGAGTGCCGGAGGTCCGGGCTTCCGGCAGCGGCGGACGCCATTGTGGCGCGGTGGAATCCGCATGGGCATGCGCTGCTCGATGCCATCGGGGCCGAGGCGAGCCCAGGCGGTGGGGAAGTGGCATTGATCGGGGGAGAGGACGCCAACACCCTGCTGCTGCGGGTTGAACTGGCCAGGTGCGCGCCTCGGGTGGAGTTGGCCACGACGGGCGGCGAGTCGCAAAGGCGCGCGGCCGCGATGGGTGACGGGGTTGGGGAGGGCGTGCGGCCGGCGGCGGTGGCGTTGGTGGTGCTGGATGGCGGGTCGCCGATCGGGCGGGAGATGTTGGGAGTGGTGCGGGGGTTGCGGGAGATGGGGACTCGGGTTGTGTTCGCGCTGGAGGGGATTCATGCGCATGAGGAATGGGAGAGGGTGCGGGATCGGGACGTGGAACTGCTTGGTGGGGCGGAGGTGGTGGCGGTTTCGGCTCGAATGGCTGGGGTGGCCCGGGGGCTGGGGGATGGGGCGCTGCTGGATCGGTCGGGGCTGGGGTTGTTGCATGCGCGGTTGGTGGCGGCGGTGGGGGCGGGGGCCGTGGGGGATCAGGTGGGGATTGTGCGGGAGCGAGTGGTCGAGGAGACGCGGCGGCGGATCGGGGTGCAGTTGGGGGAGTTGCTCGGGGGTGGGGATGTGGCGGCCCTACGGGAGGAGCGGGCCACACTGTTGGCCCGGGGTGATGGTGGGCGCGGGGCGGGGATCGCGGCGGTGCGGAATCGGCTGCATCTGGCTCGGGTGGATCTGCTGCATGAGGTGGGGGTGCGGATTCGCGCCTTGAATGCGGGGATGCGCGGGGATATCGAGCGGTTGGGGCGGGATGGGTATGGCGGGGTGCCGGGGCGATTGCAGGATTTAGTGGAAAAACTCACACGTGAAGTGGATCGCGCCACCCGGATTCGGCTGCGTGAGGTGACTCGGCAGGGTGGGCAGGCCGTGGGCGGGAGCGGGTGGGAGGCGGTGGAAGGCCAGGTGGGTGCGGTTGTGGGGCAGGTGGATTCGCCGTGGGTGGGGGCGGATCCGGAGCCGCGGTGCCGGGGCGTCGAGGATCATCTGGTGGTCGCGCTGGGGGCGTCGGCCGGATTCGGGTTGGGGCGGTTGCTGGTGACGCCCTTGGCGCTGGTCGAGGCCCTCGAGTACGCCATCATGCCGGTCAGTCTTCTTCTCGGTGCCGCCGCGGCGGGATGGGTGGTGCGGGCCCGCGGGCAGTTGTTGGAACGCTCTCACCTGCAGCAATGGGTGTCCGACGCCCTGGTGAATGTGAAGGCGCAGTTGGAGCAGCGGGTCGCGACGGCGCTCGTGGAGGCCGAGGAGCGGCTGACGGATCGGGTGGTCGGAATCACCGCGGCGCGCATGGTCGAAACAGACCGTCGGGTAGGAGAATTGGAGGCGCAGTTGCGTCGAGCGGCGCAACGGCGACCAGGGCTTTCCCTGGCATGTGAACGTGACCTTGCCGCACTCGAATGTGTATAGCCGCTGGTCGGAGGTTTCGACCCGGTACCGACTGGACAACCCGATTCCATAGCCCGGGATATATGGCGTTAACCTCTATGACAGGAACCTGGGCGTCCGCCTCGTCCTTGTACGCCGTCCATCCGGGACGTGCTACCGGCAAGCCGGGCGGAGGCCTTGCCGCAATTGGTGGCACTCGGTGTCGCGAACTGGGACGAAGACCCAGCTCGAGCCGCCCCGAGCCGCCCATCTCAGGAGAGTTTTCATGACCTCAGCGACCATTCCTGGTCTTCACGATGGCACCGCGCCCACCGAGCACAAGGAACTGCTTGCCTGGGTACAGGAGGTCGCAGAACTCACCCAGCCCGACCGCGTGGTCTGGGTCGACGGTTCCGAGGAAGAGGCGGTGCGCCTCTCCGAGCAGCTCGTCGCGGCCGGCACGTTCAAGAAGCTGAACGAGCAGAAGAAGCCGAACTCGTACCTCGCCCTCTCCGATCCCTCCGATGTCGCGCGTGTCGAATCCCGCACGTACATCTGCTCGCGCAAGGAATCCGACGCCGGCCCGACCAATAACTGGGTCGAGCCCTCCGAGATGCGCGCCACCATGACCGAGCTATACCGCGGCTCCATGAAGGGCCGCACCATGTACGTGGTGCCCTTCTGCATGGGCCCGCTCGGCGCGGAAGACCCCAAGCTGGGCGTGGAGCTCACCGACTCCGAGTACGTCGTCGTGTCCATGCGCGTGATGACCCGCGCCGGCTCGGCCGCGCTGGAGAAGCTCGGCACCGACCGCCCGTTCGTGAAGGCCCTGCACTCCGTCGGCGCGCCGCTCGCCGAGGGCCAGGCCGATGTGCCGTGGCCGTGCAACGACACCAAGTACATCACCCACTTCCCCGAAGACCGTGAGATCTGGTCCTACGGTTCGGGTTACGGCGGCAACGCGCTGCTGGGCAAGAAGTGCTACTCGCTGCGCATCGCGTCGGCCATGGCCCACGACGAGGGCTGGCTGGCCGAGCACATGCTCATCCTCAAGCTGATCTCGCCGGAGAACAAGGCCTACTACGTGGCCGCCGCGTTCCCGTCGGCCTGTGGCAAGACCAACCTCGCCATGATCCAGCCGACCATTCCGGGCTGGCGCGCCGAAACCCTCGGCGACGACATCGCGTGGATGCGTTTCGGCAAGGACGGGCAGCTCTACGCCGTCAACCCGGAGTTCGGTTTCTTCGGCGTCGCGCCGGGCACCAACCACAGCTCCAACCCCAATGCGATGGCCACCATCGACGCGGGCAACACGGTCTACACCAATGTGGCGCTCACCGATGACGGCGACGTGTGGTGGGAGGGCCTCGAGGGCCGCCCCGATCACCTCATCGACTGGAAGGGCAACGACTGGTTCGAGCGGGAGTCGGAGACGCTTGCCGCGCACCCGAACTCGCGCTACTGCACCCCGATGTCGCAGTGCCCCACCCTGGCTCCCGAATGGGACGACCCGCAGGGCGTGCCGATCTCGGCCATCCTGTTCGGCGGTCGCCGCAAGACCACCGTCCCGCTGGTGACCGAATCCTTCGACTGGCAGCACGGCGTGTTCATGGGCGCGACGCTCTCCTCCGAGCAGACCGCCGCCGCCGAGGGCAAGGTCGGCACCGTCCGCCGCGACCCGATGGCCATGCTCCCGTTCATGGGCTACCACGTGGGCGACTACCTGGGCCACTGGGTGAACCTCGGCAAGAACGCCGACGCGAACAAGCTGCCGAAGATCTTCTACGTCAACTGGTTCCGTCGCGGCGACGACGGCCGCTTCCTGTGGCCCGGATTCGGTGAGAACTCCCGCGTGCTGGAGTGGATCGTCGGCCGCATCGAAGGCAGCGCCGACGCCACCGCCACCCCGATCGGCAATGTCCCCACCGCCGCCCACCTCGACCTCGAGGGCCTGGACGTGGTGCCCGCCGATGTCGACGAGGCCCTGAAGGTCAATGTCGAGGAGTGGAAGCGCGAGATCCCGCTCATCGAGGAGTGGTTCGAGTTCATCGGCGACAAGCTCCCCTCGGGCGTGCGCGACGAGTTCGAAGCCCTGAAGGAGCGCCTGGCCTGACGGCTGGTCTCCGAAGCCTTTGAAACGGCCCGCCCGCACCTTTCCGGTGCGGGCGGGCCGTTTTTTCTAGGTGGGATTCAGCGTCGGGCGGAGCCGCGACCTCGTTCACCCGAATGCCATGGGCGGCAAGCTCGGCCGACAACGCCACCGTGAGCGCCCGGACCCCGCCCTTGGAGGCCAGTGCGGCGCTGGCCGGGAAATCAACCGATCGCGTGGGACAGCAGCACCGTGGTGATATTGACGATCGGCCCCGCCCCGGCCCTGTTCGATCATGCGGCGCACCGCCGCCTGGGTGACCAGATAGGTGCCGCGCAGGGGACTCCTCGAGGATCGACCGTCCCCATGCTGACCGAACTGGTCGTCGAATTGATCTCCGCCGGTGAGGGAGTCGGCGTCCTCCCATCCTGGGTCGTCGCGCCCTTCACCGCCCGCGGCGAGGTATCCACGGTACGAATCGGCCCCCGAGGCGAAACCCGACCCTGGTACGCCGGAACCCGCCCCGACGAGGACCGCCCCCACGTCCTCGACTTCATCGCCCTCCTCCACGCCCACTTCGCCCCCGCACTCCGGTGAGGGAGCTCTGGTGGTGGGAAATCGGGCGAATTCGCGCAACCAGTGCTCCCTGATCTTGTGAATCCACCCGTGGGTGGAGGGGGGCCGTGCCGAGGGTGGTGGTTGGGGAGGGGCCGCGGGCGGAGCCTGGGGGGATGGACATCGTTGATCTGCTTGTGCGGGTGGCCGGTTGGAGCATTCAGGCGGTCGGGTGGGTGTGGCTGGGGACCGCGGTGTGGTTCGCGGCGCGGCGGGCGGGGTCGCTGTGGGAGCGGGTGCGGCATTTTCTGTCCACGTTCCTGCCGGAGCCCGGGATGATTGTCGGGATCGTGGTGCTCATCGTGGTGGTGTATGCGCTGCCGAGGTCGCTGTGGGAGCCGGTGAGCTGGAGTTCACGCGTGCTGATCGCGGTGGGCTCGGTGCTGGTGGTGCTGTCGGCGGCCTTGATGGTGTGGGCGCGGTTGGCGCTCGGGGCCATGTGGGCGGGACGGCCGCTGATTCAGGAGGAGCACGAATTGCGGACGGATGGGCCGTATCGCTGGGTGCGGCATCCGATCTACACCGGGATTCTCGGGACGATGATCGGGCTCACGCTCATGGTGGGATTCGGTGCGGCCCTGGTGATTCTGGTGTTCGTGGTCGGGTGGCTGCTGTGGCGGGTGCGGGTCGAGGACCGCATGCTGATCGCCACCTTCGGCCGGAGTTATGAGGAGTATCGGGCCGCGGTGCCCGCGCTGGTTCCACAGTTCCGGCCGCTCGCCCGGCAGCGAGTCTCGCCGGGCGGAGAGTAGTGCTCGATATGAGAAATGGCCCGCCCGTACCGGTTTCGGTGCGAGCGGGCCATTCTCGTTCGGGCCTACATGCCCATCGGCATGAGGAGGGACTTCTGCTCGCAGTAGGCGTCCAGGCCCTCGGGGCCGTTCTCGCGGCCGATGCCGGAGGTCTTGTAACCGCCGAAGGGGGCACACGGATCGAAGGCGTACCAGTTGATGGCGTAGGTGCCGGTCCGCACGCGGGAGGCCACGGCGGCGCCGTGCTCGATATCGGTGGTCCAGACGGAACCGGCCAGGCCGTAGTCGCTGTCATTGGCGATGGCGACGGCCTCCTCCTCGGTGTCGTACGGGAGGACCGACAGGACGGGGCCGAAGATCTCCTCGCGGGCGATCGTCATGGTGTTTGTGACATCCGCGAAGACGGTGGGCTCGAGGTACCAGCCGGGCAGATCGCCCGGACGGTTGCCACCGGTTAGCAGGCGGGCGCCTTCGTCCTTGCCCTTGGCGATATAGCCCTCGACTCGTTCGCGCTGCGCCCGCGAGATGAGCGGGCCGAGTTGTGCGGCCGGATCGCTCGGCAGGCCGACGGGGAAGGCGCGCACGGATTCCAGTAGCGCGTCGAGGATTTCGTCGTAGCGCGAGCGCGGGGCGAGAATACGGGTCTGCGCGACACACGCCTGGCCGCTGTTCATGAGTCCCGCGAAGGCGAGCTTCGGCATTTCCGCGATATCCATGTCGGGCAACAGGATCGCGGCCGACTTGCCACCCAATTCGAGGGAACAGCGCTTGAGCTGACCGCCCGCGATGGCCGCGATCTTGCGGCCGACCGCGGTGCTGCCGGTGAAGGTCACCTTGTCCACACCCGGATGGGAGACAAGGTATTCCGCGACCTCGGCCTCGGCGGGCAGCACCGACAGCACGCCTTCCGGCAGCCCGGCCTCGGCGAAGAGATCGGCGAGAATATTGGCCGCGAGGGGAGTCAGCGGCGCGGGCTTGAGCACGATCGTGCAACCGGCCAGCAGCGCGGGCGCGAGCTTGTTGACGGCCAGGAACAGCGGCACATTCCACGCGATGACGGCGGCGACCACGCCGATCGGCTCCCGCGACACCCGGGTGGTGCCGAAGAGCCCGGTGCGAGTCTCGGTCCAGGGGAAGGACTTTCCGAGCCCGGCGTAGAAGTCGAGGGTGGCGCGCGCGGGCACGTAGTTGAGGGTGCCGGCGGCCATGGCCGGTGCGCCCATTTCCGCGGAGAGGGCGGCGGTGAGGTCGCCCGCCTTCTGGTCGAGCAGCTGCACGACGCGGGCGAGCAGCTCGGCGCGCTCCTCGGGCGGGGTGGACGGCCAGGGTCCGTGATCGAAGGCCTGCCGGGCCGCGGTGACCGCGGCGTCGACATCGGCGCGGGTCGGGTTGGGGACACTGCCGACGGTTTCGAGGGTGGCGGGCGAGACGACGGTGATGGTGTCGGTGCCGGCGGGCGCGGTCCAGCGGCCGCCGATGAACAGACTCTGGTACTCCATGTAGAACACGTTACAGTTTTGCCGTTGACCTGTCTGGATCCTTGTTGGGACTGGTGTCCCGGTGAGTGGACTTTTTTGCAAAGGCGCCGTCGGGCGCGGTTGTAATTCGATTTGCCCGCGGGTGGCTTATGCTCTGGAGAGCTCTCGCTACACCGCTGTTCTGCCGGTTGCTTTCAATTAGCTCAATTAGCTTTGAAAGGTAGACGTATGGGCATGCCCGATGTGGACATCGATAGTTTCATTCTCCCGGAATTAACCGGACTCGCTTCGATGCCCGCCAGTACTCCGATGCAGCGGGCTGCGAGCCAGTTGCAGAAGGTGCTGCCGCCCGGCTGGCGGGTGGAGGTGGTCGAGGCTCCGCGTCCGTCCGATCGTCAGGGACTGCCCGTACTGCGTCTGGTCATGGCCGACCTCTGAGTTTCGGCCAGAAGTGCAGGGGTGCAAGTGGTTCCGCACACCTCGGGCTAACTCATGGCATCGTGCCGAATCGAATTCCGACCTGTCGGTTCGCTTTTCGCTGAACGCACTATTGCATTCCGCACGCGCAACGAGCATGCTTTATAGCTATCGTGGATAGCTCGCTCGGAACATGAATCGATACCGCGCAGGGGAGTCGGAGTCATGGCGGTGCAAGTGGTCGGGTGTTCGCTGATGACCAGCGATCTCACCCCGCATCAGGCGAAAAGCGTGGGCATCGGCGGGTGGGTGGTGTCCTTTCTACCCGGCCGCACCCTCACCACCGAGCAGGCGACCGCCGCCTTGCAAGCGGCCGAAGCGGTAGCTGCGGTCAATGCCCTGGCCTGTCAGGTCGGGCTGACCGCGCTGGAGACGGTGGGGTTGGCAACCCAGGAGTCACCTTGGGGCGAACCCGACAGGCACGACGGTTTACGCCGATTCTGGCGTCGCGGCCGCCTCGAACGCTGACTTCGTCGCGACCACCACCAGATTGCTGACCAGCAGCTCCCGCAACCCGGGCACATGCACCATCCACCACGCCCACCTCGGGTGATACCGCGGAAACACCGCCAATACCTCCACCGCGTCCGGCGTCTCGCGCGCCCAGCGCATGCCGTCCGCCGCGCGCACCGCGAACAGTGACTTCCCGAACCGATTCTTCGGTTCCTTCCCCTGCTTGCGCCGATACCGCCGCGCCGCGAACTCCCCGCCCAGGTAATGCCACGGCCCGGTCTCATGCCCGCCGAACGGCCCATGCCACACGGTGTACGAGAACACCATCAGCCCACCCGGTTTGGTCACTCGCAGCATTTCATCGGCCATCACCCACGGCCGCGGCACATGTTCGGCCACATTCGACGAAATGCAGACCTCGACGGCATCGTCCCGGAACGGCAGCGCCATCCCCGACCCGCGCACCGAACCGGCGACCCGCAACCCCGCCGCATGCATCTCCGAGGGATCCGGCTCGACCGGCACATACCGTGCGCCCACCCGCCCGAACTCATCCGCGAAATACCCCGGCCCGCCACCCACATCCAGCACGATGGTCCCGCGCAGCGATTGCCCGGTCAGGTCCGCATAGAAATCGCTCACCAGATCAGCGGTGTCGACCGCCACCCCGCCGTAGAACAAGGCCGGATCCGTCTGCTCGAACCGAAAACTCCCCAGCAACCGCAGCGATCGCCGCAAAGTCGCCCGACGCGCAAACCGCGGCCGCCGCCCCGCAGCTCGCAACCCCATCCACTCGGCTCGAAACACGGCGGCCAGTCTCGCACAGCAACCCGCCCGTGGCACCCCCGGTCGGCCCTGCCTCTCAACCTCGCACCCCTGGTCCGGCGAGTCGGGCCGACCCGCTTGCCATCTACCTGCCCGCACGGCGTCGCGGTCCGGCCCCACCCCGCCTCGCGGCCGGACCGCAGCGTCGCAGGAGATTCCGGCCTGGATCATCGCGACTCGGCACCCGGATCGCGCTGTTCACCTGTGTTGCCCGGTGAGTGAAGAGCGCACTCGTGGATCGGTCGATGGGTGGCCGGACGCTACCAGGTGTGATGCCATGCGGCGCGGGTGGGAAGAACAGGTCGTGTGACCGCTGATGGCCCCGGGAGCGGGCTCTGGCTATATTGTGGAGCCCACTTGTCTGTCCTCCCCTGAAAACGTGACCTTGGAGATTTGCCCGTGCGTGAAGTGCTGCTGCTGTGCTGGCGCGACACCGGGCATCCACAGGGTGGGGGAAGTGAGCGGTATCTGGAGCAGGTCGGGGCGCAATTGGCGGCTCGGGGTGTGAAGGTCACGCTGCGGACCGCGCGGTATCCCGGAGCGGCCGAGCGGGAGTCGGTCGACGGGATCGAGATCAGTCGCGGGGGTGGGCCGTACACCGTTTATCCGCGGGCGCTGGCCGCGAT
This sequence comes from Nocardia sp. NPDC051030, assembly GCF_040683015.1. Classification (NCBI taxonomy): domain Bacteria; kingdom Bacillati; phylum Actinomycetota; class Actinomycetes; order Mycobacteriales; family Nocardiaceae; genus Nocardia; species Nocardia sp. NPDC051030. The sequence continues at coordinate 226,955 of NZ_JBFBCD010000005.1, read as the reverse complement.
GCTGCTCGGGCGGATCGGGATCGGGCCCTTGCGGGGGCTGCGGCCGGATGCGGTGATCGATACGCAGAATGGGATTCCGTTCTTCGCGCGCATGGCCACGCCCGCGCCGACGGTGGTGCTGGTGCATCACGGGCATCGGGAGCAGTGGCCGGTCGCGGGGAAACTGGTCGGGCGGATCGGGTGGTGGATCGAATCCCGGCTGTCACCGCTCGTGCACAGGCGCAATCAGTATTTGACGGTGTCGCTGCCGTCGGCGGAGGAGTTGGCCGTGCTCGGCGTGGCCGGGACGCGAGTCGCGGTGGTGCGCAATGGCGCCGAACCGGTGCCCGCGCACCTGCCCGCGGGGGACGACGCCACCCGCACCGCGCATCCGAGCATTGTGGTGCTGTCGCGGCTGGTGCCGCACAAGCAGATCGAGGATGCCATGGCGGTCGTCGCCGGGCTGCGCGGCCGCATTCCCGGCCTGCACCTCGACGTCATCGGTGACGGCTGGTGGGCGGGCAATCTGCGCACGCACGCCCGCGAACTCGGCATCGCCGATGCCGTCACCTTCCACGGTCACGTCGATGAGCACCGCAAACACGAACTCCTCGCCCGCGCCTGGGTACATGTGCTGCCCTCCCGCAAGGAAGGCTGGGGACTGGCGGTCATCGAGGCGGCGCAGCACGGCGTGCCCACGGTCGGCTATCGCAGTTCGCGCGGCCTCACCGACTCGATCGTGGACGGCGTTACCGGCGTGCTGGTCGACGACGCCGCGCAATTGACCGAAGCCGTCGGCGATCTACTCGACGACCGGGAAGCCCGCACCGTACTGGGCGAGAAGGCCCGCGCCCGGGCGCGTGAATTCTCTTGGGAGCAAACCGGAAACGGCGTTTTCGACGTGCTCTCGGCAGTCTCCCGCGGAGAGCGAATTTCCGGACTCGTCTCCGGCGCGCCCGTCGAAATGTAGTCTCACCCTTGTGTGGATCATCGCCGTCATCGCCGTGGTGAGCGCAATCCTGATCGCCATCGGCTTCGCATTGGGCTTCCCCAAAGACTGACCGCCGCAAGGATTCCGCCGCCCAGCAGCCCCGCCCACACCGCATGCGCTGCCCCGGAAACCCACCGCGCCGCCGCCGAAGCCTCCCGCACGCCGACTTCACCCGGCACCCGGTACAGCCGCAAGTCACCGCCCGAATACACGGAATTCAACTGCGCCAGAGTATTTTTCGACTCCCCCACCGGCCCCGGCGTCCCACCCTCGACCAGCACCCAACCAACTCCGAGGTCAGCCAACTCCTGCGCCGACCCACCCCGCAATAAAACCTGCTCAACCTCCCGAGCCCGCCCACCTTCCCCGGACACGCTCCCCCCACGCACCGGCAATTCCCCAGTCTGCAAAACATCATTCGGCAGCATCCGAGGCGCCGGATCCAACACCGGCGCACTCCCCGCCCACCGAAACTTCCTGAACATCCCACCCGGCAACACGGCCACATCCCCCGGCCCATCCACAGCCGCCGCCACCCCTTCCCACCCCGCCGGATACCGCACCGCCCGAACCGAACCCCCAACCCCCCACCCCAAATCCGGCAGCGCCACCAGCAGCAGGACAATGAAAACCGCTGCGACACCCCCGGTTCGAACCGCCCCCGCCCCGACCGATTCCCGCTCGCCGGTCCGCGCGATGGCGGCATCCGAACCCGCATTGTCATCACGAGGCCGAGCCGCGACCCAGCCTGCCGCCGCATTCGCCCCCGGCTCGACATTCTGCTGGGCGACGGTCCGCGCCTCCGGAGCCGATCGCTGCTCGCCGGTCTGGGTGACGGCAGTATCCAAAGCTTCGCCGTCATCGCGAGTTCGGGCTGCGAGCCAGTCGGCCACCGCTCGACATCCCGCCGCCGCGCACAGCGCGTACGCGGGCATCGCCAGCGCGACATACTTCTGCGTATCCCGGAGCAGCCCCGCTCCCGGCACCTTCGTTACCAGGAATTCCCCGGCCGAAAGCCCCCACCCCGTCGCGCCCAGGGCGGGCAGCACCACCGCGACCACGGCCAGCGCAAGCAGCACTCGGCGACTATGGCGGGCGCCTCCATCGACTGTGCCGGAAGTGAAGTCGCTCGAAGACACATCCTCGTCGACACGCGCACCGCTACCAGTGCCTGCTCCACCGCTGGGGCCGCTGCCACCGCCGTCCCGGGTTTCGCCGTCGTCGCTGGTCGTGGTGCCGCCATCTCGCCCGCCGACACTGCCGGATTCGAGGCGGATGTCTCGGCCCTCGCCGCTGCCGGTAGCCCCGATTACCGCGCGCAGGCCGGTTGCGACCAGGCCGAGCAGCAGAGCTGTACCGACGAGCGCGAAAAAGGTTGTGCGCGAATCGGGTACCGCTGTGCTGTTCCAGATTCCACCCAATCCGGCAAGGCTGCAGAGGGTTCCGAGCCAGGGTTCGGCGCGGGCTGCGAAGGCGGCTATGCCCGCTGGGTCGGAGGGTTCTGCGCCTGCGCCGGACAGGATGGTCGCGGTCAACCAGGGTGCGGATGCCGCGATCCACAATGCCACTGTCCACGGTAGGTTCCGGCGGCCCACCAGTGGCAGGGCTACGAATCCCGCAAGCAGTGACCCGGTCGGCGTCAGTCCGGCTGCGGCGAGGCACCCACCCAGGGCTGCCCAGATCTCCCACCTGCGGCCGGAGGTCACGGTGCCGGGCGTCGGTTGCGGCAGGGTGGATTCGGTTGAACGAGCTGTTCCCGGGCGGGGCCGCGCATACTCGCCGGAACGGGCGGGCGCGGAGTGGGCGGTGGTGCGTAAGCGGTTGGCCAGCAGGGCTATCCAGGGTAGGGCGGCGTAGCCGGTGAGGAGGCTCCAATGGCCTTGGAGGAGGCGTTCCGCGACGTAGGGGTTCCAGATGGCGACGGTCGAGGCGACCAGTTGGGGGCCGAGGGATACGCCGAGGAGTTCGCGGGAGAGGGAAGCCGCGCCCCAGCCTGCCAGCCAGATCGCTGCCACCAGAATGGTTTTCACGAGGAGGCCGCCGTCGATCAGCGGTGACAGGGTGGCGATCAACGCATCCTGTGGGACTGCGCGCGGGGCGGCATCTCCCAGGCCGAGGGCGGAATCGGTGAGGTAGGAGCGCGGGGTGCTGACCGCATCTCGGAGCAGTAGGTAGCCGCGTCCGAGTAGCGGGCCGGTCACCAGCAGGGCCAGCGCCAGGCTGTACCCCACGGGTGCCGGTCCGGCCCATCGCCGTTCCCGACCCTGCGTGTTCACACCGGCACCCTATGTTCCGCTCGCCCCGAAACCGGGGACCCTCGAATCGCTTTCGTTCCCGTTCCGCGCACCGCGCAGCGCCAGGGCCGTGATGACCAGCGTGGTGACGGCGACCGTCACCGTCGCGATGATGATCAGCGTGGTCACCGAATGCGCGCAGGTCAGCATGACCGCGACCCCGACACCCAGCCCGAGCCAGGTGATGGTGGCCGGAGCCGTGCGATCCGCGGCAATGGCGGAGAGCAGCGCCCCTTGCAGGATTGCCAGCAGCGCCCCGTCGAGCGCGAACAGCCACAGCAGTCCCTCGATCGGCGCGTAATCCTGCCCGGCGAACAATGGCGCGAGCGGTGCCGCGACGGCCGCTCCGACTACCGCGACCGCGCCGATCGACAGCAGTACCGCCAGCGCGGACCGCACCGCCTGCGCGGAATGCTGCGGCTGCGCCATCCGTGGATACAGCACCACGCCCACCGCCTGCGGCAGCCAGAACGCGATCTTGGCGGCGATCGCGCCCAGTGCGTACCGCCCGGCGTCGTTCTCGCTGAGCACGATTCGCGCCACCAGCAGATCCGCCGAGGACAAGGCCATCAAGGCCGCCTGCACCTGTGCCGCCCGGAATACCGGCAGCACCCCGACCCCGCCCGCGTACTCCCGTTCGGCGTGCGGCGAATGCGCCTCGAGCCGATCGACGGTCCGTCGCGCCGCGATCGCCGCGATCGCGATACCGGCCGCCGCCGCCCACAATGCCGGAGCCGTCCCCCCACCCAGTGCGAGCACCACCAGCGCCGGTGTCACCCGGGCGATCCCCGCCCCGCCCAGCACCATGGCCAGCTCCCGGAACCGGCTGCGCCCCTGCAGGATTCCCTGCTCACCCGACAGCAGCACCAGTATCGGCGCGGCACACAGCGCCGCCGCCGAGGCGACAATCCCCACCTTGAACACCGCACTGATGACCGGCACCAGGGGCACCGCCACCACCGCGACCAGCCCCGCACACCGCAATGCCAGCCCCCGCGCCGCAGCGACACTCGCCCCGCGCACGACCTCCCGCGCCACCACGTTCTGCAATGCCAGCGCGGGCACCGCGCACAGCAACTGCACCGCCAGCAGACTCGCGAACGGGCTGTACCCGGCCACCCCCAGCCATCGACTGGCCAGCAATTGCAGCAGATACCCCGCCACATTCGCCGTCATGGCCCCCGCCGTAACCAACGTCAGGTCCGCGACCACGGGCAGACGGCGTACAACGGACACGCCCGCAATGCTCCCACCCACCCCCGCCCATTCCCCCATCGCACCCCTCACCGCCCCGAATCGAGCTCCCACACCCGGCCCCGCAGATCCATGCACTCGTGAATCGCGAGGACAGGCGACTACGACGGCCCGATCGCACCGGCTCCGATCAGCCCTTGCCTATCAGTGGTGAGGGAGCAACTGTGGCGATGAATAGGCCCGTTTCCCGCCATGAGTGCTCCCTCGGCGAATAGCAGGGCCCGGGAATGCGAGCGGCCCCGCACCTTTCGCAGGTGCGGGGCCGCTCAGTCAGCTGGGGATCGTCAGGGTTTCTTGTCCATGTCGATCTGCTGGGTCTTGAACTGCTCGGTGGGGGCGTCGGCGAACGGGTCGCGGCCGCCGGGGGCCGGGCCACCGGCGGGGGCGGCGCGGCGGACCGGGGTGCGGCCATTGCCGGAACCGCCGAGCAGGCCGATGACGACGCCGGCGATCAGGGCGATGGCACCGATGATGCCGAGCAGGATCGGGAGGGTGCGGCCGTACAGGGACAGCTTGTCCATGTTCTCCTTGGCCACGGAGATCTGCGACTCGATGGTGTTCTCGTCGAAGACCAGGGTGGACTGCAGGGCGTTCACCTCGGGCTTGTCACCCTGGCGGGCGTAGTAGAGGTGCAGCTGCTCGCCGCCCTTGATGACCGTGCCGGTCTCCGGCTCGATCCACAGGTCGCGGGTGTTGGTGTACCAGCGCGCCATGGTGATGTCGCCCTCGCCTTCCACGCCCCACTTGGCGGCCGGGAAGGTGAGCTTATTGGTGGCCGAGTTGGCGACCGTGGAGAGATCGGTGGCCGGAATGGTCTGCTGGAAGTGGTAGACCTTCAGGTTGTTGATCTCGGACTCGTCGACGTAGTTGATATCGAACGTCTTACGGGCATTGAGATCGAAGTACGGGTAGTTCTTCTTCTCGGTGCCGATCGGGAAGCGGTACTGCAGACCGGTGTGCTGCACGGCGTCCATGACGGACTGGCCGCTCTTGTCCACGGTGACGGCGATCGACCCATTGGGGCCGCCGTCGACCGAGTCCACCGGCATACCGTTCTTGCGATCCAGGGTCACCCGGTCGATGGTGGCGGTGAGCAGGCCGGTGTCGCCCTGCTTATCGATGCGCCGCAGGGTCTGACCGGCCTGAACCGTCAGTTCCGAGGCGTTCGCCGGATCTTCGATGGTGACGAAGCGCTGCGAGACGAGTTGAACGTTCTGATCCACCTTGGCCGAGCCGGGGCCGGTCAGCGACTTGGAGTCCAAGACCTCGCTGGGCTTGCTCGGGTCGCTGGTCGCGACGGTGGTGATCTCCAGGTCCAACGGTGTTTTCGCGAGGCGGCTGACCGTATAGGTGGGGATCAGGATGGCGGCGACGAGCAGCATCGCACCCAGCCCTACGAGCAGGCAGGCCACCGTCCGTCTGGTACCGGCACTCAGTGCCATGCAGGTTCTCCTCGTCGTCCGAACAGGTCGTTCCGTGAGTGCTGTGGTCGCCGCACAGCATTCGTGAGCCCCGACACTAACAGTCCGAAGCCGCGCGGGGTCGCCCCGAGGCCGGAAAACATGACGAAACGCCCGCAAGTCAAACGCGGGGTGCTCACATCGAGGTCGACAAGGCAAACTGTTCCCCGATGACCGCGACCCTCCCCAAACCCTCCGGCACCCCGGAGACCACCCTCGATGAAGGTTCCGGACGCCGCCCGGGCGGCTTCGTTCCGGCGCTCGAGGGCATGCGCGCCCTGGCCGCGCTCGGGGTGGTCATCACCCACGTTGCCTTCCAGACCGGCGCGACCTCGCACCCCATTCTCGGGCGGGTGTGGGAGCGATTCGATATGGCGGTCGCCGTCTTCTTCGCACTCTCCGGATTCCTGCTGTGGCGACCGCACGCCGCCGCCGCGCGCGGACGCGGCATGGCACCCAGGGCCGGACGCTATCTCCTGCATCGCGCGGCCCGCATCCTGCCCGCCTATTGGGTGGTCGTCTTCGCGGTCCTGATCCTGCTGCCGAACGCGGCGCACACCGCAAGCTTCCGCGTGTGGCTGGCGAACCTGGGCTTCGGACAGATCTACGTGCCCTACACGCTGACCGACGGCCTCACCCAAATGTGGAGCCTGGCCGTGGAAGTGGCCTTCTATGTGGTGCTTCCGCTGCTGGCGTTCAGCCTGGTGTGGTTGCGCGGACCGCGGGCGCACTGGCGGGTGCCCGTCGTACTGGGTATGGGCCTGGTGTTCCTGGGCTGGAACCTCCTGCCCGTCCCGACCCAGGAGGGCATCCATGCCGACAATTGGCTGCCCGGCTATATCCCGTGGTTCGCGACCGGCATGCTGCTGGCCGAACTGGTCGAACTCATCGATCCGCGGCGCTCGTCCCGCGAGCTGCCGCGCTGGCATCGCGTGGCCGGAAATCGGTGGCTGATGTGGCCTTTGGCGGCGATCGCCATGCTGGTGTCCACGACTGACCTGGCGGGTCCGGCCGGTCTCACCCACGGTCAGCCTTGGCAGTACGTGATCAAGATGACGCTGGGCGCGGTGCTCGGTTTCGGCCTGCTGGCCCCGCTGGTGCTGCGCCCCGATATTCGCCATCCCTGGCTGGAGAGCCGCGTCGCCGCCACGCTGGGCCGCTGGTCCTACGGAATCTTCATGTGGCACTTGGCCGTACTGTCCATTATTTTCCCGGTCTTCGGAATCATCCCGTTCCGAGGCCATTTCATCCTCGTCTACCTGCTGACGGTCGCCTTCACCCTGCCCTTGGCCGCCGCCAGCTTCGCTCTGATCGAGGAACCGGTTCGGGTCTGGACCCGCCGCCGCTTCGGCTGATACTCAGCGCCGCCGGGCCGGAAGCGCCGCGATACCCAGCGCGACAATCGCCACCAGCGCCGGGAACTGCGCCCACAGCGACCCACCCATATACCCGTAGGGCGACCGCCACGGACCGGTCGACAAGGCCGCCGCACACAGCGCGGTCCCGCCGCCCCCGATCCACACCAGGATTCGAGGCGAAGCGAACACCCGGAACCGGACCGCGACGAGTCCTAGTGCGGCGAGCACGATTCCGGTGGGCCCACCGATCAGCCCGGCGGCGACGGTGAGCCCGGCCATGCCGAGGGTCCGGCTGTGCCAGGTTCGCGGCGGCTCACTGCCGGTGGTTCCTTCGTCGGGTGCGGCGGCAAGCAGGCCGGAATCGTCCGTTCCGGTAGTTCCCTCGGCAGGTGCGGCGTCGAGAAGGTTGGATCCGTCCGAGTCGCCTTCGATCGCACCGCTTCCGCCGCCTCGAGGCTTGCGCACTGTCCGCCACAGACGCGTCAGGCTGCCCCGGAAGGCCAGTCCCATCAGGGGGATCAGGAGCAATAGCCCGCCGAATATGGCCAGCCGGTACCAGCGATCGGCAGGGAATCCGACGGTGATCGGACCCTGGGTGCCCGGCGGCAGCAGCCATGCCTGCTGCCAGCCATTGATCACCACGGGTCGCAGTGTGTGCCCGTCGGCGGTCTCGGCCCGCCACCCGACATTCGTGCTCAGTGGCAGCACCAGCAGTCGCGTGCCCGGCGCGGCTCGCACGTCTGCCCGTTGTGTCGCGGCGTCCACCTGATTCGGTTGCGTGCCGGGCTCCGAATTCGCAAGGTCGGGACCCGCACCGCCGGAGCCGATTTCGCCCGAGCCGAGACCGGCCGCGCCGGGACCGGTAGCCCCCGGCGTGGTATCGGCGGTAGCGGGGCGCGATCCCCCTGGACCGGCGGCAGCCCGCCCGGCGGGTGTCCCGGTCCGATCGAGGCGCAGCTCATCCACGGTGAACAGTTCGGTGGGTGCAGCGACCACGTCCACGCGGCCGTTCGGCAGGTCGAAGGTGAAGGCATCGTTCGCGCCACCGCTCGGGGTGCTGTTTCCGGCGTGCGGGCCGGTGTTTCCCGTGCTGTCCGCCGATTCGGTCGCGGAATCGGCGGGCGTGGTTTCGGCCGCGCAGATCCGGGCGGGAAGCGGTGCGTCGGAACGCAATTCGGCGGCGGTGCCGGTGACCGTGGTGCGCAGGGTGCGGCCCGCGGCGGCGATGGTGGGGCCGTGGGCGCAGTCGATGGTGATGAGCCGGTCGGGTGAGGCGGGGGCCGGATAGTCCGGGCCGAGGACGTTCACTTCGGCCAGGCCGGGAGGTTGTTCCTGCGCGAAACCCAGTGCGGTGCGGTCCAATACCCCGTCCCAGGTTTGCAAGCTGAGCTCGATGCGGTCGGTGACGCGGGGGTGCAGGTCGATGCGGCTGGGCTTGCCGGATTCCGGGTCGACCTCGCGGACCTGCGGCCCGTCACCGAGATTCACCGAGACGGAGGTGGGGTGGGCGGGGAGGTCACCGCGTGAGGGCGTCACCTCGAGCCCGGTCACCAGCGTCGGTTCGGGCAGTTCGATGGTGAGGGTGGGTTTCGCGCCGGTGGGGTTGCGGACCGTGGTTTCGGGTGCGGTCCAGGAGGTTCGGGGGTCGCCGTCGGTGGCGGCGAGGGCCGAGCCGCGCGGGTCGGCGGTATCGGCCTGGCCGCGCGCGGTGGGGCGGGCCGGGTCGGTGAGCAGGGATTCGAGCGCCGGTCCGGGTCGGGTGCGGACGATGAGATCCGGTGTCACGGTGAGGAGCTGCGGCACCTGCAGGGTGCGTTCGAACGGGCCGGGCTCCTCGGCGGACAGGGCGAGGGCCTTACTGCATCGCACCCGGTCCGGGGAGTCGAAACAGGCGCTGCGGCCGGGGAATTCCTGGCCGAGTCGCCAGCCCTGTACCCGTGCGCCCGCCGCGGTGGCGGGCAGGACGGTGCGGTGCCGGATGTCCACGCGCTGCGGGTGCTCACGGTCGGCGTAGTCGTCGAGGGCGAGTTCGCTGATGCCGAATTGCCCACCGGCGCTACCGTTCTCGGTGCGCGCAGCGGTGATCTTGATCCAGTTTGTGCTCCCTGGCGGCAGCGAAATCGTCACCGGCGTACCGGGTTCGGTGATCCGCGCGGCCATGGTGCCCTTGGCGGTGGCGACCTCCAGCCACTTCACCGGACTGCCGATGGCCGCCGCGCTGGTGGTCAGCCGCAGCACCGCCGAGCTGATCGGCTTGTCCAGATCCAGCCGAAGCCACTGCCCCACAGCATGTTCGGTGCCATTGCTGACCCATGAGGTCGCCGGATCACCGTCCACCACGGCCGTGGTGGAGCTGCCGGGCGAGGCCCCGCCCAACTGGGTGGCGTCCGCGGCGGAACTGGAGACGGTGACGGTGGCCCCGGACCATTCGCCCTCGACCAGCTGCGCGCCGGGCACGGGATAATCGGGCACCAGATTGTGGGTGCGGCGGGCGTCGCCGGGTGCGCGCAGCGCCGAATTGTGGTTGTCCACGCGCCCGAAGTCGGATTCCCGATCCATGGGAGTGTCGGTGACGGTCACGGCATCCACGGGCAATCCGGCCTGTGCGGCATCGGAATCCATGAGCACCGGCCCACTCGGCGTGGCCGGGTCGCGGCGCAGGCGTTCCAGCACCTCGGCCCCGCCCTGAATGACGGGGACGCTGTCCAGCGGCACGGTGTACGCGCCCGGGAACGAGCCGGGCGCGCCTGCGCCACTGCGTACTTCGGCAGGCGTACCGAGTGGGTGCGCGGAGACGCGGTAGATCTCGATGGCCGGGTAGTCGGGTCGCAGATCCTCATCCGCGACCAGGCCTTCCACCTGCCCGGTCTCGACCGGTTCACCGAATTCCGCGACCTTGGTCAGTCCCGGTGATCCTTCGATGGCCTGATGCGCCAGCATCGGCCGCGTGGACCTCGAGGTCTCCGGGTCGAGATCATTGCGCAGCACCAGCACCCCGATGCCCTGATCGGTGAGTGTCGCCGCCAGACCCGCCGACGGCCGCCCATCGGAGATGAGCCGCTGCACCGAATCCATGGCCCGGATCGCGCCGGGCGGATTGAGCGGCACCGAATCCCGCACCGCCCAGGGCGTACTCGCGAGCGCCTGGATGGGCTCATCGCGGGTGAGCCCCCACACCTGACTGGCGAACGGCGCGCCCGGAACGATCAGCGCCCGCGTATCGGCGGCATTGTGCGCCAGCCAATCCGCCGTGTCCTGCCAATATCCGGGCACCTGCCCGTAATCCCCGCGCGGCGCGAGCTTCCCGGTCCAGGCCAGCGAGGTGGACAGGGTCAGCGCGGTCAGGATCAGCGCCCCCACCGCCACCATCCGATCGCGTTCCGGATGCGCGAAGGCCCTGCGCCACACCGGCATCGGCACCGAGCCGGGCAGCGGCACCCGGCTCAGCACCTGCGCCAGCCCGAGCACCAGCGGCAGCCGGATGAGCGGCTCCAGCTTATGCACATTCCGCAGCGGCGCGCCCCCGGAGTCCAGGAACATGCGCACCTGCTCGGCGAACGGCCCGCCCAACTGCCCCGCGTATCCCGCGCAGATCCCCACCAGTCCGACGCAGAGAATCAGCACCAGCCGCCCGCGCGCGGGCATCGATCGCAGGGCCAGCCCGGCCATCCCCGCCGCCGCGAGCAAACCCGTGGCCAGCACCGCCGCGGGCTGCGTGACCAGCACCGCCCCCGCGATCCGCTCCGGCGAAACGAACGGCGTCCAACTATCGGTCCCGCGCAGCACCTCCGCGAGCGAGGCCCACTGCGTCGTCACCCCCGACGACTCGATGAAGTCCAGGAACGGCGGACTCACCTTGCCCAGCAACAGCAGTGGCACCACCCACCAGAAGGTGCCCAGCATCAGCAGCGGAATCCACGCCCGAGTGAACCGCCACCACAACCGATTCGGCTTATACGAAATCCACCACAATGCCGCGGGCAGGAACGCCGCCGCCGTGGCAACCGCATTCACCGATCCCATCAGCGCCAGTGCCAGCGCACTTCCGGCGGGAGTCGCGGCACCACGCCACATCGATCCCGCGTCCGGAGTGGGCTCACCGCTCGAGCCCATCTGTGCGCCTGCGGCTGAATCGGATTCGCGGCTCGTATCGGGACCGGTGGTCCCGCCTCGCCGGTTCTTGATCGCTATGCCGAGGGCCGCCGGGGCGAGCAGCACCCAGGGTGCGAGGACCATCGGGAGCGTCTCGGAGGAGATCGAGCCGAGGGTGGTCAGGATGCGGGGTGACAGGGCGTAGGCGATGGCCGCGATCACGCGGGAGCCGCGGCTGCCGATGCCGAGGATTTCGCAGAGGCGAATGATCCCCCAGAAGCCCGCGAGCAGCAGCAATGCCCACCAGATGCGTTGGGTCACCCATGCGGGCAGTCCGAGGATGTGGCCGAGGGAGAAGAACGCGCCGTGCGGGAAGAAGTACCCGTAGGCCTGATTCTGGACCTGCCCCATCGGGGCTTGGCTGCTCCACAGGTGTGCGGCGCGGCCCAGGAATCCGAGCGGATTCTGGGCCAGGTCGTATTTGGTGTCCGCGACGGTTCGACCGGGAGCCTGCAGGAAGGTCAGCAGGAATGCGGCGATCACAGTGCCGAGCAGCCAGCGGCGGCCCAGCGGTGCGGTGTTCGGCGACCGGTCCTCGGCCGGACCGGTCGTCGCGGTCGGCGAGGTCTCGGGGTGGCGCGGGTCGGGGGTCAGCCGATCAGCGGGCGCCGTACTCAACGTTGTTGAGTAGCGACGATCCGGAGTCGCCGCTGCGGTCGATATCGGGACGCTTGTCCTGCGAAGCCGCCATCGTGATGACCAGCACCGCCGCCAGCCCGACCAGGGCTCCACCGACAGCGCTTGCTGCACCAGGAACGGCAAACTTCATCGCGGTACTCCCATACATCGACGCATGCGTAACTCGAGCCAACCTAGCAGGTTGCTCCCCGTTTGGTCGCAAGGCGCATACCGGATGCCCCGTAGTCGCGCTCGGGTTGTGCGCGGTGCCTTCCTATCGCGGGAGGGAACAGTGCAAACCGCCGAGGAAGGTGCGCAGCTTGGCGGTGGTTTCGTCGAGTTCGGCGCGCGGGTCCGAGGCCGCGACGATCCCGCCACCGCCGAAGGCGCGCAGGGACCGGCCGTCGGCCGAGAGTTCTGCGCATCGAATGGCCACCACCCATTCGCCGTCGCCGCGGTGGTCGCACCAGCCGACCGCGCCGCCATAGAAGCCGCGGTCCTCCTCCAGTTCGAGGATGGCGTCGAGGGCCAGGGCGGTGGGGGTGCCGCAGACGGCGGGTGTGGGATGTAGGAGAACCGCCAGGTCGAGGGCGGTGACGGCCGGATCGCGCAGGACACCGGTGATAGGTGTGGCGAGGTGCCACACCTCGGGGGTGCTCAGCAGTTCCGGGCCGTCGGGGATGGCGAGCTCGCTGCACACGGGCGTGAGCCGCTCACGAATCCAGTCGATGACGAACGCGTGTTCGTCGCGATTCTTGCTGCTGGCCAGCAATTCTCGCGCCTGTGCGGCATCCGCTTCGGGATCGCTGAGGCGAGGTACGGTGCCCGCGAGCGGGCGCAAGGTGATCCTCTCGCCGTGCCGGGCGACCAGCACTTCCGGAGTCGCGCCGAGCAGCGTGTCACCGGGGCGTCCGGCGGCGGTGAGGTCTACGGCGAACACACCGGCCCGGGGATGCCGCGTGACCAGGTGCGCGGCGATCACCTCGGGTTCCAGCGGGGCGTCCGCCTCGGCGAACAGTGAGCGGGCCGCCACCACCTTGCGCAGCGGCTGCTTCGGATCGCCGAGCCGCTCGACGAGCTTGGTGACGCGCGCGATGTGTTCTGCCGCGCTGGGCATTTCGGAGACGACCCGCACGTCCGGCAGTTCCGGGAGCGCCGCCGGACGCCACGGTCCTGCGGTGTGTTCGGCCTGCTCGGGGGCGACGAGTGCGGCGGGACGGCGGGGATCGAACGCCAGCGCGCCGACGATCAGTTCCGCGTCACCGCTGCGCAGCGCCGTATCGGCGGCCCGGGCGCTGTCGAACGCCGTGCGGGTGCCGGTGGTGCGTACGACGCCGTCGGGAGTCGCGAGCAGAAAGCCGTCCATGTCTCCCGAACCTAGTCCGCCGACTTGGGGGCGGAACGGGGGAGCGATGCAACTCTCAGATGCTCTGGATCACCCTCGCGCATGTCCTTCATATCCACCGCTGGCCCCAGTGTTGTTGCGCGGTCAGTGTTTTTCCGCGGGTTCGCGGCCCGGCGGCACCATGAGCACGGGCCGATGACAGTGCTTGAGCACGGCGTCGGCGACGCTGGAGTGCATGAGCGCCCGGATTCCGGTCGCGCCGCGAGTCCCGGCCACGATGATGTCCACATCCAGCTCGTCCGCCACTTCGACAATGGCGTTCCAGATGGTGGTGGTGCATTCCACCGTCCGAGCCTCGGCATTGAGACCGGCCAATTTGGCGAGGCGGACGCCTTCGGCATTGATATTGCGGGCGTCCACATAGGCGACGTCCTCGATATCCTCGTCCAGCTGCCATTCCGGCTGCATCACCCCGGACAGCCCGGACAGGCGCGCGGCCTGGCGCACCATGGGTTCCCAGGCGGTGAGGACCACGGCCCTGTTCGCGGCGAGGAACCGCCCGGCGTATTCCACCGCCCGGCGTGCGTTCTCGGACCCGTCGTAGGCGATCAGCATCAAATCGCACGGCATGACGTACCTCCTGGTAGGAACGCCTGTCTGACTCCTCGAGGTTACCCCGGAATCCGGCCGATACACGGACTTGACGTCTCCGGCCCTGTCGCGGGTTCTCCACAGTTCGCCAACGATTTACCCAAACAGGTGGTGTTCTGCGCGGTACCGGTTTTCACTGGCATTGGTCGGTTTGTCTCGCCGACGTTCGACATCGCCGTCGTTGGAGCTGGGCCCGAACGAGGGGTGGATTGTGCGGTTGGACGAGCTGACGACACCTCAGGAGTGGGCACGGGTGTACCGCTCCCTGTTCGGATTGCCGCATGTGCACGTCACCACACCCGGGTTCATAGTGCTGCCGCTGAACGACACCATCACCGCCTTGAATACGCCGGAACCGCTGGGGGCCTTGATAGCCGGGGAACTCACGGTGCGCGGCCTGCTCGGTCCCGTACTGGTGCGTGACCGCCCGCCGCGCCGAACTTTTCTGGCGGTGTTCGACGGCTATCCCTCCGAAGAATGCCTGGAAACCCTGGAGCGCAATAGCGTGGATATCGGACCACATCGCAGTAATGTCATCCTGCCCACCGGATTCGGCCGTCACACCCATGAGGGACGCTGGTGGGTGCGCGCACCTCAGCGCGACGAATCCCTGCCACTGCTTTCGGAAGTCGTGGCCGCCACCCAAGCGGTGCTGTGAGTTTCGGTGCGATCGATAGAGACGACCTTCTTCGGCCATCACGAGGCCGATGCGCGTGCCCTGCTGTACTACGAATGGTGTCAGCGAAGTGAATCCGGTTATGCGGTAGCCGAGTTCGGGGAGGAGGTCCACGACCTCACGCACACCGACCGGCCGATCGAGGCGGCCTGCTGGCGGCTCCTGGATCGAGTCGAGGCCGCGCCGCGCCTGCCCGACTGGCCCTACTTCGAAGCGGTGGACGCCGAGCGTGAGCCGGATACCGCAGGCGCAGCACGTGATTCGCCCTCCGCCCGCTCGGGTATTCGCCTCTCCCCGGCGGAACTCTCCGACCGAATCCACGGCGGCTGGCTCGGCCGCTGCGTGGGATGCACCCTCGGCAAGCCCCTGGAGAACGGCTTCGTCTGGACCCCGGATCGGATTCGCGAATACCTGGAACCGGTCGACAGCTACCCCCTGCGCGACTACGTCCCTTTACACGACCAGTCGTCCGAAGACCTCCGATTACATTGGAGCTGGTCGGAATCCACGCGCGGCCACATCGACGGCTGCCCCCGCGACGACGACCTCGACTACACGATCCTCGGCCTGGACCTCCTGGAACAGCACGGCCCCGGCTTCACCACCGCCGACGTCTCCGCCCTCTGGCTCGAGCGCCTCCCCTTCCTGCAGACCTACACCGCCGAACGCGTCGCCTACCGCAATCTCATCGACGGCTTCACCCCACCGCGCACCGCCACCTACCGAAACCCCTACCGCGAGTGGATAGGTGCCCTCATCCGCGCCGACATCTTCGGCTACACCAACCCCGGCAACCCCGCCCGCGCCGCCGCCTTGGCCGCCCGTGAAGCCTCGATCTCCCACATAGGCAACGGCCTCTGGGCAGCCCGATGGTCAGCGGCCCTGATCGCCTCGGCCTTCACCGCCCCTGGCCCGCCCGAAGCCCTGGCCGCCGCCCACTCGGTGATCCCCGACCGCTCCCGCCTGGCGATCGCCCTGACCGAGGTGACCGCGAACCATCGCGAAGACCTCTCCTGGGATCAGGCGATCGCCGAGATCCGCACCCGCCACTCCCACTACAACTGGGTCCACGCCATCGGCAATGCCTGCCTCATCACGGCCGGATTGCTCTGGGGCGAAGCCGATTTCACCAAAACCATCGCCCTCACCGTCCAGGGCGGCTGGGACACCGACTCCAATGGCGCGACGGCAGGCTCGGTCATGGGCGTCCTGACCGGCGCGACAGCCATCCCCGACCACTGGACGGCCCCATTTCACGATCGCCTGCGCAGCGCCGTCTCCGGCTACCCGGAAAACCACATCTCCGGCCTGGCCCGCCGCACCGTCGCACTGGCCGAGTAGTTCCGGAAACGACGAAGGGCGGTGTCCCGGTTCGATGAACCGGGACACCGCCCTCTTCCTCGTCCTCGTCGCGCCGACCTACCGGCGCGAATGCCCTTGCAGGGGCTGGGGATTCGGAGTCTAGCGCTCGACGATCGCGACTACACCCTGACCGCCCGCGGCGCAGATGGAGACGAGGGCGCGGCCGCCGCCCTTCTCCGCCAGCATCTTCGCGGTGGAGGCGATGATGCGGCCACCGGTGGCGGCGAACGGGTGGCCCGCCGCGAGGGAGGAGCCGTTCACGTTCAGCTTGCTGCGGTCGATCGGACCCAGCGCGCCGTCCAGGCCGAGGCGCTCCTTGCAGTACTGGTCGTCTTCCCAGCCCTGCAGGGTGGCGAGCACGACGGAGGCGAAGGCCTCGTGGATCTCGTAGTAGTCGAAGTCCTGCAGCGTCAGGCCATTACGGGCCAGCATGCGCGGCACGGCGTAGGTGGGGGCCATGAGCAGGCCGTCCGGGCCGTGGATGTAATCGACCGCGGCGACCTCGGAGTCCACCAGGTAGGCAAGCGGCGACAGGTTGCGCGCGGCGGCCCACTCGTCGGTGGACAGCAGCACCGCGGACGCGCCGTCGGTGAGCGGGGTGGAGTTGCCCGCGGTCATGGTGGCATCGCCCAGCTTGACGCCGAAGACCGGCTTGAGGGTCGACAGCTTCTCGATGGTCGAGCCCGGGCGCAGGTTGTCGTCGCGGGTCAGCCCGAGGAACGGGGTGATCAGGTCGTCGAAGAAGCCACGGTCGTAGGCGGCGGCCATATTCCGGTGCGACAGGTAGGCCAGCTCGTCCTGCGCCTCACGGGCGATGCCGAATTCCTTGGCGGTGATGGCGGCGTGCTCGCCCATCGACAGGCCGGTGCGCGGTTCGGCATTGCGCGGGATCTCGATGCCGACCATGGACGGACGCAGGCGGCCGACCAGCTTGGCGTAGTCCTTATTGTTCTTGGCGCGGTTGGCGTCCAGCATCCACTCACGCATGGACTCGCTGACGCCGATCGGCGCGTCGGAGGTGGTGTCGGTGCCGCCACCCACACCGGACTCCAAGCGGCCCAGCGCGATGCCGTCGGCCACGGTCTGGATGGCCTGCAGGCCGGTGCCGCAGGCGAGCTGCAGGTCATGGGCCGGGGTGTAGGGGGAGAGGGTCGAGCCGAGCACGCTCTCGCGGATCATGCCGTGCTCGCCGACGCGCTTGAGCACCGCGCCACCGACGACCATGCCCAGCCGCTCACCCTGCAGACCGAAACGGCTGACCAGGCCGTTCAGCGCGGCGGTGAACATATCCTGGTTGGAGGCGTGCGCGTACTTGCCGTCGGAGCGGGCGAACGGAATCCGGTTGCCGCCGAGGATCGCAACGGGGCGGGCCGTTTTGGCAGTCTTGGCCGCGGGCTTCGCCGAACGGGCTTTGGTGGTCACTCGAGTCTCCAGTGTCTCGTCGGGGATGTCCGGCACGCTCGATCCGGCGGGACCGGCGCTGGTCGGTTTACATTAAACTTACTCTGGAGTAAGTTCATTTGTCGACACCGTACCCCGCATATGTGCGCAAGACCGCCCTCGGGGCCTGAGACAAGAGAAGGTAGGAACAGTGGCAGCCAGCAAGAGCAAGGGCGCTCCCAACCTGTACGGATCTTTCATCCACTCCGCCCCCGGCGCCTTCCTGGCCGGCAAGCTCGGCCTGCCGCAGCCGGAGAACCTGCGCCGCTACGTCGCCGGTCAGCCCGCACTGCCGGGCCCGGTACTTGTGGGTGGCAAGGGCCGCGTCGCCGACGCCGTGCGTAACCTGCTGCCGGAGTACACCTTCGCGGATTCCGTCACCCAGGGGGTGAAGGTCGGCGCGCTCGTCTTCGACGCCACCGGGCTCCGCACCATCGAAGAGCTCCAGCAGCTGTTCGAGTTCTTCCAGCCCGCCATGCGCAGCGTCGCCGCCTCCGGTCGCATCCTGGTCGTCGGCACCACGCCCGAACTGACCGCGTCCGTCGACGAGCAGATCGCCCAGCGCGCGCTCGAGGGCTTCACCCGCTCGGTCGGCAAGGAACTGCTGCGCGGCGCCACCGCCAACCTGGTCTACCTGCACCCGGAGGCCGCCGCGGCCGCCACCGGCCTGGAGTCCACCCTGCGTTTCCTCCTCTCCGGCAAGTCGGCCTTCGTCGACGGCCAGGTGTTCCGCGTCGGCAAGGTCGACTCCACCGCCCCCGCCAGCTGGGACAAGCCCCTCGCGGGCAAGGTCGCCGTGGTCACCGGCGCCGCCCGCGGCATCGGCGCCACCATTGCCGAGGTGTTCGCCCGCGACGGCGCGACCGTCATCGTCGCCGATATCCCCGCCGCCGGTGAGGCGCTGTCCGAGACCGCCAACAAGGTCGGCGCGACCGCCCTGGCCCTGGACGTCACCGCCCCCGACGCCGCCGAGAAGCTGGCCGCCTTCGCCACCGAGCGTTTCGGCGGCATCGACATCGTGGTCCACAATGCGGGCATCACCCGCGACAAGCTGCTCGCCAATATGGACGAGGGTCGCTGGAACTCGGTCATCAATGTGAATCTGGCTGCGCCGCACCGCATTACCGAAGGCCTCGTCGCCAAGGGTGCGCTCAAGGAGGGTGGCCGCGTCATCGACGTGTCCTCCATCGCGGGCATCGCGGGCAACCGCGGCCAGACCAACTACGGCGCCTCCAAGGCCGGTGTGATCGGCATGGTGAACGCCGAGGCCCCGAAGCTGGCCGAAAAGGGCATCACCATCAATGCCGTCGCGCCGGGCTTCATCGAGACGGCCATGACCGCCGCCATCCCGCTGACCACCCGTGAGGCCGGTCGCCTCATGAGCTCGCTGCTGCAGGGCGGCCAGACCATCGACGTCGCCGAGACCATCGCCTACTTCGCCTCCCCGGCGTCGAACGCGGTGTCCGGCAATATCGTTCGCGTCTGCGGCCAGTCGCTGATCGGAGCGTAATGAGCCAGAACATCACGCTGAACGAGGTGCCCAAGGCGGGTGGCCTGTACCTCAAGGCCGCACTGGGAGCCCTTCCGCTGCCGGGGATTTCGAACCGCAGCTCCAAGGTTCCGGACCGCACGGTCGAGCTCAATGGCTTCAAGGTCGACCCGGACCATCTGGCGGCGTACTGCCACGCCACCGGGCTGCGCTTCGGTGACGCACTTCCGCTGACCTACCCGTTCGTGCTCACCTTCCCGCTGGCCATGGCCCTCGTGGTGCAGCGTGACTTCCCGTTCGTGGCGGTCGGCGCGGTGCACGCGGAGAACCTGATCGAGCGCACCCGCGAGATCTCGGTGTCCGAGCCGCTCGATATCAAGACCCACGTGGAGAACCTCCGCGAGCACCCCAAGGGCCTGCTGGTGGACTGCATCAGCGAGGTCAATGTCGGCCGGGAACTGGTGTGGCGGCAGGTCACCACCTTCCTGCACCAGCAGAAGACCTCCCTCTCGGGCGGTCCCAAGCCGGAACCCAAGCCGGACGAGGTGCCGCCCGCACCGCTGCGGCAGCTGCGCGTGGATCAGGCCATGATCCACCGCTACGCCGCCGCGTCGGGTGACCGCAACCCCATCCACATGTCCGCGCTCGGCGCGAAGGCCCTCGGCTTCCCCAAGCCGATCGCCCACGGCATGTGGTCGGCCGCGGCCATCCTCGGCGCGATCGAGGGCCGCATCCCCGAAAAGACCACCTACGCGGTCAAATTCGGCAAGCCGATCTTCCTGCCGTCCACGGTCAATGTCTACGCGGACCAGGTCGCGGGCGGCTGGGATCTGTCCCTCAAGAACCCCAAGAAGGGCTACCCGCACCTGACCGCCACCCTCCGCTGACGCGGAACACCCACAAGCCGGGGCCGACCCGCGGTGGTTTCCGAACCACCGCACCGGCAGACCACCCCAGGTAAGGTCTGCACCTTCGGCCCCCACCGGGGCGGGACGAGAGCCGCACCCCGATCCACACCGAATGTCGCCACGCAGGGGTTTCTACATTCGGAACGGATCGGAGTGCGGCTCTGACGTTTTCAGCGGCAGCCAGGCTCAGCGGAGGTTGGGCTCAGCAGCTGCAATCACAGCAGCCGCAATCACAGTCGCAATCGCCGCAGCTACAGCAATTGCAGCAGTCACCGCAGTCGCAGCAGTCGGTGCAGTCGCACAGGTCGCGCTTGTGCCAGGATTCCTTGCGCTCACCGGTGCAGGGGCGGGTGTGGTCGGCGCAGCAGGCGTAGCCCGTGCAGTACTGCGTGGCGACGATGCCGATGCCCTCCCAGAAACCGGGGCGGCGGAACGGCGTCCGGGGCGGTTCGACCCCGTGCATCCCATTGATGCTCGGGGTGTGGACGGCGTTCAATGGCACCACGGATTTGAACCAGCGCGTGGAACCCGCCTCGCCCGCAGAGGTTTCCAGGTTCGGCGTGGAGTGGTTGACCGTCGATGGGCGTGATCCACAGGCGCGCGTTGTGCAGGCGTGGATAACTCCAGCGGCGCGGCCGAGCTTGCGGATGACGCCACTGAGCGGATCCAACAGCATCCAGCGGACGGTAGGGGTGGCGTCCAGTCCGGCTCGGACCAGGGCGGCCCGGAGGAGTGAATTCGATTCGCGCAGTAGTGAGTGCGCTTCCTCGGGGGCGGTGCCGGTGGCGGCCAGAGGGTTGAATCTGCCGCTCGCACGGTCGTCGTCCAGGTCTTCGATCGCGTCGGCGAGGTGGGCGATGCGGCCGAAATACCAACCGGCTTCCCGCAATGCGGCCAAATTCTCGGGGCGGTCGGCGAGAACGGCGGTGTGCGCGAACAATTCCGCCGCGCACAGCTGCGTAGGAGCGGTCAGCGCGTCCAGCAACTCTCGGCGGTCGAGTTGTGCGAGGGCGTCTGGATCACTGTGGGAGAGCCATTTCCCCGAGCTCGAGTCCTGCGCCCCGCCTCCGAGGCCGTCGGGGCGGATATCCACGCCCACAGCTGATATGGGGGCGGTCCGGTCGGGCGCGTTGCTGGGCACCGCCGTGGTCAGGCCGCGAGTGGCGACGGCGTGCTCGAGCGGGGCCTGGGATTCGATTGCGGCGATGAGGGGCCCGATATCGAGGCCGATGGGGGTCGCGGCGGCCCGGGCCCGGGTGTGCCAGCGGGTCGAGACGCGGCCGAGGGGCCGTTGGGCGAGGCGGCGGGTATCGCCGTCTTCGATGTGGTCGCGAATCTTGGCCGCGCCCAAAAGGAGTGAGGCTGTGGCGGCGAGTTGGACGCCGGGGGAATTCGACGGAGCGACCTCGGCGCGGCGCATGCCGCGCAGCGGGCAGGGTCCGGCGGTGGCGCGAGCGGCGGGACCGGACTGCTGGGCTTCGGTGAGAACCCCGAGCAGGAGGGCGTCGGTATTGGTGGCGGCGCGGGCGAGCTGACCGTGCCCATCGCGGAGGCCTAGGCAGAGACCGCACATATGGGTTTGCCAGGTGGTGGCATCGATCCCGTACTTGGCAGCGCTGTGCGCGCAGGGCTTCAGCAGTCCAAACAATGCGTGCTCCCCGATCCCCCGGCCGATGAACCAGTCGGTCCTACAACATGATCGGAGCGAACTCTGGCAGGCCGCGCCCGCCGGGGCAACTCAGGCTTGTTCGGCCTTCTTCTTATTGCCGGACAGGCCGCGCCAGGCCAGATTGTCCAGCAGGTCGACGGCCTGCCCCATCTCCACCGTGCCATTGGCGACCCGGTCGGCAATGGCCTCGCCCGCACCGATCACGGCCACCGACACCACCTCGAAATTGGTGCCGGGCTCGGCGTACTTGGCGCTGGATTCGAGCAACTTGGCGGTGAGTTCGATGACCCGGTCGCGGCTGTTGGAGATCTCCGACGCGAAGGGTTGCTGGGCGAGTGCCTGCCGGTAGAGGACCTGCCAGGAGAGCCGGTTCTGATCCACATACGACAGGAAGGCCTCGAGGCCCGCGCGAAGTTGTTCGTGCGGGGTCAGCTTCGGGTTTCCGGCAACCGCGACGGCCTCGATGAAGCGCATGCTCTCGCGGTGGATGCACGCGCGGAACAGTTCGTCCTTGGAGCCGTAGTAGAGGTAGAGCATCGGCTTGGAGATCTTCGCCTCGGCGGCGATCGCGTCCATGGAGGTGTCGTGATAACCCTTGCGCGAGAAGACCTCCACGGCGGCGTCGAGCATCTGCTGCTCGCGCACCGCGCGAGGAAGCCGTTTCGTTCCGCCAGCCATTCACTCTCCTAGGACAAGTTCGAAGCCCCTATCTTACTCCAAGGTAAGTTCCGCGAACGTGAATTGCCGGTGATTCGCCGACCAGGGGACTCACAGCGGACTCAGCATTGCGGTGCGGTGCCCTTGAACTTTGCCATGCGCAACACCGAGGCATCCACTTGGTCCGCCTTCAGACGCCCGTTCTTGACCGCGTCCTCGAGCCGATCGAGCACCTGCGGCACCGCGTCGGTGGTGATCCACAGGGCATTGTCGGCCCCCGCGACCAGGGCGTGTTCCACCGCCTCCTCGATGCTCATGCGATTGGTGATGGCCGCCATGCCGCCCAGGTCATCGGTGAAGATCACACCATCGAAGGGTGCCGCATCGTAGCCAGTGCCCTGCCTCAGCAGGTTCATCACCTCCGGGCTGATGCTGGCCGGAACGCCCGGCGTGGTGAGCCCGGGCACGTCCAGATGCCCGACCATGACCGCCGCCCCGGAGCCGATCAGCGTGCGGAACGGCACCAGATCCTTATCCTGCAGCTGATCGAGCGGAGGCGTCTGCACCGCACCGGTGTGCGAATCGCCAGAACCGGATCCGTGACCCGGGAAATGCTTCATGACCGTGCCGACGCCCGCCTCCTTCAGTGCGCGAATGTAGGCCCCCGCGTAATCCACCACCACGCTCGGATTGTCGGAGAAGGACCGGTCACCGATCACCGAATCATCCGGCTGGCTGCTGACATCCACGTCGGGCGCGAAATCCACGGTGATGCCGAGCGCCTTCAACTTCTGCGCCCGGTCCAGGCTGAACTGGTAGAACTGCTCCGCGCTCATCTCGCGCACGGTCTCCCGCGCCGACGGTGCGATGCCGATCAGGTCCTTCACCCGCGAGACGCGACCGCCCTCCTCGTCGATGGTCACCATCAGGGGAGTCCGTGAAGCCTTCTGCACCTTGTCGATCTGATGCTGCGCCAGCAGCGCCTTATCGGTCCAGCCGCCCACGAAAATGCCGCCGACCTGCTCGGTCTTCACCACATTCTCGGCATCCGCCTCCCCGGTGACGCCGACCGTCAGCAATTGCGCCAGCTTCTGGCGCGTACTGAACTGCGACAGATACCCCGCCGCGCAATTCTGTGGTCCCGGCGTGGTGGTCGGGGCGGCGGTGGTGCCGCTGGATTCCGTAGTGCTCGATGCCGATTCGTTCGACGTCCCGCCGCCTCCCGAACAAGCGGTCAGCACGACAGCGGTCATAGCGAGGACGATCCCCGGAGCAAGGCGCATGAATCCGACGGTAGCCGCCGGTGCGCGTCCCGCCTACTGCGACACCGGCCTCGCACCCCCGCGGCGGCGGGTCGCCGGGCAGCTGCCTCGCGCAACAGGGCAATCCTCGCGAAACGGCAAGCGGCTCCCGGTTCTTCGCACCGGAAGCCGCAATTGCCAAGGCACAGTTACTGCTTGGGTAGCTCGTGATGGCCGCCGAACGCCTGGCGCATGGCCGACAGCACCTTGTCCGCGTAGAGGGATTCGCCGCGAGAAGAGAAGCGCTGGAACAGGGACGCGGCGAGGACGGGCGCGGGGACGCCCTCATCGATGGCGGCATCGAGGGTCCAGCGGCCCTCACCGGAGTCGGAGACCCGGCCACCGAAGGAATCCAGATTGGGATCGGCGTACAGGGCGGCGGCGGTGAGATCCAGCAGCCAGGACGCGACCACCGAGCCGCGCCGCCACACCTCGGTGACCTCGGGGATGTCGATGTCGTATTGGTAGTACTCGGGGTGTTCGAGGGGAGTGACCTCGGCGGAGTGCTCCGTATCGGTCTCGGTGCCGATATCGGCGCGCTGCAGGATGTTCATGCCCTCGGCGTAGGCGGCCATCGCGCCATATTCGATGCCGTTGTGCACCATTTTCACGAAGTGCCCGGCACCGGCCGCGCCGCAGTGCAGGTAGCCCTGCTCGGCCTGGGAGGGTTCACCGGTGCGGCCTGGGGTGCGGGGCGCGGCGTCGACTCCGGGCGCGATGGATTTCAGCAGCGGGTCCAGGTACGCGACGGTGGCGGGTTCGCCGCCGATCATCAGGCAGAAGCCGCGGTCCAGGCCGAACACGCCGCCGGAGGTGCCGATGTCGACATAGTGAATGCCCTTGGGCTGCAAGGCCTCCGCCCGCTTGATGTCCTCGTGGTAGCGGCTGTTGCCGCCGTCGATGATGATGTCGCCGGGTTCGAGTACGTCGGCCAGCTGGTCGATGACCGCGCCGGTCGCGCCCGCCGGGATCATGACCCACACCACGCGGGGCGTTTCCAGCATGGCCACGAATTTGGGGAGGTCGGTGGTACCGGCGAAGCTGTCACCGAGTTCCGCGCCGAGTTGATCGATGGTGGAGGCGTGGCGTTCGAAGCCGACCGCGGTGTGCCCGTCCTTGACAATGCGACGCACGATATTGGCGCCCATCCGGCCGAGCCCGATCATTCCGAGCTGCATCTGATCTCCTCTGAGTCGTCCTGAGAGTTCCTCTTGTGAGTCCGAGTCCAGTACCAGTAGGCGACGAGTCGGCATGCTCGAACCGCGACCGTCTCGATTGTCCCAGTTGTAGCCGAATGGAAATTTTTCCGGGTTGGTGTGGCGGGTGTGTAACGCCTTCGAGTGGTTCTCGATAGACGGGGTGGCTCCGTGCTGTTGCCAGACCCCCGACCCGGCAACCGCACGGGGCTCTTTCATTGCCTCCGGACGTCCTCGAGCGCTCTGTTGCACAGAGTTTGCTATGCGTCTGATCGAGCTGCGATTGTCGGTATCGCCCACTATGGTGGGCGATGGGCTCGCGCCGTGCGGGTTCGTCGAGCCATTTGGGAGGATGGTTAGTGACCAGCGGAAGTCCCGGGAGGCACGCGCGTGCGCGGCAGAGCTCCGAGAAATCGGCGCCCGGACGGCAATTCCTGAACTCCGACACGGCGCGTCGCGTGGGGATCGCCGCAGGTGTGCTGATGGCCGTCGGCGGTGTGGCTTTCGCGGTGGATTGGTCGCTATCGTCCGGGCATGCGCCGCGCGGGGTGCAGGTCGCCGGTATCGATATCGGCGGCCTCGATCGCTCTGCGGCGCAGACCACATTGGAAAACGAGCTGAACCGGCGCATAGCGCAACCCCTGACCGTCCGAATCGGTGATGTGACAGCCGATCTGATCCCGCGCGACGCGGGCCTGGGCGTGGACTGGGACGCCACCTGGGACCGCATCGGCGGGCAGCCGATGAATCCCCTCACCCGCGTGTGGTCGCTGTTCGGCACCCGGAATGTGGAGCCCGCCGCCACCATCGAGGACACCGCCATGGACCGGCAGCTCCAGGCGCTGCGCACGCACGACCGCCAGCCCGTCGAAGGCGGCGTGGTCTTCGAGCAGGCCAGACCCGTGCCGGTGCGGCCGGTGCCCGGTCGAGTACTCGACGTGGCCGCCGCCCGCGGTGCCCTGGCGGATCATTGGGCCGATGGCTCGGTGCTGGAACTGCCCGCCGCGGAAACCCAGGCGCAGGTGCGGCCCGAGGCGGTCGACCGGGCGCTGCGGGAGGTCGCGCAGCCCGCGGTCAAGGCCCCGGTCACCTTCACCGGCAAGGGCGGCAATGCCACCCTGGATCCCGCGCAGATCGGCGGCGCGCTGTCCTTCCACCCGGATGACCAAGGCGGACTTGCCCTCTCGTACAACACCGAGGCGCTCATCGCGGCCCTGGAACCGCAGCTGCATCCCACCGAGGTGGAGCCCAAGGACGCCACCTTCGATATCAGCGGCGGCCGCCCCACGGTGCTCCCCGCCGTCGTCGGCGACACCATCAACTGGGACAAGACCTTCGAAGGCCTTGCCGCGGTCCTGGTTTCGCCGGACGCGCGATCCAAAACCGTCGTCTACGAACAGATTCAACCCAAGCTGAGCACCGACGACGCCGAGAAGCTCGGCGTCGTCCAGATGGTCGGCTCCTTCACCACGGGCGGCTTCAGCGGCCCGTCCGGCGTGAATATCCGCACCGTGGCCCGCAAGGTGAACGGCGCGGTGGTGCGGCCGGGAGATACCTTCTCGCTCAATGACTTCACCGGTACGCGCGGTGTCGAACAGGGTTATGTCGAATCCGGCATCATCAACAATGGTCGTCCGGCGGTGGCAGTGGGCGGCGGCATCTCGCAGTTCGCGACCACGCTCTACAACGCCGCCTACTTCGCGGGCCTCGAGGACGCCGGGCATACCGAGCACAGCTACTACATTTCCCGCTATCCGGCCGCGCGCGAGGCGACGGTGTTCGACGGCGCGATCGATCTGAAGTTCCGCAACAACACCCCCTACGGCGTCTACATCGAGACCTCCGCGGGCGACTCCGAGGTGACGGTGCGCATGTGGAGCACCAAAACCGTTGAGGTGGAGTCCATCACCGGTGACCGCAACAAGCCCACCGAACCCACTACGGTCACCCTCCCCAAGGGCAAGAACTGCATCGCCTCCGAGGGCGCGCCCGGCTTCACCACCTCCGACACCCGTGTCATCCGCGATTCCCGTACGGGTAAAGAGATTTCGCGACATACCCGCACCGTGAAGTACGACCCGATCCCGGTCGTCAAGTGCGAATGATTCCCCGCAGCAGGCGGTCCACATGCTCGGCCGCCCGTTCCGGTTCCAGCGGCCGTCCGGTCAGCAGGCGGTACCAGAACACCCCGAACAGCTGGTCCGCGGCGTAATCCGCATCGATATCCGCCGTCAGTTCACCACGTTCCACGGCTCGGGTCAGCAGTTGTGTCACCACGGCGCGCCGACCGTCCACCCATTCCCGGAAGGCTTGGGCGAATACGGAATCCAGCTGCGCCTCGGCCATGAGCCCGCGAAGGGCCTTGGCCCGCACCGGATATGCGTCGATCCGATACAGCTGGGTGGTGAATTCCACCAGGTCGCCGCGAATATCGCCGGTATCGGGTGCGGGTACTCGCTGTTCGACGGTCTGCCGGTAGGCGTCCATCACCAACTGCGGCTTGGACTTCCACCACCGGTAGATGGTGCTCTTGGCGACGTTCGCCCGCTGTGCGACGCCCTCCATGGTGACGCGCTGGTACCCGATCTCCTCGACGAGTTCGGCGGTCGCGCTCAGTACGGCGTCGTGGGCGTCCTGGCTGCGTACCCGCCCTCCGGTGCGGGCTGTGCGGTCGGCTGTTGACACCGCCTCACCGTAGCAGTACGTTCTCATTTATTCGAAACGAAACGTCGCGTTTCGATTAACGCAGCACCCCGATGGAGAGTAATCATGAGCACGATCGTCATTTCCCACGGATACGCCATGAGCAACGACGACCACTGGTACCCCTACCTGCGCGAACAGTTGCAGGCCTCCGGTGACGAGGTGCGCATCCCGCAGTTCCCCGAGCCCGCCGCTCCGGTCGCCGCAGACTGGCTGGAAACCCTCCAGAAGCAGGTCGCCGACCTCGATCCGGCCGACACCGTGCTGGTCGCACACAGCCTCGGCGGCGTCAATCTGCTGAATATGTTGCAGCGGCACGATATCGAGGGCCGGGGCCCCTTCGCCGGTGTCGTCTTCGT
Organism: Nocardia sp. NPDC051030; assembly: GCF_040683015.1. Classification (NCBI taxonomy): domain Bacteria; kingdom Bacillati; phylum Actinomycetota; class Actinomycetes; order Mycobacteriales; family Nocardiaceae; genus Nocardia; species Nocardia sp. NPDC051030. Next base: position 199,093 of record NZ_JBFBCD010000005.1, on the reverse strand, counting down.
CGCCTCCATGGCGGGTGAGGTCGGCTACGACGCCCTCGCCGCCTTCTTCGAGAACGGCTTCGACTGGCCGCGAATCCGTGCCGCCGCCAAGAACTTCCGCGTCCTGCACGCCGCCGACGACCCGGTCACCGCCGCCGCCACCCCCGAACACATCATGCGGTTCGTGACCGAACTGGGCGCTATCGCAACGGTCACTCCCACCGGCGGCCATTTCCCCACCACCCCGGACCAGCGCCTCGAACTCCCCGAAGCCCTCCGCCTGGTCCGCGAGGTTCAGGGCCGCTGACCGGTCGCGGATACAGCACTGCGGCCCGGGGTGAACCCCGGGCCGCAGTGTGTCTTTTCCGGTATGGAAAGTGTTGTGCGCGTGCTTAGAACGCGGCTTCGTCCAGCTCCATGATGTCGTTGTCGAGGTTCGACAGCACGGTGCGGGTCGCGGTCAGCTCCGGCAGCACATTGCGGGCGAAGAACTGCGCGGTGGCGACCTTGCCGGTGTAGAACGGCTCGGTGGAGCCATTGTCCAGGGCCTTGATCGCGACCTCGGCCTGCGCCAGCAGCAGCCAGCCGATGACCAGGTCACCGACGGCCATCAGGAAGCGGACCGAACCCAGGCCGACCTTGTAGAGCTCCTTCGGGTCCTGCTGAGCGCCCATCAGGTGCCCGGTCAGGGTGGCGGCCATGCCCTGCACGTCCTCGAGGGCGGTGGCGAGCAGCTTGCGCTCGTTCTTCAGGCGGCCGTTGCCACCCTCACGCTCGATGAACTTCTGGATCTGGCCGGCCACGTGCGCCAGGGCCACACCGCGGTCGCGGGCGATCTTGCGGAAGAAGAAGTCCTGCGCCTGGATGGCGGTGGTGCCCTCGTACAGCGAGTCGATCTTGGCGTCGCGGATGTACTGCTCGATCGGGTAGTCCTGCAGGAAGCCGGAGCCACCGAAGGTCTGCAGCGAATCGGTCAGGTACTGGTAGGCGCGCTCGGAGCCGACACCCTTGACGATCGGGAGCAGCAGATCGTTGACGCGGAACGCCAGATCCTTGTCCGCACCCGAAACCAGCTGGGCGACATCCTCGTTCTGGTGCGCGGCGGTGTACAGGTACACGGCGCGCAGGCCCTCGGCGTACGCCTTCTGCATGGCCAGCGAACGACGCACGTCCGGGTGGTGGGTGATGGTGACGCGCGGGGCGGCCTTGTCGGTCATCTGGGTCAGGTCGGCACCCTGGACGCGGATCTTGGCGTACTCCAGCGCATTCAGGTAACCGGTCGACAGGGTGGCGATGGCCTTGGTGCCCACCATCATTCGAGCGTTCTCGATGACGTCGAACATCTGCGCGATGCCATTGTGGACCTCGCCGACCAGCCAGCCCTTGGCGGGCACGCCGTGGCCGCCGAAGGTGACCTCACAGGTGGCCGAAACCTTGATGCCCATCTTGTGCTCGACGTTCGTCACGAAGACGCCATTGCGCTCGCCGAGGGTCTGGGTCTCGAAGTCGAAGTGGAACTTCGGCACGTAGAACAGGGACAGGCCCTTGGTGCCCGGTCCGGCGCCCTCGGGGCGGGCCAGCACCAGGTGCATGATGTTCTCGAACAGGTCGTCGGAGTCGCCCGAGGTGATGAAGCGCTTGACGCCCTCGATGTGCCAGGAGCCGTCTTCCTGCTGCACGGCCTTGGAACGGCCCGCGCCGACGTCCGAACCGGCATCCGGCTCGGTCAGCACCATGGTGGCGCCCCAGTTGCGGTCGGCGATGATCTGAGCCCACTTCTTCTGCTCATCGGTGCCGTTGTTGTAGAAGACCTGCGCGAAACCCGCACCGGCGGCGTACATCTGGGCCGGGGGGTTGGCGCCGAGGATCATTTCGCCGAGGGCCCAGGTGAGGGCGCTGGGGGCGCCGAGGCCGCCGAGCTCCTCGCGGACGCCGACCTTGGCCCATTCGCCCTCTTCGAGCGCGCGGTAGGACTTCTTGAAGGACTCGGGAAGGGTGACCGTGTGGGTCTCGGGATCGAAGGTCGGCGGGTTGCGATCGCCGTCGACGAACGAGTCGGCGAGCGGGCCTTCGGCCAGACGGCGAACTTCGTTCAGCATTTCCTTGGCGGTCTCGGTGTCGAGGTCGCCGTAGGCGCCACCGTCGAGGAGGGATCCGAGGCCGAGGAACTCGAACAGGTTGAACTCGAGGTCGCGGACATTGCTCTTGTAGTGACCCATGGTCGTTCACTCTCCATTGAGATGGGTGCGGTTCGGTTACGCCGTTCCCGCCCGTTGTTGGCCACCGGGTAGACACCGTAAAGCAGCGCCTACTGGCGGGTAACTTAAGCGCCATGTTACCGACCGGTAGGGCACGGGCCAAGAAGATGGAGGCCGAATGTGATCAGAAGCACGCGGGTCGATAGCGTGCGGTATGCGCATCGACACGAGTGGCGGGCCCGCGGATGTGGAGATCGATCGACCCGGTAAGGCGCGACCGAAGTTCCTGCTTGTCCTCACCCATGGCTCGGGTGGTGGAAATGATGCGAAAGACATTCTGGCCGTGCGAGATTCGGCCGTCGCACTGGGCGGTGCGGTGGCGCTCGTGGTGCAGCCCTATCGGGTGGCGGGGCGGCGGGCACCGGGAAAGGCCGAAATACAGGACGCGGCGTGGGTGGAGATCATTGCCGCACTGCGCAAGAAGGTCCGCGGGGTGCCCTTGATCCAGGGCGGGCGGAGCAATGGGGCGCGGGTCGCCTGCCGGACTGCTCGCCAAGTCGGCGCCAAGGGCATTGTGGCGTTGTCGTTTCCGCTGCATCCGCCGGGGAAGCCGGAGAAGTCGCGGCGGGAGGAGTTGCTGGCGCCGGGGGATATCGAGGTGGTCGTGGTCAATGGGGCGCGGGATCCGTTCGGGATTCCCGAGGCCACCGATGCCGCCGAGGTGCATGTGATCCCCGGGCAGGCGCATTCCTATCGTTCCGGGTTCGACGAGATCGCTGCCGCCGTCACGCCGTGGCTGAAGCGGTGGGCCGAGCTTTAGATATCGAGGTGGTCCGAGCTGCCGAGGGCGAGTTGGTCCGCGCCCTCGAGCGCCGCCAGTTCGGCGGGCGGGGCCGGTGCGGGCTTGTGGGCGACCAGCAGGGCGTCGATGGCATCGCGTTCCTCGGTCGGGCGATGGACCCGATCGGCGATTCGAACCTCGAGCTCGCCGCTCACCGGAGCCAGGTCGCCGACCAGGTCGTCCGGGGTGAAGAGCAGGGCGGGATCCTGTTCGCCGCCATAGCCTTCGGTGAGGTTCAGGGAGTCATTGCCGATGATCAGCAGGGTGCCTTCCCAGGACAGCATTCCGGCCGAGCGCAGCAGCAGGGCGCGGCGCTGGTCGGCGGGCAGATGCAGGAAGGACATGATGATCAGCTCGTAGGGGCCGGTCAGATGCGCGGACTCCAGTTTGGTCACATCGGCGCAGTGCCAGCTGATCCGGGAGCGCACCGAACGGGACAGCCGGGCGGCGACGGTCCGGCCCTTGTCTATGCCGACCTGGGAGTAGTCGACGGCATCGACATGCCAGCCATGGGTGGCGAGCCAGAGGGCATTGCGGCCTTCGCCGCAGCCGAGGTCCAGGACGCGCGGCAATTCCGGCCGTGGCTCACCGATCCCGAATCCGGCCACCGGCAGCCGCCGCTCCAGCCCGAATACCTGCTCGACCAGGGTGTCGTTCGGCGGTGCGCCCCACACCAATTCGGTGTGTGCGTAGTGGTCGTCCCAGGCCGCGGCATCCATGAGTCCGAGTGTATGGGGTCGCTCCGGACGCGGATCGGCCTCGAACACGAGGCGCGTGTTCGAGGCCGATGCCTTCGGGTGTGAGCCGAAGTCAGAGCGTCGTGTGCATGAGGATCACGTTGTACTGGCTGTGCACGGTGGTGAGGAAGTACAGGTCACGGCCGGTTTGGTAGGGGAAGATCGAGGGCGCGTAGGCGGTGGGGAGTTCGCGGGTGTCGATCAGCACCTCGGGTCCGCTCCACGGGCCCTCGGGGTTGGGGGAGCGGTACATGACCACGGAGTTCCACGGGTCGGTGGTGAGCATGATGTATTGCCCGAGATAGTCGTTCCACTGCACCGACATCTCGGCCACGCCGCCGCCGATCACCGGTGCGGCCGCGTTCACGTCCTTCTTCCACGCGCCGCCGTCCCAGTACTCGTACGCGCCGAGGTCGCCGATCGCGGGCTCGGGGACGCGGGCCACATAGGCGGGGTTGTTGCGGCCGGAGGAGGTGCCGTACTCGTAGACGAAGCCGCCGTTCTTGACGAAGGCGTTCATCTGGAAGTTGCCGCTGCCGCCGTCGTCGGGGCGGCGGGTGGCGGGCAGTTCGGCCCAGTTCTCGCCATTGTCACCGGAGACGGCGAGGCCGGAGAAGTTGGTGGTCCACTCGCCGGGCTCGTCCCAGGTCTTGACCGACATGAGGCTCATGTACTGGACGCCGCCGACCGAGATGGCGGCGGTGGGGATGCGGCTGATCTCGAGCCACGGAATCTTGGGGCTGGGGATCAGGTCTCGCGCCTGCCCGAAGACATCGCGCACCACGCTGTCGAAGTAGATGCCATTGGACGGGTTCTGCGTGTGCGAGCGCACCAGAATGTTCGACCGCCACGCCCACGTGCTGCCGACCAGCAGATTCGGGAAGCCGAGTCCCGCGGTGTCGCCGAAGGTGGTGAGCATTTCGCCGCCGCCGTTGTCCCACATGATCCCGAGGTCGGTGCCCAGCACGTTGTAGGTCTGGGTGTTGTTGGGGCTGGCCATGCCGGTGACCTGGAAGACCGCCTTGGTGCGGCCGGGCAGTTGCGGTAGGCCGTTGGTGCCATTGAGCACCGGAATCGGGTTGATGGCATTGGGATTGGCTGACGCCTGTTGGGTCACGGTCAGAAGCAAGGCCGTGGCACCTGCTATCGCGGACAGCAGCAGGGGGGCGGTCTTGTTCAATGCGTGGGCCTTCCCTTCGCGCCGACTTAAGGAGCGGCCCACACGTTATGTGACGGGCCGCACACTGCGTTCGACTCGCTGACAAAGTGTGAAAATGCTAACAGCGAATCGGTGGGCGATGGGGCTGCAAACCGGATTGTTTGCCGTGAGTTGCCTTACTTTTGCGAATTCGTACCACGATTAAGAGCGAGCCGGATGATCAACGGCAGCTGGGTCGCCCGCTCCACGGCCAGGGTCCGCCGCACCGAGGAGTGCCAGCTCTTGTCGAACATCTTCTTGGCGCTCGCGACCGCGTGCGGTGAGCGCGCGGCGATCCGGTCGGCCAGCTTCTCGGCGGCGGCCATCGGATCCGCGGTCACCTCGGTGACCAGGCCGATGCGTTCGGCGTGGGCGGCGTCCACCGGGTCGGCGGTCATGGTCAGCAGCAGCGCCTGATCGATGCCGACCAGCCGGGACAGGGTTTCCGCGCCGGTCATATCCGGGATCAGGCCGTGCTTGGCCTCCATGACGCAGAATTCCGAATCGGGGGTTGTGAACCGGAAGTCGGCGGCCAGGGCGATCTGTAGACCGCCGCCGTAGCAGCGGCCGTGCACCACCGCGATCACCGGCTGCGGCAGCCGCCGCCACGCCCAGCAGGCCTCCTGGAAGACATTGGTGCCCTTCCAGGGCAGCGGGATGAAGGCGCGCACCACGGCGAGCGGATCGCTCATGGTCTTGGCGACATCGAGGCCGCTGGAGAAGCTGGGGCCATTGCCGGACAGGATCACCGTGCGGATGTCCTTGCGGCCCTCGATGATCCCGGCGACCCGCACGAGCTCGCGCATCATGTCGATGGTCAGGCCATTGTGCTTGTCCGGCCGGTCCAGGGTGACGTAGGCGCGATCGCCTTCGACGGTGAGGGCGACGTAGTTCTTGCTCACGGTGATTCCCCTTGGTTGGTCTCGCCCGGATCAGTCGAGTTGATCCAGCAGCAGCCGGGCGCAGCCGGCCGGGTCGTCGTAGAACGGCGTATGCCCGCTGCCGTGCAGCGTGACATGCCGTGCACCGGGCAGCACCTCGCGGGCGCGCCGGGCCTGGGTGGCGTACGTGAGCAGAATGTCACGGCTACCCCAGGCGATGGTGAGCGGGATGCCGTCGAAAGCCGACTTGTCGGGCAGCCGGAAATCGGTGAACGAGGCCAGCGCGGCATCGAAGCCCTCGGCCCCGAGCAGGCCGTTCACCGTGTCCATGCCGATCTGCGGTTCGAGCGCCCACGGCTTGCCGAACACCAGGCCGAGGAAGGTGGATCGCCCGGCGGCGGTGCCGAGAATCGCGGGCACGGTCGGTCCGAGCAACTTGGTGAGGTCCTTGGCGCGGCCGAGCGCCTGCTGACACCAGATGCGGCCGGGCTTGTCCCAGAACGCGATCGGGGAGTAGGCGGTGACCGAGCGGGCGAGTCCGCGCGCGGCCAGGTCCAGGACGATGCCGCCGCCCATGGAATTGCCCGCCAGGTGCGCGTTCTCGATGCCCTCGGCGGCGAGGAATTCGACCAGCGCGTCGGCGAGGGTGGAGACGGTGGTGTGCGGTAGCGGTTCGCTGCCGCCGAAGCCGGGGAGATCCACGGCGATGACGTCGAAGGATTCGGCGAGGGTGTCGATGATCGGCGCCCATACCTGCCAGCGGCTGCCGACACCGTGCACGAGCACGAGGGGTTCGCCGCTGCCCGACCGGTGGTGGTTCAACTTCGTCATCTTCGACTCCCGGGACTGGTCCTGCCTGGACTCACCCTAACAGTCGTTGGCAAGCCGCCAACATGATCACGCGCTGGTGGAAGCCGGGAAATCCCTGGCAGGCGGCGGTACGATAAAAGGTATGGCAACACGGAAGGTGACTCTGTCGCTGGACGAGGCGGCCTGGTCGTATGCGCAGGATGCCGCGGCTCGCGCGGGCATGTCGCCGTCGGCGTGGATATCCCGCGCCGCGCGTCGCGAAGCCGTACGACTCGGTTGCCGTCCCGTCGGCGATCCGGTCGAACTCGCCGCCGCCGACGATGCGGAGTTGGCGGCCGCGGAGCGGGAGCTGCGTGCGCAGGGGTGAACTGTGGGTTTATCACCCGCACGGCTCTACTCGCGTGCGCAACATCATCCTCATCAGCAGTGACGGCATCAATGAATCGCCGCGCCCGTGGCTGATCGCCGCGGAAGTGGAAGTTGAGGATCCACGCGACATTCTGGCCGTGCCGATTCCGGGGCATGGGTGGGTGCATGCGGGGAATCTGGGGCGGATTTATCGCGGCTGGCTTGCCGAGCGGATCGCCGAGGTGGATGACGAGACCGCGGAGCGAATCGACACAGCGCTGCGCGCGGCCATGGATCTGTGAGAAGGTCTCCTCCGGCGTACCCCCCATCCGCATATCGCCTATTCGCGAGAATTGAGGAATCAGTGCGAGTTTCATTGATCGCCGCCGCGCTCATCGCGCTTCCGCTGCTCACCGCATGTGGCAGTGACGACAAGCCTGCGGCAGTCACCCAGACGGATGTGTCCAAGGCGCTGCAGGACGGCGGCCTCAAGGACACCAAGCTGGCCGACTGCGCGGCGAAGATCTATGTGGATCAGGGGATTTCGCAGGCCGGACTGCGGCTCATGATCAAGAACGATGCCAAGACCGCGGCCGCCACCGATATGGAGGCGCTCGGCATGAGCAAGGACGACGCCGAGAAGGCCCGCAATGCCACGAACAAGATCGTGAGCGACTGCCTCAAGTAGTCCGGCCTGGTCGGAACGGGTGCGGCTGATCATCGAATGTTGTTAAGTCTCTTGGGGTGGGGGAATTCCGCCACCCCGAGAGAGCTGAGGTCTGCGATGAGGAAATCCGTGCTCGCGGTGGCGCTGCTGACGCTGCCCCTGATGGCCGGGTGTGGCAGCGACGAGAAGGCGGCCGCGCCCACCACCTCGGTCGTGGCCACATCCACGGCCGTCACCGCTACGTCGTCGGGCTCCGCGTCCACCACGCCCGCGGCGTCGAACGGGGCCACGGCCACCACCTCCGGTGCCGCGGGCGGTGGGCTGTCGGCCGCGGAGATCTCGAAGAACCTGCAGGACAAGGGTCATGTGGATCAGAAGACGGCCGACTGTATCGCCAAGATCTATGTCGAAGAAGGCTTGTCGCAGAACGGCATCCGCAAGCTCATCGACGCGGGCAATGGCTCCGGGTCGACCGTTCCGACCGGTCTCAGCGCCGACGATCTGATGAAGGCGGCCAAGGCCACCAAGCGGGTCGTCACCGAGTGCTCGAAGTAGTTCGAGGACAAGACAGCGAAAAAGGCCCTCCGACCGCTGGTCGGGGGGCCTTTTCTGGTGGAGCCGGTGACGAGAATCGAACTCGCAATTCAACCTTGGGAAGGTCGCGTGTTGCCACTACACCACACCGGCTTGTTGCTTGCGCGACTCTATCAGACCCGCCCTCGCGGGTGGCAACTCTTTACCCGTCCTGGCTGGTCCGGGTGGGTTCCGGAGATCGGCGGGGGTGATCTTCGGGGCGTGTCGGGGCGGCGCGCCGAAGATCGCTGATGTTCTTTCGCTGAAGCACCGGGTTTCGTCTACAGGCGGTCGTAGACTGTGCGGCAGGGCCGAAAGCCCGTCCACCACAGGAACTTTGGATGCGCTGAATATTTGCTCTGGCGCAAATTCGCAGCGCCTCCTTGGTTGGCGGTCGAGGAGGACGTATGACCGCGGTGCCCGCACGCGAAGTCCCGCAGCTCGAACCCGCGCGGCCGTATCCACCGCGCATGGGGCCCAAGGGTTCCTATCTGTGGAAGGCCATCACCACCACCGATCCCAAGATGCTCGGGAACATGTATTTGTTCACGGCCATGGCGTACTTCCTGATCGGCGGCCTGATGGCGCTGCTCATGCGCGCCGAGCTGGCCCGGCCGGGCATGCAGTTCCTGACGCCCGAGCAGTTCAATCAGCTCTTCACCATGCACGGCACGATCATGCTGCTGTTCTATGCGACGCCGATCGTGTTCGGATTCGCCAATGCGGTGCTGCCGCTGCAGATCGGTGCGCCCGATGTGGCGTTCCCGCGGCTCAATGCCCTCAGCTACTGGCTGTACCTGTTCGGGGCGACCATGGCGACCGCCGGATTCGTCACCCCGGGTGGCGCGGCCGACTTCGGCTGGACGGCGTACGCGCCGCTCAGCCTGGCCTCGCACGCGCCCGGTGTGGGCGCGGACCTGTGGATCATGGGCGTGGCCGTCTCCGGTGTCGGCACCATTCTGGGCGGCGTCAATATGATCGTCACGGTGATCTGCCTGCGCTGCCCGGGCATGACCATGTGGCGGATGCCCATCTTCGTATGGAACATCCTCGTCACGAGTGTGCTTGTGCTGCTGGCGTTTCCGATTCTCACCGCGGCGCTCATGGGGCTGGAGGTGGACCGGCATCTGGGCGGCCACGTCTTCGATCCGTCCAATGGCGGGGCCATCCTCTACCAGCATCTGTTCTGGTTCTTCGGGCATCCGGAGGTCTATATCGTCGCGCTGCCCTTCTTCGGGATCGTGACCGAGATCTTCCCGGTGTTCAGCCGCAAACCGCTGTTCGGCTACACCACGCTGGTGTACGCGACGCTGGCCATCGGCATGCTGTCGATCGCGGTGTGGGCGCACCACATGTATGCGACGGGATCGGTACTGCTGCCGTTCTTCTCGTTCATGACCTTCCTGATCGCGGTGCCCACCGGGGTGAAGTTCTTCAACTGGATCGGCACCATGTGGCGAGGTCAGCTGACCTTCGAAACGCCGATGCTGTGGTCCATCGGATTCCTGGTCACCTTCCTCTTCGGCGGCCTGTCCGGCGTGATCCTGGCCAGCCCGCCGCTGGACTTCCATGTGTCGGACTCGTATTTCGTGGTGGCGCACTTCCATTACGTGCTCTTCGGGACCATCGTGTTCGCGACCTTCGCGGGCATCTACTTCTGGTTCCCGAAGATGACCGGACGGTTGATGGACGAGCGGCTCGGCAAACTGCACTTCTGGACCACGTTCTTCGGCTTCCACACCACGTTCCTGGTGCAGCACTGGCTGGGCAATGAGGGCATGCCGCGCCGCTATGCCGACTATCTGCCGGGGGATGGATTCACCACCCTGAACACCATTTCCACGATCGGGTCATTCGTGCTCGGGTTCTCGATGATCACGTTCGTATGGAATGTGTTCAAGAGTTACCGCTATGGCGAGGTCGTCACGGTGGACGATCCGTGGGGCTACGGCAACTCCCTCGAATGGGCGACCACCTGCCCGCCACCGAGGCACAACTTCCACGAGCTCCCGCGCGTTCGCTCCGAGCGCCCGGCCTTCGAGCTGCACTATCCGCATATGGTCGAGCGGATGCGGTCCGAGGCGCATGCGACGTGGGGAATTCGACGAGGGCAGGTCAAGGAATCGACCGCGAGTCCGGTCGTGGATACCGACAATTCAGGTCCTTCGGCGACCGAACTCTAAGGATATCGGGGGTGTGGGGGTACCGCCCCCGCATCGGCAACTAGTCTCTTCGGCGTGCTGCTTTCCGATCGCGACATCCGCAAGGAGCTCGCCGCTGGGCGTCTCGGGCTCGAGCCGTTCGACGACAATCTGGTGCAGCCATCGAGTATCGATGTGCGGCTGGACAGTCTGTTCCGGGTGTTCAACAACACCCGCTACACCCATATCGACCCGGCGCAGCGGCAGGACGAGCTGACCACCCTGGTCGAACCCGCCGCGGGCGAGCCGTTCGTGCTGCATCCCGGCGAGTTCGTGCTCGGCTCCACCCTCGAGGTGTGCACCCTGCCCGACGATCTGGCCGGACGGCTCGAGGGCAAGTCCAGCCTCGGACGGCTCGGACTGCTCACCCACTCGACCGCGGGTTTCATCGATCCGGGATTCAGCGGGCACATCACCCTCGAGCTCTCCAATGTGGCCAATCTGCCGATCACCCTGTGGCCGGGCATGAAGATCGGTCAGCTCTGCCTGCTGCGGCTCACCAGCCCGGCCGACAATCCGTACGGCTCCGCCGCCGCGGGCTCCAAGTACCAGGGCCAGCGCGGGCCGACGCCGTCGAAGGCGTACCTGAACTTCCAGCAGAACTGAACGCCGGGCGACCATCCGGAGTCCTCCGTCTGTCTGTTTCGCATGCGTGGACCCGGTGTGCGGAATCCCGGGTGTACGTAAGGCTCGGCAGGTCGTAAGGTGGCGGCGACAGGTAAAGTGACCCCACCGTTATGTTGATGCGTCGCACGCCGATCGCAGGCCGTGTGCCTTGCTCACACCTCGGGGAGCGTGGAAACGAGATGGGCTGCAAATGAGTTCGGTATTGGGAGTCTCGGTGGGGGCGGGCGCGGTTCGCGTCGCACGTCCGCATTCCGGGAATTCCGCCGAGCCCGCGCCGTCGCATTCCTTCGGTCACGCCAAGAAATTCACCGGATTCCGCGGTGCGCCGGACGCCTTCGATGTGCAGGGCATTCCGGTCGAGGATCGCCGCATCGATCTCTTGGTCGCCGATGCCATCGGGGCGGTGCTGGCGGCCGATTCCGAGATCAGCGCCACCGCAATCGCTTACCGCGACGAATTGCACGCCCGCGCCATCCGGGCCGAGCTGGCCCGCCGCCAGTTCACCAACTATGAGCTGGTTCCCGATGTCGCCGCGGCCATGGAGTTTCTCGAATACTCCGGTGACCTGCAAGGTTTCGGTACCGTCGCACTCTACGATCTGGGCGCTTCGGGCCTTTCGGTCACCGTGGTCGATACCGCCTCGCGGCAGGTCTGTTTCAGCGAGCGCACCAGCGATATCAGCGGCGACTATCTGGATTCGCTGATCCGCGAACAGCAGATCGCCTCCGGACGGATCGCCCATCCGGAGGATCAGGCCGGTCTGCTCGCGCTGGATGAGCTGTGCAGGCAGGCGAAGGAGCAGCTGTCCACCAGCAGCGCCGTCGCGCTGCCCTCGCCCGAGGGTCTGGTGCTGCTCTCGCAGGAGAACTTCGAAGCGCTGATCATGCTGGCCGTGGAATCCTCGGCCCGGATGATCCGGGACGTGATCCTGCGCTCCGAGCAGCCGGTCCAGGCCGTCGCCGTGATCGGTGGGTGCGCGCAGATTCCGCTGGTGGCAAGGGTTTTGCGGCGCTGGCTGGGCGTGCCCGTGATTGTCGCCGCCGCACCGGAGACCGTGGTGACCCGCGGTGCGGCCATGCTGGCTCGTCCGGTCGCGCAGCGCCCCGCGCCCGCGCCCTTCCCGGCCGGGCCCGAGGACACCACCGCACTACCCCAGGACCATGCGACATCGTGGCGGTCCGGTGCGCGCGCGGTCGAGAAGTTGAGCCGCCGCCGCGAGGTCAGCATGGCCGGGGTGGCCGTCGGCGCGCTGGTCGTGGTCGCCGCCATCGGCGTCTCGCTGCGCTGGGGTCCGCAAGTCCTGGAACACGATTCGCAGAGCTCCGACGCCGTCCCCACCTCGGCCCAGGCCACCACCACCCACTCGGTCGCACCCACCACGGTGGTCCCCACCACCACCGATGCCACCAACGAATCCCTGGCAGCTCCGCCGCCGCGCTACACCACCACGACGGAAGCCCCGCCGACCACCCAGGGCCCCAATACCTTCACGATCATCCCGGGCCTCCCGCCCGTCGTGCTCCCCACCCTCCCACCGCTGCTACCCCCAGCCGCCCCTGCGAACTGATCGCCAACGCGACAACTGATTTCGTGAGGGTCCGGGTAACTCACCGGGTACGTCCAAAATTGTTTCGGCACCCATCCGCTGCCACGCGTTCCCAACCGGCAACGGCACTCTGCCGTGCGCCGAAGTCGCGGGGAGGCGGTACAGCCCTTCAACACCCGCCGAGTCCGCCCCGTCGACTGCCAGGAGGGGCGGACTCGGTGGGTTCCGGCGCTTGCGCGCCGGTGCGAGGGCCGGCTGCGTTCAGTCCTCGCTTCCGGTTCCCACCGCCAGAGCTGTCGTGATGATTGCCGACAGGGGTGGGAGTTTCAGTTCTCGGGTGGGTGGGACCACCCAGTAGCAGCCTTCGCGGGTCCAGCGACCCAGGCCGGTGGGGAGCATGACGGCACTGCCGATGGCGGGAATGCCGATATCGAGGCGGTTCAGGACGTCCATGATCTGGTCGCCGGGGCGGGAATCGGGCCCGGCGAGAAAGCTCCAGCGGATCTGCCGGGCCAGCATGGGACCGGCATTGTCGTGCTTTTGCAGTGTGGCGCGGACCTTTTCGGCGCGGGCGACGGGCAGGTGGATGACGCCCACGCGGCTGGTGACGGGAAGCATGACGAAACCGCCGCGCTCGGCGACCGGCAGACCGAACTCGTGGCGGTAGAACGCCACCCAGTCGTCGATCGTTCTCAGCTTGTCCGCGTTCACGTTCCCCACTCCTGCCTCCGGACTCCAGGGTCGCGCCCGCGTGGCCCGTATGAATACGCCCGCACGCCCTCCTTGCGCTGCCCTTTCACTGCCTTTATTCCGGATTCGTATAAAGCCTGGTAACGGCTAGCTTTCGCTTGTGGCCGAGGCCACTTCGCGCTCGTACCCTGGAACTCGGAGTTCGTTTCGGAAGGGATGACATCGTGGTCAGGCAGTGGTCAGGGAAAGAAGCCCGGGCCCTTCGCGATGCCAAACGGATGAGTATCCGGGAGTTCGCGGCACATTTGGGTGTGCACGAGCGCCTGGTCTCCAAGTGGGAAGCCGGTGGGGATCGGGTGCATCCCCGCCCCGTCAATCAGGCCGCCCTCGATACGTCTCTTGCCAGGTCCGACGATGTGGTGCGGGCACGGTTCGCGGCCTTGATCGACCAGCCCTTGATCGACCGTCCCACCGTTCCCGGTTTCGATATGCGCCAAGACAGTGCCGAAGTGCGGCACGGCCATGCCGATGCAAGACAAGGCAATCCGGCGCAAGCCAGTTATTCCAGCGACGCGGAACTGCTGGCACTCGTCGACACGGGTGCGATGAGAGGCGATGCGTTAGCGGCGATTTCGGAGAGGGATCTGATCATGGCGGCTGCCCACGAAGCAAGCGAGCACGCGGGGAGGGCGGAGGGCACCAATGTGGGAGCAACCACATTGGAACAGCTCGACGCCGACGTCACGCGCATCGCCAACGACTACGTGCATGTGCCTCCCGTGCCCATGATGGTGGAGATGCTGCGGGTGCGCCGCCGCGTCTACCGCCTGCTCGAAGGCCATCAACGACCCGCCGACACCGGCCATCTGTACCTGCTCGCGGGCACCCTGTCCGGGCTGCTCGCCAATGCCAGCACCGATCTCGGCTATGTCGACGCGGCCGGTGAGCAGGCCCGGGCCGCATGGGCTTACGCGGAGCTGTGCGGGCACAACGGATTGCGCTCCTGGACCCGCGGTATGCAGGCGCTGATCGAATACTGGTCGGAGCGGCCGCGGCGCGCGGTGCTGCTGGCGCAGAGCGGTCAGCAGTACGCGGATTCGGCGACCGCTCGGGTGCGACTACTGAATATCGAGGCCCGGATCTGGTCCCGACTAGGCAGCGCGCACGACACCGAACGCTGCATTCGCGCCGCGGACAATGCCCGCGACGGCGATTCCCGCGACACCCTGCACGACGAGGTCGGCGGTGTATTCGGTTTCAACGAGCCCAAGAGCCAGTACTACGCGGGGGCGACCTATATCCATCTGGGTCAGGCCGAACCCGCCTTGCAGGCGACCCATCGGGCCATCGAGCTGTACTCGAACGGGCCCACCGAGCAGCGTTCCTATGGTGCGGAGTCCCTCGCCCGAGTGGACAGTGCGGCCGCGCACCTGATCAATGGCAGCCTGGACGGTGCCACCGAGGCCCTGCAACCCGTCCTGCGATTGGACGAGGAGAAGCGGATCGCGCAATTGGAGGAGCGGCTCATCGGCTTGCGGCAGCGACTCATCCGGCCGGAGTTCCGGGACGTGGTAGCGGCCCGCGAGCTGGACGAAACCATCGAGGAGTTCTGCGGCAATACCGCGGCCAAGGGCATGTTGCCGCCCGATACCTCGCGGTGAGAACACGGTGAAAAATCCCGATTGCGAGCGGATGGCACCATTGGACGGGTGAGCCCTTCCAGTCACCTACCGCCTCGGTCCCCGCGCACCCTGGAGCAGTCGACCAAGCTCCAGAACGTGCTGTATGAAATCCGGGGTCCGGTACACGCGCACGCGGCACGGCTGGAGTCCGAGGGTCACCGCATCCTCAAGCTCAATATCGGCAATCCCGCGCCGTTCGGGTTCGACGCCCCGGACGTGATCATGCGCGACATGATCGCGGCGCTGCCTTATGCGCAGGGCTATTCGGAGTCGAAGGGCATCCTGCCCGCGCGGCGGGCCATCTTCACCCGGTATGAGCTGGTCCCGGGCTTCCCGGAGTTCGATGTCGACGACGTGTACCTGGGTAATGGCGTCTCCGAGCTGATCACCATCACCATGCAGGCGCTGCTCGACAATGGTGACGAGGTGCTGATCCCGGCCCCGGACTATCCGCTGTGGACGGCCATGACCTCGCTGGCGGGCGGCACGCCGGTGCATTATCTGTGCGACGAGTCCAATGACTGGCAGCCGGATATCGCCGATATGGAATCCAAGATCACCGACAAGACCAAGGCCATTGTCGTGATCAACCCCAATAATCCGACCGGCGCGGTCTATTCGACCGAGGTGTTGCAGCAGGTCGTGGACTTGGCGCGCAAGCACAATCTGCTGCTGCTGGCCGATGAGATCTACGACAAGATCCTCTATGACGACGCCAAGCATGTCTCGCTGGCGACGCTCGCGCCGGATCTGCTGTGCCTGACCTTCAATGGCCTGTCCAAGGCGTACCGGGTGGCGGGTTACCGCTCGGGCTGGCTGGTGATCACCGGGCCGAAGGATCACGCGGGCGGGTTCCTGGAGGGCATCGATCTGCTGGCCTCCACCCGCCTGTGCCCGAATGTGCCCGCGCAGCATGCGATTCAGGTGGCACTCGGCGGGCATCAGAGCATCGAGGATCTGGTGCTGCCCGGCGGGCGGCTGCTGGAGCAGCGAGATGTGGCGTGGGAGAAGCTCAATACGATTCCGGGCGTTTCGTGCGTTAAGCCGAAGGGTGCGCTGTACGCGTTCCCGCGGCTGGATCCGGAAGTCCATGAGATCCATGACGATTCGAAGCTGGTGCTGGATCTGCTGCTGCAGGAGAAGATTCTGATGGTGCAGGGCACCGGTTTCAACTGGCCGCACCACGATCACCTGCGGATTGTCACCCTGCCGTGGGCTCGGGACCTGTCCGTGGCGATCGAGCGATTCGGCAATTTCCTCGCCGGTTACCGGCAGTGACGCTGTTCGGCCATGGACGTTGGCACAGGTGAGACCCTGACTAAAACAAACCGCTAGTACGAAAAAGGTGGGTTTTTAGAGACTTAGCTAGCGGAAAGATCCGACTTTTGTGTACAGTAGGCCTCGGCACTTAAGTGCCCGGCCGGACCGCTTACCCCCCCTGAGCCGTCCGGCCCTGATTCAGCCGGCCTACCCCCCTGGGCCGCTGAGTCCCGGGCGGCGGAGACATCCCCCTGCTCTCCGCCGCCCCCTCCCACTTCTGAACCCCATTCTGTGCAGATTCCGGAATGTTCATATTTGACAAGACCACCCCCGAACCCCCGTGCACTTCGGGAACGGTTTTCGTTTAGGCTCGCTCGGTGAGCGATCACCATCACCACCACGACCACTCCGGCCCGATCGAGATCGGCGCAACCGCTGCCCGCGTGGTGGTCGGACTGCTCACGGTCATCGGCATCATCGTCGTGGCCGGTGCCTGGTTCCTGTGGCCGAGCAGTCAGCATGTCGACATTCCGCTGCCCATGCAGAGCCAGAGCGGCGGCGCGATGCAGACCGAGGCCGGGACCGTGGTCCTACAGGACATCGGGCCGTGCGGCAGCGCCTCACAGGGCAAGGTCTTCGTCGATCAGCCGCAGGCGCCGCGCACCAGCGCCTACAACTGCCAGCGCAGCATCATCACCATCGACTCCGGACCGGATCAGGGCAGTAAGACGCTCTTCGAAATCGCGCCCGGGCCAGGACAACCCGATCTGCGGGCGGGCGACCACATTCGCATCGTGCGCGGGGCCGATCCGAGCGGCACGGCCATGTACTCGTTCAACGACTACTCGCGTGGGCTGCCGCTGAGCATCATTGTGGCCGTCTTCGCCTTGGTGATCATCGTCGTCGCGCGGTGGCGCGGATTGCGGGCGCTGATCGGATTGATCTTCGCCTTCGGAGTGCTGGTGATCTTCCTGCTCCCGGCCTTGCTGGACGGAAAACCCGCCATTCCGGTGGCTTTGGTGGCGGGCGCGCTCATTCTCTATGCCGTGCTGTATCTGGCGCACGGCGTGAACCTGCGCACGAGCTCCGCACTGCTCGGCACGCTCACCTCGATGGCGCTGGCGGCCGGGTTGTCTTGGCTGGCACTGAAGATGACGCATTTGACCGGCCTGTCGGAGGAACAGAACACCACCGTCGCCACCTATCTGGAGCACGTCAGCATTACCGGGCTGCTGCTCGCCGGATTCATCATCGGCTCGCTCGGTGTGCTCAATGACGTCACCATCACCCAGGCCTCGGCGGCCTTCGAACTCGCCGCCCTGGACGAACAGGCCTCGCGCCGCAGCATTTTCGCCGCCGCCATGCGTGTGGGGCGCGACCACATCGCCAGCACCGTCTACACGCTGGTGCTCGCCTATGCCGGTGGCGCGCTGCCGTTGCTGCTGCTGTTCAGTGTGGCCGGGCGGTCGATTCGCGATGTGCTCACCGGTGACGCGGTCGGCATCGAGATCGCCCGCTCCTCGGTCGGTGGCATCGCCCTGGCCCTGTCCGTTCCGCTGACCACCGCCATCGCCGTCATGCTGGCCCGCCCATTCGGTCATCGTCCCGAACCCGCCGGTCCGGCCCGAACCCGCAAGGCCGCAACGAAATCCGCTGCCCCGCGCAAGCGCGCGCAGTCGACCGGCGCTCGGTCGGGTGCGCAATCGGCCACGCCTCGAACGGGTTCGCAATCGGCGGTGCCCCGGACGGGTTCAGCGGGACCTCGGACGGGATCGCAGCCGATCACTCCCCGCACCGGTGGGCAACCGGTGGTCTCTCGCCCGCAACCGCCCGAGCCTCCGGCGAGTGATGAGAACACCGTTCCCAGAACCAGTGTGGTGCAGCCGAATCCGATGCGCACGGACCCGGGTCAGCCGATTCCGCCGTGGACGGATCCGAATCCCTCGCCTCCGGCGTGGCCGACCGATCCGCCGCGCGGGGGCAGGCACTCCAGGCCGGATTCCTGATCCGTCGGATCAGGTGGCGAAGGGGGATGCGGCCCCTTCCGCGCGGGTCTGGCCCCTCCGGCCGGTCACCGAGAGCGGAAGGGCGATGTCCTCCAAGGACTTTCCTTCCGCGTCCACGCCGAGGAACCAGGCGATCAGGCCGCCGCCGATCATGACGGCCGCGCCGAGCAGGTAGCCGATCAACAGGCGACCGGGGTGGTCGCCGTCGCCGATCAGGGCACCGTAGACGACCGGGCCGAGCGCGCCGAAACACTGTGCGATAGCGAAGAATACGGCGATCGCCTTGGCACGGACCTCGAGCGGGAAGATCTCGCTCACCGTCAGATAGGCGGCGCTCGCTCCGGCGGAGGCGAAGAAGAAGATCACGCACCAGGCGGCGGTCTGGGTGATCGCATTGAGTACGTCGGCATAGAACAGTGCGGCCGTGATCGCCAGCAGCACACCGGAACCGATGTAGGTGCCCGCGAGCATCTTGCGGCGGCCGACGGTGTCGAAGAGGTGCCCGATCGTGAACGGGCCGACCAGATTGCCGATGGCGAAGGCGATCAGGTAGATCGGAGTGGATTCCGACGGCACTCCGTAGAACTTGCCGAGCACCAGGGTGTAGGTGAAGAAGATCGAGTTGTAGAGGAATGACTGACTGATCATCAGGGACGCGCCCAGGATGGCGCGGGAGGGATACTCGCGGAACAGGACTCGGGTCAGCGCCGCGTACCCGATCTGATGGGCCGGTTTCACCTCGATCGCCTTGCTCTCGTCGATCGGCGGCAGCTCGATGCCCGAATGCTCCACCTCGTGCTCGATCTGCGTGATCGACGCCTCGGCCGCCTGCGCCCGGCCGTGCATGATCTGCCAGCGCGGGCTTTCGGGCAGATGCCTGCGCACCACCAGGATCACCAGGCCCAGCACGGGACCGATCAGGAAGCCCAGCCGCCAGCCCAGCGACAGTTCGACATGGTTGAGCAGGATGTAGGTGCCGATCGTGCCGAGTACCGCGCCCGCCCAATAGGTTCCATTCACCGCGATATCGACCCGGCCCCGGTAGCGCGCCGGAATCAGTTCGTCGATCGCGGAGTTGATGGCGGCGTACTCGCCGCCGATGCCCATACCGGCAATGAACCGGGTGACATACAGAAACGCCACCCAACCCGCGCCATTGCCGAGAGTGGCCGCGGTGAGACCGCTTCCGACCAGGTAGACGCCGAGGGTCAGCATGAACAGGTTGCGGCGGCCCAGCTTGTCGGACAGATTGCCGAACAGGAGAGCGCCCACCACCTCACCGGCGAGATAGATCGTCGCCAGCAGGCCGACCGCGGTCGAGGACATGTGCAGCGTCTCGGGCTTGGTCAGGGTGTCGGCGACCGCGCTCGCCACCGTGATCTCCAGGCCGTCCAGAATCCACGCCACACCGAGCGCGATCACCATCCGGGTATGGAATGGGGACCACGGCAATCTGTCGATTCGGGCGGGGATCAGGGTGCGAACCGTCGATGGCGCGGGTGCCGCGGCCATGTCAACCTCCTAGAACGCGAGACGCACCACCGGCATACCCGTCCGGGGCACTCGGAAACAGGCTCACGCTACGAAGTTTTCGCTGGCCAGGGCGGTAGACACGCCCTCGGGGCGGGCTATCCGGCCGAGAAAGCGGCCTCGCACAGGGCCGCGACCCCGTCCGCGTCCGTCTCGAAATGATCGAATCCGCTCGGCACCCCGAACTCCGCGAATGTCACATCACTGTCCTGCTGCGAACCGCCCGGAACCGGAATGCGCACGGCCGCATGCAAATCCCGCACCCCGGTCAATTCGATCACCCGGCGGGCATTGTCGGCGCGCAGGCCGCCGCAGGCCATCACCTGGATTCGGTCGTCCGCCAGACTCACCAGCCGCGCGATCAAGGACGCGCCATCCAGGACCGACATCTGACGGCCCGAAGTCAGCAGGCGCGTGAAACCCAGTTCCAGCAGCCGATCGAAACCGGCGTAGGGGTCCGCGCAGACATCGAACGCCCGATGGAAGGTCACCTCCATGCCCTCGGCGGCGGCCACCAATTCCGCATTGGCGGCGGCATCGATCTGATCCTCCTCATCGAGCACGCCGACCACCACGCCGTGCGCCCCGGCCTCCCGCGCCCGGATGACCTCGCCACGGATCAGCCGGACCTCATCGGCCGAATACCGGAAGTCGCCGGGCCGGGGACGGATCAGCACATGAATCTCGACATCCCCCGCGACCTGCACCGCAGCCTCCACGAAGGCACCCCCGGGCGTCAGCCCGCCGACCGACAGTCCGGTACACAATTCCACCCGTTTCGCCCCCGCCGCATCCGCGATCCGCACCCCTTCGAGCGTCTCCACCCCGATTTCCACCCGCATCGCTCGCGCATCCGTCATACCTTGCAGTATGGCGAACTCCCGCCAATAGTGTTGCTCGGCATTAACGGAGAGTCGCTGGACCTGCGGCGATGCTGCCAGATCGCCGCAGGTCCGGCGGTGGACTCGGCCCGGCGGATCGAGCCCGGACGAACGCAGGGTGGCGAAGCAGAGCAGTCGGCTCTACTCGGCGGCTCGAGGCCGTAGCCGCTCCGGAAACGCCGAAGGCGGCGCTACCGGAGTGGTAGCGCCGCCCTCGGCGTTGGTGTTCGAGCGTCAGTTCTTTCGGCCCGGGGCCTTCATGCCGCCCTTGAAGCCCAGACCGCCCGGCTTGGCGGCGGGCGGGTTGGCAGCACCATTGCCTTCGGTGCCATTGCCGCCATTGCCTTCGGTGCCCTTGGTCTCGGTGGCGGCCGGTTCGGCAGGAGCCGTGGCGGCCGTGGCGGTTTCGGCCGGGGCCGAATCAGCCGGAGCCGCAGGCGCTTCGGCGGGGGCTGCCGGAGCAGCCGGTGCCGCGGCACCCGGAGCCTTCGGGCCGGGGCGCTTGAGGCCGGACTTCATGGCCAGGCCCTTGGCGGCGATCGTCGGCTTGGCCTCGGCGGCGGGAGCCGGAGTGGCCTCCGCCGGAGCCGATTCCGCCGTGGCGGAGGCGGCGGGAGCGGACTCGGCCGGGGCGGCGGGAGCTGCCGGAGCGGCGGCACCCGGGGCCTTCGGGCCGGGGCGCTTGAGGCCGGACTTCATGGCCAGACCCTTGGCGGCCACCGTCGGCTTGGCCTCGGCCGGAGCCGCGGCTTCCGTCGCCGGAGCCGGAGCGGCTGCGGCAGAGGCGGATTCGGTCGGGGCGGATTCCGCCGGAGCGGCGGGCTTCGCGCCCGGAGCCTTCAGGCCGCCCTTCATGGCGAGACCCTTGCCGCCGGGGGCCTTGAGGCCGCCCTTCATGGCGAGGCCCTTGGCCGGTGCGGCCGGGGCCGAATCGGCCGCCGGGGCAGCAGCTTCCGCCGGGGCGGACGCGGTCGGAGCTTCAGCCTTCGCGCCGGGGGCCTTCAGGCCGCCCTTCATCGCCAGACCCTTGCCGCCACCCGGAGGCTTGAGCCCACCCTTCATGCCCAGGCCGCCACCGGCCGGAGCGGCCTTCGGCTCGGCCGGGGCCTCGGCGACAGCCGCCTCGGCCTTGACCGGCTCCGGCTCGGAAACCGGTTCGGGCTCTTCAACCTTCGGAGTCTGGATGACCTTGAGGTTCTCGGTCAGCTGCGCGGCATCGATGCGGTCGATCGACTGCAGCATCAGCTGCGAGACGTCCACGACCTCCACGCCTTGGCCGACCTCGCCGCCGTCCTTGCGGGCGGTGACACCATCGGTCAGCATGACCCGGCAGAACGGGCAACCCGTCGCGATCATCGACGGCTCATTGCCGCCCTTGAGCGTCTCCAAGGCCTCATCGACACGGTCGACGTTGATGCGCTTGCCGAGCTGCTCTTCCATCCACATGCGCGCGCCACCGGCACCACAGCACATCGACCGCTCACCGTGACGCGGCATCTCGATCAAGGTCGAGCCCGAGGCCTCCATCAACTCACGCGGCGCGTTATAGATCTTGTTGTGGCGGCCCAGATAGCACGGATCGTGATAGGTGACGTTCTGCGCCACCGGGGACACCGGCACCAGGGACTTGGCGCGCACCAGCCGGTTCAGCAACTGAGTGTGATGCACCACCTCATAGCTGCCACCCACCTGCGGGTACTCGTTATTCAACGCGTTGAAGCAGTGCGCGCACGTGACGACGATCTTCTTCTTGGCCTGCTCCACACCCTCGAACACGGTGTTGAGCAGTTCGATGTTCTGCATCGCCAACTGCTGGAACAAGAACTCATTACCCGCACGCCGCGCCGAGTCACCGGTGCAGGTCTCTTCCTGACCCAAGACCATGAACTTCACCCCGGCGGTCGCCAGGAGCTCGGCCACGGCCTTGGTGGTCTTCTTCGCGCGGTCCTCATACGCACCGGCACAACCGACCCAGAACAGGTACTCATAGCCGTCGAAGGAGTCCGCGTCGCGGCCGTAGACCGGGATCTCGAAGTCCACCTCGGAGATCCAGTTCAGGCGATCCTTGGCGTTCTGCCCCCACGGGTTGCCCTTGTTCTCCAGGTTCTTGAACAGACCCGCGAGCTCGGACGGGAACTCCGACTCGATCAACACCTGATAGCGGCGCATATCGATGATGTGGTCGACGTGCTCGATATCGACCGGGCACTGCTCCACACAGGCACCACAGGTCGTGCACGACCACAACACCTCGGGATCGATGATGCCGTTGACATCCTCGCCGCCGACCAGCGGGCGCTCCGCCTCGGCGCGCGCCTCGGCCGAAATCTTGTCCAGCGCACGCTCATTCGGCTTGCCCTCGGCGTCGACGAGACCGATCTCGTCACCGCCCATGTCCTTGCGGCCGCCAGCCAGCAGGTACGGGGCCTTGGCGTAGCCGTGGTCGCGCAGCGACATGATCAGCAGCTTGGGCGAGAGCGGCTTGCCGGTATTCCATGCGGGGCACTGGGATTGGCAGCGACCGCATTCGGTGCAGGTGGTGACGTCGAGGATGCCCTTCCAGGACAGGTCCTCGAACTTGCCGACGCCGAAGGTGTCATTGTCCGGATCGGCGGTTTCCATCTCGATCGGCTTGCCATTGGACATCATCGGCTTGGCCGCGCCGAGGGCGACGCCGCCGTCGGCCTCACGCTTGAAGTAGATGTTCGGGAAGGCCGAGAAACGGTGCCAGGCAACGCCCCAGGTGACATTGCGGCCGACCAGCAGCAGGAACAGCGCGCCGGAGCACAGCTTGATGAAGGCGAAGATCGAGACCATGGCGATCGACTCGGGCAGGAGCTTGGCCACCTGCTCGGTGAAGAAGTCACTCCAGGTGTGGGATTCACCGTAGGTGGCGATCTTGCCGGCCTTCACGAAGACCATGCCGAGGCCCTCGACGAGCACGATGCTTTCGATCACATACGCGGGGGCGAACTTCGAGCCGCTGAACCGGGACAGGCGCTCCGGAACGCGCGGGTGGTTCAGCTGGCGGATGGCGATCAGCGTCAGGATGCCGACAACCGTTCCGATGCCGAGGATTTCATCGACCAGGTGGTAGATGCCCCACGAACCGATGATGGGCCAGTGGAATTCGGGATCGAAGGTCTGGCCGTATGCCTCGAACCACAGGATGAACCCGGCGAGGAAGCCGATCATGACGAGCCAGTGGGCCCAGCCGACCGTGCGGAATTTGTTCATGCGCGTATGCGCGAGGAATTCCACGAGCATGGTCTTGATGCGGGGGAAGAACGGCCGCCACCGATCGGGTGCGGACTGACCGACCATGATGGTGCGCGCGATGTTTCGCACGCCTCCGATGAACGATGCCCAACAGAAGACTGTGAACACCGCCCCAATCGTGCCCAGCGTCACTGTCAGGGCATTCATGTCGCGACCTTTCTTACGGGCTCTACGAGCTGTGCGAGGCGGGGCTGATCTGCCTCGGGTTGCTCGTATCCTAATAGACGGTAAGTTACCCGCTGGTAACTTAGCCGTCCAGGGTGTTCCCACACCGTAAATCCCGGCAATTCACGTCGTGAACAAAGGGCAGGCTTACTTCGAAACACGCAGTGCTTCAGGGTGAAAGGGATGTCGCAAATCAGGTGGTGATCGATTAGGCTCACGCTGTCCGACAGCTGTGCGCTTCTTCACATGCTCGGGGAGATGTTCTGCGCGTGGCAGGGCCCGAGGGAAGCCGGGCCTCGCGTGGTGAAGAAGCGGACAGACGATCTACCTGATGACGGAATGGAAAAACCGAGAATGAATCTTCGCAGCACCACTGCGGCGGCTGCCATGGTCATCGGCGCAATGACCATTGGGATGACGACCTCCCACGCCGATACCGCCCCCGCTCAGCCCGCGGGAATCAACTACTCCACCAAGCTCGTCGACGGTAAGACCGTCGTGTCCACCCTGAAGAACGGCACCTTCGAGCTCACCGAGCAGGACGGCGCCACTCCGGAGGACCCGAAGACGACGCTGGTGAACGTCAAGGACATCGCGGGTGCCACGGTCATCACCTTCCCGCTGTCTTTCGACATCGCGGGTGTGCAGGTTCCGGTCAAGCCGGAGCTCAAGGATGACAACAAGGTGCTCGAGGTGACCCCCGAGAAGCCGGCCGATGGCGTACAGGTTGTCTCGCAGCCGGTTGCGGTCAAGCCCATCGCCTCCGCTTCGGAGAACCAGCGGGCCATGAGCAACTTCTCCACCCAGTTCGGCATGGCCACCGGTATCGGTAGCTTCGTCGGCATGGCGGTCGGCGCGATCATCGGTTGCGTCGTGACCATTGTGGCCGGGTGCATCCCGGGTCTGGTCGCGGGCGCCGGCATCGGCGGCATCCTCGGCACGGTCGCCGTGGGCGGCCCGACGCTGGTCGCCGCGGGCATCGAGCTCATGCAGACGCTCCAGGCCGCGGATGGCACCACCAAGTGGGCCAACTGATTTAGCAACGCCTTCTGCTGAAGGCGGCACTGTGGCTCGGCCCGCCCCGATGACTCGGGGCGGGCCGAGTGCGTTTCGGGGGATGCGATTTCGGTTGCGGGTGCGGGCCGGGCGTGTCGCCGCCGGTGCCTGATCAGGCCGGTAGGTCGAGGCGGCCGTGGAAGGACACGGTGCCCTTGCGGCGGCCGAATCGGCCGAACGTGCGTTCCGTCACTTCGACGGCGCCGTCCTCGCGGACCAACAGGACTGTGCTGCACCGGGTTCCGTACCAGGGGTGGGCAATGAAGCGGGGCGAGGCCGCGCGCTCATTGAACTTGGACAGACCCGTCTGGGGGAGCTCGGTGTCGGCGGCGCGGGTGCGGTCGGCCAGCACCGCGAGATAGCTCTCGACATTCGAGGGATCGGATTCCACCACGGCGCGCAGGGCGCGTACGCCCTCTCGCACCTTCGGCCACGCCGGAGCGTCCGTGCCCAAGCGGATTTCGCCATCGGGCTCCAGCGAGCCCATCAGCGCACCATTCGATACACCATGGAATCCGGGCAGCAGCTCCCGTGGCGCCTGCGTACTGCGATTGCTGTGCCACCACAGCGTCTCCAGATCGGAGATCACCAGATTGAAGCCGTTGTAGTCGTCCGGCGCGGCCGCCACGCCCCGCACGAACTTCTCGGGTCCGGTCTCCCCGCGCAGGAAGTCCAGCAGTAGCGCTCCCCGCGACCGCACATCCGTCCTGGTCTCACCCGGGGCACGCACATTGGTGACGGTCGCGAACCGATGCGCCTCCCGGCTCACCCCCAGCCAGGTCCCGGGCACCTCGCCCCCGGCCCCCAGATCGCGCCCGGCCAGCAACCCCGGCACCTCATCCCACCAGCGCAGCGATTCCGTTGGCCGCGAATACAACTCATCCCGATTGGCGGCAACGATCAACCGATACTCCGGATGCGCCCGCCACCCCGCCAACACCAAACACATCCCTCCAGCATGCCCCACCGCGCGCCGCCGCACCTACGCCTTCCGAAGCCCGCCCGACGACCCCGCACCGCCCCAACACTGCCCGACTCACACCCCTCTCTCGAAAACCGCTGAGGGAGCACTCATGGCGTCCGACTCACCCGATTGCCGCCATGAGTGCTCCCTCGCGTGGAGCTACCCCCACACCCCACACTCCGCTCGTCGCACCACGTGGAAAGTCTTCCCGTCGAGGGAGCTGTGGTGGCGGCGAATTCGGGCAAATTCCTCCACCACAGCTCCCTCGCGGGTGGTTCGGGAATGCGAAAAGGCCGGTAGCTGTGGGCTACCGGCCTTTTCGGATGCTCCGAGGGGGTCAGTTGGTGCGGACTCGCAGGCCCGGGTTATCGGAGAGAACCGTGGACACCGGCTGGGCGAAGAGCTGGGGGGCGTTGCCGGTGATGAGGCCGATCAGGTTGGGGATCTCGCAGATCGGGTAGTCGGCGACCGAGGAGGCGCTGGAGATGCCGAGGGCGAGGGTGCCGGTGACGATCGGGCCGCCGCTGTCGCCGGGGAGGGCGCAGATATTGGCGGAGAAGGTCTGGGTCATGATGCGCTCGCCGACCTGAACGGTCTGGTCGACGGCATTCACGACACCGCAGCTGAAGCCGGTGCGCGAGCCCGACTTGCAGACCGGGGCACCGACGACCGGGATCGCGACACCGGTGACGGCGACGGGGGCGGCATTCGGGACGCGGACCGCGTTATTGGTGAAGCGGTCGTGCGAGGCATCGTTGATCGCGATGATCGAGTAGTCCTGCGCGCCGAGAATCGACTTCTGGAAGGAGCCGACCTGCGAGCCGACGGTGTCGCTGCCGATCAGTTCGAACGCGCCGGGCGAATTCGCGCCACCGGTGGCCGGAATGTTCGGGTTGCAGTGGCCCGCAGTGATATTCACGACATTGCCGGAGCCATCGGTGCCATTGAAGCCGAGCGAGCAGCGCAGCTGCATGCGACCGGCGACCGAGGCGAAGCCGTCACCGGCGGCCAGCGCGCGCGGGCCCTCACCGGCGATGGCGGTGGCGGTCTGCAGCGTGGTGTCCTCATTGCCGGTCGGCGGCACAGGCATCACGACGACCTGAGCCGGGTCGACGAAGCCGGGCATGGGCAGCCCGGCCTTCTCCACGCGCACGGCGATGGTGTTGTTGACGGTGTCGATGGCCACGCCGCGGACGGCCTTGGCCACCTCGGCCGGCTGATCCTTCAACCAGGTCTGGAATGCGTTCTTCTCGCTGCGCAGCGTGGTCTCGCTCTTGGCGACATCCTTGGCCACGAACCCGGCGTCCTGAACGGCCTTGCGGGCCTTGTCCAGATCCGCGCCATCGGAGAGGGCGACGACGGCCTTACCGGCCTCGTTCAGCCAGGCGCCGGCGAACACGTTCGGGAACTGCCGCTGCGCGGTGGTGGCGAAGGCCGCCACCTGCTGGGCGAGATCGGCGCGGGCGACATAGTCGGCCGGGGAGATCTTCAGGTCGCGCTGGATCGCGGCAATGAGTTCCGCGGGCAGATCGGGGGTCGCGGGCTCCGCGTGTGCACTCGCCGCCAAGGGTCCGGAGATCAACAGCGCTGCGGCCGCAATCGCTGCTGAACGGACAAGGGCACGTGGGCGATGACCCACGGCAGGCGAAGAAAAGCGCATACGTGGCAGGAGCATACGGCGACTATATGGGTTCGAGCCCGTTATGCCTACTCATCTCGGGGTGACGTTTGGGTGATTCCGCCGCAAACAGTCGGCGTGTCGGAAGCAAGATCAACCCGTGTCGCCGGATAGGTCGACACGAGTTGAACTGTCTATGAACGTTTCCTCGGCCGTCAGGCGTTGGAACGCGTCCGAACCTGAATTCCGCTGCCCAGTCCGCCACCCGAATTGGCATCGATATCAGCCAGAATCGCGCGGACCGGAATGCCCAGAGAAGCGGTTCCACCGTACTGCGCCATAACGCTGTTGGCCTCGTTGCAGTTCGGCGCGTCGGCCGCATTCGAACCACTGGTGATGCCGAGCGCGAGGGTGCCGGACACGATCGCGCCGCCACTGTCACCGCCCAGGGTGCAGGCGCTGGAGGCGAAGCCCCGAATGGTCTTGGACTGGCCCTCCGAGGTGTACAGCTGGGTCTCCACCCGATCGGCCACCACGAAACCGCAAGTGAACGTGGAGGATTGACCCGACTTGCAGACCGGCGCGCCGGTGATCGGATCGGCCACGCCGGTAATGGTGAGCGTGGTGCCGTTCGCGCCGCGCACCGACGGCTGATCCATGCCGTTGCGCACCGCGTCCTCGTTCAGCTTGATGACCGAGTAGTCGAGCGCGTTGCCGCCACCCAGCTGCGAGGTCACGAAGGTGCCGACCCGAGGGCTGGCGGTCAGATTGCGCACATTGGGCAGGTACACATCGGCCTGCTCATTGCTCTTGCCGATATTCGGATTGCAATGCCCCGCACTGATGTTCAGTGCGTTGCCGGAGCCGTCCACCGCATTGAAGCCGAACGAGCAGACATCCACGCTCTGCAATGCCTTGTCGTCCAGCGAGGTCGGCGCGCTGATGTAGGTGTCGCCGCCCATCGGCCGGCGCTCGACCGGGCCGCCGCTGTTCGGCGACAGGATCACCTTGATATTGGCGATCAGGGTGGGCAGGTTCAGCAGATGCCCGGCGGGGGTGTTGGCGACGCTGAGCACCAGCTGGCTATTGAGGAAGTCGATGGCGACCGAGTTGATCGCGGTGGAGATGTCGAACGGCATGTCGGCGATCGCCCGGTTCAGCTGACTCAGCGAACTCTCCAGATTGTCCGCGCTGATCGGCGCGAGCCGGGTCTGGTAGCCGTCGGCGGCGGCGATGCGGGCGGCATCGAGGGAGGTCACGGCCAATACCGGCTTACCGTCGGTGCCCATCCAGGCGCCCGCGAATTCCTCCGGGCGCTCGGACCGGAATTCCTTTGCGTAGTCCCGCAATTGCTGTGCCTGCGCGGCCCGGTCCAGGTATTCGGCGGGCGTCATCTTCAGATCGCGCTGAATTGCCTGCACCAGTTCGGCCGGAAGTTTCTCGGCGGCGAGCTGCTCGGGGGTAACCGGGTCCGCGGTCGCGGAAGTCGTTGCCAATAGGGGACCGACAAGAACGGTCGAGGCGAAAGCGACGGTGGCTGCTCGAACCGCGGCGCGGCGCGCCATGAACTTGCGCATTGGGTCCCTTCGTAGTGCACCAGCAGACCGACGGTCCGGTTACTTCGCGGAACATCGGTCAGCGCATCACTTTAGGGCACAAACCACCGCAGGTCTCTACGAAATCATTGCGGATTCGTCGCCCACGGGTCCTGGAACACCGGTGGCGTCGGCAACTGCCACGTGGGCACGGGTGGGTACTGATAAATCGGTGGCACCGGCCGGGTCGTGGTCGGCGGCGTGGTGTGCGTGGTGGGTGGCGGCGCGTCGCTCGTGGTGGTCGGCGGGGCCGTGGTGGTGACCGGTGGCGGTTCGACGCTCGCCTGGGGTTCCACCGATTCGGCCGGGGGCGTGGTGGTCGGCGAATCCGCGCCCGCGCCACCCGGCGGCATGGGCACACCCACGCCCGCGGTGAGGGACGGCTCGGAACGGACCTCGCCGCGCGGCGGGCCGGGCGTCGAATCGTCCCGGTGCAACACCGTCGCCACTCCGAGGCCACCGAGCAGCAAACCGAGCACGGCGATCACGGCGGCAATGATGTACGGGCCGCGGCTGGGCTTGCGCGGGGCCGGAGCGGGGTCCATCGGAAGATCGTCTTCGACCACCGGATCGGCGGTGGTGGCGGCCGGGATGGCGGCCGAATACGCCTGCGCCAAGGCCGCAGGGGACTTCAGTGCGGGCAGGATGTCGGTGACGTCGGCGGCATTCGCGGTGGGGGTGGTCAGATCTGGCGGGGTCAGGCCGGCGGGGGTGGACAGCACGGCGGCCAGGGCCGCGCGGGCGGCGTTGTAGGCGAAGGATTTGCCGGTGTCTTCCTCCGGCTGGGGTAGGTCGGCCTCGCTGACCAGCACCACCGACTTCAGGCCCAGATAGTCGAGCGCCTCGCGCACGGCCTGGACATGCGTGTCCGGCCAGTCGCGCGGATAGGTGGCATAGAACTCGGCCGGGCCGTTCAGGTGATCGGCGGCCAGATTGATCAGGCAGAAGGCGGCGGTCGCGAGCAGATCCTCGGCGCGATAGGCCTCGCCGTCATCCACCGAGATGCCGTTCGGATCGCCCACCGACGCGACGAAACCGCTGATCGAATGCGAATGATCGGCCGGCTGATCGCCACCGAGCACCGCATCACCGTCATCGGACATGTGCAGGATCGACTCGCGCACAATGTAGTGCACCGGGAGTGTGGCGTCGTCGCCGGTCACCACCGCGACGACGGACTCGTCGTCGGCGATCCGCAGGCCCACCCCAGTGGCCATCCTCGTTACCTCACTCGGTGCGTCCGGGTCCTCCCCGCGCCGGGGTCAAACCAATAATGAACCGTGACCCATGGCGCGGAGCATTGACAATAACTCCGAACGGGAGCCGGCACCGATTCGACGCCTGATCCGGGCCACATGATGCTCCACCGTTTTGGCGGAGATATACAGGCGAGCTCCTATCTCACGGTAGGTCAAGCCCAGTAACACCAGCTCGGCGACCTCACGCTCGCGTTCACTGAGCACCGTATCGGGCAGCGGTTCCGGGCGCGGCCGCGGTGCCGCCGGAGCGGGCGGGCGCACCGGATGCTCCGGCGGTCGCGCCTGCGCACGGATGGTGCGGGCCAATTTCAGCAGGGCCGTGGCGGTCGCGGAGTCACCGGCGGCCAGCGCGGCCTCACTGGAGAGGCGGGCGGCATCCCAGATCAATCCCAGCGCGGCCAGGCGGGCGACCACCGCCTCCACCCGGGCTCGATCCACCTCACCGCGCAGGACCAGCACCCAGGTGCGTCCGGCATCCGCGAGCGCGGCCGCCTGCGGATCACCGGCCTGTGCGGCGGCCTTCAGCGCGAGTGCGTGCGGGAGCAGCTCATTCGGGCTCTCGTGCGCGATGGCGGCCTGAATCGCGTACCAGTGGAAGGCATTCGACCACGCGGGCGGATCACCCAACCGACGCAACAGCTCCCCGGCCGCGCTGACCAGCGCGGTCACCCGGCCCTCATCACGCAACCGGATACCCGCCAGCCACAACTCACCGATCGGCAGCAGCGCCAGCAAATCCGCGCTGACCTCGTCGAACAGCGGATAAGCGGCCTGCCAAGACAAAGTGAGCGCCGTGTGATCGCCGCTGCGCCGCGCCAACCCCACTCGAACACCATGCGCCAGCAGTCGATCCCTGGGTTCCAGTGCGCCCACATCCAATTCCGCGACAATCGCCGCAGCGGACTGCTCGTCACCCCCGAGCATCGCCACCCACGCCGCCAGCACCAGACTCTGCGGATCGTGACCCTCACCGCGCAAAGCGTCTGCGGCCCTGCGTGGTTCGCCCATGCTCAGGCACAACAGTGTCGCGATCGCGACCCCGGAACACGGCAGGAACCGGTCCCCGCGATTCTCCGAGGGACCGGGCCCCGAATGCGTGGCATGGATCAACTGTGAGGCAGCGGCGACCGCAGCGGTTCGTGCGGCGTCGGACACGGCGGGAACGAAAGGCTCTGGCACCGACTCGGATTCGAGCGAGTGATCGGTGGCCACTCCGCTCGAACCGGAATCGCTCGCCTCCGGCCTGCCGGTGAGTGTTGCTCTGGTGGTCGCCCCCTCGGCGAAAGTGTCTGGGGCCATGGGGGATCCGATCGAGCTGGACAGGGCCTCGGCGATCAGGCTCGCTCGGGCGGTGGCCTCGGTGGGGGGCCAGTGGGCGGCGGAGGTGGAGAGGGCTCGGGCTCCGGCGGGGTCGCCCGCGAGGTAGAGGACGGTGGCGGCGGTTGCCCAATCGGGACCTACGCGGTGGGGGCCGAGCCAGGTGTAGAGCTGGGCGGCGCGGGTGGTGAGGGCGCGGCGGGTCCAGACCGCGGCGCAGATGCGTACCGCGGAGGCGAGTTCGAGGGGGGTGGTGCCGGGGCGGGCCAGGGCCGGTTCGGCGAGGCGGAGGGCGGTGTCGAGGTCACCGGTGCGGGCGGCGGCGTCGGCCCAGCGGACGGCTATGGTGTCGCGATCCGCGCCCGCGGTGACGGCCGCGGCGTAGTGGCGGGGGGCTTCGGCACCGGCCTTTTCGGCTGTGGTGCAGAGGAATTCGGCGAGCCGGTCGTCGCGGACGCCGGATTCGGCCAGTAGCAGGGCGGTGTGGTCGCGGAGCAGGCCCGCGTCGAGGCGGGCTTGCAGGAGCTTGCGCTGGACGGCGAGGAAGCGGCGGTCGCCGACCAGGGTGCGCAGCGGGGTCACGGCCGGTGCGAGGAGCAGGTCCGCGTCGGTCACCAGGGCGCTGCCCCGGGCGCGATCGAC
Organism: Nocardia sp. NPDC051030; assembly: GCF_040683015.1. Lineage (NCBI taxonomy): Bacteria > Bacillati > Actinomycetota > Actinomycetes > Mycobacteriales > Nocardiaceae > Nocardia > Nocardia sp. NPDC051030. Next base: position 166,543 of record NZ_JBFBCD010000005.1, on the reverse strand, counting down.
CAGATCCTGTGCGGCCGTATGGGTTATCTCCAGGATCTCGGTGAGTTCACTGGCGTCCAGGCCCGCGCCGATGGCGGCGACCACGAAGGTGTCCAGCAGGTCCGGGTCCGCGTCATCGAGGCGGGCCCGCGCCCACGCCGACACCGCGTCGTCGACCGCGCCCATACCGGCATCCAGCCGGGTGGCGCAGGCCGCGCTCAAAGCGGCGACCACGCCGCCGTGGATACCGGCGGTCTGCCGATGAATGTGCTGCGCCAGGCCGCGGGGAACCATCATGCCGAGTTCACGCGCGAACGGCGCGATCTCGGCCACTCCGAGCACTCGCAGATCGATCACGCGCCCGCGACGCGCCACGAGGTCCGTGAGGGCCCGCAAATGGGCATCGTGCGGGCGGGGCCGCGCCGCGATCACCACGGTGCGCGAACCCGATTCCACTGCCGCGCGCAGGCTTTCGAACACGTCCGGGGCCAGGGAGTGCGCGTCATCCACCACCAGCGCGGCCTGCCCCGCGTCGGCGGGATCGTCCGTCGATGCCGTGCCCTGGGCGCGCAGGCGCGCGCGGATGGCGGACAGCAGGGTCGACTTACCGGTGCTGGAGCGGCCGCGGATCAGATAGAGCGAGGGGACTGGATCATCGGAGCCCAAGTCCCGGAAGATGTCTCGCGCGCAGGGGAGTGAGTCGAGCGCGACGGGGGTGTTGCCTATCACGGGTTACCAACTCTCAGCCGCCGGTGCGGGGAAGTATCTGATTCGGCACCGTCGGTACCTGCTGGGCGGCGCTGCCGAGGGTGTCATTGAGATTGGGCAGCGTCGGAGCCGCCGGAAGATTCTGCTGCGGAACCGTCGGAACCTGCTGCTGGACCGTGGACGGTTGCGGCGCAGGCGGATTCGCCTCACCAGCGGATGCGGCCGGGTCGGCGGCGGGGGCCACCGGGGCGGGGCCGTCGGCCGTCGTGGCGACCGCAGCCGCGGCGGGTGCGCCCGGATGCGTGAGTGCGCCCGGGTTCGTCGGCGCGGTGGTGTTCACGGTCTGTGCGATGGGGGCGGCCTGCTGGGTCGGATTCGCCGAGCCGTCGCGGCCGTCGAGGGCCGCCACACTGGTCGAAGGTGGTTGCGGGGCAGTGGAATCCGACGGAGCGGATTGCATGCCGGTGCCCATGGCCAGGGTGCCGGTGGCGAGCGCGGCCACCGCGATCGCCGCCGCCCCGATCACGGCCACCCGCCGCCAGTGCGCGAAGCCATTGCCGCCGGTCGAGGTGGGTAGGGCGGGCAGAATCGGAATTCCCGCCGCCGCGACGCTGTCGTCGGTCACCGTCTCGGGCGGCGCGTCCACTGCGACGGCGTCCGCGGAATCCTCGCGCGCGGCGTCGCCGGTGACGATGCGCTGTGCCGGTGACTTGGTGACGGCGGGGTGGGGTTCGGTGGCGGTGGTGTCGGCCAGCAGGTCGGCGGCGAGCAGTGCCGCGCCGTGCGCGCTGAGGTGGGCCGGGTCGGAGGCGGCGGCGACCGGGACGCCGAATTCGGTGGAGAGCAGCTCGGTGACCAGGGGGATGGCCGCGCCGCCGCCGGTCAGCAGGATGCCGTCCAGGTCGGCGGGGGTGAGGCCGGCGCGGCGGATGGCCTCACGGACCAGGTCGGTGGAGGTGAGCAGGGGGCCGCGGAAGAGGTCTTCCAGTTCATCGCGCACCAGGCGGACCTCGACGGCGCCCAGGGCGGGCAGCCGGACCGGAACCATGGTGGCCGTTTGTTTGGAAAGAGTTTCTTTCGCAATTCTGCATCGGACCCGGAGAGCGGCCAATTCTTGTTCCACCAAAGGGTCGAAAGGATCGAAATCCTTTTCGCCCACGGCAAAAGCGAGAACATAACGCATCGTCAGCAGATCGAATTCCGCGCCCGCCACGCCGGTGGAGCGAACCGGTTCGCCCAACATGCCCGACATGGCGCCGGTGCGCGCTACCGAAACGGTCAAACCCGTTGCGCCCAGGTCGTAGACAACCATCGCCCCATCATGGGTCGATTCGTGTACTTCCTGTAGCCAGCGCATGGCGGCGGTCGGCTCCGGAACCAATGCCACACCGTCCAGTCCGGCGGCGGCGAGGGCGGCGCGCTGCACCTCCACGGTGTGCTGCGACCACCACGCCGGATAGCAGGCGACCATCGCCGCGGCGGGGTGCGAGACCTGCGAATGCAGGGCCGCGTCCAGGGCGCGGCCGACCGCCGCGGCCACCAGATCCGCTGCGCGAACAGCGGATCCATCACGCGTGCGAATATCGACGGGGTCCCCGACCCGCGACAGGAAACTCTCCGGAACCTCCTGCTCCGACCCGAGCATGCTGGGGCGGATATGTAGTTTGCGCTGTCCCCCCGAAGTCGTCACGGCGACTGTATTGGACGACCCGACAGTGATGCCGAGCGCCATACCCTGACTCATTCGAGTTCCCCTGTCGTTCCCGATTTGTACGAAAACCTGGTTGTGGCCGGTTGGCCCATGGGTCCTGTCGGTTGCTGGGGGATCGTCGTTACCGCTCGACACGCAGGTATGGGGAAATTCCCCTAATCCACACCCCGCCCCCAACCCGGCCGCCACACAAAGGTGGGGAGTTCACCCCGTTTCGGCGTAACGCGTCGAGTTCCTAACGTGAAAGGAAATTCGAGCAGTGCGGGTCAGCGGGGCCCGCCCATCGAGGAGATGATCAGCCATGAGCCCCAATGCAATTCTCGAGTTCATCCTCAACCTGCTGCGGGATCAGGAGGCCGCGGTCGGTTACTGCACCAATCCCGGCCAGGCTCTCGCCGCCGCCGGATTGGACACCGTGACACCCGAAGACATCGCCGCCGTCGCCCCCATGGTGGCGGAATCCGCACTGGTTGCCGGAGGTTCGCAGCTCTCCGCGATCATTGCCGCGGGCGGCGCGAACGCCGCCGCGGATGTCAACGGTTCCGCGGGTCTGAACGGTTCGACCGGCCTGAATGGCTCCGCGGGCCTGAATGGTTCCGCCGGAGTCAACGGCTCCGCGGGTACCAATGGTTCGGTCGGCGTGAACGGCACGATCGGTGCCGGTGCCTCGACCGGAACGGGCATCAACCTCGCCACCACCTCGGCCACTCAGGTGAGCCTCGGCGGCGAGGCCGGATCCGGTCTCGAGCTGGGCCTCGGCACCCAAGCGGGCATCGACCTCAATACGGGTTTGTCCACAGGCCTCGGCGCGACTGTGAATGCGGGCACCCACGCCTCCACCGACCTCCAAACCGAGCTGACCAGCGGCATCAACACCACCCTCGGCCTCGACGCCCACACCGGAACTGATCTTGCTACACAGCTTTCCACCGGTGTGGGCACAACTGTGGATGCCGGTGCACAACTCGGCACCGGCCTCGGCGCGCAACTCGGAACCGGTTTGGACACAACCCTTTCGGGCGCGGCGAACACGGCTCTCGGCGCCGGAACTCAGATCGGCACCGGTCTCTCGGGCGGCGTGAATGGTGCCGTCGATGCGGGCACACACCTCGGAACCGGTGTGGACGCGGGTCTTTCGGGCGCGGCGAACAGCGTGCTCGGTGCCGGAACCCACGTCGGCGCGGGCCTGGAGACCGGGCTGACGGGCGCTTCCGATGGCGCGATCGGTGCGGGTGCACATCTCGGCAGTGGGCTCGATGCGGGATTCTCCGGCGGGGTCGGCACTGCCTCGGACCTCGGTGCGCATGTCGGCAGCGGGTTGGACACCGGGCTTAATGGGGCCGTGGGCGGCGCGACTCATGTGGGGAGCGGGCTCGACGCTGGGCTTACCGGGGTGGGGAATGCTGTGGCGCATGGTGGGGGTGCGGTGGATGCGGGGTTGCACGCGGGTGGCGGCAATCCTTGGGCGGGGCTGGATGTTTCGAATGCGTTCGGGGGTGGGGTGCATGCCGGTGGGACGGATACCGGGCTGTTCGGGGATGCCGGGGCGCACGGTGGGGCGGACCTCGGGGTTCATGGGGGTGGGGACGTGATCGGCGACATGTTGCATTCGTAGGCAGCGGGACCGCTCACCCCATCGCAACGCGGTGGGGTGAGCGGCCGATAGAGATGGCAACGAATGGACGAGGTTGGTGAGGAAGCTGTGACCGGCATTGTGGCTGTGCAGCCGTTGCTGGCGGTATTGGCGGAAACCATTGCGGTTGCCCGGGATGCCGAGCGGGGGGATCTGGTCGGGCGGCTGGAGACACTCGCCGGGAAGGTTCGGGATCCGCGACGCCGCATCGTGGTGACCGGGCTGGGGAACCAGGGGAAGAGCCGGTTCGTCAATGCGCTGATCAACCAGGATATTTGCCCGGTGGGGGACGATACGACCACGACGGTGGCGGCGACGTTGTCGCATGAGGCCGAGGCTCGGGCGACGCTTGTGGTCGCGGGGGGTGAGGGCGGGGACGTCACGCGGGTGGGGATTCCGTTCGAGGAGCTCGGCGGCATCGGGGGCAGGATGCCGCAGGCGCAGGGGCGGGCGGTTGTGCGGGTGGAGATCGAGACGCCCAATCAGTTGCTGGCGGATGGGATCGTGGTGGTCGATACGCCGGGGCTGGGGATGCATGGGAGTGGCGGGGCGGCGGGGATTCTCGGGAATGTGCCCGCGGCGGATGCGGTGCTGATGGTGACGGATGCCTCCACCGAGCTGACCGATCCGGAGGTGGAGTTTCTGCGGCAGGTGCGGGAGCTGTGCCCGGCGGTGGCGGTACTACTGACCAAGATCGATCTGTATCCGCATTGGCGGCAGGTGTTCGACGCGAACCGGAAGCACTTGGGGGAGGCGGGGATCGACGTGCCGATGATTCCGGTGTCCTCGGTGCTGCGGACGCATGCGGTGCGATTGCAGGATGAGCAGTTGGGGCGGGAATCCGGGTTCGGAATGGTCTTCCAGTTCCTGCGAGAACAAGTCGTGGCACGGGATCAGGCGGCGGTGCAGCGCACGGTCGCCCTCGATATTGGTTCGGCCGCTGAGCATTTGGCGCTGGCCCTCGGTAGTGAACTGGTGGCACTGCGGGATCCGGAGCGAGGCGCCGCCGCGATCCGGGAATTGCAGACCGCGAAAACGGCTGCGGAGCAACTGCATCGGCGCACGTCGGCGTGGCAGCAGACGCTGGGTGACGGCATTACCGATCTGGCCGGGGACATCGATCATGATCTGCGGGACCGGCTGCGCAATATCGCGCGCACCGCCGAGGATTGGATCGATGAACAGGATCCCGGGCGGCATTGGGACCAGATGGAGGAGTGGCTCACCTCCACCGTCGGCACCGCGGTCGGCGACAATCTGGTCTGGACCCGCACGCGCGCACTCCGTTTGGCGGAGCACGTCGCGGGGCATTTCGCCGAACTCGGCGGGGTCGACCTCCCCGATGTCCGGGAAACCCTGGACGACAGCGCTTCCCGCTCCGGCACCTGCACCCTTGCGGACCTGGAACCCGATCTCGGCCTGGGCCACAAACTCCTGGTGGGCGTGCGCGGCTCCTACGGCGGCGTGATCATGGCGGGCATGGCGGGCACCATGGCCGGTCTCGCCCTCATCAATCCCTTGTCCCTGGGTGCCGGAGTCCTGCTCGGCGGCAAGGCTTTCCGCGATGACAAGCAGGCCCGACTGGCCAAACGCCGCTCCGACGCCAAACTGGCCGTCCGCCGCTACCTCGACGACGTCGCCTTCCACACCGGCAAGGAAACCAAGGACCGCCTGCACCGCATCCACCGGCTCCTGCGCGACCACTTCACCTCGGTAGCCGACCGCACCCTCCGCTCCCTGGACGAATCCCTCCGAGCCGCCCAGGAAGCCGCCACCCTCGAGACGGCCCGCCGCACCGCCCGCTGCACCGACCTGGAAAACCGCCTCCGCACGGTGGCCAACCTTCGCCGCCAAGCCACCCTCCTCCTCCCCTCCCTCCCCACAACCCCACAGGCCCTCCCCCCGGCCTAGCCGCAATCGAGTGTTCGATGGTGCCGGCATTCACCGAGAAGGGCCCTGCACCATTGGACACTCGATGCTGTTTGGGGCTGGGAGGTTGGTGTGAGGTGCTAACGGGGAGGGGGGTTGGCGCGAATGCCATGCGATGTGTGGAGGTGATGCGTGGACCGGAATCGGGAGCCAATGACGTACGACGCGGGGGCGGCGGGGTTTGGGGTTGTGCCGGAGACCAGGGGGTTGGTGGCGGCTGCGCGCAGGGGGATGGGGGACCGGGTGGGGGCTCGAGGGCAGTTGGAGGAGTGCGCTCGGCGGCTGGACGAGCCTTTGCGGGTGGCTCTGGCGGGGCAGCTCAAGGCGGGGAAGTCGACACTCTTGAATGCGCTGGTCGGGCAGGATATCGCGCCTACCGATGCGACCGAATGCACGCGGTTGGTGACCTGGTATCGGAATGGGGCCGCGCCTCGGGTGAGTGCCTATTCGGGGGAGGGGGCGCGGGCCGATGTGGTGGTGCGCCGGGGGCGCGGGGCCGAGGGGCTGTCGGGGGCGCATGGGCTGACGTTCGATCTGTCGGCCTTGCGGTGGAATGCCGGGGGGCCTCGGGAAGTGGATCATCTGGAGGTGGAGTGGCCTTCGGCGGAGCTGGAGCAGACCACGATCATCGATACGCCGGGGATCTCCTCGCTGTCGCGGGATGTGTCGGCGCGGACCTCACGGCTGTTGACTCCCGGTGGGTCGGGGGCGGCACTGCCCAGCGCGGATGCGGTCCTGTACCTGCTGCGGCGGCTCGACCATGCCGATGTGGATTTTCTGGAGCGCATCGGCGCGGGTACCGGCGGCGGCACGCACGGCGAGTACGGCGCTCCGGCCGGGATGGCTGGGATGGCTGGGATGTCCGGGCCGCTGGGCGTGATCGGGGTGGTGTCGCGGGCGGACGAGATCGGCGCGGGGCGGATCGACGCACTGCATTCCGCACGGGATGTGGCGGCGCGGTTCGCGGGTGAGTTGGAGCGGACGGGCTTGTGCCAGTCGGTGATTCCGGTCGCGGGTCTGCTGGCGTTCGCGGCGGCCACCCTGCGGCAACGGGAGTATGCCGCGTTCGAGGCGCTCGCCACGGTGCCGGTGGAGGATTTGAGCGTCGCCATGTTGTCGGCGGATCGATTCGCCCGGCCGGATCTGCCGCTGCCGGTGCCGCCGGAGCTGCGCGCGCACCTGGCCGCTCGGTTCGGACTGTTCGGAATTCGCTTGGCCGTCACGCTGATTCGACTTGGCGTGCGGGGATCACAAGCCCTCGCGGCGGAACTCGGGCAGCGCAGTGGATTGGAGGAACTGCGCACCGTGCTGGATGTGCAATTCGCCCAGCGCGCAGGGGAATTGAAGGCACACTCCGCTCTCACCGCTGTGGCTCGCATTATCGTCGCCCATCCGGGTACGGCCGCCGACGCCCTGCTGCCGCGAGTGAAAACCCTGCTCGCCGATGTTCACGGCTTCGCCGAACTGCGCCTGCTCGGGCATCTGCGCGCCGACGAATTGCCGCTGCCCGCAACCGATCTCACCGAGCTGCACCGTCTCATCGGCGGTACCGGCGTCGCCACTCACCTGCGTCTGGGCCTGTCCCCGCACACCGATCTGAACACGCAGCGCGATGCCGCCATGGCCGCCGTCCACACATGGCGCGCCCGGGCACGCCATCCGCTCGCCGATCAAGCCATGTCGCATGCCTGCCTCACCGCGGCACGCAGCGCCGAGGGACTTCTGGAGATCCTGCACGAGCCACCGACCACACCGTTCCCGGCCCTCGGCCCGCGCCGAATGCGCTGATCAGACTGTGATTACCGGACTTCGGGGATCGATCAGGATCTTGGCGTGCCGGTCGGGTGAGGCGAGCGCGGTGTAGGCGAGGTCGATGCCGTACAGGCCGACGGTGCCGGTGATCAAGGGCTCGGGATTCACCTTGCCGTCGGCGAGCATGTGCAGGGTGTCGCGGAATTCGCCCGGGTCGTAGCCGAACACGAAGTGGAGTTCGAGCTGCTTGTTGATGGCGGTGGCGGGGTGGATGCGGTCGGATTCCATGCATACGCCGACCACGATGATGCGGGCCAAGGGTGGTGCGGCGGTGAGGATCTGGTCGAGAATGCCCGGGACGCCGACACATTCGAAGATGACGGGGCCGACGGGAGCCTTGTTGAAGGTGTGGGCGGCGCGGAACAGGTACCACCAGGGCAGGTTGGGTATACGGCGCAGGCGTTCCATGGCGTCGAAGCCGAGGTTGAGGACATCGGCCGCGCCGGTGATGCGGGACTTCTTGGGACTGGCGGTCCACGGCGAGTCCACGCCGGGGTCCACGACTATGTCCGCGCCGCATTGGGTGGCCAGCTCACGCCGCCTGGGTGAGAAGTCGCTGGCTATGACGAGGTGAACGCCGGACGCCTTCAACATGGAGATGACGGCGAGACCGATGGGGCCGCAGCCGATCACGAAGGCCGTCTGATTCCTGCCGACCCGGCCCTTGCGCACGGCGTGCCAGGCGACGGCCATCGGTTCGGTGAGCGCCGCATGGTCGGCGGAGAGGCCGTTGGGGACCGGGAAGGTCATGGACTCCTGCACCAGCACCTGTTCGGCGTAACCGCCGGAGGCGGCGGCGGACAGTCCGGTCAGCTCGGGTTGGCGGCCGCGTCGCACGATCGGGAGGGCGACGACGGGAGTGCCGGGCTTCCAGCGGCGGCGCGTGCCGGGACCGTAATCGACCACCTCGCCGGAGAATTCGTGCCCCATAACGACACTCTGATTCGAGCGCATGAACCGGTCGTAGCCGGTGGCGGCGGCGAGATCGGCGAGTTCGTCGCAATGCACCCGGGCGTGCAGATCGGATCCGCAAATGCCGCACCGCAAGACATTCAGCAGGACCTGACCCCGACCCGGGACGAGCGCGGGGAGATCCTCCACCCGGAATTCGCCCTTGGTACACACCGTTGCGCGCATGACTGACTCCTACTCGAAAGACGGTGACCGTCTTGGATTCTTCCCGCCCACCCGGCTCCGGGCATAGGAAAACGGCCCGCGGATCCGATGTTTCACCGAATCCGCGGGCCGTTCCGATCGCTTATACGGTGGCCAGCTCCTCCTCCGGCACGTCGATATCGTGCTGCTCGAGCCGGACGTCCTTGGGCAGCATGAGGAATCCGAGGCAGACCAGGAACATCAGGCCGATGCCCCAGACGAGCGTGTAGCGGAAGGTGTAGGCGAAGTTCACCGCATTGGCGTCCATGCCCGCGGTGGCGAGGGTTTTCGCGACGGCGGGGTCGGCCGGGCCGGTCTTGCAGCTGGCCGGGACCGCGGACGGATCCGGCTGGGCCGATCGATCCTGCACGCAGGCAGCGAAATTGGTGAGAATCTCGTCCTGCACCGGTCCCGGCAGACCGGCGGCCGCGAGTTCGGTGCGAGTCTGCGCGGTCACCGCGTCCACGCCGCGCGTCGAATCATGATCGAGCTGCGTGAAGAACAGGATCCCGACCAGGGCCACACCGAGCGCCATGCCCAGCTGCTGACCGGTATTGAGCAGCCCGGACGCGGCCCCGGCCTCCCGGTCCGGAATCTGGCCCAGCAGCATGTCGATGGTCGGCGCGACCACGATGCCGAATCCGGTACCGGTCACGATGAGCGGCAGCACCATCTGCCAGGAGGCGAAATCGCCCGCGTAGTGGGTGCCCATCCAGCCGTAGATGCCGAACCCGGCGGCGGTGATCAGCCCGCCCGCCATGAGCACCCAGCGGCCGAAGCGCGGTGCGAGCACGCTCACCGAGACACCGGCCCCGATGCCCGCGCCGACCGCGAAGAACACCGAGGTCAGACCGGCTCGCATGGGCGACCAGCCGAGTCCGACCTGCATGAACAGGGTCCAGGTCAGGAAGAATCCGCCGAAGCCGATCCAGAACAGCAGCCAGCTGGTCAGGCCGACGGTGAAGGGGCGGGACCGGAACAGGTCCAGATCGATGAGCGGTGAGCCGACGGTGCGGGCGCGCTGCCGTTCGTAGACGATGAAGGTGGCGAAGACCGCGGCGGCGGCCGCGAGCATGATGAAAGTCCATGCGGGCCAATCGAGTCGGCGGCCCTCATTGAGCGGGTAGACCAGCAGCAGGACCGCGGACACGGCCAGCACCATGCCGACCAGATCCAGGCGCGGCGCGGACGGCGACTTCGAATCCTTCATGACGATCGCGGCGGCGGCCAGCGCGGCAATACCGACCGGGATGTTCACCAGGAAGATCGGCCGCCAGCCCAGATCGAACAGATTCCACTGCACGAGCACGCCACCCAGCGACAGCCCGACCGCGGACGCCGAACCGCCGACACCGCTGTAGATGGCGATCGCCTTGGCGCGCTCCTCCTTCGGGAAGGTCACCCGGATGATGGCCAGAATCTGCGGCACCATGAGCCCGGCCATCGCGCCCTGCACGAAGCGGGATCCGATCAGCACGGTCGGATCCGAGGCGATGCCGCAGGCCAGGGAGGCCAGGGTGAAACCGGTCATGCCCAGCAGGAACAGGCGTTTGCGACCGTAGATGTCGCCGAGCCGGCCGCCGGTGATCAGCACGGCCGCGAAGGACAGCACGTATGCGGCGATGATCCACTCGATCTGCGAATACTCGGCGTCGAGGTCCTTATGAATGCTCGGCACGGCGACATTGACGATGGTCACGTCGAGCAGGTCCATGAACCCGGCGGCCAGGACGACGGCGAAGGCTATCCAGCGGCGCGGGTCGAGGGGGACGGGGACTGTGTCGGGTTCCACGGCGGTCTCTCTTCGATTCGGTAGAGGGTCGAACTCTCTCCAAACTATGCACCTGAAGTGATTATCAATCAAGAGGGCAATCAGCCAACGTGCATTCAGGTAAGCTATGGGTGTGACCGATGCCGCTCCCTCCTATGTGCCACTCTCGGACCACCCCGCATTCCTGTTGTCGCAGTTGGGATCCCACTCCGGATACCGCTTCACGGACCTGCTCGCACCGCTCGGCATCAAACCCAGCCAGTTCGGCACCCTGCGGATGCTCGCGGCGAATGACGGCCGCACCCAGCAGCAGTTGTGCGAGGCGCTCAATATCCACCGCAATGTGATGGTCGGCCTCGTCGACGACCTGGAGAAACGCGGCCTGGTGGAACGTCGCAAACACCCCGCCGACCGCCGTGCGCACGCCGTGCATCTGCTGCCCGCGGGGCAGGAATTGATGGCGCGCGGGGTGGCGATCTCAATCGCGCTGGATGCGGAACTGCTCGCGCCGCTGGGGGCTGAGGATCAGGCCAAGCTGCTGGAACTGCTGCAGCAACTCTCCGTCGGGAACGGCTTGACGCCGGGCGTGCACCCGGGCATGACCGGCGAGCCGGGGCAACCGAAACCATGTGAGCCGGATCACTGACAGGGCCGGTCACAACCGCCCGGGGCGTGTGTCCAACCAGGTGTAGGCAATTCACCCGGAAGGACAATCGCAATGGCCACCATCGAGGTTCTCGACTCGTTCATCAACTACTCCGACACCGGCAGCGGCGACATTCCGGTGGTGTTCCTGCACGGGAACCCCACCTCGTCGTACATCTGGCGCAATGTGATTCCGCACGTTCTCGATGGGGCCGGTGCCGGTGAAACCCGGGTGCTCGCACCGGATCTCATCGGCATGGGCGACTCCGGTAAGCCCGACAGCGACTACCGGTTCGTCGACCACGCCCGCTACCTCGACGCCTGGTTCGACGCGCTCGGCCTGGACCAGGTCGTCATTGTCGGTCACGACTGGGGCGGCGCGCTCGGCATGGACTGGGCCGCACGGCATCCCGGCCGCGTGCGCGGGATCGCCGTGGTGGAGACCTTCCTGCGGCCCATGAGCTGGGCCGATATGCCGCCGCAGGGTGCGGAACTGTTCCGCCGCTTCCGCTCTCCCGAGGGTGAGGAAATGGTGCTCGACCGCAATATGTTCATCGAATTCAACCTGCCCGCCTCCACCCGAAACCTCACCCCCGAAGCCCTCGACGCCTACCGCGCCCCCTACCCCACTCGCGAATCCCGCAAGCCGATGCTGGTGTGGCCGCGCGAATTCCCCCTCGACGGCGAACCCGCAGACGTGGTTGCCCGCATCGAGAACTACGACCGCTGGATGGCCGAGACCCCCGAGGTCCCCAAGCTGGTCATGGCCGTCGAAAACGGTGTCGGTCTGGGCTCCCCCGAAGTCATCGACTGGGCCGCAACCACTTTCGCCGCCGTCGAGACCGCGAATATCGGTCCCGCCGGACACCACTGCCCGGAAGACCAGCCCGACGCCATCGGCTCCGCCGTCGCCGCCTGGATCCAGCGCCACGCCCTCACTTCGGCCCCGGCGATAGCCTGAAACCGCCGTGGCAGGGCCGATCGCGGGGCGAACCTTCGCCCCGCGATCCCCGACGGCACCCCCGATTTCGGGCCCGACGGTTCATGAATCCCGACCACGCGCCCGCCATTCCGGGTGATTCGGCCCGAGTCCGGATCACCGCGGTGCGGTCGTGATACCCGGTGCGAAGGATGGTGATTTCCTTGCGAACCGGTTGCGCTGTGTGGAAGGTGCGCCCAGGCTGACGGAATGGACAGCACAGCGGACGCCGGAGATCTTGGGCAAGACGTTGCGGCGACTGCCGCGCGTCCTGGCGGGCGCGGCGTTCCGGCTGGCCCCGAGCTGGAATTCGCGGGCATCGATGACACTCCGGCGGGCGGGGAGTGGGAGTCCGGTAGACGGGGGCCGGATGCGGACGAGCTCGACCTGGTAGCGCGGGCGGTTGCGGGTGATCGGGCCGCGATTTCGGATGTGGTTCGGGTGCTTCAGGATCCGATTTATCGGCTGGCGTTGCGGATGGTGTGGCGGCCTGCTGATGCGGAGGATGCCACGCAGGAGATTCTTTTGCGGGTGGTTGGGCATCTGGGGACATGGCGGGGGGAGGCGAAGCTGCTGACCTGGGCTTATCGGATCGGGGCGAATTATCTGCTGAACCTGCGGAGGCAGACGCCGCAGGAGGCGCGGCAGCTCAGCCTCGACGAGTACAGCGAGGGGTTGCGGGATGGGCTGGCGGAGCAGGACTTTCGCGGGCCGGAGGCAGAGCTGCTCACACAGGAGGTGCGGCTCAATTGCACTCAGGCCATGTTGCAGTGCCTGGCCCGGGATGAGCGGGTGGCGTTCGTCCTCTCGGACATCTTCGAGCTCAGTTCCGCGGAGGCGGCCTGGATCGCCGGGGTGACGCCGGTCGCGTATCGAAAACGGTTGGAGCGGGCGAAGACCCGGCTGGGGAACTTCATGAATTCGACCTGTGGATTGGCGAATCCGAAGGCGTTCTGCCGGTGCTCGCGGCGGGTGGAGAAGGCGGTCGAACTCGGGCGCGTGGACCCGCGCCGCCCGGCCTTCGCGGCGCATCCGGTCACCCCGGGCGGGCGCGGGGTGGCGGAGGCCGAGCGGCAGATGGTGCGGCTGCACGATGCCGCGGCGGTGATCGGCGCGCATCCGGATTACGCTGCGCCGCAAGCCAAGATGGAGGCGATCGCGGGGATCCTGCAATCGGGCCGATTCCCGCTGCTGGAGTGAGTGGCTACCCCTCGCCCAGCAGCTCGCGCGCGGCGGGCACCACCTGCCGCGCGAACCGCTGCACCTGAGCGATGTCGAAACCCGGCGGCCAGTAGATGAACGTGTCGAATCCGGCATTGCGGGCCAAGCCGAAAATGATCTCCGCCCATTCGTCGGGCGAGCCCTCGATCGGGTCGGAGCCATGGGGATCCGGGTACATGGGCCGATCGCTGACCACGCCCGGCAGCGCCGCGATCCGGGTGATCGACAGCGGATCCCGTCCCGCCGCGCGCGCCGCCGCGTCGATGCGGGCATTGGCCGGAGCCCACTGCTCCCATGGCATCCAGTTCGGCAGCGGTGCGACCCAGCCGTCCGCCATCGCGCCGATCAGATCCAGCGCGTGCGGCCCCATCGCGCCGACCCAGATGCCGATCTCGTGCACCGGGGCCGGGCCACCCTCGATGCCCTGCACCGAATATTCGGTTCCCGCCACCGAAACCTGCTGCCGCGTATGCCATTGCGCGCGAATGATTTCGATACTCTCCGCGAGCGCCCGCAGTGCGGCCTGCCCCTTGCGGTACGGCCCGCCCATGGCGACCACCCCGCTCTCGAAGGCCCCGGATCCCAGCCCGAGTTCGAACCGCCCGCCACTGAGCAGATCGAAGGTGGCGGCCTGCTTGGCGATCATGGCGGGCGTGCGCAGCGGCAGGTTCGCCACTCCCGGATACACCCCCACCCACCTGGTCGCGGCCAGGCAGGCCCCGATCACCGCGAAGGCGTCCGCGAATTCCGCGTGATACGGATGATCCTGCACCCCGACCAGATCCAGCCCCTCCGCATCGGCCGCCCGGGCCATATTCACCACCGCCGGAAGCGCGGACGCGACGGGCGGAATCGAAATACCGAACCGGGCTGCCATCCTGCCTCCTCAGCTGCGAAGACCAAGCACCCCGATCTTCATCCGCCACCCCCGCAATACCCGGCATTTCAGGCCTCCACCACGCGCCTGCCGCGTGTCCGAGCCGAGCACCCGCCGACCCGCGACCCGCGTGCCGGGGGTTCACCCGCCGATCGCCGGAGTCCGCCTGTCCGATCAACCCGCGCGGCTGTTCCAGCTCTTGATGCTGGCCGCGCGCTGAGGCGCGACTGTTCGGAAAGTTGCGCGTCCTTCGATCACGATTCGGGTCCGAACCCTGGTTCCGGACCGGCCGGTCTGCACACAATGGCCCTCGGATCGCCTCCGGGTTGCTTTCGAAGCCCGGGAATAAGTCTCTCGAGTCGCCTGTTGGTGCTGATCAAAGCAAAGATTGAGTGTGTTGGACTCAAGTTCGAGTTGCACGCGGTGGATATCCAGTGCAGGATTGAGCCGACCACGCTCAGTACACATTGAGTGCAGCACGCTCAGTGCTGATGAGACAGTCACGTCAACTAGGAGGAACCACCATGGCTCGTGCGGTCGGTATCGACCTCGGGACCACGAACTCGGTTATCGCTGTTCTTGAAGGCGGAGAGCCGGTCGTAGTCGCCAACTCGGAAGGATCGCGCACCACGCCGTCCGTCGTCGCATTCGCGAAGAACGGTGAAGTGCTTGTCGGTCAGCCGGCGAAGAACCAGGCCGTCACCAATGTCGATCGCACCATCCGGTCGGTCAAGCGGCATATGGGTGAGGACTGGTCCGTCGAGATCGACGGTAAGAAGTACACCCCGCAGGAGATCTCCGCGCGCACGCTGATGAAGCTGAAGCGCGACGCCGAGGCCTACCTGGGTGAAGAGATCACCGACGCCGTGATCACCGTCCCCGCCTACTTCGAGGACGCGCAGCGCCAGGCCACCAAGGAGGCCGGCCAGGTCGCGGGCCTGAACGTGCTCCGCATCGTCAACGAGCCCACCGCGGCCGCGCTGGCGTACGGCCTGGACAAGGGCGACAAGGAACAGACCATCCTGGTCTTCGACCTCGGTGGCGGCACCTTCGACGTCTCGCTGCTGGAAATCGGCGAGGGCGTCGTCGAGGTCCGCGCGACCTCCGGTGACAACCACCTCGGTGGCGACGACTGGGACGAGCGCGTCGTGTCCTGGCTGGTCGACAAGTTCAAGGCGTCCGCGGGCATCGACCTGACCAAGGACAAGATGGCCCTGCAGCGTCTGCGCGAGGCCGCCGAGAAGGCCAAGATCGAACTGTCGTCCTCGCAGTCGACCTCGATCAACCTGCCGTACATCACGGTCGACGCGGACAAGAACCCGCTGTTCCTCGACGAGCAGCTGACCCGCGCCGAGTTCCAGAAGATCACCTCCGATCTGCTGGACCGCACCCGCAAGCCGTTCCAGTCCGTCATCAAGGACGCCGGAATCGCCGTCGGCGACATCGATCACGTTGTGCTCGTGGGTGGTTCGACCCGTATGCCCGCCGTCTCCGACCTGGTCAAGGAACTGACCGGTGGCCGTGAGCCGAACAAGGGCGTGAACCCGGACGAGGTCGTCGCCGTCGGCGCCGCGCTGCAGGCCGGTGTGCTCAAGGGTGAGGTCAAGGACGTCCTGCTGCTCGATGTCACCCCGCTGTCGCTGGGTATCGAGACCAAGGGCGGCGTGATGACGAAGCTCATCGAGCGCAACACCACCATCCCGACCAAGCGGTCCGAGACCTTCACTACGGCCGACGACAACCAGCCGTCCGTGCAGATCCAGGTCTTCCAGGGTGAGCGCGAAATCGCTTCGCACAACAAGCTGCTCGGCTCCTTCGAGCTGACCGGCATCCCGCCGGCCCCGCGCGGCGTGCCGCAGATCGAGGTCACCTTCGACATCGACGCGAACGGCATCGTCCACGTGACGGCCAAGGACAAGGGCACCGGCAAGGAGAACACGATCAAGATCCAGGACGGCTCCGGCCTGTCCAAGGAGGAGATCGAGCGCATGGTGAAGGACGCCGAAGCGCACGCGTCCGAGGACAAGGCCCGCCGCGAGGAGGCCGAGACCCGCAACCAGGCCGAGTCGCTGGTGCACCAGACCGAGAAGTTCATCAAGGACAACGAGGACAAGGTCCCGGCCGACATCAAGGAGAAGGTCGAGGCGGCCATCGCCGAGGCCAACGAGGCGCTCAAGGGCACCGATATCGCGGTCATCAAGACCGCGGTGGAGAAGCTCGCCACCGAGTCGCAGGCGCTGGGCCAGGCCATCTACGACGCGTCCGCCGCCGAGTCGGCCGCTTCCACCAATGGTGCGAGCGCGCCCGATTCCGATGACACCGTCGTCGACGCCGAGGTTGTCGAGGAGCCTGAGAAGAAGTGACGAACCAGAACCCCGAACAGGAACCGGTCATCGATCCGGCGGCGTTCGAAGGACGCTTCGCGTCCACGGGTGAGGTTGCGGAAGCCGCGGCGGAGGATTCCGCCGCGGCTTCGGCCGCCGATGGCACTGCGGCCGAGGATGTCCTCGCCGACGCCATCAGCGCCGAACTCGCCGAGCGCACGTCCGATCTGCAGCGTTTGACCGCCGAGTACGCCAACTACCGCCGCCGCGTCGAGCGTGACCGCAAGGCCACCATCGACAATGCCAAGGCGCAGGTGGTCGGCGAATTGCTGGCCGTACTCGACGATCTCGACCGTGCCCGCGCGCACGGTGACCTCGAATCCGGACCGCTCAAGGGCGTGGCGGACAAGCTGGTCACCGCGCTCGAGAAGCAGGGACTCGTGGAATTCGGTTCGGAGGGTGAGCCTTTCGACCCGACCCTGCACGAGGCCGTGCAGCACGAGGGCTCCGGGCATGACCCGGTCATCGGCATGGTCATGCGCAAGGGTTACCGCTTCGGCGAACGCGTGCTGCGGCACGCGCTGGTCGGAGTCACCGACGGAGTGGCAGATCTGGCGGCCGACAGCGGTGCGGCGCAAGCGGATTCGACGAACGCCGGCACCGATGCCGCTGGCGCCGAGTAAGACGCCCGTCCCATCCGGGACGCCGGCGCCGAGCAGCGCGAAAGGAGGAGATGCCCGGTGAATCGGGAATGGCTCGAGAAGGATTTCTACAAGGAGCTGGGTATTTCCTCCAGCGCCACCCAGGACGAGGTCAAGAAGGCCTATCGCAAACTGGCCCGTGACCTGCACCCGGACAAGAACCCGGGGGATGCCGCGGCCGAGGAGCGGTTCAAGCTCGTCAGCGAGGCGCACGCCGTGCTGTCGGATACCGAGAAGCGCAAGGAGTACGACGAGGCGCGGCGGCTGTTCGCCAGCGGCGGTTTCGGTCGTGGCGGCTTCTCGCCCGGTGGCGGTTACGGCGCGCAGGGCGGCGGCTTCAGCAATGATTTCAACCTGGGCGATATCTTCGGCGGCCAGAACGCTTCCGCTGCGGATGGTGGCCTCGGTGACCTGCTGGGCGGACTGTTCAATCGGGGCGGCACCCGCACCTCCTCGCGGCCGCGGCGCGGCAGCGATGTGGAGACCGAGACCACCCTGGGCTTCCGCGAGGCCGCCCAGGGCGTGACCGTGCCGCTGCGCATGACCAGCCCGGCCGCCTGCACCACCTGCCACGGCAGTGGCGCCAAGCCCGGCACCAGCCCGCGAGTCTGCCCGCACTGCAATGGATCCGGCGTGGTCAGCCGGAATCAGGGTGCGTTCGGATTCAGCGAGCCGTGCGAGGACTGCCGGGGCACCGGGTCGATCATCGACGACCCGTGCACCGACTGCCGCGGCTCCGGCATCCAGAACCGGACCCGCACCATCACCGTGCGCATTCCCCCGGGAGTGCGGGACGGGCAGCGGATCCGGCTGGCCGGACAGGGTGAGGCGGGCCTGCGCGGCGCACCTCCGGGCGACCTGTACGTCAGCGTGCATGTCAGCCAGGACAAGGTGTTCGGCCGCAATGGTGACGACCTGACCTTGGTGCTTCCGGTCAGTTATGCCGAACTCGTACTCGGTACAACGGTTTCCGTGCCTACCCTGGAGGGGCGCGTCGGCGTCAAGGTGCCGCCGGGCACCGCCGACGGCCGTACCCTGCGGGTGCGCGGACGCGGTGTGCCCAAGCGCGAAGGCGCCGCCGGGGACCTGCTGGTCACCGTGAAGGTCGCGGTGCCACAGAAACTGGACGACGATGCCACCGAGGCGCTGCGGCGCTATGCGGAGGCGGAGAAGGTCAGCGGCTTCGATCCACGTGCGGGATGGGCAGGTGCGTGATGAGTTCCGATCCGAACAAGGGCCACGAGGCGCAGTACTTCCTCATTTCGGTGGCGGCGCAGTTGGCGGGCATGCACGCCCAGACTCTGCGCACCTATGACCGGCTGGGATTGGTGTCGCCGCAACGCACTTCGGGCGGCGGCCGGCGCTACTCCGATCGGGATGTCGAGCTGCTGCGCGAGGTGCAGCGGCTGTCCCAGGACGAGGGCGTCAACCTGGCGGGTATCAAACGGATCATCGAACTCACCAATCAGGTCGAGGCCTTGCAGGAGCGAGTGAGCGAGTTGACCGCCGAGGTGGAAAGGCTCCGGGCGGGATACCGCCCTGAGTTGTCCCCGCCGACGCGCAGCACGGCGCTCGTGGTCTGGCAGCCCCGGCACCGGCGACAGCAGTAGTACGACGACGAATGAAGGCGGCGACCGAATTCCGGTCGCCGCCTTTGTTTTTCGGCCGGGGCGGTTTGGGCGGATATGGGGTGTATGCCGGGTTGTAGCCGGATATGTGCGGAATTTCGTTCGGGTAGGCAGCTTTTCAATGGTTGATATAAGGTTGGTAACAGAATACAGACCGCCCGGTTGGGGATATCTCCGAAGAGTGTGTTTTGTCCTTATGGCACTGGGGAATTCGGTGACCAGCGCGGTTGCGGTGCGATCGCTGTTTTGTTGAGTCTCACAAAACGAAGCGTGCAAATTCATTGTCTGGCAGCCGGTGTCGCGCGGCGTGTCGCAGGTGAACAGTCTGTTTTCAATCCAGTTGGCCTGCGATTTCCTTGTTTTGGAGGAATTACAGGCGTGTTGTTGAAACGTCCCGTTCCGTTGCTGGCTAACCTGTCCTACACTTGCTCGCAACGGCTGCTGTCGAGTGTCCCGCAGCACTGCACTCGCCGGACTCGCCTGCGTTCGAGTGCGAAATGGGGTTGTGACACAAATGGATTCGCGGACCGTCGCATTGATTAGAACGACGTTCAAGGCGGTAGCTGCGGAGGACGGTGGCCCCGAGAAACTCGCCCGATCGTTCTACGCGGTGCTCTTCACCGAGTACCCGCAAGTACGAGACTTCTTCCCCGCCGCTCTGGAAGCCCAGCGTGATCGCCTCGTCAAGGCCATCGCCTATGTGGTCGACCGGCTGGAGGAACCGGACAAGCTCCTGCCCTTCCTGGCCCAGCTCGGGCGCGACCACCGCAAATACGGTGTCGTCGCCGATCACTATGCGGCCGTGGGCAAATCACTCAAGACCGCCATGAAGGCCTACGCGGGCACCGAAATGTGGTCCGACGAGGTCGATCGGGCCTGGGACGAAGGCCTCGGCGTCATCGCGGGCACCATGATGGATGCCGCCGAGCAGGAGAACACCCCGCCGGTGTGGACCGGCACCGTCATCGAACACCGCGAAGTACTGCGCAATCTCGCCATCGTGCGGCTCAAACTGGATCAGCCCATGCAGTACGCGGCCGGTCAGTACATGAGCGTGCAGATCCCCTCCCGGCCCCGCATGTGGCGCTACCTCTCCCCGGCCATACCCGCCAATGCGGGCGGCGACCTGGAGTTCCATATTCGCGGCGTCACCGGCGGCTGGGTCAGCCCGGCCATGGTGGGGCACACCAGGGTCGGCGAACAATGGCTGATCGGCTCCCCGCTCGGCGGACTCGGCGTGCCACGCAATACCCGCCGCAAAATGCTCATGATCGGCTGCGGCACCGGCATCGCGCCGCTGCGCGCCCAGCTCATGGCCATGACCCTGCGCCGCTCCAACCCCAAGGTCGACGTGTTCGTCGGCGGCCACTACCCGTGCGATCTCTACGATCTGGAGGTCCTGAGCCAGCTCGCCGTCGCCAATAAATGGCTCACCATCACCCCCGTCACCGAGAGCGACGAGAACCCCTGGTGGCACTTCGGCGAATCCGGCGATGCCGCACGTGAACTCCCCGGCCTGCAACCGCGCCAGATCGGCCAGATCGGCAAAATCGTTGCGGCCCACGGCAACTGGTCCGACCGCGACGTCCAGATCGTCGGCTCCCCGAGCATGGTGCAAACCACCAAGTTCCGCCTCATGGCAGCGGGAACCCCCACCAAGAACATCCGCCACGACCCACTGTTCTAGGCACATCTCGCCGCTTTCAGTCCCCGAAAGCGGCGGCGGTTCATCGGGTGTGAGCGACTAAAAGCCTTCGTAGCGAATGTTTTCCGGAGGTGTGCCGGTGGCGACCAGGCGCTCGACGGTGGCATGCACCGCGGCCGCACCACCGCAGACCAGCACCTGGTGGTGGACGAGCGGGGCGAAGCGGCCGACCACCTCGTCGAGGGAGCCGGGGATCATTTCCTCCGGGCGGAAGCCGATGTCCACGCGGCAGGCCTCGTACCAGTTGTCGGCGCGGACCGGGTCCTCGTCATCGAGAACGACGGGAAGCACTGTGAGCCAGGGGAGTTCGCCGGTCAGCAGGTGCAGCATGTCGGACGCGTACAGGTCGCGGGGGTAGCGGCCGCCGACGAACAGGGTGGTGCGGGGCGGGTCCTCGCGGCGCGACATGTCCAGGAGCAGCGCGCGCAGCGGGGCCAAGCCGACACCGTCGGCGACCATCACCACCTCGGGGGCCTCCGGATCCACGGCCAGCCACCCCGCCGGATTGCTGATCCGCCACTCGTCGCCGGTGCGGGTATCCGAGACCAGGGAGCCGCTGCACCAGCCGCCGGGCACGGTGCGCACGTGGAATTCCAGCTTGCCGTCCATGGACGGCGGCAGCGCGGGATACAAGCGGCGCACCATGTTCGGATGCTGCGGGGTGCGCACCTCCACCGACTGGCCCGCCGCGAACGGCACGAACTCGCCGATCAACCGGATCACGGTGAGATCCTCGCGCAGACGGTGCGCGCCGACCACCGTCGCCGTCCATTCCCGCGCCTTGCCGCCGATCGCAATGGGGCCGGTCTGATCCGGGTCGAGAGTCACCACACACTCCTGAACGTCGAAAACCACTCGCTACACGGGATCGCAGGCGATCGCCGACTCCGGGGTGCCGACCGCGAGCAATGCCCGCTTCGTATCGGCGATCATGCGCGCCGACCCGGCAATCTGGATCTGCCGGTCCTGCCACGCCCCGAAACTGGCCACCACCGCGCCCAGGTTACCGATCAGCCGCCGGTGCATGCCGTACGGCGTCTCGGCGGGCGGATACGGATGCCACCACGGGTTGGTTTCGTTCTCGCACACTGGAACCACGGTCAACCACGGGTTGCTCTGCGAGAGCTGCCACATGTTCTCCACGTCGTAGAGATCGCAGGGGTAACGGCCGCCCAGGAACAGGTGCACGCGCGGATTGATGCCGCGGCGGCCCATTTCGATCAACTGTGACCGCAAGGGAGCGATGCCCGTACCCGACCCGATCATGAGCACATCCTTGCGGCTGCTCAGATCCACATGCAGGCCGCCGAGGGGTGCCGCGATCATCCAGCGATCGCCGACCTGGGTCTCGTTCACAATGGCGGGGCTCACCCAGCCGGTGCGGACCTTGCGGACATGGAATTCGATCTCGCCGTACGGGTTGGTCGGGATGGCGGGCGAGAAGTAGCGCCACATCTTCGGCCGCTGCGGAATCGCGATCGGCACATACTGCCCGGCCTGATACGGGATCGGGGCGTCACTCTGCAGGCGCACAATGGCCAGATCGTCCACCACGCGCCGGTGCCCGACCACCGTCGCCTCCCAATACGGTTGCGACTTATCGGAATTCGCGCCGATCGCCATGGACGCCGAGATCAGGATGGTGATGTCACCCCATCCGGCCTCCAGGGCACGGTTCCAGTGCGAGACCCCGTTCCAGCTGCGGAACGCAGCCAGCAGGGCCCGACCGGCCATCTCGTAATGCGCTGCCTCCACGCCATACTTGCGGTGATCGCGCGCCAGCTGTTCCAGGAAGCGCTGCGCGCGGTCCCAGTCCTCCAGATTGTCGAGGACGAACTGGATGGCGGTCACGAGCCGCTTGGGCTGCATGTCCATGGCAGAGGGGAACAGTTCCCGCAGGGCGGGAATCTCCGCGAAAAGATGACCGTAGAACGCGCTGATCAGTCGTTCGGGCCCGTGCGGGGCCTCGACGACAGTCCGAAAGTTTGCGCGGACCAGCGCTGCCGAACGCGCATCCACGACGTCGAGCTTTCCTTCCTGTGCAGCCGAGCTGGACTACCTGGTTCAGGCTGTCCTTTGCGTCAAGTATCCCTTAAAAACCCGTGGTCGC
Source organism: Nocardia sp. NPDC051030 (assembly GCF_040683015.1). NCBI lineage: Bacteria > Bacillati > Actinomycetota > Actinomycetes > Mycobacteriales > Nocardiaceae > Nocardia > Nocardia sp. NPDC051030. The sequence goes on along the minus strand of NZ_JBFBCD010000005.1, from coordinate 143,655 downwards.
ACGGATATAGCCAAGGGCGAACGATTTGGGGCGCCCGGGGAGGCGGTGGCGGAACCCGGGGTTCAGGCGACGGGCACCTTTTGTCCCGCCCAGTAGACATATTGGCGGGTCATGCCGTCGACATGTTGTCTGGGACACCGGATTCTGGGAGGGGTTAGTGAGGCAAGCCCCCGCAGTGCGCATCCTGCGGTTGCTTCGACGCCGGCGGAGGTTGCCATGGCTCGAAACTCCCAGCGAGGCCGCATTCGGTCCGCATTACGCAATCCGATCACTTGGTTGGTCGTCGGTCTACTGATCGCGGCTGTCGGGGTCGGAGGGCCCTACATCTACCTGCACATGGTCAGCGCCAATAATCCCGACGAACTCAGCTTCAACGATCTCGCGAGCCTGAGCAGCGGGCCGACTCGCACCACGACCATGCCCGCGGAAGTCAGCACCGTCGAGCCGACCACGATTTCCGTCGTCGCACCGGCACCCGCGCCCGGTTCCGCGCCCGCTGTTTCGCAGACGCCGCCCGAGCAGGCCGCACCCCCGCCGCCCGTCACCACCGTGGCCGCACCCACCACCACGACCACGGACGCGCCGGGCAGCCCGATCGCCGGAACCTGGACCGTCGGCAATGGCACCGACGCCCGCTGGTCCACCGACGACACCCTTCTCGGCCAGACCACCCGCGTGGTCGGCCGCACCAGCGACGTCTCCGGAACCATCCGGATCGACGGGCTGACAATCACTTCCGCGCGCATCACGGTCAATATGCAGACCGCCACCTGCGGCTGCATGCACGACGCCGCCTACTCCGAGATGCTGGAGACCGGGAAGTTCCCGACCTCGAACTTCGTGCTGACCGAACCGATCGTCTTCCCGTCGGTGCCGCAGGCGGGTGCGGTGGTGAGCGTTCCGGCCAACGGGCAGTTCACCATTCACGGCGTCACCCGGTCGGTGAGCTTCGAGTTCGAGACCACGGAGGTCGGCGGGCGGATCGCGTTCAAGGCCTACATTCCGGTGGATCCCGGCGACTTCGCGATTCAGCCGCCGGTCAGCAATAACCCGATGGGGAGCATCGGGAATACCGCGATCGAACTGCTGATCGCCTTCGACCGCACCGGCTAGAACTCAAATGCTGGGTTGGTTCAAATGAACAACACCGTTTTGCCGCGTGCGCCGGGCGCGCCGAGCACGTCGGGGGCGGCCTCCAGGGGCGGCGTGGCCTCGACCGGGACGACCAGGTCGCCATTGCCGACGTGACGGAGCAGCTCGCGCAGTTCCTTTGCGCCGCCCTTCGATTCGAAATTGCCGCCCTGGATGTCGCGCGCTTTCAGGGCGGTTTCGTCGGCGGACCAGACCGTTGTGTAGGCGGCGCCGCCATCGCGGACCACGCTCAGATTGTCCGCGAAACCCGGTGGCGGGCTGATCAAGTCGAACAGCACGTCGACGCCGCCCGGGACGGTGATGCGGACCGAATCGGCCACCGACAACTCGGAGGATTGCGGGCGGGTGGGGGAGTCGGTGACCTGGACCCGGCCGTAATTGACCACTTCGGCCGCACCCAGGCGGATCATGCGGTCGGTGTCGTCGGGGCGGGCGGTGGCGATCACGTGCCCGCCCGCCAGCGCGGCCAATTGCACCAGGTAGGAGCCGACGCCGCCGGACGCGCCGACCACCAGGACCGTCTGCCCGGCGGTGACCTGGGCGGCGTGCACCAGGTCAAGGGCGGTTATCCCGGCGATGGGCAGGGCGGCGGCCTGAATGGCGGTCACCTCATCCGGGATCTTGGCGATGATGCTGTCGCGCGGGACCACGATGTACTCGGCGTAGGTGCCGTGCCCGATCGGCGGGATGACCCACTTGCCGACCACCCGGTCGCCGACCCCGAAATCGTCGACGCCGGGGCCGACCGAGGAGATGGTGCCCGCGCCGTCCACGCCCACGATGAGCGGGAAGTCGTGCGGGAGTTTGTCTTTCAGGATGCCTTCGATAATGCGCTGATCGAACGGGTTGACGCCCGCCGCCTCGAGTTGGATCTGCACCGTGCCGGGGCCCGCCTCGGGGATCGGCATATCGGTGAGTTCGGGACGAGCGCCGAATTCTCGGACGACGATCGCGCGCACAGGCTGCTCCATTCGTTCGGTTTACCGGGACCGACGAGCTCTTGTGATGCGTCAACGAACGGGCCTCATCGTACTCTTGCGAAGGGAGCCCGAAAATTGATGAACTTGAGCGGAACAGACTCAACTCTTGCCGCGTTGGACTGAACAACGACTAGTAGGAAGGTGACTGTGGACTCGTTCAATCCCACCACCAAGACCCAGGCGGCATTCAATGCCGCATTGCAGTCGGCCTCGGCGGCCGGCAATCCGGAGATCCGTCCGGCACACTTGCTGGTGGCGTTGCTGGATCAGACCGACGGCATCGCCGCCCCCCTCCTGAAGGCCGTCGCGGTCGATCCGGCCACGGTGCGGCGCGAGGCCCAGGACATTGTCGACCGACTGCCCCGCGCCACCGGCGCGACCACCACCCCCAACCTCGGGCGCGAAGCCCTCGCCGCCATGTCCGCGGCCCAGCGGCTCGCCACCGAGATGGGGGACGAATACGTCTCCACCGAACACCTGCTGTACGGGCTGGCCAGCGGCGACTCCGACGTGCAGCAGCTGCTGCTGAAGTACGGGGCCACCGCCGACACGCTGCGCGAGGGCTTCACCGCCGTGCGCGGCAATACCCGCGTCACCACCGCCGATCCGGAGGGCTCGTACCAGGCGCTGGACAAGTACTCCACCGACCTCACCGCCGCCGCGCGCGACGGCAAGCTCGACCCCGTCATCGGACGCGACACCGAGATCCGGCGTGTCGTACAGGTTTTGAGCCGCCGCACCAAGAACAACCCGGTGCTCATCGGCGAGCCCGGCGTGGGCAAGACCGCCATCGTGGAGGGCCTGGCCCAGCGCATCATCGCCGGTGACGTGCCGGAATCCCTGCGCGGCAAGAAGCTCGTCTCGCTCGACCTGGGCGCCATGGTCGCCGGTGCGAAGTATCGCGGTGAATTCGAGGAGCGGTTGAAGGCCGTGCTCGAGGAGATCAAATCCAGTGCGGGACAGATCATCACCTTCATCGATGAGCTGCACACCATTGTCGGCGCGGGCGCGACCGGCGAATCCGCCATGGACGCCGGGAACATGATCAAGCCCATGCTGGCGCGCGGGGAACTGCGCCTGGTCGGCGCGACCACCCTGGACGAATACCGGCAGCACATCGAGAAGGACCCGGCCCTGGAGCGGCGATTCCAGCAGGTGCTGGTCGGCGAGCCGTCGGTGGAGGACACCGTCGGCATCCTGCGCGGGCTCAAGGAGCGCTACGAGAACCACCACCACGTGCGGATCACCGACTCCGCGCTGGTGGCCGCGGCGACCCTGTCCGATCGCTACATCACCTCACGGTTCCTGCCCGACAAGGCCATCGACCTGGTCGACGAGGCATCGTCGCGGCTGCGCATGGAAATCGATTCCCGCCCAGTCGAAATCGACGCGGTCGAACGGGCGGTGCGGCGACTCGAGATCGAGGAGGTCGCGCTCGCCAAGGAAACCGACGAGGCCTCCAAACAGCGCCTGGAGAAGCTGCGCTCCGAACTCGCCGACGACCGCGAGAAGCTCAACCAGTTGATGACCCGCTGGCAGAACGAGAAGCAGGCCATCGACTCGGTCAGCGAACTCAAGGAACAGCTGGAGGCGCTCAAGGGCGAATCCGATCGCGCCGAACGCGACGGCGACCTCGGCAAGGCCGCCGAACTCCGGTACGGGCGAATCCCCAAGCTGGAGAAGGAACTTCTCGACGCCGAGGCGAAGGCCAAGACCGCTTCCGACGGTGACGTCATGCTCAAGGAAGAGGTCGGGCCGGACGATATCGCCGAAGTGGTGTCGGCCTGGACCGGTATCCCCGTCGGCAAGATGCTGGAGGGCGAAACCCAGAAACTGCTCCGCATGGAGGAGGAGCTGGGCTCGCGCGTCATCGGCCAGAAGGAGCCCGTGCAAGCGGTCTCCGACGCGGTGCGCCGGGCGCGCGCCGGAGTCGCCGACCCGAATCGGCCGACCGGATCCTTCATGTTCGTCGGACCCACCGGCGTCGGTAAGACCGAGCTGGCAAAGGCGTTGGCGGACTTCCTGTTCGACGACGAACGGGCCATGATCCGCATCGATATGAGCGAGTACAGCGAGAAGCATTCGGTGGCTCGCCTCGTCGGCGCGCCCCCCGGCTATGTCGGCTACGACCAGGGCGGTCAGCTCACCGAAGCGGTCCGCCGCCGCCCGTACACGGTGGTCCTGTTCGACGAGGTCGAGAAGGCGCACCCGGATGTCTTCGACATCCTGCTCCAGGTGCTCGATGAGGGCCGCCTCACCGACAGTCAGGGCCGCACGGTCGATTTCCGCAATGCCATCCTCATCCTGACCTCCAATCTGGGTGCGGGCGGCGATAAGGACTTCGTCATGAACGCGGTCCGCCGCGCCTTCAAACCGGAGTTCCTCAACCGCCTCGACGACGTGGTCATGTTCCACGCCCTCGACGAGGAACAGCTCGAGGAGATCGTCGATATCCAACTCGACCAACTCCAGAAGCGCCTGGCCGCTCGCCGCCTGAAGCTGGAAGTCTCCGACTCCGCCCGCTTCTGGCTCGCGGTCCGCGGCTACGACCCCGCCTACGGCGCGCGCCCGCTGCGCCGTCTGATCCAGCAGGCCATCGGCGACACCCTCGCCAAGGAACTGCTGGCGGGCGAGGTCCAGGACGGCGACACGGTCAAGGTCAATGTCAGCCCCGACGGCGACACCCTGATCGTCGGTCGCTGACCCGACCGCACGAGAGGTTCGCGGCCCCGAAGGCACTGCCTTCGGGGCCGCGTTCTGTTCGGACGATGCGTTCGATCGCACACCGCGCGGTCGAGTTCGCGGCTGCGGGGTGCGTCTCCGCCTACCCTGGAGGCCATGACGAATCCGAGCGATCCGTGGTCGCGGCGACCGGAGCCGGAGCCGGGAGACGGGCCGACCGAGAAGGTCGGGCCCGGTGACCAGGCGGCCGGGTACGGCGGGGATTTCGGGCAGGCGTTCGGGGCGGGCGCGGGCAATGCGTCCGATCCGACCGAATATTTCGGGCAGCCGGTGGGGCCGGACGCCACACGCGTGATGCCGCCGCACGATGCCGGGTGGGGGGCCTACGAGGCGGGCGGGGAGTATGCGCCGACCGCCGCCTACGAAGTGGGGCAGACGCCTACCGCGGCCTATCCGGGTGGGGCGGGGTACGCGCCGACGAGTAGTTATGAGGCCGGATACGCCTCGGGCGGCGGGCACGGAGGACCGGGATATCCGGGAGCACCCGGCGGCGGCGGACCTGGCGGGCCCGGGGGATATCAGCCCGCCGGATTCCCGCAGCAGCCGCAGCCGCCGAAACCGCCTCGCAGGACCGGGGTTTGGGTGGGGCTCGGGATCGCGGCGGTCATCCTGGTGGCGCTGGTGGGTGTGATCGCGGGAACGCTGCTGGCGAACAAGGATTCGTCGAATACCGCCGCGTCGGCGAAGACGACCGCGCCGGCGTTCCCCACCATGCCGAAGAACAGCTCGTCACAGCCGCTGCCGAGCGGGATCCCGACCATCCCGGGACTCGGCGATATCGATTCTCTCGGTGCGAATATGGGCACCATCGCGAGCAATGACGGCACCACGCTGACGCTCACCTCGCTGTCCGGCACTACGGTGACCGTGCACACCGATGCGAAGACTCAGGTGATCTCGCTGGGGAACATGACGGTGAAGGATCTGGCAGTGGGTGAGATGGTGATGGTGCAGGGCGACAAGAACTCTGACGGGTCGATTCAGGCCAAGGTCATCATAAGCACATCGCTGCCCGGCGGGACACGATGATTACAGCAGCGCGAAGCGATCCCATGAGGGGTGGCGGTCGGGCGACGGGTGGGCACAACGGTGCAGGGCTAGCGGGCAATCGGACGCCCGGCTGGATAGGGTAGGCGGCGATGACGGCTATTTGGTTCGGGTTGGCGGCGATCGCGCTCGTGGGTGCGATCGTGCTGCTCTATTTCGACAGGCTGCAACGGCAGCGCACCGGCCACGTCCGGCAGGTCTGGGCCAAGTCCCAGGGCTACACCTACGTGTCGGTGGAGCCGGCGCTCGCCTCCACCTGGCGGCGCGGCGCACTGGCCAAGCTCGGCTACCTGTCCGCGGTGGATGTGGTGTCCGGCAATCGCAAGGGCGAGAAGTTCGTGCTCTTCGATCTGGAGGACGCCGCCACCCTGGTCGCGGTGCGTCGCCAGATCGGCTCGGACATCGATATCGACCTGCGTTTGAAGACGGCCGCCCCGCCCAAGGACCACGATCTGGAGCTGCTCGGCGCGATCGGTGGCCGAGTCGTGTTCGCCACCAATCCCGATATCGCCCGGCATGCCGTGGATCAGCGGATGGTGGCGTTCATCGAATCGCTCCCCGACGAGGTCCAGCAGCTGTGGAGCGAGGGCAACTGGACCCTCGGCATGCTCCCGGTCGGCGCGGTCGCCAAGGACTGGGAGATGTCCATCGACGCGGTGCTGCGCCTGTCCGGGCTGCTGCACGTGCTGCCGCCGGTGATCAATTCCGAACGCGCGCGCGACGATCTGCCCGAGCCCGGCCGTTCCCGCCCGGTTCCCGAGGACGACGACTACGACGGCCACGACGAATACGGCGACTACGGCGATGACGACGAGCGCGCCACCGTTCGCACCCGCCCTCCGCACGAAGAGGACGAGGCCGACGAGTACGGCTCCCCGCTGGTCTCCGATATCGCCGGCGATATCGAACCCGACGACGGTGAAGAACCCGAATCCTGGCGTCCCGCACTGAAAGTCGTGCCCGACCCGCGCAATCGCCCGCGCCGCAACTGGCCGCCCGCCCCCGAGGAGGGCGACTGGACGGACGAGGACGACGAACCCCGCCGCGAACGCGCCGACGCCGGTACCGAAGACGACTGGCGCGATAGCGAATCCGGCACCTGGCCCGAGGACGAACCCGAATCGGACCGGCAGGACGGCGAACCCGAGGAGAGCTGGCGCAAGGATCAGGGCCGCAGCGCCCCGCCCGGCGGCCCCTTCCATCCGGGCTTCCGCCCGTACCAGGGTCCCGCGCCGCGGTGAGCCGCCCGCCGGGGGATCCGGGCGCGGATTTTGCGCGTGTATTTCCCTCGGTAAAGCCCGCGAGGGACCAGAATGGTGGCGCAGTCTCGGTCATCGCCGACCGGTCCCATGTCGTGCGAGTGATGGGCAGTCGATGACCGAGAGCGCTCCTGATCCAGCCGTGGCCGCGAAGCGGCTGCCCGGCGCGCATCGTCCGGTGGCCTTGATCACGGGGCCCACCTCCGGCATCGGCAAGGCGTATGCGACCCGGCTCGCCGCGCTCGGCTACGACCTGGTGCTGGCGGCCCGCGACGAGCAGCGCCTCGCCGCACTGGCCCACGATGTGCAGGTGCATTTCGGGGCTGAGGCCGAGGTGCTGCCGGTCGATCTGGCAACGCCCGCGGGCCGGGACCGGGTCGCGGCGCGACTCGGTGACGGCGTCGAATTCCTGGTCAACAATGCGGGATTCGGCAATTCGGGAGAGTTCTGGGCCAATGACCCGGCCCACCTGCAAGCCCAACTGGATGTGAACGTCACCGCCGTCATGCAGCTCACCCGCGCCGCCCTGCCGCCCATGCTGCACGCGGCCAATGGCACCGTGGTGAATGTGGCCAGCCTGGCCGGCCTGATCCCCGGGCGGGGCTCGACCTATTCGGCCTCCAAGGCGTACGTCGTATCCTTCTCGGAAGGGCTGGCGAGTGGCCTCGCCGGGACCGGGGTCCGGGTGCAGGCATTGTGCCCGGGTTTCGTCCGCACCGAATTCCATGAGCGAGCCGGTATCGGGGCTTCGCTGCCGCGACCATTGTGGCTCGACGTGGACGAGGTGGTGGCCGGCTCGCTGCGTGATCTGGAGAAGAACCGGGTGATCAGCGTGCCCGGAATGCAGTACAAAGCCATCGCCGCGGTCGCCGGATCTCTCCCGCGACCGCTGGCGGCTCGCCTGAATCGACGCCTGTTCAACGCACGCGGAAGGACATAGACAAAGCAATGCAGGTAACAGCTACCGACCGGGACAGACTCGCCGACTTGGTGCGCGGCCTCGCGGTCGTGCACGGCCGGGTCACCCTGTCCTCGGGCAAGGAAGCCGACTACTACGTGGACCTGCGCCGCGCCACCCTGCACCACGAGGCGGCGCCGCTGATCGGCAAGCTGCTACGCGAGCTCGTCGCGGACTGGGACTTCGACGCCGTCGGCGGGCTCACCATGGGCGCGGACCCGGTGGCCGCGGCCGTCATGCACGCGCCGGGCCGGCCCATCGACGCGTTCGTGGTGCGCAAGGCGGCCAAAGCGCACGGTATGCAGCGGCAGATCGAGGGCCCGGACATCGTGGGCAAGCGGGTGCTCGTGGTGGAGGACACCACCACCACCGGCAACTCACCGCTCACCGCGGTGCGTACGCTGCGCGAGGCCGGCGCGATCGTGGTCGGCGTGGCCACGGTGGTGGATCGGGAGACCGGAGCCGACGGCGTGATCGCGGCCGAGGGCCTCGAGTACCGCTCGATTCTCGGCCTCAAGGATTTGGCGCTGGGTTGAACGCTCGGTAACCAGGACTTGGCTCTGTGCCGACTGGGGGTGCTGAGCTAACCTGGCTGCTGGTCTTACGTCCGACAATGGTGTTGTGAAGGGTCGTGTGAGTTCCCCGTGGTGAGCATTGCAATCAACAAGGGTCATCAGAATGTTGCGATGCTCGGCATCGGCGCTTACCGGCCCCAGCGCCTGGTCAGCAATGCCGATGTGTGCGAAACCCTGGACTCCACCCCCGAGTGGATCTTCGACCGCACCGGCATCAACAACCGCCGCTGGATCAGCGGCGACGAGACACTGCGCAGCATGGCCGTCGCGGCGGGCGAGCGGGCGCTGAAGAACACCGGCATCGACCGATCCAAGATCGGCGCGCTGCTGCTGTGCACCTCCAGCTGGCTCAAGCTCACCCCGCACGGCGCGCCGTCCGTCGCCGCCGATCTGGGCATCAATGGCATTCCGGCCTTCGACCTCACCTCCGGCTGCGGCGGCTTCGGCTACGGCCTCGGCGTCGCCACCGACATGATCCGCTCCGGCTCGGCCGAATACATCCTGGTCATCGGCGCGGAAACCATGACCGTCGGCCTCGACCCGACCGACCGCGGCACCGCCATGATCTTCGGTGACGGTGCGGGCGCGGTCGTGGTCGGCCCGAGCGAGGAGAACGGCATCTCCCCGACGGTCTGGGGCAGCGACGGCGAGAACGCCGAAGCCATCTCCCAGGACGTCGACTTCCTGGAATTCATGAACAAGGCGCAGCGCCTGCAGGGCACCGACCCGGAGGTCGAGCCCGTCGGCCGCATGTCCCTGCACATGGAGGGCCCCAAGGTCTTTCGCTGGGCCGCGGTCACCCTGCCGCGCGCCCTGTCCAGCGCCATCGAACTCTCCGGTGTGGCCAAGGAAGACATCGAGGTCTTCATCCCGCACCAGGCCAATGCCCGGATCAATGAGCTCATGAAGAAGAACCTCGGGCTCGCCGACGAGATCCCGATGGCCAATGACATCGAGAACACCGGCAATACGTCGGCCGCCTCGATTCCGCTGGCCATGGAGGAAATGCTGGTCACCGGCAAGGCCAAGGGTGGTCAACTGGCCCTGCTGCTGGCCTTCGGTGCGGGCCTGTCCTACGCCGGTCAGGTCGCCGTACTGCCTCCCGCCCCGGCCGAGCCCAGCTTCTGATGCCGCGCCCGTTCCGCGCCGCATTCGTCGGCGCGGCGGCGGTGACGGTCTTCGGCGCTGTCACCGGCCGCGATAAATTGCAGTGGGCCGCAAAGCCTTTGATGATGCCGCTGCTGGCGGGGGACGTGATCGCCAATGGCGGCGATCTGGATCCCCTGGACCGCACGGTGCTGCTGGGTTCCCTGGCCGCCGCGACGGTCGGCGACATCCTGCTTCTCGAACCGGACAATGACCAGCGATTGGTCACCGGCGCTTCGTCTTTCGCCGTCATGCAGACCGGATACTCCTGGCTCTGGTGGCGACGGGGCGCTCGCCCTCGCCCCGAGATCGCGGGTCAGCGGCTGGCGGCCTGGCTCGGTGCCGCCGCGCTCATGCGCGCCAAGGCCCCCGGCGTCGCCGCACCACTGACCGCCTACGGTGCAACCCTGGGCACCGCCGCCACCCTCGCCTCCGATCCCGGACTGGCCCCCGATGCGAAAAACATTGCAGGCCTGAACATCCCGAATTCGGATCCGCGCAGCCGACTCGGGGTCGGCGCATTGCTCTTCACCGTCTCTGATGGCCTGATTGTGCTGCGCCGCATTTTCGCCCGAACTCCCCAGTCGCGCAGGGTATCCGAGGGCGTAATTCTGGGCACCTATGCCGCGGCCCAATACCTGCTAGCCGATCCGCGCGCCCACCGCTGACCTGTTCAACCTCGGGCGCGGAGCCGGTCCAGTACGGGTTCGCCGCCGGTCGACCACCAGTCGGTGTGGCCGAGAAAGTAATGGCGGTAGGCGATTTCGGCATTGGCCGGGTTACCGCCGGGGATGACGCTGAGGAAATAGTCGATCTCGGAGAGCTCGTATTCGGCGTGTGCCAGGGGGAGCAGATCCGGCAGCGCGGCGGATTCGGCCCGGGTGAGCGGGCGCTGGGATTCGTAGCCGTCGAGGAGGGCGTCGAGCTGTTCGAATTGGATGTGCGGGGGGCCGCCCTCGCGCAGGGAGATCCAGTCGACGGTGCAGCGTTCTATGGCGATGGCCAGGTCGTGGATGGCGGTGGTGCGGTCGCAGAGGCCGAAATCGATGACCGATGACGGGGTTTCGTCCTGCCAGAGCAGGTTGGTGCCGTGCCAGTCATTGTGGGTCCACAAGGGATCGAGGTCGTCCAGTCGCGCGGCGAGGCGCGCGTGGAAGGGCAGGTGCAGGCGCTCGACATCGGACTTCCAGTCATGGGATGCCAGGAAGGTGGCGAGCCCGGGGCGGGCCGCGGTGAGGTGTTCCATCGGGGCGATCGGGTCGGCTGTGGAGAAGAGGGTGAAGCTCGCGAGCAGGGGACGTGGGGGACGCCGGGGAGCGTCGTATCCGGTTGCGGCCGTGTGCAGCCGGGCCAGCATGCGGCCGGATGCCGCCGCTTCGGCCGTCGAGTTGTAGGGGGACCAGGAGAAGGAGCCGCGGTATTCGTCCGCGCCCGTGCCGAGCTCCTGGACCTCATAGGTGAAATCGCCGGATTCCCGGGTGAGCAGGACCTCGGGGATCGGGATGTCGTGCTTGCGCAGGTGATTCATGAAGCCGTGCTCTTCGGCCAGTGCGGCCGCGTCGCGGAGGGTGCGGGGGAGCCGCTTCACGATCACCGGTTGTCCCTCGGCCGTGCGCACTCGTGCGGTGGCGGAAAGCGGTCGGGGACTGCGCCATTCGATCTCGGCGTCGGGGCCGAGCAGGGCCGCGATCTCCGGTGGGGTCAGTGCGGGCCAGTCCGGGGGGACCAGGGCATCGGACCCCATGCCGAAGACGCGGTCGTCCGACATGTGTTCAGGCCCTGCGGCGTTCGATGAGGACCAGGACGGCGGTGACGGCGGCGGCCACCAGGAAGGAGAACAGGGAGGCCGAGGACCACCAGCCGGGGTGCACGCCGAGCGTGTCCTGCGCCTTGGTCCAGAAGTTCGCCCACCAGCTGATGGAACCCGGGTTGAACAGCTGGTACACCACGAATCCCGCCGCCCACGGCAGCAGCATGAGCGGGCGCGCGGGGGCGGTCTGGGCGAGATCCCAGGCGCTGCGGCCCCGGCCCAGGAAGTAGTCGACGATGAGGACCGCGCTGAGCGGTACGAAGACCGAGCCGATCAGGTACAGGAAGTTGGCGTAGCTGCTGAAGTCGCGGACCGGCAGCGCCAGCAGGGTGACCACCACGCCGACCCCGGCGGCCAGGATGCGGCGGTCCAGGCGCGGCAGCAGGTTCTGGATGGACATGGCGGTCGAATACACATTGGCGAAGGACTGATCCGCCTCGCGCAGCACCAACACCGCGAAGAACAGCCAGCCCGCGGCGACACCGAGGAAGGTGTCGAAGATCTTGTCGACGTCTCCGCCGGATTGCAGGATGGCGATGAGGCCGAGCACGTAGCACCAGACCTGCGCGACCGAGTAGCCGGTCACGGTGGCCGCGGCGGCGGTACGCGCCGAACGCGAATGCCGGGTGTAGTCGGCAGCGAGGGGTACGAACGAGATGGAGACCGCGAGGGTGGTGTCCACGGCGGGCCAGAAGCCGCTCCAGCTGGTGCCGGTCGGCGTCGGAATCGGTTGCCGCAGTAGCTGAACCGTGAAGTAGATCATGGCGATGGCGACCGCCACCGACACGTATTTGCGCAGCGCCCGCACCGAACTCAACGGCCAGATGGCCATGACGGTGGACAGCACTCCGGCCGCGATGATGACCAGGGCGTGCGGCACCCGATCATGGGTGAGCGCCGAGACGCCGAGCGCGATCACGGTGAGCTCGTACACGCCCCACCCGACGCACTGCACGATATTGGCGACCGTCGGCAGATAGGACAGCTTGGTCCCGAACAGTCCGCGCAGCATGGCCATGGCGGGTGCTCCGGTGCGGGCCCCGATGGCTCCCGGCCCGGCGACCATGGCCGCACCGACCACGGTGCCGAGCACGGTGGCCAGCAGGGCCCCCGCGATCGGTAGTGGCGGATGCCCGGTCGGGAACAGCACGTAGGCCGCCCCGCTGAATCCGATCAGGCTGACGCCGAGGTTCAGCCAGAACGCCGCCTGGTCGGTGAAGCCGAGGGTGCGCGGCGGCTCGGTGTCGAGCACCAGCGGCGCTTCCCGGCGATCTTGTGGAGCAGCGGTCGTCATTCCGGAAATGCTACGGCGCTGTCCGGGCATATCGGGCAGCTACGTCCTCCCGAATGCAACGGCCGCTGGATCACCTGGCCTGTGCAAACCTCCAAAGAGAGGCGTGTTGCGGAAGCCGGGCGGCAATGCCGGTCGCCGCGCTAGAGGCAGAGCATGATGCGGTCGCGGTTCCGCGGATCGACCCGGATGGAGAGGCAGCCGCCGACGGCGATTCTCGGCTTCACGACCGGTTCGACATCGAACACGACACTGCCGTAATAGGTTTCGGAGCCGGGGACGACGAGTTCGAGATCCAGCTCGGTGAGTTCGGTGTAGTGGTCGGTGGGTCGGAGCGGGTGGACGGCTTCGATATTCGCCCAGCCTTCCAGGCCATGGCGGAGCAGGCGGCGGTCGGAGCGGGTGGGGCGCTGGGCCAGGAGCATGCCGATGCCGAGGAAACTTCCGAACAGACCGACCAGTGTCAGAACTTGGATGGGCACCGTTCCGGGCGGAGTGAGAGGCATCAGCCAGCCGAGCCACACACCGAGTGCGATGAGGTACGCGGCGGTCACGCCGAGCACCGTGTGCAAAATGCGCGCGTGGTTCATGACACCCTCCACCACGGCTTTACGGAATTCCAGGATAGTCCCGAATTTCGTCTCAGGTGGCGGATCGGTCGAGGTCAGGCGGGTGTGCGCAGCGCGGTCAAGGCATCGAGGTCGAGGGGGAGCGCAATGCCCTCCACCTCGAGGGTCACTCGCCCGGAGAACTCACCGGCCGGTTCGTAGTCGCCGTCGCGCAATCGGTACGCGCGGAGCCGCACCGCGCCCTCGGTATCCAGCAGCCAGTAATGCCCGATACCGGCCGAGGCGTATTCGATGAACTTCATGATCCGATCGGTTCGCCGCGAACCGGGCGACACGATCTCGATGGCCGCCAGCACATCGCAGGGCCGCACCCGGCTGGCGTGCGCGGCACCGGCCGCACCGCCCACCACCAGCACATCGGGCACTCGCAGGGTCGGCGGCGTGTCTTCGTCGATGACCAATTCGATGCGGGCCAGGGCGGCCACGCCACGCGGCAGCGCGCGCTCCAATTGCGCGGCGAGCCGCCACACCGCCAGCTGATGCCGGGGCGGCTGCGGGGCCACCACCAGCACACCGTCCACCAATTCGCGGCAGTGCCGATTGTCTTCCGGTAGCGCCGACCACTCCGCCAGCGTCAATAGGTGATCAGGCCAGGACGCAACCGCTTTCAGCATTTCTGCAGAACTCGACCGGGGCATGCGACCAGTCTTTCATGGCCCGCAACCGCGCAGCGATGCTCTTTGAAATGTCGCTTCAACTCTTCAAACGGAGAACGGCGAGTACTCGTCGGTGATGCATGTCGGAAGGCGGCAATTCGAGCTTGGTGAAGATATTGCCGATGTGCTTCTCCACCGCCCGCTCGGTCACGTGCAGGGCATTCCCGATGGCGGCATTGGACAGGCCCTGCGCCATGGATTCCAGTACCTCGCGCTCGCGCGGGGTGAGCCGGGCGAGCGAATCCTGTTGCCGGGCAGCGCCCATGAGCTGGCTCACCACCTCCGGATCGAGGGCGGTGCCGCCGGTCGCGACGCGTTGCAGGGCGTCCACGAAATCGCCCACATCGGCCACCCGATCCTTGAGCAGGTAGCCGACGCCGCCCGCACCCGCCGCGAGAAGTTCGGTGGCGTAGCGGGTTTCGATCCACTGCGAGAACACCAGCACCCCGGTTCCGGGGTGGCTGCGGCGCAGGGCGAGGGCGGCCACGAGACCCTCGTCGGTGAAGCTGGGTGGCATTCGGACATCCACCACGGCGACGTCGGGCTTATGTTCGGCAACCGCTTCATACAGACCGGTCGCTTCGCCGACCGCCGCGACCACCTCATGCCCGCGCTCGATCAGCAGCGCGGTCAATCCATCGCGCAGAATCGCATTGTCCTCGGCGATGACCACACGCAGGACCCTCTCGACAGGCATACCGCCGATCATTGCGGACCCGCGATCGGCAGCGTCATGGTGACCACGGTCGGGCCGCCGACGGGACTGTCCACCAGCAGCGAGCCATCCACCGAGCGGGCGCGCGCGGCCAGACCCGAAAGCCCGCCCACCACAATGATTTCGCCCCGGCCCTCCATCGGCTGCAACGCCCCGCCCTGGCCATTGTCACGCACGCTCACCACGAGCGAATTCGTCCCCGACGGCAGCACCGCCACCCAGACCTGGGTGGCCGCCGCATGTTTGACCACATTGGTGAGCAGTTCGGCGACCGAGAAGTAGGCGATGGTCTCGATGGCGGGACTGGGCCGCACCGGCAGCACCACCCGCAGTTCCACCGGAATCGCACAGCGGGCGACCAGGGTTTCCAGGGCGGGTTCGAGTCCGAGGTCCAGTGCGGGCGGGTGGATACCGCGCACCAATTCGCGCAATTCGGTGAGCGCTTCCTTGGAGCCATTGCGCGCCTGCGCGATCAGATCGCCGGGATCGCCGCCTGAGGAAATCCGCTCCTCCGCCCGGCCCAGCATCATGGCAATGCTGACCAGTCGCGCCTGGGTGCCATCGTGCAGATCGCGTTCCAGTCGGCGCAGCGTGGCGGTGGAGTCCTCCACCGCGGCCCGGCGGCTCTGCTCCAGTTCGGCCACCCGCAGATCGCGGACGGTCGGAGAGAGCAGCCACAGCGCGAGCACCCGATGCAGCCAGGCGATACCGCGAATCAGCCACGGCAGCAGGAAGCAGCCGATCACGCCCAGCGCCGCGAAAGCGAGCACCCCCGGCCAGGTCTCGACGTAAAAGTTGTCCCCGAACTGCACCAGCGAGTGATGCGATACACCGTCGGCATCGACATTCTGCGGATTGAACACCACCCACACGATCGGAGACAGCGCGATGAACCCCGTCATGGCGACCACGATCAGCATCACCCACCCGATGACCACACCGAGCACGCTGTGAATCAACAGGAACGCCAGCGCCCGCCACGCGGTGCGGTCGGTGAACGCGCTGCGCAGCCAGCCCAGGAACCCGGGCCGGGCGGTGAACGGCGGCGGTTCGGGCACCGCCGTGTCGAGCAGCAATGCGCACAGTCCCCGATAGACCCGGCCCCACAGTCGCCCGCCGAGAATCACGCCCGCCAGGATCGGGATGCCGAGCACGACGATCGACGCGTACGCACCGCCGCCGACGCCGACGAACAAGTAGGCGACGGCGAGGCAGCCCAGCCCGAACGCAACGATCAGATACCCGAGCTCCTTCCACACGCGAGCCCGGAAAGGGGCCGTCAGAAAGGCGCGCAGCGCCGATGCCGGGGTCGCCTCCGAGGGCGGCTCGGGTTCCGGATCCAGGACCAGGGTCGGCAGCGCGGCCATATCGCTCATGCTTCCTATCGTTGCGGGTGACGTAGGCCGGATGCGATCGAGAAGGCTCGTCAATGCGGGGTGTGGCTGGCACTACCACTTAACATCGTGCCCATGACCGATGAACCGTCGGGCAACACCACCCCGCCGAGCGCAACCCCGCCGACCAGCAACTCCCCGCAGGACAGCAGCTCTTCGCGACCTATGGACACCCCGGACGACAGCGGCTCATCGCCGTCGGTCGATACCTCGAAGGGCGGCGAGACCGCGCAACCGGTCGACATCTCGAAGGGCGGCGGCTCTGCGCAGCCTGTGGATATCTCGAAGGGCGGCGGCAACCCGGCGGGCTACGAGGGCTACCCACCGCCGCCCGGTTACGGTGCGCCGCCAACGGGATTCGGAGCGCCGCCAACGGGTTTCGGTGCCTCACCCGAGGAGTTCGATACGCCACCGTCGGGTTTCGGTGCACAGTCGCCGGGTTACGGTGCGCCGCAACCTGGTTACGCGCCGCCGCAGCCGGGATTCGCGCCGCCGCAGCCCGGTTACGGTGGGCCCCAGCCTGGTTATGGTGGGCCGCAACAGGGTTACGGTGTGCCGCCCGGATATGGCGGGCAGGGTTATCGGCCGGGGTATTTCACTCCGCCGCCGCCGGAGCATCCGCAGGCCATGATCGTCATGGTGCTCGGCATTCTGAGTCTGGTGATGTGCCAGCTGATCGGGCCGGTGGCGTGGGTGATGGGCCGTCGCACCCTGGACGAGATCGACGAGTCGGGTGGCCGGCTCGGTGGGCGCGGCCAAGCCCAGGCCGGGTATATCTGCGGCATCATCGCGACGGTGATAGTGCTGGCGGGGGTGACGATCCTGATGATCGCGCTGATCGCCGCGCTGGTCGGCGGCTCTTCGTAATAGGTCGCGGTGTGGCGGGGATTCGCCATAGCATGATGCCGTGAGTTACCCGCCTTACGGCTACCCCGGCTATCCCGTCTACGGCAATCCGCCACCGCCGGAGCATCCGCAGGCCACCACCATCATGGTGCTCGGAATTCTGAGCCTGGTGCTGTGCCAGTTGCTCGGGCCGGTGGCCTGGATCATGGGGAGCAAGGCGCGTAAGGAGATCGATGCGTCCGGCGGCATGCTCGGTGGCCGCAGCAATGTGACGGTCGGGTATGTGTGCGGGATCGTCGGCACCTGCATCCTGATCGCGATTCCCGTGATCTGGGGCCTCATGTTCCTGTTCATCGCGATCCTCGGCGCGAACAGCAGCAGCAGCTACTGACCCGCCCGCTGTCCGAACCCCGCCGGACCCGCAATTACGATGGCCCGGGTGAGTCCCGCCCCGACAGCCGATGATCCCCTCGCCCCCGGTCCGACCGAATGGGGCGAGCATCCGCATGGCGTCGGGCCGTGGCGCGAGGAGTTCGGCACCGAGCCGCCGGAGGATCCGCGTCTGGACCCGGAGTTGCTCGCGCAGGGGGATCGTCGCAATGTGGTGGATGCCTACCGGTATTGGCGACGGGACGCCATCGTCGCCGATATCGATCGGCGGCGGCATCCATTCCATGTCGCCATCGAGAATTTCGGGCATGACGCGAATATCGGCACCGTCGTCCGGACCGCGAATGCGTTCGCGGCGGCCGCCGTCCATATTGTGGGACGCAAGCGCTGGAATCGGCGCGGGGCCATGGTGACCGATCGCTATCAGCACATCGTGCACCATTCCGATACCGATGAGCTGCTGCGTTTCGCGGTGGCGGAAGGCCTGACCGTGGTGGCCGTGGATAACGTGCCCGGCTCGGTGCCTTTGGAAACCGCCCGGTTGCCTCGCAATTGTCTGCTGCTTTTCGGCCAGGAAGGCCCCGGCGTCACCGAAGCCGCCAAAACCGGTGCGCTGCTCACCGTCTCCATCGCGCAATTCGGTTCGACGCGCAGCATCAATGCGGGTGTCGCCGCCGGAATCGCCATGCACGCCTGGGTCAGTCAGCATGCGGACCTGACATCAGCTTGGTGACATAACAAATCAGCCACGAAAGCGGCCGCCCGACTGGCACGATATGTCCTATGACTTCGCGGACCGGGCGCAATATCGAGCCGACCGCTGCGCTCTGGTCGGAGCGTGCCGATCTGGCCGAGTCAGCGATCGTGTCCCGGCATTTGCGCAAGCTGTGGGGAATTCCCGGAACCCAGCTCGGCGTGGTCGGCTGGCCGCCCACCAAACGGGATCGCGGCTTCGTGTCCTGGCACTACTGGTGGCAGGCGCATCTCATCGACTGCTGCGTCGACGCCGCGAATCGCGCGCCGACGCCGGCGCGCAAACGCCGCATCTGGTCCATCGCGCATGCCATGCGGCTGCGCAATATCAATGGCTGGACCAATAACTACTACGACGATATGGCCTGGCTGGCAATCTCATTGGAGCGTGCCGAGCGGACCCAGGGCGTCGAGGAAGCGCGTGGCGCGCTGCTCGCCCTGGAGAAGGACCTGTACGCCGGATGGGAGCCCGAGGTCGGCGGCGGCGTGCCGTGGCGGCGGGGTTCGGACTTCTTCAACGCACCCGCCAATGGCCCGGTCGGCATTGCCATGGCTCGGCTGGGCCGCTATCGCCGCGCGGTGGAGATCTCCGATTTTCTCGACGAACACCTGCGGGACCCGGACACCGGCCTCATCTTCGATGGCATCCACCTGCCCTCGGGTGAACTCGAGAAGCCGCTCTACAGCTACTGCCAGGGCGTGACGCTCGGCCTGGAAACCGAACTCGCCGTGCACACCGGCGAACCCCGGCACACCGAACGCGCGACGCGGCTGGTGCCCGCCATCGAGGAACGCCTCACCGAGGGCGGCGTGGTGGTCGGCGACGGCGGCGGGGACGGCGGCCTGTTCAATGGCATCCTGATCCGCTACCTGGCGCTGGCCGCGGTCATGCTGCCGGGCGATGAGCGCGAGCAGGTGGCCGCGCGCCGCACCGCCGCCACCATTGTCCGCAAGTCGGCGACGGCCGCCTGGGAGAACCGCCTGGAGGTGGAGGGCGATCCGCTCTTCAGCGCCGACTGGCGGCAACCGGCGCGATTACCCGGCGTGGCGGGTGCGGGATCGTTCACACCGGGTGGATCGGTCAAATCGTCCCGTCACCCGGAACGCGATATGTCGGTGCAGCTTTCGGGCTGGAAGCTGATGGAGGCCGCGCACACGGTCACCGCCGCCGGGCTCTAGGCGTTGTGACTAGGCGTTGTGACGCTGAGTGTCGCCGACCGGCTCGGCGTCCGAGTCGAGATCGAAATCCTCGGCGGGACGCGCCATTTCCAGCCGGTACTGCCGGACGCCGACGATCGTGCCGAGCACCAGGCCCACGACCAACGTGCCGATCACGGCGGGCATGAGCCAGGAGACGCTCTCCAGGAAACTGCCCGCGTAATAGCCGATCAGCAGCAGCACCGGGGCCCAGATGATCGCGCCGACCGTCGAGGCGATCGTGTATTTGCGATGGTCCATGCCCGCCGCGCCCGCGACCAGCGGGCACAGCGTGCGCACCCACGGAATCCAGCGGGCCACCAGCACCGCCAGGAAACCGTGCCGGTGTAGCAATTCGGCCACCCGGGTCAGATTCCGGGTATTGATGTATTTGCCGTTCTTGCGCGCCACCAGATGATGCCCGGTGCGCTGCCCGACCACATAGCCGACCTGATTGCCCGCGACGGCCGCGATCATGGTGCCGATCGACAGCGCCCACACATGCGCCTCGCCATCCAGCTGTGAGGCCAGGACGACGCCCGCGGTGATGAGCATGGAGTCACCGGGCAGGAACAGCCCGATGATGAGCGCGCACTCCAGGAACACGAAGGTGAGTACGACCGTCCAGACCAGTACGGGCCCGGCCGTCTCGAGCGGCCCGAAGCTGCCCATTGCGAGGTTTAGCGGGGTGTTGGACACCGATGGCTCAGCGGATCGGCTCGTTCGACGTGGCGGCCAGCTCCTGCTTGGAGGAGCCGCCGGCGTCGCCGCCGCGCAGCTTCTTCACCACGGTGATGATGCCCGGCAGAATCGAGATCAGGACGATGAGCAGGAAGATCGCCTCGACATTCTTGCGAATGAATTCGACATTGCCGAGGAAGTAGCCGAGCACGGTGATACCGCCGCCCCACAGGACGCCGCCGACGATGTCGAACATGAGGAACTTGCGGTAATCCATCTTCGACACACCTGCCAGCACCGGCATGAAGGTACGGACGATCGGGACGAAGCGGGCCAGAATGATCGTCTTCGGGCCGTGCTTCTCGAAGAACGCGTGCGTCTCGGTCACGTAGTGCTGCTTGAAGAAGCGGGTGTCTTCCTTCTTGAACAGCGCGGGACCGATGGCGCGGCCGATCCAGTACGCGCACTGATCGCCGAGCACGGCGACCGCCGCCACCGCGGGCACCAGCCACCAGATGTTCATCCCCGCCGGGGGATTCGCCTGCGCCGCCAGCAAGCCGCCGGTGAACAACAGTGAATCGCCGGGGAGGATCGGGAACAGCAGGCCCGTCTCGATGAAGACAATGACCAAGATCGCCGGAAGCACCGCATTACTGAGCCATGTCTCCGTGAGGAGGTGCATGGGATCAAGAATCGCGGGCAGGGCAGCGTTGGTCGTCACGGCATCGGACACGGCCAGCAAGGTCACGGCCACCACCCTACCGGTCATTCCTGAGTCCTACCGAACGTCGAAGCAACCTCACGAACTTGTCGGGTATCCGAGGCCCTTGCCAGGGGAAAACACGTTTGCCCTAGGGTGTGGCCTGTCAGAATTTTGTTGTACGCAGCACACACAACGGAGGTCCCTGTGCCCATCGCGACTCCGGAGATCTACGCCGAGATGATTGCTCGGGCCAAGGAGAACTCCTTCGCGTTCCCCGCGATCAACTGCACCTCGTCGGAGACCATCAACGCGGCCATCAAGGGTTTCGCGGACGCCGGCTCGGACGGCATCATCCAATTCTCCACCGGCGGTGCGGAATTCGGTTCCGGCCTGGGTGTGAAGGACATGGTCACCGGTGCGGTCGCGCTGGCGGAGTTCGCGAATGTCGTGGCCGCGCGCTATGACGTGACCATCGCGCTGCACACCGATCACTGCCCGAAGGACAAGCTGGACACCTTCGTCCGCCCGCTGCTGGCCATCTCGGCCGACCGCGTGAAGTCCGGGCTGCACCCGCTGTTCCAGTCCCACATGTGGGACGGCTCCGCGATCCCGATCGACGAGAACCTCGAGATCGCGAAGGAACTGCTCAAGCAGGCCCACGCCGCGAACATCATCCTCGAGGTCGAGATCGGCGTCGTCGGCGGTGAAGAGGACGGTGTCGAGGCGGAGATCAACGACAAGCTCTACACCTCGCCCGAGGACTTCGAGAAGACCATCGATGCGCTCGGCGCCGGCGAGAACGGCAAGTACCTGCTCGCCGCCACCTTCGGCAATGTGCACGGCGTGTACAAGCCGGGCAATGTGAAGCTCAAGCCCGAGGTGCTGGCCGAGGGCCAGCGCGTCGCGGCCGCCAAGCTGGGCCTGGGCTCGGACGCGCAGCCGTTCGACTTCGTCTTCCACGGCGGTTCGGGCTCGCTGAAGTCGGAGATCGAGGACTCGCTGCGCTATGGCGTGGTGAAGATGAACGTCGACACCGACACCCAGTACGCCTTCACCCGCCCGATCGTCGGCCACATGTTCGGCAACTACGACGGCGTCCTCAAGATCGACGGCGAGGTCGGCAACAAGAAGGTCTACGATCCGCGCAGCTACCTCAAGAAGGGCGAGACCTCCATGGCCGCCCGAGTGCTCGAGGCCTGCAACGACCTCAACTCGGCGGGGCGTTCGATCAGCGCCAAGTAAGCTCGTGCATCGGGATTCCGACGCAAACACCGGAATCCCGGGCAAGTTTCGAGCGGCGGGCGCGCCGCGGTCTCTAATGAGGCAGGTGGCATGACTGTCGATGTACGGGTGCTAGGTCCCGTGCAGCTCTTGGTCGCCGGTCGGCCTGTGCCGGTCGGCGGCCCGAAGCCGCGTGCGCTTTTGGCGGCGCTCACCGTGAATCGGCGGCGGGCGGTGTCCTCGCAGGCGCTGGCGGACATCGTCTGGAACGACGATCCGCCGGACTCCTATCAGGCCAGCCTGCAGGTGTTCGTCTCGAACATCCGCAAGATGCTGCGCAATGCCGGGGCGGAACCGACGGCGCTGCTGCGCACCGAGGCCGCCGGATACCGGCTGGAAATCCCCGATGACCACTGCGATCTCGGGCGATTCGAATCCATTCGGCGCACCGCCACCGTGGCCGCCGAATCCGGCGACCACGCCAATGCGGCCCGGCTCTACGGCGACGCGCTCGCCGAGTGGAGCGGCCGCGCCCTGGACGATCTGTCCGGGCTGTCCTTCGCCGAGAGCTTCGCGACCGCCATGGACGAGGAGCGGCTGCTCGTCGCCTCCGCGCGCATCGATGCCGAAATCGCCTGTGGGCGAGCCTCATCGGTGGTGGGTGAACTGGTGGCCATGACGAATGCGCATCCGCTGCGGGAACCGCTGTGGGCGCAGCTGATCACCGCGCTGTACGTGACCGGGCGACAGGCCGACGCGCTGGAGGCCTGTCGGCGGGTGCGCGGCGTGCTGTCGGAGGAACTGGGCATCGACCCCGGGCCCGCACTGGTCGCCCTCGAACAGCAGGTGCTGCGCCAGGAACCCTTGATGACCGGGCAGATCGCCGAGGTCGAGCGCATGGCCAAGGCCATGACCGAGACCGTCACCGAACTACCCCGGGCGGTGCGCGCCGGACAGCTGATGATGGCGGACGGTCGCATGATCCCGATCGGCGTGAACGGCATGAAGATCGGCCGCATGACCGATAACGACCTGGTCCTGGACGACCCCAAGGCCAGCCGCTACCACGCCCACATCATGCCCAGCCGGGCCGGATTGATCTGCAAGGACCTGCATTCCGCCAATGGCGTGTACATCAACGAGGAGCCGATCGAGAGCGCCGCGGTGCTCGCCGACGGGGACGCCATCCGGATCGGCGCGACGGTGCTGATCTTCCAAGCCATTCGGTAGGGATCATTCGGCAGGGATCATCGCGGGCGCGATATCGATTCGGTTGATCTTGGGCGAGTGCCTGTGGCGCGGCCGGGCTCGGGGGTAGGGTCACCGACCGGACGTGTCCGATGTGACCGATTGTCGAGAGGTTGGGTACATGGCCAAGCGGCTGCTGGCCGTTGTGGGAGCCGTCGTGTTCGGTGCCGGGTTCCTGGTGTCCGCGAACCATCCGGCCGCCATGGCGGAAAGCGAAGCGGCGGATCCGATCCCGGGTATCGGTCCCTGCTCGACCGATGCCACGCCGCAGCACGAATCGCTGGTGCCCAAGACCCTGGAAGTGCCGGTGACCTACCCGGCGATCACCGTGGATCCTGGACCGCCGGTGGAGAACACCAAGCGGATCACTATGGAGCTGCCCTCCAATCCTTGCGTGAACCCGTGCCCGGATCTCACGGATCTTCCGGCCGCGCCGCCCAGTCTCACTGAGCAACTGGGGATTCCGCGCCTCATCCTGCATCCACAGGCCTTCAATTTCGCCTTCCCCAACCCGAACCCTCCCGCGGTGCCGCCGGGCCCGGAGCCGGTCAGCCCGCCCACCGAAGCGGCACCGCAGGTCGCGGCCCGACAGGCGCCGGAGGTCTCGCAGGTGCGCGAGGTGGCCAAGCTGACCGGGGCGAACTCGGTCAACCGCACCGATAAGCGCTGGCAGGTGCAGGGCACCGACCTCGGCATCTTCTGGGAGAGCAAGCCCGGTGAGGTCGCGATCGCCTTCGGCGACACCGTCGGCCGCGACTTCCATCCGCCGGGCGGCATGGGCGAGGACTGGCGCAGCAATCTGCTCGCCTTCAGCAGCGACCGCGAACTCGGCGACGGCGTCGTCTTCGATCGCATGGTCACCGACGACCGCTGCCACGCCGCCGAACTACTGAGCAGCAAGAAGCTCGACAATATCGAGATCACCACGATCCCGACCTCGGGCTTCGCGATCGGCAACCGGCAGTACATGAGCTACATGTCCATTCGCACCTGGAACAGCATTCCGGGCACCTTCTACACCAACTACGGCGGCATCGCCTACTCCGACGACCACGGCGAACACTGGACCAAGGACCCGCACGCCAAGTGGGACAATATCTTCGGCGTCTCCAACTTCCAGGTCGCGGCCATGGTGCCGCAGGGCGACTACGTGTACATGTACGGCATACCCAACTCGCGGCTCGGGGCGGTCGGATTGGCGCGAGTGCCGAAGGATCAGGTACTCAATACCACCGCCTACCAGTACTGGAAGGACGATGCGTGGACGCCGTGCGGTGAATTCGTCACCGCCTCAACCGTTGTCGACGCACCCGCCGGAGAACTCTCGGTCCGCTACGACGCGGCGCGCGAGGTATGGCAGATGAGTTACCTGGACACTGCCAAGGCGGCTCTGGTTGTGCGGGAATCGGATTCGCCGCAGGGCGTCTGGTCCGACAGCGCCGTCACGGTGAGCGCGCTCCAATTCCCGGAGCTGTACGGCGGTTTCATCCACCCGTGGTCCACCGGCAGCGACCTGTACTTCACCATGTCGACCTGGAGCGACTACAACGTGTATCTCATGCACGCCACCCTGAATTGAGCTTCGGAGACACGAAAAGGGCGGGCCACGTAGTGATTACGTGGCCCGCCCTTTCGGTGGATCAGGAGAGGCGAACCTCGGCGACGGCGCGGCCGAAGAGCTTCTTGCCCTCCGAGGTAGCGCCCAAAATGAGGCTGGCGGTGCCGTTTTCGGCATCCACCGACTTCACCTTGCCGGTGAATTCGATCGGGGTGGGTGCGGTCGGCTCGACCGGGACGTAGCCCGCGAAGCGCACGCTGAACTTGGTTAGCGCGGCCGGGTCACCCAGCCAGGAGACCAGGTAGTCGGCGGTCAGGCCCATGGTGAGCATGCCGTGCGCCACGACGGTCGGCAGACCGGCCAGTTGAGCGGCGGTGTCGCTGAAGTGAATCGGGTTCGGGTCGCCCGAGACGCCCGCGTAGTTGACCAGATCGCCGCGGGTGACATGCACCTTGCCCGCGGGCAGTTGGGTTCCGGCCGCGAGGGTGTCGGCGGGCACGGTGTACACCGGGCGGGCCGGGGCCGGATCGGCCAGTTCGGCCACTTCCTCCGGCGCGAGCAGGATCAGGCCGGCCGGGTTGACGAACTCGGAGTCGGGGTCCTCGACGTGACCGTGCATGACCACGCCGCCCATGGTCGCCACGGCGGCCGGGTCGAGCTCGGTGCCGAGGCGGGCCACGATCGTGGTGATGGAGACCAGGACCGGCAGCGACTGCGCGTCGATCAGGGTGACCTTCACGGTGATGAAGTCGTTGTCGCCGAACTCCTGACCGCGGCGCTGGCGGATGGAGTCCACGACCACGTCGACCGTCAGCTTGTCACCGGCCAGGATCGGGCGGTGGTACTCGAAGGTCTGATCGATGTGCAGGGTCTGCGCCACGTCGTATTCGGTGAGCACCGTGCCGATCAGGGATCGGGTGGTGGCCGCGCCGATCACCGAGGCGAAGGTCGGCGAGGCCAGCAGGCTCGCATAGCCCAGCTTCACGGCGTCGTCCTCGCGGTGATGGGCGGGATGATCGTTGCGCACTGCCCGAGCGAATTCGCGGATCTTCTCGCGGCCCACGTCGTAGTGATCGCGGACACGGAAGTGCCGGCCGACCAAATCGGCGGCGGTGGCGGTGACCGCCTCTGCCGTTTCCGGCATGGTGTTAGCTCCCTGCAAATCGAAATCCGGAGGGCCCGCGCCACTTCGGCACGCAAACGACACCTGCGGCTGTGAGCCGCCAAGGCGTTGAAAAAGCCGCGATGGCTGGCCCAGACAATCCGGCACATATTACTGGCGAGTCGGACTGGTGACCAGGTGTTTGTGACGCTTATCGCGAAAAGGTAACGGCCCCGGCGGAGGTGTCCGCCGGGGCCGCTACAGGTGCGCTAACTACTGCCCGGTGGGCGGATCGCACACCTTCCAGCCGTCATCGGTCTTCTTCAGATCGAAGGTCCGCACCGACTGCTTACCCGGGTCCGCCTCGGTGAACACGGTGGCCGACGCCAGCGCCGCATCCCCCGTGATCTTGATGGCGTCGATGCTCTTCACCACCGGAATGCTCTTCTGCTCCTTGGACGTCCGGTACACGCCCGCGAACTGATCCGCCGAAATCTTCTGATAGAACTCGTGCTGCGAGCCACAGGTGACCCCGCGCAACTTATCCAGATCCCCCGAGCTCAACCCATCCGTATAAGTCGTAATAGCCGTCTTCACCAGCGCCT
This sequence comes from Nocardia sp. NPDC051030, assembly GCF_040683015.1. Classification (NCBI taxonomy): domain Bacteria; kingdom Bacillati; phylum Actinomycetota; class Actinomycetes; order Mycobacteriales; family Nocardiaceae; genus Nocardia; species Nocardia sp. NPDC051030. Next base: position 116,997 of record NZ_JBFBCD010000005.1, on the reverse strand, counting down.
CCGGCGAACTGCTCGCCGAATTCTTCACCACCAGACCAACCACCACGCCCACCACGACCAGCAGCGCCACCACGGCCGCCCCGATCAACAGCTTCTTGTTCTTCCCCTCGCCGCCAGCCTGGACCGAATCCTCGGCACCCTTCTCCCCGGCGGCAGGCACCCGCTGCGGCTGCGCGACACCCCGCGCCCCACCGCCCTGCGGTCCACCTTGCCCGGGCCCGGCCTGCTGGCCGCCCTGAGCCGGAGCCTGCGCACCCTGCCCGTGGCCCTGCGGTCCACCATGGCCGGGCTGTCCACCTTGGGCCGGTCCGGCCCCTTGCTGCGCACCCGCACCGACCCGCTGCGGCCCGGCAACCCGAGCCCCACCAATCGGCTGAGCGGGCATGGTCGGCTGATTATCCGCAGGCGAAGGCGCGGAAGCCGGACGCCGAGGCCCCATCGGCGGCCGCGGCGGCGAAGGCCGAGTCTCCTCGACAATCCCACCCGACCCAGCCACACCCTGCAGCGGTCCACCTTGCGCGGGTCCGCCTTGCGCGGGTCCACCCTGTCCGGGCGCACCCCCGCGCGGCCCCGCATTCCGAGGCCCGACATTCCCCCGAGGAGTCTGCGGCGGCTTCGTGACAGCCCGCCCCTGCGGCCCGGAAACCCGAATCTTCTCGGTCGCCTGATCCCCGGTCACGATCGGCAACATGGTCGTAGCCGCATCCGCATCCCCCGAAACCTGCTGCATGGCAACAGTCTTCGCGTCCGCGTTCCCATCCTGCGCGCCATCGGCCTGGTCCGCACCGGCAGCCGCTTGCGCGGCGTCGGTCGGCCGACCCGAATCGGACTGTCCGCCAGCCGCTTCCGCGTCACCCCGAGGTTGGGCCGGGTCCTGGGCACCGGACGATTTGTCGCCCGATAAGGAGTCTCCGGCCTGACCGCCCTGCTGGGCGCGCCCGGCCGGATCCGCCGACCGACCCGAATCGGCCTGTCCGCCTACGGCTCCCGCCGCCCCTCCGGCGGCACCGGCCGCGGCTTGTGCGGCACCGGACTGCTTCGCACCGCCCTGCTGCCCGGCCGAGCCTTGACCGCCGCCCGCACTCGAAGCAGGCGGCGTGCCCGCCCCGGACTTCGATATCGGAGTGGTTGCGTCGCTCGCCCTCTCGGGGCTGCCGCCATCGGACCGATCGGCGGCACCTCCGGCCTGGCTTGCACCGCCACGCGAAACGGACGGCTGCACAGTCTTGAACTGCGTGGTGGGTGGGTCAGCCGACACCGAGGCCTGCCCGGCTCCACTCGGGACCCGCGGCTGTGACGCACTGGCACTCGCGGGTTGGCCGGAGCCGCCCGGATTGCCCGATTGCTTGCCCGGGGCGCCGGAGGCATCCGAAGACTGTGCCCCGCCGGGTAATTGAGCGTCGACAGAACCGGGTGCGCCCTGCTGCTGTCCCGCGGACTGGCCGCCGGAGTTGCCCGGTTGCTGTCCTCCGGCGCGGGCGGCCGCGGGAGGCTGTGCCGCGCCGGGAATTTGACCCGCGGATCCGGGTGCGCCTTGCTGCTGCCCTGCGGCGGGGCCGCCGGGGTTGCCCGGTTGTTGGGCTGCCGCGGGGGGCTTTGATGCGCCGGGTGATCGAGCGCCTGCCGGTGCGGGAGCGGCCGGTTGCTTGCCTGCGGGGGGCTGGGGTGCGTCGTTCGGGCGAGTCGCGCCCGGGTTTTGGAAGCGGGAGGCGTCGCCGCCGGGGCCATTCGGGCGCGGGGCCTCGTACTTGATGGTTGCGAAGCCGGAGGCGGCCGGAGCCGGGCGGTTCGGGGCGTCGGACGCGGGTGATTGCGGTGCGCCGGGGTTTGCGGACGGACCTGAGCCGGGGGTGCCCGCCGGGGCAGAGCCAGGGGTGCCCGAGCCGCTGGCCGGGTTGGGCTGGGGCGATGTGGGGTTGGGGCGGGGGGTGGTGCGGATTACCTCGGTGGCTTCGGCATCGGGGGAGGTGGGGGTGTCCTGGTCGGCGCCCTTGGCCGGGGTTGCCGGATGGGCAGGGCCCTGTGGCTTCTGGTCGTCGTTCGAGTCGGACACGCGCTACCCCTCGCTTCGGCGGAACTGTATTCGACGGTCAGCCTACTGAGCATTCGGGCGGTCGGTGCAGAATGATCGGCATGACCTCCTTCGGTGATCTGCTCGGACCGCAGCCCGTCTTGCTTCCGGAAAACATCGACGCCGAGGATGCGCTGCTGGAAAAACAAGACCCCGTGCTGGTCGCGGCGGCGCATCCTTCGGCCTCCATCGCCTGGGCGCATCTCGCCGAGGCCGCCTGCGAACGCGGACAGGGCGAGGTCAATCACGACACCATCGCCGCCTACGCGTTCGCCCGCACCGGCTACCACCGCGGCCTGGATCTCTTGCGCCGCAATGGCTGGAAGGGCTTCGGCCCGGTGCCGTGGAGCCACGAACCCAATCAGGGCTTCCTGCGCTGCGTCGCCGTGCTGGCCAAGGCCGCCCGCGCCATCGGCGAAACCGACGAGTACGCGCGCTGCCTCGACCTGCTCGAGGATTGCGATCCCCGCGCCGCCGCCGAACTGGGGCTCGACTGAGCAGCTCGGATTCGACCAGTGGCCTAGGTACGGCCATGGACGCCGCCAGGGAGAGCGGCGTCCAGCGCATGCGCACCGCTGCCCTACGGGTGCGCTCTTCCTTGCTGCCGATCATCCAATGCGCGATCGGTGCGGGCCTGGCCTGGTTCATCGCGCATCACGTGATCGGCCATCCGCAACCGTTCTTCGCACCCATGGCCGCCATGATCTCGATCGGCGTGTCCTTCGGTGCGCGGCTGCGGCGGTCGGTGGAGTTGATCGTCGGCGTGGCGGTCGGCATCGGCATCGGCGACCTGTTCGTCTCCCAGGTCGGCACCGGCGTCTGGCAGATCTCGCTGCTGGTGATCCTGGCCATGAGCACCGCCGTCTTCCTGGACGGCGGCCCGATCATCACCATGCAGGCGGCCAGTTCCGCCGTGCTGGTGGCGACCCTGCTGCCGCCGCACACCGGCGGTGCGGGCCTGCGCATGGTGGACGCGCTGGTCGGCGGTCTGGTGGGAATCGTGGTGGCGGCGGCGATTCCGCTGCATCCGGTGCGTCGCGCCCGCCAGCAGGCGGCCGACATTCTCGGTGTCATGGGCAAGGCGCTCACCGAGACCGCGGACGGCCTGCTCGAACACGATGCGGACAAGATCAAGGAAGCGTTGGAGTCGGCCCGCAATACCCAGGCACCCATCGACTCCCTGCGCAATACCCTCGAGGGCAGCCGGGAGATCATTCGAATCTCCCCGCTGTACTGGAACTCTCGCGCCCGCCTGGACCGGCTGCGCGAGGCCGCCGACCCGCTGGACAATGCCATCCGCAATACCCGTGTCCTGCTGCGCCGCGCCCTCACCTCGGTGCGTGACGACGAGGTGCTCGATCCGCGACTCATTCAAGAGGTCGAGAAGCTCGGGCAGGCAGTGGATGTGGTGCGCCGCATGATGCTCGCCGAACCCGGCGACCAACCCGACGCCGCCGAGGCGACCCGCCAGCTGCGCTCGGTCGGCAAGGCCGCGACCAAGGATCTGGTGGACGGCGCGGGACTGTCCGCGCATGTCGTCTTCGCCCAACTGCGTTCCGTCGTGGTGGATCTCATGCAAGTCTGTGGCGTCCGCCGCCTGTCGGCCATGGCCCTGCTACCGCCGACCGTCCCGCATCCCTACGTGACACCCATCGACTGAGGACGCGCACACTGATCTTCGGGTAGTCCACTACTCGGGTTAATCCGATTGCGCGCCTCTAACGTTCGGAACAGGCCGGGTTCACGAGGGGTAGCCCGGCCCAGGATTCGCAATGATGGGTGGCAAGGGTCACCGCCGTGATTGCGAATGGGGCCGCCCGGGTATTTTCACCGGGTCGTCCGGGCGGCCCACCCAACCCGGAATTCGATTGTCCAGCGGCCTTTCAGAGCCAGAACCGGGTCAGCGTTCCGCCGTAACTCGGCCACCGTGACGGCACACCCGACAGGTCGAAGAGCGAATGGATCGCATCGAAGAACAACCTGTTGACCTCCGGCACGAACAGCAGCGCCACCAGAATCAGAATGCCGTACGGCTTGATCTGATCCACCGACCGCCGCGTCTTATAACTCAGCGACGGCTCCAGAATCCCGTACCCGTCGGTGCCGGGCACCGGGATCAGATTCAGGATGGTCGCCGTGATTTGAAGGAACGCAAGATAACTCAGCCCGTACCAGAACGCGGGATGCGAATACGAGCTGCCGTACACCTTCACGATCACCAGCAGCACGATGGCGCACACCGCATTCACCGCCGGTCCGGCACCGCTCAGAATCCGCTGCGTGCGCGGGCTGAACGAATGCGAATGCACATACACCGCACCACCCGGCAGCGCGAAGCCGCCGAGCGCGATGAACAACACCGGCAATCCGATCGACAGCAGCGGATGACTGTATTTGAGCGGGTTCAGCGTCAGATATCCGCGCACCTCGACTTCATGATCCCCGGCCCGCCACGCCACATACGCATGCGCGAACTCATGCAGGCAGACCGAGACGATCCAGCCCGCCACCACCATCACGAACACGCCGAATTGCGCTTGCCGCGACAGTAGATCGGCGTACCAGGCGAGCAGGCCGCCCGCCACCGTGATCAGCACGACGACCAGGAATATCGGGCTCGGCCGCACCGCCCCGGAGGCACGATCCACCGCGCGTGGGTAACTCACTTCGACAGCTCCAGCACTAGCAGCTCCAATGGCTCGACCGGTTGAACGATTTCGGCGCACCGGCCCGCACGTCCGGGCGTATTCCGGACTGGACGGCGTGGCAGCCGCCTCCATTCTGCGGCAAACCCCACGCCGGTCAGCGCACCAGCAGCCAGGGCTCGTGGTGTCGGTAGAACGTGGAGCGCGGCACGACCTTGTCGGTGGTCACGCCATCGCGGGTGACGACGGCGCCGCGCGTGCCCAATTGCGCCGCCCGCCCCTCGATCCAGCGGCGGCGGCGGAACAATCCGCGCTGCACGGTGGCCTGCAAGCCGGGCATTTCCAGGGTCGGCGAAATATGCAGGGCGGCGACCTTTCCGGTGAACAACCGGGTGTCGTCCACGTACGCCTCGCCCTCGAGCTTCTCCCCGCCCGCCCCGACCAGGGTGGCGCGACCGATCAACACCTTGCCGGTGTCGTCGCGAATCAGCGGCGTCTCCATGGCTTTACCCTCGAGCGCGCGCTTGGCGGCGGCCGAACCGGTGCCGGTCTGATAGGCGCGCGAACCATACGTGCGGTCCACCGGCACGAAACCGATTTCCACGCTGAGCCGTTCGGTGCGCAGCAGGTGGGTGAGCACCGCGGCCAGTCCGGCGTCCTCACCGAGCACGATCAAACGGGGCAAACTGTCGGCGGCCATGACCGGAAGCAGCTCATCCAATTCGGTGCCGGTCGGGATGGCCGCGGTCTGGGTGGTGGGAAGGGAAGCAAGCGCGATGGGTACCGGCGCGCCGTCGCAGCGGAGAACATGGGTACTCAACTGCCGCGCACCCTCCTCTGACCTGACAACACCAATCGCCTCGCTGCGTTTTCGCCGGACCCCCTGCCGGTCCGTACTCCCCGTGCCACCATAACCCCGCCGCAAACCCCACGCCGGTCTCGCTGCTCATCCGTTACTCTGTCCGCTTTGCCGCATGCCCAACCAGGCGGTATCGACAGGCTCCAGTAGACTGTCCCTCCGGCCACCGCCTTCTGACGGCGGGTAGCTGCAGCATCACCGGTGCTGCGCGTCGAACCCGTAGGAGACTTCGAAATGCCGGCAATCGTGCTGATCGGCGCCCAGTGGGGCGACGAGGGCAAGGGCAAAGCGACCGATCTGCTCGGCGACAGGGTCCAGTGGGTGGTGCGATACCAGGGCGGCAACAATGCCGGTCACACCGTCGTGCTGCCGAATGGCGACAGTTTTGCGCTGCACCTGATCCCGTCCGGCATCCTCACACCCGATGTGACCAACGTCATCGGCAATGGCGTCGTGGTCGATCCGGGCGTGCTGCTGGCCGAACTCGCGGGCCTGGAACAGCGCGGCGTGGACACCTCCCGCCTGCTGCTGTCCGCCGACGCGCACCTGATCATGCCGTACCACGTGGCCATCGATAAGGTCACCGAACGCTTCCTCGGCAATAAGAAGATCGGCACCACCGGCCGCGGCATCGGCCCCTGCTACCAGGACAAGGTCGCGCGTGTGGGCGTCCGCGTGGCCGACGTGCTGGACGAGAAGATCCTCACCCAGAAGGTCGAAGCCGCACTGGAATTCAAGAACCAGGTGCTGGTGAAGATCTACAACCGCCGCGCGCTGGATCCGCAGCAGGTGGTCGACGAGGTGCTCGAGAAGGCCGAAGGCTTCAAGCACCGCATCGCCGATTCGCGGCTGCTGCTCAACCAGGCGCTGGAGCGCGACGAGATCGTGCTGCTGGAGGGTTCGCAGGGCACCCTGCTGGACGTCGACCACGGCACCTACCCGTACGTGACCTCCTCCAACCCGACCGCGGGCGGCGCGGCCGTGGGCGCGGGCGTCGGCCCCAGCAAGATCACCACGGTGCTCGGCATCCTGAAGGCGTACACCACCCGTGTCGGCTCCGGCCCGTTCCCGACCGAACTCTTCGACGAGTCCGGCACCTACCTCGCCAAGACCGGCGGCGAGGTCGGTGTCACCACCGGCCGCGCCCGCCGCACCGGCTGGTTCGACGCCGTGATCGCCCGCTACGCCACCCGCGTCAATGGCATCACCGACTACTTCCTCACCAAACTGGACGTGCTCTCCAGCCTGGACACCGTGCCGATCTGCGTCGCCTACGAGGTCGACGGCAAGCGCGTCGAGGAAATGCCCACCACCCAAACCGATTTCCACCACGCCAAGCCGATCTACGAGGAAATGCCCGGCTGGTGGGAAGACATCTCGGGTGCGCGCACCTTCGAGGAACTCCCGATCAACGCCCAGAACTACGTGAAGCGCCTCGAGGAACTCTCCGGCGCCCGCATGTCCTGCATCGGCGTCGGCCCGGGCCGCGACCAGACCATCGTCCGCCACGACATCCTGGCGTAGCCTGCCCCGCTTCACATTTCGCCCCCGCTGCATTCACACGCAGTGGGGGCGAAACCATTTCCGGGGACTTCCCGGTCCTCACCGGGGAAGCCACCACGGAGAACATCGCGCGAATGCCACGTTGAAGGCGAAGGCCCCTCGTAGCCGACCTGGCGCGCGATGGCCGCGATCATTCGCGACGCGGTGAGGGAGCTGTGGTGGCGTGGATTCGGGCAAAATCCCGCCACCAGAGCTCCCTCACCGATGAGGCTCCGTTGTTGGTCAGTAGAGGGGAGCGAGGGGGGCGAGGGGGTCGGCGGCGTGGGGGGTCAGGGCGGCGTAGGTGGCGGCTATTGATTTCACGGCCAGGCGGAGTTCTGGCTCCTCGTGGGTGAAGGGGAGGCGGATGAAGCGTTCGAAGGCGCCCTGGACGCCGAAACGTGGTCCGGCCGCGAGTAATACGCCGTGGTTGGGGGCGGTGGCGGCCAAGGCGGTGGAGACGGGGGCGGGGAGTTGGGCCCAGAGGGACATGCCGCCCGCGCCGGGGGATACGCGCCAGTCGGGGAGGTCTTCGGCCAGGGCGTCCAGGAGGGTGGCTCGGCGGGAACGGAGTTGTTCCTTACGGGTGGTGAGGATTTCGTTCTCGTGCTGGAGCAGGTGGACGGTGGCCAGCTGATCCATGACGGGGGTGCCGAGGTCCACGGTGGAACGGGTGCCGAGCAGTTTGGCGATCAGGTTCTGGTTGGCGCGCACCCAGCCGACGCGCAGGCCACCCCAGAACGACTTCGAGGCCGAACCGATGGTGACGATCTCCGAACCGCGGGCGAAAGACGCTGCGGGAGGCATGGATTCACCCTCGGTGAGGTTCAGGTCCACCATGGATTCGTCGACGATCACGGTCATCCGGGTCTCGCGGGCGATGGCGGCCAGTTCGGCGCGCTCGTCCGCGGACATGAGCAAGCCGGTGGGATTGTTGAAGTCCGGGATCAGATAGGCGACGCTGGCCGCGGTCTGCCTTGCGGCGCTGCGAATTCCGTCCATATCCCAGCCGTCGGGGCGCATCGGCACCGGCACCGGGCGCGCACCCACATCGCGAATGGCCTCGATGGCGTTCGGATAGCTGGGGTGTTCGATGAGCACCCGTTCGGCGGGGGTGGTGAGCACATTGAGCAACAGGCGCAGGCCGTGCTGCGCGCCCAGGGTGATCAGGATCTGATCCGGTGCGGTGGGCACGCCGCGATCGGTGAAGCGGCGGGCCAGCGCCTCGCGGAGCAGGAGTACGCCGACCGGGTCCATGCCGTGCGTGCCGAGATAGGTCGGAAGTCCTTGCAGGGCATAGGAGTACGCCTCGGTCATCTGCGGCGGGGCGGACATGGCCGCGTAGGTGAGGTCGACGGTGGCCACCTCGGGCTGCGCCATCATGGCCAGGATGCTGCGCGCCGGTTTGGTGCCGTCGTGCACGACCGTCGGCGGCAGCGCCACCGTGCTGCGGGAACCCTGCCGGCTGATCAGATAACCGTGCTCGCGCAGCAGCGTGTACGCGGAGGTGACGGTGGTGCGGCTGACCGCCAGGGTGGTGGCCAGATCGCGTTCGCTGGGCAGCGCGACGCCGAGGGGCGCGCGCCCATCGTGAATGAGGAGCCGGATGCTTTCGGCCAATGCCACATACGCGGGGCGGGTGGGGCGCTTGGCGCTGTCGGCCGCGGGCGCGCCGGGCTCGTCGTGCCGCCAGCGGCCCAGGTCGCGGGTGAGACTGGCCGCGCCGATAACTCGTGTCGCCATACAGGCCAGTATCCGGGTACTGGATATTTAATTCAAGTCCAGATCGGTCCAGTATTGAGACATGTTCGCTCTACTCGTTTCCCTGCTGGTTGTAGCCGCTTTCGCCGGACTGGTGTACCGGTTCGCACCCACGTCGGGTGAGCGTTGGGGCATTCTCCTCGACCGCTACCGCCCGAATGCCCCCATGTCGGACTGGTCAGTCGGCGAATATGAAGCCGCGCGCCAGTATTCGGACCTGGCCGCTATCCAGGCGCACCGCGAAGTCCCTGCCCCGCGCAGCTACGCCGAATCGGTCCGCCGCAAGTCCGGCGTCTTCTCCGATCTGGCTAATATCCCCTGCCGAGGAGAGACAGTCCAGTTCTAGGAAACTGGCCCTGAACTTCACAGTCCTATCGAGCCAGGCCACTCCCTCCGGCCTGGCTCGACTGCTGTCCGGACCAACCCCGCCTGGGTTCTGTGTGATGGCCGTAGTCGCACCCGAGGATCCAGGCGGGCTCCTGCCGTCCGACAGGCTTGTCGGTGGCAGGGTGCAAACTGGCCTTATGTCCGCTTCGGATCGTCCGCTCGCGTCGGCGGCGCTCTTCGACACCGCGATCGGCACCTGCGCGATTGCCTGGGGCGCTTCCGGCGTCTTCCGCTTCGCCCTCCCCGACGGCGATCCGGAGTCCACCCGCGCCTACATCCTGCGCCGCCACCGCACGGTCGATATTCGCGAAGCCGACCCCACCCCCGAAATCGCCGAGGTCATCACCCGAATCCGCGCCCACCTCAACGGCGACCTCGACGACCTCCAGTGGATCCCCCTGGACATGGCCGCCCTCAATGACTTCGACCGCGCCGTCTACGCCGTGACCCGAGCCATCGCCCCCGGCCACACTCTCAACTACGGTGCCGTCGCCAACCGCATAGGCGCACCACACGGGGCCCAAGCAGTCGGCCAATCCCTGGGCCGCAACCCCATCCCGCTGATAGTCCCGTGTCACCGAGTCCTGGCCGCCGACAACGCCTTGACCGGCTTCTCCGCCCCCGGCGGCCTCACCACCAAACAGCGCCTCCTCGAAATCGAACGCACCCCCGGCTTCGGCGAACCCACCCTCTTCTGACCCGGCCACCGCGACCACTCGAGAACAACTCCGCACGCCCGCAAGGACGTTCGCGCCAGGTCACCGGCGACAGCCGCCGGGGTACCGGCGGCTGCGGTGGTTATGGTCGGGACCAGGTCGGACTCACTCTCGAGTCAGACGGCACCACCGAAGGCGGCACCGGCGGCACCGCCGATGAGGCCAACGGCCAGGCCACCTGCGATGGCCGCCGGGATGCCGACCAGCGCGGCTCCGGCTCCGGCACCTGTGGCGGCTCCGATGCCCGCCCCGGCCAGGGCGCCCACCACGGCTCCTTCGAGGGAACCCGCACCCGCGGTGGGGATTCCGGTTGCTATCGCGCCGATGGCCCCACCGGCAACAGCACCGATACCGGTGCCGATGACTGCTCCGGGCACCGCGCCGAAGGCCGCGGCGGGAAGTCCTGCAAGCGCTGCGCCCGCGACTGCACCGGTGGCGGCACCAGCGATGGTCAATCCGGCGATCTTGTCGGACCGGCTTGCATTGATACCCAAGGAGTTCAGGCCGGTCGCGATACCCGCTTCGAGTGCGGCGGCGTTCCCATTGATCGGTCCGAGCAGGTTCTCCGGAACGCTATCGGGCACCGGAGACGTGTACGCCCCGATCCGCAGAACCCGTGGTGGCGGCATGATCGGCGCGACCGGGAGCACCGGTGTGGGCGCATGCAGGTGCTGCCAGTCGATGGCGGGCGCTTCGGCATTGGGGATGGGCCGGAATTTATTGGGAGCCAGCAAGTTCGGACTCGTGTCCGGGAGGCGCAGGTCTGGAAGGTGCGGAGCCGGAGGCGTGGTGACGCCGGGCTGAAGCATGCCGGGCCGATTGGGAGTGGGCCGATCGCCCGCCTGCGCGGCGACGCCCGGCTGCGTGGTGCCGGGTGGCAGTTCGGGGCGCGAATCCGCCCGATCCCCGAATGCCGGTTCACCCGGTCCGAAGGACTGCGTCAAAATCGGTTGCTGCGCAGTGGCATTGACCACCACGGGTGTAATCGGAGCAACCGCCCTCCGCGAGGTCGCCCCCGAGCACCCCACCGCCAATACCAGCGGAATCGCCCCCACCGCGAGAGCCCGCCGAGTAGTCCCCGAATGTACTGTCCGATGCCGACGAATCACGTCGAAACACCACCTTCATCAGTATTGAAGCCTTTATCTGCCAACCCGCCGAAGCTCTCTCGACGCTGTTGATCAGGACTTCGACACCACCGATGACCCGGACGACCCCACCCCCGACTTCGCACCGCAACACGCCGAAAAAGGGCGTCCGCACCAACCAGGTTGGTGCGGACGCCCTTTCGATATTCAGCTGGTGGCTACGCGCCCGCCTTGACGATCGGGCCCCAATAATTGAAGGGGAAGCTGGTGCCGGTGCAGAACACCCAGACATCGGAGCCGGGGGCGAAGTGCAGGTAGAGGGGACGTCCCTCCGCCAACCCGGATGCCGGGTCGGACCCGACGAACGGTGCTTGCAGGCTCCAGCCGCCGCAGTTCCACCACTCGCCCGGAACGGTATCCATCCGGATCACGCCGCCCGGTTCCGGCGTAGCGACCGGGGGAGTGGCCGAGGCCAGGCCCGCGCCGAACGTGCCGACCGCGATCAATGCTGTTGCGACAGTGGTCGCCCGGAGCGCCTTCCTCACAGCGCACCGCCGAGGAAGCCGCCGATGGCGCCGCCCGCGATGCCGCCACCGACACCGCCGACGACGGCTGCGGGGATGCCGACGATCGCGGCACCTGCGGCCGCACCGACGCCCGCGCCGATCAGCGCACCGCCGCCGGCGAAGCCCGCGACCTCGGGTCCGGCTGCGGCACTCTGGATGGCCAGCAGGCCCGCGCCGAGGCCGCTGGTCGCCACCGTGCCGACAAGGGCAGCGGCGGTGAGGCCACCGGCCACTCCGACGCCTACGGCCGCGCCGACGCCCAGGCCGACGACCGCGCCGATCGCCGCACCCGGAACGGCGCCGACGACGGCGCCCGGAATGCCGAGGGCCGCAGCGCCGCCGACCGCGCCGAGGGCCGCACCGGCGAGGGTGCCTGCGGCGATCTTGTCAGAGCGGCTCGGGTTGACGCCGATGGAGTTCAGACCGGTGGCGAAGGCTGCTTCGACGTTGGCTGCGCCGACGTTGACCGGGTTGAGGACGGTGTCGGGGACGTCGTCCGGGACGGCGGTGGTGAAGTCGCCGATGCGGAGGGTGCGCGGGGGCGGGGCGATGGGGGCGACCGGGGTGACGACGGTGGGGGCGTGCAGGTCCTGCCAGTTGATGGCGGGGGCCGCCTCGGGGGCGGGGATGGGGCGGAAGTTCTGGGGGGCCGTGTAATCGGGGCGGGGGGTCGGCTGGGTGGTCACGCCGGGCTGGACCGGGCGGGTGCCGTTCGGGCGGTCGGCCGCGGGGGCGGTGACGCCGGGCTGGACCGGGGTGGTGGCGGCGTACGGGCTGGTGCCGGGGATTGCCGGGAGTTTGGGGGCCGCGCTGTCGGCGGTCGGCGGGTTGTCCGTGCCGGGGGTCCGCGGGGTGGTGGGCTGCTCGGTGGAGCGGCCGGCCGCGGGCGTGGCCGGGGCGGCGGCGTTCTGGTCGGTCGTGCTGGAGCAGCCGACGGCGAGGGCCAGCGGGATCGCGCCCGCGATGATGACGCGTCGAGCCACGCCGGTTGTCACTTTGCTATGCCGACGGGACACGTCGAAACACCACCCTCATCAGGATTGAAACTGTCGATCCCCCGAGACCTGCTGGTCACCTGAGTACGGGACCTTGCTTGGTCACCTGAGCAGGGATGTTAACTGAAAGGAAGCTATAACTGACAACTCGATGTGACATGGTGCACATGACGGGACGGTCCGCGCACGCGACTAGAAAACCGCTGGTTGAAGCCTTAACTACATTGTCGCCCGGTCAGATCTCTGATTTGCCGAGAGATGACCCGCCGCGCATCAATTCCGCCAGCGCCTCACGATCGGTGACATCGAGCTTGATGCACGCGCGATAGAGATGCCCCTCCACGGTGCGCACCGACACGGTCAGCCGATCCGCGATCTGACGATTCGACAGCCCCGCTACCACCAGATTGGCGATCTCCCGCTCGCGCGAGGTCAGCGGTAGCGGCTGAGCGGACTGGCGCAGCGCCGGAGTACTGGCCCCGCCACACGCCGCGGCCAGCCGATTCGCCGCGGCCGCGGATTCCAGCAGGCGGCGCCGGTCGCCCGCGCGCTCATGCGCGGACGCGGCCTGAGCGGCCGCATCGGCGGCCGACAACAGCACCCCGATGGATTCGAATTCGGCTGCGGCATTATCCAATCCGGGCCCGTCGTGTGCGGCCGCCGCGACCGCGTGCCGGGCCTGCACCTGCACCAGGCGGCCGTCCACCCGCGCGGCCAGATCGGCCAGTCGGCCCGCCACGGAATGATCGCCGAACCGTGCCGCGGTATGCAGCGCCATGGCCTCGATGGCGTGCTGATGCGAGCGCGCCGCCGCATCGGCCGCGCCGAGGGCGAGCCGGATGGCGGGCGTGGCGGTGCCTTCGGCGGCGGCCTGCCAGGCCTTCGCGATCTCCAACTGCGGTTCGTAGACGGCACTGTGCCGCCCGCCGCGTTCGATCGCGGCGGCAATCGATTCGGCGGCCTCGATGGGGCGGCCGAGCGCCGAATACGCCTCGGCCAGACGCAGTCTCGCGGGGAACATCCAGGCGGCCGCGCCCTCGGTGGCGAGTGCGGCGAGGGCCTGCTCGAGATTGTCGATGCCCTGCGGGAAATGCCCCTGCGCCACGTCCACGGTGCCTTGCAGGATCTTCATCAATCCCCAGGCCAGGTATTGGCCGGGGGAGGAATAGGTGGACGGGCTACCGGCGCAACGCCGTGCGGCCTCGATCTCACCGGTGAAAGTGAGCGCCAAGACTTCCGCGTGCGTGGGCATGAATCGATTGAGCCCGTCGATATGTGTTTCGACCTCGTGCCCGCGGGCCGCATACTGCCGGGCGGCATCGCCACGTCCCATGAGCGCCAATGAGAGTCCACCGCCGAAGGCCGCCCAGTACACCGCCCACGGCGGGGCGTCGTCGGCGGCCATGACGGGTTCGGCGAGCGCGAACGCGTCATCGAGCTTGTTCTCGTTGACCGCGCAGGCCGAGGCCAGCCCGTCGAGGGTGGCGACCACCTTCGGATGCTTCACCCGGCTGCGCACGGACTGCAGTACCTCGTCGGCCCGATCGGCATCGCCCATGGACCACAACAGATTCGAGACCCGGGTGCTGCCCCACCGGGCCAGCTGGACCTCGTCCATCTGATCCGGATCGAATCCGGCGAGGGTGCGTTCGGCCTCGATGCGATGCCCCTGCCACAGCAGTGCGCGCGCCAGCAGGTCGGCCGCCTCGACCCCGCCCCGGCGTTCCACGGCCGCGCGCGCGAACCGTTCGCCCAGTGGCAGATTCGCCAATCCGATGGCATCCGCGGCGGCGGCCAGGAACAGTTCGAGATCCGCGGATTTGTCACTGTCCAAAGCCAATTCGGCCAGCCGTATCCGATCGGACGCGGAGTGGATGGGCCGCTCCTTCAGCGACGTGTACAACTGTCCGCGCAATCGCCGCGCCGAGGCGATGCCAAGTCGCCGCCGGATCACCTCCCCGAACAGCGGATGGTTGTAGCGCACCAACAGCTGATGGCTGTTCTCCATTATCCGTATGACACTGCGGGATTCGGCCGTTTCCACGGCCTCCGCACCGGCCAGTTCGGAGAGCACGTCCAGGTCGATGGGCTCGCAAAAGGTGAGCAGTTCCAGCACTCGCAGCACCGGTTCGGGCAGCTGCTCCACCCGATCCTCCAGCAGCGCAGCCAATTCCGAGGTGACGGCCGCGCGCCCGCGCAACTGCCACACCCCCTTGACCTGCCGCAGCGTGCCCGCCTCCAGCGCGCCTTCGATCAGGTGCCGCAGGAAAAGCGCATTGCCGCCGGAGGATTCCCACATGAGGTTGGCGGTGAACCCCTCCAATTGCCCGCCGAGCATGTTCTCGACCAGTTCCACGCTCTGCTTCTGCGAGAACGGGGACAGGTCGATGCGCAGCAGATGCCCGTCCTTCCACAGCGAGGTGACCGCGTCCGGCACCGGCACCCCGCTGCGCACGGTGGCGACAATGTGCGCGGCCTTGTCGATGGCCAGTTGCAGCAGCAGTGTCGCGGAGAGTTGATCGAGCAGGTGCGCATCGTCGACGCCGATAATGGTGTGCCCGTCCGCGAGCAGGGCTTCGCGCGCCGCGGCCATGAAGGTCACCGGATCGTGCGCCGTGTACACCCCGACCATGTGCGCGAAGACCCCGAGCGGAATGCTGCGGGCGGATTCGGTGCCCGCCACCCAGCGGATATTGCCGCCCACGGCGGCTGTGGCCTGTCTCGCGAGGGTGGTCTTGCCGACGCCCGCGTCACCGGTGAGAACGGCGCCGACGAACTCCCCGCTGGTCAGCGCCGTCTTGATCGTCTCGAGCTCATGTTCCCGTTCGACCATCGGCCAATTCCGAGCCATGGGTCAACTGTAGTTCCCGATCCGCTCGTGAGCAGGGGGAACGAAAGCCCGAGAAGCTGGGGCTTTTATTCGTTGACCAGCCGCAATCCGGGAGTTCTGACCTGGCGGCGATCCACCAGCCACACCATGACGCTCTGATCGGCGGCCGGATCGAGGGTCTCGATTTCCACTTCGACCTCGCCGCGCTGCGGGTGCGCGATGCGCAGGACGAGCGAGCGATGATCGGTAACCCGGTGTTCGCGCCAGCGCTTGTCGAATTCCGGGAAGCCTTGCAGCGTCGTGATCATGGACGTCACGGACGGGTCGTCGGCGAAGTGGGTCTGGGCGGCGCGCAGCGTGGAGGTCACCATATCGGCGGCGTCGTCCCAGTTCAGGAAGTGCTCGCGCGCGTCGGGGTGGGCGAACACGTAGTAGGCGAAATTGCCGTGCGCGGTGTCCTCGAGCAGCCCGATGGGCTCGGCGAAATCCCGCCAGGCCGGGTTCCAGGCCAGCATGTTGAGCCAGCGCCCGGCCACGAACGCGGGTGTCGGGTGCAGTGCGTCGATGACGGCCTGGACGGTTTCGGAGACCTGCTCGCGGGCCTGCCCGCTGGAGGGGCAGCTGGCCTTCTGCTCGAGGCCGAAGGCCAGTTTGCCGAAGTGATGCCGTTCGATCTCATTGAGCCGCAAGGCGTCCGCGAGCGCACCCAGGACCGCGGTGGAGGGATTGGTGTCGCGGCCCTGTTCGAGCCGGGCCAGATAGTCGACACTGACGCCGGCCAGTGCCGCGACTTCCTCGCGGCGCAGTCCGGGGGTACGGCGACGGCGTCCGGCGGGCAAACCGACGGCTTCGGGCTGTAGCTGGCCTCGGCGAGCGATCAGGAACTCGGCGAATTCGGTGCGTGACACTCCTCCATGGTGCCAGGGTCAGGGGTCTGTTATCCCAGCCCTGCCAGTGCCAGGATCAAGACGGTGTGGTTAACCGGACTTCGGTCCGCTTGACTCATATCCATGACGACTTCCGAGCAGACCCTGATCGCCCCCGGCTCCTGGACCCTGGACGCCGCGCACTCCTCCGTCAACTTCACGGTCAAGCACCTGGGCATCTCCAAGGTTCGCGGCCGCTTCAACCGCTTCGAGACCGCGTTCGTGGTGGACAACGACGGCCAGGCCGCCATCGAGGCCACCGTCTACTTCGACTCCTTCGACACCGGCAATGAGTTCCGCGACAACCATGTTCGCAGCGCCGACATCCTGGATGTCGCCAACCTGCCGCACCTGACCTTCCGCGTTCCCGAGGCCGTCAAGATCGCCGAGGAGTTCGAGGTCACCGGCGAGGCCACCATCGGCGGCGTCACCAAGCCGGTCACCCTCGACGTCGAGTGGGGCGGCGTGCAGGTCTTCCCGAACGACGGCAAGAAGCACGCCGGTTTCAATGCCACCGGCACCATCAAGCGCAGCGACTTCAATGTGGCTCCCGGCCTGCCGGTCGCCATGCTGAGCGACAAGATCGCCATCGAGCTCGATATCCAGCTCGTCGAGCCGGAGGCCTAGTCCCCGAACCGGGCATCGGTCTCGCCTCGGACATCGGTCTCGAACTGCGAAGCGGCGGCACCCATTCCGGGTGCCGCCGCTCGTCGTCCGTGCGGGTGATCGGGTCAGTCGGCCCAGACCTGCTCGATCGGGGTGCCCTCGTTCGGCGGCGGAGTCGGGATGCCGCCCGGGGTGCGCGAGAACCGCGGCGCGGGCGCGTGCTGCACGATGCCGTCGATCTCGATCAGTCCGGTGCGCGCCACAATGTGCTCGTTCTGCTCCGCCTCGGTGAAGGTGAGGATCGGCGTGGTGCAGGCGTCGGTGTCCTTGAAGATGGCCCACCACTCGTCGCGGGTCTTGGTCTTGAACTTCTCCGTGAACAGCTTGCGCAGCTCGTCCTGGCCGTTCGGGTCGATCTGGTGTGGCAGGCCCTCCGGCGAGATCTCCAGGCCCTTCAGCAATTCCGCGTAGAACTGCGGCTCGATGCAGCCCACGGCCATGTACTTGCCGTCCGAAGTCTCATAGGTGTCGTAGAAGGCCATGCCGGTATCGAGCAGGTTGGTGCCGCGCTCGTCGGACCACAGGCCCACGCCCTTCATGCCCCAGATCATGTGCGAAAGCGCCAGCGCGCCATCGACCATGGCCGAGTCGATGACCTGACCCTTGCCGGAGGTCTGGCGCTCCACCAGCGCGGCGAGCACACCGAATACCAGGAACATGGACCCGCCACCGAAGTCGCCGACCATGTTCAGCGGCGGCACCGGCCGTTCGCCCTTGCGCCCGATCGCATTGAGCACACCGGTCAGCGAGATGTAGTTGATGTCGTGCCCGGCCCGGTCCGCGAGCGGGCCTTCCTGGCCCCATCCGGTCATGCGGCCGTAGACGAGTCGCGGATTGCGTTCCAGCGCAACGTCCGGACCCAATCCCATGCGCTCGGTGACGCCCGGCCGGAAGCCTTCGAGGAGCACGTCGGCCTTCTCGATCAGCCCGAGCACCTTCTCGATATCGGCCGGATCCTTGAGGTTCGCCTCGACAATCGTGCGGCCACGCCACTGCGGGCGCTCCATGAAGCCCGGCAGCTGATTGGGCCGCTGTACCCGGACCACGTCCGCGCCGAGGTCCGCGAGCAGCAGTGCCGCATGTGGGCCGGGGCCGATTCCGGCCAGTTCAACAACCCGCACGCCCGCGAGCGGGCCCTGCTTGGCGGTGGATGGAGTGCTCACGCCCCTACCTCGGTTCAATCGTCGTCGATCTGGTGCCCCGGCCCACAAGGGCCAGTGTTGACACTATGACAATAAGTGCTGAACCCTCGGCGAGGCACCCCCTGGATAGGCCCCCGGCGAGGCTCCCCGCGGATAGGGTTGCGGAGAACCCGAGGTGGAGGAACCGAAGTGAGCGCATGGGGTGAGGTGCTGGTCGGCCTCGCGATTCTGATCGGCCTGCTGGGCGTCATCGTGCCGATCCTGCCGGGGGTGGTGTTGATCGCCGCCGCGATCCTGGTGTGGGCGATCATGACCGGCGGGGCGTCCGCCTGGATCGCCTTCGCCCTCTGCGCAACGCTTCTGGTGATCAGCGGAGTCATCAAATACACCTGGCCGGGCCGGAAACTGAAGGAAGCGGGCGTCCCGAATCGGTCGCTGCTGCTCGGCGCGCTGCTCGGGATCATCGGGTTCTTCGTGATTCCGGTGGTCGGGCTGTTCCTGGGATTCGTACTGGGCGTGTACCTTTCGGAATTCCAGCGGATCAAACAGCATCAAGCCGCGTGGCAGTCGACGGTGCACGCACTCAAAGGCGTCGGCCTGTCCATGCTGATCGAGCTGCTGGGCGCACTGCTCGCGTCCGGCGTCTGGCTGATCGCGGCGCTCGCGATCTAGCCGAAACGATTGCGGCGGTGCTGATCCCGAGTATCGCGGGGTGGACGCGGCTTGCCTGGCTTGATGACCGGCAAGGGGAGTGTGTCCGGGGGCGGCTTGGGTAGTTCCGAGCGGTGCAGCCGCAGGGTAGGTGCCTCGACGGACGGCTGTGCCCGGAACATGGGCAGCGTCGGATGCGGGTCTTCGAAGGTGCGTTCCTTGACGGGGAGGCCATAATAGGCGCGCGCATTGTCCTCGAGGACCTTGTGCAGATCTCCACCCACGGCATCGGCGATCACATCGATATCGGCGTCCTGGAACGGGCGTCCCGCGCGCGTGCCGGGCAGGTCGGAGCCGAACATGAGGGCTTCGGGATTCACGGTGTGGATCTTGCGCAGGGCGAGACCGACATCCATGGAGACCCGGCCGAAGCCGGAGGCCTTCACCTTGGCCCCGCGATCGACCAGGTTCAGCAGGTAGGGCAGGCAGTCGTCGCTCATGCCCATGTGGTCGATGGCGAGGGTCGGGAGTTTGGTGATGACGGGTTCGAGGGAGCCCAGCATGGATCCGTCGATATAGAGCTCCACATGCCAGCGGGCCAGTTCGTAGGCGCGCAGGGCCAGCATGGTGAGGCCGACGATATCGCCGCCGCCGCGCTTGAGATTGAACCGCAGCGCGCGCACGCCCGCCCGGTGCAGGTCCATGATCTCGGCGTCGGAGGCGTCCACATGCAGATTGGTGACGCCGACCCAGCCCTCGCCCAATTCGGCGAGGGCGGCCTTGAGCCAGGTCTGATCGGTGCCCTGGAAGGACCCGCTGACCACCGCACCACCGTCGATATGGAAGCGCCGCATGCGCCGCCGATAGTCGGCGATGGTGAAGGGGTCGGGCAGGTAACCCTCATTCTCGATCAGCGGGAACCGCGGATCGAGAATGTGGACATGGGCATCGAACACGTGATCTAGCATGCCTCACAACGGTGACAAGTGTGGATGGCCTTGTCCGCCTGGTGGATTCGGCCAGGTCAGGTGGGGTGTTAAACCTTGTCCGGTTCGCTCGCGCGGAGCATGTCCTCGCGCTCGACGACCTTGACCCGCTCGCGGCCCTCCGGCTCGCCCAGGGCGCGCTCGTGCGCGTCGAGGCGGTACCAACCGGCCCAGGTGGTGAACGGGACGCCCTTCGCCTCGAGGAACGCGGTGACGGCGTCGAGTTCCGGGTTGGCGGCCGGGGTGAAGTTCGCGGCGTCATCGAGCAGGCAGGCCACGGTCTCGTTGGCGTCGCCCTTGGTGTGGCCGATGAGGCCGACCGGGCCGCGCTTGATCCAGCCGGTGACGTAGGTCTGCGGCAGGTAGCGGTCCGCGCCGTCGGCGTCCTCGTTCGCGAGCACGCGTCCGGCCTCGTTGGGCACGGTCCCCGCCTGCTCGTCGAAGGGCAGGGAGGGGATGTTCTGCGACAGGTAGCCGACCGCGCGGTACACAGCCTGCACGTCCCAGTCCTTGAATTCGCCGGTGCCCTTGACGTTTCCGGTGCCATCCAGGGAGGTGCGCTCGGTGCGCAGGCCGATGACCTTGCCGTCCTCATTGCCCAGCAGTTCGGCCGGGTTCTCGAAGAAGTGCAGGTACAGCTTGTGCGGGCGGTTGCCGACGTCGCGAATTGCCCACTGCTCGAGGGTGTTGCAGATCATGTCGACCTGCTTCGAATGACGGCGTGCCGCTTCGGAGCCCTCGTCGTAGTCGATGTCCTCGGGGTCGACAATGACCTCGATGGTCGGCGAGTGGTCGAGTTCGCGCAGCTCGAGGGGCGTGAACTTGGCTTGAGCGGGACCGCGGCGGCCGAATACGTGCACTTCGAGGGCCTTATTGCCCCGGAGGCCTTCGTAGACGTTCGGCGGGATCTCGGTGGGGAGCAGTTCGTCGCCGGTCTTGGCGAGCACGCGGGCCACATCGAGCGCGACATTGCCGACGCCCAGGACCGCGACCTTCTCGGCCTCGAGGGGCCAGTTGCGCGGCACGTCCGGGTGGCCGTCGTACCAGGAGACGAAGTCGGCGGCGCCGTAGCTGCCGTCGAGGTCGATGCCCTTGATCTCCAGCGCGCGGTCCGCATTGGCACCGGTGGAGAAGATGACCGCGTCGTAGAAGCCGCGCAGGTCTTCGAGGGTGATGTCGACGCCGTAGTCGATATTGCCGAGCAGGCGGACCTGCGGCTTGTCGAGGACCTTGTGCAGGGCGGTGATGATGCCCTTGATGCGCGGGTGATCCGGTGCGACGCCGTAGCGGATGAGACCGAACGGTGCGGGCATCCGCTCGTAGAGGTCGATGCTCACGTCGGCATCGGACTTCATCAACGCATCGGCGGCGTAGATACCGGCCGGGCCTGCGCCCACGATCGCAATGCGGAGCGGGCGGGTCGCTGCACCGTTGTGCTGATCGGAGACTGCACTCTGTTCGGTCATTCTTACGCGCACCCTTTGGGTCGAAACTACTTGTCGTCGTACTCAGCCGTCGTTTCTTAGCTTAGGCTAAGTTGACGCCCTCGCCTCGGGGTGGTGCTCCGGAGCCGGAACCCCCGACGCTGCAGCGTTGCTGCACGGTATGGCTATTCCCGCTTCCGCGCGGGAATTGTGCCGATTCTATCGGTGAGGTGGACACCCGCCCGCGCCGAGTAGGTGAACTGTGCGACTGCCCATCTCCGGCGCAAGCCGGTGTCGGCCTCTTTACACCCGCGCCGACCAGGCATGATCTACCCATGAGCGACGTCGAGGAGAAGCCGGAACGGATCGACCAGGGCGAAACCCGGACCATGTTGCCGTTTCTGGTGGCGGCGGGCGTCATCGTGCTGGTGGTCATCGGAATCGTGATCGCCGCGCTGGTGTCACCGGCTGAGAAGAATCTCACAGATTCCAATCGACTGGCCATCGCCGCCCGCAACTTCACCGAGTCCGGCAGCGGCACCGACAGATTCGACAAGGCCACCGCGTGTCCCGGGTTCGACGACAAGCGCTCGCCGCTGAATATCCCGGATCAGACCGGCCAGAAGTTCGACCTCGTCAAGGTCACCGACACCACCATCGACGGCGATAAGGCCACCGCCGCGGTCACCGTCCGCGCCGACGGCCGGGAAAACACCTCGACCTGGCACTTCACCAAGACCGACAACACCTGGCTGGTCTGCAATGCCGGGTAGCCCCGCTCCGGCCTGATCGTGCCCGCGCGCGCGTTCCAGGGTCTGGGAGAAGGGTTTGACACCGGGGCCCCCGCTCGGTCAATCTCAACCCAGGTCATGAGTACCAGTGGCAAGCCCCGGCTCGCTGGTCGGCAACCCTCCTCCGCGGTGGGGTGCTCCGGGTGACGACCTGGCCACGCATCGAACAGCGATGCGGCAAGTGCGGATTCACAGGAGGTACAAGTGAGCTACGCGGGTGACCTGACGCCGAAGCAGGCGTGGGAACTGTTGCGCGACAATCCGGATGCGGTGCTGGTCGATGTGCGCACCGAAGCCGAATGGCGTTTCGTCGGCGTGCCCGACACCAGCGGCATCGGCCGGCCCACCGCCCTCATCGAATGGGTGGACACCACCGGCACCCCCAATGCCCGATTCGCCGACCAGTTGAAGCAGGCGCTGACCGACCGCGATGCCGGTTCGGACGCGCCCGTCATCTTCATCTGCCGCTCCGGCCAGCGATCCATCGGCGCGGCCACCGCCGCGACGGCCGTCGGCTTCGCGCCGTCGTTCAATGTGGTCGAGGGCTTCGAAGGCGCACTGGACGCGCAGGGGCATCGCGGCAGCACCGGCTGGCGAGCGGACGGCCTGCCCTGGCGGCAGTCGTGAGCGCGCACGGCTCTGGCTCGAACGCGCACAGCCCTAGCTCGAATTGGAGGCAGTCATGATCACCGGTGGCGCATTCGACAAGCCGCTTCCCGAGGGTGTCGGCCCGGCGACTCAGGCCGTGCGTGGCGGCCTGCGGCGTTCCGGCTTCGAGGAGACCTCCGAGGCCCTCTACCTGTCTTCCGGCTTCGTCTACGAAAGTGCCGAGGCGGCCGAGGCTTCCTTCACCGGCGATATCGAGCATTTCGTCTACTCCCGCTACGGGAATCCGACGGTCGCCATGTTCGAGGAGCGGCTGCGCCTGATCGATGGCGCGGAGGCTTGCTTCGCCACGGCGAGTGGCATGTCCGCGGTGTTCACCGCGCTGGCCGCTCTGCTCGGCACCGGTGATCGCCTGGTCGCGGCGCGCAGCCTGTTCGGCTCCTGCTTCGTGGTCTGCAATGAGATCCTGCCGCGCTGGGGCGTGGAGACCGTCTTCGTCGACGGCGAGAACCTGGACGAGTGGGAAGCGGCGCTGTCCGTCCCCACTCAGGCCGTGTTCTTCGAGACCCCGTCCAACCCGATGCAGTCCCTGGTGGATGTCCGCCGGGTCACCGAGCTCGCGCATGCCGCGGGCGCGAAGGTGGTGCTGGACAATGTCTTCGCCACCCCGCTGCTGCAGCGCGGCTTCGACCTCGGCGCGGATGTTCTGGTCTACTCGGGCACCAAGCACATCGACGGTCAGGGCCGAGTCCTCGGCGGCGCGATCCTCGGCTCGCAGGAGTACATCGACGGCCCGGTGAAAAACCTTATGCGCCATACGGGTCCGGCCTTGAGCCCCTTCAATGCCTGGACGCTACTCAAGGGTTTGGAGACCATGCCGTTGCGCGTGCGTCAATCCAACGAGTCCGCGCTGAAGGTCGCCGAGTTCCTGGAACAGCACCCGGCGGTGTCGTGGGTGAAGTACCCGTTCCTGAAGTCGCATCCGCAGTATGACCTTGCGCAGCAGCAGATGTCGGGCGGCGGCACCGTGGTCACCTTCGAGCTGAAGGCGGCCCCGGACGAGGCCAAGAAGCGCGCCTTCGAGGTGCTCAATGGTCTCCGAATCATCGATATCTCCAACAACCTTGGTGATTCGAAGACCCTGATCACTCATCCTGCCACCACCACCCACCGCGCCATGGGCCCGGAAGGCCGTGCGGCCGTGGGTATTACGGATGGCGTGGTCCGCATCTCGATCGGCCTGGAAGACATCGAGGACCTGCTCGGCGACCTCGCGGGTGCGCTGAGCTGAATTCATGACGACCCCTGCGGGGCCGGACCGTCATCGACGGTTCCGGCCCCGTTGTCGTATCCGGGAAGGGGTCTGGACTGTCATTGACAGCATGCTGTCAAATATGACAGGATGCTGTCATGATGAAAACAGTGCACCTGGCCATCTTCGACACCTACTCCGACTGGGAGGTCGGCTACGCGACGGCCTACATCCATCGCCGACTGTGGCAGCGTGAGCTGGGAAACTGGCAGGTCAAAACGGTTGGCATCAGCGCGGATCCGGTGACTTCGATGGGCGGCCTGCGGGTCGCGACGGATGTTCTGCTCGATGAACTGTCGCCCGCCGACAGCGCCATGCTGATCTTGCCGGGCGCGGACACCTGGGAGAGCGGCGAATTGGCCCCGTTCGCCCGCAAGGCCGAGGGATTCCTCGCGGCCGGGGTGCCGGTGGCCGCCATCTGCGGCGCGACCTTCGGTCTCGCGAAGGCGGGTCTGCTGGACGATCGCTCGCACACCAGCAATGCGGCGGAATACCTTGCCTTCAGCGGATATTCGGGCGGCGAAAAGTTCGTGTACGAGCCTGCGGTCACCGACGGTGACCTGATCACCGGCAGCGGCACCATGCCGGTCGAGTTCGCGCGCGAGATCTTCGCCAAGCTGGACATGTACGAACCGCACGTGCTCGAGGCCTGGTACCGCCTGTACGGGCACAACGATCCCGCCGGTTTCTACGCGCTCGACGAGTACGAGAAGAAGCGGGCGGCGGAGTCCGGCGAGCAATGAGGGAGAATCGCTCGCAGTATGCGGGCCTCGGCGCACAGGAGGTGAGATGACCCGCACCGAACCGGAGTTGTTCAGCACGGCCGCTATCACCTCGTTCAAGTTGAACGGCCAGTTCCTCGCGATCGCAGAGGAACTGGCGCGCCCCGCCGGTATCACCGCGGCTTGGTGGCAGGTGCTCGGGGCGGTGCTGCGCGAGCCACTGCCGGTGGCCGGTGTCGCCCGCGAGATGGGCATTACCCGTCAGAGCGTGCAGCGCATCGCGGATCTGCTGGTGGACAAGGGATTAGCCGAATACCGCCCGAACCCGGCGCATAAGCGCGCCAAGCTGGTGGCCATCACCGAGGCCGGTCACGACGCGCTCCGGCGCATCGATCCGCAGCACGCCGAGATGGCCGCGAAACTCACGGCGAAGCTCGGCATCGAACGGCTCGCGCGCTTCGCGGATGCGCTGACCGAATTGTCGGCCGCGCTGGAGGCGATCGAATCCGTTTGAGCGCGGGCTATTCGGCGAACGGGTCCTTGGTCCGGCCGACGAGTTCGGCGACCGATTGCAGGACGCGGGTGGGGCGGTAGGGGTACTGCTCCATGGTGGCCTGGGTGGAGATGCCGGTGGTGACCAGGATGGTGCGCATGCCGGCCTCCAGACCGGAGATGACGTCGGTGTCCATGCGGTCGCCGATCATGACGGTGGACTGCGAGTGCGCACCGATGCGGCGCAGGGCCGAGCGCATCATGAGCGGGTTCGGCTTGCCCACGTAGTACGGGTCCTTGCCGGTGGCACGGGTGATGAGCGCGGCGACGGAGCCGGTGGCGGGGAGGATGCCTTCACGGGAGGGGCCGGTGGCGTCCGGGTTGGTGGCGATGAAGCGCGCGCCCGCCGAAATGAGCCGGATGGCGGTGGTGATGGCCTCGAAGGAGTAGGTGCGGGTTTCGCCGAGCACCACGTAGTCGGGGTTGCTGTCGGTGAGTACGTAGCCGATTTCGTGCAGGGCGGTGGTGAGCCCGGATTCGCCCACGACATAGGCGGTTCCATTGGGTCGCTGGTCCCGCAGGAAGGTGGCGGTCGCGAGCGCCGAGGTCCAGATGGAGTCGACGGGGATGTCGAGGCCGGTGTGCTTGAGCCGGGCCTGCAGATCGCGTGCGGTGTAGATGGAGTTATTGGTGAGCACCAGGAACGGGATCTCGTTATCGCGCAGTTCGGCGAGGAATTGGTCGGCCCCGGGCACCAGGTGGTTCTCGTGCACCAGGACGCCGTCCATATCGGTCAGGTAGGACAGAACCGGTGTTTCGCTGGAGGTGGTCACGGGCCAATTGTCCGCTATCAGGTGCCGGAACGGGCTCGGACGTTCACACAAACTCGAGCGGGTGACCAGTCACGTGGAATAACAGCATGTGGAATACCCGGTCGCGACCCTCGGTTCGATGTTTTTGATGTGACCCCTGCCGCACCGCCGTGCGCCGCTGACTATCGTGCGAAGTGGACCAATCCGGCGATGCGGTACCCCGCAGATCGGACGGTCGGGCGGGTGGCTCGGCCCCCGTACGACACAGCGCAACAGAGGCGACAGGAGTGGCGCAGGTGAAGGACCTCAAGCTCGGATACAAGGCATCCGCGGAACAGTTCGGCCCACGGGAACTGGTGGAGATCGCGGTCGCGGCCGAGGAGCACGGCCTCGACAGTGCCACGGTGAGCGACCACTTCCAGCCGTGGCGGCACAATGGCGGGCACGCCCCCTTCTCGCTGGCCTGGATGGCCGCGGTCGGCGAGCGCACCCAGCGCATCCAACTCGGCACGTCGGTGCTGACCCCGACCTTCCGCTACAACCCGGCGGTCATCGCGCAGGCCTTCGCCACCATGGGCTGCCTGTACCCCGACCGCATCATGCTGGGCGTCGGCTCCGGTGAGGCGCTGAACGAGATCGCCACCGGATTCCGTGGCGACTGGCCGGAATTCAAGGAGCGTTTCGCCCGTCTGCGCGAATCGGTGGATCTCATGCGCGCCCTGTGGACCGGCGAGCGCGTCGACTTCGACGGCGAGTACTACAAGACCGTCGGCGCCTCCATCTACGACGTGCCCAAGGACGGAATTCCCGTCTACATCGCGGCGGGCGGTCCCCTGGTGGCGCGCTACGCGGGCCGCGCCGGTGACGGTTTCATCTGCACTTCCGGCAAGGGCATGGACCTCTACACCGAGAAGCTCATGCCCGCCGTCGCCGAGGGCGCGGCCAAGGTCGGCCGCGCCGTCGACGATATCGACCGCATGATCGAGATCAAGATCTCCTACGACACCGATCCCGAACTGGCGCTGGAGAACACGCGCTTCTGGGCCCCACTCTCGCTGACCCCCGAGCAGAAGCACTCGATCACCGACCCGATCGAAATGGAAGCCGCCGCCGACGCGCTGCCCATCGAGCAGATCGCCAAGCGCTGGATCGTCGCCGCCGATCCCGACCAGGCCGTCGAGCTGATCAAGCCCTACCTGGACGCGGGCCTCAACCACCTGGTCTTCCACGCCCCCGGCCACGACCAGCGCCGCTTCCTCGAACTGTTCCAGCGCGACCTGGGCCCCCGCCTCCGCGCTCTCTGACCTGCGAATCCTTCACCCCGCGCCGCCTATTGAGGCGCGGGGTGTCGTATCTCTGAGGTGAGGGAGCGATGGTGGTGGTATTTCGTCCGTATTCCCGCCACCATCGCTCCCTCGCGCGTAGTGATAAATGCTACGAAGGTGCGGGTGGGCGGGGGTTAGTGCATAACGGTCGGTAGGCTTCCGATCATGGCTGCCGCACCGGTTTCCAGTGTGTACATCGCGTCCCCCGAGGGGGACACCGGTAAGTCGACTGTGGCGCTCGGCGTGCTGCAAGCGCTGGCCGCGACCACCCCGCGAGTGGGGGTGTTCCGGCCCATCACGCGGTCCGCCCACGGGCGGGACTACATCGTGGAGTTGCTGCTCGAGCACTCCACCGCCGATGTGGATTACGACGAGGCCATCGGCGTCACCTATGAACAGGTGCACGAGGACTCGGACGCCGCGATCAGCGAGATCGTCATGCGGTATCACGCGGTCGCCAAGCAGTGCGATGCCGTGCTCATCCTGGGCAGTGATTACACGGATGTGGCCAGCCCCAGCGAGCTGCGCTACAACGCGCGCATCGCGGTGAATCTGGGTGCGCCCGTGCTGTTGTGTGTGCGTGGCATGGGCCGCACCCCGGAGGAACTGGTTCAGCTGGTCGAGCTGTGCCGCAGTGAACTTGTCGCCGAGCACGCCAAGCTGGTCGCCGTGATCGCCAATCGCTGCGAACCCGACCAGCTGGACGCCGACGTCGACGCGTTGAAGCGGGCGGCCGCGGTGCCGTCCTGGGCGTTGCCGGAGGTGCCGTTGTTGCAGGCCCCCACCATGGAGGAGCTGTGCCAGGCCATCGGCGGCGAAATCTACAGTGGCGACCCGGAACTCATGCACCGCGAGGCCCTCGAGGTGATCGTCGGCAGCATGACCATCGAGCACATTCTGGAGCGGCTCACCGACGGTGTCGCCGTCATCGCGCCGGGCGATCGCTCCGATGTGCTGCTGGCCATGGTGAACGCACATGAGGCGGAAGGGTTTCCGTCGCTGTCCGGCATTCTCATGAACGGCGGCATGGAGCCCGAGCCGTCCATTGCCCGGCTCATCCAGGGTCTGAAGCCCCGCTTGCCGATCATCTCCACCTCGCTGGGCACCTTCGAAACGGCCAAGGCCGCCGCCAATACGCGTGGCCGGGTATCGCTGTCCAGCATGCGCAAGGTGGATACCGCGCTCGCGCTCATGGAGGAGCGAGTGGATCCGCGGGAACTCTTGCAGCAGATCGAGATTCCGATCCCGGATGTCCTCACCCCGCAGATGTTCGAATACCAGCTGATCGAACGGGCCCGCTCGGACCGCAAGCGCATCGTGCTGCCCGAGGGCGACGACGACCGCATCCTGCGCGCCGCCGGGCGCGTGCTGCAACGCAAGATCGCCGACCTCACCATCCTGGGCGACGAGACCGCGATCCGGGGCCGGGCCGCCGAACTCGGCGTCGATATCGCCGCCGCCGAGGTCCTGGATCCGCAAACCTGCCCGCTGCGTGACGAATTTGCCGAGGAGTACGCGCGACTGCGCGCCAAGAAGGGCATGACGGTCGATCGCGCCCGCGAATTCATGAGCAACATCTCCTATTTCGGCACCATGATGGTGCACATGGGCGTCGCGGACGGCATGGTCTCGGGTGCGGCGCACACCACCGCGCACACCATCCGCCCCGCCTTCGAGATCATCAAGACCATCCCCGGTGTGAAGACCGTGTCCAGCGTGTTCCTGATGGCGCTGTCCGATCGCGTCCTGGTGTACGGCGACGGTGCGGTGGTGCCGGATCCGACCTCCGATCAGCTGGCCGATATCGCGATCTCCTCGGCGCGCACCGCCGCGCAGTTCGGCATCGAACCGCGGGTCGCCATGCTGTCCTATTCGACCGGCGAGTCCGGGACCGGCGCGGATGTGGACAAGGTGCGCGA
Source organism: Nocardia sp. NPDC051030 (assembly GCF_040683015.1). Lineage (NCBI taxonomy): Bacteria > Bacillati > Actinomycetota > Actinomycetes > Mycobacteriales > Nocardiaceae > Nocardia > Nocardia sp. NPDC051030. Next base: position 87,763 of record NZ_JBFBCD010000005.1, on the reverse strand, counting down.
GGCCACCAAACTCGTGCACGAGCGGGCCCCGGAACTGTTGGTGGAGGGCCCGATTCAGTATGACGCGGCGATCGAGCCGTCGGTGGCGCTGACCAAGCTGCCGGGTTCGAAGGTGGCCGGGCAGGCGACGGTATTCATCTTCCCGGACCTCAATACCGGCAATAACACCTACAAGGCCGTGCAGCGCAGCGCGGGCGCGGTGGCCATCGGCCCGGTGCTGCAAGGCCTGCGCAAGCCGGTCAATGACCTGTCGCGCGGTGCGCTCGTCGCCGACATCGTGAATACCGTTGCCATCACCGCGATTCAGGCCCAGCAGGAGGCGCAGCAGTGAAGGTCCTGGTGATCAATTCCGGATCCTCGTCCATCAAATACCAGCTGCTGGACCCGGATTCGGGCGATGTGGTGGCCTCGGGCGTGGTGCAGCGCATCGGCGAACCGGTCGCAGACGGCACGCCCACCATCGAACACTCCAGTGGCGGAAAGACTTACGAGCACGACGGCGTGGTCCTCGATCACGCGGCCGGGCTGCAGCTGGTGTTCGATCTGTTCGCCGAGAGCGGGCATGATCTGGCCGAGGAGGGCCTGCGCGCGGTCGGGCATCGCGTGGTGCACGGCGGCGAGGTGTTCTTCGAACCCACCTTGATCACCGACGCGGTCGTGCGGACCATCTCCGACCTGTCCTCGCTTGCGCCGCTGCACAATCCGGCCAATGTGGTGGGCATCGAGAGCGCCCGCAAACTGCTGCCGGAGGTGCCGCAGGTGGCGGTCTTCGACACCGCCTTCTTCCATCACATGCCCGCCGCCGCCAAGACCTACGCGATCGATACAAAAATCGCGGCGGCGAACGGTGTCCGGCGCTACGGCTTCCACGGCACCTCGCACGAGTACGTGTCCGGCCAGGTGGCGGATTTCCTGGAACGTGACCGCACCGACCTCAATCAGATTGTGCTGCACCTGGGTAATGGCGCGTCCGCCTCGGCCATTCGCGGCGGTCGGGCCGTGGACACCACCATGGGCCTGACCCCACTCGAGGGCCTGGTCATGGGCACCCGCTCCGGCGATCTCGACCCGGGCATCATCTTCCATCTCATCCGCACCGCCGATATGAATGTCGACGATGTGGACGCCCTGCTGAACCGGCAGTCCGGCATCAAGGGCCTGTCCGGCGTCAATGACTTCCGTGAACTCGGCCGTCTCATCGAAACCGGTGACGCCGCGGCGACATTGGCGTTCGAGGTCTACATTCACCGGCTGCGCCGCTATATCGGCGCGTACCTGGTGGAGCTGGGACGGGTGGACGCCATCACCTTCACGGCCGGTGTCGGCGAGAACGACGCGAAGGTCCGTGCCGCCGCCCTGGCAGGTCTGGAGCGCTACGGCATCGCGGTGGACGAGGCCCGCAATACCGCGAAGAGCCGCACCGCCCGCTACATCTCGCCCGAGGGGGCCGAGGTCGCGGTGCTGGTGGTGCCGACCAATGAGGAACTCGCCATCGCGCGTGCCTCGGCCCGCCTGGTCGGCTGACTTCACGAAATCATCACGATCCGCTTGGCATCGTGTTGTTCGTACCGGGGTTCCTCCGGTCCACCGGAACCCGTGTCGCTTTACGCACAACCGCGGTTTGGGGCTGTTCACTCCCTCGCCAGCCCCTCCTCGGCCTTTCGGCTGCCCCCGGAGGTCGCCGCGGTGGCGGCACGGGTCTCTTCCGGTGTCAGAACCAGGATTTGGCGCGGACGGCGTTCGCGAGATCGACCAGCGCGTAGCGGTGCGAGCGGCCGGGAGCCGTTCGGGCGAGCGCGCGCAGGCCGGTTTCGATGCCGCGCCGCAGATCTCGTTCATTGAAGGGTGCGCCCAGGAGTCGGGCGTCCGGCGATTTCGGCAAGCGTCCGGCTTGTAACCAGCCGAGGGCGACGCCGTGCACCAGGACCCGGAGTTGGGCGGTGCGGCCTTCGCCCGGCGGCAGGGCTTGGAGGCGGGCCGCCGCCACATGCAGCGTAGATTCGTCGAGTTCGGTGACGGGCGCGCAGGTCAGCAGCATGAGGATGGCCGTCATACGGGCTTCCGCGTAATGCCTTGAAGCGGGCGGCACTTCGTCCAGGGCGTGCACCGCGGCCGTGATGTCCCCGGCCGCGGCGAGTTGCCGGGCCAGGCCGAAGGCCGCGCTGACCACGCCACGGTCGGTGCGCCACACGGTGGCGTAATAGCTTTCGGCGTAGGCGCGCCACTGTTCCGGATCCGGTGAATCCCAGTGTTGCAGTATGAGTTCCGCGGTGGCTGCCAGGGCCAGCTTGGGCGCGATCTCGCCGGGCAGCGCCTGGAGCACGGCGTCGAAGCGGGCGAAGGCGCGCTCGAAGTCGAGTTCGAGGAGTTCGGTCATGCCCAGATACCAGTCGATCCGCCAATCCGGCGACGGCGGTTCCGGCTTGTCGGACAGGCGTTGCAACAGCACTCGCGCGGCCGCGGGCTGAAGCAGATCGAGGTGGGCGCGGGCCTCGGTCAGGGTCACTTCCAGCTCGAAAGTGTCCGGCGCACCGCCGGGTTCGGCCGCGGCGCGCTGGCGGGCATGGCGGAGTTCGTCGAGGGCGTGCTCGGGTTCGGGGTGCGCCGCGCCCGCCAATAGCGGTGCGGACGGATCGGTGGGGTCGATGATCGGCACCGGGAGCGCGGCCACCACGTCCTGGGGCCGCAGCAGGGTGCTGCGGGTGATGCCGTCGACTATGCCGTCGGTCTGCGCGATCTGTTCCGCCGTACCGAAACTGGTGCGCGGCGGGCTGAAAAGCGTAGACAGCTGCGGATGTTCATTGCCGGTCTCGACCGCCAGGATCTCGCGCAGCACACCGGTGAGCTGACTGGCGAACACGCGCGCGGAACCGAAACGGCGATCCGGGTCCGGGTCGGTGGCGCGCAGCAATAGTCGGTGCAGGAATTCGTGCCGGGCCAGCACCGGCTGGTCCTTCGGATCGGGGATGCCGTCGCAGTAGGCGCCCTTCTGCATCGGCATGTTCAGGATGAGCACGGCCAGGGTGCGGCCCACCGTGTAGATGTCCGAGGCCACGGTCGGCCCGGTGTGGGCGATCTCCGGAGCCTGGAATCCCCTGGTGCCGTACAGGTTTCCGTACGCCTCGAACTGTGCCACCGCGCCCAGGTCGATGAGTTCCACCCGGTCGCTGGTGACCATGATGTTGTCGGGCTTGAGATCGTTGTAGGCCAGCCCGACCGAATGCAGATAGTCCAGTGCCGGAAGCACTTCCAGCACATAGGCGATGGCCTCGGTGACCGGCATGCGCTCGGGTCGGGTGTACTGGTCGAGCAGGTCGCGCAGCGAATGCCCGCCCACGTACTCCATCACGATGTAGCCGATCGGCGATCCGTCCGGCCCGGGATGCTCCACGAAATTGTGGATCTTCACGATGCTCGGATGCGCCACCTCGGCCAGGAACTGTCGCTCCGCCACCGCGACCGCCTGCGCCTCGGCGTCACCGGCGTGCAGCAGGCCCTTGAGCACTACCCAGCGGTCGCTCACATTGCGGTCGATGGCGAGATAGATCCAGCCGAGTCCGCCGTGCGCGATACAGCCCTGAATCTCGTACTGTCCCGCCACCCGGTCCCCGGTGTGCAGCGACGGCCGGAAATCGTATGGCGCGCCGCAGGTATCACAGGTTCCGGCGGTGCGAGCGGGCCGCGTGGCGGTGGCCCGGCCGACGGGTTTGCCGCAGCGCCAGCAGTAGCGCCGCCCCTCGGCCACCATGGCGTCGGGCAGCACGGCCTGCTCGGGATCGATCGGCTCCACTGCGGGGATCGACACCAGTCCGGCACCGAGCCGTCGCACCAGCGGCCGTGGCCGTGTCATGCGGGCCGTGCGCTGGGAAGGCCGTGTCGGCGTACGGATTTCGCCCGACTCCGAACCGGACCCATCACCGGACCCGGCCTGCGCCGTCGCTTCCGTGTGCGGCGTCATCTCCGTGCGAGTCGTCGCCTCGGTGCGGGGCGTCATCTCGGTGCGGGGCGTCATCTCGGTCCGTGTGGTCGCCTCGGCGCGAGTGGTTGCTTCGGTCTGGGGCGTCGTCACGGCGCGCGTGGTCGCCTCGGTCCGCGGCGTCATCTCAGCGCGGGTGGTCGCCTCGGTTGGGGGCGTCACTTCGGTGCGGGCCGTCGCCTCGGTGGACGGCGGCGGTTCGGTGGGTGGCGAAGGCTCGGCGTGCACGGTCGGCGCGGTGCGCGGGAAATCGGCTGTCTCGCTGGCGAAGATCTCCGCCTCGTCGCCGAATTCGGTGGTCTCGTCGCTGTCGTCGCGTTCGGTGGCGCGCGTCGGCGGGCCCTCGTCGGCGAATTCGCGCGGTTCGGGTTCGGGTTCGGGTGCTTCCGATTCGCTCATATCAGTCCTGGTACCTCGGGAGGGGAGGCACGGCCGCGTCGCTCAGTTCGCCGGCCAGCCAGCGGCGGTAGAGGCGGTTCCAGGTGCCGTCGTTCCGAATGCGTTCCAGGGTGCCGTTGACCTGTCGCACCAGATCGTCGGAACCCTTGGACATGCCGATGCCGTACTGCTCGGTACTGAGGTTGGGGCCGACCACCTCGGCCATCGGGTCCTGGACGGCGAGTCCGGCCAGCACGGTGTCGTCGGTGCTGACGGCGTCGACCTGGCGCTGCTGCAGGACGACCAGGCAGTCGGCCCAGCTCGGCACGGTGAGGATGGAGGCGGCGGGCTGTTCCCTGCGGATCCGGTCCAGCGAGGTGGTGCCGCCCACGATGCACACCCGCTTGCCCGCCAGATTGGCGAGGCTGCCGATACCGGAATTGCGGACGGTCAGTATGCGCTGATGCGCCTGCAGGTACGAGGTGGAGAAGGTAACCCGTTGCCGCCGTTCACAAGTGATGGTCATGGTCTTCACGACCACGTCCACGGTGTGCTCCTGCAGCGCGCGTTCCCGGTCGGCCGAGCCGAGAATGCGGTAGTCGATGGCGTCCGGATTACCGAGCAGATCACGCGCCACTTCCCGGGCGATGTCGACATCGAATCCGGTCAGTGTCCCGGTGGTCGGATCGCGGAAGCTGAACAGATTGCTGCCCGGGTCGAGTCCGACCAGGAGCCGCCCGCGGGCGCGAATGGCGTCGACATTCGGCCCGGACCCGCTGCCGTCGGGGCGCAGGCTGGCGGTCGGGTCCCCGCAGGTGTCGCTCTCGGGCGGGAGCGCCGCATGTGATTGCGCCGCAACGGCTCCCGAGGGCATGGGCGGTTCGATATAGCTGGGCACGTGGGTGGATTGCGGTGCGGCGCCGGAGTCGTCGCACGCCGCCGTCAAGGCCACCGCCGCGATCGCGAGGATGGCGGCCGTGGTCTGCCGGATCCGGTGCGGGCCGGTGCGTTTCACGTCGGGTCTGCGGCTCATCGGTACTCCCGTAGTCGGGGCCAGAGGCCGACCGCGACGAAGATCGCCGCCGCCGTGCTCAGCACCAGCGCGCCCGGCGTCAGCAGGTCCAGCGTGCGGGCGGCGCGAGAAGTATTGCTGCGCAAGGTGCTCCGGGTATCGCCGATGCCGTCGGCGAGCGCGCGATCCAGGGCGTCCACCTGCGCGGTCGCCTCGTTCGCGCCGGGGCCGGTGGCCACCGCGCCCGCACCGTTGAAATCGCCGCGGAACAGCGCGTCGTTCATCCGCTGATGCGCGGCCGTCCACAGGTCGAGGGCGCCGATGGCGGTGCCGATATTGTGCGAGCCGGGTGAGTCCGTGGTGTAGGCGTTCAGAATGCTGCGCAGCTTGCCGGTGGCCTGGTCGTAGGTCTTGTCGTATTCGGCGCTGGTATCGCGGCGCACCAGCTTGAGGGTTTCGGCGGTGCGGGCCTGCTGGGCCAGAATTCGGCTCTCGGTCAGGGCCGCGCCGGGAATGCTGCCGTGATCGCGGGAATCGGTGGTGGCGATCGCGGAGATGACACCGGCGATCACCGTCCAGGACAGCAGCACCACCATGGTCCCGCTGGCCAGCAGCAGGCCGAGATTCAGCACGCGATTCCAGCGCCGGAACAGGAACAGTTGCGCCGACACCAGGGCGGCCACCGCGAGCAGCGGCAGCACGATGGCGGGCCACGGCGGTCGCACGTGATTGCGCTGCGTGGCGGTGATCGCCGCGGACCGATGTTCCTGGAGTTCCTGCGCCATGGGCAGCACGGTCCCCTGCATGAGGTTGGACGCCTCACTGAGATAGGCCGCGCCCACCGGCAATCCGCTGCGATTATCTGCTCGCGCGGTCTCGACTATGCCGCTGTACACCGGCAACCCGGTGGCGATCCCGGAGCGCAGATGGGTGTCCGCATCGCCCTCGCTGCGATTGGACTGTGTCACCAGTTCGGCCGCGGCCTCGCCGACGGCCTGGTTGTAGCGGTCCCGCACCGGTTTGGGTTCCAGCCCGCCCGCGATGAACGCGGTGCCCGCGGAGGCGTCGGCGACCGAGAGCGAGGTGTAGAGCCGCTGCGCCGAGTAGGCATCCGGCTCGGCCTGATCCAGCAGCACGTCGAGGGCGTGTTGCCGATTGTTCACCGCCGTGGCCGTGACCGCGCCCGCCGCCAGGCACATGCCCAGCAGCATCAATCCGACCGCGATCAACTTGGCCGGTGACGACTGCGCGAACATGCGCATTTCCGTGGTTGCGAGGCGTTCGCGCCAGGCCGCCGCGGCGGCGCGCGGGGACAGCTCGTCGAACCGCAACTGCGCGGTGCGAGCCATGTTCACCTCCCACTGACCGAAACCGAACGACCGACTACCTGATGTCGGATGAGCTTATTGTGGACTTATCGGTGCCGTGACGCGGGAACACCCGCCGGTGCTCGCGGTGCGGACCGAGGATGGGATGTGGAATATGCGTGGTGACGGTGACGGGTGGGCGGAAAGTCCCGATGGCACGCGCCAATGGGGTCGATTCGGTGCTGCCGGACTGTTGCTGCGTGCCCCGCTCTCGGGTGGAGGTTCGGCGGTTCTGCTCCAGCATCGGGCCGCCTGGAGTCATCAGGGCGGCACCTGGGCCCTGCCCGGCGGGGCGCGCGACAGTCACGAGACCAGCGTGCACGCCGCGGTCCGCGAGGCCGAGGAGGAAGCGGGCATAGCCGCGCATGCCATCCGGGTGCGCGGTTCCCGGCTGACGGCGACCGCGCTCAGCGGCTGGACCTACACCACGGTCATCGCCGATGCCGCCGCTCCCTTGGTCACCCGCGGCAATCCGGAGAGCAAGGAATTGGCGTGGGTGCCCGAGGATGAGGTGGACGATCGTCCACTGCATCCGGGTTTCGCCGTCGCCTGGCCCGCCCTGCGTGCCACCCCGACCCGATTGCGCCTGGACGGCCTGCCCGATCCGGAGGCGGTGGCGGCCGCGTTGCCGCGCACCCTGGATCTGGCCGAGGCGGGCTTCCTGTGGTTGCAGGCCCAGGGCAATGGCCACGGCCGCACCGCCCGGATCGGCGGGCCGGGAGAGCCCCCGGAGGTCGCCGAGAAACCGGCCGACGAGCCTGATTTGGCCGGAAATGTGTTGTTCCTCACTCTGGCGCAGGTGTTGTCTTGAACCGTGACGACGCATGAGCTGCCCACGTACTGCCGGATCTGCGAACCCCTCTGCGGGCTGATCGCCACCGTCGAGGACGGGAAACTGGTGCAGTTGCGCGCCGATAAGGAGCATCCGCTCTCACGTGGCAATGCGTGTCCCAAGGGGATCGCCTTCACCGAGATCCAGAACGATCCGGATCGCGTGCTGTATCCGCTGCGGCGTACTCCGGACGGGGAATTCGAGCGGGTGTCCTGGGACGAGGCCCTCGACGGCATCGGCGAACGCCTGCGGGACATCATTCGCGACCATGGGCGGGAAAGCCTCGGCTGGTATTTCGGCAACCCGTCCTCGTTCTCCTATTCACATACGTTGTGGCTGGTCGGGTTCCAGCTCGCCGCCGGGTTGCGGCACGTGTACTCGGCGGGTTCGCAGGATGTGAACAATCGCTTCGTCGCCAGTCAGCTGCTGTACGGCTCGCTGACATCGGTCCCGGTGCCCGACCTGGACCGCACTGATTTCCTGCTCATGCTCGGTGCGAATCCCGTTGTCTCGCACGGCAGTGTGGTGAGCGCACCGCGTATCCGCGAGAAGCTCACGGCCATCACCAAGCGCGGCGGCCGGGTCGTGGTGGTCGACCCGCGCCACACCGAGACGGCCCGGCTCTTCGAACACGTCGGCATCCGCCCCGACGGCGATGCCTGGCTGCTCGCCTCGCTGCTTCAGGTGATCTTCGCCGAAGGCCTCGACGACGGCCGGGCCCTGCGCCGCCAGGCCGCCGGTATTCGCGAATTGCGGGACGCGGTAAGCCGATTCACCCCCGAAAGCACCGCCGAGGTGACCGGCCTCGAGCTCGACCGGATCCGTGCACTGGCCCGCGACCTGGCCCACGCCAAGTCGGCCGCCGTCTACGGCCGCACCGGCACCTGCCTCGGCCGCCACGCCACCCTCGTGGCCTTCCTGATCGATGCCCTCGCCCTGGTGACCGGCAATCTCGACGCCCCCGGCGGCTCGGTCTTCGGCAAGGAACTGGTGGCCGCCTCCAAGCTCAATGCCCGCCTCGGCCTTATCGGCTACGGCAAGAACCGTTCCCGCATAGGCGATTTCCCCGATGTCCTGGGCACTTTCCCCGCGGCCATCATGGCCAAGGAGATCACCACGCCCGGTCCCGGCCAACTCCGCGCCCTGTTCACCTCGGCGGGCAATCCGGTCTCCTCGGTCCCGAACGGACGCGAATTGGCTTCGGCCATCGAGCAACTCGACCTGTTCGTCTCCATCGACCTCTACGTCACCGACACCAATCGCACCGCCGACTACATCCTCCCGGCCACCACTTTCCTGGAACGCGACGACATTCCGCTCCCCTTCACCGCCCTCTCGCCGACCCCGTACACCCAATACACCGAGCGAGTCCTCGAGCCGTACGGCGAGGCGCGCGAGGAATGGCGGATCATCGACGACATCGCCCTGCGAATCGGCGTGCAGCCCTTCGCCGCCGGTCCGGCCAGTGCCCTCGGAGGCCTCATCACCGGTCTGCGCCGCCGCATCCCCGGCGGCCGCGCGGTCCGCCCCACTCCGCCGGTGCTCGCCGATCTGGCGCTACGGACCGGCCCCTACGGCGATCTCTTCGGTCTCCGCCGCGGCGGCCTGAGCCTGCGCATGCTGCGCCGCCACCCGCACGGCGTGATCCTGGCCGACAGCATCACCACCGGGGTTCTCTCGGAAGTGGTGCAGCACAAGGGTGGTCGCGTGAACCTCGCCCCCGGCGAGATCATCGCCGAACTCCACGCCCTCGCCGCCCCGGTGCTCGACCCCACCTACCCTCTCCGGGTAATCGGCATGCGCGAGTTGAAGTCCCACAACTCCTGGATGCACAACGTGGAACCGCTCATGCGCGGCGATCGGGAACACGCCGCCCGGATCAACCCCAAAGATGCTGCGGTAGTGGGCCTCTCGGACGGCAATCGCTGCCGGGTGACCTCCGCTCACGGCTCCATCGAGGTCATGGTCCGCATTACCGATGAAATGACCGAGGGCACCGTGGCCATTCCGCACGGCTGGGGTCATCGCGGTGGCTGGCGTCGCGCGAACGCCGCGGGTGGAGCCAATGTGAATGACCTGATGTCCACGGACCTCGCCGATGTCGAACCCCTGGCGGGCATGGCCAATCTCAATGGTGTCCCGATTCGTCTGGATCCCGTGCCCGCTGATTAGCGCTACACCGCGTAACGGTTACCATCCGCTGGTGGCAAAGCTGAAGGTTTCCGTAGACGTCCCGATCGCCCCCGCCGATGCGTGGGCGCACGCCTCCAACCTCCCCGAACTGGGCGACTGGCTGATCCTGCACGAGGGCTGGCGTGGCACGGTTCCCGAGGGCCTGACTCCCGGCACGCGCCTGATCGGCGTGGCCACCGTCAAGGGCTTCCGTAATCGGGTCACCTGGACCGTCAAGACCGCCGAGCCCCCGAATCGCCTGGTGCTCAATGGCACCGGCATCGGTGGCACCAAATTCGGCATCGAGCTGCGCGTGGCCCCGGCCCCGGCGGGCTCGAAGGTCACCGCGGATATCGACCTGGGTGGCGCACCCCTGTTCGGCCCGATCGGCTCGGTCGTCGCCAAGGCCCTGCGCGGCGATATCGAGCGTTCCCTCGACCGCTTCGTGCAGCTGTACTCCTGACCGGAAACGGTCAGGAGGCGTCGTTGTCGAGGACCCGCTGCTTGAGGGAGCGCGCGGCGGCCTCGGGGTCGCGGGCGGCGGTAATGGCGCGCACCACGACGATTCGAGTCGCACCGGCCGCGAGGACTTCGGGGAGGCGTTCGGCGTCGATGCCGCCGATGGCGAACCACGGCCGGTGCGGATGGGCATCGGCGGTGGAGCGGACCAGTTCCAGTCCCGACGGCTGGCGGCCGGGCTTGGTCGGCGTGGCATAGACCGGCCCGGTGCAGAAGTAGTCGATGTGCTCGTCGATGGCGGCGAGACCGGCCTGATTGCGGTTATTGGTGGACCGGCCGATCACCACATCGGGTCCGAGGATCTTGCGGGCGTACCAAGGCGGCAGGTCGTTCTGGCCCAGGTGCAGCACGTCCACGCCCGCGGCCAGCGCGATATCGGCGCGATCATTGCACGCGACCAGTGCGCCGTGCCTGCGGGCGGCGGCCTTCAGTTCGGCGAGCGCACCCAGTTCGGCCTTGGCCTCGAGCGGCCCGAACTGCTGCTCGCCCGCCGACCCCTTGTCCCGGAGTTGGATGATGTCCACGCCGCCCGCGAAGGCGGCCTCGGCGAAGGCGGCCAGGTCGCCCGTGTCCCGCCGGGCATCGGTGCACAGATAGAGCCGTGCGGCGGCCAAGCGCTCCCGTGGAGATATGGGCCGGTTCGGGTGGGAGGGTTGCACCTGCTCGACGGTAGTCGCCTACCGTGGGTAGGTGAAACGGGCGGCGCATACGACCCCGCCCGGCCGGGTCTCGACCAGCGCCGAAGGTGACGCGAGCGGGCGGTTCCGGGAGCACTCGGGCTAGTGAGGTGGAAGTAATGCGGACTCTGGCCGTCGTCGGCGGCGGTGTGATGGGGCTTTCGGTGGCCTGGCGGGCCGCCGAATCCGGTTGGACCGTCACATTGTTCGACCCGGCGATCGGATCGGGGGCCTCTTGGGTGGCCGGCGGCATGCTGGCCCCGCTGTCGGAGGGCTGGCCCGGTGAGGACGAGGCGCTCGAATTCGGGGCCGCCTCGCTGGCGCGCTGGCCCGAATTCGCGGCCCGCCTGCAGGCCGCCACGGGGGTGGATGTCTTCACCGCCGAGCAGACCATGACCGTCGCGCTGGATGCCGCCGATGCCGCCGACCTGCGCACCATCGCCGACTGGGTGAATGCGCGGGGGCATCACCTCGAATTGCTGGACCGCGCCGGTGTGCGAGACCACGAACCAGGTCTGGGCCGCGTCGTCCGCGCCGGTCTGCTGGCCTCGGCCGAACCCGCCGTCGACAATCGCCGCCTGGTGAACGCCCTGCGTGCCGCCTGCGCGACCGCCGGTGTGGAGATGCGCGCCGAGAAGGTGATTCCGGCATCGTCCGCACCGGTCGAGGCACAGGATCAGTCGCCGGATACTCACCTCGAGGGCGTGGCCGGTTGGGCCGAATTGCCGACCCAGATTTTCGAGGATCTCCCGCACGATCGGATCGTCCTCGCCGCCGGTGCCGCCTCGGCCGAATTGTGGCCGGGCCTCCCGGTCCGCCCGGTGAAGGGTGAGATCCTGCGCTTGCGCCGCCGCCCCAGCGCTCCGGTCGCGCCGTCTCGGGTGATCCGGGCTCGCGTGCACGGCCGTCCTATATATCTTGTGCCGCGTGGTGACGGAATCGTCCTGGGCGCGACACAATACGAGGCAGGGTTCGATACGGCCGTCACGGTCGGCGGAGTCCGGGACCTGATCACCGATGCCGAGGCGGTCTTTCCCGGTATCGGCGAGTACGAGTTCGCCGAGGCCAGCGCGGGTTCCCGTCCGGGCTCGCCGGATAACCTGCCGCTCATCGGCCATCTCGATGAGCGGGTGATCGCCGCGACCGGTCACGGCCGCAATGGAATTCTCGGTGTGCCGGTCACCGCCGATGCCGTGCTGGCGCTGCTGGCGGGCACCGAGCTCGACGCGGCCCGCGCGGCGAGCCCCGGTCGCTTCGCATCGCAGTCCGGTACCGCCGCACTGTTTTCCCCAGGAGGAGTTCGATGACCGCAATCCCGGTCGGCGTCACCGTCAATGGTGAGGACCATGTGTTTCCCGAGGCCCCCTCGGTGCGTGAGCTGCTGGCGCGGCTGAATCTGCCGTCGCAGGGTGTGGCGGTGGCGGTGGACGGCGGGTTGTTCCCCAAGTCGCGCTGGGACGAGCCGGTCGAACGTGGCTGGGAGATCGAGGTTCTGACGGCGGTGCAGGGTGGCTAGCCCGGTCGAGCCGCTGGTGATCGCGGGTCGCGAGTTCGGTTCGCGGCTGATCATGGGCACCGGCGGCGCGGATAATCTGGCGGTCCTCGAGGAGGCACTGGTCGCCTCGGGCACCGAGCTCACCACGGTCGCCATGCGCCGGGTGGATGTCGCGGGCGGCACCGGCGTGCTGGATCTGCTCAAGCGCCTGGAGATCGCCCCGCTGCCGAATACCGCGGGCTGCCGCACCGCCGCCGAGGCCGTGCTCACCGCGCGCCTGGCCCGCGAGGCCCTGGAAACCGAGTGGGTGAAGCTGGAGGTCATCGCCGACGAGCGCACCCTGCTCCCCGATGCCATCGAATTGGTCAGCGCCGCAGAGCAGTTGGTGGACGACGGTTTCATCGTGCTGCCCTACACCACCGACGATCCGGTGCTGGCCCGTCGCCTGGAGGACATCGGCTGCGCCGCGGTCATGCCGCTCGGTGCCCCGATCGGCACCGGCCTGGGTATCGGCAATCCGCACAATATCGAGATGATCGTGGCCGACGCCAAGGTCCCGGTGATCCTGGATGCCGGTATCGGCACGGCCAGCGATGCCGCCCTCGCCATGGAGCTGGGCTGCTCGGCCGTCCTGCTGGCCACCGCGGTCACCCGCGCCCGGCAGCCCGCCCTGATGGCGTCTGCCATGGCGCACGCCGTCGAAGCGGGCTGGCTCGCACGCCGCGCGGGCCGCATCCCCAAGCGTTTCTGGGCGCAGGCCTCGTCTCCCGACCTCTGACAACCTGGTTTCAAGCGCTTTTTGAACCCAGGGGATGGTCGGGGACGTAGTCATCCTCGAGGATGAGCGACGCGCGACCTCGGATCTATAGTGCGCGCCGCGCACTTGGGGAAGACTGGTCGTCATGATCGAACTGAGGGGCCTGACCAAACATTACGGCCAGACCGTCGCGGTGTCGGATCTGTCGTTCACGGTCCGTCCGGGACAGGTGACCGGCTTTCTCGGCCCGAACGGGGCGGGTAAGTCGACCACCATGCGGATGATTCTGGGACTGGACGAACCGACCTCCGGCACCGCGCTCATCGACGGTAAGCCGTACAAGGAACTGACGCGCCCGCTCACGGCGGTGGGTTCGCTATTGGATGCCAAGTGGGTGCATCCGAATCGTTCGGCGCGCTCGCATCTGCGCTGGATGGCGGCGTCCAATGACATTCCCGCCGCCCGCGTGGAGGAGGTGCTGCGACTGGTCGGCCTCGCCGAGGTGGCCAATAAGAATGCCGGTGGGTTCTCCCTCGGCATGTCGCAGCGGCTCGGCCTGGCGGGTGCGCTGCTGGGTGATCCGAAGGTGCTGCTGTTCGACGAGCCGGTGAACGGGCTGGACCCGGAGGGCATTCTCTGGATCCGCCGCTTCATGCAGCGGCTGGCCGCGGAGGGCCGCACCGTGCTGGTGTCGAGCCATCTGCTGTCGGAGATGGCACAGACCGCCGAGCATCTGGTGGTCATCGGCCGGGGACGTCTGATCTCCGATACCACCACCAAGGATTTCATCGAGAAGGCGTCGGAACAGTCTGTGCGCGTGCGCAGTCCGCAGCTGGATCAATTGCGCAGCCTGCTCACCTCGAACGGTATGACGGTGCGCGAGGAGGCCGCGGATTCGTCCGGTCCGGCCCTGGTGGTCGCCGGTGTCACGAGTGACGCGGTCGGAAAACTGGCCGGCACCAACGACATCACGCTCTTCGAGCTGTCTCCGCAGCGCGCGTCGCTGGAGGAGGCGTTCATGCGGATGACCGGTGGTGCGGTGCAGTACCACGGCGAAGGCTTCGACCAGGTGATGGGAGGTGCGCTCTGATGGGCGTATTGGCAGCGGAACGTATCAAACTCACCTCGACCCGGTCGCCGTGGTGGTGCTCGGCCATCGTGGTCGCGCTCGGCCTGGGGTTCGCGGCGCTGATCGCGAGCGTATCCCGTTCCAGCAAGGGCAATCCGGACGGTCAGACCGTGAATGTCGCCTCGGCGGTGGTGGGTGTCAGCGGGTTCGGCGTGCTGGTGCTCATGATCATGGCGACCCTGTCCGTGACCAGTGAATACCGGTTCGGCATTATTCGCACGACCTTCCTGGCGACGCCGCAGCGGTCCAAGGTCATCGGCGTGAAGACCGCCCTGCTCGCCGTGTACGCGGCCGTGCTGACGGCCGTGCTGTGCGTGCTCGCGTACGGCCTCACGCGGGCCATCTACGGTTCCGGCCCCGGCCTGGCGCTGTCCACGTCGGAGGAATGGCGGGCGCTGCTCGGCGTGCCGGTGTACGCCCTGCTGGCGGTCGCGTTCGCGATCGGTGTCGGTGTGCTGCTGAGGCAGTCGGCGGCCGCGATCTCGCTGATTGTATTGTGGCCGTTGGTAATCGAGCCGCTGCTGGGCGCGTTCGGTGGCTTCGGCCGGAATGTGGGTCCGCTGCTGCCGTTCCAGAACGGTCAGCGCTTCTTCTCTCAGACGATTTCGGAGTCGTCGTCGAATTGGCACTGGGGCCCGTGGGGCAGCCTGGTGTACTTCGCGGTCTTCGTCGGGATCATTTTCACCGCCGCGCTGGTTGTGCTGAACAAGCGCGACGCCTAGACCCTGCCCGGGGATCGTCGGCCACTGCCCGGTCGACGATGCGCATCGGCCCGATACGGATTTCCGTATCGGGCCGATGTCTTATCGGTGGGGTTTCTCTGGCTGAAAAACCGCTCTGTGTAAAGCAACAGGCCGTAACGATAAGAGTTTGTGAAGACTCTCGCTTCCGCCCGGAAATACCTGGCCAGCAAAACTAACGGTCGGTAGCATCGCCTCAGCAACCAAACACTCGAGCATCGGCGGGCCCAACGTTGTGGCCGCTAGGACCGATAGGCAGGTGTCAGGTGGCAATCATTAATCCACTCGAAGACCAAGGGCTGGGATACGCTCTGGGCGTGAGCGAACGACCCTCCGACGGCGGTGACTCTGCCCCCGGCAGACCCAGCGCCGAAGGGTCTCGCGGGGCCCGAGACGGGTCCCGGGAGTCCCGCACCGAAGGATTGGGAACAGATCGCAGCCGGTCGAAGGACGGAAACGCGTCGAAGGCCGGGAACGGCGGCCCGCGCGAACCCTTCATCGACCCCGATCTGGTGATCCCGCTGGTCCCCGCCGATCTCGACGATTCCGACGGCGAAGCCGACCAGGGCCGCCGCCGCTTCCCCCGCGGCCAGATTTCCGCGCTCGTGAACGCCGCCAATCAGCGCGGTGATCTCATCGGTGTGATTCGCAAGGCCCGCGAGAACCTCCCGGGCGATCCCGCCTTCGGTGATCCGCTCTCGGTCTCCGGCCCCGGTGGCGTGCGCGCGGTGGCCCGGGCCGCCGACAAACTGGTCGGTGACTCGCCCAGCGCCGCAAAAGAATTGGGTCTCGGTGCCCTCCAGGTCTGGCAGGCCATGCTGGAACGAATGGGCAAGGGTCGCGGCAATGCCGAGATCACCATCATGTTCACCGACCTGGTCGCCTTCTCCAGCTGGTCCCTGGCCGCCGGTGACGAACGGACCCTGGAACTCCTGCGCCGGGTGGCCAAGGCCATCGAACCGCCCATCGTGGACCGCGGCGGCCAGGTCGTGAAGCGCATGGGCGACGGCGTCATGGCGGTCTTCCCGTCCGCCGACCGCGCCGTCCGCGCCGCGGTGGCCGCCAAGGAGAACCTGACCGCTGTCGCCATCGACGGCTACCGCCCGCAGATGCGCATGGGCCTGCACACCGGTACCCCGCGCGAGATCGGCGGCGACTGGCTCGGCGTGGATGTCACGATCGCGGCGCGAATGATGGAAGCGGGCGGCAATGGCAACACCATGCTCTCCGGAGCCACCCTCGACTCCCTGCATCCGGAGACCCTCGAAGAACTCGGCTTCGGCGTGAAGTCCTACCGCCGCAGCTTCTTCGCAGCGCCTCTCAGCGGTGTCCCCGAGGACCTGCGCATCTTCCGCCTAGAGGCGGAATAACGAGGACTTCGGGGGCGGAGAGTCCCAGGGAGTTCGGGGCGAAGCCCCGAGACTCCGCGTCAGCGGTCCCCCTTCACCGGGGTGTGGGGCGGAGCTCCCACGATCCCAAGGGGTTTCAGGGGCGAAGCCCCTGAGAGCTCTGAGAGTTAGACAAACCAGAGGATCGACCCGGCCGCTGCGAGCACGCCACATACGGCGAGTGCGATGGCGAGTCGGCGCGACGTCTTCCAGGTGGAGTACGCGCCACCGAACAGGAACCCGGCAATCGCCAGCAGAATGATCACAGGTACGTCGCTCGACACCTGAACAGTGTGCCTTTCGCCCGACTCGGGTAGCTGTCCGGGGCGTCTTCAGCCAGTCGCTGGCAATTAACAAGCACGCAGGCTTGATTTTTTTCTGGGGTGATGTGACCCTGTACGAGACCGCAGCGAAGACGCTGCGCCGGCTGTGCTCATTGCAGCGCAGGTGCACCCAGGAGGCCCAGTAATGAGTCAGCTCGGCGACGACCCGGAACTCATTCGGATCGGCAACTGTTCCGGCTTCTACGGTGACCGCATGTCCGCCATGCGCGAGATGCTCGAGGGCGGGCAGCTCGATGTGCTCACCGGCGACTATCTGGCCGAGCTCACCATGCTGATCCTGGGGCGGGATCGCATGAAGGATGCCAGCCTCGGTTACGCCAAGACCTTCGTGAAGCAGTTGGAGAACAGCCTCGGGCTGGCTCTCGAGTCCGGGGTGCGGATTGTTGCCAATGCGGGCGGGCTGAATCCGGCCGGGCTGGCGCAGCGGGTGCGGGAGGTTTCCGAGAAGCTCGGGCTCGCAACAAAAGTCGCGTATGTCGCGGGAGATGACCTGCTGGCGCGGGCGGGCGAACTGGGGCTCGGATCGCCGCTGACGGCCAATGCCTACCTGGGTGCCTGGGGTATCGCGGAGGCGCTGAACGCGGGCGCGGATGTGGTGGTGACCGGTCGGGTCACCGATGCCGCCTTGGTGGTCGGACCGGCCGCCGCGCACTTCGGCTGGGGCCGTGCGGATTACGACGCGCTGGCCGGTGCGGTGGTGGCCGGGCATGTCATCGAATGCTCGACGCAGGCCACCGGCGGTAATTTCGCCTTCTTCACCGAGATCGCCGATCTGGGGCGTCCGGGCTTCCCGATCGCCGAGGTGCGGCGCGATGGCAGCAGCGTGATCACCAAGCATGCGGGCACCGGCGGCGCGGTTACCGTGGACACGGTGGAAGCGCAGCTCATGTACGAGATCCAGGGTGCGCGCTACGCCGGACCGGATGTGACCACGCGGCTCGACAGCATTCGGCTGTCCCAAGAGGGGCCGGATCGGGTGCTGATCAGCGGTGTCGCCGGTGAAGCACCGCCGCCTCAGCTGAAGGTGTCGCTCAATACTCTCGGCGGCTTCCGCAATGAGATGGAATTCGTGCTCACCGGTCTCGATATCGAGGCCAAAGCCGAACTGGTGCAACGACAGCTGGAAAGTTGGCTGCCGGTGCGGCCCGCTGAACTGGAGTGGACCCTGGCCCGGCTGGACCGGCCGGACGCCGATACCGAGGAACAGGCCAGTGCGCTGCTGCGGTGCGTGGTCCGGGATGCGGACCCGAACAAGGTGGGGCGCGGATTCTCCAGTGTCGCGGTGGAATTGGCTCTGGCCAGCTTCCCCGGCTTCTCGCTGACCTCACTGCCCGGCAATGGCAGTCCGTATGGTGTGTTCACGCCGGGGTTCGTTGCCGCGCAGGAGGTTCCGCACACGGCCGTCCTGCCCGATGGCAGTGAGGTCGCGATCGCCCCGGCCGCCGAGACCCTCGAACTTGCCGAGGTGGCGGAACCCGCACTGCCGCAACCGCTTCCGCAGGGTGAGACCAAGCGCGTGCCGCTGGGCACCATCGCGCTGGCTCGCAGTGGCGACAAGGGCGGCAATGCCAATATCGGCGTCTGGGTGCGCACCGAGGAGCAGTATCGCTGGCTGGTGCACGCGCTGACCGTCGACGAGCTGCGCCTGCTGCTGCCGGAGACGGCGAAACTGCCGGTCACCCGGCATGTGCTGCCCAATCTGCGGGCGGTCAATTTCATTGTGGAGGGTCTGCTGGGTGCGGGCGTGGCCTATCAGGCGCGCTTCGATCCGCAGGCCAAGGGGCTCGGGGAATGGCTCCGGGCCCGGCATATCGATATCCCCGTGGAGCTCCTGGGCGCGAACAGTCAGGGGCCGGAGGCGGTAGCGCAGCGTAACCACGCAGGCCCCCTGTTCGCGCCCGAGAGGACACAGCCATGAGCACCGGATACGTGAATCCCTGGACTACGCCGGAGCGGAATGCCTTGCGCGCCACGGTGCGCGGTTTCGCCGAGCGCGAGGTGCTGCCGTACCTGAACGATTGGGAGCGCGACGGCGAGATCCCGCGCGAGCTGCACAAGAAGGCCGGTGCGCTGGGGCTCTTGGGTATCCAGTTCCCGGAGTCGGTCGGCGGTTCCGGCGGAGACGGCATCGACGCGGCCATCGTGTGCGAGGAAATGCATTACGCAGGGTGCTCGGGCGGGCTGTTCGCCTCCCTGTTCACCTGCGGTATAGCGGTGCCGCATATTGCGGCGTCGGGCAATCCGGAGCACATCGAGCGCTGGGTGAAGCCGACCCTGGTGGGCGAGAAGATCGGGTCGCTGGCGATCACCGAGCCCGGCGGTGGCTCCGATGTCGGGCATTTGCGGACCACCGCGGTGCGCGAGGGCGACGAGTTCATCGTCAATGGTTCGAAGACGTTCATCACCTCCGGTGTGCGCGCCGACTACGTGGTGACGGCGGTGCGCACGGGTGGCCCCGGCGCGGCCGGTGTGTCGCTGCTGGTGGTGGAGAAGGGCACGCCCGGTTTCACGGTCAGCCGCAAGCTGGAGAAGATGGGCTGGCTGGCCTCCGATACCGCCGAGCTCTCGTATGTGGATGTGCGCGTGCCGGTCTCGAATCTGGTGGGCCCGGAGAACTCCGGGTTCTCGCAGATCGCCATGGCTTTTGTGAGCGAGCGGGTGGGTCTGGCCGCGCAGGCGTACGGGCATGCCCAGCGCTGCCTGGACCTCACCCTGCAGTGGTGCCGCGATCGCGAGACCTTCGGCCGTCCGCTGATCAGCAGGCAGGCCGTACAGAACACCTTGTCGGAGATGGCGCGTCGCATAGATGTGGCCCGCGTCTACACCCACCATGTGGTGGAGCGCGCCTCGCACGGTGAGACCGATCTGATCGCCGAGGTGTGTTTCGCCAAGAACACCGCGGTGGAGACGGCCGAATGGGTGGCGCATCAGTCGGTGCAATTGTTCGGCGGGCTCGGCTATATGCGTGAGTCCGAGGTGGAGCGCCATTACCGGGATGTCCGCATTCTCGGTATCGGCGGCGGCACCAACGAGATCCTGACCGCCCTGGCGGCAAAGCGATTGGGGTTCCAGTCTTGAGCATTCTGCGCACGTCCGTAGACCCGAAGTCGGCGGATTATCAGGCCGCCGCCGAGGCGATGACGGCCAAACTCACCGAGGTCGAGGGCGAATACGCCAAGAACATCGCGGGCGGCGGCCCGGACAAGATGGCGCGGCATCGCAAGCGCGGCAAGCTGACCGCGCGCGAACGCATCGAACTGCTCCTGGACGAGGATTCACCGTTCCTGGAGCTGGCACCCCTGGCCGCCTGGGGCAGTGACTTCCATGTGGGCGCGAGCGTGATCGCGGGCATCGGCATTGTGGAGGGCGTCGAATGCATGATCGTCGCGCCCGATCCGACCGTGCGCGGCGGCACCTCGAACCCGTGGACGCTGCGGAAGAACCTGCGCATGAACGATATCGCGATGGAGAACCGGCTCCCGGTCATCGGCCTGGTGGAGTCGGGTGGCGCGGATCTGCCCACGCAGAAAGAGGTCTTCGTTCCCGGCGGGCGCATGTTCCGGGATCTGACCCGGCTGTCGGCGGCCGGAATCCCTACCATCGCACTGGTTTTCGGAAATTCGACGGCCGGTGGCGCGTACATCCCCGGCATGTCCGACTACACGGTCATGATCAAGGAACGCTCCAAGGTGTTCCTCGGCGGCCCGCCGCTGGTGAAGATGGCGACCGGTGAGGAGTCCGACGACGAATCCCTCGGCGGTGCCGAAATGCACGCTCGCGTCTCGGGTTTGGCCGATTACCTGGCCGTCGACGAGCAGGACGCGATCCGCCTGGGCCGCTCCATCGTCAAGCGTCTGAACTGGCAGAAGAAGGGTCCGGCGGCGCGACCGCTGACCGAGGTCATCGAGCCGCTGTACGACTCCGAGGAACTGCTCGGCATCGTGCCGGGCGACCTCAAGATCCCGTTCGACCCGCGCGAGGTCATTGCCCGCGTGGTGGACGGCTCCGATTTCGACGAGTTCAAACCGCTGTACGGTTCCAGCCTGGTCACCGGCTGGGCCGAGCTGCACGGCTATCCGGTCGGCATTCTCGCCAATGCGCGCGGCGTGCTGTTCTCGGAGGAGGCGCAGAAGGCGGCCCAGTTCATTCAGCTGGCCAATCAGTCGAATACGCCACTTCTGTTCCTGCACAACACCACCGGGTACATGGTCGGCAAGGAGTACGAGCAGAAGGGCATCATCAAGCACGGCGCGATGATGATCAATGCGGTCTCCAATTCGAAGGTGCCGCATATTTCGCTGCTCATGGGCGCGTCCTACGGTGCGGGCCACTACGGCATGTGTGGCCGCGCGTACGACCCGAGGTTCGTGTTCGCCTGGCCGAGTGCGAAATCCGCCGTCATGGGTGGTGCGCAGCTGGCGGGCGTCATCTCCATTGTCGGCCGGGCCGCGAACGAGGCCCGCGGCATCCCGTTCAACGAGGAGCAGGACGCCGGATTGCGCGCCATGATCGAGGCGCAGATCGAGGCCGAATCGCTGCCCATGTTCATGTCGGGTCGCCTGTACGACGACGGCGTCATCGACCCGCGCGACACCCGCACGGTATTGGGAATGGCCTTGTCCGCCATCCACAATGCCCCGATCAAGGGCGCTGAGGGCTTCGGCGTCTTCCGGATGTGAGATACGGCATGGAGATCACCAACGTTCTGGTCGCCAACCGTGGCGAAATCGCCCGGCGGGTGTTCGCGACCTGTCGGCGGATGGGAATCGGCACTGTCGCGGTGTATTCCGACGCTGACGCCGCGTCCCCGCATGTGGCGGAGGCCGACGCGGCCATCCGGCTGCCCGGCAATACGCCCGGCGAGACCTACCTGCGTGCCGAACTGATCATCGAGGCGGCCCTCGCGGCCGGTGCCGATGCGATTCACCCCGGCTACGGATTCCTTTCCGAGAACGCCGATTTCGCGCGGCTCGTGCAGGAGGCCGGTCTGGTGTGGATCGGCCCGCCGGTGAGCGCCATAGAGCAGATGGGCTCCAAGGTCGAGTCCAAGAAGATGATGGACGCCGCCGGTGTCCCGGTCTTGGCCGAGCTGGATCCGGCCGAGGTCACCGAGGCGCACCTGCCCGTGCTGATCAAGGCGTCCGCCGGTGGTGGCGGTCGCGGCATGCGTGTGGTGCGTGAGCTGGCGGACCTGCCCGGTCAGCTGGAAGCCGCACGGCGCGAATCGGAATCGGCCTTCGGCGATCCGACCGTGTTCTGTGAGCGCTACCTGGAGACCGGCCGCCATATCGAGGTGCAGGTTATGGCCGACACCCATGGTGTGGTGTGGGCGGTCGGTGAGCGTGAGTGCTCGATCCAGCGTCGTCACCAGAAGGTGGTGGAGGAGGCTCCGTCGCCGCTGGTGGAGCGCGTCGGCGGGATGCGTGAGCGCCTGTTCGAGGCGGCGCGCCTGGCCACCGAGGCCATCGGCTACGAGGGTGCGGGCACCGTCGAATTCCTGGCCGACGAGAAGGGTGACTTCTTCTTCCTGGAGATGAATACCCGTCTGCAGGTGGAACATCCGGTCACCGAGCAGGTCACCGGGTTGGATCTGGTGCGCCTGCAATTGCAGGTCGCGGCGGGACGTCCGCTGCCCGCGAAGCAGCCTGGAATGCGCGGCCACTCCATCGAGGTCCGGCTCTACGCCGAAGATCCGGCGCATGACTGGCAGCCGCAGAGCGGCACCGTGCACCGCATCGAAATCCCGGGCACCATCGGCGAATTCACCGTGCTGGACCAGCCGGGCGTGCGCCTGGATACGGGTGTCGTGGACGGCTCCGTGGTCGGCGTGCACTACGACCCGATGCTGTCGAAGGTCATCTCCTTCGCCGAAACCCGGGACGAGGCGGCGCATCTGCTGGCTTCCGCCTTGCAGCGCGCGAAGATTCACGGGCTTGTGACGAATCGCGACCTGCTGGTGCGCGTGCTTCGGCATCCCGCGTTCCTCGCGGGCGATACCGATACCGCCTTCTTCGCCACGCACGGACTGGAAAACCTTTCCGCACCACTGGTTTCCGACGATGACGAGAAGCTGGCCATCGTTGCGGCCGCGCTATCGGACTCGGCTGCCAATCGCGCGAAGGCCAAGGTCAGCGCGGGCATTCCGACCGGCTGGCGGAACCTGCCGTCGGTGGCACAGACCAAGTCCTATGAGAGCCGGATCAGCGGCAAGCATGAGGTGCGCTACCGGATCACCCGGACCGGCCTGGATATCGAGGGCCTGGACGGCCTCGAATTGGTCGAGGCCACACCGGATTCGGTGATTCTGTTGGTGCCGTGGGAGCGGGGCCGGGTGCGCCGCCGCTTCGAGATCGCCCGCTACGGCGATCTGGTCGCGGTGGATTCCCCGCTCGGCCCGGTGGCCCTGCGCCGCCTCCCGCGTTTCGAGGATCCGGCCGATCAGGTGGCCGAGGGCTCGCTGCTGGCCCCCATGCCGGGTGCGGTCATTCGCGTCGGCGCGGAGGTCGGCGCGCGGGTGGAGAAGGGTCAGCCGATTCTGTGGCTGGAGGCGATGAAGATGGAGCACACCATCGCAGCGCCCGCCGCGGGCATTCTCACCGAACTCAATGTCACGGCCGGCCAGCAGGTCGAAGTGGGCGCTGTGCTCGCCGTCGTGCATTCCGATGACAACGAAGGTCAGGAGTAGTCACATGGGTTTCATCGAAACCGACGAGCAGAAGGCGCTGCGGGCGGCGGTGTCCAAGCTGGCCGACAAGTACAACTTCCGTGACTACGCCGGACCCAAGGCGCGCAAGGGCGAACCCTTCGACGAATTATGGGATGAGGCAGGCAAACTCGGCTTCCTCGGCGTGAACCTGCCGGAGGAGTACGGCGGCGGCGGGGCGGGTATCTACGAGCTCGCGCTGGTGCAGGAGGAATTGGCGGCCAAGGGCTGCGGGCTGCTGCTCATGGTGGTGTCCCCGGCCATCTGCGGCACCATTATCGGCAAGTACGGCACCGAGGATCAGAAGCGGTACTGGCTGACCAGGCTGGCCGACGGCTCCTCGAAGATGGTTTTCGGCATTACCGAGCCGGATGCGGGATCGAACTCGCACAAGATCACCACGACGGCCCGCCGCGATGGCGAGGACTGGATCCTGACCGGCCGCAAGATCTTCATCTCCGGTGTGGATCAGGCCGAGGCCGTGCTCATTGTGGCGCGCACCGAGAACGCCAAGACCGGCAATCTCCAGCCCGCCCTGTTCATCGTCCCGGTGGATGCCCCCGGCTTCGTGAAGACGAAGCAGGAGATGGACATTATCGAGCCGGACAATCAGTTCACGCTGTTCCTGGACGAGGTGCGGCTGCCCGCGACCGCGCTGGTCGGCAAGGAGGACGCCGCCATCGCGCAGCTGTTCGCCGGGCTGAACCCGGAGCGCATCATGGGTGCGGCCATGGCGGTCGGCATGGGCCGGTACGCCATCGATCGGGCGGTCGCGTACGCCAAGGAGCGTGCGGTCTGGAAGGGCACGCCGATCGGTGCGCACCAAGGCATTTCGCATCCCCTCGCCCAGGTGAAGATCGAGCTGGAACTGGCCAAACTGATGATGCAGAAGGCCGCCACCCTCTACGACCAGGGCGACGACTTCGGTGCCGCCGAGGCCGCCAATATGTCGAAATACGCTGCGGCCGAAGCCAGTATCAAGGCGCTCGACCAGGCCATCCAGACGCACGGCGGCGCGGGCTTGACCTCCGACGTGGGTCTGGCGGGCATGCTGGCCGCGGCCCGCATCGGCCGGGTGGCCCCGGTCAGCCGCGAGATGATCCTCAACTTCGTCTCCCAGCATTCCCTCGGCCTGCCCAGGTCCTACTGATGCGAGGCACTGCCACCTCGGCGCGGGCAGGGAGCCGGGCGCGGAGCGCGGATCGCCTCCGGCGCACCGTTCCGCTCCGAGGTGGCGTGGGGCGAAAGGCTTGGGTAACAACAGCTTTCGGGAGGTTCGATGAGCGATAACAGTGTGGATCGCCTCCGGCACACCGGTCCGCTCCAAGGTGGTGGGGCGAAGGTCTTGGTTGACAACAGCTTTCGGGAGGTTCGATGAGCGACACCAGTTCCGATGCGCCGTTCGTGCGCTACCAGGTCCAGGACGATGGCTTCGCCGTCCTGACACTGGATTCCCCGCACAATCGCAATGCCCTGTCCGCGCGCCTGGTCACCGAGCTGCTCGCGGGCCTGGAGCGGGCGGCGGGGGACGAGGCGGTGCGCGGGGTGGTGCTCACCCACACCGGCAATACCTTCTGTGCGGGGGCCGATCTCAAGGAAGCGGTGGACGCCGACCCGGCGGCCGCCGCCGATATCCGCACCCGCTGGATGATCTCGGTGCTGCGCGACATTCTCAGCATGCCAAAACCGGTGCTGGCACAGGTGAACGGCAATGTGCGGGCGGGCGGCATGGGCATTATCGCGGCCTGTGATCTGGTGGTCGCCGGGCGGGACAGCAGTTTCGGGCTGACCGAGGTGCGGATCGGGCTGGCCCCGTTCATGATCTCGCTGACCCTGCTGCCGCGCATGACCGGGCGGTCGGCCGCCCGCTACTTCCAGACCGGCGAGACCTTCGACGCGGCCGAAGCCGAGCGCATCGGACTCATCACCGTGGCCGTCGACGATCCGGCTGCCGAGGTGGCGCGCCTGCGCGGGGAACTGCGCAAGGGCTCCCCGCAAGGCCTGGCCGAGAGCAAGCGGCTCGTCAATGGCGACCTGCTCACCGCCTTCGATCGCTCCTCCGAGGAGTTGGCCAAGCGTTCGGCGAGCTTTTTCGGCACCGCCGAGGTGATCGAGGGCATAACGGCCTTCATTCAGCGCCGTCCACCCGCCTGGGCAGAATAGACAACCATGGCGACACCCCACGAACCCAAGCAGGACCGCAGCCGGGCCACCCGGCAGCGGCTGCTGGAGGCGACCATCGACTGCCTGGCCGAGACGGGCTGGGCGGCGGCGACGGTCGCCGTGGTGGCCGAGCGGGCCGGGGTGTCGCGGGGTGCGGCGCAACATCACTTCCCCACCCGGGAAGAACTGATCACCGCGGCCCTCGAGTACATGTTCGACACCCGCATGGATCAGGCCAAGGCCGACGCGTTGTCGCACGCCGAGGTCGCCCAGGGCGCGGCCCGCACCGAAGCGGTGGTGGCGCGCCTGGTGGAGTCCTACACCAGCCCCCTGTTCAAGGCGGCACTCCAGGTGTGGACCCACGCCGCCGCCGACTCGGCGCTACGGGAACGCATCGTCCCCCTCGAAGCCCGGTTCGGCCGCATCTCGCACCGCATGGCCGTCGAGGCGCTCGGCGTCGACGACTCCGATCCGGTGGCGCACCACCTGGTCCAGGCGACCCTCGATATGGCGCGCGGCCTCGGCCTCGCGGACGTGCTCACCGATGACTCGTTGCGCCGCAAGGACATCGTGCAGCAGTGGGCGGCAACACTTCACGCCGTGCTGCGCACCCCGCGCTGACTACTCCCGGGGTTTCAGGGGGCGAAGCCCCGGCGCAGGGAGGTGGAGCCCGCGAGTCCCGAGAGTTGGTATCACCAGCCGAAGATTTCGGCCATCTCGATGGATTCGTCGTCCCAGCGTTCTTCTATGACCTCCCGCTCGTGTGCGGGAAGGTCGGGGGACCAGCCGACTCTGCGCCAGAAGGCTTCCCGATGGTCATCGGCTAGCGGGTGGGGATAACTCATGGCGATCATCCCTGAGATGTGCTGGCGGGGAACCTATTCAGGGTAGGGCCGGGATGTCCATGATCGGAACCGGTTTCGCGAACCTCGGTTGCAGAGAAGCAGACAAACACCTCGAATGGCTGTGGATTGATCGCGGGGGTGTGAACAACTGGAACGTCTGAATATCCGCAGTTCAGATAGCGTTTTCCCTTCTCTGCGTTGATCATTCGCGGTAGAATTAGCACATGAGTTCGAGCAGCGAAGCGTTCACCACGGTGGGGGCCAGTGACCTGGCCGCCGCGGTGAACGCCCTGCTCGAAACCTCCCTCACGGCCGTGCCGGAATCCGGGATCACCGCGCTGCTGCGCGAGATCGAAACCAGCACCCGCCGATTGGCGGCCGTCGGACATCGCCTGATCGTCGAAGCGTGCGAGCGCTCGATCCCGCAACGGGTCGGCGCGGGCAGCCCGGTGCGGTACCTGGAGGAAACCCTGCGGCTTTCGCATGCTGATGCGGTGGCGCGGGTGAAGGCCGCCAAGGCGCTGGGCACCTGGCACGATGTCGGTGGTCAGGCATTGGAGGCGATGCTGGCGCACACGGCGAAAGCTCAAGCCGCCGGGGAGATCTCCGCTGACCACGCGCGGGTGATCGCGAAGATCACCGACCGGATCCCGCGTGGGGTATCGCGCGAGGATCGGGAGGCGGCCGAGCAGATCCTGGTCGAGTTGGCGCGGTCCGCGACTCCCGACGACCTGCCCAAGGCGGGTGAGCGCATCATCGCGCACCTGGACCCGGACGGGACGCTCACCGACGACACCGATCGCGCGCGGATGCGCGGTGTCGTGCTCGGTCGCCAGCGTGCCGATGGCATGTCCCCGATCAAGGGCGAGATCACCCCGATGTTGCGGGCGTTGCTGGATCCGGTGCTGGCCAAGCTGGCACGCCCGGGCATGTGCAACCCCGACGATCCGCAAAGCCCTTGGGTGGCTGATGATTCGGTGCCGCGCGAGCAGGTCGAGGAGGCCGCCGCGCGGGACAGTCGCAGTGCCGCGCAACGCAATCATGATGCGCTGCTGGGGTTCCTGCGCCCGGAGATGGGCCCGAGCGCACTGGGTTCGCATCGCGGGCTGCCGGTGTCGGCGGTGTTCACCATGAGTGTGGCCGAGTTGGAGCAGGCCGCCGGGGTGGTCACCACCGCATCCGGGGGTACGGTGTCGATCCCGCAGGCGTTGCAGCTTGCGGAGCGGGCGATGCCGTTCCTGGCGTTGTTCGATCACACCGGGATGCCCCTGTACCTGGGGCGCGGACAGCGGTTGGCCAACCCCGCGCAGCGTTTGGCGTTGATCGCGGCCGAGCGGGGCTGCACCCGCCCGGGCTGCAATGCCCCGGCCACCTTGACTGCGGTGCACCATGTTTCGGAGTGGGCCGAGGGCGGCAACACCGACATCGACAACCTCACGCTCGCGTGCGATCACTGCCACGCCCTGGTCAATGACGGCCCGGGTGGCTGGAAGACGGTGAAGCTGGGCGCGACCTCGCAGTTCCCCGGTCGGACGGGCTGGATCGCACCGGCGCATATCGATCCGACCGGTACGCCCCGAGTGAACCATCGCCACCACGCCAAAGAGTTGCTCGCCCAAGCACAATCACGCATCCGTGCGCGTAATGAACGCGCGGCGTCGTGCCACCGCCAATGGCTGGGGCAACGCACCACCGCCTGAACATACGTCACCGCCCGTGACGCCGACACCTCCTGTCGGCGGCACGGGCGTTGGTGTGTGCTGGGTCGGCTCGGCCTGCGGCCATCGCTGTCATTTACCGCACCGGTCAAAACCAGCGTCTCGGCCGCTCGTGCCTCCAGCGCACGGCAGTACGGATATCGCGTGGTCGCCTCGCCTGCTGTACCCGGCTTTGGCTCCCCAGCCCGGAGCCGTCATCTCTCGTTCCGGCCTGGCTGGAAGGTTGTGGTCCCGTTCCGGGACCAACAACCAAAGAACAAGAGAGACAAGAACAAAAGACACGAGCGCCTGGACGAGAAAGAGAAGAAAAGACTCGAGAAGCAAGACTCGAGACACTCCAGCCGGGGCCGGTGGTCACGGGCCAGGGCCGAGTATCAGCGTGTCGCGGCGTGTCGGCCCGGTCTGTTCATCGAGGGGGACATGAGCCGGGGTTTTGTCCGGTTAGACCAGCCTCATGTCCCCACTGAACGTGTTCTAGCCCGATATGCGCAGCGGTGGGGGACATTTGGGGCCTCCACGGCTGCTCGTTGGTCTGAGTCCCCCCGGTGAGTCCGGGGACTTCATCTTCTGTGAAGGATGGAGTCGTGTCGTCGAGGAAGAAGTACCCGGTCGAGCTGCGTGAGCGGGCGGTGCGGATGTATGCCGAGATCAGGGAGCAGCACGAGTCGGAATGGGCGGCAATGCGTGCGGTCGCCGAGCTGCTGGGAGTCGGAACACCGGAAACGGTCCGCAAGTGGATCCGGCAAGGACAGATCGATGTGGGGGTCCGCCCGGGCGTCACCACCGACGAGTCCGACGAGTTGAAGCGACTGCGGCGCGAGAACGCAGAACTCAAGCGCGCCAACGCAATTCTGAAATCGGCGTCGATTTTCTTCGCGGCCGAACTGGACCGGCCCCAGCGCTGACCGTCAAATACATCAGCGAACATCAGGGCCATCGTGTCGACGGTGGCCTGCGATGGGGTGTCGAGTCGATCTGCGCCGTGCTCACCGAGCTGGGCGTCAAGATCGCCCCATCGACCTATTACGAACACCGGAATCGGACCGCGACAGCGCGAGAGAACCGGGACGAGGAACTGAAGGTAATGATCGCGCGGGTGCACTCACAGAACTTCGGGGTCTACGGCGCGAGAAAGGTGTGGCTGCAACTGAATCGGGAACGAATCCGGGTCGCCCGCTGCACCGTGGAGCGATTGATGCGCGAGCTGGGACTGCGCGGGGCGGTGCGTGGGCGGGTCAAACGCACCACGATCGCCGATCCGGCCGCGGCGCGGCCGGCGGATCTGGTGCAACGAAGATTCGCGCCCGCGGCACCGAATCGGTTGTGGGTAGCCGACATAACCTATGTCCGGACGTGGTCTGGGTGGGTGTATGTCGCGTTCGTGATCGATGCTTATGCCCGTCGCATCCTGGGCTGGCGCACCGGCACGTCGATGAGCACCGCGTTGGTGCTCGATGCGATCGAGCACGCGATCTGGACCCGTGAACGTGACGGTTGGGACGTGAAAGATGTTGTGCACCATACCGATAGGGGGTCGCAATACACATCCATTGCGCTCAGCGAACGACTCGCCGACGCCGGGATCCAACCCTCGGTCGGGGCGGTCGGATCCTCCTACGACAACGCCCTGGCAGAGACGATCAACGGTCTCTACAAGACCGAACTGATCAAACCACGCGGTCCCTGGCGCACGGTCGATCACGTCGAGCTGGCCACCGCCGAATGGGTGGATTGGTTCAATCACCGGCGGCTCTATCAACACTGCGGTGACATGCCGCCCGCCGAGATGGAGACCGCCTACTACGCTCAACAACCAGCCCAGCAAACCGCTGAGCTGTCACACCCGTAAGTCTCCGGACTTACCGGGGGGATTCAGTCTTTGTTCTTGTCTTGTGTCTCTTGTTTTGTTTCTTCTTGTCCAGGCGCTCTTATCTCTTATCTCTTATCTCTGTCTTTGTCTCTTGTCTTTTGTCCGCCGACCAGACCACCGACTGAATCTGCTGCTACTGCAACGGGATCTCGAGACCGGGACACTAGTGGATGGTTTCCACCGTGGTCTTGGCTGCTGCTCTGTCAGGTGATCGGCGAGGTTAGGTCGTAGAGGGTGATGCCGTCCACCTCCTGCGAGGTGTAGCGGGCTTTCACCCACGCGGTGATCTGACTGCTCACGCTGTTCGAGCTCCGTTCGCGGCCGCCATCGCCCTGCTGGGTACTGGCGATGAAGTAGTGGATGTCGCCGTTCGCCACGTACTGCTGGAACTGTTCGAGGGTGGGGGACGGGTCGCTGCCGTTGAAGCCGCCTACCGGCATGACCGGGAGTTGGGTTGCGAGTTGGAATCCGGCTGCGCTGTTGGAGCTGACGGTCGCTGCTACCCAGGTGTACTCGGAGCCATTGCCTTCCAGGATTCCGGTCACGCGGTCGGTGGGTTTGCTGGCATTCATGAAACTGCCTGCTACGCCGCCCATCATGCCGCCGGTATCGCCGCCGCTGTGAGTGGTGGCACCGTTCTGGGTTCCGCCCGGTATGGTCGGCCGTCCGGCGTCGCCGCCGGGTCGTCCGCCGAAGCCGCCGCGCACACTCGGACCGGCCGAGGGCATCGGTCCCTCATGGGAGGTGACCAGGCCGTGCACGGTGTAGGCGACGGGTCCGGCGAGGCCTACCAGGAGTGCGGCCGCCGCAGCGGCGATGCTCGGCTTGCGGGGGAGCCGGATCAGCAGCGCCAGGGTGGTGAGGATGCCGCCGACCGGGATTGCCCAGCGCAGCCACGGCACGAAGGTGGTGGTGCGGGACAGCAGGATCCATGCGGTCGCGGTGGTGGCGCCGAGGGTCGTGGCGAGAGTGAGCCGCACCCACAGGCGTTCGCGTTCGCGCCACAGCATGACCGCTCCGGCACCGATCAGTGCGGCCACGGCCGGGGCCAGGGCGACCGTGTAATACGGGTGGAAGATGCCCTTCATGAAGCTGAATACCAGCCCGGTGCCGACCAGCCAGCCGCCCCACAGGATGAGTGCCGCCCGTCGTTCGTCGGTGCGATCGGCCTTGCCGCGCAGGAGGATTCCCACGCCGAACAAAAACAGTGCGGCGGGGATGAGCCAGGCGATCTGACCGCCCTGTGCGGCGTCGAAGAGTCGTCCTATGCCTGTGGAGCCCCACATGCCATTGCCGCCCGCGGGCAGTTCGCCGGTGGGCCCGACGCTGCCGCTCTCATTGCCATTGAGGCGGCCGAGGCCGTTGTAGCCGAGAGTCAGTTCGATGATCGAATTGTTCTGGGAGCCACCGAAATACGGACGGTCGGGGGTGGGCCACAGTTCTGCGATGAGTACCCACCAGCCCGCGCCCGCGATCATGCCCGCGCCTGCCGCGAACAGTTGCACAATGCGTTTGCCGAGTTTGGGCGGACCTGCGATCAGGTAGGTCAGCGCCAGCGCGGGTACCACCAGGAGCACCTGTAATTGCTTGGCCAGGAAGCCCAATCCGATGAACAGCCCGGTGAGCACCAGCCAGCGCCAGCGGCCGTCGGCCACCGCGCGGGTCATGGCCCAGGCTGCCGCGATCATGAGGAACACCAGCATGGCGTCCGGATTGTTGAACCGGAACATCACGGCCGCAATGGGAGTCAGGGCGAGGGTCAGTCCGGCGAGCAGTCCGGCCGCCGCACCGAAATTGCGGCGCACGGTCGCCCACAGCAGTGCCACCGAGGCGACGCCGAGCAGTGCCTGCGGCAGCAGCATGGCCCAGCTGGACAGCCCGAATACGCGGACGGACAGTTCCATCGGCCACAACGACAGCGGTGTCTTGTCCACCGTGATGGAGTTGGCTGCATCGGAGGAGCCGAAGAAGAAGGCCTTCCACGACACCGAACCGGCTTGCACCGCAGCGGAATAGAAGGAGTTCGCCCAGCCATTGGCGGAGAGGTTCCAGATGTAGGCGATGGCGGTGCCGATGAGCAATGCGGCCAGCGCTGGGAACTCCCAGCGCACCGATCGCGTGCGCGGCGGCTCCTCGGGAGGCGAAATCAGTCGGGTGCCGTCCAATGTCGCTGTCACGGTGTGTCTCCCGCCTGTTCTCGATCGGGTCTGCCGGGGTTGGCGGGTAGCGTCGTCCAGTCGGGAAGCTGTCCGTGCTCCGCGTGAGGCTCGGACTTCCGTTGCTGAGCCGTAATTGGCTGTGGCACAGTCGAGGTCGCTGTCATTGGTTGACTCCCTTCTGGTTATTGCGGTTCGTGTCGCTCGCGTGGCTCTGCCGGAATACCCAGCGCAGGCCGACGAAGCGGGCGAGGGTGGCGAGCAGGTTGGCGATCACCAGTACCGCGAGTTCCAGGTGCACGGCGGCTCCGGGGGCCCAATGGTGCAGGGTGAACAGCGATCCGCTGGTGAGTAGCAGGCCGAAGGCGAAGATCAGCAGGCCCTGGAAGTGGTGGGATACCGCCTCGTCCGAACCGCGCACGCCGAAGGTGAAGGCGCGGTTGGCGGCGGTATTGCCGATGGCGGTGACGAGCAGGGCCAGGAAATTGGCGGGCTGCGCGCCGAGTATCGGTTGCAGCACCAGGTAGAGCAGCAGGTAGGCGAGGGTCGATCCGATGCCGACAATGCCGAAGCGGACGAGCTGCCCGACCATGCCCAGCGGCACACCCTCCACGAGGGGTTCGCGCCCGATGGCCACGCGCAGTTCATTGATCGGCAGTCGGCCGGTGGTGAGCGCGCGCCCGACCCGCCAGATGCCGCGCAGATCCTTGCGTGCGGTGTCGACGATATCGACTCGGCTGTCCGGATCGTCGATCCAGTCGACCGGCACCTCGTGAATCCGCAGCCCGATCCGCTCGGCCAGCACCAGCAGTTCGGTGTCGAAGAACCATTCCCCGTCCTCGACGAGGGGCAGCACCAGTTTCGCCACCGGGCCGCGCATGGCCTTGAAACCGCATTGCGCGTCGGAGAACTTGGCTTGTAGCGAGGTGCGCAGGATGAGGTTGTAGCAGCGCGAGATGATCTCCCGCTTGGGTCCGCGCACCACCCGCGAGGAGGAGGCCAGCCGGGTGCCTATGGCCAGGTCCGAATGTCCGGAGACCAGCGGCGCGACCAGTGGCAGCAGCGCGTTCAGGTCGGTGGAGAGATCGACGTCCATGTATGCGAGGACCTGTGCGTCGGACTGCTGCCACACCTCGCTCAGCGCCCGCCCGCGGCCCTTGCGGTCCAGGTGCACGACGCGGACGCCGCTCAGCTGTCCCGCCAATTGCCGCGCGACGGCGAGAGTGCCGTCGGTGGAGGCATTGTCGGCGATGGTGATTCGCGCCGAGAACGGGAAGTTCAGGGTGAGGAAGGCGTGCAGCCTGCGCACGCACGGCCCGAGATCGACCTCTTCGTTGTAGACGGGAACGACCACGTCCACAATGGGCGCGGTCACGGCCTCTGCTGGTTCCGCCGCCCGGACGGCGGTCACGGTGTCGGTCATGATGACCAACCTCGGTGATCACACTGGGCCGGCCCTGCGGTGCAGCTGCGAGGTTCCTGTGAGCGGTTGCCGGGGCCGCCGCCCCGGTCCCGCCGATCGGCCTACATGAATGAGGATTCCCTGGTCAGGCCCAGGGATTCGTCGCCGCCGGTGATGATGGGCTGGCAGTTGCCGTAGCCGACCGCGCCGGTGGAATCGGTGACCCGCACGACCGTGTCCCGGATCTGATGCAGCCGCCGCGCGGCGTCATGGGTGCTGCAATCGGGGATGCGTTCGCCGTCCAGATGCAGGCCCGGCCCGCGCCAGGAGCCGTGATGCTGCCCGTCGAGGCCGAAGTAGAGGCCCGCGCCCAGGTGAAAACCGGTGTCGGACACGGCTTCCAGGGTGAGCGTGCGTTCCTTGCCGTCCTCGGTCGTGGCCAGGATCTCGCCGCCGCGCAGCCGCCGGTTCACCGGATCGAAGGACAGGTCGGGGACGAGATCCTTCCACTTCTCCAGCCAGCCGTGATCGTGTTCGACGCCGCCCATGACGGTCTTACTGAAATAGCCGTCCATCTGGATGATCTGGTAGTGCAGGTGCAGTCCATAGCGAGAGCCGTCGGGGCGCGTCATGAGGATCGGGGCCCAGATCATCCGGAAGGAGACCTCCTCGGGGAGGTCCATCGATTCCACATCGGGCATGGGCAGGCCGACGTCGTAGCGGACACCCCAGGAGTGGTCGCGCGTCGAGACCCAATCCTCGAATTCAGTACGCACGCCGTCGATTTCGACCCAGCCGGAGGCGGTGCCGATCTGGTGATAGCGCACCAGGTCCGACATCACCCGGTACCCGCGCCGCATATGGGTGCGGTCCTCCATTTGCGCGGGCAGGGCCGCCTCGAACAGCCAGTCGAAAGCGATTGGCTGGCAGTCGTTCTCATCGAGCCGGAAACGAATCTTGCGCATGGGCTCGACGATCTCGTAGTGGATCGGCCCGACCGTCAGCGCTTCGGGCTCCGGCGCGAGGGTGCGACTGCCGCGCACGGTGATCTGCTCGACGCCCCGGGAGATTCCGGCATAGCCGTCGAGCACATTGCGATTCTTGTACTGCCCCAGGCCGAAACCGAGTTGTCGGGAGCCGTCCGGCGCGCACGCCATGGCGCACACCTTCTCGGTCCAGGCCAGGTCGCTGGTGGCGACCGTGGCGACGGTATCGGCGATCTGATGGTTGAAGCCTTCGTCGGCGGGGCCGAGCGGTCCGATCGGGTTCACGCACCCGGCTTAACACCGGGCGTTCCCGGCCGTCGAGGGGCGGTCCCGGCCAGCGGGTCGCGCACTTACGGGCTGACGTGCAACCGCCACAGCGGGGACACCGGTCCGTGGCCCGCGCCCAGATCGTAGGAGGCCTCCAGGCAGCGGAAGGTCCACTCCTTGGCGAAGGCCACCGCGTCCGGGACCGAATACCCGTGTGCGAGTGCGCAACAGATGGACGCGGCCAGGGTATCGCCGCCGCCGTGATCATTGCCGGTGGCAATGCGCGGGGCGGGAAGCTCATGGAAGGTTTCGCCGTCGAACAGCAGGTCGGTGCTCTGCTCCGAGGTCCGCAGATGTCCGCCCTTGACGATGGCCCACTGCGCGCCGAGCCCGTGCAACGCCTCGGCGGCCTGTCTCGCGCTCTTGTCGTCGGTGACCTCGATGCCGGTGATCAGCCGCACCTCGTCGAGGTTGGGTGTGACCACGGTGGCGAGCGGAATCAGGGTGTGCCGCACCGCATCCAGGGCCTCGGCGTGGAGCAGCGGATCGCCGTGCATGGAGGCCGCGACCGGGTCCACGACCAAGGGGATACTCCCGCCGCGTCCGATGCCGACCTCCCGGCATACGCCCGCGACCGCCTCGATAATGGCGGTGGAGGCCAGCATGCCGGTCTTGGCGGCCCCGATGCCGATATCGCTCACCACGGTTCGCACCTGGTCGGCCACGATCTGCGGCGGAATTTCGTGAAAACCGCTGACGCCCAGGGTGTTCTGCACGGTCACCGCGGCGACGGCCACGCAGGCGTGCACGCCGCACAGCGCCATGGTGCGGGAGTCGGCCTGGATGCCCGCGCCGCCGCCGGAGTCGGTGCCCGCGATGGTGAGGGCGCGGACGGGCGTCTGGCCGTTGGGGGTGAGCGGCAGGAGATTCACGGTGCCTATCTTGCCCTCCGCTTCGCTCCGGGCGGGTTCGCGGCCCCGAACCATTGGCCGATGCCGATTGCCTCCCGTTAATGGTAATCGTTATCATTAACGGGTGACTTCAACCCAACCCCGGCCCCAGCTGCCCGTGACCGTGCTCTCCGGCTTCCTGGGCGCGGGCAAGACCACCCTGCTCAACCACATCCTCGCCAATCGCGAGGGCCGCCGCGTCGCGGTCATCGTGAACGATATGAGCGAGGTGAATATCGACGCCGCGCTCGTCGCCGGACAGGGTCACCTGGACCGGACCGAGGAGAAACTGGTCGAGCTCACCAATGGCTGCATCTGCTGCACCCTGCGCGAGGACCTCATCGAATCGGTCGGGAAACTGGCCCGCGAAGGCCGCTTCGACCACCTTGTCATCGAATCCACCGGCATCTCTGAACCCATGCCCGTGGCCGCCACCTTCGAATGGGAATTCGAGGACGGCTTCACACTGGGCGAGATCGCCCGACTGGACACCATGGTGACCGTCGTCGACGCTTCCACTTTCCTCGTCGAAGTGGTGAAGGGGCAGGCCCTCGCCGAGCGGAATATGCAAGCGGCGGAAGGGGATGCGCGCACCATCGCCGATCTGCTCATCGATCAGGTCGAATTCGCCAATGTGCTGATCATCAATAAGACCGACCTGGTGAGCGCGAATGCGGCCGGGACAGTGGAGGCCACCATCCGGCGGCTCAATCCCACGGCGCGCATCGTGCATGCCGCGCACGGCGTGGTCGAGCTGTCCGAAGTACTGGGCACCGGCCGCTACAACCCGGATCTCGCCGCCCAATTCGACGGCTGGGACGAGGAGCTCGCGGGCGGCCATACCCCGGAAACCGAGGAATACGGCATCAGCAGCCTGACCTTCACCGCTGACCGGCCGTTCCATCCCGAGCGACTGGAATCCGCACTGGCGCAACTGCAAAGGCTCCTGCGCAGCAAGGGTTTCTTCTGGCTGGCGACTCGTCCCGGCCTGGCGGCCATCTGGTCGCAGGCCGGACCGAATCTGACGTTCGAAGCGGGCGCGTACTGGTCGGCGCTGGATTTGCCGCCGGGCCAGGAGATCGTCTTCATCGGTGTGAAGCTGGACCGCCCCCACGTCCGTGACCTCCTGAACTCCGCCCTCCTCACCGATGCCGAACTTGCTGCCGGACCGGCGGCGTGGGCGGAGTATCCAGATCCGTTCCCGTCCTGGGGAACTGCGCACGAGCACGCGTGAGACCGGCTCAATTCGAGATGCCGGGGGTGCGGCGCAGGTAGGTGGTGTCGGTGAGCTGTTCCAGGATGAAGGCGGCGATATCGGCGCGGGCGATCTTCAGGGAGAGGCCTTTCGCGTCGGGGGCGACATTGCGCTGGAACTTTCCGGTGGCCGGGCCGTCGGTGAAGGCGCTGGGGCGCACGATGGTCCAGTCCAGGTTGCTGGCCTTCACGTAGTCCTCCTGGACCACGTGGTCGGCGTAGGCCTGGCGCAGGAGCATGCCGAAGAAGACGTACTTCCACAGGAAGTTCAGGTTCGCCCGGCTGTCGCCGACACCCAGGGTGGACTGGACGATCAGGCGTTTCACGCCGGTTCGCTGCATGGCCTCCATGACCGTGCGGGTGCCCTCGGCGCGCACGATGCCCTTGCGGCCCGCGCCGAGTGTCACGATCACGGCGTCCTGGCCGCTGACCGTGCGCTCCACGACGCCGGGGTCGAGGACATCGCCGACGATCAGGCGCAGGCGCTCGTGCTGAATGGGCATATTGGCCGCGGCCCGGGTGAGGGCGGTGACCTCGTGCCCGGCCTCGAGGGCCTGCGCGACGACCTGGCGTCCGATGGTGCCGGTGGCTCCGAAGATTGCGATTCTCATTGCTTTCACCTCGTGTAATTCGTTGTGCTGAAGGTGAATCAAGTACATCAACGGCGAGCCTCACGAACCATCGTCATGCGTCTCGCGGACATGCGAGAGGCTCCACACGTAATCGGCCCGCTCCCGGAGGGCGTATCGGAACAGATCGTTCCGTTCAAGTGCTATTCTGAAATCATGAGCAAGACCGCCGAAACCCCAGCTCAGCGCGCACTGCCCGGTCGCAAGGCGCAAGCTGCCCGCAATGACGAAATCATCCTGTCTGCGGCGCGGGAGGTTTTCCTGGCCGAACCCAAAGCGCCCATCGCGGCTGTCGCCGAGCGGGCGGGGGTGGGGATCAGTGCGTTGTATCGCCGCTATTCGAGTAAAGACGTTCTGCTGCGCACCCTCTGCTATGACGGGCTGCGTCGATACAACGCCGAAGCCGAAGCGGCACTACAGGATTCGGATGATTGGCAGGTGCTCGTCGACTTCCTGCAACGCGTGGTGGACGCCGACGTGCACTCGCTCACCGTGCATCTGGCGGGCACGTTCACGCCCGATGACTCGATCCTGCCGGAGGTGATGCGCTCGGCCGAGTTGAATGAGGAGATCATTCGCCGGGCGCGCGAATCGGGTCGCCTGCGCGATGGCGTCACGACGCAGGATCTGGGGCTGATCCTCGAATCCTGTGCGGCCATTTCACTTCCCGATCCGCAGCGTGCCGCAAAGCTGCGCCGCCGGATCCTCGCCCTGCTCATCGACGGTTTGGCCGTGCCGGGGGAGCTGCCGGGCCCTCCTCCCGCACCGAACGAATTCGCGCACCGATGGCAGCCGCACGGCCGCTGACTTCCATATATCTTTCCCGGGCTGAAGCAACCAGGCGTCGCTGATCGCGGGTGGCAGGTAAGGTCGGCGGCGGTAATTCATGCCAACGGGGGCTCGCACCAGCGGGCTGAGAGGACGGCTAGGGCCGTCGACCGTATGAACCTGACCGGGTAATGCCGGCGTAGGGAGGATTCACAGATGACGTCCAAGCGTGCCACCGGGACCTCCGCACCCGTAGACACCGTGACCACCGGTCCCATTCAGGGCAGCGTCAAACACTACGAGCAGATCGACGCCGACGGCGTGACGCTGCGCGTTCCGGTGCGGCGGGTCAACCTCACCAATGGTGAGCATTTCGATCTGTACGACACGTCCGGCCCGTACACCGACGACACCGCGGTGATCGATCT
Source organism: Nocardia sp. NPDC051030 (assembly GCF_040683015.1). NCBI lineage: Bacteria > Bacillati > Actinomycetota > Actinomycetes > Mycobacteriales > Nocardiaceae > Nocardia > Nocardia sp. NPDC051030. The sequence goes on along the minus strand of NZ_JBFBCD010000005.1, from coordinate 48,838 downwards.
CGAGGCCGGTCTACCCAGGACCCGCGACTCCTGGACCAAGCCGGATGTGCCGGGTCCGCGCACGCAGCTGGCGTGGGCGCGCGCGGGAATCATCACCCCGGAAATGCGTTTCATCGCCGCCCGCGAAGGCGTGGAGCCGGAGCTGGTGCGCGACGAGGTGGCCGCGGGCCGCGCGGTGATTCCGGCCAATCACAATCACCCCGAATCCGAGCCGATGATCATCGGCAAGAAGTTCCTGGTGAAGATCAACGCCAATATCGGCAATTCGGCCGTGAGCTCCTCCATTGCCGAGGAGGTCGAGAAGATGGTGTGGGCCACCCGCTGGGGCGCCGACAACATCATGGACCTGTCCACCGGCAAGAACATTCACGAAACCCGCGAGTGGATCCTGCGCAACTCCCCGGTCCCGGTCGGCACCGTGCCGATCTATCAGGCCCTGGAGAAGGTGAACGGCGATCCCACCCAGCTCACCTGGGAGATCTACCGCGACACCGTGATCGAGCAGGCCGAGCAGGGCGTCGACTACATGACCGTGCACGCGGGCGTGCTGCTGCGCTACGTGCCGCTGACCGCCAAGCGCGTGACCGGCATCGTCTCGCGCGGCGGCTCCATCATGGCGGCCTGGTGCCTGGCCCACCATCAGGAATCGTTCCTGTACACCAACTTCCGCGAACTCTGCGAGATCCTGGCCAAGTACGACATCACCTTCTCCCTGGGTGACGGCCTGCGCCCCGGCTCCATCGCCGACGCCAATGACGAGGCCCAGTTCGCCGAACTGCGCACCCTCGGCGAGCTCACCAAAATCGCGAAATCCTATGGCGTGCAGGTGATGATCGAAGGCCCCGGCCACGTGCCCATGCACAAGATCGTGGAAAACGTGCGCCTCGAAGAAGAACTCTGCGAGGAAGCCCCCTTCTACACCCTGGGCCCGCTCGCCACCGATATCGCACCGGCGTACGACCACATCACCTCCGCCATCGGCGCATCCATCATTGCGCAGGCGGGCACGGCCATGCTCTGCTACGTCACCCCCAAGGAACACCTGGGCCTGCCCAACCGCGATGACGTGAAGGTCGGCGTGATCACCTACAAGATCGCCGCCCACTCCGCCGATCTGGCCAAGCAGCATCCGCACGCCCAGGACCGAGACGACGCACTCTCCAAGGCGCGCTTCGAATTCCGCTGGCACGACCAGTTCAACCTGTCCCTGGACCCGGACACGGCTCGTGAGTACCACGACGAGACCCTCCCGGCCGAACCCGCCAAGACCGCCCACTTCTGCTCCATGTGCGGCCCCAAGTTCTGCTCCATGCGCATCTCCGCGGACGTCCGCGAATACGCCGAAAAGCAGGGTCTCACCGATGTGGCCGCCATCGAAGCGGGCATGGCGGAGAAATCCGCCGAATTCGCGCAAACCGGAAATCAGGTCTACCTTCCGGTCGTTTCCTAGCAAATCGGTTCGTGCGTGCGTCTTTCCGGGCGCACGCACGAATATCGAATAGTTCTGCCGAAATCCCCACCCGGCGTTCCTGGGCATTGCTACCGTTGATCTCGCAGTGCCCGGTGACCATAGGGGGAACAATGGGCGACGCCAGCGCAGCTATCCGGGGGGCCGGGCCGATATGACGCAGCCGAACCCCGCAGCAGCCGATGAAGCCACTCGATATCTGGCCTCGGCCGTACATCTCGACGATCGATTGGCCGACGATCTGATCGGCGAATTCCTCACCGAACCCCGCCGCGCCATTCCGCCTTCGCCGGGCGTCAATTCGGAAGTCGTACTGCGCGAGGCGGTAACGGCCCGCGCGCGGCGGGTGCTGGTCGCGGCGGTCGTGCTGGCGCTGCTGGGAACGTTGGTCGGCATCGGCTCGTACCTCGTCGTGGCCTGGCTGGCCTCGGCACTCGCCTGGCGGCTGAGCTCGGTCGTGGTCACCGTGGGCGCCACCTGGATGCTCCGCAATATCGAGACGCCGCCGCAGTTTCCGCGCTGGCTGCACTGGTGGCTGACCTACCTGCTGTGGGGCTCCGTCACCTGGGTCTTCCTCATCGTGGCATTGAGTCCCCTGCTGGTCTCGGGCCAGCGCACCTCCGCCGATCCGAGCGAGCTGCTGTTCGCCCTGTCCCTCATCGTGCAGGCGCTCATCTTCGGTGTCCTGCTGACCGAGAAGCTGATGCGGCAGCATGTGGTCGACCAGTGGTACCGCTTCGGAAACTATGTGCCCGGAACCCCGCCGCGCGATACCGTCGTGCGTTCCTGCGGCCCCTATGCGAATCGGTTGCGGCGTTTCGCCGAGGCGGACGCCCGCACGGGTCAGCACAGTCCCGCCGAATTCGTGGTATTCCGTGGCTTGAATCCTTTCGTGGGCGCGGGGATTCATCTGGAGAAGTGGTCGTGGTCGACAACTCTCGAGCTGTATCCGGCGGACCCGGGGGCAAACGGCGGGGTGCCCACCTTCACTCCGATGGAATTACAGGATTTCGTCACCAAAGACCTGATGGCACTGCGCGAAACGTCGACGCTCACGCCCGGCTGGCGCTTCTCCGACCTGCATATCGCCCATTGGGCGCTACTCGACTCGGGTCACCTGTTGCACTATCCGGATGCCGCGCCTTTGCTCCAGCAACTGGAGGCGGGCATGAATCCGCAGATGCTGCCGGAGTATTGGGCCGGACTGATGAACAGTTCACCCGAATGGTTGCGCTACTTCCGGTGCTACCGGGTGGAGGGTTGGGAGCGGCAGCTGGCGGTGTCCACCTTCCTGCACGTCGGCTGTCAGCAGCGCACGCTCATGCTGGAATGCCAGTCGTTCGTACTGCCGCCGATCGATCCGGCCTACCGCACCGTCGACCGGCGGCGGCTGCCGGTGCTGCCGGAGTTATGGCAGACCCTATGCGAATTCGCCTTGCTGCCCACCACCATTCCCGCCCGGATCGGCACGATCTGGCGGTGGCTGCGCGATCAGGCGCGCGTCGGCGGCAGCGCGTGGCGCTCACCGGGTGAGGCCGCGATCGCCTTCGGCGCGGAGTGCAGCGTCCGGGAACTCGGCTCGGGCGATGCCTTCAATAACTTCTTCGAGGTCACCGACAAGGAACGGTATCTGCTCATCCTGCGCGAGCGGATCTTCGACGCCGTGAGCCGGTTCCTCACCGAGAAGGGCATCTCCACAACGGATTTCGAGCGCTCGGTGACGCAGATCAGCAATGCCACGTACATCAACAACTCGAATGTCGTCGCCAATAATATCGGCGGCTCGAACAATCGCGGCGTCATGAACGGTGCCACCATGCCGGTCTCGAGCCCCGCCGCACCGAGCAGGTAGGAGTGATCATGCCGGAGAACACACCGGGCGGAACCCACATCAACGGCGGCAATATCGTCGCAGGGAATATCGGGGGGAGCGGAAATTCGAGCGTATTCAAGGGTCCGGTGAGTCAGACCGTCGGAGCCGAGTCCGACGCTCTCGCAACGGCTTTGACAGATCTGCGGAGTGAACTGGCCGCACTGCGCGCCGTGCTGCCCGCCACGCCCGGCCCGGACGCCCACCCGGATGAGGTGGGCGAACTGATCGAGGACCTGGAGGGTCCACAACCGAATGTGGGCCGGGCCGTGAGCAAATGGGGCCGGTTGGTGCACCGCATCCCCGAATCACTGCGCACCCTGGACGGCATAACGCGCATAGTGACCCTGTTCGGGCAGGTCCAAGACCTCGCGAGCTAGCCCGAACGCCGGGCGAGCGCCTATTTCTTGTCGGCGGTGAGGGTGCCGCCGATGGCCCAGCTGTCGGTGGGGGTTTCCTGAATCCAGACCTGGACCGCTTCGGCGGGGATCTGGAGGGCGTCGACGAAGGCGTCGGTGAGGCGGCGGACCAGGTCGCGCTTCTGCTCGATGGTGCGGGGGCCCTGCTGAACGGTGACGATGGGCATGGGGGAGCTCCTTCGGTGAATTGGTGAATTTGATTGGGCGCCAATCGGTTTCCGGCTTCGGTTACCGGTTGTTCGGCGGCCTGTGAATAGTTCACCGCACTCGAGGGCTCGGACCAATGGGCAGTGCGTTCCCGCAGCGATAAGGAATGCTTATCGTGATTCGGCGAGCAGGGCCGCGAGGAGTTTCAGGTTCGGGGAGGCGGCGTCGGCGCGGACCGCGAGGGCGATCGGGAGGCTCATGCCCGGATCGGCGAAGGGGCGGAAGGCGATTCGCGGGTTCTGTACCAGGCGGGCATTGGATGCGTAGACCACGGTCCACATGGGGGTGCCGGAGCCGATGATCGCCAGATTGTCCTGGAGGTTGGCGGAGGCGGGGCCGGGGACCGGCTCGAAACCCGCACGCTGACAAGCGGTCAGGACCAGATCGACCAGGGCCGGATGATTGCGGCGTTCGGTCAGGCGCAGGGGGACCGACGCCAGGTCGGCGAGCCGGATCGAGTCCTGTGCGGCGAGGGGGTGCCGGGCGGGCAGGGCCACCACCAGCGGATCCGACCAGACCGGCAGGAAATCCAGGTCGGGACTCTCCGCCGGTTCGGGCGATCGGAGGAAGGCGGCGTCGAGTCCGCCGTCGCCGACCTGCCGTAGTCGCTCGGACACCGGCAGTGCGATCAGCTCGACCCGGACATTCGGTGCGCGGTCGGCGAACCCGTCCAAGACGGCGTCCAGGCGCTCACCCAAGCCGGTGACCGTGCCCAGGCGGAATACCTCGGCCCGGCCGCCCGCCAAGTCCGCGACCGAGGCGCGCGCCTGATCCGCGGCCGCCAGCACGGCGCGCGCGGCCGGGAGGAAACGCAGCCCGGCCTCGGTGAGCAGCACCTTGCGCGGGGAACGATCCAGCAGCTGGACCTTCAGCTCCCGTTCCAGGCGCTGCACCTGCTGGCTGACCGCGGGCTGCGCGATATGCAGGCGTTCCGCGGCCCGGCCGAAGTGCAGTTCCTCGGCCACGGTCACGAAATAGCGCAGTTGGCGCAGTTCCACAGCGGGGACTCCTCGATATACCGACGGTGTCCGTGGAACCTACGCCCGGATCAGGGACGGGTGGAAATCTGCTGCACCGCCCAGCTATTGCCGTCCGGATCATCGAAGAACAGAAATCCGACATTGTCGAGAGGATCCGGTTCGGAGGGGGAGCTCGGAGCCACCAGCTGGATCTCGCTGACTTCCACACCGCGCGCGACCAGCTCGGCCCGCGCCTGCTTCAGGTCGGGGACCACCAATTGCAGGCCCTTCAGATATCCGGGTTCCATCTTGGGTACCACGCCCTCTCCGATCACGACGGAGCAGCCGGACCCGGGTGGTGTCAGCTGTACGACGCGCATGCCATCGCCGATCCGGGTGTCGTGATCGACAGTGAATCCGAGCTGATTGCTGTAGAAATCCTTGGCCCGATCGATATCCGAGACCGGGACGACGACCACTTCGAGAGTCCAGTGCATGAGGATCTCCTACCGGAAGGTGTTCGGATATCCATGCAGACGGTGCGGCGTGGCGAAAGTAATCGCCACGCCGCACGGCACTACCGCTCCTGCGGGCCGATGGGCCAGCCCAGCGCACCGAAGGTGGCGTTCAGGCTGATCTCGGTTTGCGTCGCGAGCGCGTCCAGGTTCGCGAGCATGGTGACCACATTGTCGGTGCGGCAGCCGACCGGATCGCCCGCGCCGGGAGCCAGGCGGGATTTGATCCAGTTGAAGGCGTCGGCCATGCCGAGCGTGGTCAGGGTGAGGTGTTCGCTGAGGTGATCGCGCTTGTAGTAGACGGACGTGCCGCCGTCACACCACTGCTGGACCATCCGGTCGTTGGTGTACCAGGGCACTGCCTCGTCGTAGACGCCTTGGTAGACCATGGTCGGCGCGGTCGGCGGATTGCTGCCCAGCACAGTCGAATCGAAGACCTCCTTGACCTCCGGCAACGCCAGGAAATCGGCGATCGGAATGGTCATCAGACGCTGATAGTCGGTGAACATCAGGTTCAGCACATTGCGCACCAGGCACTGGTTGGCTGTGCGATCCATGACCGCCTTGCCCTCCGGCGTCAGATAGCGCTCGGTGGCCTCCGCGAACTTCGGATACGCATTGCGCAGTGAGGCGATGCCGACGCCGATCAGGCTCGCGAACATCGAACCATTCACGTGCAGCAGCGATTCCACGTCCGAGACGGGCGCGCCCATGGCGATGCCCTTGATATTCAGCTCCGGTGCGTAGGTCGGCTGCATCTCGGCCGCCCAGCCGCTGCCCATGCCGCCGCCCGAGTAACCCCACAGGGCCACGGGCGTATTCGCCCCGTCCAGGCCGAGCGGTTCGAATGCCTCGGCGGCGCGCACGCTGTCGAGAATCATGTAGCCGGGTTCCTTGGCGACCGCGAGATGACCGTAAAGGCCTTCGTAATCAGGAACATTGATGGCGTAACCCTGGCTGATCGAGGCCGCCAGCTCCAGGTACTCGACCGTGGAGTGGATGCCCTCCAGCGCGGGCAGCCCGCCACCCTGTTGCAGCACATACGAGGGCGCGCAATTGGGTGAGGTGCTGTCGTAGAAGAACTGGTGCGAGACCAGCGGCCGGCTGTGCGAGGTGTTCGCGCCCATGGGCACCGCCACCGTGGTGGCCGCGACGGTCGGCTGCCCGAACAGATCGGTGGTGCGATAGAGCAGCTGCCAGGACCGCACATGCACCGGCAGCACGGTGAGCACCGCGAGTTGCACTTCCCGCGTGCGCAGAATCGCGCCCGGCGCAGCGTCTTCGAAGCCGTCCGGAGCGCTGTAGAACGGGTCCACATTCAGCGGCTGCGGGGCGGCGGCGGCCGGGACAGGCGACACAGCTCCCCCGAGCAGCACGGCCGCGGAAGCCGTCAGAGCCGTCGCGAGGGCGGCCGCGGTGAACCGCCGCCATCCCCGTCGTCGGCGATCCCCATTGATTGCCACGTCTGTTCCCTTCCTCATCGACGTGACGATGATTACAACATGGCATACTGTTATCAACAAGATGTCTTTCTGAAACAGGCGCGGCTATTGTGCTGGCATGCCCCGCAGCAAATCCGCCGCGGCGCCCGATCGGCTGGGTTCGACGAACAGTTCGCCCGCGCCCGCGCGGCGCCGGATCCGCGGCCTCGACGCCGACGAGCGCAGCGCCCAGCGCCGCCGTCAGTTGCTCGCCGCCGCCACCGAACTCTTTGCCCGCCAGAGCTATTCGGGCACCTCGATCGAACAGATCTGCCAGCACGCGTATGTCGGCACCAAAGGCTTCTACGATCACTTCGAGAGCAAGGAAGCCTGCTACACCGCGCTGCTGGAACAGATCACCCAGCAGATCCAGCAACGGGTCGCGGACGCCGCGGTCGAGCATGCGGAAGCCGAATGGCCGCAACGCCTGCGCGCCATTCTCGCCGCCTTCGTGCACGCCATCGCCGACGATCCGCGCCTGGCCAAGGTCACCTTCGGCGAAGCGGGCGGCATCTCACCCGCGGTGGAAGCCCAGCGCCGCAGTAATCGCCGCTGGTCGGCCGATTTCCTCGATCATCAATGGCGGCAAGGCGATTCCACGCCGGACCCGCGCAGCCTGGCCCTCGCGCTGGCCACCATCGGCGGCATGTTCGAACTCATCGCCGACTGGCTGCATCATCACGACGATGGCGGACAGCCGGACTCGGTGGAGACGCTGGTCGGGGATCTCACCAATTTCGCGGAGGTCGTCGAGGCCGGTCGCACGGCCCGCGCCAAGCAGTAAATGCGGGCCGCCCTTTCGAATCGGCCCGCACCCTTCTGAGCGACTAGCGCCTACCGGGCTTGTGCGGCTTGGGTTCCGGCTTGTGCGGGTGATGTTCGGACTCCTGCGGCGGCAGGGCCAGCGAGCCGACGACATGCGTCTTGCTGAGTGAGGTCGAGGTGCGCCCGTAGGTCAGGCCGACGGCCGAGGCATTCATATTGAACATGTACGGCTCCTGTAGCCAATCGCTGGACGAGTAGACCGCCTGGAGCAGCTCCAGCGCGAATCCCGGTGCCGCGCCCTGCCTTCCGAGCACGATGTAGCAGGCCGAGCCGCCCTTGTCCGGGTAGCCGATGAACTTCTTCCAGCCCGACATGGTCGCGCCGATGCTGATCAGCCAGTTCTGGAAGTCCTGCGACGGATAGTTCAGCAGGTCGACGGCGAACCCGCTCACCGCGGCGAGGTAGCCCTTGCGGCCGACGGTATTGATATCGGCCATCATCGCCTTGTAGATCGACGGGTCCGGGGACAGCGAATTGGGCTGGTACTTCTGGTAGTACAGGTGCACCATGATCTGCTCGAAGGTGACCGGGTCGTACAGCGCGAGCTGGTATCCGCCGACCGGGGCCACGACTCCGGGGGATACGACCGTGGGCGCGGGCGGATCCACCGCCGGGTTCGGAATCGCCACATCGCCATTGGTGATGATGCCGAACGAGGTGCTGACCTGACCGCCGCCCGGCGCCTTGTTCGGGGTGTAATCCGTTGCGGCATAGGCCAGGATCGCGCCATTGGTGTAGGCCTCCAGCGCGTTCGCGACCGCGATCGCCTGGTCCCCGGAGAACAGCACGTTCAGCGGCCGCAGCGAGAACTCGACGACCGACGGGTTCTTCATGACCGCCGACGACCAGGCGTCGAAGATCCCGACATCGGAATCGCCGTAGCCGGGATTGAGCGCGTCCAGGATCGAGTTGTCACCACCCGTGGCGCTCACCGTCACCAGGCGGCTGTCCGCCCAGGTCTTGGTGAGTTGCTCCCACTCCGTCTGCGATTCGGCCTTGCCGGAGGTGAAGACGGCCTTGTACTCGAGTTTGATGTTCGCGCTGATCTGAGACTGATCGGACGAGAACGACTTCTGCACCGCCTCGTAGTAGTCGAGGCTGCCGCCGACCACCACTTGACCCACGAAATGCGTTCCCCACTTGCGGAAGAAGGCATAGAACTGTTCTTGATTCTGCGGCGTGAAGGTCGACGGCAGGTTCTGCACATCCGGATCGTCGCGGAAATCGGGAGTGAGCCATTGGCTGGAGGTGTGGTTGAGATTCAACTCCCAGGCGGTGAAATCGGCTTCGTAAATTCCGTAATAGTATGACTGGTCGGTTTGAACAGTGGAACTGTAAGCGATATTGAATTGCCCGCTGAACGCGCCGTAAGACGTTTGTACTCCGGCCTTCTGCGAGAAATGCGACTGGAACTGCTCCACCGTGTTGTAGACATACGACGAGCCCGTGGTGTTGGTGTACTCCAGCGGGGTCGCGTTGTCCGGCACCTGGTAGGTGATGCCGGTCGGCGGATATTCCCAGCTCTTGTTGTCGTCACCGAGATTAACTATTTGTGGCATCAATGATCGAGTGCTGTATGTGCCGAGGATGTTGAAACCGCGTCCGATCGCGCCGGAACCGGGTATCAGCGACATGGTGTGTTCCTTCCGTTGCCGTCCCCGGATCAAGGGTACGACCATCGGTAAGAACAAATGTGCGCAATAACCTGATAGGCGAATCTATTTGGTAAGCGCGTGCTCCGGAATATTTGCGGCGGACGAATTTTCGGCAGGCGCTTCTTCAAGACCGATCCGTTTGTGCAGAGCGGCAAGCGGTTTGGGAGCCCACCAATTACCGGTGCTCATCATGCGCATGAGAGCCGGTGCGAGCAGGCCGCGAATAATGGTGGCGTCGGAGATGACCGCCAGGGCCAGGCCGATGCCGAACAGCTTCATCGGGGCCACCTGTGAGGTCGCCACGGCCAGCAGCACCACCGCCATCAAACCGGCTGCGGCGGTGAAGATCCGGCCGGTGCGGGCCACGCCGAGCGCCACCGAACGGGTATTGGCCTCCGGGGTGCGGTCCGAGGCCAGCCACTCCTCGCGAATCCGCGAGAGCAGGAAGACCTCGTAGTCCATGGACATGCCGAAGGCCAGGCAGAACATGAGAATCGGCATGAACAGATCGATGCTGCCGGTCGGCGTGAACCCGAGCAGTCCCGACAGATGCCCCTGCTCGAAGATCCAGATCATGGCGCCGAAGGTGGCGGTCAGCGACAGCATGTTCAGGATGAGCGCCTTGATCGGCAGCACCACGCTGCCGGTGAACAGGAACAGCAGAATCAGCGTGATGATCGCGATCAGCGCGCCCGCCAAGGGAAGTCGTTTGATCACCGAATCCATGGTGTCCTCGTTCAGCGCCGCGGCACCACCGAACTTCGCCGCCACGGGCGCGGGCACCGCACGCAGGGCGGACAGCTGGTCCTTACCCTCCTGCGAATACGGGGTCAGCTTGGTGCCGACGGACAGGTACGCGCCATTCGGCCCGGACATCTGTGGCACCCCGGGAGCCATTTTCGCCCCGTTCACGTACACGCCGTCACTCGATAGCACCGCTGGAACGCCCGGCACCTTCGAGAGTTCGGTGGCGTACGCGCCGATCTCCTTGGTGGGGCCGGTGAATCCGGGCAGCACGATCACCGAACTGGACGCCATATCGGCGTTGAAATCCGAGCGCAGCGCATCGCCGACCTGCCGGGCCGAGGCGAACGTGCCGATCACCCGATCGTCCGGCGTGCCGAAATGCGCCGTCAGGAACGGGGATCCGAGCAGCAGCAGAACCAGGGTCGTTATCAGCGCGACCGGGCCGGGACGATTCATGACCGCGGTGACCAGGCGATACCAGGCGCTGTCCTCGGCCCGCTTCGGCGTCGGCTCGCCGCGACCGAGCAAGCGGCGCAAGGGTTTGCGCAGATCCCAGGCATTCACCCGATCCCCGAGCAGTATGAGCGCGGCGGGCAGCAACAGCACCGAAGCGCCCACGGCCGCCGCCACCACCGCGACACCGGCATAGGCGAAGGACTTGAAGAACGGCTGCGGGAACACCGCGAGCGCCGCGAGAGCCAGGGCCACGGTGAGCCCGGAGAACACCACGGTGCGCCCGGCGGTCTGCACCGAGCGCAGGATCGCGGCCCGGGTGTCGCGCCCCTCGTTCAACTCCTCGCGGTACCGGCTGACGATGAAAAGGCTGTAGTCGATGGCCAGGGCCAGCCCCAGCGCGCTGGTCATATTGAGCGCGAAGATCGACACGTCCATGACCGTGGTCAGCAGCCGCAGAATGCCCAGCGTCGCCGCGATGGCGAACAGGCCCACGCCCAACGGCAGCGCGGCCGCGATCAGGCTGCCGAACACCAGCGCCAGCAGGATGCCGGACACCGGCACCGCAATGGCCTCGGCCAGGATGAGGTCCTTCTCGACCTGATGATTGATATTCGCGAAGGTTCCGGCCATGCCGCCGACCCGCACCTGCACGCCGTCCCGGTCGCCGTTCAGCTCGTCGCTGAGGGTGTTGGCCCGGGTCTGCACCTCGGTATCGGTGCCGGTGACGGTGGCCAGGATGAGGCCGCGTTTGCTGTCCTTGCTGCGCAGCGCCGACGATAAGTCGCCGCGGTCGGCGGAGGTGGTCCAATACGACTGCACGCCGGTGATGCCGGAGTCGTGGGTGAGCTGATCGGTGATGCGCTGTGCCTCGGCCCGCGCCTGCGGACTGTTCACGCCGTCCTCGGCGGTGAGCATGACGAGGAAGTTCGGATTGCCGCCGGGGAAGTTCTCGGTGATGAAGTCATTGGCCTGCACCGACTCCAGCTCACCGGTCAGGTAGCCGCCGCCGACCATGTGTGACTTGGCGGTGGCACCGAAGCCGCCGCAGACGATCATGAGCAATAGTGCGGTCACCAGGACGGCGCGCGGGCGCGCCATGGCGAACCGGGCAAGACTGGTCAGCATCGTTGCGCACCCTTCGAAGTCCCTAGACTTCGGAACGGTAGCGTTCCTGATCCGCCGCCCGGTACGGACAGTGATCATGGTCATGGCCATGTGATCGAACTATTACTCCGCGAACGGCGGGTCGAGCCGCAAGTCAGCGCACCGGCAGAATCCGCCCCCGGACCTCGCCCAGCGTCAATCGGCCACCGCCCACGGCCGGAGCCGAGGCCGTGATCGACACCTCGTCACCGTCCTCCAGGAAGGTGCGCTTCGCATCGCCCAGATCGATGGGTTCGGTGCCGTTCCAGCTCATTTCCATGAACGAGCCGCGCTCATCGCGCTCGGCCCCGGAAATCGTGCCCGAGGCGAACAGGTCACCCGTGCGGGTGGACGCGCCGTTCACCGTCATATGCGCCAGCATCTGCGCCGGTGACCAGTACATGCGGCGGTACGGGGGAGTGGAGACCCGCTGCCCGTTCCAGTCCACGCGCAGGTCGATGTCCAAACCCCAGGCACCGCTGCCGGTCAGGTAGGGCAGCGGTTCGGGATCCTGCGCGGGCAGCGGAATCCGCGCCGCGGCCAAGGCATCCAAGGGCGTCACCCACGCGGATACGGAGGTAGCGAAGGACTTGCCCAGGAAGGGGCCGAGGGGTTGCGCTTCCCACCCCTGGATATCGCGGGCCGACCAGTCGTTGACCAGCGCCACCCCGAATACGTGCTCGGCGAAGTCCTCCGTCCGGATCGGGATGCCCAGGGCCGAACCCGCGCCGACCACGAATCCGAGCTCGGCCTCGATATCGAGGCGGCGGCTCGGCCCGAATTCCGGTGTCCCGGCACTTGTTCGGGTCTGCCCCCGCGGCCGGGTGATCTCGGTCCCCGACACCACGACCGTGCCCGACCGCCCGTGATACCCCACCGGCAGATGCCGCCAATTCGGCAGCAGCGCTTCACCATCCGGCCGGAAGATGCGGCCCATGGCGGTGGCATGATCGAGGCTGGCATAGAAATCCACGTAATCCGCGACCTCGATGGGCAGGTCCACACGGACCGCCTGCACCGAATGCACCGCCGCCGCGGGCAATTCCGATTCGGCGGCGGCATGCACTCGTTCGCGCACCTCCCGCCAGCACTGCGGGCCCTGCGTCATGAACGCGTTCAGGCTGGGCTGGGCGAACATCGGATCATCCAGGGCCACCGCCAGATCGATGATGCTCTCACCCACTCGCGCACCCACCCGCGGCTCACCCCCGCGCGGGCGGAATACGCAGTAGGGGAGATGCGTCAGCCCGAATCCCGAATCCTCGGGGATTTCGATCCGCACACGGCTATTCATATCCACCCGTCCCTCAGATCCACTTCTCCGGCCCACGCCCCGACCAAGTCCACGCATAATTCGGGTCCTCGCAGGCCAGCGCGGCCTCACCCAGTTGCAGCGGATGGAAGGTATCCACCATGACCGCCAGTTCATCGAAGAATTCGATGCCGATGCTGCGCTCGTAGGCCCCCGGCTGTGGCCCGTGCGCGTACCCGCCCGGATGCACCGACACCGACCCCTGCCCGATCCCGGATCCCTTGCGCGCCTCGTAGTTTCCGCCGCAATAGAACATGATCTCGTCGGAATCCACATTGGAGTGGTAGTAGGGCACCGGAATCGACAGCGGGTGGTAGTCCACCTTGCGCGGCACGAAATTGCAGACCACGAAGTTATTGCCCTCGAACGCCTGATGCGCCGGCGGCGGCTGATGCACCCGGCCGGTGATGGGCTCGAAATCGGCGATATCGAAGGCGAACGGATACAGGCAGCCGTCCCAGCCCACCGCATCGAAGGGATGCGTCGCGTAAACCATTCGGGTGCCGACGATTTCACCGGCGGGACGATGCTTGACCAGCACCTCCACCTCGGTGCCGTCGGCGAGCAGTGGTTCGGCCGGACCATGGAGATCGCGCTCGCAGTAGGGCGCGTGCTCCAGCAACTGCCCGTACTTGGACAGGTAGCGCTTGGGCGGCGTGATATGCCCGCTGCCCTCGATAATATACGCGCGCAAGGGTTCCGGCCCGTCCGGCAGCCAGCGATGTGTGGTGGCGCGCGGCAGCAGCACCTGATGGCCCTGATGCACGGTGAGCGCGCCGAACACGGTCTCCACCCGGGCGCTCCCGGATTCGATATAGACCAGTTCGTCGCCGATGGCATTGCGGTACAGGGGTGATTCGCCGAGCGCGGCCACATACGAGAGCCGCACATCCGCATTGCCCAGCACCAGCCGCCGCCCGGTCACCACATCGGTGTCGCGCGGGGTGTCCCCGGGGAACAGGTCGTGCAGCTTCAAATGCCGGTGCCGCAGTGGATGATTCGGGTGGGTCCGCTGATCCGGTAGCGCCCACACCGTGGAATCCACTATGGCGGGCGGTAATCCGCGGTGATAGAGCAGCGAGGAGTCGCCGGAGAAGCCCTCTTCTCCCATCAGCTCCTCGTAATAGAGCTGACCCTGCGCATCCCGATGTTGTGTATGCCGCTTGGGCGGCACCGATCCGACTTGCCGATAGAACGTCATCGCCGGTCTCCCGTTGACTATTGGGTCCGTATTTCCCATCGTAGCCATCGGAATTGCGCAGCAACCCCGGTTTCAGGTGTTCGGATTGCGCAGTTTTCGAGCGTGCGGCTGGACCGCTCAGGCGTGCCGGAGGGCGCGATAGACGGCCGCGCCCACGAATTCGCCCAGGGTGTCGGGGTTCCAGTCCGGCGAACCGGTCAGCAGGGTGCGGACCGCACCCTCACCGGCGGACACCCACAGTTCCACCAGTGCCGGAAGTTTGCGCTCGGCATCCTCGGTGCCCCAGGCGCGCAGGGTCGGTCGCAGTCGCCGGGTGCAGCGTTCCACCGCGAGATCGCGGCCGCGGCCGAACGAATCCGCCACCGCCGGATCGGGATTCCCGTACAGCAGCCGCCAGGTGTCGGGGCGGATGGCCACGGCGTGCAGCAGGGCGCGGAAGCCCTCCACGAATACGGCCTCGTCGGCCTCGACGCGGCGGCGCGGCAGGGTTTCCAGAATGCCGTTGAGTAGGTAGTCCTCCTCGCGGCGCATGAGCGCCTCGATGAGTTCGACTCGATCGGCGAAGCAGGCGTAGACGACCGGGCGGGTCACCTTCATGCGGTCGGCGACGGCGGCGATGGTGATCGCCGCGATGCCGTGCTCCACGGCGATCTCCAGCGCGGTGTCGAGCACCTGGGGTCGACGGCGTTCGGGCCCGAGATGCCGGGCGCGCTGCCGTGGTCGTACCGCCGAATCGGTGCCCATGAGGACCGACGATAGCAGCGCGCCGGGACAGGGGAACGGCTGGTCGGGGCCGGTCCGCGCGAGCGTGCCCGGTATGAGGCCTTCGCCCGTGTGGCGACTCCAAGATCATTTCCTGCAACGGTGAAGGAAAATGCTACTGTCGCGAATGAAAGTGCCCCGAGGTACCGCCGCCCCGCCCCAGGAAGCCGAGATGACCGAGACCCTCTTCAATCCGAAGACCTGCGCGTTCACCGAATTCGACGGAGAAACCCGGCGACTGCTGCGCGCCACCGTGAACTGGTTCGAGGATCGCGGCAAGGCCCGCCTGCTGGCCGACGCCCGCGACCGCGTCTGGTACGCCGAATTCCTCGATTTCGTGAAGACCGAACGCCTCTTCGCGATCTTCCTGACCCCGGCCGCGGAAGGCGGCGGCGATCCGGACAAGCGCTGGGACACCGCGCGCATCGCCATGCTGAGCAAGATCCTCGGCTTCTACGGCATGCAGTACTGGTACGTCTGGCAGGTCACCATCCTCGGCCTCGGCCCGATCTGGCAGAGCGCGAACAAAGAAGCCAAGGCGCGCGCCGCCGCGGCCCTGGACTCCGGCGAGATCTTCGCCTTCGGCCTCTCCGAACAGGCGCACGGCGCGGACGTGTACTCCACCGATATGGTCCTCGAGCCCAAGCCGCGCGGCGGATTCACCGCCACCGGCGGCAAGTACTACATCGGCAATGGCAATCAGGCCGCCATGGTCTCGGTCTTCGGCCGCCGCGCCGATAAGCCGATCATCGACTCCGCCGACTTCCTGCGGAAGATGACCGACGAGGAGTACTCGGGCTACCTCTTCTTCGCCGCCGACTCCCGGCACAAGAACTACAAGCTGCGCAAGAACGTCGTCGACTCCCAGATGTACGTCGCCGCCTTCGATCTGGAGAACTATCCGGTCGCGGAGTCCGACATCCTGCACACCGGCCGGGCCGCCTTCGACGCCGCCATGAATACCGTCAATGTCGGCAAGTTCAATCTCGGCTTCGGCGCGGTCGGTGCCTGCGAGCACGCCCTCTACGAGGCCGTCACGCACGCCGACAGCCGAATCCTGTTCGGGCACCGGGTCACCGAGTTCCCACAGGTGAAATCGCTGCTCGCGGACTGCTTCGCGCGACTGATCGGCATGAAGCTCTACAGCGAGCGCGCCATCGACTACATGCGCTCGGCCCGTGAGAACGACCGGCGCTACCTGCTTTTCAATGCCATCGAGAAGATGTCGGTCACCCGCAACGGGCAGAAACTCTATG
This sequence comes from Nocardia sp. NPDC051030, assembly GCF_040683015.1. Classification (NCBI taxonomy): domain Bacteria; kingdom Bacillati; phylum Actinomycetota; class Actinomycetes; order Mycobacteriales; family Nocardiaceae; genus Nocardia; species Nocardia sp. NPDC051030. The sequence continues at coordinate 32,562 of NZ_JBFBCD010000005.1, read as the reverse complement.
AGGATCTGGCCGATGTGATCGCCGCGCGCGGCTTCGAGAACGATATGTACTTCCCCATGGCCATGGTCGGCATGTTCGGCCTGCCGCGCCTGGAAGGCACCGTGCACGTGAACCTCGCGCTGTCGCTGAAGTTCATGCCCAACTACATGTTCCATCCCGCCGATGCCGGATTGGCCGCGCTGCGTTATCTGCCCGGCGCGAGCGTCGCGCCCAAGGCGGCCGTGCGGGCCATCTCGGGTGCGCTCAGCTGGACCAGCCGTCGCGCGGCTGCTCCCGCGAGCCGGGCGGTGCCCACGCTGAAGGCCGAATTCGCCCGTGCCACACACGCTCCCGTGAAGACCCGCCGCGATGCCGCCGACGACGAATTCCTGTTCCGGCAGGGGCCGAGCAGCGGTCTGGGCAAGATCCGCTTCGCCGACTGGAAGCCGGTCTTCGAGAATTTCGCGCACGTACCGAATGTCGCGGTGTTCCTGGAGCAGGCCCTGGCCCTGCAAACCCTGCTGGCCGCAGCCACTCCCACGGCCGCGCAGCAGGAGGACGTCGACTTCCTGTTCGGGCTCGGCGAGCTGTTCACCATGGTCCCGTACGCCCAGCTCATTCTCGAGCAGGCCGAGATCGACGGCACCGATCCGGCCGTGCTGGATCAGCTCTTCGATGTCTTCGTGCGGGAGTTCTCCAAGCACGCGATCACCTTGCACAGCAAGCCGACCGCCACCAAGGCGCAGCAGACGCGCGCGCTCGATCTGGTGCGCCGCCCGGTGGCCGACGACGCTCGATTCGATGAGGTGTTGTCGCAGGTCAGAAAGCTGGCAGGTGCTTACGTCATGAACCCCTGAGCTTGCTAGCGTGGATTATGTTCGCGCAGCTCAGCAAATGCTACATTCGTGAATGAATAGGTCTTCCGGACTGATTCGGCGTCCGGAAGACCGCGCATCGACACTGCAAAGGAGCAGCACGATGACCGCAGCGACCACGCGTCCGCAATTCGACGCACCCGCCCGGACCATCCGCGAAGTCGACTACGGCTTCTTCGGGCCGGACTCGCCCACCTGGAAGGTCTGGACCGCGTCCACCGCGGTCATCGGATTCCAGCGCGCGGTCACCCTCGAGCATTTCGATCCCGCGCTCACCGCGGCCGTCGCCGATGTCGGCGGCATCTACACCGATCCGCGCGGGCGGCTCGACCACACCTTCGCCTACTTCCTGATCGCCGCGGTCGCCGACAGTCGGATGGCCATCGAGGCCTCCGAACACCTCATGCAGGTGCACGCCAAGGCCACCGGCATCGAGCCGATCAGCGGAAAGCGCTACAGCGCGAACAATCCCGACTCTCAGCTGTGGATTCACGTCACCGGCTGGCATTCGGTGCTCAAGTGCTACGAGATGTACGGTCCCGGCCCGCTCAGTCCGGCCGAGGAGAAGCAGTACTGGGCCGACTGCGTCACCGCCGCCGAACTCCAGACCTGCAAACCGGCCGACGTCCCCCGCTCGCGTGAAGAGGTCCGCGAATACTTCGCCATGATGCGGCCCAAGCTCAGCTCCTCCGAGCGCGCCCACCGCGGCATGCACTACCTGCTGTTCACGCCGTCCGATCGCGGCTTCAAGCTGTGGGCGGGCAGTCGTCTGGTCGCGCCCGCGGCCATCGCCACCCTCCCCAAGTGGATGCGCGAAACCGGCGGCTTCGACCAGCCCGGCCTGCTCGACGCCGCCTACCCGCGGGCGGTGCGAATCGCCATCGCCGCTCTGAAGAATGACCGCCTGAAGCTGGCGGTCGCCCGCAATGGCGTCGGCCCGATGACCGCGCGACTGCTGAAAGAGCACATGGAAGCGGGAATCCCGCAGAATCCGATCACCGTGACTCCGTCGCAAGCGCGCGAACTATACGGCCGCGCGGCCCGAACCACCGCCTGACGGTGCTAGTGACCGGAGGCACAAACGCCTACGGTGGCGTAGCCGGACGAGCGTACGGCAAACTGCACTCGATCATCAGGAGCTTGATCGCGAAAACCTAGGCGAGGAGGCCATTCCCGTGTCCCATTACAAGGCGAACCTGCGAGACATCGAGTTCAACTTGTTCGAAGTCCTGGGAATCGGCGAGCTGCTGGACACGGGTGCCTACGGCGACCTGGACAGCGAGACCGCCCGCGACATGCTCACCGAGGCCAAGCGGCTCTCCGAGGGACCGATCGCCGAATCCTTCGTGGAGGGCGACCGCAACCCGGTCGAGTTCATCCCGGATCAGCACACCATCACCGTCCCCGAATCGCTGAAGAAGACGGTCGCGGCCGTCAACGACGCCGGTTACTCGGGTCTCGGCATGTCCGAGGAGATGGGTGGCGTGCCCGCGCCGAACGCCCTCATCTGGGGCATTCAGGAAATGATCGTGGCCGCCAACAACTCGGCCAGCTTCTTCAATATGGGCCCGCTCATGCACAAGGTCATCTTCGACGAGGGCACCGAGCAGCAGCAGCGCTGGGCCGCGCACGCCTGGGAGAACCGCTGGGGCGGCACCATGGTGCTCACCGAGCCCGACGCCGGCTCCGACGTCGGCATGGGCCGCACCAAGGCCGTGCAGCAGGCCGACGGCACCTGGCACATCGAGGGCGTCAAGCGCTTCATCTCCGGCGGCGATGTCGGTGATACCGCCGACAACATCTTCCACCTGGTGCTGGCCCGCCCCGAAGGCGCGGGACCGGGCACCAAGGGTCTGTCCCTGTTCATCGTGCCCCGCTTCCACTTCGATCCCGAGACCATGGAGATCGGCGACAAGAACGGCGCGCTGGTCACCGGCGTCGAGCACAAGATGGGCATCAAGTCCTCGCCCACCTGTGAGATCACCTTCGGCGGCGACATCCCGGCGGTCGGATACCTGGTCGGCGACAAGCACAATGGCATCGCGCAGATGTTCAAGGTCATCGAGAACGCGCGGATGATGGTGGGCACCAAGGCCACCGGCGCGCTGTCCACCGGTTACCTGAACGCCCTCGAATACGCCAAGCAGCGCGTGCAGGGCGCGGACCTCACCCAGATGACCGATAAGGCCGCGCCGCGGGTGACCATCACCCATCACCCGGATGTGCGTCGTTCGCTGGCCACCCAGAAGGCCTACGCGGAAGGCCTACGCGCGCTGTACATGTACTGCGCTTCGCACCAGAACGCCGATGTCGCCGAAGCCAATTACGGGATCGACGCCGAGCTGGCGGAGAAGGTCAACGACCTGCTGTTGCCGCTCGTCAAGGGCTGCGGTTCGGACCGCGCGTACGAGAGCCTGACCGAATCGCTACAGACCCTGGGTGGTTCGGGATACCTCCAGGACTACCCGATCGAGCAGTACATCCGCGACTGCAAGATCGACTCGCTGTACGAGGGCACCACCGCCATCCAGGCGCAGGACTTCTTCTTCCGCAAGATCATTCGCGATAAGGGCGTCGCCCTCGCGCACGTGGCCGGGCTGATCCAGAAGTTCATCGACGGCGGACCCGACCAGTTCAAGGCCGAGCGCGAACTGCTCGGCACCGCGCTGGCCGATGTCCAGGGCATGGCCGCCGCGCTGACCGGCTACCTGATGGCCGCACAGGCGAACCCGGAGGAGCTCTACAAGGTCGGCCTCGGCTCGGTCCGGTTCCTGTACGCCACCGGCGATCTCGTCATCGCCTGGCGACTGCTGGAATCCGCCGCCATCGCCCAGGCCGCCCTCGACGCGGGCGCCGCCGAGAAGGACAAGAACTTCTACATCGGCAAGGTCGGCATCGCGTCCTGGTTCGCCAAGAACAAGCTGCCGCTCATCACCGGCGTCCGCTCGGTCGTGGAGAACCTCGACAACGACATCATGAAGCTGGACGAAGCAGCTTTCTGATCTTCAGCGCGTGTCATGTCGGCGTGTCTCAGGGCTCGCCGACATGACACGCGCGTTCTGTCTGTGACCTGCCGAGTTGATTGCCGCACAACGGGTACAACTACCGCATGGTCTTCCCGGTATCGTTCGGCTGGATTCAGATCCTGCTGATAGTGATGGCGATCGCGGCGATCGCGCTGCTGGTGACCGCGCTCTTCAAGGCGCGCAAGGTGGGCTGGAAAGTCCTCGCCGGGCGTGGCGCGGGCGCGATCTCGCTGATCCTCGCCGCCGTGGTGATCCTCTGGGTCACCACCCTGCTGCAAACCTTCCTCGGCCTCACCGGTGAGGTGAAGGCGGCGCATATCGTCGCCTCCCCGGTCTCCGGTCAAGAGCACCTGCTCGACGTCGACCTCACCCTCTACGGGGACAAGGACCACGACGAGCAGCACCTGAAATACCAAGTCGAGGGCGATATGTGGGTCCTGCAGGCCAATATCGTCGAAATGGAACCGTGGGTGAACGCCCTCGGCTTCAGCTCCGGATACAAGGTCACCCGGCTCTACGGGCAGCGCCTGGACGGCATCGCCACCAAGCAGAACCACATCTTCCTCAATGGCGGCGACGGCGACTTCTTCCAGGACATGAAGAAGGAGAGCTGGTACACCAAGCCGTTCGTCCGCTCGGCCTACGGCAATGCCGTCATCGCCACCGCGGGCAACTACGACGTCTACATCTCCCGGGACGCGATCAAGACCAGACCCGCTTAACCGGCGAGGTCCGCGATCACCGGGGCGTGATCGCTGGCTCCCTTGCCCTTTCGCTCCTCGCGGTCCACGTTCGCCTCGGTGACGCGGGCCGCGAGAGCGGGGGAGCCGAGAATGAAATCGATGCGCATGCCCTCTTTACGAGGGAAGCGCAGCTGGGTGTAGTCCCAATAGGTGTAGACGCCGGGTCCGGGATGGAACGGGCGCATCACATCCGAGAAGCCCGTCTCGGCGAAGGACTCGAAGGCATCGCGCTCCTTCTCCGAGGTGTGCGTCTTGCCCTCGAAGAACTCCGGCGACCACACGTCCAGATCGGTCGGCGCGATATTCCAGTCGCCCACCAGCGCGATCTGCGTGTCCGGATCCTCCGCCAGCCACTTCGCACCCGAGTTACGCAGGGCCGCAAGCCATTCCAGCTTGTAGGTGTAATGCGGATCGTCCAGCGCGCGGCCATTCGGCACGTACAGGCTCCACACCCGCACGCCGCCGCAGGTCGCGCCGACCGCCCGCGCCTCCACCACCGGAGTGCTCAGCAGGGACGCACCGGCGTCCTTGTCGAACCCGGGCTGATCCGGGAAACCGATCTCCACATCCTCCAGGCCGATTCGCGAGGCGATCGCGACACCGTTCCACTGGTTCAAGCCCACGTGCGCGACCTCGTACCCGGCGGCCTCGAAGGCCTCGAACGGGAACTGCTCGTCCTTGCACTTGGTCTCCTGCATGGCCAGCACGTCGATATCGTGGCGGTCCAGCCAGGAGAGCACCCGATCCTGCCGGGAGCGAATCGAATTCACGTTCCAGGTCGCGAGACGCACGGGAAACCTTTCAGCACTATGGGTTTTCAAGCATGGGGTTTTCGAGCATGGGGTTTTCGAACCATGAACTACGGGGCGGCGTACCGGTACGCGTGATGTTCGAGGAACCCCATCTCCCGATACAACGCCACCGCTGCTTCATTGTCCGCCTCCACCTGCACGTAGGCATGTGTCGCACCGCGCGCCTGCCCCCAGCGGATCATCTCCGCGCACAGCAGCGCACCGAGTCCGCGCCTGCGATGCGCCGCCCCGACGGCCACGCAGGTCAGGCCCACCCAGCGCCGTCCGTCCGGCGCGGTGGTGACCGCCGCCCGGCCGATGGCCACCGGTGTCGGCAAACCCAGTGCGGCGAAACCGACCTCACCGTCGCGAACCGCGGTCAGCACCTCCACCACCGGCGTCGAACCGACATCGGTGTCGCCGCCGCGATGGCGGTGCATGGACAGCCACGCCCCATCCGGTTCGGGCGTGAACCGCACCATCGGCGGCCCCTCCGGCAGGGGCAAGGTCTCGATATCGGCCGCCAGCACCAGGGTTTCGTTCCAGGTCCGCCAGCCCGACGGCACCGCCGCCAGCCGATCCGGCAGCAGCAGTTGCAGGGGCAGCCCGTGCGCGGTGTACCACTCGCCGATGCGATGCAGCGCCTCCGTGCTCGCCAGCGCCGGACCCTCCGAACCGCCCAGCGGCACCGCCGAATTCGCGCGCCCGGTATATCCGGTCCCGGCCCGCAGCAGCCAGCCGTCGATCCAGGCGCGCTGCACGCCCGGCCAGCCGTCGGCGGCCGCGGCCTCCAGGGCGCGGATCTCGCTGGTCCGAATCGGCCTGGGGCCGAGCGCCTTCCACGCCACCACCCGATCCCGGGCAATGGAGATCACCTGGCCGTCGGCGGTGCGCACGGTCAGCGGATCGGCGTGCAGGAGTTCACCGATCACATCGGTGAGCGGTTGCGGATACCCCTCGGGCAGGCGGTAGCGCACCACCACCCGCCTGCCGATCGGCGGCAGCCCGGAATCAGGTGTCATATGCGGCGGGGGATCAGTCGTCGTGGTCGTCGTGGCCGAACGGGTCCGGGACGGTGCCCGGAATCCAGCTCAGACCCGGAGCGCCCCAGCCATTGCGCTTGATCGCCTTCTTGGCGGCGCGGGCATTGCGGCCGACCAGCACGTCCACGTACAGGAAGCCGTCCAGGTGGCCGACCTCGTGCTGGAGCATGCGCGCGAAGAAGCCGTGGCCCTCGATCTCGACCGGCTCGCCCTTCTCGTCGGTGCCGGTGACCTTGGCCCAGTCGGCACGACCGGTCGGGTACTGCTCGCCGGGGACGGAGAGGCAGCCCTCCTCGTCGTCATCCGGATCCGGCATGGTCTCCGGAATCGCCGAGGTCTCGAGCACCGGGTTGATCACCGCGCCGCGGCGGCGCACCACGGTGCCGTCCGGGTTCTCGTCCGGGCAGTCGTAGATGAACAGCCGCAGCCCCACGCCGACCTGATTCGCGGCCAGGCCCACGCCATTGGCGGCATCCAGGGTTTCGTACATGTCCGCGATCAGTTCGGCCAGTTCCTCAGGGGTCTGCGTGACCTTCTCGGTCGGGTTGTGCAGAACCGGGTCGCCGACGATGACGATCGGGAGAATAGCCATGCTCAGAGCCTACTGGGTGGCTGCTCGCGGCCGGTCCGGTGCCCTTTGCCGGTGCCGCCGGGCAGACCGTACAGGCAAACCGGACAGCCGGCCCCGGCCTGCGACACGCCGGGTGTGGATCACAAAAACACGCCGAGCGGTACGCATCGGGAACGTCTCGCCGCGTGGTTGAATGGCCCGAGACGCACAAGCACCATATTCGTCTGGTGACCACTCGGCGAGGGAGCACTATGGACAGCGCAGCGGCACGGGATATTTCCGCAAGCGAGCACCGCCCTTCCGCGAGCGAGGACCTCGCGGCCGATGCGGATGGCGCGCACGGGCTTTCCCGCCGCGAACTCGACATCCTCGATTTCGAGCGCAAATGGTGGAAGTACGCCGGCGCCAAAGAGGAAGCCATTCGCGAGCTGTTCGACCTCTCGCCCACCCGCTACTACCAGGTGCTCAATGCCGTCGTCGACAAGCCCGAGGCCCTCGCCGCCGACCCCATGCTGGTGAAGCGCCTGCGCCGGCTGCGCGCCAGCCGCCAGAAGACCAGGGCCGCACGCCGTCTCGGATTCCAGGTGTGAAGCACGCCCGCACTGCCGCACGCGAGCGCCCGCAACGATTAGGCTCGACGCCGTGAGCAACCCGATTTCGCCGTCCGGCGGTCCGCCGCTGCGGGCCCTGGCCATGGTGCTGATCGCCCTGGCCATCGTGTTCGCCGGGTTGGGCGCCATGTCATTGTCGAGTTCGGACTCCTCGAGCGCGTCCGAAACCTCCGCCGCGCCCAGCACCACTGTGGCCCAGCCGGTTTCGGCCCCGTCGTCCGCGGTCGCGCCGCCGGTCACGACCGCCCCGGCCGCCACCACGACGCCACCCGTCACCACGACCACGGCTCCGGTCACCACCACCCCGCCGACCACCGCACCCTCAGCAACCTCTGCCGCCGACAAGTCCGTTCCCGTACGGGTTTACAACAATGGCGTCATCGCGGGCCTGGCCGCCCAGACCGGCGGGCAGCTCACCGCCAGCGGCTGGAATGTCACCGAGACCGGCAACTACGCCACCGGCGTCATCCCCAAAACCACCGTGTACTACGGCAGTTCGCCCGGTGAGCAGGCGGCGGCCGTCGCCATCGCCAAGGAACTCGGCGTCACCGCCGAACCGCGTTTCCCCGGAATCGCCGATTCCCCGCCGGGAGTCATCGTCATCGTGACCGGCAACTGAGGTTACCGAGGTTTCAGCACGCGGCCAGGTGGCATAGCGGTCTCGACCGAGTCTCTTCACAGGCAACAGAACACCCGGATGGCCCCTCCATCGGAGGGGATCACGCCTCTGGCATCATCTTGTCCGAGTAGCAATCATGTCCAGTCAGCTTTACCCGTAAACTCGGTACTCGTAAAGGAGTTCCCCGATGGCCCCGTCCACAACTCGTCGCCCGTCCTGGTGGACAGTGACCCCGGTGCTTGCGGTCGCGGTCCTCGGCCTCACCGCCTGCTCCAATGGTCAGGAGTCGAGCGAAGTCAAGGGGACGACTCCGCCGGTCTTCACCAGCGCCTCGGCGCCGGCCGGCACCCCCGAAGGCCTCGGCAACACCAGCGAGCCCCGCGATTCCGTCAGCGCCACGCTGAAGGACTCCAATGGCGTCTCGGTCGGCAGCGCCACCTTCACCAATAAGGGCGGCCATCTCGAGGTCGTCGTCGAAGCGCACGGCCTCAAGCCCGGCTTCCACGGCCTGCACCTGCACCAGAACGGCAAGTGCGAGCCGAACTCCATGCCGCCGAACGGCGGCGCGCCCGGCGACTTCCTGTCCGCCGGCGGCCACTTCCAGGTCGGTGACCAGAACGCCAAGCCCGCCAGCGGTGACCTCACCTCGCTCGAGGTCCTCAAGGACGGTTCGGCCAAGCTGACCACCAGCACCGATGCCGTCACACTCGAGGAGATCAAGGGTAAGGCCCTGATCATTCACGCGAGCGCCGACAACTTCGGAAACGTCCCCACTCGCTACACGCAGCCCGGCGGCGCTACCGGGCCGGACGCCGACACCATGGCGACCGGTGACGCGGGCGCTCGGGTCGCCTGCGGCGTCGTCTCTTAATACAGGGTGATCCATGGCCGGGGCAGGCATCTCGAAGGTCCACTTCAACAGCTCGCCCCGGCCCACGCTGGGCGTCGAATGGGAAGTCGCGCTCGTCGACAAGCAGACGCGCGACCTATCCAACCGGGCCGCAGACGTTTTCGACGCCTGCGGTGACCTGCGTGCCTGGGACGGCACGCCACAGATCACCAAGGAACTGCTGCGCAATACCGTCGAGCTGGTCTCCGGTAAGCATGACAATGTCGGTGAAGTCGTCGACGAGCTACGCGCCACCCAGGACGCCGTGCGCCGCGCCGCCGACCGGCTCGGGGTCGACATCTTCTGCGCCGGAACGCATCCCTTCGCGCAATGGTCCACGCAGCAGCTCACCCGCAGCGCCCACTACGACGAGCTGATCGAGAGAACCCAGTGGTGGGGCCGCCAGATGCTGATCTGGGGCGTGCACGTGCACGTCGGAGTCTCCCACCCGGAGAAGGTCTTCCCGATCCTCAACAGCCTGCTGCTGTCCTATCCGCATCTGCTCGCGCTCTCGGCCTCGTCCCCCATGTGGGCGGGCGTCGACACCGGCTACGCCAGCAATCGCGCGCTCATGTTCCAGCAGCTACCCACCGCCGGACTGCCCTTCCAGTTCGAAAACTGGACCCAGTTCGAGGCTTTCGCGCACGATCAGATGAAAACCGGTGTGTTCGAACAAATCGGCGGCATGCACTGGGATATCCGCCCCGCTCCCAAGTGGGGCACCATCGAGGTCCGCATCTGCGACGGCACCCCCACCCGCACCGAACTCTCCGCCCTCGTGGCGCTCATCCACTGCCTCATCGTCGACCTGGACCGCCGCGTCGAGGCCGGTGAGACGCTGCCCACCATCCCACCGTGGCATGTGCAGGAAAACAAGTGGCGCGCAGCGCGTTACGGCCTGGACGCCATCATCATCACCGACGCCGACAGCAATGAGCGCCTGGTCACCGACGACCTCATGGACCTGCTCAACCGGCTCGAGCCCACCGCCAAGAGCCTCGGCTGCGAGAACGAACTCGCCCTGGTCGCCGAGATCCCCAAGCACGGCGCGTCCTACCAACGTCAGCGCCGCGTCGCCGCGGGCGCACAGGGCGATCTGGTCGCGGTGGTCGATTCGCTCGTGCAGGAGTTGCGGCACTAGCTCCCCGCGCGGCCCGGATGATGCGGTGTGGCCACGCCGACCGCGAATTCTGGGAGTGTGATTTTCGCTACTCCCATCCACGTACGCCGTACGCGCTGGCCAGGGGTGATATCGCCGCCACCGGGGGCTGTTCATCTCACACGGTAGGCGGCGTTCAACTACTCACGGGGTCGGCGTTCATGCGACGTTTACTATGGCTGAGTGTTGCTCGAGGGACCGCGTTCCGAATCAGTCGGCGAGGCGCGCCGCAACCGGATGCAGGCCCTGTCGTCGCGGCGCATCCGGATCGCCGTGCTGGCCGCTGTTCCGGTGCTGCTCATCGCCCTGCAGATCGTGGCCGCGCGCAATCACTTCCTCGGACCCGTCGAAAGCATCCGGGCCGACTTCCTCGGCAGCCCCAAATCATTCACCGTGCCGTGGGCAGGGCTCGGGCTCGCCCTGATCGGACTGTCCTGGCGGCACCGGTTCATCGCGCTCGGCTCCGCGCTGGGCATCGACCTCGTCTACCAGGGGGTGCGCTCGCTCTCGGGCGGGCCGCTGGCCATGGGCAATGGCCCGGTCATCGTGCTCACCGCCATCGTCGTCATCGCGGCCTGGCGCTGGGACGGCATCGAACGCCGCAACGCGCTGCACGCCGCCGCCCTCGGCATTCTGCTGGTGCTGTCCAACAAGGTCGCCGACGTCTGGCTGATGATCACCATGATGGCCGGGCCCAAGGTCCTCGACGAACACGTCGTCCTGGTCGACCACGCGCTCGGCGACCCCTCCTGGCTCATGGGCCAACTGTTGGACGCGGCCGGGCCCATCCCCACTTTCGTATTGCATTGGGTCTACATCGAATTGCCGCTGGGCGCGATGATCGTGACCATCTGGCAGCTGCGCAATGTGGTCAAGACCGGACAGTGGCCCGGCCACTATCTGGTGCGCACCTTCCTGACCGTCGGCCTGATCGGGCCGATCTTCTACGTGATCTTCCCCGTGGTCGGGCCGATCTTCGCCTACGGCGCGGACGGGCACGCCTTCTCCCTCGGCGACTACTGGCCGAATATCGTGCCGCCCATCGACATGACCCCGGGCTCACTGCGATTCGACACCATCACCCCGCGCAACTGCATGCCCTCGCTGCACACCGCATGGGCGCTCTCGCTGTTCATCCACTCCCGCCGCGATGTGATCACCGGCCAGGCCGCGCCGCTGTGGCTGCGCTGGGGCGGCACCTTCTGGCTCCTGGCCACCCTGTCCGCCACTCTCGGCTTCGGCTACCACTACGGGGCCGATCTGGTGGCGGGCGCGGTGTTGTGCCTGGCCATCGAATCGGGACTCCGTGCGCCCGAACGAGGTTGGGACAGTACGCGTATCCGGCTGGTCGGCGCGGGCGCGCTGCTGTTCGCCGCGCTGCTGCTGTCCTACCGCTACCTCTCGCTGACCTACGCCGAACATCCGGTTCCCGCGGGGATTCTCGTGCTGAGCGTGTTCGCGGCCTATGTGACCGCGTTCTATCGCACCTGGTTCGCGGCCGTGCCCGTGGCGGCCGAACCCTTCGCTGCCGTCCGCGCCTGACCGCCTCCGGTCTATTGCTCGTCGGGCTTTGTGCCGCGCGAAGATTCGGATGATTCGTCCGATCCGGTGGCAGCGGCGGCCGGTATCGGAGGCGGCGCGGGCCGATTGTGCCGCAGCAATGTCAGACTCCCCGCGCAGCCGAGCGTGATCAGCACCGCCGCCCAGGCCGGGGCCGGCGAATTCCCGCCCATCACCGTGCACACCACCTTGTCCGCGCCCTGGAGCGCGTAGTGGCCGCGAGAGGTGTAGTCCCGCAAACCCATTACCGCCGACGGTATGAAGATCACCATGGTGCCCAGCACCCGGCTCGGCACATAACGCGGCGTGGCGGCGGTCAGGCCGAAGCCGAACAGCCAGGCCAGCACGGCCGTGCCGCCGACGGTCAGCAGTGCCCAATCGGCGTCCTCGGTGAAGGCCGTGACCACCCCCAGCGCCCCCAGCCCCGCCAGGCAGAGCATCGGCGCGCCGTGGCGGCTGCCCGACCACATGCCCAGCGCGGCCACGCCCACCAGCACCGGAATCGACCAGGCGGGCAGATTCTCGGTGAGGGTCGCCGAACCCACCGCCGCCAGGGCCGCACCGATCAGCACCAGTTCGCCGTCGCGGCGTGGCAGCAGCATGGCGGCAATGAGCGCGGTGGTCACCGACGACACCACACCCAGCCCGATCGCGGCCACGCTGCCACCGTGCCGGGCCAGCCATTCGGCGCTCACCAGGGTGATCAGCACCAGCACCACGCCCGCCAGAATCGGCGTCAGCGGCAGTTCGACGGACGGCTTGCGGGCCGGCGGGCGATTGCGATTCATGAGCACGCCGAGGGCGACCAGCACCAGCGCGACCTCGATCATCCACATGGGCGGCATATCCGAGGCTGTCCAATGCGGCATCAGCGCATCCTCGGCCGTGCTGCCGCCCATGCGCGGAAGCGGGTTCACCGAGCCGATCAGCAGGCTGATCAGCGCGCCGAGAGTCCAGCCGTAGGCGGGCAGCTTGTGATGCAGCACGGCCGCGCCCAGCGCGCCCATGATCACGCCGCCCGCGGTCGAGTCGATGAAATTCAGGGTGGCGAGGGAGGTGGTGGGGTCGACGGTGTGACCGAAGGCGTGATTGGCCAGCAGCGCCACCAGCCCGCCCAGCGCGGTGCCCCACGCCACGACCACGCTGCCGAGCGTGGTGACCAGCACCGCCGTGATCATGGCGACCAGGACGCCCGCGGCGACCGCGCGCGGCAGGCTGTAGGCCAGCAGATCGAGCTGCAATGCGGAGGTCTCGGACGTCCAGCCGAAATCGATCGGCAAAGCCAGCGACAGTCCGGCAACCGTTGTCGCCACTAGCGCCGTCACCGTCTCGAGCGCTACTTGATACGACCTCACCTGGGTGAAACTACCGGCGATAGACCTACCGGTCGGTCCGACTCGCCCTCAATGCGAGGTTTGCTAATCGGATTCTGTAATAGAACCGATTGGTCTGTTACTGCTGGTCTCGATCCCGCTCACACATAGCCCGGGGAGGAGCCGGGCTGGCCCGCGTTGGCGCGCTGCTCGGCGTACTTGCGCAGCGCCTCCACCTGAAGCGGATCCAGCGACGGCCGCACCGTCTTGCGAGCCGCCGCGACATCGGCGGCGGTCACGACATCGGCATCGATATCCCGGCGCAGCGCCGACAGCGCGGCCTCGCGCAGCAGGGCCGAGCAGTCCGCGGCCGAATAACCCTCCAGATCCTCGGCCAGCTTCCGCAGCCGCACATTTTTGGCCAGGTGCACCCCGCCCTTGGCGGCGGTGTTCAGGATGTCGGCCCGCCCGGCGGCATCCGGCGGCGGCACGAACACCAGTTTCTCCAAGCGGCCGGGCCGAGTCAGCGCGGGATCGATCAATTCCGGCCGGTTGGTAGCGCCGACCACCACCACATCCCGCAGCGGCTCCACCCCGTCCAACTCGGTCAGCAGCGCCGCGACCACCCGATCCGATACACCCGAATCACTCGATTGGCCACGCCGCGGGGCGAGCGCGTCCACCTCATCCAAGAAGATCAGCGAAGGCGCGGAATCGCGGGCGCGCTGGAACAGCTCGCGGACCGCGCGCTCCGACGACCCGACCCACTTGTCCATCAGCTCAGCGCCTTTGACCGAGTGCACGCTCAACTGCCCCGTACCGGCCAGTGCCCGCACCAGGAACGTCTTGCCGCAGCCCGGCGGACCGTAGAGCAGTACCCCGCGCGGCGGATCGACACCGAGGCGCGCGAACGAATCCGGATGTTGCAGCGGCCACAGCACCGCCTCCGTGAGCGCCTGCTTCGTCTCGGTCATATCGCCGACGTCATCCAGGCTCAAACTCCCAATAGCCAGTTCCTCCGAACCTGAACGCGATAAAGGGCGGATGACCTTCAGAGCCTCGATCAGGTCTTCCTGTCGGATGGCCGGTTCGCCGTGCTCGCGGCTGGCTCGCGCCGCCGCCAGCAGCGCCGACTCCCGCACCAGCGCCGCCAGGTCAGACACCACGAATCCGGGTGTGCGCGAGGCGATTACATCGAGTTTCAAGTCTTCCGTCGGCGCATTTCGCAATAGCTGTTCGAGCAGCGCCGCCCGTACCACGGCGGTAGGCAGCGGCAGTGACACCTCCCGGTCGCACAGATCCGGGGCGCGCAGTCGCGAATCAACCCCGGACGCATCGGAAGTCGTCGCCAGTAGGGCGACCGCCGGATGCGCCACGACCGCTCGCAATTGATCGAGGATCAGCGTCGCCACCGGCTCGGCGGCCAGAGGCAGCAGGGCGTCGATATCGGAGATGATCAGAATCCCGCCCGCGCCCCCGCAGATATCGGTCGCGGCGCTATTGACCGCTTGCAGCCGGGCCCCGGGCTCGGTCGCCCCGACCGCCGGTCCATCCAGGGCCACCACCCGTCGCGAACCGGCCACCGCGCGCGCCAGAGTCGCCTTGCCGACACCGGCCGGTCCGGTGATCAAGATGCCCAGATGTGAGGACGCGCCAAGGGTTTTCAGCAATTGCGGCTCGTCCAGCGCCAGCTTCAGCCATTCCCTCAGCTTGGCTGCCTGCGCCTGGACTCCGGCCAGATCCGCCACCGCCACCGCCGAAACGGGAGCTGCCGACTGCGGCTGATCGATCCGAACCGGAGCCCGCACCGCCTCGCCGACAGGCGTGGCCTGCGCGTGATCGGTGACCGGGACGCCCGGCCCCCACACCACCGCGGTATTGGGTTGCACGCTGACCGGCCCGCTGGCGGGGTCCGTCGCGGTCACGGTGAGCAGTTCCGAGGACCACGCGAACCCGAAGGCGCGCGACAGTGCCCGTGAGGCGGGCGCGGTACTGGTGCCCGGTCCCAGATCACGAGGTGAGAGTGAGACCGTGTCGCCTGCGGTGACGATCTTCCCGAGCAGCGCCTGCCGCAGTGTCGCCTCCGGAATCGAGGCGGTGGCGTGGGCCGAGCCGGTCACCGAAATCTGGCGTGCCCCATAGACGGTCACCGGGGCCACCACCACCGTCGAGTTCTCCCGCACCCCCACGTTGGACAGCGTCACCTCGTCCAGCAGTGCCGTCCCCGGTGCGGTCCCGGCGGGCGCGACCGCCACCACCGCGGCCGTCCGCCGCGCCCCGATCAGCGCGATCCCGTCCCATTCCCGCAAGCCGAGCGCCGTCAGCGTCTCGGGATGCAGCCGCACCAGCCCCTTCCGGTTGTCTGCGGCCTTGGTATTGAGTCGGGCGGTCAGCGCGAGTTCCGGCACGGAACCCATTGTGCCCGCCGCGGTCTGTTCTCAGTCCGGGCTCGTCCGGACCGTGCCCGGAAAGTGCTCGGCCCCGCTCGATTCCGTCATGGATTCGAGCGGGGCCGAGCGGAATTCGAGCGGTCAGAGCCGTCCGCTGGGGCGGCGCAGCCGCAGCCGGGCCGAGGACACCCGGGGCACCCGGCCGAGCGGCCGGATACGCCGCTGCGCCCGGCGCTGTGCCCGGCGTTCGGCGGGCTTGTGATCCCAGGTCTCCGGCCGGGCCGCCACCCAGCGCGCCGAATGCACGGCGAACGGGATGTGGCCGAGGTACAGCGCCACCAGTCCGATCATCAGTATGAGCGGGTAGGTGACCAGCAGGGCGGCCGCCAGCGCGACCAGCACCAGCAGTATGGGCGCGGTCCTGGGCGCGACCGACACCGACTTGATGGCCAGGGTCGGCAGCGTGCTCACACAGAGCAGTCCGGTGAATACGGTCCAGATCGCGACCGCCGGGAAGCTGACCCACCAGCCGTCATGGAACTGCTCGGACAGCGCGATCGGCAGCAGCACGATGAGCGCGCCCGCCGGTGCGGGGACGCCGACGAAATACTCACGCTGCCAATCGGGCACATTGTCGTCGTCCATGAGCGTGTTGAAGCGGGCCAGCCGCAGCACCATGCAGACCGCGAACATGAGCGCCAGAATCCAGCCGACGCTGTCGGAGTGCAGGAAGGTCACGTACAGCACGAGTGCCGGTGCGACGCCGAAGGCAATGGCGTCAGATAGCGAATCGAGTTCCGCGCCCATCTTGGTGGTGGCATCCAGCATGCGGGCGATGCGACCGTCCAGCATGTCGAAGATGGCGGCCGCGCCGACCAGCGCCAGCGCCATGCCGAGCTGCCCCTGCATGGCGAACTTGATCGCCGAGAGCCCCGAGCACAGACCCAGGATGGTCACCATGCTCGGTAGCAAGCGGACAGTGCGATTCCGGCGGCGCGCCACGGGCGCGGGCGCGAGTTGTTCCATCATGAATCCAGTTCGGCCAGCACCGTTTCCGCGCCTATGGTCCGCTGCCCGGGCACGACGAGCAGTTTGGTGCCGATCGGGAAGTAGGTGTCCACGCGGGAGCCGAACCGGATGAGGCCGTAGGTCTCACCGATCGAGAGCTTGTCGCCGACCTTGGCCTCGCACACGATGCGCCGGGCCAGCAGGCCCGCGATCTGCACGACGACGATGCGCTTGCCGTTCTCGGCCTCGATGACCATGCAGTTGCGCTCATTGGCGTCACTGGCCTCGGGCAGGTCCGCGGAGAGGAATTCGCCCTTCTTGTAGACGATGCTCTCCACGACGCCGCTGACCGGCGTGCGCTGCACGTGCACGTCCAGCACCGACAGGAAGATGCTCACGCGCGGCAGCGGCTGATCGCCGAGGTTCAGTTCGGCGGGCGGCACCGCGGTGTCGACAAGGGCGACCTCGCCGTCGGCGGGCGCGACCACGACACCGGGCCGGTTCGGCGGCACGCGATGGGGGTGCCGGAAGAAGGTGGCGCAGGCAGCGGCCGCGAACAGGCCCGTGCGACGCACCCACTTGTGCCGGAAGCCCAGCGTGGCGACCGTGAGCGGCGCGGCCACGAAGGGCAGGCCGGCCGGATGCAGCGGCGGGATGGCGGAGCGAACCAGGTCGGCGACGTGGCCGAGTCCGGTTTGTTCGGGGGTGCCGGGCGGGGTGGGACGGCGGGCCACAAGCTCCTCTTTCATGCGCGGGTAGGTGCGGTTTCGGACCGCGATCACACGATACGGGAACGTGGCCCAGCGCTCGCAGTGTCGGCCTCGGACGTCGCAGTGAGCCGCCTGGCAATACCCCTCGATTGTGAGCATAAGCACACGCATGAGAGTCTGTTCCGATTAATATGAGGGAGCCTCATGTCTGATTGGGCACCCGATGAAGGTCACGTTCGACGCGCGGTACATAGGAGAAGACCATGTCTGCTCGAATTGCCTCGATCAGCGGGGCAGAGCACACGGCAATGCTCGGGCTCGGCGTGTACCGCCCCGCTCGGGTCGTGACTAATGATGAGGTTGCCGGCCCCATCGACTCCAGCGACGAATGGATTCGGACGCGTTCCGGAATCCGCACCCGCCGCTTCGCCTCCCCCGAGGAGACGATCATCGCCATGAGCGCCGCGGCCTCCCGCGATGCCATCGAGGCCGCCGAGATCGACGCGAACCAGATCGACTGCGTCATTGTCGCCACCTCCACCTGGCTGCTGCTCACTCCCGCCGCTGCGCCGCAGATCGCCACCGAACTCGGGCTGACCGGCGTCGCCGCCTTCGATATCTCCGCCGGATGCGCCGGGTTCTGCCACGCCCTGGCGGTGGCCTCGGATCTGGTGAAGGGCGGCACCGCCCGGAATGTGCTGGTGATCGGCGTGGAACGCCTCACCGACGCGATCAATCCGAAGGACCGCGGCACCGCCTTCCTGTTCGCCGACGGTGCGGGCGCGGTCATTGTCGGGGCCGCGGAGGAGCCGAGCATCGGCCCGACGGTGTGGGGTTCGGACGGCACCCAGCATCACGCCATCCGCCAGGACAAGGACTGGATGGACTTCTTCCGCGAGATCGACGAGCAGGGCCTGGACGCCGTGCGCCCCTATCTCGCCATGGAGGGCACGGCCGTATTCCGCTGGGCCGCACACTCATTGGAGAAGGTCTGCCGCGATGCCATCGAACGCGCGGGCCTGACCCCCGAAGAACTCGACGCCATGGTTCCGCACCAGGCCAATGGCCGGATCATCGAAATCATGGCCCGCGTACTGAAACTCCCCGAGCACTGCGCCCTGGCCAATGACATCGAGGAGACCGGCAATACCTCGGCCGCCTCGATCCCCCTGGCCATGGAGGCCATGATGCGTAAGGGCGATGCCAAACCCGGCGGCACCGCCCTGCTCATCGCCTTCGGTGCGGGCCTGTCCTACGCGGCCCAGGTGGTCACGCTGCCGAACTGGAAGTAACTAGCCGAGATTCCATACGACTGTGACCGTGAAGGTCACCGTTTGCTGGCCCGGTTCGAGATTGAAGGTCGAGGCCGGGGCGGCTTCCTTCAGCGTGGTGGGGGAGGAGCCGCCACTGTTCTCGCTGATGGTGTGGACCGACTTCAGCTTGAGCCCGGAGAGATCGGCGTACTGCTGTGCCCGGCTCTTCGCGTCGTCGAATGCGCGTGCGCGCGCATCGGAGAGCAGTTTGGTGTTGTCCTCCAGCCCGAATGACACCGAGCTGATCCGGGTTTCATTGCCACCGGCCTTGACCGCCGCATCCAGGATGGACGAGGCCTTGGTCAGATCCCGGACCGCTACGTGCACGGAGTTGGTGGCCCGGTATCCGGAGATCTCGCGGCCGTCCGGGCCGTAGTTCGGGTAGACGGACAGGTCGCTGGTGCGAATGTCCTCGCGTTTGGCCCCGGCAGTGACCATCGCGTCGGTAATGGCCTTGGCCTTGTCATTGGCCGTGTCGACCGCGGTGGACACATCGGGGGCGGTGACCTCGGCCCCGAGGTCGGCATTGAGCACGTCGGGCGTGCCCTGCACTTTTCCGCTGCCGACCACGGTCACGGTCCGATCGCCATCGTCGGAGCTGCCGCAGCCGGTCAGAAGTAGCGCGAGACCGGTGGCCGCGGCGCAGATACCTGTAAGTCGTCGCATGGTCCGAACCTACGCAGGATTGCGCTGGGTCACCGGCAAACACGCCTCCGTGTTCGACGGCGATGTCTCAGCGCTCGACGACGGCCTTGATCTTGCCGAGCGTTTCGTTCATGCCCGCGACGAGCGAATCCTCGAACCCCTCTTCGGGCCCGAACCCTGCCGAGATGGCCTTGCGGGAGAACGCGCTGACCCCGTGGGGGATATCGCGGCGCTGGATGACCCGGGTGCCGCCCTCGGTGGGTTCGAGTGTGAAGCTCCAGATGACGCGGCTCTCGTTCATCCGGAAGGCGATGGCCCGATTGGGTTCGAAGCGCACCACCCGCGAGGTGGTGGGCCAGAACTTGCTGCCGTCGCGATTGAGGTTGACGGTCCAGGTGCCGGTGTGGACGCGGCGGCCGAGCGGCTGCATGCGCACGCACTGCGGGCTGAACTCGGGCATGCGCTTGAGGTCGGAGACGATGTTCCAGACCTGCTCCGGCGCTGCCTTGATGTCGATGGTGGCTTCGAGTTCTTTCGGCAACGGTGCCCCCTGGAGACGTGATTGTCGGTCACAGTCATCCTAGTTCCGGACACTGAAAATCAACTAGATCACATTCCGGTGTTGCCGACCCGCCAAAAGTAATGCGCGGCGCACAATATGGGATAGACGAAGCAACAGACACTGCCACCAGCTTCCGACGGGAAACGTGAGGTGATCGGCCGTGAACCTGCGCTCGCTCCTACATCGCAAGGCCCAAGCGGTCCCGCTCCTGCCTGCTGAAGAGTCGGGTTCGACCGCGCGGTCTCCCGGACGGATCCCGGGGTTCGGTCACAAGAAGGCCAATGGGGCACTCGAGGAACGGCTCGAACGATTGCTCACGCCGAATGAGCTGGATATTGTTCACCATCATCGGGTTTGAGCTGGTGGCGAACATCATTGAAACCGGCTTGCCTAGTCGCCTCATACTCTTTAGGTGACTTCACCAGCTGCCGCCAAACCGGCCATCCTCAGTGTCGACGACGATCCTGGCGTCTCACGTGCGGTTGTTCGTGACCTGCGCCGCCGGTACGGGGCGGATTACCGGATTCTGCGGGCGGAGTCCGCGGCCGATGCCCTCGACGTCCTTCGTGAACTCAAGCTGCGCGGCCAGCCGGTCGCGGTCCTGATCGCCGACTACCGGATGCCCGGTATGAACGGCGTCGAATTCCTGGAGCAGGCCATGGACCTGCACCCCTATGCGCGGCGCGTGCTGTTGACCGCCTACGCCGATACCGAGGCCGCCATCGAGGCCATCAATGTCGTGGACCTCGACCATTACCTGCTCAAGCCGTGGGATCCGCCGGAGGAGAAGCTCTATCCGGTCGTGGACGCCCTGCTGGACGCCTGGCGCAGCGATGACCACAAGCCGGTCACCGAGACCAAGGTGGTCGGGCATCGCTGGTCGGCGCGATGTTCGGAGGTGCGAGAGTTCCTGGCGCGCAATCAGTTGCCGTACCGCTGGTACCAGTTCGACGAGCCGGAGGGCTCGCGACTGCTGACCGCGGCCGGTGCCACCGAGGACCAGTGCCCGGTGATCATCAATCCCACCGGTGACGTGCTCATCATGCCGTCGGATTCGGAGCTGGCGGCGGGCGTCGGCCTGTCCGTCGACCCGTCCGGCGATTTCTACGACCTGATCGTGGTCGGCGGCGGCCCGGCCGGTTTGGGCGCGGCGGTTTACGGCGCGTCGGAGGGTCTGCGCACCGTCCTGGTCGAGCGCACCGCCACCGGCGGCCAGGCGGGCCAGAGCTCGCGCATCGAGAACTACCTGGGCTTTCCGGACGGCCTGTCCGGCGCGCAGCTGGCGGACCGGGCGCGACGGCAGGCGGTCAAGTTCGGCGCCGAGCTGATCACCGCCCGCGAGGTGGTGGCCCTGGAATCCTGCGGTTCGGCCCGCGTGGTGAAGTTCGCCGACGGCGGCAGCATCGCCGCGCACAGCGTGCTCATCGCGACCGGCGTCAACTACCGGCATCACCCGGCCCCCGGCGTGGACGATTTCACCGGGCGCGGCGTCTACTACGGCTCGGCCATGACCGAGGCGTCGGACTGCGCCGAACGGGACGTCTACATTGTCGGCGGCGCGAACTCGGCGGGGCAGGCAGCCGTGTTCCTGTCCCGGCATGCGAGCCGGGTGCACATACTCATTCGGGCCGAATCGCTGCTGGATTCCATGTCGCACTACCTGATTCAGCAGATCGAGCAGATCCCGAACATCAAGGTGCATCCGCGTACCGAGGTGATCGCCGCCGTCGGTGACGACCACCTGGAGGCAATCGTGCTGCGCGACAATGCCACCGGAACCGAGGAGAAGGTACCGGCCGAGCGCCTGTTCCTGTTCATCGGCGCGGCCCCGGAAACCGACTGGCTGGACGGCATGGTCAAGCGGGACGAGGCCGGTTACGTGCTGGCCGGTCCCGATCTCATGGTGGACGGCGAACGACCGGCAGGCTGGGAGCTACCCCGCCCGCCGCAACATCTGGAGACCAGCGTTCCGGGCGTATTCGTCGCGGGCGACGTACGGTCGGAATCGGCGAAGCGGGTGGCGTCGGCGGTCGGTGAGGGCGCGATGGCCGTCATGCTGGTGCACCGCTACCTCGCGAAACAGTAGGAGTGGCCACAGTGGGAAATACCCGATTGATCTGCGATCCCAATGAACTGCGCGATCTGTTCCTGTTCGAGAAGCTGAATGACGAACAGCTGGCCTGGCTGTGCCGCGACGGTCGCGTCGAAATGTTCGAACCCGGCCTGGTCTTCCGCGAGGGCGACCTGGCGACCTGTTTCTACGTCCTCATGGAGGGCGAGGTCCGGCTCACCAAGATGTCCGGCGGCGAGGAGATCGAACTCGTCCGCACCGAGCACCACGGCTCCTACGCCGGTGCCTGGACCGCCTATATGGGCGACAAGGTGGACCAGAACTACACCGGCTCGTTCTATGTGACCCGCCCGTCGAAGTTCTTCGTCCTGGACGCGGGCACCTTCGCCAAGATGATCCAGGAATGGTTCCCGATGGCGCTGCACCTGCTGGAGGGCGTCTTCTTCGGCAATCGCAATGCCAATGAGATTCTCGGGCAACGCGAACGGCTGCTGGCGCTGGGCTCGCTCTCGGCGGGCCTCACCCATGAGCTGAACAATCCGGCCGCCGCCGCGGTGCGCGCCACCTCCTCGCTGCGCGAACGCGTGGCCGGAATGCGGCACAAGCTGAAGATGATGGCGCACGGCAAGTTCGACTCGGCCACCCTGGAAGCGCTGGTGCAATTGCAGGAGGAGGCGGCCGCGCAGGTCGCCAAGGCCCCGACGCTGACCTCGCTGGAGGCCGCCGACCGGGAGGACGAGCTGGGCGACTGGCTGGAATCCCACAATATTTCGAACGGCTGGGATCTCGCGCCGAACTTCGTGCAGGGCGGATTCGATATCGACTGGCTGGAGAAGGTGCACGGCACCCTGCACGAATGCGGCACAGACGTTTTCGAGGGCGCGATCCGGTGGCTCAACTACACCATCGAGACCGAGCTGCTCATGAACGAGATCGCCGATTCGACCACCCGCATCTCCTCGCTGGTGAACGCGGCCAAGCAGTACTCACAGATGGATCGGGCCCCGTTCCAGGTGGTCGACATTCACGAACTGCTGGACAGCACCCTGGTCATGCTGGCCCGCAAGATCGGCGACGATATCGCGGTGGTCAAGGACTACGACCGCGGCCTGCCGCCGGTGCCCTGCTACGCGGCCGAACTGAATCAGGTGTGGACCAACCTGATCGACAATGCCGTCGCCGCCATGGGCGGCCGGGGCACGCTCACCGTCCGCACCTATCGCGAGAACGAGTGCGTCGCAGTGGAAATCGGTGATACCGGTCCGGGTATCCCGGTGGAGATCCGCAGCCGCATCTTCGACGCGTTCTTCACCACCAAACCGGTCGGCGAGGGCACCGGCCTGGGTCTGGACATCTCGTTCCGGATCGTGGTGAACAAGCATCACGGCGATATCCGAGTCGAATCCGAGCCGGGCAATACCCGGTTCATCGTGCGGCTTCCGATCGAAAGCCAGGAAGTCGCGGCGGCGCCCCTGCAAGATGGTGCGGTGCAAGCTGATACGGGAGGAAACTGATGTCCGAGCAGATCGAGGGAATCAACCCCACCTCGGCCCCCAGCGGCCCCGGCTGCGTGGAATGCGAAGCCGCCCAAGGCTGGTGGGTGCACCTGCGCCGCTGTGCCGAATGCGGTCACGTCGGCTGCTGTGACAGCTCCCCGTCCCAGCACGCCACCAAGCATTTCAAGAATTCCGGGCACCCGTTCGTGCAGAGCTATGAGCCGGGCGAGGACTGGTTCTACAACTTCGCGACCGAGGAGATGTACGGCGAGGGCCCGGAACTGGCCGCGCCGCACCATCATCCCCTGGATCAGACGGTTCCGGGTCCGCGCGATCGCGTGCCCGCGGACTGGCAGCAGCACGTGCACTGATCCGCATCGCGGCTTTCCGGCGGTCGATCGCCGGAAAGTTGCGGGTTGCGAGCTTTTCCGACGCTTTCGGACGGCTCCGGGTACGCTGCTGCGAGCGCCGGGCAGGTCCGGCGCGCAGGCCCTCTCGGAAAGTTCGGAAAGCAGGCATGAAGCGGATTTCGATCGTCGCCCTCGTGGCAGGCGCGATGGTGCTCGGGCTAGCCGGATGCGGTTCGGACAAGTCCGATTCGGCCGACGGGATGCGCCCGATCAGTACGACCACCGGTGCGGCCAAGCCCACCAATGCGGCCGTGGCCACCTCGGCCGGAGCGCCCATCGAGCCGCCGTCGGGCGCTCCCACCAAGACCGCGGCCGCCAAGAAGACGGTCGCCCCCAATGGCGCGCAGACCACGTGTGGTGATTTCCGCGATCTGGACGACGCCACCGAGAAGACCGTTATCGACCAGATCCTTGCGGCCAACCCGAATTCCATTCTGGAAGGCAGCCCGAATGTGGCGCTCGGCACGGCCAAGCTCGCCTGCCTGGCCCCCACGTACGCGAATACCCAGGTGGCCGTGGCAATTCGGGTGGCGTCCAAGTAATCTCGCGCACTTCGCGCACGCCGGGGATGTAACTCGCACATATCGTTTGTTGATCTCAACAAGAGATCCGTAGGCCGTCACCAAGGCGGAGCGCTCACCGTGAGCGTGTGCGGTTGCTACGTCGTGCGAGGACAGGTGGACCCATGGACGCCGGTGGGCTGGTGGAATTCGAGCGACATCGCCCGAGACTGTTCGCGCTCGCCTACCGCCTGCTCGGATCGGCGAGCGAAGCCGAGGACGCCGTCCAGGAAACCGGCCTGCACTGGAACGCGGTGAACGACCGAGGTGAGATCCGTTCCGCCGAAACCTGGTTGACCACCGCATTGGTGAATCACTGCCGCGCCGGGCTGATCTCGGCCCGCGCCCGCCGGAAAAGCTACACCGGCCCCTGGCTGCCCGAGCCGGTGCAGACCGGCCACGGGGAACTCGGTCCTCTCGAATCCGCCGAGCAGCGCGAACTCCTGTCGATGGCCGTCCTGTCCGGCCTCGAACTCCTGACTCCCGCCGAGCGCGCGGTCTTCGTGCTGCGCGAGGCATTCGGCTACGCCCATCGCGAAATCGCCGACATGATCAACCTTTCCGAGGCCGACTCGCAGCTGCTCTATCGCCGCGCCACCCAGCAGGTCCGGGCGGACCGCCCCCGCTTCGATCCGGCCCCCGCCGCCGCCCGCGCCCCCTTCCAGAAGCTCCTCACCGCGGCCCGTTCCGGCGCTATCGACGCCCTCGAGGCGCTGTTGGCCGCGGATATCGTCGCCACGGCCGACGGCGGCGGCCGGGTCGGCGCCCCCCGTCACCCGATCAGCGGCCGCGATCGAGTGGCCCGCTACCTGGCCGGTCTGCTCGCCCGCGACCTCCCCGGTCTGGAGATAACCATCGAAGAGGTCAATGCCGCACCGGCTTTCGTTGCGCGCGTGGCCGGTACCGCGGTCCTGATCGCCACCGCCGATCTGGTCGAGGACCGGGTCTCGGCTCTCCGCCTGGTCGTGAACCCGGACAAGCTGGCCTATTTCATCCGCGCCGACAAGGTGTCCCGCTAGCGAGAAAAAGACATCACAAATCGTCAACTAATGGTTGACCAAATCAGAATGGTCAACTTACAGTTGACGTATGACGAACCCGATCCGCCTCGACGATCTGATCGACGGCATAAAGAAGGCCCGCCCCGACGATGTCCTGGAACAGCTCACCGACGCGGTGGTGGCCGCCAATCATCTCGGTGATGTCGCCGACCATCTGATCGGCCATTTCGTCGATCAGGCCCGCCGTTCCGGCGCGTCCTGGACGGATATCGGCGGCAGCATGGGCGTCACCAAGCAGGCCGCGCAGAAACGCTTCGTACCCAAGTCCCCCGGCGATCCGAATGCCGCCGCCCTGGACCCGAACGCCGGTTTCGCGCGATTCACCCAACGCGCCCGCGCCGTGGTGATGGCCGCGCAGGAAGAGGCGCGCGCCACCGGGCATGCCGAAATCTCCACCGAGCACCTGATCCTGGGCCTGCTCAGCGAGCCGGAGTCCCTCGCGGTGGCGATCATCAATGGCAAGGGCGTCTCCTCCGAGGCGGTGCGCCGGGTCGCGACCGCCGCCCTCTCGCCCGCCGAGGGTGAATCTCCCGCGCTGATCCCCTTCGACGGCCAGGCCAAGAAGGCCCTCGAGCTGACCTTCCGGGAGGCGCTGCGCCTAGGTCACAACTACGTCGGCACCGAGCATCTGCTGCTCGCACTCCTGGATCTGGAAGCCGGTTCCGGCACGCTGTCGGGTCTCGGTTTGGAAAAAGATGCGGTGGCCGCCGACCTCATCGGCCTGCTCGAGTCGCTACAGGCGCAGAAATAAGGGGACTCGCAGTAGTACTGCGGGCGCGGCCTACCCGGATCTCCGGCCGCGGGCGATACGATGTCGATATGGCGGACGACGAAGGTTCCGACCTAGTTGCGGGGGAAACACGCGCCGACCTGCTGCGCGCACTGTCCTATGTCTCCACCGAGGACACGCCGGACGGCTATATCGTCAATGGCGATCTGCCGCCGGACATCGCGCCGGCGTTCATCCGGGCCATCATGCGCATCGAGGCGGAGTTGCTGCTCAATGATGCGGAACTCGTCACCATCGAGAATGGCGAGCCACGCACTCCCGAAGAGCGGCGCACCGACGCCTTGATCGCCCTGTTGCTGCGGGTGGACGACCGACTCGTGCGCTGATCCGGGCGGGTGCCCGGGGTTGGCCGCGGAGCTTCCGTCGGCCTACCCCGACCTTGCACTCGCCATCGGTGAGTGCTAGAAATGGCTTTGGCACTCCAGACCCGTGAGTGCTAGGTCGGGACGGTGAGGCCGGGAGCCACACACCTCCGGGTCGTCCGTCGCGGGCACCGAGCCGGCCAGATCGTGTCAATCCCCTGATCTGGAGGATCTCAACGCAATGGCCAAGACAATTGCGTACGACGAAGAGGCCCGTCGCGGTCTCGAGCGCGGTCTGAACGCCCTCGCCGACGCCGTCAAGGTGACGCTGGGCCCGAAGGGCCGCAACGTCGTGCTGGAGAAGAAGTGGGGCGCCCCCACCATCACCAACGATGGTGTCTCCATCGCGAAGGAAATCGAGCTCGAGGATCCGTACGAGAAGATCGGCGCGGAGCTCGTCAAGGAAGTTGCCAAGAAGACCGACGACGTCGCGGGTGACGGCACCACCACCGCGACCGTGCTGGCTCAGGCACTGGTCCGCGAGGGCCTGCGCAATGTCGCCGCCGGCGCGAACCCGCTGGGTCTGAAGCGTGGCATCGAGAAGGCCGTCGAGGCCATCACTGCCCGTCTCCTCGAGACCGCCAAGGAGGTCGAGACCAAGGAGCAGATCGCTGCCACCGCCGGTATCTCGGCCGGCGACTCGTCCATCGGTGATCTGATCGCCGAGGCCATGGACAAGGTCGGCAAGGAAGGCGTCATCACCGTCGAGGAGAGCAACACCTTCGGTCTCCAGCTGGAGCTCACCGAGGGCATGCGCTTCGACAAGGGCTACATCTCCGGTTACTTCGTGACCGACCCGGAGCGTCAGGAAGCCACCCTCGAGGATCCGTACATCCTCCTGGTCGGTTCCAAGATCTCCACCGTCAAGGACCTGCTGCCGCTGCTGGAGAAGGTCATTCAGGCCGGCAAGCCGCTGCTGATCATTGCCGAGGACGTCGAGGGCGAAGCCCTCTCGACCCTGGTCGTGAACAAGATCCGCGGCACCTTCAAGTCCATCGCCGTCAAGGCGCCGGGCTTCGGTGACCGTCGCAAGGCCATGCTGGCCGATATCGCCATCCTCACCGGTGGCGAGGTCATCAGCGAAGAGGTGGGCCTGTCCCTGGACACCGCCGGCATCGAGCTGCTGGGCACCGCCCGCAAGGTCGTCATCACCAAGGACGAGACCACCATCGTCGAGGGCGCGGGCGACCCGGAGGCCATCAAGGGCCGGGTTCAGCAGATCCGCACCGAGATCGAGAACTCGGACTCGGACTACGACCGTGAGAAGCTGCAGGAGCGTCTGGCCAAGCTGGCCGGCGGCGTTGCGGTCATCAAGGCCGGTGCCGCGACCGAGGTCGAGCTCAAGGAGCGCAAGCACCGCATCGAAGATGCCGTGCGCAACGCCAAGGCTGCCGTCGAAGAGGGCATCGTCGCCGGTGGCGGCGTGGCCCTCGTGCAGGCCGCCCCGGCGCTGGACGCGCTCTCCCTCACCGGTGACGAGGCCACCGGCGCGAACATCGTTCGCGTCGCGCTCTCGGCTCCGCTGAAGCAGATCGCCTTCAATGCCGGCCTGGAGCCGGGCGTTGTCGCCGAGAAGGTCTCGAACCTTCCCGCCGGCCACGGCCTGAACGCCGACACGGGCGAGTACGTCGACCTGCTGGCCGCCGGCGTTGCCGACCCGGTCAAGGTCACCCGTTCCGCTCTGCAGAACGCGGCCTCCATCGCGGCGCTGTTCCTCACCACCGAGGCCGTCGTCGCCGACAAGCCGGAGAAGTCCGCCCCCGCGGGCGACCCGACCGGTGGCATGGGCGGCATGGACTTCTGAGTCCTGCCTTCCGGCAACACCTCTCGAACTGGAAGCCGGTTCGCCTTCGGGCGAGCCGGCTTCCGGCGTTTCCGGGGGCGGTCGCGTTTCCGGGGCTGGTCGGGTCGCACCGAAAAAATCGTCGCGAAAAAAGTTCAGGGGATTGTCGATTCGCGTCCTTCCCCATTCGACCTTGTGGTGAGAGGGTCCGAGAGGGACCCGTCCACACGAGGAGACAGAGCCATGAAGTACATGCTGATTTTCCGTGCGAATGACGAGGCGCTGGCGGGCATGATGAACGCCGACTTCAACGAGGTGCTGGCTACCGTCGGCGCGTACAACGACGAGATGATCCGGGCGGGCGTGCTGCTCGCCGCCGAGGGACTCGACGATCCCGCCGAGGGCGTGGTCGTGGACTTCTCCTCCGAGCCGCCGGTGATCACCGATGGGCCGTACGGCGAGACCAAGGAACTGTTCGGCGGGTTCTACATCCTGAATGTGGCGTCCAAGGAAGAGGCCGTGGAGTGGGCGAAGCGGTCGCCCATGACGGGTGCGGGTTTCAAGACCGAGATTCGCCGGGTCACCACCATCGATGAATTCCCGCAGGACAATGAGTGGATTCAGAAGGAGCGGAAGTGGCGTGAGGCCACCGGACAGCTCTGATCGCGAGGCCGTCGCCGCCATCTGGCGCATCGAGTCGGCGCGGATCGTCGGTGCGCTCGCGCGCTATACCGGTGATTTCGCGCTGGCCGAGGATCTCGCGCAGGAAGCGCTGGCGGAGGCGCTGGTGAATTGGCCTCGCGAGGGTGTGCCACGGAATCCGGCGGGCTGGCTGCTGACGGTGGGCCGCCGTCGCGCGATCGATGGGTTCCGCCGCCGGGCCGCGCTCGATGAGCGGTACTCCGTCCTCGCCCGTGAACTGGGTGAGGACGGGGTCGGCGGGGATGTGTTGTGGGATCCGGACCAGATCGACGATGACGTGCTCGCATTGATGTTCATCTCGTGTCATCCCGTGCTTTCGCGTGAGGCGCGGGTGGCGCTCACCCTCCGGGTGGTCGGTGGTCTGACGAGCGATGAGATCGCCAAGGCATTCCTGGTTCCGACCGCGACCGTGCAGGCTCGCATCACCCGAGCGAAGAAAACCCTTGGCGCGGCACGGGTTCCATTCCGAGTGCCGTCGGTGCAGGAGCGTTCCGAGCGACTCGGGTCCGTGCTGAGCGTGGTCTACCTGATCTTCACCGAGGGGTCCTCGGCCAGCTCGGGCGGCGATCTCATTCGATTCGATCTGGCCGGTGAGGCGCAGCGCCTGGGGCGCGTGCTGGCTCACCTGATGCCGAACGAGCCGGAGGCGCACGGCCTGCTGGCACTGCTGGAATT
Organism: Nocardia sp. NPDC051030; assembly: GCF_040683015.1. Lineage (NCBI taxonomy): Bacteria > Bacillati > Actinomycetota > Actinomycetes > Mycobacteriales > Nocardiaceae > Nocardia > Nocardia sp. NPDC051030. The sequence goes on along the minus strand of NZ_JBFBCD010000005.1, from coordinate 2,845 downwards.
GACGGCGGCGCGATTCCCGGCCCGGACCGGACCCGAGGGTGAACCGGTGTTGCTCGAAGACCAAGATCGCCGCCGCTGGGACCGGGCCGCGATCGCCCGTGGCCGGGCGGCGCTGTCCCGTGCGGGACAGCTCGGCCGAGGCTTGGGTGCCTACGGTTTGCAGGCGTCGATTGCCGAATGTCATGCGGTCGCAGCCTCTGTCGAGGCCACGAACTGGGAGCGCATAGTTCTGCTCTACGAGGCGCTGGGCAGGCTCGCGCCGTCCCCGATCGTCGACCTCAATCGTGCGGTCGCGGTGTCCATGGCCCAGGGTCCGGCGGCTGCTCTTCCGATCGTCGACGATCTGCTGGCCGTCGATGCCCTCCCGAATTCGCATCTGCTGCCGACGGTGCGCGGTGAGCTGCTCACCCGCCTGGATCGCCCGGATGAGGCGCGTGTCGAGCTCGAGCGAGCCGCGAAACTGTGTGCCAATGACCGCGAGCGGGATCTGCTGCTTCGCAAACTGGCCGCCCTGGACTGAGACCCGCTCCCACCGGCACTGTCCGCCGCGAGTGTGATGGTGGTCGCATCGGTTTGCGTCGGCGCCGGGTAGTCATCAGAATTTGATGATTGCTGGAGAATTGCCGAACCGTAGGGGTGTGTCAAATGTTGATGTTCAACAGCCGGAATGGTTCGGGATTCAAGTTTGCCCTCACGATTCGGCGGCCGCTGGTCATGTTGAGTCTCACGCCCGCGCTGCTGGTGGGCGGACCCGCGGTGGTCGGGGGAATCGGTAGCGCCTCGGCCGATGTCATCGAGTCGATCGCCGTGGAGCAGGCGGTGCGCGACTACGTCGATGCCACCAATGCGGTCGATCTGGCCAGGCTGCGCAATGACACCTGCGGATATATGGCCGAGGAGTTGGAGACGCTCGGCCCGCTGGTCGCCTACAAGATGTGGAGTGACGGCCCGGCGCGCGGATCCCGGCTCATCGTGAATGGTTTCGGCGAGACCCGGATCGACGGTGACGCGGCCACCGCGGCGGTCACGCTGTCCCGCACGAATTCGCCGACGGTGCAGAGCGTCGAGTTCCGCCTGGCCCGGTCCGAGGGTGCGTGGAAGGTCTGCTCGACCGACTCCCCGATCGCCTGACCTAAGCGCTGGTTAGGCTCTTTCGCGCGTGCCGTGACGGACGTCCGGTTCGCTCGAAGGAGGGGAGATTCGAATGAACTATCCGCAGCAGCCGAATCCGGGACAGCCCGGGCAGCAGGGGCAGGTGCCGCCGGGTTACGGCCCGCCGCCGCAGCCCTATACGGGCCAGCCGTACCCGCCGCAATCGCAAGCGCCACAAGGCTTTCCGTCGCCACAACAACAGCCGCAGCAGGGGTGGGGAGCCCCGCAGCAGGCGTGGGGGCAGCCGGGTGGAATGCCGCAACAGCAATGGGGGCAGCAGCCGGGTATGCCGCCGCAGGCTCCGCCGCCCGGTAAGGGATGGAAGTCGCCGCTGGTGTTGATCGGTGGCGCGGTGGTGCTGGTGATCGTGATCGTCGGCGGGATCGTGGTCGCTCTGAACAGCGGTGGTTCCGACAGCAATTCCGCGCAGGCCACCACTACGAGCGCCGCGGCGAGTACCTCGAAGACGACGAGCGCCCCGTCCTCCAGTACCAAAGCGCCGAAGTCGACGACCGCGGGTGCGAAAGCGGGAGCGGTGCCCGCGGCCGTGCAGCCGATCGTCGATGCGCTGCCCGCGGCGCTGAAGACGGCGGTCTTGAAGAACGATGTGCGCCAGAAGCCCGGTGACGACTACCGGGGTGAGGCCAATCAGGCGGGCATGACCATCAGCGCGCACGATTCGCTGACGCAGGGGCTCATGCACTGGCCGGACAATGAGTACTACCCGCTCGCCTCGATCACCACGAAGCCCGATGTGATCCTGCATATCTGGCAGTCGCAGCATCCGGACTGGCTCACCGATGAGGGTTCGCGCAAGGTTCGCATCGATCCGGGCAGCTCGCTCAGCAATGGCAGCGCGACGCTCGAGGTCTTCGTTCCGAAGAGCAATCTCTACATCACCCTGTCGGGCTTCTCCAGCGTCGATGCGGCGAAGCAGTTCGTTCAGCGTGCGGGATTCTGACCCTGAACCCGCGAAGGCCGGTCTCACCTTGAAGGTGGGACCGGCCTTTTCGCTTTCATGGACCGCGGGTTGTCAGGGGTGACGTTCGGACAGAGTGATGGCGGCGTCGATGGGACGGATGCCGAGTATCTCGGCGGCGGCCGCGATCGTGGCTTGGGTGGCCGGACTGTTCGGGCGGTCCGGGTCATAGAGGAGCTCGACCAGTTCCATGGCGGCCAGCGCTTGGTCGCGGGTGAAGACGCGGCCGGGCAACCAGCTGACGCGCCAGTCGGATTCATCAGGTCCGGGCAGTCGTTCCGCGAACTCGCCGACTACGGCGCTCGTGATCGACCAATCGCACACGTACACACACCAAAGGTCGCTGGATGACCGTGCAGTTGCAAGGGCGAGTTGCGAGATATGGGCGATTTAGGGCTCTGACCAGCCGATTTGACTTTGGTTCGTAGCAACACGTAACTTATTCCAGGTCAGAGCGACACGGACACCGACCCGGAGCCGAGAGGCACGGGACACGAGGTTGGACGACGAGCGCCTGATGATCACAACTGCTCCACCTGATCAGCGGATTTGGTTCTGCTGCAAGGGCTGAGCTAAGCTTCACCAGAACAAACAAGCAGCCTCACTGACCAGCCGGTTCACGCCGGGGGTGTTGGTGTGTGCGTGTGTTCTTTGAGAACTCAATAGTGTGTCGATGAATGTCAGTGCCAATTATTTAAATTGGTTCCGGTCTTC